>NZ_JADPKS010000117.1 GCF_023074175.1 Bradyrhizobium sp. 139
TCGCCCTCATGCAGTTGCGCTTCACTTCGCTCGTTGTGATCAACTCACGATGGGACTTTCACCCATAAGAGTGCACCCATGCTGGGCGCACCAAAAAAACGGCCGGATCTTCCGATCCGGCCGCAACGCAAAACTCTTACTCGGCTAAGCCTGCGCCACGCGACGCAACCTAGCCCCCGCCCTATTCGAAAATTCTTAGCTCGCCTTCTTCACCGGCGCGGTGTCGCCGACCTTTTTCTGGATGGCGCGCTTCAGCTCGAGGGCGCGCGGCGACAGCAGGTCGGCCTTGGCCTTGAGCAGGAAGGCGTCGAAGCCACCAATGTGGTCGACGCTCTTGATCGCGTTGGTGGAGACGCGCAGGCGCACGTTGCGGCCGAGTGCTTCGCTGATGAAGGTCACGTTGCACAGGTTCGGCAGGAAGCGCCGCTTGGTCTTGATGTTGGAGTGGCTGACCGTGTGGCCGACGAGGGGGCCCTTGGCCGTCAGTTCGCAGCGGCGAGACATGTCGAAATCCTCTATCTTTCCCCCAACGATGTGCGGCCGCCATTTTGGGCGCCACGGGGGCAAATTCTCTGTCCTTGCAGGGAGCGGCGGACGTATAGGGGGGAAGCGGCGGGACGTCAAGGTTTTGGGGGCGTCTTTTCGCCTCTCCCCGCCTGCGGGGAGAGGCCGGAATGCGCGCGATTAGCGCGGATTCCGGGTGAGGAGGAATCTCCGCGGGGGAGGGGCTGGTTGAGCACACCGATTCTCACCTCGCCCGGGGAGAGTCCCCCTCATCCCGACCTTCTCCCCGCGCGCGGGGAGAAGGGGAAGGGCAGCGGAGCGGGGAGAGGCGAAGAACCCGATAACCAAAACGGCAATGTTTAAAACGCCTTACCATCACATAAAGGGCGTATTCGCCCCCGAAGAGTCCGGTGGAGTTCCGGAAGCTGACATGCCCGGACACATTGTTGTTTGCCGCGGTTTTTGGCTTAAGTAACAACCGTCGCGCCCCGATTGGATTGTTTCGTGCCCACGTGCCCTCATCTTGCGCCCAAGCTGCGTTCAGCCCGGCCGCACCCTGCCGGCCGGCTGGTTTTGGCGGCCCTTGGCGGGCTCGTCCTGGCGTGGGCCGCGGAGCCTGCGGCGGCGCAGGGCAAGCTCGAGGCGCAATATGAGGCGACGCTCTCGGGCATTCCCGTCGGCAAGGGCGCCTGGACCATCGATATCGGGGACGATGTGTTCGCCGCGGCGGCCTCGGGCGGCACCACGGGGCTGCTGAAATCGTTCGCGGGCGGGTCCGGCACCGGCGCTTCGCAGGGCCGGGTGGTCAATGGTGCGCTGGTTGCGACCGGCTACCAGGCCTCCACCACCACCTCGAAGAAGACCGAAGAGATCCGCATCACGCTCGACAAGGGCAATGTGAAGGAGTTCGCCATCGTGCCGGAGCCGCCGGTCGATGCCGACCGCATCGTCGTCACCGAGGCGCATCGCCGCGGCGTCTGGGATCCGATGACCGCTTCGCTGCTGCGCGTGCCCGGCACCGGCGATCCCGTTACGCCGGAGGCCTGCCACAATTCCGCGCCGGTGTTCGACGGCCGCATGCGCTACGAGCTCAGGCTCGATTTCAAGCGCATGGAGAGCGTGAAGGCGGAGAAGGGCTATAAGGGCCCGGTCGTGGTCTGCTCGCTCTATTTCGTGCCTGTGGCCGGCTACATCCCCGATCGCCCCGTGATCAAATACCTCGCCGCCCAGCGCAACATCGAGATCGCCTTCGCCCCGGTCGCCGGCACGCGGGTCTTGGTGCCGTTCTGGCTGAAGGTCCCGACCCCGCTCGGCCCGGCCATGCTGGAAGCCACCAGCTTCATCACCGCCGCCCAGCCGCCAAAGGTCGCCAAGACGCAGTAGCGCGCTGCGGTGGCCGCGCTGCCGTAGCCTGGATGGAGCGCAGCGCAATCCGGGGTCTTTGCCGTGGCCCCCGCATTCCGCTCCGCTCCATGCGGGCTACGAACGCCGCCCGCGCTTGCGGTCCCTTTTCAAGGATACAAAATCGTATTATTTCAATGACTTACCTACTGTGCATGGGGTTGTTTTCGCGTTTTTGTGTTGAGGGTGGGCTGCCCGGAATCCATTTGACTCCGCTCCGATTCTGATTCGACTCCGCGCCGTCCCCAATTTTAAGGAACGGGTCATCGAAACGCCGCTTGTGCGGCAGGGCAAAACTCCATCTAGTCGCAACCAATATGAGTCCCGCGACATGTTGCGTGAACGGAACATGACTCAATGAGGAGTCAGCGATTCGGCCGCGATTCGTTCTGGAGTCGTTCCGAAGCTTAAGACCAACGGGAAAAGCGTCGCAAAGTGAGACAGTTGCGCGAGGATTGGGGAGCGCGCTCCCACACCCACGGTGTGCCCCTCACCCTGAGGAGACCGCGTCAGCGGCCGTCTCGAAGGGCGAGGGGCTTGGCTAGCTCAACGGCGCCAGCCGGGCCTTCATCCTTCGAGACGCGCTGACGCGCTCCTCGGGATGAGGAGCAAGGCCCAATCGCCTCGCCGCCCCAAACAGCACTGACATTCGCCCCAATCGCCACTACCTAATCCCCTAGATGCCCTTTTCCTCCTCCCCCTTCGCTTCCGAGCGCGCACCCGGCGCTGGCGTCACTGCCGTGCTCGGGCCCACCAACACCGGCAAGACCCATCTCGCCATCGAGCGGATGCTCGCGCATTCCTCGGGGATGATCGGGTTGCCGCTGCGCCTGCTCGCGCGCGAGGTCTATAACAAGATCGCCGGCCGCGTCGGGCCCGAGGCCGTCGCGCTGATCACCGGCGAGGAGAAGATCAAGCCGAAGAACCCGCGCTACTGGGTCTCCACCGTCGAGGCGATGCCGCGCGACCTCGACGTCTCCTTCCTCGCCGTCGACGAGGTCCAGATCGCCTCCGACCTCGAGCGCGGCCACGTCTTCACCGACCGCATCCTCAACCGCCGCGGCCGCGACGAGACGCTGCTGCTCGGCGCTGCCACGATGCGCCCCATCATCGAGCGCCTGTTGCCGGGCGTGTCCATGATCACGCGGCCGCGTTTGTCGCAGCTCGAATTCGCCGGCGACCGCAAGATCACGCGCCAGCCGCGGCGCACCGCCATCGTCGCCTTCTCCGCCGACGAGGTCTATGCCATCGCCGAGCTGATCCGCCGCCAGCATGGCGGCGCGGCCGTGGTGCTGGGATCGCTCTCGCCGCGCACACGGAACGCACAAGTTGCGATGTTCCAGAACGGCGACGTCGATTACCTCGTCGCCACCGACGCCGTCGGCATGGGCCTCAATCTGGACGTCGACCACGTTGCCTTCGCCTCCGACCGCAAGTTCGATGGCTATCAGTTCCGCCGCCTAACGCCGTCCGAATTCGCCCAGATCGCCGGCCGTGCCGGCCGCGCCACCCGCAACGGCACGTTCGGGACCACAGGCCGCTGCGGGCCGTTCGAGCCCGAGCTCGTCAATGCGCTCCAGAACCACACCTTCGACGCCGTCAAGATGCTGCAATGGCGCAATTCGAGGCTGGATTTCGCCTCGCTCGGCGCGCTCCAGGTGTCGCTGAACCTGGCCCCCGGCCATGAGGCGCTGACGCGCGCGCCGATCGCCGAGGACATGCGCGTGCTCGATCACGCCGCCCGCGACGTCGAGGTGCGCGATATCGCGCATGGCAAGCTGGCCGTCGAACGGCTGTGGGAGGCCTGCCAGGTCCCGGATTATAGAAAGCTGTCGCCGGCCGCCCATGCCGAGCTCGTCACCACGCTGTACGGCTTCCTGATGCAGAAGGGCCGCATTCCCGACGCCTGGTTCGGAGCCCAGATCCAGCAGGCCGACCGCATCGACGGTGACATCGACACGCTGTCGGCCCGGATCGCGCAGATCCGCACCTGGACTTTCGTCGCCAACCGGCCGGACTGGCTCGCCGACCCCGAACATTGGCAGGGGATCGCGCGGGAGATTGAAAATAAATTATCGGATGCGCTCCATGAACGCTTGACTGAGCGTTTCGTTGATCGCCGGACCAGTGTATTGATGCGCCGCCTGCGGGAGAACACGAGCTTGAATACGGAAATCGGCAAGACCGGCGATGTCATCGTCGAAGGCCATGTCATCGGCCGCCTCGATGGCTTCACCTTTGCACCGGATGCGGCGGAAGCCGGCTCCGATGCGAAAGCCTTGCAGGCTGCCGCCCAGGCGGTGCTCGCCGGCGAGATCAACGCGCGCGCCGAAAAGCTGGGCAATGCGCCCGACGAGCAGTTCGTGCTGACCTCGGAGGGCACCATCCGCTGGACCGGCGACGCGGTGGCGCGCCTTTCGGCCGCAGAGGAGGCGCTGCATCCGCGCATCCGCATCATCTCCGACGAGCGCCTGACCGGCAGCCCGCGTGAGAAGGTGCAGGCCCGGCTCGATCTCTGGCTCAAGACGCATGTCGAAAAGCTGCTCGGGCCGATGTTCGAGCTGTCGAAGGCCGAGGACGTCACCGGCATTGCCCGCGGCATCGCCTATCAGCTGGTCGAGGCGCTCGGCGTGCTCGAGCGTCCCAAGATTGCGAACGAGCTGAAGGATCTCGACCAGTCCTCGCGCGCGACCTTGCGCAAATACGGCGTCCGCTTCGGTGCCTATCACATCTATTTCCCCGGCCTCTTGAAGCCCGCCGGGCGTGCGCTGGCCGCGCTGCTGTGGGCGCTGAAGCAGGACAATGTCGATCTGTCGTCGCTGTCCGGCGCGCAGCATCTCGCAAGCTCGGGCCGCACCTCGTTCCCGGTCGACAAGCAGCTGCCACGCGATGCCTATCGCGTGCTCGGCTACAAGCAGGCCGGCGAGCGCGCCGTGCGCGTCGACATCCTGGAGCGCCTTGCCGATTTGATTCGCCCGGCGTTGGCCTGGCGCGAGAACTCGCCCGGCGAAAAGCCCGCCGGTGCGTTCGACGGCCGCAGCTTTGTGGTGACGCAGGCGATGACCTCGCTGACGGGCTCGGCCGGCGAAGATTTCGCCTCGGTGCTGCGCGCGCTCGGCTACCGCATGGAGAAGCGCCCGCCGCTGCCGGCGAAGCCGGTGGCCGCTGTTGCCGAGACGGTCGCGGCCGAGACTTTGCCTGCCGAGGGCAGCGCAGAGACATCGATTGACACCGCCGCTGAAGCCGTTGCCGGCCTGCCGGAGGAGTCGACTGTCTCCACCGAAGCCGCCGCCGAGCCGGTCAGCGTCGAAGACGCGCCCGGCATGGAACAGCACGACGAGCCCGCGCAAGAAGAGCCGGCGCTCGAAGCATCATCCGAAGCTCCTGTCACGCCGGAAGATGCCCCCGGCATCGCACCGCCGGCGGAAGAAGCCGCTGCGCCCAATGAAGCTGCTGACGCCGCTCCCGCCGAGACCGCCGCGACGGAAGCTGCCGCATCGGCCGATGCGGCGGCGCCTGTTGAAGCCGCGGCCGCACAAGCCGAGCCCGAACTCGTCGAGGTCTGGCGGCCCGGCGGCCGTCACGACGATCGCAAGCCGCGCCACGAGCGCCATCGCCACCAGCGTCATCACAATCAGCGTCCGCAGGCCGGCGCCGAAGCCGGCGCAGCGCCCGCTGAGGGCGAGGCCGCGCAGGCGGCCGACGGCGAGAAGCGCGGTGGGCAGCGCCATCGTCACGGCGGCGGCCATCGCAGGGATGGTGGCAAGGATTTCCGCAAGCCGCGCGAAGCTGGCGCCGAAGCCGCACCGCGTCCCGAGGGGCGCGACGACAAGAACCGCAGCTTCCAAGGTCGGGATCAGGGCAAGGAGCGCGACAAGGATCGCGATCGCAACAAAGGCAAGTTCGGTGGCGATCGGGACAAGGGCCGCGACAATCGCGGCCGCGACCGCGACAAGGGCCGCGATCGCCAGGGCGGTCCATCGCTGCGCCCCTACGCCTCGAGCGCGAACCCGCGCGAGCGCGATCGTCCGGTCGATCCCAACTCGCCCTTCGCAAAGCTCGCCGCGCTGAAAGAGCAACTCGCGGGCCGCAAGGAGTGATCCCACGACCGAGCGGCAGCGCCTGGACAAATGGCTGTGGCACGCGCGCCTGGTGAAGGCGCGCACCTCCGCCGCTGAGCTTGTCGAGTGCGGACACGTTCGCATCAACGGTGCACGCGAAACATCGCCGGGGCATGCGATCAAGATCGGCGATGTGCTCACCGTCGCGCTCGATCGCACCGTGCGCGTGCTGAAAGTCACCGCTTTCAACGAACGCCGCGGCGATGCCGCCTCGGCACGCGTGCTCTACGAAGAGCTGAGCGAAGGCACTCCAAGTTCTCGGCGCAACTAATTGCGCTTTGAATTCATTTCTTGGCCGATCAAACGCGTTTAGCCGTCATGATCGGCCGTTCCCGACCTTGCAGCGCCGGGCCATCCGCGCTACGCAAGCCGCGAGTTTTAAAAGAGCTTTTCGGAGCGTTCGATGACTTACGTCGTCACTGAAGCGTGCATCAAGTGCAAGTACACCGACTGCGTCGAGGTCTGCCCGGTCGACTGTTTCTACGAGGGCGAGAACATGCTCGTCATTCATCCTGACGAGTGCATCGACTGCGGCGTGTGCGAGCCGGAATGCCCCGCCGACGCCATCAAGCCGGACACGGAACCGGGCCTCGAAAAGTGGCTGCAGGTCAATGCCGACTACGCCAAGAGCTGGCCGAACATCACCCAGAAGAAAGAATCGCCTGCCGACGCGAAGGAATTCGACGGCCAGGAAGGTAAGTTCGAGAAATATTTTTCTCCGAACCCCGGCTCCGGAGACTAATTCAGGCCCAAACTTAACCCTAATACCTTCGTTGGCGCCAAAATCCAGCCCTCACGACCCCTAAATCATTGATTTTTGCGGGAAATGTGCTATATTGGGCACATTAAGCCGAACCCGTCAGCCGCGTTGGCCCCTCTGGGTTCCCGTGAAACCAAATGTCGAACAGGGGCGTGGCAGTTTCCGCGCGCAGGCTGTGTCACAGAAAACGCGTAAAAAGAGTACTTCAGCGAGGGCTTCCCACAAGGAGCCCAAAAAAGTCGCCGCGGCCAGCCGTAGCGCATCCAAGGGTCGGACCGCGACGAAGGCGCCGGCTGCAAAGTCCTCGAAGAACAAAAGAAGCGCAATGCCTAACAAGACTGCCAAACCGGCCGCGAAAGCGACCGCTGCCAAGCCTGCTGCCGCTAAGCCTGCTGTGGCCAAGCCTGCTGTGGCCAAGCCTGCTGTGGCCAAGGCTCCCGCTGCCAAGCCCGCCGCGCCGAAGGCCCACGTTGCTGCTGCTCCTGCCAAGGCTCCTGTCGCTTCCAAGGCTCCCGTCGCTTCCAAGGCTCCTGTCGCTGCCAAGCCGGCCGTGAAGGCCGCTGCACCCGCGCCGAAGGTCGAGGAAAAGAAGGTCGTGACCCAGCGCCAGGGCTTCAAGGCCAACGAATTCGTCGTCTATCCCGCTCACGGCGTCGGCCAGATCCTGGCCATCGAGGAGCAGGAGATCGCCGGTGCCAAGCTCGAGCTGTTCGTTATCAACTTCATCAAGGACAAGATGACGCTGCGCGTGCCGACCGCCAAGGTCGCGAACGTCGGCATGCGCAAGCTGTCCGAGCCCGCGCTGGTAAAGAAGGCGCTGGAGACGCTGAAGGGCCGCGCCCGCGTCAAGCGCACCATGTGGTCGCGCCGCGCTCAGGAATACGAAGCGAAGATCAATTCGGGCGACATCGTCGCGATCGCGGAAGTCGTGCGCGACCTCTACCGTTCCGAGTCGCAGCCCGAGCAATCGTACTCTGAACGTCAGCTCTATGAAGCGGCGCTCGATCGTCTCTCCCGCGAGATTGCGGTTGTGCAGCACTCGACCGAGACCGAAGCGGTCAAGGAGATCGAGGCCCAGCTCGCCAAGAGCCCGCGCCGCAACGGTGCCAAGGCGGAAGCCGCCGAAGGCGAGGGCGAGGCGGATGCCGAGGGCGATACCGATGGCGACGACACCGCAGTCGCCGACGAGGCCGCGTAAGCTTCTCGTCGCGTCGATCGCAACAGATCAAAAGCCCGGCCGTTTGGCCGGGCTTTTTGTTCGATGCGTGCGGTGGTGATCAGCTCGCCGCTGGATCTCTCCAGACCACGTTATTTCGCGCGAGCAAGCTTTGCTGCTCTCTGGCCGAGGATCTCCAGAAAGGTCTGTTGCGCTGCCGTCAACGGCTGATCCCTGCGGTAGGTCAGGCCGATCGCGCGCGAATTGGCGGGAAGCTCGACCGCAAGCGCTTTCAGTCCCTTCGCAATGGTCTTCAGCTTCGCGGGCGAATAGGTCAGCAGAGCGATGACGTCGCTGTTCATGACCATCTGCTCGGCGAGCGCGAAGGTGACGATCTCGCAGGTCTGCGACGGCGGCACCAGGCCTCGTCCGATCAATAGTTCCTCGAAGTAGCGGCGCGTCGGCGTTCCATGTGGCGCGACGACCCAGTTCTCGCCGACGAGATCCCCGAGCTTGCGCCGACCCTTGGCCAGCCGATGATCCGCCCGTGCGATCACGGCGAAGAATTCATCATAGAGGTGCCGCTCTTCGAGAACGTCGTAGGGCGGCGGCTCGCGGAGAGGGCCGATGACGAAATCCAGCTCGCCTTGGCGCAATCCGTCGATCAAAGCCGCATAGCTGCCGGTGACCGCCTGAAGCCGAACGTGCCGGTGCCGGCTCAGCATCTCGCCGAACACCTTTACGACGATGTCCTGCTCGGAGAACGGCAGCAGGCCGACGGCGACGCGGCCTGTCACCTTGCCGGACAGCGCCTCAAGCTGCTCCGGCAGCGTCATCACGTCCATCAGCAGCTTTGTGTGGAGGTCGGCGAGGATCGCGGCATCGCCGGTCGCCTTCATGCCCGAGCGCGTGCGCTCGAATGGCGATCGTCCGGTCGCCGCGGCGATCCTGGCGAGCGCGCGGCTGATGTCGGGCTGGGATCGTTCGAGATATTCGGCTGCAGCAGATACGCTGCCGGTCACCTTGACAGCGTTGACCGCGCCGAGCAGCTCCCAGGCCAGATGGTGGCCGAGATCGGCGATGCGTGCGCCCGAAGCCTTGAGCGCCTCCTGTGCGGCCTGGATGCTCGACATCATGTGGCGGCAGCGCGCGATGACGATTTCGCCCTGCGACGTCGGCTCCATGCCGGTCCAGCCGCGCGCGAACAGCCGCTGACGCAGCCTGCCCTCGACTTCGGCGATGGCGCGGGACAGGCTGCTCTGGCTCGCGTTCAGCTGCTCGCTCGCGCGCGCAAGGCTGGCCCAACTCGCGACGGCGCTGATGACCCGCGCCTGCTTGATCGTGAGGATGGGCGTTTTCTTCATGGACCTGTTGCGAGACCGCGATATCGATTGGATCGGTATAATATTCATTTTTTGCAAGGTCTATTTCAAATCCTGCATAATTGACCGGCGCGCCGTCCTGCTAGTTAGAGACGATAATCACCGTGACGTCGGAGTACCGGCGTCGCCCGGGAGGTCTCATGTTCGGCAAGCGTCTCGATGCTGTCGTGCTCGCGCGGCGTGCCTTGACCGAGCGCATCTCCGAATTCCGGATCGGGCGTGCCGACAACCGTCCGCTGCCGCTGGCGGAATCCGGCAGCCACATCGAGCTTCATTTCGGCGGCCGTGAGCATCGTTTCGTCCGGCACTATTCGATCGTTGGTCCCCTCACGCTTCGCGACGATCCCGAACCGTTCTGGCGCATCGCCGTGCAGCGCGAAGACCGCGCGCGCGGCTCCGCATTCGTTCACGCCAATTTTCGCGACGGCACGGCGCTGACCGTCTCGCGGCCGATCAACGCCTTCCGGCTGTCCCGACATCGGGCGAACGCGTTGCTGGTCGCCGGCGGCATCGGCGTCACGCCCATGCTTGCGATGGCGCGCTCGCTGCGGATGCGGAGCGTGGATTTCTCGATGTTCTATGCGGGGCAGGATCGTTCCGCGATGGCCTATGTCGACGAGCTGGAAGGTCTGTGCGGAGATCGCTTGACCCTCCACGAGAGCAGGCGCGACGGCCTTCCTGATTTCGTCGGGCTATTGTCCGGCCAGCCGGCTGACGCGGTGGTGTATGTCTGCGGACCTGGCGCGATGATCGAGGCGCTGCGCGAGGCTGCCTCCACCCTCGGCTGGCATAGGGAGCGCGTCCGTTTCGAAGTCTTCAACGCGGCCCACAGGCCCGATGACCGAGATTTTGAGGTACGGCTCCCGACCGGACGTCGCATCAAGGTCGGGGCGGGCACCACAATCCTCGATGCGCTCGAACTTGCCGGCGTCGATACGCTGTCGAGCTGTCGCCGCGGCGAGTGCGGTCTCTGCATCACGGACGTCGCAGCGTGCGACGGCGAGCTGGATCACCGCGACCGCTATTTCAGCGACAAGGAGCACCTCGTCGGGAGGCAGATCGCGATCTGCTGCTCGCGGATCACCGGCCGCGCGCTCGCGCTCAACGTTTAGTTACCTAAGAAAGTTTGAAAGCCGATGGATACGATCGACCTGTCCCGACCGACCGACGAGGCCGTCTTCGCCGCGATGGAGCCCAGGGAGCCCGGCGATTTCGCTAACCATTCGACGCCGCTGATCCGCAATTGCTGGTACGCCTGTGCGCGTGCAAGCGAGATCGGCCGCACGCCGCTCGCCCGAAAACTGCTCGGCATCGACGTGGCGCTGTTTCGGACCGAAGCCGGTGCACCCGTCGCGATGCGCAATCGCTGCCCGCACCGCTCCTTTCCGCTCGCGCGTGGCAAGCTGGTCGGCGACCGGCTGGTCTGCGGCTATCACGGCATGGAGTTCGGGTCTGACGGCGTCTGCGCGCATATGCCGGCGCTCACCCAGACGCCTGCGACCGCGACCGTCCAGACCTATCCGATCGTGGATCGCGGCCCGCTCACCTGGATCTGGATGGGCGCACCTGACCTCGCCGACGAGGCCCTGATCCCCGACACATCATGGCTCGGCGATCCCGCCTGGGGCACGGTGACCGGCAGTTTCCACATCAAGTCCGACTATGTGTCGATGCACGAAAACCTCATCGACCAGACCCATTTTCCGTTCCTGCATCCGGGCACGGTGGGCACGCCGGAATATGCGCGCTCGAAGCTCAGCGTCTCCACGGAGAACAATCAGGTCGTGATCCGGCGGGAGTTGAAGGGAGCGCCGCCGCCGGGCGTCTACGGCAAGCCGGCCAACATCATGCACAAGCTGGTCGATCGCGCTTCCGAGGCGCGCTTCGTCTCGCCGGCGCTTCACACCGCGTTTGCCAGCGTGCGCGATCCCGCGCCCGACCCGGGGCAGCCCTCGCTCTACCGCTACAACATCACCCATGTCTTCACGCCGGAGACCAACAATTCCATCCACTACTGGTGGTTCAATTCGCGCGACTATCGCCCGGGAGATCTTGAGATCGACAAGTTCATGTTCGAGGCACACTCGCAGGCCTATCACGAGGATGTCGAGGCGCTCGAATGGATCAACGAGGTGGTGCGGACCGATGGCGAAGCGCAGTTCGACCTGAGCTTTGCGCCCGACAAGCCCGGCCTGATGGCCCGCCGCATCATGTATCGCCTTTCGGCAAGGGAAGCGCGCTGAGCGTGGCGCCGTTGTGCCGCCTGTTCGAATACCGATGACCAAAAACAAAACTGCAGGGGAGAGACGAGTGAAGAAGCAACTGAAGACCTGGGGCATCGCCGCAATGGCGGCTCTGGGAATGGTCGCGGCGGCTCACGCTGCGGATCCGGTCAAGATCGGTGTGATCATTCCCATGACGGGGCCGTTCCAGTCGAACGGCAAGCAGATCGAGGCCGCGATCAAGGCCTACACCAAGGAGAAGGGTGACACCGTCGCCGGCCGCAAGATCGAGTTCATCTTTCGCGATGATCGCGGCGCGCCCGAGAATGCCAACAGGTTCGCCCAGGAGCTTCTTGCGCAGGAGCGCGTCTCGATCCTCACCGGTTTCGGCACGACGCCGGCGGCGTTGTCAGCCGCCGCATTTGCCGCCAAGGCCAAGGTGCCGCAGGTGATCATGGTCGCGGCGACATCGTCGATCGTCGAAAAATCGCCCTACATCGTGCGGACTTCGCAATCGATCCCGCAGATCGCCAGTGTCATCGGCCAGTGGGCGCCGAAATCCGGGCCCAAGACCTTTGTGAGCATCGTCTCCGAATACGGTCCGGGCCTGGACGCCGAGGAATGGTTCGCAAAGACCGTCGAGGCCCACGGCGGTCGCGTGATCGAGAAACTGAAGGTTCCTCTCGCCAATCCCGACTTTGCGCCGTTTCTCCAACGCGCCGCCGATTCCAAGCCGGATGCGCTGTTCGTGTTCGTTCCGACGGGTGCCGGCGGAAACTTCATGAAGCAATTCGTCGAACGCGGCCTCGACAAGGCCGGGATGAAGCTGGTCGCGATGTCCGATCTGACCGACGACGATCTCCTCAACAACATGGGAGATGCGGCTCTCGGCGCCATTACCGGCGGTCCTTACTCGGCGAGTCACGATTCGCCGGAGAACAAGGCGTTCGTTGCACAGTTCAAGGCGGCCAATCCCGGCATGCGCCCCAACGTCGTCGCCGTCGGTGCGTGGGATGCTCTCGAGCTGATCTATCGCGCCGTGGAAGCGACCAAGGGCGACACCAATGGCGATGCCCTCATCGCGGCGATGAAGGGCCAGAGCTGGAACAGCCCGCGCGGCCCGATCTCGATCGATCCCGCGACGCGCGACATCATCCAGAACATCTACATGCGGAAGGTCGAGCACCACGACGGCGAACTCTACAACATGGAGTTCGAGACCTTCCCGAACGTGAAAGATCCGGCGCATTGAGCGCCGGACGTTTGCAAACGATCGAGGACCCATGACCAACGCTCCTTCGCCCACGCCGATCCGGGCCGACACGGTCGGCAGCTTGCTCCGCCCGGACGTTCTCCATGCTGCGCGCCGCCGGTTCGAGACCGGTGAGATCGATGCGGCCGCGCTGCACGGGATCGAGGATCGGGCGATCGCCGATGTCATCGCCTACCAGGAAGGGCTTGGGCTCCCCGTCGTTACCGACGGGGAGTTCCGGCGCGAGAACTGGTGGATCGATTTCGTCCGCAAGCTAGAGGGCGTGGAGATCGTCGCAGGCGGCGGCACCGCGTTCGCAACCAATGAGGCGCCGCGATACGTCCCGAAATCGGTGCATGTTGCGGGTCGGGTGGGCGCGGCCGCGCCGATCCTGGTCGACGACTTCCGCTTTGTGCAGAAGCACGCCAAGGCCGTCGCCAAGATCGCCGTGCCGTCGCCGACGCGGCTGCATTTCCATGGCGGCCGCAAGTCGGTCTCGAAAGAGATCTATCCTGATATCGAGGCCTTCTTCGCCGATGTTGCGGCGGTATATCGCCGCGAGATCGCCGCGCTGGAAGCCGTCGGCTGCCGCTACATCCAGATCGACGATCCCCTGCTCAGCTATTTTCTCGATCCCACTCTGCGCGCCGAGGTTGTCGCCGACGGCGACGATCCCGACGCACGGCTGCGGCGATATATCCAGCTCATCAACGACTGCATTTCCGAGCGGTCTCCGGCGACGACGATCGGCATCCATATTTGTCGCGGCAATGCGCACAGCACCTGGTTGGCGGAGGGAACCTATGAAGGGCTCGCCGACACTTGCTTCGCGCTGCTCAACGTCGACCGCTTCCTGCTTGAGTATGACGACGAGCGCAGCGGCTCGTTCGCGCCGCTACGCTTCATGCCTGAGGGCAAGCAGGTGGTGCTCGGGCTGGTCACGACCAAGCATGCGCAGCTCGAAGACAAGGAAGCTCTGAAGCGGCGCCTCGACGAGGCGGCCAAGCTGATCGATCCGTCGTTGCTCGCGCTCAGCCCGCAATGCGGCTTTGCCAGCGTGGTCGAGGGCAATCGGATCACCGAAGCCGACCAGCGCGCCAAGCTGGCGCTGGTGGTGCAGACGGCGCGGGAGTATTGGGGAACGATGTAGGAGCGCTTGCGGGCGAACTGCGCGTCGTCTCGGGCTCGCGCTTCGCGCGCCCCGGGACGACGAGTGGCCTACTTCACCGGCCGCTTCTCAAGTTTCCTTGCCAACGTGCGCCGATGCATGCCCAAGCGGCGCGCCGCTTCCGAGATGTTGAAATCGGTCTCGATCAGGGTCTGGTGGATGCGCTCCCATTCCAGCGTCTTGATCGAGGTCGGCCGCGCATCGAGTGCGACTTCGGCGTTGCCCTCGGCCTTGTTGAAGGCGGCTTCGATATCGTCGGTGTTCGACGGCTTTGCCAGGTAGTGACAGGCGCCGAGCTTGATCGCCTCGACGGCGGTGGAGATGCTGGCAAAGCCGGTCAGCACCACGATCAGCATCTCCGGATCGTGCGTGTGCAGCAGCTCGACGCAGGCGAGCCCCGAGGCGCCACCGAGCTTGAGATCGACCACCGCGTGTCCAAACGATCGCTCTTCCAGCGCGTTCCGTACGTCTTCGATCGAAGCTGCGAGTGCGACCTCGTAGCCGCGGCGCTCGAACGAGCGCTTCAGTGTACGGGCAAAGCCGGCATCGTCCTCGACGACGATGAGCGAACGGTCAGGCGTCAAAATTCCCTCCGATCGCGAGCGTTGCGAGCGGTAGCCTCAGGCGCACGGTGGCGCCGCGCTTCCGGTGGTTCTCGGCGGTCACGGTGCCGCCGAGCTTGCGCACCACGTTCACCACCAGGAACAGGCCTAGCCCGCCGCCGGCGCGGCCCTTGCTCGACTGATAGGGCTTTCCGAGCTGTGCCAGCATCTCCGGCGCAAAGCCCGGGCCGCGGTCGCTGATCGACAGCATGAGATTGTCGCCCTCGCGCTCGGCCACGAGCTCGACCCATTCGCGTGAGACCTCGTAGGCATTGTCGAGCACGTTGAAGATCACCTGCTTCAGCGCCACGTCCGATACGATCGCGACGTCCTCGCCGAAGGTATTGACGAAATAGAGCGTGCGGGCCGAGCGCGCGTCGCGCCACTCGTGCACCAGCGCGGTGATGAAGGCCGTCACCGTCGTCGGCGAGGATCCCTCGCCGCGCGCTTCGCCCGCCGACACCAGGATGCCCGTCACAATGGTCTTGCAGCGTTGCAGGGAGGTTTCCATCTCCGCGAGATCTTCGGCCAGCTCCTGATCGGCGGCGAGATCGGGCATGCGGCGCCAGTCGCTGAGGATGACCGAGAGCGAGGCCAGCGGCGTGCCGAGCTCATGCGCCGCGCCGGAGGCGAGCAGGCCCATGCGAACGATGTGATCCTGCTCGGCGGCATGCTGGCGCAGCGCCGCCAGGTGCGCGTCGCGCTCGCGTAAATTCCTATTGATGCGGGTGACGAACACGACCAGCAGCACGGCATTGAGCACGAAACCCAGCAGCATGCCTGTTACGGTGAGGCTGTAGGTCTCGCTCAGGGGATTCGGCGGCAGGTCGAGCGGGCGGTACGCGAGGGTCAGCCAGACGAAGCTCGCGCAGGTCAGCGCGACCAGCGACCAGGTCGAGCGGGCATCGAGCAGCACCGCACCCAGCGTGACCTGGAGCAGGAACAGCGAGGTGAAAGGATTGGTGGCGCCGCCGCTGAGGTAGAGCTGCGCGGTCAGCGCGGCGACATCCAGCATCAAGGCGACCAGCAGCTCGCTGTTGGTGATCGCGGCGCGATGGCGCACCCAGACGAGGCTGGAGACGTTGAGCAGCACCAGCGCGCCGATCACCGCGCCCATCCGTTCCAATGGCAACGGAATGCCCAGGCCAAAATGCACGGTGCCAATGGTCACGACCTGGCCGACCACCGCGGTCCAGCGCAGCTGGATCAGCAGCGCCATGTTCTTGCGGTTGGTCTCGTCGTCGGTCGGCGCAACGCCGATCAGCTCACTGCGCGCGTCCGCCTGCGATTGCAGCGTGACGGTCAGCTCGCCAGGAGCAAGTGTCTGGGGAAGCGTCTTCCCGTCGTCAGGTCTGCTCGACGATCGTTCCAGCATCTGATCCCGTCCTCCGGGCGACAGCATCCGAGCCGCCGGCCGGTTCGTGGACGAAGCTGCTCCAGGGTTTCTTGCGGCGGAACAGTCCGCCGCAAAATGTGACGATAAGTCGACCCGCCAGCATGAAAGCCAGGGCAAACCAGGTCAGCGCGTAGATCAGGTGGTTATTGGGAAAGCGGATCACGGTCAATCCGCCGATTGGGCCGGGTCCAGAATGTGATCCGGCATCGGCATCGACGAAGAAGGGCGCGACATCGTCGAGACCGCGCGCCGCCGCGATCGCGGCCACATCCCGCGAGTACCAGCGGTTGTGCTGGGGCACGTTGTTCCGGAGGAACCCGCCTTTCGGCTCCGTCATGCGGAGCAGGCCCGTGACCTCGACCTGGCCGTCCGGATTGCCGTTCTGGCGCGTCGATGCGTCGCGCCGCTCGGACGGCACGAAGCCGCGATTGATCAGGACCAGCGCGCCATCGCCGCGCTGAAGCGGCGTCAGCACCCAATAGCCCGGGCCTTGCTCGGTGACGGCCTGAACCAGCGTCTCGCGGTCATGCAGGAAGCGGCCGGTGACGCTGACGTGCCTGTATTCGTCGCTTGCGGTGGAGACGGTCGGCCATGCCGTGCGCGACGGGATCGGCTGGGCCGGGGCATGGACGCGCTGCTCGACACGGTCGATCAGCGCCAATTTCCAGGCGCGGCGTTCGATCTGCCAGACGCCGAGCGCGATCAGAAGAGCAAAGGCCGCGAGCAAGAGGACCGTGAGCCACAGGGACGACAATCGCGCAGCCTTGCCGCGCGCCCCATCTGCCTTGCCCGTCACGGTCCGGATCTTGCTCACTTCAGAGTCTCGCTCACTTCATTCCGCTCATCTGGTGGATCGGCATCATGTTGCTGTTGAGATGGTTCATTACCCACAGCGAACCGGACAGCGCAATCACCACCATGACGATGGTGAAGATCAGCGCCATCATGCTCCAGCCGTTCTCGGACGTCGTGTTCATGTGCAGGAAGTAGATCATGTGCACGACGATCTGCACGACCGCGAAGGCCATGATGACCAGCGCGGTGATCTGCTTGCTCGGCAGCGCGCCGCTCATCACCAGCCAGAACGGGATCGCGGTGAGCACGACCGAGAGCACGAAGCCGAGCATATAGGTCGAGAACGTGCCGTGGGCATGGCTACCGCCGTGGTGATGATCGTCCGCGTGGGCGGCATGGATGTCGGTGTTCATCGCAGAACTCCCAGGAGATAGACGAAGGTGAAGACGCCGATCCAGACCACGTCGAGGAAGTGCCAGAACATCGACAGGCACATCAGGCGGCGGCGGTTGGCCTCGATCAGACCGAACTTCCAGACCTGCACCATCAGCGTTACCAGCCAGATCAGGCCGCAGGAGACGTGCAGGCCGTGGGTGCCGACCAGCGTGAAGAAGGCCGACAGGAAGGCGCTGCGCTGGGGCGTCGCACCCTCATGGATCATGTGGGCGAACTCGGAGAGCTCGATGCCAATGAAGGCGAGACCGAACAGGCCGGTGATCGCCAGCCACATCTGCGTCTGGGCGATCTTGTTCTGCTGCATCGTCAGCATGGCAAAACCATAGGTGATCGACGACAGCAACAGCATCGAGGTGTTCACCGCGACCAGCGGCAGCTCGAACAGGTCCTTCGGCGCGGGCCCGGCGGCGTAGTTGGCGCCGAGCACGCCGAAGGTGGCGAACAGCATCGCGAAGATGAGACAGTCGCTCATCAGATAGATCCAGAAGCCGAGCGAGGTGCTGTAGCCTTCCGGATGCGGATGTTCGTCGGCGAGATAGAAGACCGGCTCGCCGGCTTGCGATGGATTGACAGCGATAGTCATTTACTTGGCTCCGACGAGCAGTTTGGTTCGCGCGTCCTCGGCCCGGACGACGTCGTCGGCCGGAATGTCGAAGTCGCGGTGATAGTTGAAGGTGTGACCGATGCCGACGGCGAGCATCGCGAAGAAGCTCGCAGCCGCCAGCCACCAGATGTACCAGATCAGGCCGAATCCCATCGCGGTGGCGAAGCCGGCAAGGATGATTCCCGTGCCGGTGCTGCTGGGCATGTGGATCGGCTTGAACCCGGTAAGCGGACGCTGGTAGCCGCGCTTCTTCATGTCCCACCACGCGTCATTGTCGTGAACGACGGGGGTGAAGGCGAAATTGTAGTCCGGCGGGGGCGAGGAGGTCGCCCATTCCAGCGTGCGCGCATCCCAGGGATCGCCGGTGACGTCCTTGAGCTGCTCGCGCTTGAGGAAGCTGACCGCGAACTGCATCAGCATGCTGAGGATGCCGAGGAAGACGAGGCCGGCGCCGATCGCGGCGATGACGAACCAGATCTGCAAGGACGGATCGTCGAACACGCGGAGGCGGCGGGTCACGCCCATCAGGCCGAGCACATAGAGCGGCATGAAGGCGAGGTAGAAGCCGACGACCCAAAACCAGAACGACAGCTTGCCCCAGAACACATCGAGATTGAAGCCGAACGCCTTCGGGAACCAGTAGTTGATGCCGGCAAACGCGCCGAACACCACGCCGCCGATGATCACGTTGTGGAAGTGCGCGATCAGGAACAGGCTGTTGTGCAGCACGAAGTCGGCCGGCGGCACCGCGAGCAGCACGCCGGTCATGCCGCCGAGCACGAAGGTCAGCATGAAGGCGATCGTCCACATCATCGGCAGCTCGAAGCGGATGCGGCCGCGATACATCGTGAACAGCCAGTTGAACATCTTCGCTCCCGTCGGGATCGAGATGATCATCGTGGTAATGCCGAAGAACGAGTTGACGCTGGCGCCCGAGCCCATCGTGAAGAAGTGGTGCAGCCAGACCAGGTACGACAGGATGGTGATGACCACCGTGGCGTAGACCATCGAGGTGTAGCCGAACAGCCGCTTGCCGGAGAAGGTCGAGGTGACCTCCGAGAAGATGCCGAAGGCAGGGAGAACCAGGATGTAGACCTCGGGATGGCCCCAGATCCAGATCAGGTTCACGTACATCATCGGGCTGCCGCCGAAATCGTTCGTGAAGAAATTGGTGCCGACGTAGCGGTCGAGCGAAAGCAGCGCCAGCACGACGGTCAGAACGGGGAAGGACGCGACGATCAGGACGTTGGTGCAGAGCGAGGTCCAGGTGAAGACCGGCATTTTCATCATGGTCATGCCGGGGCACCGCAGCTTGACGATGGTGCAGATCAGGTTGATGCCGGACAGCGTCGTGCCGACGCCGGCAACCTGCAGCGCCCAGATGTAATAGTCGACGCCGACGTCAGGGCTGTAGCCGATGTTCGACAGCGGCGGATAAGCCAGCCAGCCGGTGCGGGCGAATTCGCCGATGAACAGCGAGGCCATCACCAGCACCGCGCCGCCGACGGTCATCCAGAAGCTGAAATTGTTCAGGAACGGGAACGACACGTCGCGTGCGCCGATCTGGAGAGGCACGACATAGTTCATCAGGCCCGTGACCAGCGGCATCGCCACGAAAAAGATCATGATTACGCCGTGGGCGGTGAAGACCTGGTCGTAGTGATGGGAGGGGAGGAAGCCGTCGGAGCCGCCGAACGCGAGCGCCTGTTGCGCGCGCATCATGAGGGCGTCGGCGAAGCCGCGCAGCAGCATCACGATGCCGAGGATCATGTACATGATGCCGATGCGCTTGTGGTCGACGGTGGTGAACCACTCGCGCCACAAATAGCCCCAGAGGCGGAAATAGGTGAGGCCGGCGAGCAGCGTGATCCCGCCGAGCGCGACCATCGCGAAGGTGCCGACGAGGATCGGCTCGTGCAGCGGCAGCGAATCGAGCCCGAGACGGCCGAAGATGAGCTTGAGAAAATCAGGAGACATGCGAGCTCTCTTTAGGAGTCTGACTTCAGGAGTCTGACTTGGGACGTTGTCCGAGGAAGAAGGACGAGGACTTGAGCGGCGCGAAGGTCGGCCGCTTCAGGCCGGCGCCGAGCAGCGGCGCGGTGTCGATCGGTGCCGTAATGGAGGCGGTGGTCTTGCCCTGCGGTGCATCGGGCGTGCAGGTGCCGGCGACGAAGGTCGGCTCGGGCGCGAGCGGGCTGCCGCGGCGGGCGTACTTGTCGTAGGCCAGCGGCAGGGTGTTGTTCATGCCCTCATGGCCGAGGCCGCCCTTGGCGTCGATTGCCATCATCTCGCTCTGGCACATCTTGCCGGTCTCGACGCACATGTTGAGGATCAGGCGGTAGAGATCGGAATCGATCGTGCCCCAGCGGCGCACCGGCTCGTTCTGGCTGGGCTTTTCGAGCTGGAGATATTCGGTGCGGCCGAGCGAGCCGCCGGCCGACTTGGCGCTGGCGATCCAGGCGTCAAAGCCCTTGTCGTCGAGGCCGTGGAAGTTGAAGTGCATGCCGGAGAAGCCGGCGCCGCTATAGTTCGCCGAAAAGCCCTTATAGACGCCAGCGTGGTTGATCACGGCGTGAAGCGACGTCTCCATGCCCGGCATCGCATAGATCTGACCGGCGAGTGCGGGGATGTAGAACGAGTTCATCACCGAAGACGCGGTGATATGGAAATTGATCGGGCGATCGATCGGGGCCGCGAGCTCGTTGACGGTGGCGATACCGTAGTCCGGATAGATGAAGAGCCACTTCCAGTCGAGCGCAACGACGTCGACCACGAGCGGAGCCTTGGACTGGTCCACCGCGCGGTCGGCATGGATGCGGCCGATGTTGCGGTAGGGGTCGAGCAGATGCGTGCCCATCCAGGTCAGCGCGCCCAGGCAGACGATGATCAGCAGCGGCGCCGACCAGATCACCAGCTCGAGGCTGGTCGAGTGGTCCCATTCCGGCTCGTAGCGGGCCGAGGTGTTGGACTGGCGGTAGCGCCAGGCGAACAGCACCGTGAGCGCCATCACGGGGACGACGATCAGGAGCATCAGGACGGTGGAGATGATGACGAGGTCGCGCTGTTGCGCTGCGATGTCACCAGCTGGCGCCAGCACGACGTAGTTGCAGCCACTGAGCGCAACTGCCAGGGGTAGCAGCGCCAGGATCTTGAGACGGGACACGGGCCGAGCCTTTGAGAATGAGTTTCCTTTGCGGAGCCAACGGGTAGCTGCGGCGCAGCAATCCGGACATTGGACAATTTGTCCAATGTTGCAGTGCGGAATGTTGGGCCAGACAACGGTAAGTCTGCCTGGCGCCCCGCCGGGCGGTCGGCTTTGGTTTTCAGGACGTTAAGGGCGCACGCATGGCGACGGCACAGACCCCCGCAATGGCAGAACTCCACTCGGGCGAGCACGGCCACGACCAGGCCAGTGCCGGCGAAATCGCCATCGGCGTCATCATCGGCCGCACCTCGGAATTCTTCGACTTCTTCGTCTTCGCCATCGCCTCGGTGATCGTGTTCCCGCGCCTGGTGTTTCCGTTCGCGAGCGAGCTGACCGGCACCCTCTATTCCTTCATGATCTTCGCGCTGGCCTTCATGGCCCGGCCGATCGGCACCGTCATCTTCATGACGGTCGACCGGGAATACGGCAAGACGGCCAAGCTGATCTCGGCGCTGTTCCTGCTCGGCACCGCCACTGTCGCGATCGCGTTCCTGCCCGGCTATCACGAGATCGGCAGCGCCGCGATCTGGCTGCTCGCGCTGGCGCGGATCGCGCAGGGTCTGGCCTGGGGCGGCGCCTGGGACGGGATGGCTTCGCTCTTGGCATTGAATGCGCCACCTTCGAAGCGCGGCTGGTACGCGATGGGGCCGCAACTCGGGGCCCCGCTCGGGTTGATCGTGGCGAGCGCGCTGTTCGCTTATTTCGCCGGCAACCTCTCGGCCGACGACTTCTTCGATTGGGGCTGGCGCTATCCGTTCTTCGTTGCGTTTGCCATCAACGTCGTGGCGCTGTTCGCGCGCCTGCGCATGGTGACGACGGAGGAATATGCCTCGCTGTTCGAAACCCGCGAATTGCAGCCGGCGCGCATCTCCGACACCGTCGCGCGCGAAGGCCATAACATCATGCTCGGCGCCTTCGCGCCGCTCGCGAGCTTCGCGCTGTTCCACATGGTCACGGTGTTTCCGCTGTCCTGGGTGTTCCTGTTCACCCGCGAAAGCCCGGTGCGCTTCCTGATCATCGAGATCGTCGCCGCCGTGTTCGGCGTCGGCGCGATCGTGCTCTCTGGCATCATCGCCGACCGCGTCGGGCGCAAGTCGCTGCTGATGGGATCGGCGATCGCGATCGCGATCTATAGCGGCTTCGCCCCGCAGCTGCTCGACGCCGGCGCGTTCGGCGAGACCATCTACATGGTGATCGGCTTCATTCTGCTCGGCCTGTCCTTCGGCCAGTCCTCCGGCGCGATCGCCTCGAATTTCAACCAGATGTATCGTTACACGGCCTCGGCGCTGACCTCGGACATGGCCTGGCTGTTCGGTGCCGGCTTCGCTCCGTTGGTGGCGCTTCTGCTCGCCACCAATCTCGGCGTTATTGCCTCCGGTGCGTATCTGCTGTCAGGCGCGTTCTGGACGTTGCTGGCGCTGTGGCTCAGTGGCCAGCGCGAGGCGGGCGATATGGACGCTGGCGGTTAGGGCTCACGCGGCTTGTAGGGTGGGCAAAGGCGCGTAGCGCCGTGCCCACCATCCGCAAACAATTGCGGCGAGAATGGTGGGCACGCTTCCGCTTTGCCCACTCTACTGCGGCGTCAATCCGCCACGACCTTCACGCGATCCCGCACCTTCACCTGCGCGTTGCGATCGAGACCGTTGAGCACGCGGAAGCGCTCCGCGGGATGGTCGACGCCGGCCATGCGGTGGGAGAGCGATTCCACGGTATCGCCGGGCTGCACGGTGATGACCTTGATGCGCAGGGGGCGCGCGGCCTGGATCTCCTCGAGCGTCAGGCGGCGGAATGAATTGACGGTCTCGCGCGCGTTGCGCTCGCTCTCGGTCGATTTCTGCCTTGCCGCGAAGATGAAGCGATAGACATCGCTGCCGAAGCGCAGCGCATAGACCTTGAACTGCCACTGATCGCCCTTGGCGGTAGCGGACGCAGCCGGAAAACCGTTGATGGTGATGTCCTCGGTGGAGGCCTTCTCGACGCCCTCCATCCAGCCGGAATTCAGGTAATCGCCGAGCGACTGCTCGGCTGGCACCCGCACCACGTCGAAGCGCATCGCCTGCGAGCCGCCGTCACGCACGCCGATCACCGCCTGCGCGGTATTGTCGAGCGTGAAATTGTCCGGCGCCTGGAAGGTGAAGCCGAGTTTTGGGTGCAGGAAACGCCGGCCGCGCACAAAACCTTCGCTGGGATCTTCGCCGTAGACGAGGTTGTCGATTGCGGCGAGGTAGGTCTCGCGGTCGCGCTCGGCGCCCTCAGGCGCAGCATATTGCCGCGCGATGGTCTGCGCATTCTGCACGCGCTCAGGGGTGGCCGGATGCGACGAGGTGAAATCCTGCGCGCGCGGATCGAGCGAAGTCTTGCCGACCTTCAGCTCCGCATTTCGCTCCATCGCCGAGAGGAAGCGCGCGGCGCCATAAGGATCGAAATGCGCGCGGGCGGAAATGCCGACGCCGATGCCGTCAGCCTCGAACTCCTGGTTGCGCGAAAAGCTCGCCATCGTGAGCTTGGTCTTGGCGAGCGCGAGCGCGGTGAGGTCGGGATCGTTGCTCATGTCGGTGACGACGCGGGTGACGATCGCGGCCTGGCGCGCCTGGTCCTCGCGCATCGCGGCATGCTTGGACAGCACATGCGCCATCTCGTGGCTGAGCACGGAGGACAATTCCGACGTGTCGCTGGCGAGCGCGAGCAGGCCGCGCGTGACATAGAGCTGGCCGTTCGGGAGCGCGAACGCGTTCACCGCGCCGGAATTGAGGATGGTGACCCTGTAGCCCTGGTCGGGGCGGTCGGACGCGGCGACCAGCCGGTCGACGGTCTTGCTCACCAGTGATTCGAGCCTGGGATCGTCATAGGCGCCGCCATAGCTCGCCAGAATACGCTCGTGCTCCTTCTCGGTGGCGGGGGTCTGCGCAACGGCCGGCTTCGGCTTGGGCATCGCGACCATTGGCGGGGTCGCCGCGGCCTGGAACCGGCCCATATCGCCGCAGCCGGCGAGTACCATGCCCAGCGCAAGGCATAGCACGGCCGGCGCAGCCCGCAGGCGGCGTCGTTCACTCCATACGTGCCGTTCTAGCACCCCATTCACGTCGCTTAACCCGTGCCTGGCCCTTTTAGGGCCTTACCCCTGCCGGCTCGTTCGCGCCCAGCAACTCGATCTGTCCCACAAGGCGCACATCGATCCGCGGCCCTGTATTCCCTTCGACCCAACCTCGAACTCGAATACGCTTATTTTCCAATAACTTAAGGACGATCCCGGCGCTTTCGAACGCCTGTAAACTGCGCTTTGAAATAGTCACCGCAAAGCCGCGTGTCCAGTTCCGTCCAAAGTTGAGGTAGGTCATTGCCCCAGCTTGTCGGACCGACAGGACTTTGCCCTCGACCACCATAAAGCGCCCCATCCCCGCCAAAATATCGTCCGGACTTTCCGCGTTTTTTATGGCCGAGGGGTCAGCCCAGTTGCCGTTTTTTTGGCGCCGCGCCTCTGCCTCCGCCGCGATCAGGGCGGCCGCGCAGTCCCTGTCCGCGATCTCCGCGGAGATCATGGCGTCGCCTTGGGCGAGGAGTGCGGCCTGGACGGAGGTGCCGCTTTCGCCCATGAAGACCAGTGCACCTTGGCGTCCATAACGATCGGGCGTGTCCTCGGTGCCGCGCAGGGTTACGTCGCGGCCGACGAGCAGTGATGTCAGCGCCTGCTTCGTCGATGCCGTCGGCTCGATCCCGGTGAGACGGACCTCGCGACCGTCATCGAGACGGATGCTCCGCGCATCGACGATCGCCGCAACGCGGCCCTCGCCTTGGGACTCGAACTGGCACGGGCTCGCGCGTGCGGCGTGACTCGCGGCCAGGAGAATTGCGACGATGAGGTGAAGCCGTTGCGTCACATGACCCGGAGAGGTTGCGTTACGTGTCAGTTTTAACCCAAACGCGGCGGATCGCGAAGAGCCTTCGTCGCACTCCGTCATTGCGAGCGCAGCGAAGCAATCCCGAATCCCTCCGCGGAAAGACTCTGGATTTGCTTCGCTGCGCTCGCAACGACGGCGTGGAAACAGGTTATCCGATCGCACCATTCCGCTTTGCGGAAAACGCGCGTCGATCGCGAGACGCACATCGCGCTTCTGCTTGCTGCGCTCTGGCGCATGCGGCATGATTGCGGCAACAGCTTCAGCCAAGAGCAATAACCAAGCCGCCATCAGAGTACGGCGCGATAAGGGAGGTCTTTTTTCAATGAAGAGAATTTTGTCGAGCATTTTTGCCGCGTCGTTTGCCCTGAGCGCAAGCGCCGTGCAGGCCCAGGACAAGCCGCCACTCAAGATCGGCGGCATCCTCGACATGTCGAGCCTGTATGCCGACATCACTGGTCCCGGCAGCGAGACCGCGGCCAAGATGGCCGTTGAGGATTTCGGCGGCGAGGTGCTGGGCCGCAAGATCCAGGTGATGGCGTCCGACCATCTCAACAAGGCCGATCTCTCGGCCAACATCGCCCGCGACATGCTCGACAACCAGGGCGTCGAGATGATCTACGACGTCGCGGCCTCCGCGACCGCGCTTGCCGCCGGCGAGATCGCGAAAGCGCGCAACAAGATCATCATGTTCAACGGCCCGGGCTCGATCCGCCTCACCAACGAGGCCTGCGGCCCCTACACTATCCACTACGTGTTCGACACCTATGGCCAGGCCAACGTGAGCGGCCTTGCCGCCGTGAAGTCGGGCCTCGACACCTGGTTCTTCCTCACCGCCGACTACGCCTTCGGCCAGGATCTGGAGAAGGACACCAGCGCCGTCGTCACCAAGACCGGCGGCAAGGTGCTCGGCGCCGTGCGCCATCCGCTCAACACGTCGGATTTCTCGTCGTTCCTGCTTCAGGCGCAGGCCTCCAAGGCCAAGGTGATCGGGCTCGCGAACGCCGGCGGCGACACCGTCAACGCCATCAAGCAGGCGGCCGAGTTCGGCATTACCAAGGGTGGCCAGAAGGTCTCGCCCCTGCTCGCCTTCGTCTCCGACATCGATTCGATCGGGCTGGAGACCGCGCAGGGCCTGCTGCTGGCCGAAGCGTTCTACTGGGACCTCAACGACGACACGCGCGCGTTTTCGAAGCGCTTCATGGAGCGCACCAAGCGGGTGCCGACCTCGGCGCAGGCCGGCGTCTACTCTTCCGTCACGCATTATCTGAAGGCGGTGAAGGCCGCCGGCACGACGGATGCGGCCGCGGTCATCAAGGTGATGAAGGAAACGCCGATCAACGACTTCTTCGCCAAGAACGGCAAGATCCGTGAGGACGGCCGCATGATCCACGACATGTACCTGTTCGAGGTGAAGAAGCCGTCGGAGTCCAAGGGCCGCTGGGACGACTACAAGTTGCTCGCCACCGTGCCCGGCAGCGAAGCGTTCCAGCCGCTGGAGCAGTCGCGTTGTCCGCTGGTGAAGAAATAGTCGCGTCGAGCGAGCCGCACATGAGCTGTCATCCCGGGGCGCGACGAAGGCGTGAGCCCGGGATCCATCGGGCGGCAGTGACGGTTGAGGAATGGATTCGGGCTCGCGCCAAGAGGCGCGCCCCGGAATGACGGAGCAAAACAACAACGAGGGAGACCACCCATGAGCAACGACATGGTCCTGCAAAAGCTCGAAGGCGGACTGCTCACGATCACGATGAATCGTCCCGAGCGGAAGAACGCGCTCAACCCCGACATGGTAGCCGGGCTGGTCGAGGCGGCGCGGCGCGCGGCCGACGATCCGGAGGTGCGCGCGGTGCTGTTCAAGGGCGCAGGCGGCTCGTTCTGCGTCGGCGGTGACGTCAAATCGATGGCGGCAGGCCGTGCGCCGCTGCCGTTCGAGGTGAAAATGGCGAACCTGCGCCGCGGCATGGAGGTCTCGCGCATCCTGCACCAGATGCCGAAGCCCGTGGTGGCGCAGCTCGATGGCGCCGCGGCCGGCGCCGGTCTTTCCATGGCGTTGTCCTGCGACCTGCGCATCGCCTCCGAATCCTGCAAGATCACGACCGCCTTCGCCAAGGTCGGCTTCTCCGGCGACTACGGGGGCACCTATTTTCTCACCCAGCTGCTCGGCAGCGCGCGGGCGCGCGAGCTCTATCTGACCTCGCCGGTGCTCACGGCGAAGGAGGCGCATGCGATCGGCATGGTGACGAAAGTCGTCCGCGACGCCGAGATCGACTCCGCCGCGCACGAGCTCGCGCTATCGCTGGCGCAGGGGCCCTCGATCGCGCTCGGCTTCATCAAGCGCAACATCAACAACGCCGAGCATCTGGCGCTGGAAGATTGCTTCGACGGCGAGGCCATCCATCACACCCGTTGCAGCGACACCGAGGACCACAAGGAAGCCGCGAAAGCCTTCGTCGAAAAGCGCAAGCCGACCTTCAAGGGCGCATGACCATGGCACCCTATATGCGGCTGCGCCAGATCTGCCTGGTCGCGCCGCAGCTCGCGCCTGTGATCTCCGACATCGCCGAGATCATGGGCCTCGCCGTCTGCTACCGCGATGGCAATGTCGCCAAATACGGCCTGGAGAACGCGCTGCTCCCGGTCGATACGGTTTTGCTCGAGGTGGTCGCGCCGTTCAAGGGCGGCACCACCGCCGGCCGCTTCATCGAGAAGACCGGCGGCCGCGGCGGGTACATGGCCATCTTCTGCTGCAACGATCCCGACGAGCGCGGCAGGAATGCCGGCGCCATGGGCGTGCGCACTGCGAACGTCATCGACCACGCGCCCTATCACGGCGTGCAGCTTCACCCCCGCGACTGCCGCGCCGCCTTCATCGAGTTCAACCACACCCAAGGCAGCGATGATATTCTGGGCCCGTACCCGCCGGCGGGGCCGGACTGGCAGAAGTTTATCCGCAAGGACGTGACGCAGGCGCTGACGGGTGTGGAGATGCAGAGCCCGGATCCGGAGGGGCTCGCGGAGCATTGGGGCAAGATCATCGGGGTTGTGCCTGATGGCAATGCCGAATTGAAACTGCCCAATGCCACGTTCCGCTTCGTTGAAGGCGCGAGCGAGATCATGAGCGCGCTGGAGTTTCGGGTGGTTGATGCCGCGCGGGTGCTGCATGCGGCGCGGGCGAAGGGGCTTGCGGTGGCGGGCAACGAGTTCTTGCTGGGCGGGGTAACTTTTCGCGTTAGTTGATTGCTAGTGATCCGTCACCCTGAGGTGCTCGCCTCTTCGGCGAGCGTCGAAGGGCGACGGCCACCAGCCGGGCCGTTCATCCTTCGAGGCTCCCTGCGCGGTGCTGTGCACCGCGCAGCTCGCGCCTCAGGATGACGGGTTGAGAGAGGGCGTGCAGCGACACGGCGCGCGATCACCGTCCCTTGAAGTTTGCGACGCGGCGTTCTTCCGTGGCCTTCACGCCTTCCTTGAAATCTTCCGTCGCGCGCAGCCGCGTCTGCTCGCCGAGCTCATGGTTGGTCGCTGCCATGACGCGATCGGCGAGTGCCGCGCGCATCGTGGCGCGGGTGGAGAGGAGGCCGAGCGGCGAGCATTCGGCGATCTCGCCGGCGAGCTTCATCGCGGCTGATTTCACCTGGTCCTGCGGCACCAGTTCGTTGGCGAGGCCCCATTTGACCGCTTCTTCGCCGGTGACGCGGCGGCTGGTGTAGAACATCAATTCCGCGTTGTTCTTGCCGATCAGCTCGGGCAGCGTCACCGTCAGGCCGAAGCCGGGATGGAAACCCAGCTTGGTGAAGTTCGCGGAGAAACGCGCTTCGGGGCAGGTGACGCGGAAGTCCGCGGAGACCGCGAGGCCCAGGCCGCCGCCGATGGCAGCGCCTTGCACGGCCGCGACGATCGGCTTCCTGGCGCGAAAGATGCGCACGGCCTGGATGTAGAGATGGTTGATCGGTCCCAGATTGTCGGCCGGGTCGCCCTTCTTCTCGGCTTCGCGTGCCTCCTGCGCCTGCCGCGCCGGATCACCGAAATTGGCGCCGGCGCAGAACGCCTTGCCCTGCGCCGAGAGAACGGAGGCGCGAATCTCGATATCGCGGTCGAATTCGTCGAGCGCATCCGCGATCTGGTTGATCAGCGAGATGTCGAAGAAGTTGAGCGGCGGGCGGCGGATTTCGATGGTGCCGACGTGCCCGACTTTCTCGACGCCGATATCTTTATAAGTGCTCATGATGTCCTCGAAGGTTTAGCGGAGGCCAAGCCCGCGGGCGATGATGCCGCGCAGAACTTCAGTTGTGCCGCCTTGGATGGTGAGTTTCGGTGCGGTCTTGATGGCGAAGTCGAGCTGCCGCTCCAGCGTCTCGCGATTGGTCGCGGTCTCCTCGACGAAGGCGGCGAGATCGCGCACGCGGTGCGGAAGCTGCTGCTCCCAGACCGTCCCGATGTCCTTGACGATGGACGCCTCCACCACCGGCTCCTTGCCGGCCTGCAGCATGCCGGCGACGGAGACCGACATGCGCCGCATGGTGTGGAGCTGGGCGACAAGGCGGCCGATGCCTTCGGCGCTGCGCGTGTCCGGGTTCGGACCGACTGCGCGGACCAGCTCGGTCAGCACGTAATAGGTTTCGAGGAAGCGTTCCGGCCCGGAGCGCTCATAGGCGAGCTCACTCGTCGCCTGCTTCCAGGCGCCGTCGACTTCGCCGAGGACGTGATCATCGGGCACGAAGAAATCGGTGAAGACGACCTCGTTGAACTCGTACTGGCCGGTGATCTGGCCGATCGGGTTCACCTGGATGCCCGGCTGCTTCATCTTGACCAGGAACTGGGTCAGGCCGTGACGGCGGTTTTCCTTGGTCGGCTGCGAGGTCCGGAAGATCGCGATCATGTAGTCAGCGATATGCGCCGACGAGGTCCAGATCTTGGTGCCGTTGATGAGATAACCGCCGTCGGTCTTGGTCGCGCGCGTCTTCGCGGCGAACAGGTCCGAGCCGGAATTCGGTTCGCTCATGCCGATGGCAAAACAGACCTCGCCGCGGCAGATGCGCGGCAGGATGTCCATCTTGATGTTTTCAGGGGCGTATTTCAGCAGCACTGGCCCGCTCTGGCGGTCGGCGACGAAGAAGCGCCGCGTCGGCGCGTTCGCGACGCGCATCTCTTCCGTCACCACATAGCGTTCGAGGAAGGAGCGCTCCTGGCCGCCATATTTCTTCGGCCAGGTCATGCCGAGCCAGCCCTTGGCGCCGACCCGGCGGGAAAATTCCGGCGCGTCGGTGTCCTCGCGGTTGGGCTTGTGCGGATCGAAGGTGCCGGCAGCGATTTCGTCGGCGAGGAACGCGCGCACTTCCTTGCGCAGCTGCTCGCATTTTTCGGGCAGGCGGATCGGATCGAAGCGGAGGGCAGCAGTCATTTTGTCTCGTCCCCTGGTCAGCGCGACGCCACGAGCGGCCACAATTCGTCGGCGCCGCGGTTTGCGACGAGCTTGCCGAGCTCGACGGCCCAGTGGCTCTCCGAACCGAAGTCGTCGCGCCAGGCCAGCGCCCGCAGCGAATAGCGGTGCAGGATGTGCTCCACGGTAAAGCCGATCGCGCCGTGGACCTGATGCGCGATAGCGCCACCTTTTTCCGCGGCTTCCGCGCAGCGGATCTTTGCCGAGGTGGCTTCGAGGTAGACCTCGTCGTTGAACGAGCTTGCGTTTGCGATGGCGTCGGCCGCGGATGTCGCGGCCGCGAGCGCCGCGGCGGATTCGCCGGCAAGGCGTGCGAGATTGTGCTGCACCGCCTGGAATTTCGAGATCTTCTTCTCGAAGGCGACGCGTTCGTTGGAATAGCGCACGGAGATGTCGAGCATCGCCTCCAGCGCCCCGGCAATCTGAAGGCTGCGCGCGACGCCGCCCATCAGCATCAGAGTGGTCTGGTCAAAGCCCTTCGCTGGCTTGACGGTGACGGGCTGGACCTTGTCGAGCGTCACGGTGTCGCTGTGGTCGTAGCCGACGTTGAGACCGGCTTCGATCCGGCCCTTGCTCGCATCGATCAAGGCAATCGAGACGCCATCCTTGCCGTGCGCCAGCACCGCAAAATGCTTCGCCGCCTTGGCAAAGGGCACGCCGCGGGCGCGGCCGGAGAGCGCGCCGTCGGCATCAAGCGTGATGCGATCCTTCGGGCCCGCCGGCAGCACCGTCATCTCGCCTTCGGGTGAGGAAATCCTGGCCTGCGCCAGCAGCCAGCCCGCCAGCATGGTCTCGGCCAGGGGAACCGCGACGGCGAAGCGGCCGGCGGCGTTGAGCAGCGCAAAACCGTCGGCAAGGCTCGCGCCGGAGCCGCCGAGATCGTCAGGCACCCAGGACAACGGCAGGCCGGCTTCGCTCAGCGCCTGCCACAGCGGCGCCTGCCACGAATCCTTCTTGGCGTTGTTGACGGTCTGCGGATCGGCGAGATCGGCGAAGATTTTCTCCGCGGTCTCGACGACGATATTGTCACTCTCCGCCACAGCGTTCCCCGTGTTTTGCCATTGGCGCGTTCCGCCCGGTCGGTGCGGCGCGCGGCCTCTTCTTGCGCCCGATGATCCGAAAAAGCCATGGCCCTGACAAGCGTTGATCGCAGGCCCATCTGCGGCACCGGCATGGGGGCAAGAACCGATCTGGACTAATTCCGCTTAGCGGAGTTTGCTCGATTTGCAGGGCGCGGCAAACTCGCTAAACAAGGCGCCGATATTCAATCAAGGGGAAGGAAATCCGGATGGCAAAAGACGTCTTGTGCGCAATCGTGACGGGGTCGGCATCCGGACTTGGTGCGGCGACCGCGGAAATTCTCGCGCGGAGCGGGGCGCGGCTCGTCATCAACTATTCCTCGAGCCAGAAGGAAGCCGAAGCCACGGCCGAACTCTGCCGCAAGGCCGGCGCGGCGGAGGTGCTGGTCGCTCAGGGTGACGTCTCGAAGGATGACGATTGCCGCAAGATTGTCGCGGCGGCAGCCGGCTGGGGCCGGCTCGACGTGCTCGTCAACAACGCCGGCACCACCAAGCATGTTGCCCATGGCGATCTCGACGGATTGTCGGCTGAAGATTTCCAGCGCCTCTACGGCGTCAACACCATCGGCCCGTTCCAGATGGTGCGCGCGGCGCGCAGCCTGCTGGAGGCCGGCGCGAAGGCCTCGGAGCGGCCGTCCGCCGTGGTCAACATATCTTCGGTTGCGGGCATCAGCGGCGTCGGCTCGTCGATCGCCTATGCCGCGAGCAAGGGCGCGCTCAACACCATGACGTTGTCGCTGTCGCGCGCGCTGGCGCCGCTGATCCGCGTCAACACGGTATGTCCCGGCTATATCGACACGCCCTGGTTCACCAAGGGCCGTGGCGAGGCCGGCGCAAAGCAGGTGCGCGACAGCGTGGTGGCGAAGGTGCCGCTCAAGGTCGCCTCAACCGCGGTCGACATCGCGCAGCTGGTTTGCTTCCTGGCGATGCCGGCCTCCAGCAACATGACCGGCGAGGTCGTGCGCATGGATGCGGGGATGCATTTGGTGACGTGATTGCGCGGCACGCTCTCTCCACGTCATGGCCGGGCTTGCCCGGCCATCCACGTGTTACCTCGCGGATAGAAGAACGTGGATGCCCGGGACAGTCCCGGGCATGACGATTGAGGAGGCAGTGTGCCTTTCCCTCGACGGCTTACGCCGTCACCCCTTGATCACGCCGCTCGCGACCAGGCGGTGCCAGATGAACAGCACCACCACCGCGCCGATCGTGGCCATGATGAAGCCGGCGCCCTGGTCGGGACTGTAGTGCCCGATCGCCTGGCCGACGAAGGTCGCCAGGAACGCGCCGACGATGCCAAGGATGGTGGTGAGGATGAAGCCGCTCGGGTTGTTCGGTCCGGGCGCCAGCCAGCGCGCGATGAGGCCGGCGACGAAGCCGACGACGATGATCCACAACAGGCCGCCCATGCTCATGTCAGTGCTCTCCTTCCCGAGAACGCGTAGATCAAACTTCGATTAAATTCTGCCCGAGAGCTCGTTCTCGGTCGGCAGCCGTCCATCGGGCGTCAGATGGTCGATCACCTGCGGCAGGTACTGGCTGAGGCCGGAGAGCAGTTCGTCGCGTGACAGGCCGCTCTGGGCCGACAGGCTCTCGATCTGGTCGGCGCCGAGTGCGTTGGCGAGATCGCCGGGCGCGATCGGCTTGTTCTCGCCCTTGCCGACCCAGGTATTCGCCGTCTCGCTCTGGCCGCCCTGCTGAAGCTGATTGAGGAGATCGCCGAGCCCGCCGCTGAGCACGGTACCCGCCGCGCCGCCTGCGAGCAGGCCGCCGAGGCCGCCCTTGAGCAGGTCACCGAGGCCGCCACCTCCGCCAAGTGCGCCACCGAGGCCACCGCCAGTGCCCGCATTTACCGGCGGGGGAAGGTGCGTCGGCGTCGGCGTCGGGGACGGCTGTGGCGCCGCGCCGGGCTGGCCTGCCGTCATATGCTTGAATGCCTTCCAGGCGAGCAGGCCGAGAAGCGCCATGGTCATGGGGGACATGCCGCCAGAGGATTGCTCAGAACTGGGCGTGCTCGGGCCGCGTGGGCCGTTCTGCATGCCGTTGAGGACGTCGAGTAGACCCATGGTGCTCTCCTTTGGCGTTCTCGTCGGCGAGTTCTCGCCGGTGACAGCCCCCAGGCAAAAACATATGGGGCTCTCATGACGGTTACAAGGCGAATGCGTCGCAACCGCAATGGGCACTCGACGTCACGTCTGCTATCGAAGGCCGGATGTTAAGGGAGCAGGGTCAGGTGGTTACGGATCGACCGATCGTGGTGGCCGGCGCCGGCGCCATCGGCTGTTTTGTCGGAGGCCAGCTGGCGGCCTCAGGCCGCCGTGTCGCGCTGCTGGTGCGGCCGCGGGTGAAGACCGAGATCGAGCGGTTCGGCCTGCGCCTGACCGATTTCGACGGTTCCGAGCAGAAGCTTGGCGGAGGCCAGCTCGCGCTGTCGGAGGAGCCTTCGATCTTTCATAGCGCCGGCATTGTGCTGGTCACGGTGAAGAGCGCCGACACGGCCGATGTCGCGGACCAGATCGCGCAACACGCGCCGCAGGATGCCGTCGTCGTCTCCTTGCAGAACGGTGTCGGCAATGTCGCGGTCCTGCGCGACCATCTCGCTGGTCGGCGCGTGCTTGCCGGCATGGTGCCGTTCAACGTGATCGCGATGGGCGAGGGCCGTTTCCATCGCTCGACGTCCGGCGACATTCATGTCGGCGAAGACGAGGCGAACACGGCTGCAGCGCTGTCGGTCCCCGGCCTCGCCATGCGCGCCAGCCGCGACATCGCCGGCGTGCAATGGGGCAAGCTGATCATCAATTTGAACAATGCGCTCAGCGCGCTGTCCGACATGCCGCTCGCCGCACAACTGGCGAACCGCGACTGGCGAAGATTGTTCGCCGACCAGATGGCGGAGGGCCTTGCTGCGCTGAAGGCCGCCGGCATCACGCCGGTGTCGGCGACGCCGATCCCGCCGAACTGGACGCCGACATTGCTGAGATTGCCGGACATGATCTTCAACGCGATCCTGGGCCGCACGATGAAGATCGATCCCGAAGCGCGCTCCTCGATGTGGCAGGACCTGAAGCAGGGCCGCAAGACCGAGATCGACTATCTCCAGGGCGCGGTCATCGCGCTCGCCGAGCAGAACAAGGTCGACGTGCCGCTGATGCGCCGCATTGTTGCGCTGATCAAGCAGGCCGAGGCGGCAGGCAATGGTCCGCCGCGGCTGACGCCGCAGCAGATCCGCGGGTAGCGCTTGAGTGCGATGGAGAAACGCGATGAGGCGTTATTTTGTGATCGGGCTGGCACTGGCCGCGCTCTGCGGTGCAGCTGCGCTCGCCTACGCGAGGCCGCCGACGGTCATGAACTCGCCCGGCTATGACAGGCGATTGCAGGAGAGCAGGTCGCAATTGGGCAGTTCGCCGACGGCAACGGCGCCGGCGGATGCGCCGGTGGCCAAACCGAAGCGCAGCAAGAAGAAGCCGCCGAACTGACGGTGCAGGATTTGTAGGGTAGGCAAAGCGAAGCGTGCCCACCATTTCTTCTTGCTCGGCGGTGGTGGGCACGGCACGCGAAACGCGCGCCTTTGCCCACCCTCATATGGGGATTTGTAAGTCAAGCCTGTTCGATCTGTCCGGGTAAGGGACTTACGATAGGAGGGCGGCGCGCGGAGCCAT
>NZ_JADPKS010000159.1 GCF_023074175.1 Bradyrhizobium sp. 139
GCTTGCCTTCCAACCAAGCCGCGCGACGCGCGCCACAAATAGCGCCGTAGCTAGCGCGGCTTGGCTGGAAGGCTGCCCGGGGCCCGTTACCCCATCTACGAGACTGAATTCTTGGAGATAGCGATCAGCCTCAGCGCAGCGCCGCTGTCCGCACGACGAACGATGTCGTCTCGAGTTTCGCGGTCGCGCTGCCCGTAAAACCGTCGCAGGACAGGCCCTGCGTCGGATCGTCGGCAAAGCCCATCGCGATCACGGCCTGTGGCTTGACGAAATAGCCGCGCAGGGCAGCCGTATCGAGCTCGCCCATCAGCGTCACGGACATCGCGCGGCTGGCGCTCGGCGACAGCATCACGATCTTGAGCCAGATGCTCTCGCCTCTGGCGGCGGAGAGGCGGGTCGCGGTTGCGATTCTGCCGTCGATGCTCTTGCCGACCACCGAGTTGATCTCGGTCGCGGGCGCGAGGCCGTGCGTCGCGGCTGCAGGGCGGCTTGCGCGCGGGATCGGCGCGGAGGCGGCGACGACGTTGGCGCGGTCGACCGTGGAGGCGGACGCCGGCGCGTAGGCCAGGGCCTGATAGGTCGCGTTGGAGACGCTCGCGGTCGGCTGCGGATCGGTTGCAGCCGCAAGCGCCTGGCGCGCCTTCAGCGCGGCGATTTGGGCCGGCGTCGCCTGTTGCGGCGTGGCGGGGGTATCCCAGAAGCCGCGGGCATTGATGATGTCGGCCGGAGTCTCCGGCTTGCCGTCAGCAGATTTGGGGGCCGGCTTGTCAGCCACGGGCGCGGGCTTCGGCTTGGGCGGCGCAAAGATCTGCGCATCGGCGGAGGCGAGCTGGAGCGTGGCGACTTGCGGCTTGGCGCGCGGTGTCGGCACCGGATCTGCGGGCTTGGCTGCGGCTGCGACCAGGGTCGGCTTCGCAGCTGCGGCGGGCGCGCCCTCGTCATCCTCGTCGCTGCTGCTGGTGGCCGGAGCCGACTTGCCCTTGAACAGGGCGGCAAAGAAATTCGGCTTGCCGTGGGTGTCGTCGCCGTTGCCGCGGCGCTCGATGTCGGCCTTGGCGAGCTCATAGCCCTTCAGCGGCGTGCCGTCGGTCGGGACATGGACCGTGCGGCCGTCCGGGAAGACGCGGGCGAGCTGGTCATGCGTCATGCGCGGCCAGTGCCGGATGCTGCCCGTATCCAAATGCACGAAAGGCGAGCCGGAGGTCGGGTAGAAGCCGACGCCGCCGCGCTGAAGGCGCAGGCCGGCGAAGCGGATTTGCTCCAGCGGCACGCCCGGAATGTGGAAGTCCATCGCATGTCCCAGCATGTGCTGGCTGAAGCGCGCCACGCCGGAGGAGCGGCGGCGGAGCATGGCGTTGGTGGCGGGGGAACGGTAGGAGGAGATGATCTGGATCGGCTGCTTGCCGTCGACGTCGCGATAGACTTCCCAGAGGATGTCGAACAGGTGACGGTCCATGACCGTCTCGTCCTGGGTGCGCCAGTCGCGCAGGAAGTGGTTGAGCTGCTTCAGCGCCGCTTCGTCGAAGCGCCCGTCGCGCTTGAAGGTGACGGTGAGGTCTTCGCCGGAATGGGTGTGATGGAAGGAAAGCGTCTTGGTCTCGTTCAGCGCGGCGGCGTTGTGAACCGAACCTGCGGCAGCAAGCAGCAATACGGAAGCGAGGCCGATCCGGAAACCGGCCTTCACTCCCGCATGGGACAACGACAGCACAGTGAATTGGCGTGCAAGACCAGTCAGCACGTTAGAGCCCACCCAGTCGACCAGCGTTCAAAATGGACTCTCCCGCCAACCCCGCTAGCGCGCGAAAGAGGATGAACGCTTTCTTAAAGCGAGAAGGTTAATTCGAGGTTGACCTTCCCGTCCCCAAAACCAAGTCAGATTGCAGACCTAAGCGGCCGAGTGTGGCGAAAAAACGCCCGCGGCCCGACTTCGGGTGGTGAGTGGTTAACGTTAAGCGACCCCATCCAGGGGATGAGGTCGCTGATCCTAGTAGAAAATTTCAGGAAAAGACCAATCGCGGAGGCCTCAGCGAGTGAACACCCGCTGCTGCTGCGGACGGCGGCCGACCGGGGCCGGCGGCGGGGTCGGCGCCCCGAACAGCCGCTCGAAGAAGTTCGGGCCGGACGAGCCGAAGCCGCCGCTGGCCACCGCCACGCCTGGGGGAAGCGTCGTCGCCGGGCGCGAATAGCTCGGCTGGGAGTGCGCGACGATGTTCTCGAGGTCCTTGCCGCGGCCGTTCTTCAGGATGTTGATCATGGTCGCGTCGCGGCCATAGACGTCCTTGCGGAATTGCAGCTTGCCGCCCTCGTCCACGAACGCGGTCTGGTAGGTGATGTTGACCGGGATCGGCGTCGGGAATTTCAGGTCGATCTCGCTCTTGCCGTACATGCTGCGCACGCGCTCCGGCGTGTACTTCTCGTTCGGCAGCGCGATGTTGAGCAGCACGGAGGCGTACTGATCCGGGTTCTGCACGCGCATGCAGCCATGGCTGAAGGCGCGCTCATCCCTGGCGAACAGATTCTTGTCCGGCGTGTCGTGCTGATAGACCAGGAACTTGTTCGGGAAGTTGAAGCGGATGCGGCCGAGCGCGTTGGCTTCACCGGGCGGCTGCGAGATGTGCACGGAGCCGTCGCGGTTCTGTTCGAGCTTGAGGCCCATGCGCTGGAGCACGGTCGGGTCCTGCTGAAGCGCCGGCAGATATTCGTTGTAGACGATCGACGGCGGCACGTTCCAGGTCGGATTGACCGTGATGTACTTCATCGTCTCGGTGAGCAGCGGCGTCGCATGCGTGCCCGGCTTGCCGGTGACGACGCGGGTGGTCCAGACCTGCTGGCCACGCTGCATCACCTTCAGCGTGTAGTCGGGAATGTTGAGGATGACATAGGCATCTCCCAGCGAGGGCACGCCGAGGTCGCGCGGCAGCCAGCGCCAGCGCTCCATGTTCACCAGCACCACGTCGATCTGCTTGTCGCGCTTCGGGGTGTTGATGGCCTTGACCGTCTTGTCGTCGAGGATGCCGGTCGCCTTGATCTCGGCACCGTTCTGGAATTTGCGCACGGCTTCGGCGACAGTGGCGTCATAGTGGGTATCGCTGGCGTTCTCGGTGATGCCGAGCTTGGCGCGGAGCTGCGGCACGCGCGAATCCTCAACGACGATTTCAGCCTGCTTCTTCTTGCCGGCCGGGGTATATTTCAGCGCCGGACCGTCGGCGATCTCGATCACCGGGCCGTTGCCCTGGCCGCGCAGCTCCGCGAGCTTGGCTTTCAGCTCCTTGTAGAGCTTCTGCGGCGGGTTGTAGCTGTCGAGCGCAGCAGAGGCGTCGGCTGCGGTCGTGACCTTGGCGAGCACCTCGTTCGGGTCGACCGGATGCTCGGGATAGAGGATGTCACCGCTGACCTGTGACCAGTGCATGCGGCCGCTCTGGGCCTGGCGCGCATAGTCGAACATGCTTGCGGTGAGCTTCAGCTCGGCATCGGCCAGCGCATCGGGCGTCGTGGCGGCGGCGAAATCCGGCACCGGATAGTCGGCGGGATTGAGACCGTCGGAGGCGGCATCCTTCAGCCGCGCGATCACGCCCTTGGCAGCAGCGGTCAGGCTGCCACTCTGGGTCCAAACCGGCGCGAAGTCGCGCGCACCGTAGAACTTCTCGACGGCGGCGCGCTCGTTCTTGCGGTCGAGATAGCGCGAGGTCTTGGCGCCGATGATGTCCTTGAGCTTGTCGGCGACCGGCTGGTCGGCGGGGGGGACGTTGCTCGCGGCTTTCACGGGCTCTGAGGCCGGCTGCTCCTTGGCGACGTCCTTCGGCGGCTCGGCCGGAACCGCTGCGGCAGCGGGGGCTGCCGGTGTTGCGGTCGCAGTGTCGGCCTTGGCGGGCTCGGCCGTGTTGGCCGTTTCGCTCTTCGGCGCCTCGCTAGCAGGCGTGGTAGCGACGCCGGAAGACCTGGTCTCGACCTTGTCAGGGGCCGGGGCAGCTTCAGCCTTCAGGGGTTCCTTCGTCGGCTCCGTTGCGGAGTCCTGGACCGTAGCGGTGGTGTCGAGCTTGATGTCGGAGGCGGTCGGGGGCGGGACGTTTGCGGGCTCGGGGCGCGGGATCGCGGCTTCGATCGCGAGTTCCGCGGCGCTGCTGCGCGCCTGATCCTGCGCCAGTGCCGAACTGGCCGATACCGCGAGGAAGGTCGCCGCGACCGTCATCAAGACGCGGTCAAAGCCTGCACGGTGGTTCAAACAGTCACGCATTGTGTCGCACCCCTCGGGTGAACTGTTCCTCGTGGAACAGCTTTCGTTATCGTCTCTCAGCTTCGGCTAAAGCGCGCCGGCCTCTCGAAAGTTGCACGCCTGCACGCTACGATTCATATGCGGACGAATCTCACGCAGACGATATACAGGCCCCGATTTCGCAGCCAGCGCTTCCCGGGACAGCTCACGACAAACTGACTTCAACGAAGCTTTTTGGCAACGGATCGTGCGCTTCCGCCATGCGCTTTTCCCTGTGTCTGTCACTTCCAAGTCACGGTTCACGGCGCGGCCGAATTTCGCCGTAATGCGAAGGGCTTGCGCCCTCGTCGCAGCGCCACTCGAACCTCCGTTCGCATGAGGCTCAGTGCGTCTCTTCGCCGCTTTTGCCGCCATGTCCGGGAACCCCGGCTTCGTCGAGTTTGCGGTAGAGGGTGGACCGGCCGATTTTGAGGCGGCGGGCAACCTCGGACATCTGCCCCCGATAATGCGAGATCGCGAAACGGATGATCTCGTTCTCGATGTCCTCCAGCGGGCGGACGTCGCCGGTCGGGGTCAGCATGGAGAGGGTTCCCGCCAGGGGCAGCGGTGCGATCGGTATTTCGCTACCTGACACCAGCGAGGGCGCCGCGATCGGCTCGAGCATCAGCGGTGCGGTCGGGAAGTCCGTCGCGTGATGCGGCTGCGAGGTGAGCACGGGGAAGTCGGCAAGGCCAAGCTGGTCGCCGTCGCTCATGACTACCGCGCGGTAGACCGCGTTTTCGAGCTGGCGGATGTTGCCGGGCCAATCGAGCTGGGCGAGGTGCGCCACGGCCTCGCCGCTGATGCCGGTGATGACGCGGTTCTCCTCGGCGGCAAAGCGCGCCAGGAAATGCCGGAGCAGATGCGGGATGTCCTCACGCCTCGCCCGCAGCGAGGGGATCGTCAGCGGCAGGACGTGGAGGCGATAGAACAAATCTTCGCGGAAATGGCCCTGCTTCACCCGCTCCAGCAGCTTACGGTTGGTTGCCGAGACGATACGCACGTCGACCTTCAACGGCTTCCGCCCGCCGACCGCTTCGACCGCGCCTTCCTGAAGCGCGCGCAGCAGCTTGACCTGCGCGGACAGCGGCAGCTCGCTGACCTCGTCCAGGAACAGCGTACCGCCATGGGCCTCGACGAACTTGCCGGTGTGCCGTTCGGTGGCGCCGGTGAAGGCGCCCTTCTCGTGACCGAACAGGATCGACTCGACGAGGTTATCGGGGATCGCGCCGCAATTGACGGCGACGAACGGCTTTGCCTTGCGCTCGCCGCTGCCATGGATGGCGCGTGCGAACATCTCCTTGCCGACGCCGGACTCGCCCTCGATCAGCACGGGGATCGACGAGCCTGCCGCCTTCTGCGCGGTCCGCATCACGCCCGCCATCGCCTCGGCGCGGGTGATGACGTCGGAGAAGGTCAGCCGGCCCTCGCGGCTGTGACGGATGCGCTGCAATTCGCCTTTGAGCGCGGACGCGTTGAGCGCGTTGCGCAGAGAAACTTGTAGTCGCTCCAGGCCGACCGGCTTGACGACGAAATCGGCCGCGCCGGCGCGCATGGCCGAGATCACGTTGTCGATGCCGCCATGGGCGGTCTGCACGATGACGGGGACGCTGAGGCCAGCCTCGCGGATTTTAGCCAGCACGCCCATGCCGTCGAGGCCGGGCATCACGAGATCGAGGATGACGGCGTCGATCGCGGGTGCGTCGGGCGCGATGAGGGCGGCGATCGCGGCGTCGCCGGAGTCCACGACGACCGTCTCATAGCCGCATTTCTGCACCATGTTCTCGACCAGCCGGCGGGCTACGGCGTCGTCGTCGGCGATCAAAATACTGGCAGCCATGGTGTTCCCCGCACGCTACTACTATCTGTCTCGAATCGGGGCACTCTGGCCGAAGCCGATTAACGCACTCTTAAACCTTGATGCCCCCGCCCGCCGCCGCGATTGTTGAACACAGGTTTCCCACACAATGAATTCGCGCTCCAACACCGCTCTCAAAAAGACCGCTCTCAAAAAGACCGCTCTCAAAATGTCCGCACTTAAGAAGCCCGCTTCCAGCAAGCCCGCTCTTCGCAAGCCGAGCACCAAGAAATCCGCCGCCAAGGCCAAACCCTCCAAGCCTTCACCCGCAAAGTCTTCAGCCGCAAAATCTTCACCAGCAAGGCCTGCGAGCAAGACCGGCAAGCTTCCGGAGTGGAACCTCGCCGATCTCTATTCCGGGATCGATGCGCCGGAAGTGGCGCGCGATCTCGAGAAGATGGACGCCGATTGCGTCGCGTTCGAGACGGACTACAAGGGCAAGCTCGCAACAGGGACAGCAAACGAACATGGCGGAAAATGGCTCGCCGAGGCGGTGCGACGTTATGAGACGATCGACGATCTCGCCGGCCGTCTCGGCTCCTATGCCGGTCTTGTCCATGCCGGCGACAGCGTGGACCCCGAGATTTCAAAGTTTTACGGCGATGTCTCGGAGCGCCTGACGGCGGCGTCCACGCATCTGCTGTTCTTCGCGCTCGAGCTCAACCGTATCGATGACGATATTTTGAACCGCGCGATGCAGGCCGCCGAGCTCGCGCATTACCGTCCCTGGATCGAGGATCTGCGCAAGGAGAAGCCGTATCAGCTCGACGACAAGCTCGAGCAGCTCTTTCTGGAGAAGTCGCAGACCGGCTATTCCGCCTTCAACCGGCTGTTCGACCAGACTATCTCGGGCCTGCGTTTCAAGGTCGGGGCCAAGGAGCTCGCGATCGAGCCGACGCTGAATTTGTTGCAGGACCGCGACGGCGCCAAGCGCAAGAGCGCGGCGGAAGCGCTCGCCAAGACGTTCAAGGCCAATGAGCGCACCTTTGCCCTGATCACCAACACGCTCGCCAAGGACAAGGACATCTCCGACCGCTGGCGTGGCTTCAAGGACGTGGCGGATTCCCGCCATCTGAACAATCGTGTCGAGCGTGAGGTGGTGGATGCGCTGGTCGCCTCCGTCCGCGCGGCCTATCCAAAACTGTCGCATCGCTATTATGCGCTGAAGGCGAAGTGGTTCGGCAAGAAGCGGCTGGCTCATTGGGACCGCAACGCGCCGCTGCCGTTCGCAGCGACCGACATCATCGGCTGGCCCGATGCGCGCAACATGGTGCTGACGGCCTATCGCGGCTTCTCGCCTGAAATGGCCGATATCGCCGAGCGCTTCTTCACCGATCGCTGGATCGACGCGCCGGTTCGTCCCGGCAAGGCGCCCGGCGCGTTCTCGCATCCGACGACTCCATCGGCGCACCCTTACGTGCTGATGAACTACCAGGGTAAGCCGCGCGACGTGATGACGCTCGCGCATGAGCTCGGCCATGGCGTGCACCAGGTGCTGGCTGCAAGAAACGGCGCACTGATGGCGCCGACGCCGCTGACGCTGGCCGAGACCGCGAGCGTGTTTGGCGAGATGCTGACCTTCCGCCGGCTGCTGGCGCAGACCAAGAGCGTCAAGCAGCGCCAGGCGCTGCTCGCCGGCAAGGTCGAGGACATGATCAACACCGTGGTGCGGCAGATCGCGTTCTATTCGTTCGAGCGCGCGGTCCATACCGAGCGCAAGAACGGCGAGCTCACCGCGACGCGGCTCGGCGAGATCTGGCTGTCGGTGCAGGGCGAGAGCCTGGGGCCGGCGATCGAGATCAAGGCGGGCTACGAGACCTACTGGATGTACATCCCGCACTTCATCCACTCGCCGTTCTACGTCTACGCTTATGCGTTCGGCGATTGTCTCGTGAACTCGCTCTATGCCGTCTACGAGAATGCGGCCGAGGGCTTCGCCGAGCGCTATCTCGGCATGCTCGCGGCCGGCGGCACCAAGCATTATTCCGAACTGCTGCGGCCGTTCGGCCTCGATGCCAAGGATCCCAAATTCTGGGACGGCGGTCTCTCGGTGATCGCGGGCATGATCGACGAGCTCGAGGCGATGGGCTGAGGCGAAGCGCGAGTTCCTTCCCAGCGTGCAAAATGCGGGTGCCGCAAATATTGCGGCCACGAGTTCCATCCGTGCGCGCCGCGCGACCTTCGCGGCGGGTCCGGCCTTTTGCTACGTAGGATTGAACATTCGTGAAGCCCGAAAGACTAATTCAACAGATATTCGGAAAGGAATTTTCTACTATTGATTGTGGACTGATCGGTTTCTGCCTGGGAAGGCACCCATGCTCGATCAAGGACCCACCGCGCCGGTTCCGATGGCGAGAAACGCTGCCGTCGATGAGGAAACGCCGTGGTGCGAGAAACACCATCAGATCGTCTGCGATGAAATCGAGGCGATCAACACGCGACGCGAGCCGGAACGGCGCCTCGATGTCGATGGCCTGCAACCCTGCGAATTGCTCGACGTCGTCGGGCTTGCGTTGTCCGGCGGTGGCATCCGCTCGTCGGCCGTTTGCCTCGGCGTGCTCCAGGCATTGAACCACCACAACCTGATCGGCCGGATCGACTATCTCTCCACGGTGTCGGGCGGCGGCTATATCGGCACCTCTCTGAGCGCCACCATGACGACCGCACGGCGCTTTGTATTCGGCAAAAGGCCTTCGGGCGGAACCGTCACGGCCGCCGAGATCAGCGACACGCCATCGGTCGGACACCTGCGCAACTATTCCAACTATCTGATCCCTGCCGGTGCCCGCGATCTTCTGACCGGAGCTGCGATCGTCGTGCGGGGACTGGTCGCCAATATCGGGTTGACGTTACCGATTGTGCTGCTGCTTGCCGCCGTCACCATCTGGTCAATGCCGCTGCGGAGCTGCCTGACGGATGCGAACATCTTTGGCGTCAGTCTCAACAACAGGACGTTATGCGAACTGCACGATTTCAGCGACATCGATCGTTACGGTTTCAGCATCTTCGGCTCGGTAATAGCGCTGGTGATGTTCCTTGGCAGCGGGATTGCCTATCTCACCTCCCGCTCTGTCCGCGGCAGCGGTCTCAGCGTCGTGTTCGCCTACATTGGCGGGATCGCGTTGTTGTTGGGCGTCGCGTGCGACTTCGCGCGGTTTCTCAAGGTCCAGCATTTTGCGCTGACCCTGGCGATCGCAATCATCGGGGGCGTTCTGTTTTTCGGATGGGCGCTGAAGCAGTCGCTCGCAAGTCCCGGAAAGCGGCAGGAGTTCCGTTCGCATTGGCCGAGCATGGGCGCGACCTTCCTGATGCTGCTGGCAGTGATTGCCTTCTTCGAATTTCAGCCCTTCATGCTGGGGCAGATGTTCGATATCGCCGAGAGCAGCGCAATCGGCGGGCCGGCTGCTGCGGTTGCGATCACCTGGATCAAGTCGCTCGCGGCGGTGGCTGCGCCGATCGGTATCTTCGTCACGGCATTCAGGCAGCAATTCGTGGAATTGCTGAAGGGCAACAGCGCATCCTCACAATGGGGTTCGCTGGTGCTCGCCGTCGTCGCCAAGGTCGCGCTGTGGATCGCGGGCCTTGCGCTTCCGCTCGTCATCTGGGTCGCATACCTCTACCTGTCGTATTGGGGCATCGCCAACGACCTGTTCGAGAGGTGCCCGTCGGCCCTGGGCGTTGTCTCGCAAAGAGAGTGCCTGGCCAGCGCCAAATCGAACACGCCGTCCGGCAATCTGGCAGGCATGCTCCAGTTCGATGCCGGCAAGGGGACCCTGTCAGCCGAGATCATGCCGACGGCTGCGCCGGCGGTCGCGGCCAATACCGAGCGGTTGACGCCGACCTGGCATGCTCCCGCGTGGCTCGAATTCCTGGCTCAGAAGGCGGGACATCTGGTTCAGGCCCGCTTTCCCAATCTTTTCCAGGGCAAAGCGTCGGAACTCGGCTACTCCTTCAGCCTTCCGATGGTGATCCTGTACATGTTCGCCGGTGTCTTGCTGTTCGTCATTTCGTTCTGCCTGACGCCGAATGCGAACTCGTTGCATCGGCTCTATCGCGATCGCCTGAGCAAGGCCTTCCTGTTCGATCCGACGCGTTCGGCCGACGGGGGCGTCGCGCCCGCCGAAGCCAGTCTCGACCAGGGGCGCGATTTCAGGGCGCTCGATCGCATGAAGCTGACTGATCTCTACGCGGCTCCGGCCGAGGCGGCCCGGATTCCAGGGCAGCCGGCTACGCCGAAGCTGCACGCGCCCTATCAGCTCATCAACACGGCGCTGAATATTCAAGGCTCCGACTTTGCCAACCGGCGCGGACGCAACGCGGACTTCTTCGTGTTCTCCGCCCTGAACGTCGGCAGCGAGGCGACCGGCTATGCGCCCACCGCTTTGGTGCAGGACGATGAGCAAAGTCTCGATCTCGCCACTGCAATGGCGATTTCCGGAGCTGCGGCCTCCTCGAACATGGGTTCGAACTCGATCAAGGCGCTGACGCCCACGCTTGCGCTCCTCAACGTCCGGCTTGGCTAATGGCTGAAGAACCCGCGTTACGTCGATGAGCGTGTGCGGCCGCAGCGCCGCTCCACGCCACTCTATTTCTGGTCGGAGATCTCGGGGCGCCTGTACGAGAACAGCGACAGCGTTTACCTGACGGACGGTGGCCATATCGAGAATCTCGGCGTCTACGAGCTGTTGCGCCGCCGCTGCAAGGTGATCATCGCGATCGATGCGGAAGCCGATGCGCCGATGAATTTCGGCTCCCTGATGACGTTGCAGCGTTACGCCCGCATCGATCTCGGGGTCCGGATCGACCTGCCATGGATGCCGATTCGCGAGCGCACGCGTGCGCTGATGGCGCGCAATGCCGACAAGGCGGGTGATCCCGGCGCGGCCGACGAACATGACGAGACTGCGCGAGACCTCGTCCACGTCGCAATCGGCACCATCGACTATGGAGGGGACGAGCGGGGTTATCTCGTTTATGTCAAATCGTCGCTCAATGGCGACGAGAACGACTATATCCGGGACTACGCACGGCGAAACGACCGCTTCCCGCACGAGACCACGGGTGACCAGTTCTTCTCGGAAGAGCAGTTCGAGGTTTATCGTGCGCTGGGCTTCCACATGGCTCACGGCTTCCTGTCCGGTGCCAATCCGGTGGCGGTCGGTCGCGGCACGGTCCCGCATACGGCCCGGTTCACCGAAGCCGGCGAGCCGGCGATCGATGCGGTACGCGAGGCGCTCGGTCTTGCGATACCCCAGCGACGGACCGCGAGCGTCACCGCCACGATGATCGATCAGGGCTGAGCCGCGCGAGCGCCGGTTTCCCGGCAATCGGAATTCCAAATGACCTGATTTGCCCGAAAACCGCGCATTGGTGCCGTTGCCCTGCCCGAAGGTTTGCGGTATCCAGCCCAAGAATTCGACTTTCGACTGGGGACAATACATGGCTGACCATCGCGAAGTGGCGTACACCACCGCCGACGGCAACGACTACGTTGCCCACGAGCAGACCTATGAGGGCTTCATCAAGCTGGTGAAGTACGGCACGGCCTCGGTCGCGCTCATCATGATCCTGATGGCGATCTTCCTGACCTGATTCATCGCCTGCTGCACCGCCAGCGTCGTCGGTGCCCATAAAATTTGCATTCAAGCCGGTTCTAAAACCGGTATCCAACGTTGCGGGAGTAACGCTAAGTTCGCGTGCGCGCTTTTTCCCGCGTCGCCGGAGGGCCCATGAAGATCGCCGTTGCCAAGGAAATCGACCCGTCGGAGCCGCGTGTCGCCGCTTCGCCTGATACGGTGAAGAAGTTCAAGGCGTTGGGCGCCGAGATCGCCGTTGAGCCGGGCGCCGGCCTCAAATCGGGCCTGCCGGATTCCGAATTCACCGCCGTCGGCGCCACCGTCAGCGCCGATGCGCTGAAGGACGCCGACATCATCATCAAGGTGAAGCGCCCCGAGGCGTCCGAGCTCGCGCAGTACAAGCGCGGTGCGCTCGTCATCGCCATCATGGACCCCTACGGCAACGAGGCTGCGCTGAAGACGATCGCCGATGCCGGCGTCTCCGCCTTCGCGATGGAGCTGATGCCGCGCATCACCCGTGCGCAGGTGATGGATGTGCTGTCCTCGCAGGCAAACCTTGCCGGCTACCGCGCCGTGATCGAGGGCGCCGAGGCCTTCGGCCGCGCCTTCCCGATGATGATGACGGCCGCCGGCACCGTGCCCGCCGCCAAGGTGTTCGTGATGGGTGTCGGCGTCGCCGGCCTCCAGGCGATCGCGACGGCGCGGCGGCTCGGCGCCGTCGTCACCGCGACCGACGTGCGGCCCGCGACCAAGGAGCAGGTGGAATCGCTCGGCGCGAAATTCCTCGCCGTCGAGGACGAGGAATTCAAGAACGCGCAGACCGCCGGCGGCTACGCCAAGGAAATGTCCAAGGAGTACCAGGCCAAGCAGGCGGCGCTCACCGCCGAGCACATCAAGAAGCAGGACATCGTGATCACGACCGCGCTGATTCCGGGGCGGCCGGCGCCGAAGCTGGTCTCGGCCGAGATGGTCAAGTCGATGAAACCCGGTTCGGTGCTGGTCGATCTCGCGGTCGAGCGCGGCGGCAACGTCGAAGGCGCGAGGCCGGGCGAGGTCGCCGAGGTCGATGGCATCAAGATCGTCGGCTACACCAACGTCGCGGGCCGCGTCGCGGCGTCGGCTTCCAGCCTTTACGCGCGCAACCTGTTCAATTTCATCGAGACCATGATCGACAAAAGTAGCAAGGCGCTGGCCGTGAATTGGGACGATGAACTCGTGAAGGCGACCGCGTTGACCAAAGACGGGGCCGTGATCCACCCGAACTTTCAGCCCAAATCGGCTTAATTGGGCCTAAGGAGAGCCGCCATGGAGCATGTTGCACAGGTCGTCGACCCCTTCGTCTTCCGGCTGTCGATTTTCGTTCTCGCCGTCTTCGTCGGTTATTTCGTGGTGTGGTCGGTAACCCCGGCGCTGCACACGCCGCTAATGAGCGTGACCAACGCGATCTCCTCGGTGATCGTGGTCGGCGCGCTGCTCGCGGTCGGCGTCGGCATGATCTCGAGCGGCTCGGGCTGGGCGCGCGGCTTCGGCTTCATCGCGCTCATTTTCGCCTGCGTAAATATCTTCGGCGGCTTCCTTGTCACCCAGCGCATGCTGGCGATGTACAAGAAGAAGGTGAAGTGAGCGGCGTGCACCTCGGGGTGACGAAGACAAAGGGGACCTGAGATGAACGCCAATCTGGCTGCAGTTCTGTATCTCGTGGCGGGTGTGCTGTTCATCCTGTCACTGCGCGGGCTGTCCAGTCCCGCCTCATCCCGGCAGGGCAATTTCCTCGGCATGATCGGCATGGGGATCGCGGTTGCGACCACGCTGGCCAGCCATCCGCCGGCCGACGGCCTTGCCTGGATCCTCGTGATTCTTGGCATCGCGATCGGCGGCAGCGTCGGCGCCGTGATTGCGCGGCGCGTGCCGATGACCTCGATGCCGGAATTGGTCGCCGCCTTCCACTCGCTGGTCGGCATGGCCGCGGTGCTGGTCGCCGCCGGCGCGTTCTACGCGCCCGAGGCCTTCGACATCGGAACGCCCGGCAACATCCATCCGCAGAGCCTGGTCGAGATGTCGCTCGGCGTCGCCATCGGCGCCCTGACCTTCACCGGCTCGGTGATCGCATTCCTGAAGCTGTCCGCGCGGATGAGCGGCGCGCCGATCATCCTGCCGTTCCGCCATATCATCAACGTCGCGCTCGCCGTGGCGCTGGTGTTCTTCATCGTCGGTCTCGTGCTGACCGGCAGCGCGCTCGACTTCTGGCTGATCGTCATCATCGCGCTGGCGCTCGGCGTGCTCATGATCGTCCCGATCGGCGGCGCCGACATGCCGGTCGTGATCTCGATGCTCAACTCCTATTCGGGCTGGGCCGCGGCCGGCATCGGCTTCACGCTCGGCAACTCGGCGCTGATCATCACCGGCGCGCTGGTCGGCTCATCCGGCGCGATCCTGTCCTACATCATGTGCCACGCGATGAACCGGTCCTTCATTTCGGTCATCCTCGGCGGCTTCGGCGGCGAGACCGCCGCAGCCGGCGGAGCGACAGGCGAGCAGAAGCCCGCCAAGCTCGGCTCGGCCGACGACGCCGCCTTCATCATGAAGAACGCGCAGAAGGTCATCATCGTGCCCGGCTACGGCATGGCGGTGGCGCAGGCCCAGCATGCGCTGCGCGAAATGGGCGACATCCTGAAGAAAGAAGGCGTCGAGGTGAAGTACGCCATTCATCCGGTCGCGGGCCGCATGCCTGGGCACATGAACGTGCTGCTCGCCGAAGCCAACGTCCCTTACGACGAGGTGTTCGAGCTCGAGGACATCAACTCCGAATTCGCGCAGGCCGACATCGCCTTCGTGATTGGCGCCAACGACGTCACCAACCCGGCGGCCGAAGAGGACAAGACCTCGCCGATCTACGGCATGCCCGTCCTCCAGGTCTGGAAGGCCGGCACCGTGATGTTCATCAAGCGCTCGCTCGCCTCGGGCTATGCCGGTATCGACAATCCGCTGTTCTATCGCGACAACACCATGATGCTGCTCGGCGACGCCAAGAAGGTCACTGAGAACATCGTCAAGGCGATGTAGGGCGGAAGGAAGCGGACTGTGGCCATCAACAAGCAATGGCACCAGTCCCATCGCATGCCGCCCAAAGCGGCGCGCGAGCAGCGCGTCAAATGGCATGCCGCCCACAACGCGGCATGCGGCTGCCGCGATATTCCGGCGAGCCTCCGGTTCGACGTCATGAAATTGCTGCGGAGCCGTCGCAAGCCCTGAATCGGGGGACCGGCCGCGTCATCATGACCATCGTCAAATGGATCGCCATCCTGCTCGCGACCGTCTATTGCGCCGGTCTCCTCGTGCTGTACATCCGACAGCGCGAGATGCTGTTTCCGATCCCGCCCGTCGGTCGCACCGCGCCGGGTGCCGTAGGCCTCCCCGAGGCCGAAGAGCATGTCCTGGCCACCTCCGACGGCGAGAAGGTCATCGCCTGGCACGTGCCGGCGAAGCCGGGCCGTCCCGTCATCCTGTATTTTCCGGGCAACGGCGATTTTCTCGCCGGCCGTGTCAGCCGCTTCAAGGCCATGACCGCAGACGGCACCGGCCTCGTCGCGCTGTCCTATCGCGGTTATGCCGGTTCGAGCGGCGCGCCGAGCGAGGAGGGCCTGCTGCGGGATGCCGCAGCCGCCTACGCCTTCACGACTGCGCACTACGCCGCGGAACGAATCGTCGCCTGGGGCTTTTCGCTCGGAACGGGCGCGGCGGTTGCGCTCGCCTCGGAGCATCGTGTTGGAAAACTCATCCTGGAAGCCCCCTATACGTCGACGGTCGACGTTGCAGCTTCATCGTTCTGGTTCGTTCCGGTGCGCCTGCTGATGCGCGATCCATTTCGTTCCGACGAGCGCATCATGCGCGTCACGGTGCCGCTCCTGGTCATGCATGGCAGCAACGACCTTGCCATTTCGATCGTGTTCGGAGAGCGTCTGTTCGCGCTCGCGCATGAACCGAAGCAGTTCGTTCGCTTTGCGGGCGGCGGACACGACAATCTCGATGCTTTCGGTGCGATCGAAACGGCAAGGCGCTTCATTGAACCCTAAACGGATCGTCACGCGGCGCTGGAGCGTAGCCCTCGCCACGACCCTCACGCTGTTGCCGCAGCACGCATGGGCCGCCACCGGGCTCGATGGCGCTGCGATGCATTGGCCCTATGCGCTGCCCTTTGCTGGGCTGTTGCTATCGATCGCGCTCGGGCCGCTGCTGTTTGCAAAATTCTGGCACCATCATTACGGCAAGATCGCCGCAGCCTGGTCGCTGCTGGCGCTCGCCTCCCTCGTCATTTCGGCCGGGAGCATGGCGGCGCTGTCGGCGCTCGTTCACGCCATGCTCGCCGAATATCTCGGCTTCATCGTACTGTTGTTCTCGCTCTACGTCGTGGCCGGGGGCGTTCTCATCACGGGTGATATCAAGGCGACGCCGGCGGCCAATGCCGCCATCCTCGCGCTCGGCACCTTGATGGCGAGTATCGTCGGCACCACGGGTGCCGCGATGATCCTGATTCGTCCGCTGATCCGGGCCAACCGGTCGCGGCGCCACAACACTCATGTCGTGATCTTCTTCATCATCCTGGTCGCCAATGTCGGCGGCGCGCTGAGTCCGCTCGGCGATCCCCCGCTGTTCGTCGGCTTCCTGCACGGCGTCGATTTCTTTTGGACCACGCAGACCATCTGGCTGCAGACCACGATCGTTGCCGCACTGCTGCTCGCGATCTTTGTCGTCATCGACGTCTGGCGCTTCCGCAGCGAGCCGCCGCCCGGCGACGCCGGCCCCGCGAAGCCGGTCCGCATCCGCGGCCTCGTCAACCTGGTGCTGATCGCAGCCATCGTCGCGAGCCTGCTGGTCTCGGCGATGTGGAAGCCCGGCACTGCCTTCGACATTCTCGGAACCGGGCTGGAGCTGGAAGACATCGTGCGCAACGTGGCGCTGCTGGCCATTGCGGCGATCTCGGTGTGGCTGACGCCCGACGAGCACAGGCAGGCTAACGGCTTCACTTGGGAGCCGATCCGCGAAGTCGCAAAGCTGTTCGCGGGCATTTTCGTCGCCATCATTCCGGTCATTGCCATGCTCAATGCCGGCCGTCACGGCGCCTTCGCGTGGCTGTTGTCGGCGGTGACGACACCGGACGGTGCGCCGCGCGAGGTTGCCTATTTCTGGTTCACCGGCCTGATGTCGGCGTTTCTCGACAATGCGCCGACCTATCTGTTGTTCTTCGAGCTCGCCGGCGGCGACCCGCAGGTGTTGATGCATGAGCTCTCGGGCACGCTCGCCTCGATCTCCATGGGCGCGGTCTACATGGGTGCACTCACCTATATCGGCAACGCGCCGAACTTCATGGTCAGCAGCATTGCCAGCGAGAACGGCATCGAGATGCCGAGCTTCTTCGGCTATCTGCTGCGCGCCGGCGCCGTACTGATCCCGCTGTTCCTGCTGCTGACGCTGCTACCGATCGCGCCGATCCTGCACTGGCATTGAATCTGCCGGCCGATTTGCTACTGCTCGCCTAAGGTGCGATGAATTCATCGCACCTTAGGCTTTTCGTCTGAGCATGATCCTTTCGGAAAACCGCGACACACTTTTCCGGATCATGCTCGAAGTAGTTGGAGCAGTGGATGAGTGCGCATAGCCAGATGCCCCGGTCGGCCTGGATCTTTCCGGGCCTGGCCGTGCTGCTGTTCGCAGTCGTCAGCGCGACGGACTATGTGTTCACGCTGTCGTTCGGCGGGCTCGTCTTCGCCCTCGTCCTCCTGGTCATCCTGTTCGGCACGGTGTTCGCCGCGGTTCATCATGCCGAAGTGATCGCGGAACGGGTCGGCGAACCCTATGGCACGCTGGTGCTGACGCTCTCGGTGACCATCATCGAGGTCGCGCTGATCACCACGATCATGCTGGGCGACAAGCCTGCCCCGGAACTGGCGCGCGACACAGTGTTCGCCGTGGTCATGATCGTCTGCAATGGCCTCGTCGGGCTCTGCATCTTCATCGGCGGCCTGCGCTATCGCGAGCAGGGCTTTCAGCTCTCCGGGGCCAACGTCTATCTCAGCGTCCTGTTCGCCCTCGCGACCATCACGCTGGTCATGCCGAACTACACGACCACCACGCCGGGCCCGGTCTATTCTGCGGTTCAGCTCGGTTTCGTCGACGTGGTCACGCTCGCGCTGTACGGGGTGTTTCTCTACACCCAGACCGTCCTGCACAAGGATTACTTCGTCCACGAACGGGCGGACGGCGGGAGCGGCGAGGCGCATCTGTCAAGCAGGATGCTCGTTCTCAGTATCGTGTTGCTGCTGATTGCGCTGCTGGCGGTCGTGCTGCTCGCCAAGAAATTCTCGTTGGTGGTCGATGCCGTCGCGGCCAAGATCGGTGCGCCGCCTGCCTTTGCCGGACTTCTGGTCGCGCTCCTGATCCTGTTGCCGGAAGGCGTCGCGGCCGTCTCGGCGGCCCGCAAGAACGACCTCCAGAAGAGCATCAACCTCGCGCTCGGGTCGTCGCTCGCCACCATCGGGCTGACCATCCCAGCCGTTGGCGTCGCCACCTACGCGCTCGACAAAGAGCTCGAGCTCGGCCTCAGCGCCCAGGGCAGCGTGCTGTTGCTCCTGACCTTCTTTCTGAGCATGATGACCTTCGGCACCGGCAGGACCAATGTGCTGTTCGGACTGGTCCATATGGTGGTATTTGCCGTCTACGTGTTCATGGTTTTCGTGCCCTGAACCCACTTTGCCCCAACGCGGCCCTTCGGGTCCGGATGACGCCCAGGAGAGTTCCGATGCTTGCCGCCAGGTCCGAGGTTCAGATCGACAACGAGCAGGTTCGGGTGACCGAGTGGCGGCTCGCTCCAAACAGCGCCACCGGGCATCACACCCACGGCATGGACTATGTCATCGTTCCCGTCGTCGCCGGCGAGATGACCCTCGTGGCGCCCGGCGGCGAGCGTTCCAAGGCGCAGCTTGCGGCCGGACAATCCTATTTCCGAAAGGCTGGGGTCCAACATGACGTACTTAACGAAACCTCAACCGAGATCGTGTTCCTTGAGATCGAGCTGAAGCCGTAAAGGGGAGCGTTACCCTTTGCCATCGATCCGTCGCAGTTGATCCCTTACAATGCCCCAAAGTTCCCGCATCTGATCGCGCGGGGAGTGGCCGAGAAATGCTGAAATACTTCGCTAAAATCTCGATGGATATTTTACCCTCGGTGCTCGCGACGATCATCGGGGCTTACATCGTTAATCACTACATCAACGCTAAGCCGGCGGCCGATGTCCCTGCGGCCGTGATAGCGCCTGCCGATGCCGGCAAGAGCGGCAAGCCTTCCGACGTGGCCCATCTCCCGGCGCCCGGTGTCAAGGCCAAGGGTGTCTCCGAGAAGAGCATCTCCGAGAAGAGCGTGACCGATAAGGCGTCGGCCGAGAAGCCCGCCGACAAATCCGGCGAACGGCCGGCCGAGGCCAAAGCCGCGGACGTTGCTCCCGCCGAGACCGGCCCGCGCGGCCGCAGCCCGGCGCGTGAGAAGGCGGCCGCCAAGTCCGCTCCGGCTGTCGCGGCTCCCGCCACTGCCCCGGTGGTCGAAGCCAATTCGGCACCGGCTTCGCCGGCAGCGAGCCCCGATGCCAACGATCTCGCGCGCGCCGCCATCGAGCGCCTGCGCAAGTCGCCTGAGGGCAAGGCCGCTGAGGCCAGATCTTCCGAAGCCAGGCCTTCCGAAGCCAGGCCTTCCGAAACCAGGTCTTCCGAAACCAGGTCTTCCGAAACCAGGTCTTCCGAGAGGACGCCGGAGCCTGCGGTGCGGGAAGCCGCCCGCTCCCCGGAAGCTCCGCGTGCCATCACGGCGGAGCCGTCAACGCTCCGCCCGCTGCCGCCGCCGATCACGGTCTCGACGTCTTCACCGGAAGCCTATGGCAATGGCGGCTCGTCGCCGGCCAATCCGCCCTACACCGCCTCGATCGGCAATGACGATCCGAATCGGATGACGCCGCCGGCCGACATTCCGGTGCCGATGATCGCTCCGCCGCTCGATCTGCGCGCCGATGCAGGCGCGACCACGCCGCGGCCGAGGAAGACCAATGTTGCCGACGAGATGCTGTCGGGCATGAAGTCGATGTTCCACTCCGTCCTGCCGAAGAGCGACACTCCCGATTAAGACGGCGGCTTGGCTTAGGGCGGCTTGGCTTAGAATGGGGGGCTTGGCCGCGCTGTCAGCCGCCGACGCGGGCAAGGCCGCTACGGGCGGCGTCGTCACGTGGACGAAGGGCGACCGCCTTGTTGTAGGACGCGGCCGCCTTGGCCTTGTCACCCATCCGTTCATAGGCCTGTCCCCGCACGGTCCACACCTGTGCATTGTGCGGATCGGCCTCGGAGGCCTCATCCAGATCGGCCGCCGCTTCCTGGACCTTGCCGACGGCGAGATAGCTGGTGGCGCGGCCGAGCAACGGCTCGACCTTTTGCGGATTGAGCCCGTTGGCGGCTCCGAAATCTGCGATGGCAAAGCTATGCTCATTGTTGCCCTGATAGATCAGGGCGCGGCCATAAAGTGCCTGTGCATTATAGGGATCGAGCGCGACCGCACGGTTGAACTCGTCCAGCGCGCCAGCCGTCTCTCCTGACTTCGCCAGGGTCTGGCCTTTAGCGGTGTGGGCCTGGGCCTCGCTGACATTGCCGGCGCTGACCGCGCTGTCGGTGGCCGTCGCAGCCGCCTTAGGCGCCTCCTGCGGCTTCTCCTTCTCCGGCATCAGGGAGCCCAGGTCGAAGGAGCAGCCGCACAGCACAACCCCCATCAAACCGAGCGCGACCGGCTGCCGCCAGATCTGGCGTAGCCGCGCCAAGCCGCGCTCGGGGAAAGGGGAGGCCATCTCCGGTTGCTCGCGCTGGTGCCGCATCGGTAGTGCCCCCGTCCCAGAGAAGGCACCGCTCACAAAACAATAACGCGGGCCAGGGGCCCGCGTCATCGAAAACTCAATCTTGCAAGTCAGGCAAAATCAGCGCGGTCCGCGCGGACCTGCACCTGGGCCGCCGCGGCCGCCACGATCACCGCCCGGACCAGCGCCGAACACCGGCTTCGGCTTCATCGGCAGCAGGCCTTCACGCTGGAGCTTCTTGCGGGCCAGCTTGCGCGCGCGGCGCACGGCTTCGGCCTTTTCACGGGCCTTCTTCTCGGAGGGCTTCTCGTAATGACCGCGGAGCTTCATCTCGCGGAAAATTCCCTCGCGCTGCATCTTTTTCTTCAGCGCCTTGAGGGCTTGATCGACATTGTTATCGCGAACGAGAACCTGCACGCGGCATCCTCTTCAGTGGATCGGATTTGAATTCTGGTAAGTCAAAGGGGATGGCGGAACGCGCAAGCCCTTAACCTTGAGGGCGCGGATGTATCAGACAAAACCTGCGATGTCCACCTGCCAAGCAGGTTTTCGGACCAAGTTCAGCCATTAAATGCGGCGAAAATACCCTTGTACAGCCCCGATTTGGGCGGTTTAGCGCCAAGGGCGGGGCAGTTCCCGGAGCTTTGTTTCCGGAAATCCAGGAATCAGGGGAAACGCCGACATGGATATGAAGAAATACGCTGCCGAGGCCATCGGCACATTCTGGCTCACATTCGCAGGCTGCGGCAGCGCCGTGATCGCGGCCGGCTTTCCCCAGGTCGGGATCGGCCTGGTCGGCGTGTCCCTGGCGTTCGGCTTAAGCGTCGTCACCATGGCCTACGCGATCGGGCACATCTCGGGCTGCCACCTCAACCCCGCCGTCACCGTCGGGCTTGCCGCTGGCGGACGCTTCCCGGCAGGACAGATTCTGCCTTATGTGATCGCGCAGGTCTGCGGCGCGATCGTTGCCGCCGAGCTGCTCTATGTGATCGCCAGCGGTGCTCCCGGATTCGACGTCACCAAGGGCTTCGCCTCGAACGGCTACGGCGCGCATTCGCCGGGCCAGTACAGCATGGTCGTCTGCTTCGTCACCGAGGTGGTGATGACCATGATGTTCCTGTTCGTCATCATGGGCGCCACCCATGGCCGCGCGCCCGCGGGCTTCGCCCCGCTCGCGATCGGGCTTGCGCTGGTGATGATCCATCTCGTCAGCATTCCTGTCACCAATACGTCCGTGAACCCGGCGCGGAGCACGGGGCCCGCGCTGTTCGTCGGCGGCTGGGCGCTGTCGCAGCTCTGGCTGTTCTGGGTCGCACCACTGATCGGCGGCGCGCTGGGCGGGGTGGTCTATCGCTGGCTCAGCGAGGACCCGTCAGGCGTCGTCACGGGCGTGAAGACGGCCTGATCGAAAGGCGGGATCGCAGCATGCGCCGCGGTCCCGCTACTTGGTCCCGCTACTTGCCCTTCGTCGACCTGACTTCGGTGACGTGGCCCATCTTACGGCCGGGACGCGGCGCGCCCTTGCCGTAGATGTGCACGGTCGCGCCCGGGACGGTCAGCCACTTCTCGTAATCGTTGATCTCGTCGCCGATCAGATTGGTCATGGTGACGATTTCGCCGTGGCGCACGGCCTTGCCGAGCGGCCAGCCGGCAATGGCCCGAATGTGCTGCTCGAACTGCGAGACCGAGGCGCCGTCGAGGGTCCAATGCCCGGAATTGTGCACGCGCGGGGCGATCTCGTTGACCAGCACCTTCGGCCCGGTGCCGTTGGCGAGCACGAACATCTCGACCGCGAGCACGCCGACATAGTCGAGCGCGCTGGCGATCCTGCCGGCGATGCTGCGTGCCTCCTCGGCCAGCGCGTCCGGGATCGGCGCGGGCGCGCGGGATATCTTCAGAATGTGGTCGCGGTGCTCGTTCTCGGTGACGTCGAAACATTCGACCTGGCCCGTGGTCGAGCGCGCGGCGATCACGGAAATCTCGCGCTCGAAGGGCACGAACGCTTCCAGGATCGCCGATTTGGTGGCGAGACTGGTCCACACCTTGGCGATGTCGTCGCCCTCGCGGATGATGGCTTGGCCCTTGCCGTCATAGCCGAAGCGGCGGGTCTTCAGCACGGCCGGAAGGCCGATCCGGGCGATCGCCTCGCGCAGCGAGGGGACCGAGGTGACATCGGCATAGGCTGCGGTGCCGATGCCGAGCCGCGTCACGAAATCCTTCTCGGCGAGCCGATCCTGGGTGGTCTCGAGGACCTTGCGGTTGGGCAGCACCGGGCGGCGCGCGTCCAGCACCATCGCGGCGGCAGACGGCACGTTCTCGAATTCGTAGGTGATGACGTCGACGTCGTTGGCGAACAGCTCGAGTGCTTCGACATCGGCATATTCGGCGCAGGTCGCGTTCAGCACGACGTCGAAGGCCGGCGAGTCCGGATCGGGCGAGAATACCTGGCAGCGCAGGCCGAGCCGTGCCGCAGCCATGGCCAGCATCCGCCCCAATTGTCCGCCGCCGAGGATTCCGACGGTGTCGCCGGGCTTCAGCTTCACCTGTTTTGCGTCAGTCACGCCTTGCCCTCCGGGCGCTCGGCAACCGCCTCGGTCTGTGCCTTGCGCCAGGCGACAAGGCGGTCGGACAGGGCCGGGTCGGACAATGCCAGCACGGAGGCTGCAAGCAGCGCCGCGTTGATCGCGCCGGCCTTGCCGATGGCGAGGGTGCCGACCGGGATGCCGGCAGGCATCTGCACGATCGAATAGAGCGAATCGATGCCCTTGAGGGTCCTGGATTCGACGGGAACGCCGAACACGGGCAGTTCCGTCAGCGCTGCCGCCATGCCGGGCAGATGCGCAGCGCCGCCCGCGCCGGCAATGATGACCTTGTAGCCTGCCGCCTTGGCACCCTTGGCGAAGGCAAACAGCCGGTCGGGGGTGCGGTGTGCCGAAACGACGCGGGCCTCGGCGGCAACGCCGAGCGCTGCGAGCGTGTCGGCGGCGTGCCGCATCGTCTCCCAGTCCGACTGGCTTCCCATGATGATGGCGATCGGCGCGGTCATGACGTCAATTGTGCTCGGAAAACAGAAAGATAGGCCAGATTAACGGTTCCGGCCGGTGACTCGCAAGGCGGTGGCAAGGAGAAGGGAATGCACTATCCTGTCTTGGTGAATCCCCGCAAGCCTTCATTGAGCAGGATGCCCATGAAGAAACCAACAAGGGCAAGCGCTGCGAAGGCCAAAAAGGGCCGGAAAACCAGCGCCAGCCGATCCAAAGCCGCCCCCAAGTGCCCGGCCAAGCCGTCGCGGCGCGGAGCGGCGGCCATCGACGACACCGAGGCGACCGTCTGCGGCTTGCGAAGCAGGCTCAAGGAGGCGGAGCGGCGGGTCGCGGAATTGGAAGCTGCGGCCGATACCGATTTCCTGCTCGAAATTCCGAACCGGCGCGGCTTCGAGCGCGAACTCGGGCGCGCCATCGCCTACATGAAGCGCTATCGCGCCAGCGGCGCGCTGATCGTACTCGACGTCGATCGCCTGAAACCGATCAACGATTCCTTCGGCCATGCCGCCGGCGACGAGGTGCTCAAGGCGATTGCGGCCACCCTGACGCAGCAGGTCCGCGCCTCGGACGTGGTCGGCCGGCTTGGCGGCGACGAGTTCGCGCTGCTGCTCTGGAATCTCACCGAGACCGATGCCAAGGCAAAGGCCGCGGCCTTCGAGCAGGCGATCGACGAATTGTCGTTTACCTTTCGCGGTCAGAGCGTGACCGCCGGCGCTTCCGCCGGTGTCGCGCTGCTGGGGGCGCAGTCCGATGCAGGCCGTGCGCTGGAGGAGGCCGATGCCGCCATGTATGTGCGCAAGGCACACCGGCGGCACGAGCCGCGGATCGGGTGGTCAGTCATTAGAGCATGATCCGGACCCGAAGGGTCGCGTCAGTGCAAAATGTGCAGCGGTTTTCCTTTGCGACAAACACAGAGCGTTTGCGCAGAGATCATGCTCAAACAATAACCCTTACAGCGTAGCCAGATCGTCCGGCACATTGCCGAATTTGCGCAGCAGCGTGGCGTCGCCGAATTCGCCGGTCATGGGATCGCCGCTGCGGCTGAATGCAACCGCGCCGGTATGGCCTGCACCGTGCGCCAGGATCTCGGCGCGCCGCAACGCGGCCGTCGAGCTCTGGCATTCCTCCGCAGCGCCCGCGACCGGCGATCCGTCGGCATCGATCAGGAAGGGCATTGCAACGTAGTAGGTCACATCCGACATGGCGTTGCTCCGGTGTTGAACTTAGACGGCGCTGCTCTTGCTCCGCATCTTGCTGGGCGCGGTCTCGGGAATGCAGCCGGCTGAGATCGCCGCCCGCAATTCTTCCAGCTCTGCTTCCAGATATTCGTTGGCCATGATCAGCGCCTTGATGGTGCTGCGCAGATTGCCGTCGCACATGGCGATCGCCTGATCGCAAGCTTGTTCATAATGGCTGTTGTCGAGAAGGGCGGTTGCCGACATCTGCGTTGTCCTTGGGCGTTTTCCTGGGGCTCTGGGTGCTCGAATGTTCTTATTTTGTTCTTTTCGAGTCAAGCGGATTTACATGCGGCGAGCCGCCCCAAAACTTTCCCTGTGGATCAGGCGATGATGTCGGGCGTGATCTGGTCTTCGATGAACGCGATACGGTCGCGCAACAACAGCTTGCGCTTCTTCAGCCGCTGTAACCGCAATAGGTCGGGGGCAGGCGATTGATGCAGTGCATCGATCGCCGCATCGAGATCTCGGTGTTCCTGCTGCAACCGGGTGAGCTCGGTTTCGAGCTCACGCTCGTCTTCATTGGTCATGTTTGCGGTGGCCGAAAACCCGATAGACGTGAGATTCAAGGCTGTGGATGCCCTGTGGAAATTATCGTCCTTGCGCGGCGTGATCGCAAGCGATCTCGGGCCGCCGTTCACCGAACTCTCGCAAGATATTTCGAGCATTCGCTGCGGCGTTGCGCAAGCATGTTGATATCATGGATTTTTCCAGCGTGGTTCCTTACTCACGCTTCGTTACATATGAATTTTCAAAAATGACACTGCGACTATGGATACCCATCGACAGAACGAATCGGTGCTGTACACTTCCTCGTCCGGATCGAATCCAAGGTTTACCCCTACCGAGGAGGTTTCGAATGACAATTCAGGCACATCTGGTTGAATTGGAACGGAAGCACAAAACGCTCGAAAACGAATTGCACGAAGCTCTCGTGCACCTTTCAACAGACGACCTGCGAATTGTTGAGTTGAAGCGACGGAAGTTGATGGTCAAGGACCAGATCGAGCGCCTGAAGCACAATGGCGACACGCTCCACTAGTAACCCCCTGTAACAGCGTAGAGTTGAACATACCCTTTCACGCAAGGGTGAGAGCTATTGCACTCATCCTTGCTGGAAGGTGCGCACTTGCTGGAGGGTGCGCACTTGCTGGAAGGTGCGCACCGCGCAAAACTATTCGCACGACGCCTGGACGTTTGCGAGCTCGGCGACGTGATCCGCGATCGCTAGCGATGACGTCAGTCCCGGCGATTCGATGCCGAACAGATTGATCAGGCCTTCGACGCCGTGATCGCGCGGGCCCTGCATCAAAAAATCCTGCGTGGCCACCGCCGGCGGCACGATCTTCGGGCGAATGCCTGAATAGCTCGGCATCAGCGCGCCGTCGGGCAGCGTCGGCCAGTATTTCCGGATCGCCGGATAGAAGCGCTCGGCGCGTGATGGATCGACCTCGTAATTGATCGTCTCGATCCACTCGACGTCGGGGCCGAAGCGCGCCTGCCCGGCCATGTCCAGCGTCAGATGCACCCCTAACCCACCCGGCTCGGGCACCGGATAGATCAGGCGCGAGAACGGTGCCTTGGCGTTGCAGCTGAAATAGTTTCCCTTGGCGAGATAGGCCGACGGGATCCGGTCAATTGGCATGCCGTCGATGTGGCGTGCGACCGTAGTCGCCGAGAGCCCGGCGGCGTTGACGAGCAGGCTGCATTGCAGCGTCATCGGCGCTTCGCCGCCGGCCTCGATCTCGATCACATCGCCGACGGCCTTGGCGCGGATCAGCGGGGTGTGAAACGCAAAGGCCGCGCCGGCGGCCTCGGCCTCGCCGCGCAGCGAGAGCATGTAGGCGTGGCTGTCGATGATGCCGGTCGACGGCGAGAGCAGCGCGGCATCGCAGGCGAGCGCCGGCTCCAGCGCGCGTGCGGTCTCGCCCGTGAGCAGCTGCATGTCGAGCACGCCGTTGGCCTCGGCATGCGCCTTGATCGATTGCAGTTTCTCGGTCTCTTTGGCGCTGGTCGCGATGATCAGCTTGCCGCAATTCTTGTGGGGGATGCCGCGCTCATCGCAGTAGCGGTACAGCGCATGCTTGCCGCTGACGCACATGCGCGCCATCCAGCTCCCGGCCCGGTAATAGATCCCGGCATGGATCACCTCGCTGTTGCGTGAGGAGGTGACGGTGCCGATGGCCTCGGCTTCCTCGAGCACGATCACCTCGCGCCCGGCTTGGGCGAGCTTTCGAGCCACCGCGAGCCCGACCACGCCGGCTCCGACGACGACGCAGTCGACCTTATCCATGGCTGTGCAAGGTGTCTGCCAAAAGCGCCCGTGCCGTCGGGCCTGAGAACGACGGCGCGGGGCCGTTTTTCGTTAAGGAAGTATTTATCATGTCAGGGCAATTGCCGTATTTGGCGTCACATTTTTCTGTTGCGCATACAGGCGTTTACCCGATCCAAACCCGTGAAGCCAGACAATCCGACGTTGAAATCGCGGGTGGCTGATGGCTGAGAAGAACTGGCACGTGGGCAGCACGCTTCCGATTGCTGTGCAGGCCGTCGTGTGCCTGGGCAGCGCGGTCGCGCCCGCGCGTGCCTTTGCCCTCTCGGACAGTTTCGCCCCGCCGAGCTATCTCGGCAAGCTCGATCCCAACGTGGTCTGGGAAGCCCTGATCGGCGGCATCGTCGTCTGTGCATTCCTGGCCGCGATCGCGCTGTGGATCCATTCCTCACTGCGCCGGACCAGACGCTTGCAGCTGCGGCGCAACGCCTTTGTCTCCTCCGCCATGAACAATCTCAACCAGGGCGTGGTGATGACCGACGCGCAGCGCCGCGTGATCTTCTGCAACGACCGCTATCTCGATATCTATGGCCTGTCGCGGTCGGATCTCTGGGCCGACATGAGCGGGCATGACATCCTCAAGCTCCGTCGCGACCGCGGTATGCTCGACTCCAGCGATGATGAATTCTATGAGAAGGCGGCGAGCCCCAACGGGCTGATCACCGAGCTGCCGGACGGGCGCGCCATCCTCGTGAAATATTTTGTGCTGCCGAACGGCGGCTCGGTGGCGACGCATCTGGACGTCAGCGAGCAGCGCAGGCTGTCGCGTCAGCTCGCCTCCACCAAGCAGTTCCTGGAAACCGTGCTGGACCATGTGCCGGCCTGTGTCGCCGCGAAGACCATCGAGGACGGCCGCTACATCTTCGCCAACAGCGCCTATGAGCGGTTCTGGGGGTTCTCGCGCGACCACGCCGTCGGCAAGACTGCGCGCGAGCTGTTCGCGCCCGTCTCGGCAGCCAGCATCGAGGCGACCGATCGGGCGGCGCTGAATTCGCCGGACGGCCAGTTCCGCAATGAATTCGAGGTCGACCGCGCCGGTGAGCGGCGCATGGTTGCGTCTATCCGGATCGTGGTCCGCAACGAGCACAACAAGCCCGAATTCCTGATGCTGGTGTTCGAGGACGTCACCGACCGGCGCTCGCTGTCGCAGGAGCTGGAGAGCACCAAGAAGTTCCTCGAGCTCGTGGTCGACAACATCCCGGTGGCGCTGATCGTGGAGCAGGTCAAGGACGGCCGCTATCTGCTCGCCAATCGCAGCGCGGAGACGATCCTCAACCGTCGGCGCGAAGACGCCACGGGCCTGACCGCCTCCGACATCTTCAATCCCAAGGAAGCCAAACTGATCATCGCGCGCGACGAAGCTGCGATCAAGAAGCGCGGGATGATCACCGAGGAGCATCCGATCTCCACCAAGGACGGCCTGCGGCTGTTCCTGACCCGGCGGGCGACCGTGCTCAGCGATGCCGGCGAGCCGCAATATCTGATCAAGACCCACGAAGACGTCACCGACCGCCGGCAGACCGAGTCGCGCATGGCGCACATGGCCTATCACGACGGCCTCACCGATTTGCCGAACCGCGCCGCCTTCCTTCAGGCGCTGACCCAGATGATCGAGGCCTGCGAAGGCACCAGCGAGGAGTTTGCCGTCCTCTGCGTCGATCTCGACGGCCTCAAGGAGGTCAACGACGTCTTCGGTCATGCGCTCGGCGACAAGCTTCTGATCGAGGTGGCCCAGCGGCTTCAGGACTCCGCGCGCGGCGGCGTGGTGGCGCGCCTGTCCGGCGACGAGTTCGGCCTCATCATCGACGGCAAGCAGCCGGAGGCGGGTCTTGCGCTGGCGCAGCAGATCGGTGATGCCGTGGCCGAGGACTTCCAGATCGACGGCCGCCCGGTTCGCGCCGGTGTCACCACCGGCATGTCGATCTTCCCGCACAACGGCGCCGACGGCGCCTCGCTGCTCGCCAATGCCGGCGCGGCGCTGTTCCGTGCCAAGCAGAAATCGCGCGGCACGATCAGCCTGTTCCAGCCGGAGATGGACCAGCAGATCCGTGATCGCCGCGTGCTGCATCAGGACCTCTCGATGGCGATCAAGAACGGCGAGCTCTCGCTCGCCTTCCAGCCGCAGGGAGAGGCGGGCCACAGCGTCGCAGAGAGCGACATCATCGGTTTCGAGGCGCTGGCGCGCTGGCAGCATCCGGTGCGCGGTCAGGTCTCGCCGGCCGAATTCATTCCGATCGCCGAAGAGAGCGGCCTGATCGTCGAGATGGGCGAGTGGATTTTGCGCGAGGCCTGCCGCGAGGCAGCGTCCTGGCCGAAGCCGCTCCAGGTCGCGGTCAATCTGTCGCCGGCGCAGTTCATGCACGGCGACGTTGTCGGGCTGGTCCATTCAATCCTGATTGAGACGGGTCTGGCGCCTGGCCGGCTCGAGCTCGAAATCACCGAAGGCGTGCTGATCGAGGATTTCGACCGCGGACTTGCACTGCTGCGCCGGCTGAAGGCGCTCGGCGTGCGCATCTCGATGGACGATTTCGGCAGCGGCTATTCCTCGCTGAGCTATCTCCAGGCGTTCCCGTTCGACAAGATCAAGATCGACCGCGCCTTCATCATCAATCTCGGCCGCAATCCGCAATCGGCGGCCATCGTGCGCGCTGTCATCGATCTCGGCCACGGCCTTGAAATGTCGATCGTCGCCGAGGGCGTCGAGACCCTCGACCAGCTCGCCTTCCTTGCCAAGGAGGGCTGCGACGGCGTGCAGGGCTATCTGCTCGGCAAGCCGCTGCCGATCGGGAAATATGCCGGCCTCGTCGGTCGCGCCGAGACCATGGAGCTTGCGCTCAAGACCGGCTAGCTGTGGATCCCGGCTCGCGTAAACAAAGCGCCTCAAAACAACAATCTGGAGCGCCGTTCCGATTTCATCGGGACGGAAACGGCTCTAGTGATGGCGGGCGCTCAGCTCCCATTCGACGGCTTCATGGCGGATTACGACCTTGCGATCATCGGTGGCGGCCTGAACGGCGTCAGCCTCGCGCGCGATGCGGCCGGCCGCGGCCTGCGGGTCATCCTGTTGGAGCAGGGCGATCTCGGCAGTGCAGCCTCGTCGGCAACGCCACGGCTGATCCACGGCGATCTGTCGGTGCTGGAGCGCCGCGGGTTTTGGCGGGTGCGCCGGGCTTTGGCCGAGCGGCGGACCTGGCTCCGGATCGCGCCGCATCTGGTCCGGCCGATGCGCTTCGTGATCCCGGCCCATTCCGACGAGCGTCCGCCCTGGCTGCTGCGCGCCGGACTGTATGTCTATGACGGCCTGACGAACCGGGGCGGGCTGCCGCCATCAGCAACCCTCGACATCACGCATCATCCGGTCGGCAACGCGCTGAAGCGACCGTTCGGCACGGCCTTCCAATATTCGGACTGCGTCGTCGACGATTCCCGCCTGGTGGTGCTCACGGCACTGGATGCGGCCGAACGAGGCGCCGCAATCCGGACCGGGGCGCGTTGCGTGCGCGCCGATCGAACCGACACCTGGCGCCTTGCGGTGGTCGATCGCGGCCATCGCCGCGCGGTCACGGCCCGGGCGCTGGCCAACGCCACCGGCGGCTGGACCTCGATGGTCGCGAAGACCGTGCTGCGGCAGTGGCAGCCCGCCATGGCGGCGATGCAGATGAGCCAGATCATCGTCCCGCGGCTGTTCGAGTCCGATAACGTCTACGTCTTCCAGAACAGCGATGGACGGCTGATCTTCGCGAGCCCCTATGAGCGCGACTTCACGCTGATCGGCACGGTCACGCACGCCTTCACCGGCGATCCCGCGATCGTCGCGATGCGAGGGGACGACGTCAGCTATCTCTGCGAGGCGGCCAGCCGTTATTTTCGGGAACGCGTCGCGCCGACCGACGTGGTGCGCGCAGTCTCCGGCGTCAACCTGACGCTGGCGTCCGCTCGGCGACGGGACGGCACGACCCTGTTCCACGCGCGCCGGCGCAAGGCGCCGCTGATCACGATGTTCGGCGGCGACGTCACCACCTCGCGCCTGCGCGCGGAGCGGGCGGTGACGCGGCTGACACCGTTCTATCCGATGTCGCTGCGCTGGACCGCCGGCGCAACGCTGCCCGGCGGCGATTTTGCCTGGGATCGTTTCGACACCGAGGTCGACCTCGCGCGCGACCGTTGGCGGTTTCTGTCGGAGCCAGAGGCTCAGCGCCTGGTCGCGGCTTATGGCTCGCGGCTGCCCGCGGTGTTGGGCGAGGCGAAGAGCCGCGACGAGCTCGGCCCTGCCTTCGGCTCCGAGCTCACCGGCGCCGAGGTGCGCTATCTCATGAAGGTGGAATGGGCCCGCTTCCCCGACGACATTCTCTGGCGCCGTTCCAAGCTTGGCCTGACCATGCCTCAGGCCGACCGCGACGCCCTGGCCGCGTTCATGGCGAATGTGAACTAGGCCGTGAACCCATAAATCTGCCGGACGGGCGGCTTGTGGAGCATTGCTGCTAACGCATGCGCCGTCGCCAATCGCTCGGCGTTTCTCCGGTCAGCTTCCTGAACGCAGCGGCGAAGGCCGTCTGGGAGGCATAGCCAAGCGCCGCGGCGACCGAGACGACCGACTCGTCGGTGTCGCGCAGCATGTTCATGGCCTGCTCGAGACGGTGCTGGCGCAGCCAGGCATGCGGCGAAAGCCCGGTGCTCTCCTTGAAGGCCCGGCAGAAGTGGAAGCGCGACAGGCCGGCCTCTGAAGCGAGAGCTGCGAGCGAGACGTCCGCTTCGCTGTCCGAACGCAGGCGTTCGATGGCGCGGAGCAGGACCTTCGGCGACAGCCCCCCCATCGTCGGCTGGAACGTGGTTGGCGCACCGGCGTGCGCAGCCAAAAGGCGCGTGGCGAGGAGGTCCGCCAGCTGTTGCCTGAACAGGGCATCAAGCGCCGCGTTGCCTTCCAGCACGTCCGCCGCACTGATGAGCAGGCGGGATGTAACGGGGTCGGGATGCCCCGTTCGCTCCAGCAGGTCGCCCGGCGCCGACGCGCCGGCTCCCATGGCAACACGCTCGAGCGTTCTGTGCGGAAGGTAGAGCTGAACGACGTTGACGGGTCCGGGAATATCCCAACGCGCGCTCGATCCGGCCGGAATGATCGTCACAACCCCGGAACGCGCCGTTCCAATCGCGACTGATTTCCCGCTGCGCCGCTCCAGCCGCTGAACCCCAGTGGGGTAAGTCATAATGACGTGATCTGTCATGGGCTCGACGACGTCATGCAGGGCGCCATGCTTCCAGTGAGCGATCGCGCTGCTTGAGGGATCGGACGCCATGCGCATCGGTGCGATCTTCAGCACACGGGCCATCTCCACATCGGCAGGACGCCCATCGGCGATCGGCGAGTTGCTCTGGCGGGCCTCGGATACGGCGGGTGGGTGCTCCCGCAACGGATCGCGCAGGATCGGCTTATTCATGATCCAAAACCAAAGTTGCAGTGGCGATGGAGCTCTCGCCGCGATGGCGCGAGCAAGTAGGTGGGCCGGTCGCTGACCTGATGGCGGAACTTACCTCAGCAAACTCCTCACGTAAACTATCTGACCGATAGTGTGATCTATCCGCTGCGGTGTAGCGGAAGAACACATAATCGACCGAGCTATCCGAAGGACCTGCGAAAACCCCGAGCGATTGGCGGAGGCGCAGGGCGTTAGCAGCAATCGCTCTATAGCGACGGCAATCGCTCTGGGGCAGCGGCACGCCAGGTTCGCTAGAGATCGTCGTGCCCACGCTGAGAGAGCAACACACGAAATCAAGGGACCGATCCTATGATCTCCGTCACCACCAACGATGGCGTCCAGATTTTCTATAAGGACTGGGGGCCGAAATCCGCCCAGCCGATCGTTTTTCACCACGGCTGGCCACTGACCGCCGACGACTGGGATAACCAGATGCTCTTCTTCGTCAGCAAGGGTTACCGTGTCATCGCCCATGATCGCCGGGGTCATGGCCGTTCGATGCAGGTGAGTGAAGGCCACGATATGGATCACTACGCAGCCGATGTCGCGGCCGTCGTAGAGCATCTTGATCTTCGGAATGCCATTCACATCGGTCATTCCACGGGCGGCGGCGAGGCCACGCGTTACGTTGCACGCCATGGCAGAAATCGCGTGGCGAAGCTGGTCCTGATCGGTGCGGTGCCGCCGTTGATGTTGAAGACGGAAGCCAATCCGGGTGGCTTGCCCATCGAAGTGTTCGACGGCCTGCGCCAGCAGCTCTCTGCCAACAGGGCGCAGTTCTACAGAGATTTCGCAAGCGGTCCATTCTATGGCTATAACCGCCCGGGCGCAGAAGCATCGCAGGCCGTCATCTGGAATTGGTGGCGCCAAAGCATGATGGGCAGCGCCAAGGCCCACTATGATGGCATCAAGGCTTTCTCGGAAACGGACTTCAGCGAGGACCTGAAAAGCGTCACCCAGCCCACGCTCGTCCTGCATGGCGGTGACGACCAGATCGTACCCGTCGACGACTCGGCGCCCCTGTCGGCGAAGCTACTGAAGCACAGCACACTAAAAATCTACGATCTTCTGCCGCACGGCCTGTGCACGACACATGCCGACTTCATCAACGCCGACATTCTCTCCTTCATCTCGGCCTAGTCGGCGCCGATCAGGAACAGCGGGAGACAAGTATGACCTGGAAGAGCCTCGCCAGCCCCCTTGCAATGAAATCGCGACGTAGGGTCGTTGCTCCTGCCGTCTTCTACGGCCTCTCTCTGGCCGTTCGCTTCACGTCGGCGGCGGGCGAGGAGGTGGAAATTCCGGCGTACTCCATGCACCCGACGCATCCGCTGGTTTCCATC
>NZ_JADPKS010000153.1 GCF_023074175.1 Bradyrhizobium sp. 139
CGTTGATCCCGTACAGAAGCAGGTTCCCGGCAAGCGGATGACGCAAAAAGGGATTGACTAACCAAGGCCCGTTACAGAAGCCCGGATGGAGCGCAAGCGTAATCCGGGACCTCTCGCCACCAAGAAGATCCCGGATTGCGCTGCGCTCCATCCGGGCTACATTTCATCCGAGGTGACGAGATGGCCGATCAATCCGAGCTCAATGCAAAAATTCTCGATGACGCTGCGGATGCACTGATCTATTCGGATCGCTCCGGCACCATCCTGCGCTGGAATCGTGCATCGAGCGCCCTGTTCGGCTTCTCCGCCGACGAAGCGCTCGGCCAAAATCTCGATCTGATCATTCCCGAACATCTGCGTGCCGCGCACTGGAAGGGCTTTGAAGCTGCGCTTGCCACCGGGGCGATGAAGCTTGCGGGCAAGCCGACGCTGACCCGCGCGCTGCACAAGAGCGGGCGCAAGCTCTACATCGAGATGACCTTCGCGCTGGTGCGGGACGCCGGCGGAGCGGTGCTGGGATCGGTGGCGATGGCACGTGACGTCACCGAGCGCGTCGAACGTGAGCGCGCGGCGAAAGCTGCGCAAAATTCGTGATGCGGAATTGTCGGGCCGTCGCGCAGGGCGCCTTGCCTCAGGGTCATGTTGCCTGTCACCGGGGGCAGTGACACACTCGATCGAAACAACGATCGGGAGCGAACATGACCGCCGCATCAGACCCCGCGCAGGAAGCTCAATGGAAACGCTGGCGCGCGGTTGCCGATCTCTATCACGCCTACTTCACCGGCCTGATCCTCACCGTGGTCACCCGGCGCGGCACGGCGGATGCCGCCGAATTCGTCTTCCGCGTGTTCCGCCGCCAGCAGCAGGAGCGCTTCCTGCCGGGACTCGAAAAGCTCGGCCTTAGCCATCTGCCGCCGGCGGTGGCTGCCGCGCAATATCACTATCTCTCCAACTGGATCGGCGGCGTGCATGTCGAGTACATGTATGAGAGCGATACCAAGGCCTGGATCCGCTATCCGCCGCCGCGCTGGATATGGAAAGGCACCGCGATCTGCGGCGTTCCGGGCGAGGTGAGCCGCGCGATGCTGCGCGGCTGGCACGCCAACAACGGTGTCGCGCTCGGAGATACCAGATTAGGCTTCGTCTGCACCAAGCAGAGCGTCGACGGCCAGGACGGGCTCGAAGGTTATTACCATCAATACGACCATCCGCTCGAGCTCGACCAGCGCCTCGTGTACGCGCGACATCTCGAAGCGCCGCTGTTCGATGCCAGGACCGCACCGGCGCTGCCGGTTTCGAGCTGGCCGAAACCGCGGCTCGAAAAAGCCTACCGTAACTACGCGATGGAATATGTGCGCACGGCGGCCCCCGTGATGGTGCAGCTGTTCGGGCCGGAAGATGCCGGTTATCTCCTGCATCTCACCGGCAAGCTGATCGGCATGCAGTACTTTGATGAGGTCGCAGCCGCGTTGTCAGCGACCCGCGGCGGCGCAAGCGAATTTGCGTCGTTCCTGAGCGCGCTGTTCGCCGCGCAGGACGATGTGGCCGAGATCACGCAATCCGCAGGCGCGTTCGAAATCCGTCAGCAGAGCTGGAAGCTGATGGACGACGTCGCCGACTATCACCGCGCCAGCGCCAAGGTGCTGGAGGGGTTGTTTGAAGGGCTGTCTGCGGGATGCGGGCGACACATTGGCGTGCACCTAAGTCCGACAGCAGGCGGTCGCCCACCGCTGGTCTGGACCATCGGGTAATTCCACCTGTTGAAATGCGCTGCCGCAGGGCACGCCTGCATCAGGCGCAGGAGGAATCGGCAATTGCCGTGCTAACAAGCGGCTCACCGCGCCCTTTGCGCGAAGAAAATCATTGGCACTCCTATTCATTGCCGCGCCACAAATGGCGCTCGTGCCCGGAGAGGGACATGTCCGACATCGCCGAAATCCCGGTCGATGAACTAGAGCGTCCGCTGCCGCCACCCCCGCGTCCGGTGCGAAGCGCGCTGATGGACGGGCCGATCCTGCGCACGCTGCTCGGGCTTGCCTGGCCCAACGTGGTCGCGCTGTCGGCCGGCACGTGCGTCGTGATCGCGGAGACCTCCTATATCGGCCGGCTCGGCGTCGAGGCGCTGGCTGCGATGGCACTGGTGTTTCCGACAGTGATCCTGACCATGACGATGTCGGGCGGGGCCATGGGCGGCGCGGTGGCCTCCGCCATCGCACGCGCGCTCGGCGCCGGCGATCGCGAGCGCGCCGGCACGCTGGCCGCGCATGCGCTGCTGATCGGCATCACCTTTGGCCTCGTCTTCATGCTGGGGATGCTGATCTTCGGACCCCAGGTGCTCGAGATGCTCGGCGGCCGCGGCGATGTGCTGACGCATGCGGTGGCCTACACGCAGGTGTTCTTCGGCGGCGCCGTGCTGCCCTGGCTGCTCAACACCATGGCGGGCGTGCTGCGCGGCACAGGCAACATGAAGCTGCCGTCGCTGCTGATCCTCAATTCCGCAGTCTGGCAGATCGTGCTCGGCGGCACGCTGGGCCTCGGGCTCGGGCCGGCGCCGCAGCTCGGCATGCGCGGCGTCGCCGCCGGTGCGCTGATCGCCTATTCCATGAACATTGGCGTGATGGGCTGGTACCTGTTCTCCGGCCGCGCCCGCGTCACGCCAAAACTGCGCGGGCTTTGCATTCAGTGGGCGATGTTCTTCGACATCCTCAAGGTCGGCGCCATCGCCTGCTTCTCGCCGCTGCAATCGGTGCTGACGATCTCGATCTTCACCCACATGCTGGCGAAATTCGGCACCGCGATCCTCGCCGGCTACGGCATCGGTGCGCGGCTCGAATTCCTGCTGACCTCGATCGCGTTCTCGTTCGGCATTGCTTCCGTGCCGATGATCGGCATGGCGGTCGGCGCCGGCCGCATTGCCCGGGCTCGGCGCATCGCCTGGATCGCAGGCGCGACCGCCTTCGTGGCCGTCGGTGCACCGGCGTGCCTGGTCGCGATCTTCCCCGATCTCTGGGTCAACATCTTTACCGACAGCGCCACCGTGCGCGCCACCAGCCATCAATATCTATCGACAGTGGCGCCGTTCTACGCCTTCATCGGCCTCGCCTCGACGATGTATTTCTCCTCACAAGGCGCGGCCAAGGTGATCGGGCCGGTGCTGGCGCAGACCGTGCGGCTGATCTACATCGCGGCGCTCGGCTGGTGGCTGTCGACGCATGATGCCACCGCGCAAAACTTCTTCTGGCTGGCCGCAAGCTCGATGGTCGTGCTCGGCCTGCTCTCCTGCTCCAGCGTGGTGTTGACACGCTGGGGACCGCGCGCGACGAAGCCTGCGATCAGGCCTGCGCTCTCAGGCGTCGCCGACTAGCGGTGCTTGTGGCGGCGTTGGCCGCCACCGATATTGGCGAACCGCATCAGTTGCGGGATCATCACCATCATGTCGCCGCCGCCCCCATCATGCCCATGATATCGCCGCCGCCCATGCCGCCGAGCCCCATCGGCATAGTGCCGCCTCCGCCCATCGGCGTGTAGCCGCCGTAGTTCGGCGCACCAACGCCGCCGCCGCCCATCATGCCGCCGAGCCCGCCTCCGCCATTCTCCATCATGCGGCTCATCATCGGACCCATGGTCTGCATCAGCATGGCGAAGCGGCGCTTGCCCATCTTCGCCTTCATCATCTCCAGCATCGGCGCCATCTGGGTCATCATGTCCTCGCCGCCGGCGCCTCCGCCCCCGAGGAACTGCGCTTTTGCCGGCGCGCTCGAGATCGAAAACAACAGCAGCACGGCGGCTGCCTGGCAGATCACCTTGTCCGCACCTCTCATGGCCTGCTCCTCGCGTGTGTGGCGCCGCCGGGGGAGCGGAGCCAACCGGACGCACGCGGTCATGGTTAAGGCCGAGGAGAAGACAGCTCTGTGAGAAAGATCACGCAGCCGCAGACGGGAACGCCTTGTGCATGGCGACGACGGCCTCCTCCGTCTGCCCCTGCACGTAAGCTGCAAGCTCGTTCGGCAGCATGTCGATGATCCAGACGAGGCGGCAGCGCGCCTCGCTCTCGGCGATCACCTGCACCGAAGCGCTGTAATGCTTCAGCCGCTCACTGTTGATGGCATAGACCAGCCGTTGCCGCGCTTCGTCGCAATCGACCAGCACCTCGCGCGCCACCGAGCCATTGGCAAAGGTGACGATGCGTGCATCGCCGTCCAGCGTGCAGGCAGTGACGAAGCCCGGCACCAGCCGCTGATGCAGCGCGCCGAAATCGCGCACCGCATCCCAGACGTCATGTGCAGAGGCATTGAGGGGAATGTCATTGAGGATGGAGGCCATCGGGGAAGTATCCTTGATTGATTGAATAGGGTGGGCAAAGGCGCAAAGCGCCGTGCCCACCAGTCATCGACATCGTCGCGCAATTGGTGGGCACGCTTCGCTTTGCCCACGCTACGAAATCGCGCGTGTGGCTGGCGCTCACACGCAAACCGCCTCGATGTTGTTGCCATCGGGATCGATCAAAAACGCTGCGTAGTAGGTCGGGCTGTAATCCTTCCGTGGGCCCGCGCCGCCATTGTCGCGGCCGCCGCTCTTCAGGCCTTCGCTGTGAAACGCCTTGACCGCGTCATGGTCCTTGGCGCGGAAGGCGATGTGCGCGCCGTCGGCCTTGCGTCCCTTGTTCAGATGCAGCCACAGCGCCGGTTCGCCCTTCGGCCCGAAGCCGGCATAGCCGTCGCCGCTGGAGCACAGGGCGTAACCGAGCGGGCCCAGCACCGCGGTGTAGAAACGCGTAGCGGCGTCGAGGTCGGCAACGCGCAGCCCGATGTGGTCATACATGGTTGTCTCCATTCTCAAAGCGCGCCGCGAATGGCGCGCGCCGGAGACGACCCTACTTAATTGAGGGCAAGCTGCTCTTGGAGAATCTTGCGCTTCCCGCGCGAGGCTTGCCGAAACTTCGTCGGCGACACGCCGGCGGCGCGGTGGAAGGTGCGGACGAAGTTGGAGAGATCGCCGAAGCCGACATCATAGGCGATGTCGGTGACCGCAATGTCATCATCTGTCAGCAGGCGGGCCGCATGCCGCAGCCGCGAGCGCACCAGATATTGATGTGGGGTGACGCCGAGCACGCTTGAGAACAGCCGCAGGAAATGGAAGGGGCTGAGGCCTGCCTGCCGCGCAGCCTGTTCGAGGTCGACCTCGGCGCGCGAGTTGTCGTCGATCCATAGCGCCGCTTCAACCGCGCGGCGGCGGTCGCGCGTGGTGGGCGTTGTGTGCTTGCGCGCCTTGCCCGAGACGACATCGACGAAGCGGGCGGCCAGAATTTGGCCGACCTCGTCGAGACCGAGGTCGCTGTTGCCATCTGCTGCCGACTGGGCCAGCTCGCCGAGCACCATCAGCTCGGGCAGCGGCGGCGTCGCGCCGACATGCCAGGCTTCGCGGCGCCCGCCGAGGGTCTCGACCAGGTCCTCGCCGAGGAAGAAAGACAGGCAGACGTCGCCGCTGACATGCTCATGCGTACAGGTGTATTCTTCGCCCGGCGCGCCGATCAGCATCGATCCCGCCACCAGCTCGAAGAAGCCGGCGCGGCAACGGCAGCCGAAGCTGCCGGAGCGGACATAGGCAATGGAGTGGCCCGTGCGGCACTCCGCAAATGGCATGTCATTCGGTCCCGCATCGCAACGAAACTCGGAAACCGTCATCGACTGTGTGGTCAGCAGCGTGGTTGCGTCCATCCCGCCTATCTAGGTGGAGGGCCTCGGCGGGGCAACGGGCAGCAGCACCTCGAACAGCGTCTTGCTTGCGATCGGATGGGCACCTTCGAGCGCCAGCAGCCGCCGCTTGGAGATCACCCCGCCGTAAGGCGAGGACCGGTCGGCGTAGTTGCCGGCGTCCAGCACCCGGTGGCAGGGCACGATCAGCATGTAGGGATTTTTCGCGATCGCCTGCGCGACCGAATGCGCCGCGCCGGAGGCACCCAGCGCCTTGGCGATCTCGTGATAGGTGCGCGTCTCCCCGCGCGGAATGGCGCAGGCCGCTTCATAAACGCGCCGGTGGAAGCCGGGCACGCCGCCGGCGTCCAGGCTGACCTCGGAAAAGTCGGGATCACCGCCCTGCAGCAAGCCGGCGATGCCCTCGATCGCAAGCTCGGCATTGAGCGCGGGCCGTTGCTCGCGCGCCTCGGGATGGACCGCAAAAATACGGCGGCGGGTGTCGATCTCCCGCGCCTCCGGCAATTGCACGGCGACAAGCCCGGTGCTGCTCCAGATGATGCCGCAACGCCCTATGGCCGTGTCGAATATCGCGTAGCCACGCCCCACTCAGCGCACGTCTCTCCCCAGACACGCGATCATAACACCGCCACAATCCGGCGCACCTGGAATCTTACTGAGACGTTAACAACCGTCGGGCCGGGCGCGCCAAAGCGCTTGGCGGGAAGCGCCGTCTCGGCTAATCAGAACGGGCGTTGGTTACCGCGCATCCCGCGGGCGTAGTTCAATGGTAGAACGGCAGCTTCCCAAGCTGCATACGAGGGTTCGATTCCCTTCGCCCGCTCCATCCTGCTTCGCGGCAGAGCGCTTCGCGGGACTTTGGTATTTCGGCCGCGCCAAGCAGGATTCCCTTCGAGGCTTGGCGGAGAGGCACGACCCATGTTCTCCGTCGCGTGCCGCGCAAAGATTCTAATATATTAGCTCCTTGCTTCCGGCGTTCGCCGCTGCCCGCGCTAGGCTCCTTTGGCCAGGGCAGATGCGGTCCACTTTGCCGGGCGATGTCTGGATGAAGGCCAGGACCTACAGAAAATGGACCAGCAAAAACTCGACCGCGCGATCGGTCGCCGATTGAAAACTGTGAGGGCGCAGGCCGGCATGACGCGAGGGCGCGATCGCCGGGCAAATCGACGCCAAGACGGTGCGCCTGCGCGAGGGCGACTGTCTCGATTTCGACGTGATGCGTGCGGTGATCTTCGAGAACGAAACCAGACAGGACGCGCGCTACGTCATCATCACGCGGCGGGCCGCTTCCGATGGGAAAATGTGATGGTACTGATGCGATATGAAATCCTGGAGTGAGACCCTGACGATGCAGATCCGCACCGGCGACACCTTTGATCCGCGCGTCATCGCGCTGCTCGACCATCACGTCACGGCGGCGCGGGCGCAGACTGCGCCGGGCAGCGCCCATGCGCTCGATCTCTCCGGGCTGCGCGCGCCCGACATCGCGTTCTGGACCGCCTGGGAGGGTGAGATGCTGGTCGCCGTCGGCGCGCTGAAGACGCTCTCGTCCGAGCACGGCGAGGTGAAGTCGATGCACACGCTTCAGACCACGCGCCGGCGCGGCTTTGGCGGGCGGATGCTCCGCCACATCGTCACTGAAGCCCGCGCGCGCGGCATGACGAGGCTCAGCCTCGAGACCGGCTCCTGGGACTATTTCAAGCCGGCGCACGCGCTCTACCGCGCGCACGGTTTCGTTCCCTGCGGTCCGTTCGAGGGCTATGTCGAAGATCCCAATAGCTTGTTCCTGACCTTGGATCTGTCGCCGCCGGCGGGCCGCTAGCTCAGGGGCGCGTCTCCTCGATCTTGTCGAGCACGCGCTCGGGGGCGATGTCCCGGGCTGCCTCCTCCAGATCGCGCTTCGAGTCCGGCCTGACGTCGAGTCGCTCGGCGATCTGCGTGAGGAGGCGGGCGACCTTGGTCAGCTCGTGCTCGGCGAGCAGGCCGATCTGGAGGTCGAGATCGGCGCGCTTGTCCGCCGCTGCGGTCATGCGGTTCTGTGAGATCAGCACGAATGTCGACAGGAAGATCGCCTCCACCGAGGCGACCATTGCCAGCACCACGAAGCTCTCGTCCCAAGCCGGAATGCCCGGCAGCCAATGCAAATTGGCGATGATCCAGAAGCCGAAAATGGCGAGGTGCAGGTAGACAAACGTCATGCTGCCGGTGAAGGCCGTGATCGCATCGGCGACTTTGTCCCGGCTCTTGGCCGCACGCTGCTCCCGGCGGCGGCGCTCGACCAGGGCCCGGATGTTGCGCTCGAGCGTCGGGCTCAGCCCTTCGCCGGGATCATGGGTGATGTCGTTACGCACGCCGCGGCAACGGCCGAATGGAGCAGCTGTTCCTCGGATTGGCCGGCGAAATAGTCCATCCCCTCAAAATGAGTTGCGCACCTCAAAACACCTCTGTTAGCCTTCAACCATGACCGATACTCTCACCGCGACCGCGCTGACGCTGAAGGACATCGCCCGCGAGGCCGGCGTCAGCCTCGCGACGGTCGATCGCGTCCTGCACAACCGGCCGGGCGTGCGGCCCGACACGGTCCGGCGCGTCAAGGCGGCGATCGAGCGCAACGCCTTCCAGCCGCACGTCGCCGCCGCCGAACTCGCCCGCAGCCGCGCCCGCCGCTTTGTTTTCGTGATGCCGGCGGGGCCGAACCCCTTCATGCAGCAGATCGAGGCCTATCTCGGCGAGATGTCGGCCTGGCTCTCAGCCCGCCGCCTCGGTGTCGAGGTGGTCGCGACAGATGTGTTCGACCCGTCCGTGCTCGCGGCCGCGCTGGAGGCGCTGTCCGGCAATTACGACGGCGTCGCCGTGGTGGCGCTGGACCATCCCGGCGTCCGCGCCGCCATCAACGATCTCGTCGATGCCGGGACCAGGGTCGTGACGCTGGTCTCGGACGTGCCGTCCTCGCGTCGCCACCATTATGTCGGCATCGACAACATTGCGGCGGGGCGTACCGCCGGCGCGCTGGTCGGTCGGCTGGTCGGCCAACGGTCGGGCAAGGTTGCGATCGTCGCGGGCTCGCAGGGCCTGCGCGACCATTCCGAACGCATCTTCGGCTTCAACCAGGTGATGGCAACGGAATTCCCTGGCCTCAGCGTGCTGCCGGTGCTGGAAGGGCGCGACGAGGATGACCGTTCGGAGCAGGTTCTGGCGCGGCTGCTCGGCAGGCATGCTGACATTGTCGGCCTTTATAATGTCGGCGCCGGCACGCAGGGCGTCGCCAAAGCGTTGAGCGATGCCGGCCGCGGCAAGCAGGTGGTGTTCGTCGGACACGACGTCACCGCACTGACGCGCCGGCTGCTGTTGCAGGGCGTGATGGATGCCGCGATCTCGCAGAACCCCGGACATGAAGCGCGCGCCGCTGTGCGCGTGCTGCTTGCGCTTGCGCGCGGCGAGCCGATCTTGCGCGAACAGGAGAAGATCAGGATCGACATCGTGATGCGGGACAATTTGCCTTAGCGGCGGGTGGATTTCAGAACGGTCCGTTGCGGAAAAGGCGACTTTAAGCTCGCGCACCGCAACAGGCGAAAGGGAGGACGCGTGTATCTCGGTATCGACATCGGCACGTCCGGTGTGAAAGCGGTGCTCGTGAGCGAAGCCGGCGCGATTGTCGCGACGTCCGTGCGCGAGCTTGCGCTGTCGCATCCCGCGCCGCTGTGGTCCGAGCAGGATCCCGACGTCTGGGTTGATGCGGCGGTTGGCGCCGTCGACGATCTCGCAGCCCATCATCCGCGCGCGGTCGCACAGGTGCGCGGCATCGGGCTATCAGGCCAGATGCATGGCGCAACTCTTCTCGGCAAGGACGGACGGCCGCTGCGCCCCGCCATTCTCTGGAACGACGGCCGCTCGCACGCCGAATGCGTCGCGCTGGAGCGGCGCTACCCGTCGCTGCCCACGATTGCCGGCAATCTGGCAATGCCCGGCTTCACCGCGCCAAAGCTGCTCTGGGTCGCACGGCATGAGCCCGACATTTTCGCGCGCATCGCAAAGGTGCTGCTGCCGAAGGCCTATGTCCGCTACCGCCTCACTGGCGAGATGGCCGAGGACATGTCGGATGCCGCCGGCACGCTTTGGCTCGATATCGGCCAGCGTCGCTGGTCGGGGCTGCTGCTGCATGCCACCGGGCTCGATCTCCACCACATGCCCCGCCTCGTCGAAGGCAGCGAGATCAGCGCAGTGCTCGCGCCGGAATTCGCGCGGCGCTGGGGCATGGCGAGGGATGTCGTGGTCGCCGGCGGCGCCGGCGACAATGCCGCGAGCGCGATCGGGCTCGGCGCGATCACGCCGGGCGATGCGTTCCTGTCGCTCGGCACATCCGGCGTCGTATTCCGCGTCACCGACCGCTTCGCACCGGCGCCAGCTTCAGCCGTGCATGCGTTCTGCCATGCTCTGCCCGGCCTCTGGCACCAGATGGGCGTGATGCTGTCGGCTGCGGCTTCGCTCGCCTGGCTTGCCAGCGTGATGGAAACTCCGGCCGCCGCGTTGCTGGCGCCGCTCGGCGAGCGCGTCGACGGACCGAGCCCCATAAGATTCCTGCCCTATCTCGATGGCGAGCGCACGCCGCACAACGATGCCGCCGCCAGCGGCGCCTTCGTCGGTTTACGCGGTGCGACCGGGCGAAGCCAGATCGTCCAGGCCGTGCTGGAAGGCGTCGCCTTCGCCGCGCGCGACAACCTCGCGGCGCTGGGCGCGGCCAGCGGGCCGCTTCCGGAGGTCGATCTCGTCGGCGGCGGCTCGCGCTCGCCGCTGTGGGCGCAGATCTGCGCCGATGTGCTCGGCATTCCCGTCCACCGCGTCGAGGAAGGCGAGGTCGGGGCGGCGCTCGGCGCCGCACGGCTCGGCCGGCTCGCCGCTACCGGCGAAGATCCCGCCGAGGTCTGCAAGCGCCCGCGGCGGCTCACGAGCTTTGTGCCCCGCGCAACCGTCACGGCGGCCTATGACGAGGCCTATCGGCGGTGGCGCGAGCTTTATCCTGCGTTGAAGGAGGCTGTCTAAGTGAACGCATCAGCCAAATTCTTCGATGCAAGCGCGCCTGTCGCCTTCGGCGGCAAGGATGCGGGAAACACAGCCGCCTTCCGCTGGTACGATAAGGACCGCCTCGTCCATGGCCGCAGGTTCGAGGATCACTTGCGCTTTGCGGTCTGCTATTGGCATTCGTTGTGCTGGCCCGGCGGCGATCCCTTTGGCGGCGAGACGTTCCTGCGGCCTTGGCACCGCGGCACCGATGCGATGGCGCAGGCGCGCGCCAAGGCGGATGTCGCCTTCGAGCTGTTCCGCCTGCTTGACGTACCCTTCTTCACCTTCCACGACGTCGATGCGGCACCGGAAGGCGCGTCGCTCAGCGAATCCGTCGCCAATCTCGACGCGATCGCCGATCTGTTCGAAGAAAAGATGGCCTCGGCAAAGGTCCGCCTGCTCTGGGGCACCGCCAATTTGTTCATGCATCGCCGCTACATGGCGGGCGCCGCGACCAACCCGGACCCCGACATCTTCACCTATGCCGCCGGCCAGGTTCGCGCCGCGCTGGAGGTGACGCACCGGCTCGGCGGCCAGAACTACGTGCTCTGGGGCGGCCGCGAGGGCTATGAGACGCTGCTCAACACCGATCTCAAGCGCGAGCTCGACCAGCTCGGCCGCTTCGTCTCGCTCGTCGTCGAGCACAAGCACAAGATCGGCTTCAAGGGCCCGATCCTGATCGAGCCGAAGCCGAAGGAGCCAACCAAGCATCAATATGATTTCGACGTCGCCACTTGTTACGGCTTCCTCCAGCGCTACGACCTCCTGAGCGACGTCAAGCTCAACATCGAGCAGAACCACGCCATCCTCGCCGGCCACTCCTTCCATCACGAGGTCGCGCTCGCCGAGGCGCTCGGCGTGTTCGGCTCGCTCGACATCAATCGCGGCGACGATCTGCTCGGCTGGGACACCGACCAGTTTGCCATGAACGTGGGTGAGCTGGCGCTGGTGTTCCACGAGATCCTGAACCGCGGCGGCTTCACCTCGGGCGGGCTGAATTTCGATGCCAAGATCCGCCGCCAGTCGATCGATCCTGACGATTTGATCCATGCCCATGTCGGCTCGATGGATGCCTGCGCGCGCGCCTTCCTCGCCGCCGCGGACATGCTCGATGCCGGCGTCCTCACCGCACCGCTTGCGAAGCGCTACGAGGGATGGACCGGGCCTGAGGGCCAGGCCATTCTCGGCGGCCAGCGCTCGCTTGCCGAACTTGCTGACCGTGCGCTCAGCCCCGGCTTCGACCCGCAGCCGCGCTCGGGGCGGCAGGAATATCTGGAATCCCTGGTCAACCGCCACGTCTGAGGAAGGCCGCCGATGACGAATGCTGCAGCGACACCGGTCCTCGAGCTGACCGGCATCGGCAAGGAGTTCGGCGCAATCCGCGCGCTTCACAGCGTCGACCTGCAGATATTGCCCGGCGAGGTCGTCGGCCTGATGGGCGACAACGGCGCAGGCAAGTCGACATTGGTCAAGATCATCGCCGGCAATTTCCGTCCCAGCCATGGCGAGATCCGCTTTGCCGGCAATGCGGTCCATTTCAACCGGCCCGTCGATGCCCGCGCCGTCGGCATCGAGGTTGTCTACCAGGACCTCGCGCTCGCCGACAATCTGACGGCGGCTGCCAACGTCTTCCTCGGCCGCGAGCTGACGCGCAGGTTCGGTCCGCTCGCGCTGCTCGACCACAAGGCGATGGCGGCGCGCGCGCTGGAGCTGTTCGGCGAATTGCGCTCGGAGACGCGCCCCGACGATCTCGTCAAGCAGATGTCTGGCGGCCAGCGGCAGGCGGTTGCGATCGCGCGGACGCGGCTCTCCAACGCGCGGCTGGTCATGATGGACGAGCCGACCGCCGCGATCTCGGTCCGCCAGGTCGAGCAGGTGCTCGGCCTGATCCACCGGCTGAAGGAGCAGGGCGTCGCCCTCATGCTGATCTCGCACCGCATGCCCGACGTGTTCGCGGTGTGCGACCGCGTCATCGTGATGCGACGCGGCGAGAAACGCGCCGACAAGCCGATCCACCAGACGTCCCCGGAGGAAGTCACTGCCCTGATCACCGGCGCGAAGGAGGCGGCGTGATGGCCATGCCCTTGGAGAGCCCAATCACCTTTACCAATATCGGCAAGACGAGGTGGTGGCAGCGCGGCATCTTCGCCTCCCAGACCGGCTATGTCCTGCTCGCGCTGGCGGTGCTGCTGGTGATCATGCATTTCGCCAGCCCGTATTTCTTCACCGAAGGCAACATGCAGAACGTGGCGAAGAACTTCTCCTTTATCGCCATCGCCACCCTCGGCGTCACCTTCGCGATCATCACCGGCGGAATCGATCTGTCGGTCGGCTCGATGATGTGCTTCTCGGCCATGATCGCCTCGATGGTGATGACCGAGCTGTCGACGCCGGGCTCGCCCGCAGGCTCGCTGTTCGTGCACATGGCGGCCGACGGCAAGACCGTGCTGGCCAATGTGCCGGGTCTGATCCTGCTGATCTCGGTTCTCGCCGGCCTCGGCGTTGCGCTGATCGCCGGCCTCGTCAACGGCTTCTGCATCGCCGTGCTCGGGCTGTCGCCCTTCGTGACCACGCTCGGCATGCTCTCGATCGTGCGTGGGCTCGGCTATGTCGTCTCCAACGGCCGCGGCAGTTTTCCGGGCGGGCCGGACGCCGATTATTTTTACGCGCTCACCTCGGGCGACGTGCTCGGCGTGCCCGTGCCCTTCATCTATCTCGTGATCCTCGCGCTGGCGATGGCAGTGGTGCTGCATCACAGCAGCTTCGGCCGCCACGTCTTCGCACTCGGCGGCAACGAGAAGGCAGCCGAACTCACGGGCATCCCGGTCGTGCGGGTGAAGATCGAGGTCTATGTGATCTGCGCGCTCGCCGCGGGACTCCAGGGCATCATCATCTCCGGCTGGCTCGGATCTGCGCCCGCCAACATGGCGACGTCCTACGAACTCAACGTGATCGCGGCGGCCGTGATCGGCGGTGCCAACCTCGCCGGCGGGATTGGCGGTCCGTTAGGGGCTATCGTCGGCTGTGTGCTGCTGGAAGTGATCCGCAACGGCCTCGTGCTCGCCCAGGTCAGCTCCTACTGGCAGCAGACATTGGTGGGCGTGATCATCATCCTGGCCGTGCTGGTCGACCGCATCCGCTCGCGGATGATCTGAAATGACGTCGTTCCGGGAGGGCAACGAAAATGCCGCCTGTCCGCTTCCCGGACGATCTTAAGAGGATGGGCGCCAGAGAAGGGTGGAGGAGACAATGAGGAAACTTCTTCTTGCCGGCATCGCCTTCGCGATGATGGCAACGCCGGCGTTTGCCGCGAACTACCGTTTCGTGATCGTGCCCAAGGCGATGAACAATCCGTTCTTCGACTTCGCGCGCGACGGCTGCCTGAAGCGTGCAAAGGAGCTCGGCAACGTCGAGTGCATCTACAAGGGGCCGGTGGAACACGAGCCGGCGACGCAGGCGCAGATCATCCAGGACTTCGTCACCCAGAAGGTCGACGGCCTCGCCATCTCGGTTGCCGACGTCGCAGCCATGACCAAGTCGATCGAGGCGGCGACGGCCGCCGGCATCCCCGTCATCACCTTCGATGCCGATGCACCCGGCTCCAAACGCATTGCCTATATCGGCACCAACAACAAGGAGTTCGGCGTCGCGCTGGGCAAGCAATTGCTGAAGCTGCGGCCCGACGGCGGCAAATACGCCATGGTCTCTGGCGGTCCGGGTGCCAAGAACCTTGCCGAGCGCGTCGACGGCGTCCGCGAGGCGCTGAAGGGCTCGAAATGGACCGAGGTCGCGGGCTCCCCGACGTTCTGCAACGACGATCCGGCGCTGGCGATCCAGCAAATGACGGATATGAGGACCGCAACGCCTGATCTCGCCGCCATCGTTCCCGTCGGCGGCTGGCCGATGTTCGCCCCCGAAGGCTTCAAGGCGTTCGCATCGAGGAACAAGAAGGATATCGACTCCGGCAAGTTCACGCTGGTCGTTGCCGATACGCTGAAGATGCAGCTCGAATTGCTGCGCGACGGCTATGCCAATGCGCTGGTCGGCCAGCGTCCCCTGGAGATGGGCGAGAAGGCGATGGACACGCTGCTCGCCATCAAGAAGGGCGAGAAGGTGCCGGAGATCGTCTATACCGGCCTTGATCTCGTGACCAAGGACAACGTTGCGCAGATGTTGAAGTAGGAGCGCCGCCAGCCCCGCGCTCCTGCGTGCCTCTCCCGCTCGCGGTTTTCGCAAGCGGGAGAGATGATTTGGACTGTTGGAAGGAAGACTGTTGTAAGACATGGGAATGAAACGCTCTCGGCTCGGCACGCTCGACGTCACCTCAATCGGCCTCGGTTCCGCCCCGCTCGGCGGATTGTTCACCTCCGTCAGCGACGCCGATGCGGAAGCGACGATCGAGCGCGGCTGGTCGGCCGGCATCCGCTTCTTCGACACCGCGCCGCTCTACGGCTTCGGCCTCGCCGAACGGCGGCTCGGCGCTTTCCTGCGGCAACAGCCGCGCGACTCCTACGTCATCTCCACCAAGGTCGGCCGTCTTCTGCGCGCCCCTGATGGCACTGCCGCCGAGGACGACCATTACAAGGGCACGCCGCGCGAACGGCCGGTGTTCGACTTCTCCCATGACGGCGTGATGCGTTCGGTGGAGGAGAGCCTGGGGCGCCTCGGGCTCGACCGGGTCGACGTCCTGCTGGTGCACGATCCGGACGATCACTATGACGACGCCGTGGCCGGCGCCTTCCTTGCGCTCCAGCGCCTGCGCGCCGACGGCACCATCAAGGCGATCGGTGCCGGCATGAACCAGTCGGAAATGCCAGTCCGGTTTGCGGAGGCCGTGCCGGTCGACTGCTTCCTGCTCGCCGGGCGCTACACGCTGCTCGACCAGGGCGCGCTGGATGCGTTGTTTCCGATCTGCCAGGCGAAGAACATCGGGATCCTGCTCGGCGGCATCTACAACAGCGGTATCCTGGCCAATCCGCGTCCTGGCGCGAAGTTCGACTATCAGGACGCCGAGGCGGCGCTGATCGCACGCGCGCTCGCGCTCGACGAGCTCTGCCGCAAGCACGGCACCGAGCTGAAGGCCGCCGCGCTCCAGTTCTGCATGGCCCATCCGGCGGTTACGGTTGCCGTGCTGGGCGCGCGCAATGCCGCGGAGGTCGCCGACAACATCGCGATGTCGGAGAAAGCGGTGCCGCAAGACTTCTGGCAGGAGCTGCGTGCGCGAAAACTCGTCGACGCGCGCGCGCCGTTGCCGGGGGGAGCGTGAGGCATGATCATCGACGGCCATCAGCATTTTTGGGATCCGTCACGCGCCGACTATCCCTGGATGGACACTCCCGAACTCACGCCGATCCGCCGCGCCTTCGCACCCGCCGATCTCGCGCCGTTGCTGAAAGCGAACGGCGTCGATGCCAGCATCGTGGTGCAGTGCCGCTCGACGCTGGAGGAGACCGAGGAATTCTTGCGCATCGGGCATGAAAACCCCTTCGTTGTCGGTGTGGTCGGTTGGGTCGACCTGACCGACGCCTCCCTTGGCGACACGCTCGACCGGCTGCGCGCTTCGCCCGGCGGCGACAAGCTGGTTGGCATCCGCCATCAGGTCCATGACGAGGCCGACCCGGATTGGTTGCTGCGCGAGGACGTCCAGCGCGGCCTCACGTCCGTGTTCGCGCACGATATCGTCTACGATTTCCTTGTCCGCGCCCGCGAGCTGCCGGCGGCGATCGCAACCGCACAGGCCTTTCCGCAAGCGCGCTTCGTGCTCGACCACGCTGCAAAACCGCCGATCGCCGCTGGCGGAAGCGCCGAATGGGCCGATCGCATCGCGGCGCTCGCGGCCTGCGGCAATGTCTGGTGCAAGATCTCGGGCCTCGCGACGGAGGCGGTCTGGAACGACTGGAATGCGGAGCGGCTGTTGCCTTTCGTTGAGCACGCGGCGAATTGCTTCGGCGAGGACCGCCTGATCTTCGGCTCGGACTGGCCGGTATGTCTGCTTGCGGGAAGCTACGGCGAGATCAAGGATGCGTTGGAGGCGTGTCTGGCGAAGCTCGGGGCGCAGGTGCGTGACAAGGCGTTTGGTGTGAATGCGAAGGTCGCGTATCGGTTGCCGGCTGGTTGAGGTGACACACCGGCATTTCCGCATCTCATGGTCGGGCTTGTCCCGGCCATCCACGAACTTGGTCGCCAACTGCACGAAGAACGTGGATGCCCGGGACAAGCCCGGGCATGACGAGTTTGGGAATTCTAGGCGCTCCTCACGCGCCCGCGGGCACCTGATCCAGAAATCCGGTCACGCTCCTGATGCGGCCGTCCTTCAACACCGCGAAATCGGTGCCCTTGATCGGGCTGTCGACACCATCGGGACCGAGACCCCACGAAAACCGGACATGCTCGCCGTAGCCGTTGGGCTCGCCGATCAGCTTGAATTTGAAGTCGGGAAAGCGCTGTTGCACGCCTGCGATCAGCGCATCGACGGCGTCATGGCCCTCGCCCTTCATCAGGGGGTCGACATAGCTCGCATCCGCCGTCCAGTTCTCGCTGAGCAGTTCGCGGCGGCGGCCGGCTGCGCGTTCGTTCCAGAGATCGATATAGCGGCGGGCGATGGTGTTGGGGTCGGTCATGGTGTTCTCCTTCGATGGCGCCGTGTTCGGCAGTTCCAACTATCGAAGGTTCGTGCGCGCCGATCGATTACCTCGGACGTCATGCCCCAACAAAGAGCTGAAGCGCGACGATGTTCTCATCGCGCTTCAGCCGCATGCTAAACTTCGCGAAAAATTACTTCGCCGCCGTCACCATGATCTCGACGGTGTATTGCGCAGCAGCCAGCTTGGCTTCGACGGTGGCGCGGGCCGGGGTGTTGCCGGGCGAGACCCAGGCGTCCCACACCGCGTTCATCTCGCCGAAAGTTTTCATGTCGGTGATGTAGATCGTGGCCGAGAGCAGCTTCGACTTGTCGGTGCCGGCCTTGGCGAGATGGCCGTCGATGGTCGCCAGGATGTCCTGGGTCTGCTTCGTCACGCTTTCGCCGGCGGCCTTGCTGGCGACGACGCCGGCGAGATAGACGGTGTTGCCGTGCACGACGATCTGGCTCATGCGCGGGCCGGTTTCAAAACGCTGAATACTCATTGGGGGATCTCCTGCTGGAATGGCGGCCCTGTCTAGCCCAGCGCTCCGCACTCTGCCACCCCCGGCACGCATGCGACCCCCGGCACGCATGCGTTGCCCGGCACGCATGCGTTGCCGCCGATGCATGCGTCGTTCACGGAAACTGGCTGAAGAACGACCAGATTGTTTCGGCGGCGTCGATGTCGCCGTTCTGCGGCCCCAGCAGGCTGGTTGCGACCTTCGGGAAACGGGCATCCGGAGCGAAGCCGGGCATGCGGTGGCCGCCATGATTGATGCGATAGAGCACGACGTCGTGTCCCCTGGGACAGCGCGAGGAGACCCGCGTGACGGTGGACTGGTCCGCAGGCGCCCTGTCGGGCAGGTCCGTCGCGGCAGCGTCATCGGTCTCGCAGCCATTGAGATTGCGCCAGAAGACCAGCGTCTCGTCGGTCGACCAGAACCCGTCTGCGGCAAAATAGCTCGATCCGCGTCCACCTTCGTAGGGGACCAGCGGGTCGGCCGTGCCGTTGATGAGCAGCATCGGCAGCGGCCGCGATGGATGGCAGGTGACGGCGGCCTCATCGGTGAGATTCATGATCACGCTCGCGCTCGCCGCAAACAGATCGGCGCGCGCGCAAACCAGCGTCATCGCCATGGCGCCGCCATTGGAGATGCCGGTGACATAGACGCGGCCAGGATCGGCCGTGCCGTTTGCCACCAGCTTCTCGACGAGCTTTGCGATGAAAGCGACATCGTCGGTGCCTGCGGGTGGGCCGCGGAGCGCGGGTCCCGCCTTCGTCCTCGCATCAGCCCAGGCATGGTCGAGCCCGTCCGGAAAGACCACGGCAAAACCTTCGCGTTTTGCGACCTGTGGCCACGCCGTCCGCGCAGCCATGTCGGCGCCGCGCTGGGTCTTGCCATGCAGCACGACCACGAGCGGTGCCGGCTTTTTCGCCGGCAATTGCGCGGTGTAGGAACGCTTTGTGCCGTCGACGTCGATCGTATCGGCAGATGCGAACGAGCCGGCGGCCATTGCCGCAAGAAGCGCCCCGATCTGCATCCACCGCCGCATGATCTAGCCCGCCGCCTTTGCCGCGGCACGGCCTGCATTGCGGCCCGAGAACAGGCAGCCGCCCAGAAAAGTGCCTTCCAGCGAGCGATAGCCGTGCACCCCGCCGCCGCCGAAGCCGGCGGCTTCGCCGACCGCATAGAGGCCGGGAATGACGCTGCCCTCCGCGCCGAATACGCGCGAATCGAGGTCGGTCTCGAAGCCGCCCAGCGTCTTGCGGGTGAGAATGTTGAGCTTGACCGCGATCAGGGGCCCCTGCGCGGGATCGAGGATCCGGTGCGGCGAGGCGGTGCGGATCAGTTTGTCGCCGATATAGCGCCGCGCATTGTGGATGTTCATCACCTGCGCGTCCTTGACGTAGGGATTGGCGATCTCGCGGTCGCGCGCCTCGATCTGCATCTTGACGTGCTCGAGCTTGAGGAGATCGCTGGCGGCGAGCTTGTTCATGGCCGCAACGAGATCCTCGATCTTGTCGCGTACGATGAAGTCGACACCATGGCTTTTGAACGCCTCCACCGGCGCCGGCGCGCCCCTGTTGATGGCGCGGCGCAAAGTCATTCGCCAGCTCTTGCCGGTCAGATCGGGATTCTGCTCCGAGCCCGACAGCGCAAATTCCTTCTTGATAATGCTCTGGGTCAGGATGAACCAGGAATAATCATAGCCGGTGGACGTGATGTATTGGAGCTGGCCGAGCGTGTCGGAGCCGGGGAAGAGCGGCGCCGGCAGCCGCGTGCCTGATGCGTCGAACCACATCGAGGACGGACCGGGCAGGATGCGGATGCCGTGGCGCGGCCAGATTGGATTCCAGTTCTGGATGCCTTCGACATAGTGCCACATGCGGTCGCGATTGATCAGCCGCGCGCCTGATGTTTCCGTGATGCCGATCATGCGGCCGTCGACATGTTCGGGCACGCCCGAGATCATGAATTTCGGCGGCTCGCCAAGCCGCTTCGGCCAGTTCTGCCGCACCAGCTCGTGATTGCCGCCGATGCCGCCCGAGGCGACGATCACGGCCTGCGCCTTCAGTGCGAACTCGCCGACCACCTTGCGCGACGAGCTCTTGCCACGCTCGACTTGATCAGGCACGAGCACGGCGCCGCTGATGCCGTCCACCGCGCCATTGGTGATGGAGAGCGCATCGACGCGATGGCGGAACCTGAAGGTCAGCCGGCCGCTCTTCACGGCCTCGCGCGCGCGGCGCTCAAACGGCTCGACGATGCCGGGTCCGGTTCCCCAGGTGACGTGGAAGCGCGGCACCGAGTTGCCGTGGCCCATCGCGTCATAGCCGCCGCGCTCGGCCCAGCCGACAACCGGGAAGATGCGATGCCCCATCGCGCGCAGCCAGTCGCGCTTCTCGCCGGCCGCAAACGCCACATAGGCCTCGGCCCATTGCCGCGGCCAGAAGTCTTCGTCGCGGTCGAAGCCGGCCGTGCCGAGCCAGTCCTGCATGGCGAGGTCGAAGGAGTCCTTGATGCCCAGCCGGCGCTGCTCCGGCGAATCGACCAGGAACAATCCGCCGAACGACCAGAATGCCTGGCCGCCGAGCGATTGCTCACCCTCCTGGTCGACCACGATCACGCGCTTGCCGGCATCCGCGATCTCGGTTGCGGCAACCAGTCCAGATAGTCCTGCACCGACGACGATGACGTCTGTCTCTTCAGCCATAGGTTCGCCCCTGTAGTTGTCCGGGATTGAAGCCAGCGGTTGCAACTGAGATCAAGGGTGTGGCGCGCAAGACATCGTTAACTTGTTCCACGTTGGGATCAAGGCGGTTCGAGTGCAGCGCCGACGCAACACTGGATTTGAATTTGTTTTGAGCGAGCAGGCCTGCCTAGACAAAACCTCGGTTACGACGGACGCTAGCCGTGCATCACCACCTGACACGCAGATTCGAATTCGACTGGGCGGGGGAAAATGAAGTTTCTGATGGGGTTGCTTGCGGCGGTCCTCCTGATCGCGGGCATGGGGGCTTCTCACGCGGTGGTTCGGATAGCGGATGACCGTGGCGGCCGGATTGGAACCTACGTCGACAGATACCAGGACCTGCGGCAATCGGGCGAGACCGTTATCATCGACGGCCTCTGCGCCTCGGCCTGCACCATCGTCCTCGGCGCCATCCCGCACGACCGCATCTGTGTGACCTCGCACGCGACGCTCGGCTTCCATGCTGCCTGGGATTTCGGCACCAACGGCCGCGCCGTCACCAATTCCGAGGCGACCCGGATGCTCTATGCGATGTATCCGTCGCAGGTGAGGCGCTGGATCAACCAGCGCGGCGGCCTCACCCCGCACATGCTGTTCCTGAGGGGCAGGCAGCTCCAGGCCATGTACAAGCCCTGCTACCTCGACGCGCAGGCCTCGGCGATCAGGCCGTCGTCAAGGTAGCTGCATCTAACGCTAATCTTTCCGTATCGTCATGGCCGGGCTTGTCCCGGCCATCCACGTCTCGCCCCGCGGTACCAAGAACGTGGAGGCCCGGGCATGACCGTGAATCTCCGCACCAGGTGATCTGCATCCCGCCCATCATGCTTGCCGGGCTGCTGGCTAGCGCCTATTTAAAGGGCAGGGAAACCTTCACCCCGATCATTGTCATGGCTCAATCACTGCACCCGGCCCATCCGTTACAGGACAATTCGCCCACTGCCGGCCGGACGCCGACCGTGCTGCTGTTGGCTGGCGCGGGAATCGGCGGGCTCGTCGTGATCGGTGCGTTCGCGCTCTGGTTCCACTACGGCAGCCAAGTGTTCTTCGAAATGATCAGGACCGGCTTTGCCGCCTGCTTCTGACCTGCGACAGGAAGTTTTTCGCTCATGAGCTCCACCGCCCGTCCGCTGGTGATCGCGACCGCCTTCGCCGCAAGCCTCATTGTCGGGCTACTGGTCGTGTTCTGGGCCATGGGTGGGGTCAGCAAGGTGGCGCAGCCGGCCGCGATCGGAGGGCCGTTCACGCTCACCGACCAGCACGGCAAGGCCGTCACCGACAAGAACCTGAAGGGCAAGCCGACCCTGATCTTCTTCGGCTACACCCATTGCCCCGACGTCTGCCCGACCTCGCTGTTCGAGCTCTCGGAAGTGCTGCGCGCGATGGGCAAGGATGCCGATAAGGTCAATGCCGTCTTCATCTCGGTCGATCCCGAGCGCGATACGCCGGCGACGATGAAGGACTATCTGTCGAGCTTCGACCCGCACCTCGAAGGACTGAGTGGCGACCCCGCCGAGACGGCCAGGGTGATCACGTCCTACCGGGTCTATGCCAAGAAGGTCCCGACCAAGGACGGCGACTACACCATGGACCACACCGCGCTGATCTATCTGATGGACCGCGACGGGCGGTTCGTGTCGCCTTTCAACCTGAAGCGCACGCCCGAAGAGTCTGCGGCCGACTTGAAGCGATATCTCTGACCTAGCCGTCATGGCCGGGCTTGACCCGGCCACCCACGCCTTAGCACGCGAGACGGAGAACGTGGACGCTCGTGGGACAAGCCCGGGCATGACGATCGTATAGCCTTCACTCTGGCCACAATCCGCGCTCGCGTTCCCGGGCGGATGGTCTATAAGGCCCTCCGATCCCAATGAAATCCGTTCATCTCCCACCGATGGCCCCGTCGCGACAGGTAAAATCGCCGAAAACCATGCGCCGTGTCCTGTTTGGGCTGGCGGTTGCCGTCGGCTTGTTCGCCGGCCTGCCCTGCGCGCAGGCGCAGGTCCCGGCCAAGCAGACCCCTGCGGCGCCCCAGGCGGCCCCGCAGGCCGTGCCCGGCTTCTGGGACCCGCGGCGGCGGCCGGAGCGGCCGGACCTGTCGCGCCTGACCGTGGTCCGCTTTCTGACCGAGACCGACTATCCGCCGTTCAACTACACCGGCGCCGACGGCAATCCGGCCGGCTTCAACGTCGATCTCGCCCGCGCGCTGTGCGAGGAGATCAAGATCACCTGCACGGTGCAGATGCGCCGCTTCGAGACGCTGGTCGATGCGCTCAGCTCGAACCGGGGCGATGCCATCATCGCCTCGATGGCGGTGAGTCCGCAGCTCCGCGCCCGCGCCGATTTCACCGATCCCTATTATCGCGTGCCGGCGCGCTTTGCCTCGCGCAAGGACGCGGTGATGCCGGAGATCCGCCCCGAATATCTCGAGGGCAAGAAGGTCGGCGTCATCGCCGGCTCCGCGCATGAGGCCTATCTCAAGGCGATGTTCACCGACGCCGAGCTGCATCCCTATCCCAACGACGACGCGATGCGCGCCGGTCTGCGCAAAGGCGAGGTCGATTTCATCTTCGGCGACGCCATCTCGCTCGCATTCTGGATCAACGGCACGGATTCCGGCGATTGCTGCGCCTTCTCCGGCGGCCCCTTCGTCGAGAGCCGCTTCTTCGGCGAGGGCATTGGCATCGCCGTGCGCAAGGGCAATGACGTGCTGCGCCAGGCCCTGAATTGGGCCCTGTTTCGGGTCTGGGAAAAAGGCCGCTACACCGATCTGTGGCTGCGGTATTTTTCGGTGAGCCCGTTTTAGCTTCTTCACCTCTCCCCGCGTGCGGGGAGAGGCCGGATTGCATCGAAGATGCCATCCGGGTGAGGGGGATTCTCCGCGAGTCCAACTCTCACCGTGATTGCGGAAGCAGCCCCTCACCCCAACCCTCTCCCCGTAAGAACGGGGCGAGGGGGTAGGCGCGGCTACAGCTGCACGAACTTTTGCATTCTGCCCGGAAATCGCTATTTTCCGCGGCCCGGAGGCCCTGATGTCCGTTATCGATCTTGCCGTGAACCCGAGCGACCTGCGTGCGCTCGCCGAACAATCCAACGCCTGGCCGTTCGAGCAGGCGAAGGCCATTGTCGCGCGACTGAAAAAGAGCCCGAAGGACGAGGTGCTGTTCGAGACCGGCTACGGTCCGTCGGGCCTGCCGCATATCGGCACCTTCGGCGAGGTCGCACGCACTTCGATGGTGCGGCATGCCTTTCGCGTGCTGACCGAGGACAAGATCAAGACGCGCCTGCTCGCCTTCTCCGACGATATGGACGGGTTTCGGAAAGTGCCCGACAACGTCCCCAACAAGGCGATGCTGGCCGCGCATCTCGGCAAGCCGCTGACGCGCGTGCCGGATCCGTTCTCCAACGAGTACCCGTCGTTCGGGCACCACAACAATGCGCGCCTGCGCGCCTTCCTCGATCATTTCGGCTTCGACTACGAATTCGCGAGCTCGACGGAATATTATACGTCCGGCCGTTTCGACGCGACGCTGCTCAAGATGCTCGCCGCCTACGACAAGGTCATGGCGATCATCCTGCCGACGCTGGGGCCCGATCGTCGCGCGACCTATTCGCCGTTCCTTCCCATCAGCAAGACCAGCGGTGTCGTGCTCCAGGTGCCGATGATCCGCCGCGACGTCGCGGCCGGCACGGTGACCTATGTCGATCCCGACAGCGGCGAGGAGGTCGAGACGCCGGTGACCGGCGGCAACGTCAAGTGCCAGTGGAAGGCCGACTGGGCGATGCGCTGGGTCGCGCTCGGTGTCGACTACGAGATGGCTGGCAAGGACCTCATCGATTCCGTGAAGCTCTCCGGTGCGATCGCGAGGGCGCTCGGCGCCACGCCGCCGGAAGGCTTCAATTACGAGCTCTTCCTCGATGAGAAGGGCCAGAAAATATCGAAGTCGAAGGGCAACGGCCTCACCATCGACGAATGGCTGCGCTACGCTTCGCCGGAATCGCTGTCGCTGTTCATGTATCGCGAGCCGAAGGCGGCGAAGCGGCTGTATTTCGACGTCATCCCCCGCAATGTCGACGACTATCAGCAATTCATCGACGGTTTTGCCAAGCAGGATGGCAGACAGCAGCTCGGCAATCCGGTCTGGCACGTCCACGGCGGCCATCCGCCGAAGGGCGACATGCCCGTCACGTTCCAGCTGCTGTTGACGCTGGTGTCGTCGTCGAACGCCGAGAATGCCGAGACGCTGTGGGGCTTCATCGGCCGCTATCGTCCCGGCGTGAGCCCGCAGACGCATCCGAAGCTGGATGCGATGGTCGGCTATGCCATCAACTATTATCGCGACTTCGTGGCGCCGACGAAGACGTTCCGCGTGCCGACGGAGACCGAGCGCGCCGCGCTCCAGGATCTGCGCGAAGCGCTCTCGCAGCTTCCGCAGGAGGCGTCAGCCGAGGACATCCAGAACGTCGTCTACGAAATCGGCCGCCGCGAGCCGTTCCTCGACCAGGTCAAGAAGGGCAAGGACGGCCGTCCCGGCGTCACGCTCGACTGGTTCAACATGCTCTACCAAGTGCTGCTCGGCCAGGAGAAGGGCCCGCGTTTCGGGTCATTTGTCGCGGTGTACGGCATCCAGAACGCCGTCAACATGATCGACGGCGCGCTGGCGCGGAGCGCGTAGCCATACTCTCACCGTCATCGTCCGCCTTGTGCGCAATTGCGCACAGGGGCGGCCGATCCAGTATTCCAGAGGCGGTGGTGATTGAAAATCGAAGCGGCGCGGCGTACTGGATTCCCTGCTTTCGTGCGGAATGACAGTGGAGCAAGCTCATTGGCTCGCCCACACGATCCGCGCGATCCACGCCGCCTCGCTCGCCGCCATCGTCCGCTCGGCGTGGGACGTATCGAGCGGCCGCAAGTCCAGCGCCCTGGCCGTGCGGCGCTTCAGCGTCGCGACGATCACCTCACCCGACTTGCTACTCACCACCACGCGATCGCCTTTGCGGATCGGCGCGCCGGGTGAGACCAGGATGATGTCGCCGTCGCGATAGGCCGGGGTAAGCGCATCTCCGGAAATCTGAAGCGCAAAAGTGCGACTGCCCTCGGCGGCGGGAAGCGCAAGCTCGGTCCAGCCCTTGCCGGATGGAAAGCCGGACTCGTCGAAAGCGCCGCTCGCGCCGGCCAGCGCGAGGCCGAGTAGCGGCACCGAGCGGCCGTCGCCGCCGTCGTCAGCGATCAACCCGGCAAAGGTGTCCATCGAGGCGCCGGCCGCCGCCAGCGCTTTCGCGATCGATTCGGTGGATGGCCAGCGCTCGCGGCCGTCGGGGGTGACACGCTTGGACTTGTTGAAGGTGGTGGGATCGAGCCCGGCGCGCTTGGCGAGGCCAGACGGCGACAAGCCGGCACGCGCCGCCAGCCGATCCAGCGCGCCCCAGATCTGGTCGTGAGTCAGCATCCTCTGCGCTTTGGCCTGCCTGACCATGGAAGGTCCAGCCCGTCGCAACTCAGGAAAACAGTCCTCAAATCAACCGGTTTTCCGTTTTTCGCGCAAGGGGTGACGACGGGAGCGTTTTCAAGCGGAGTGGATCCCGGTTCGCGTAAGGAAAACGCGTCAAAACAAGAATTTGGAGCCCGTTCCGATTTCATCGGAACGGAAATGGCTCTAAGTCTTGAGTTCGGGAGGGACGGCCGTTACGGTCGCGCCCGGGTTTCAGGGACCCGCACGAGACGAAAAAACCCAAAAGACTCAAAGAGCAAACAGGGCTGCGGAAGCGGTGGTCAAGATCTATAAAATCTGTCCGGCCTCGGCCTGGCGCGAGGCGGAACGGCAGGGTGTCTACCGGGGCAGCGCGGACGATTCGCGTGATGGTTTCATCCATTTCTCGACCGCGCCCCAGGTTCCCGAGACCTTGCGCAAGCATTATCTCGGGCAGCGTGCGCTGTTCCTGGTTGAGGTCGACGGCGACGCGCTCGGCAGCGAATTGCGTTGGGAGCGCTCGCGCAATGACGAGCTGTTTCCGCATCTCTATGGCGAGCTCGATCTTGGCGCGGTGCTGTCGGTGATGAACCTCAACGTGCGGTCCGATGGCGGGCACGACGTTCCGGAGCTTATGCCGTGATCCGCGCGTTTGATGCACTTTCGCTGCCGGTGCTGCGCTGGCTCGATCCGGAGGATGCGCATCGCCTCGCGATCCAGGGCCTGCGCTTCCTGCCGCCGGGCAAGCCACGGCCTGACGATCCCAAGCTCGCGGTGCGAGCCTTCGGCCTCAACTTTCCCAATCCGATCGGTCTGGCCGCGGGCTTCGACAAGAGCGCGGAGGTGCCGGACGCGCTGCTGCGGCTTGGCTTCGGCTTCGTCGAGATCGGCTCGGTGACGCCGAAATCTCAGAGCGGCAATCCGCGGCCGCGGTTATTTCGGCTCGAGCGCGACGAGGCCGTGATCAACCGCATGGGCTTCAACAATGACGGCGCGGAGGTTGCACTTCGGCGGCTCGCCGCGCGCGCGCAGCATGGCGGCATCGTCGGGGTCAATGTCGGCGCCAACAAGGATTCGCCGGACCGCGTCGCCGATTACGTCAAGCTGATCGAGGCTTTCGCGCCGGTGGCGAGCTATTTCACGGTCAACGTCTCCTCGCCCAATACGCCCGGCCTGCGCAACCTCCAGGAGGGGGCGCTGCTCGATGACCTCCTGGCAAACGTGATTGATGCGCGCGAGCGGGTGCGCCACAAGGCCGGCGACACGCCGGTGCTGCTGAAGATCGCGCCGGATCTGAGTCTCGCCCAGCTCGACGACGTCGTGCAGGTCGCGCGCTCGCGCCGGGTCGACGGCATGATCGTCTCGAACACGACGATCACGCGGCCGAGCACACTGCGCGAGGAAATGCGGGCCAAGGAGCAGGGCGGCCTGTCCGGCCGGCCGCTGTTTCGCCTGTCGACGCGCATGGTCGCGGAGACCTATGTGCGCGTCGAGGGGGCGTTCCCCTTGATCGGCGTTGGCGGCGTGGACTCCGGCGGCGCCGCGCTGACGAAGATCCGTGCCGGCGCGAGCCTGATCCAGCTCTATTCGTCGCTGGTCTACAAGGGCCTCGGACTCGTCGACGAGATCAAGCGTGACCTCACCTCGACACTGCTCCGCACGGGACGGGATTCGCTGTCCGAGATCGTCGGCGCCGACGCCGCCACGCTGACAGCGGAAGACTGGCCGGGGATGTAACGCGATCTCGTAGCCCGGATGGAGCGCAAGCGTAATCCGGGATCTCGCGCTTCGATGAGACTGTCCCGGATTGCGCTTGCGCTCCATCCGGGCTACGGGCGCGTCGAGCGACGCCCGCACCACCTCAAATCTTCTGATTGTACGCGCCGACTTCGGGATGCGTGCGCAGCACGCTGTCCACCATCTCGAACATGTCGCGCATGCGCTGCTCGGAGACCGGGCTCTCGACCACGACGACGAGCTCGGGCTTGTTGGAGGAGGCGCGCACCAGGCCCCAGCTGCCGTCCTCGACCGTGACGCGGACGCCGTTGACGGTGACGAGATCGCGGATCGCCTGCCCGCCGATCTTCGCGCCCTTGGCCTGCAAGCCTTCAAAGTGCTTCACCACGGCGTCGATGACGCCGTATTTGGTCTCGTCGGCGCAATGCGGCGACATGGTCGGCGACGACCAGGTCTTCGGCAGCGCGTCCTTCAGATCGGCCATCGACTTGCCCGGCGCGCGGTCGAGCATGTCGCAAATCGCAATCGCGGAGACCAGCCCGTCGTCATAGCCGCGCCCGAACGGCTTGTTGAAAAAGAAATGGCCCGACTTCTCGAAGCCGGCGAGCGCACCCATCTCGTTGGTGCGGCGCTTCATGTAGGAATGGCCGGTCTTCCAATAGGCGACCTTGGCGCCCTGCTTCCGAAGCACCGGATCGGTGACGAACAGTCCGGTCGACTTCACGTCGACCACGAACTGCGCATCCTTGTGGATCGCCGACATGTCGCGCGCCAGCATCACGCCGACCTTGTCCGCAAAGATCTCCTCGCCGGTGTTGTCGACGACGCCGCAGCGGTCGCCGTCGCCGTCGAAGCCGAGGCCGACATCGGCCTTGTGCTGCAGCACCGCGTCGCGGATCGCGTGCAGCATCTCCATGTCTTCCGGGTTCGGATTGTATTTCGGGAAGGTGTAGTCGAGCTCGGTGTCGAGCGGGATCACCTCGCAGCCGATCGCCTCCAGCACTTGCGGCGCGAACGCGCCGGCGGTGCCGTTGCCGCAGGCGGCGACGACCTTGAGCTTGCGCTTGAGCTTCGGGCGGCTGGTGAGATCGGCGATGTAGCGCGCCGGATAATTCTCGTGGAATTGGTAGGAGCCGCCGGCCTTGTTCTTGAACTCGGCATTGAGCACGATCTCCTTCAGCCGCGTCATCTCGTCGGGGCCGAAGGTCAGCGGACGGTTGGCGCCCATCTTCACGCCGGTCCAGCCATTGTCGTTGTGCGAGGCCGTGACCATGGCGCAGCAGGGCACGTCGAGATCGAACTGCGCGAAGTAGGCCATCGGCGTCACCGCAAGCCCGATGTCGTGCACCTTGCAGCCTGCTGCCATCAGGCCGGAGATCAACGCGTATTTGATCGAAGCCGAATAGCCGCGGAAATCATGGCCGGTGACGATCTCCTGCTTGACGCCGAGTTCTGCGATCAGTGCGCCCAGCCCCATGCCGAGCGCCTGTATCCCCATCAGGTTGATTTCCTTTTGGAACAACCAGCGCGCGTCGTATTCGCGAAAGCCGGTGGGCTTCACCATCGGCTCGGATTCGAAGGCGTAGGTGTTGGGCAACAATACGGATTTCGGCTTGGGAAACATTGAGACGATCTCGCAAAAAGGGCAGGAATTGATGCAGCCTTAGCGAATGCCGGGCCGCAGCGGAAGGCGGGATTGGCAGCTTATGGATCATAATTGCGGCAGTTTGGTAACGGGGAAAATCTGACTGCGAGAGCGGTCGAAACAGAGGCGTCTTTTGAAATATACGGTCGCAGGAGCCTTTGGGTGACCCTTACTGCTCCAGCACCATCTGGCCGTTGGCGTACTCAAAGCGCTTCAGGCGGGAGAGGAAGGAGAGGCCGAGCAGGTTCTCGGACAGCGCCTCGTCCGGCAGCACCATGGCATCGACGTCGCGCACGATGAGGCCGCCGACCTCGAGCATGGCGATGCGGGTTCGCGCGGCCTTGATGATGCCGTTGGCGGTCGAGACGGTGGCGTTGTACTCGACGCGCGAGGGACGCAGGCCGAAGCGGGCGGCCGAGGTTTCGTTCAGCGCAACCACGGAGGCGCCGGTGTCGACCATGAAGCCGATGCGTTGGCCCTCGATCCGGCCTTCGGTCTGGAAGTGGCCCCGGCCGTCGCGGGAAATGTTGAGGCTGCGGCCGCCGGCCGGCGGCGTCGTCGCAACCGCGACCGTCATGCGCGGCGCCGACGTGGCCGAGGCGGAGCTCATCTTGTCCGCCATCTGCGCCATGAACGTGCCGAGCCCGATCATGATGGCCGCGAAGATCACTATGTTACGCATCACACCACTCGGAGCCCGAAAGCTCGATTTCACCACGCGACGGGCCTGTCCGCGAGCGAAGCTGCGGGCCGAACCGCGCCATTTTGCCCAAAAGGATGAGCGAACGGTTAATGCGCCTTCGTGCACCCTCACGTGCCGCGCGGTTTCACCCGCCGGGTCGGCAGCGCATTCGCCGGGTCTTCCGGCCAGGGATGGCGTGGGTAGCGGCCGCGGAGATCGGAGCGCACCGCACTGTAACTGCCGCGCCAAAAGCCGGGGAGATCGCGCGTCACCTGCACCGGGCGCTGCGCCGGAGACAGCAGCTCCAGCACCAGCGGCACTTTGCCGGCGGCGATCGACGGGTGGCTGTTGAGGCCGAACAATTCCTGGAGCCGCACCGCGATGGTCGGTCCCTGCTCGGCTTCATAATCGATCGCGAGCATGGTGCCGGTCGGCGCTTCGAAATGCGTCGGCGCTTCGCGCTCGAGCCGGGCGCGCATCTCCCACGGCAACAGCGTCATGACCGCATCGGAGAGATCGCCGGCGGAGATATCCTTGAGCGCGATCTTGTCGTAGAGCGCCGGCACCAGCCAATCGTCGCGCCGCGCGGTCAGCCCGTCGTCCGACAAATCGGGCCAGCCTTCGCCCTCGGCCTTGCGCAAAAACATCACCCGGTCGCGCCATTGCCTGGCCGCTTTCGACCAGGGCAACCGGTCGAGGCCCACGGCGATCAGGCCATCGGCGAAGATGCGCGCGGTCTCCTCCGAGGGCGACAGCGGGAGCGTGGCTTCGGACAGGGTGATCGCATGCAGCGCGCGCTTGCGCCGCGCGCGCAGCGCCATTGCACCGCGATCGAACGATACCTCGTCGACGGTTTCGATGTGCTCGGCGAAATGCCGCTCGATGTCGTCCTCGCTGATCGGCGCTGCCAGCAGAATGCGGCCGCTTGCCGCCGTCCCTGTCATCTCACCGATCGCAATATAGGGCGCACGGGCAAGCGACGAGGTCTGCTCCACCGCGGCGCCGCGGCCGTTGGCGAGCACGAAGATGCCATTGCCGCGATTGCGCGCGACGCGGTCCGGGAAGGCATACGCGAGCATCAGGCCGGTGGAGAGATCACGCTCCTCGGGCTTTGCCTTCTCCGATGCCGCCACCTGCGAGGCCCAGCGCCGCGCGAGGTCGCGCGCGCTCGCGGCACGCGGGGAACGGTCGCGGCGGAACTGATCGCGCCGGTGCTCGAGATCGACGCTGTCGCCGCCGAGCCCACGCTCGGTGATGATCGCCGCGATCTCGGCGGCGGCTTCGCCCTCGCCAGCACGATGCGAATCCACGATCATGCGCGCCAGCCGTGGCGGCAGCGCCAGCGCACGCAGGCTCTTGCCCTCCGCGGTGATACGGCCGTCACCGTCGAGCGCGTTGAGTTCGGTAAGCAGGCTCTTGGCTTCCTTCCAGGCCGGCGCGGGCGGCGGATCGAGGAATGACAGCGTTGAAGGGTCGGCGACGCCCCATTGCGCGAGGTCGAGCACCAGCGAGGACAGGTCAGCACTGAGGATTTCCGGCTGGGTGTACGGCGCAAGCGAGGCCGTCTGCGGCTCGTCCCAGAGCCGGTAACAAACGCCGGGCCCGGTGCGGCCGGCGCGTCCGCGGCGCTGGTCCACCGCCGCACGCGCAGCGCGCACGGTCTCGAGCCGCGTCAGGCCGATGTCGGGTTCATAGCGCGGCACGCGGGCGAAACCGGAATCGACGACGATGCGCACCCCTTCGATCGTGAGCGAGGTCTCCGCGATCGAGGTCGCCAGCACCACCTTGCGCGTGCCCTTCGGCGCAGGCGCGATGGCGCGATCCTGCACGGCGGCATCGAGCGCGCCGAACAGCGGCACGATCTCGATAGAGGCATCCTGGACGCGCTCGCTGAGGAAATTCTGGGTACGGCGGATTTCGGCGGCACCCGGCAGGAACGCCAGCACCGAGCCGCTATCGGCGCGAAGGGCAGACGCGATCGCGTCGGCCATCTGCCGCTCCACCGGCGCATCCGCCTTGCGGCCGAGATAGCGCGTCTCGACCGGAAAGGCGCGGCCCTCGCTTTCGACGACGGGCGCTTCCCCGAGCAGTCTTGCCACGCGCGCGCCGTCGAGCGTTGCCGACATCACGAGGATGCGCAGATCCTCGCGCAAGCCGGTTTGCGCGTCGCGCGCCAGCGCGAGGCCCATGTCGGCATCGAGCGAGCGCTCGTGGAATTCGTCGAACAGGATGGCCGCAATGCCGGAGAGCTCGGGATCGTCGAGGATCTGGCGGGTGAAGATGCCCTCGGTCACGACCTCGATGCGCGTCGCGCGCGAGATCTTCGAGCCGAAGCGGACGCGATAGCCGACGGTTTCGCCGGTGCGCTCGCCGAGCGATTTGGCCATGCGGTCGGCGCTGGCCCGCGCCGCGATGCGCCGCGGCTCCAGTACGATGATCTTCTTGCCCTTGGCCCAGGGCGCGTCGAGCAGCGCCAGCGGCACCCGCGTGGTCTTGCCGGCGCCGGGCGGCGCCACCAGCACGGCCGCATTGTGCGCCTCCAGCGTGCGCGAGAGGTCGTCGAGCACGGCATCGATCGGAAGGGGCGTGTCGAAGCTGCGGGGCAAGTATCTCGGTCCCGTCATCACCCGCGAAGGCGGGTGATCCAGTAAAGTCAGGTCCCAATCATCACGAAGATCGGGGTTGCTGGATACCCCGCCTTCGCGGGGTATGACAATCGTATGTCGCTATCAGCCCTGCACCGGCGGCCGCCCGACGCTCTCATAGGTGAAGCCGGCCGCGGCCATGTCTTCGGGGTGGTAGATGTTGCGGAGATCCACGACGACAGGCTGGGCCATGGCCGCCTTCAACCGGGTGAGATCGAGCGCGCGGAACTGCACCCATTCGGTGACGATGACGATCGCATCGGCGCCTTGCGCGCAGGAATAGGCGTCCTCGCAATAGGTGATGCTGGGCAGCTCGCCCTTGGCCTGGTCCATGCCGACGGGATCGAAAGCCTTGACCTTTGCGCCCATGTCGATCAGGCCGGTAACGAGCGGGATCGACGGCGCATCGCGCATGTCGTCGGTGTCGGGCTTGAAGGTGAGGCCGAGCACGGCGATGGTCTTGCCGCGCAGCGAGCCGCCGAG
>NZ_JADPKS010000109.1 GCF_023074175.1 Bradyrhizobium sp. 139
CTGCTGCCTTGGGACTGGAAGAAAACCCCTGTTCAGTCCGCGGCCTGATCGGGCCACCGCGCCAACGCGGTTATCCCGCGGCCCTCACCGGACGGTTACGGCCGAGCCGTCGGGGTCAGGCATGCATCCGATCACTGCAGAGGGGCGGTGGTGGTCTTGATCGAGATCGATCCTACCTTCACGAATTGTTTGGGCGGTTCGCCGGGCTTTTCTTTGTGCTGCGCTTGAAAGACGACCCGGAGACCGTTGGCGAGTTCTTCCGGGCTCGACAAACCGAGTTCCGAGAGCACATCCTTGAGGGGAATGGTGAGCGTTACGGGTGCCAGGTGCCCGGCGTGACCGCCGTGACTTCCGTCATCGGTCGGCCAGGTAAACGTGCCCAGCTGTCCTACTTTGACCTGCCGTGAGCCTTGCGGGCCGTCGGGTAGCGTCGCCAAGATGTTGAAGCTAAAGCCGCCGTTCTTGCCGTCTGCGCCGACTTCCACGTCCGCGATAACGAGCCATGCCGCGGTGATCGCACCAGGAGCCGCCGGTGCGCCGGCCGCCGTAAGACTATGGAGCTGCGACCGAGCCGATTGCGGAAGATTCAGATCGACGGCCACCGAGCTCGAACCGAGCGTCATCGGCCTCGCCGCGGCTACGGTAGCCATGGTCGAATTGGCTGCTCGGCCGGTAGGAGGCATTGGCGGTTCGCTCTGGATGGTGGCTGCTGCAACGATTGCTGGCTGAAAGGCGGGAAGCGGCGCCTCTTCCTCGTAACGATATCCTAGCGAGCCCTGGCTATCCACAACCGCACCGGCAGTCTTCCTCATGTCTCCGGCCTGATCGTACGTGAAGGTTTTTTGCTTCCAACCGGTATCATTCGGATTGGTGTGCCCCGCCATTTTTGTCCAGACCGTCCAGAGCCTGTCGATATTGGCATGATGCACCCAAAACACGGGATCCTTGGCCGACGCCCGGATATTGCCCATGTCTCCGCCGACCAGGTTGTGCACGGCTCCGTGCGGATCAAGTTCGAGCGGTATCGAGAAGCACTTCCGCCAATCCGCCGGCGAAACCGGCAACAGAGCTTTCTGTTCGAACGGAGACCGGGACAGTGCGCCGCTGTTGATGCTGTCATTCGCCCTGGGATGTCTAAGCGGATTCGATGCGTCCGTTCCTTCAGTGAAGATCTGCGGCACGTCTTCATCCTCGTACCAATTCCAGTAGGGCAGCTCGAACGCCGTCGTGGCGCCGGCCTCTTGAGCGGCGCGCTTGAGCGTCGCCTCGAAGAAAAAGAGAAACGGTCGATGCCAGGAGAAGAAATGCTCCGCCACGGTACTCGGACGCAGTGGATTGGTCTTGAAGCGAGTGTGTTCGCACTGGTTGTACAGATTTCCTAGATTCCCCGGGTCGTCCATCGTGCCGTGGACCGCCGACCAATAGTACCACCCGAGGGGATCGTCCCGATTTGCTTGTGAACGGGCCTTCATCTTGCCGACCCCGGCTCGTAAGGTGGCGACCTTCTGAGGATCCTGCGAGAACGACTTGATGTTTTGTCGCGTTCTCACGGCGCCGGTCTGCGCTCTAGCCGCGGTCCCGACGACGACTTGAGGAAGACCGATAAGCGCGGCGTAGGAGAGCAACGTCCTTCTGGTGAGAGTCATCTCGCCTCTCCTAAGGTTCGGGACGGTCAGTCCGGGCACCCTTGCGTGATCCAATCTTCGATAATCTTGATCTGATCATCCGGTATGAACGGCCCACCCTTGGGCATACGTAAAGCCGGGCCGGCAATACCTGTCCGCAGATCGATTATTAGATTCGTGGCTGCTCCGTTTTGCCCGATAAGTTCGGGTTGAATGAGGCGTTTTCCATGTCCTGACGCAGCGAGAAGGTTTTCTTTGGTGTCCCATTTGAAAGTCGCGCCGTGGTTTTCCACTTGCGCCGGCCTACCCTTGGCTTGCACCCACGCGGCCATGCCGGCTTCGAGAATTCCTTTCACTTGGTCAAAACCCATGTGCCCCTCCCGGCGTCACTTAGAGTCGACTACGAACTTAGAGAAGATGTGGCTGACGTTCAGCTTCTTAGCCTGCACGATCACGTTTCCGTCGTTGTCCGTCACCGCCTGAGTATCGTGACAGCTGAAGCAGTTGACGAAGCTGTTCTGCGTAAAAGACTCCATGGCCAGACTGGAGAGTCCGTCTTCGCCAGCGACGATCGCTGCCGGGTTGTCCGTGTCCATTCCCGCGGGGTTGGCGATCGGCATGTTTGTCTTGAATTGATCGGGCTTGTCCATCCAAATCGCACCGACGAGCCGATAATTGCGGCGTGCATCGTTGGGGGCGTTTTTCGCAAACAGCGCGGTCATGGATTTGTTGAGGTCTACGATATCGCCGTCCTCGTCCGTCCCCGTCCCGACAGATTTCGAACCCGGAAACATACGGTAGATAGAAGTTTGAATTGGCTTCCCGCCCGTCGTAAACGTCTGGGATTTTTCATCGAATGCGGCTGCCATCGCAGCTTCGGTGAGAAATTGATTGGCCGCAGATGCAATAGTCCCGCTTTTGTACAAGACAAAGTCCCGCGTGCTGATCGGACCATCGAGCCCGCCAGGTAAACCGTTGTCAACCGATGGCTGAGCGGCCGCCGCCGGAGCGAGGTCGCGAATGCCGTTACCATCGACGTGCTCGAATGTGGCCCAGACGAATTCAGGGTGCCCCTCGGGAATGAATACGACGTGGAGTGCGAGCAGAGCGACAGTCTCGGTTCGAGGTGGTGCGGTCTCATCGACAACCAATTTCGAGCCGTCGCGTTTCAACGTAGGCACGCTTGCCTCGGCGACTGTTATGTAATCAGCAGGCGGGTTGTTTTTCGGAACGACTCGCCAAGCCGATTTGAGCTCCACAGCTCCTTTCGGCAGCTCGAGTTCAGGGTCAGCACTCTGGACCGCAGCCTTCGTCGTCAGCTTCTTTGCCGACACGAAATCGGCGAACGTCTGATTGATGTGAATGGCGTAGAAGATCGGTTGGCCATCTTGATCAATCAGAAGGCCGGCGAAACCGGCTTGGCGCACGCCTGCATTTATCGAGCCCGGATCGTTCGGACCTGGAATTCGCACCGTCGCGACGTTGAAATTGTTGGAGCCTTTCAGGCCACGAGGCGCCACCGCCAGCAAATTCAGCCTCTTCGCCGCGAACTGAGGGGCGATCTGTGGCCCGAATACATCGCCGATCGTCGGATACGATAAGAACGCTGGATTTCCGTTCACGGGGCGAGCGGCAAAAAGGAAATTGTGCCAAGCCGGTTTGTAGAAGACGCAATCCGGCTCCGGATGTGGCGGCGGGCGATCAAAGGCGGGAGCCGGCGTATTTGGTAACCATTGCGACTCCGCAGGGCAGTCCGCGCAGCCGAGTGTGGGAAAGAGAAGGGCGAAGGCGATCGTCGCGGCCGCTCTCAAATTGACGAAACGAAATACGATAGGGTCCACGGAAAACCTCCGCGATGATTGCGTTGAATGATCTGTCCGAACCTCGAAGGCGTCTGAAAGTGGCGCGCGTCAGAAAATAATTGTCGATCCCGGCCAAACGTTAATGTGGCTCTTGGGCCGGCAAACGAAATTCAAAACCTGGCAGTAAACCGAGTGTGTCGACTGGCTGATTGTTAGATCTTTTTGCGGCAATTTGCAATTGTATTTTAAGGGGACTCATATGTTGGCCAAGCGGAACGCTTTAGCCATAGTTAGATATCGATGATGTCGCCGGCCAAACGTATCTCTCTTCAATCGCTGGAAGAGATTGGCGCATGAGTTGTGACCGAGGAGTTTCCCTGACCTCAACGTCGAGGGGTGGAGCCCGTCGAGACAGCTCGTCGCCGTTCGTCTCGCATATCTTTCATGTCTTTCAAGCCTCAACAAGACGGCTATCTCCAAACAGCGCGCTTGTCGGGGCCTTTACATTTATAAGTTGTTGCGACATCCTTGCTCTAAGCAAGGGGGGCAGGATGAAGAGTGTTCTGGCGTTGTGCGCCGCACTGGGTTTATGCGGTTGCGCGTTGTTGCCAATGGACGAACGGCACGGCGCCGCGACGATCGAGACATTCAAGCAGAGCATCCAATGCGAGATCGCGGCCGTCGCCACTGACCCACGATTTGCACACTTTCAACTCTCGAAATGGCTGGTGAAGACGTCGTTGGATATGACGTTGATAGACACGTTGTCTGGAGATGCGAAGGCTACCGTTCCCATTCCGAATCCCACGCTGCCCAACATCTTTCCGGGTGGGTCGCTCAGCGGAAAGTTCACCCACACCGGCCACGTCGATTTCGCCGTCTCGATTCCGGAAGCCATCGCCATCTATGGCGACAAATGCCAAGGACCCGATCCCTCCCAGACCCATCTCGGTCTTGCAGACTGGATAGCCGCTACACTTGACCAAATCCGGCCCGAGAACCACGGTGGGCTGAGCTACACCGTCGACGTGGACGTAATCGCCAGCGTAGGGTCCCGTTTTGGATTCGTCTTCAGCATCGTCAATACAGTCGATTCCAGCGCCGGTTATCAGCGGGAAGGTGTGCATCATCTCGTCGTAACGATGTCGGAGCCGACACCGCCGTCAGGCCCGTTGGCCGTGCGGGTCGTTGGACCGGTACGCGTCGTCGACAGCAGGCCGGTTAGACAGCCCCAGCTACAGCCCGACGCATCATCAGGTCAGCAAGGCGAGGTAACGCCGGAGCCGCCCCATGTCGCGAGCAAACCACGGGTGCGACGCGCGCCACAACTGCCCTATCGCAATCCCGCTCTCGAAGATCCAAACTTGAACAGGATGCTCCAGCAACAGGCTCCGGTCAGGCTTGCCCCGGGGACCGTCTTACGATGAAGGTTTAATCGATCGATGGAGGCTGGGCGCTCTCCAGCACTATCGCTCGGCCCAGCCCTCTCACGAACTGTTCCCTCAAGACGCCCTGGATTTTTACCTTCTTGCCTAGATAGTCGGCTTGGGTAGGCGGGGTGCTCTGTTGGCCGCTCAGTGGCCGTTGTATTTCAAGCGGCGCCCTCAAACGCACGACGACCGATTTGTCCGAGCCGGGTTGCTTGATGACCATCCGCGAATTAGTGAAGTAGTTCGTGCCTTCGTTCTCGAGGACGCCCTCGACCACCACATTATTGTTCAAGAGTTTGTCTTTGTTCTGGATTACTTGCGACGGGGTGAGCACCTGGGCCGGGCCGGTAGGGCCTGATGTCTGACCGTGCGCCGGAATTGAGGCTGCAAGCAGCAAAACCATGGCTGCGAAGCTTGGAATGCGATCGGGCAAGCCAAATCTCCTCGATGAATCGATTGACAGCGCCATCGTTTTAAGGTTGCATTAAAACCATATTGCAACATTTTTCCTGGTGCGTGGATCGGCTTTTCATGCGCAAATTTCTCCTCGCCAGCTTTACGCTTTCTGTTATGGTCGTTTCGGTCCCGACCGCATTCGCTACAGAGCCTCCGGCAGGTGGAGGCGAGTATCCCAACACGGAATTCGCTGATCGCTTCCGTCGGTTTACCACCAAACGCGGCTTTCTAAACCTCACAAAATCGATCGTTGCTAATCGTGTCGCCGTTGAGACAGGCATATTGACCGTCGACGCGGCGGATGAACGCGGAGGAACCCTGATCAAGGGCCGCAGGTCGATCCCCGTGATCGCGCTCAAATATAAGGATACGGCACAAGACCCCTATGCAGTCTCCAATCTCGAGCAAGAGCTTTTCAAAGGACCTTGGCCCACCGGCACTATGTCGGATTTCTATACGCAGATCTCCTATGGGCAGTTTTCGGTGGAAGGGCAGGTGCTTCCTTGGTGGAAAGCCAGCAAGTCGGGCTCCTATTACGAGGGCGTCGTGCAGGAGGAGCAGCAGAGTGGTATCGTGAAGAAGATCCCCTGCAATGGCATGTGCTCGACCGCAAAGCTAGGCGAACTGCTCGTCGCGGGACTTACCGCAGCCGGAAAGAAACTCGATTTCTCGAAGTTCGACAACGATGGACCCGATGGCGTGCCGAACTCCGACGACGACGACGGTTACGTCGACTTCGTCGCCTTCGTCCATCCAGGGCGGGGAGGCGAGTGCGGTGCCCCGGATGGCCAGATCAACAACAACATCTGGTCGCACCGTTTCAGGCTTACGGATCTGAACGGCAGGGACTACGAGACGAAAGCGAAGGGGAAAGATGGTCGCCGTATCAGGATCGACGATTATGTCATCATGCCCGCGCTGGATTGCGACGGAAAACGCATGATTGAGATTGGCGTGTTCGCTCACGAATTCGGGCATGCATTCGGTCTCCCCGACCTCTACAACACCGGCAGGTCGGCCAAATCGCAAGGCGTGGGCACTTGGGACCTCATGGGAGCGGGCTCCTGGGGAGGGGACAACAAGACGCCGGAGCGGCCGTCGCATATGTCGGTGTGGTCGAAGGCGTTTCTCGGGTGGGTATCGCCGCTCGTGGTGACTGAGGATATGACGCACGCGACGCTTCGGCCGGTCGAGGACTTCCCAGACGCGCTGCGGATCAACGTTTCCAACGACGTCTACTATCTCCTAGAGTATCGGACAAAGAAGGGCTTCGATGAGTCCTTGACGGGCCCCGGCGTCGTCATATGGCGGATCAACAACGCGGTGACCCAAATTGGCTTGCTCAACAACTCCGTCAACAACGATCTCAACAACGAAGGCGTCGCGGTCATCCAGGCTGATGGATTGCTCCAGCTCGAAGACATAAAACAGTTCAACCGAGGTGATGCCGGCGACCCGTATCCGGGTACTTCGAACAACACCGCCTTTGACAATGGAAGCAAGCCCGCGAGCACCGGCAAGATCGCCATCTGCAACATCAGCTTGACTGCAGCGGCCGCATCATTCGACGTTCACGTCGGGTCCGGCTCCTGTCAGAAGTAACGACCGGCGGGCACCCTTAGCGGTGGTGGAGGCTTTCCATTCAGCAAGGAGCCTACGTCAATCTCATGCCCGGAACGAAATCGAACAACTCACTCCACGGAACGGTCGCAGTGCCGCCGGTCGCTTGGTCTATCACTATCCCGGTTCCCGCGGGCGAACAGAAGAACGGTCTCACCCGGTGATCGTCGTTCTCGTAGAGCACCCGAAGGCGAGACGGATCCTGTGGCAAGACCGTGATCTTGCGAATTCGATTCGCTTCGAGCTCGTCTCTGTCGGAGCAGAGGTTGACGAAATTCGGCCTCTTCCACCGTCCAATCAGCCACGCCGCCCCCTTCTCGGACTTTTCTACGACGTCTTCGTAGACACTGACTGCCTTCGCAGGGTCGAGAATGCCGGCCGCGGCGACGAGACCGTCTAGTTTCGGTACATACCTTGACGATGCGATGAGTCGATTCTTTATCGCGTTCGGGTTTTCTACCCCGAGCGACCGTATCAAGGCCGCCGTGAATGACACAAAAGGGGCCGCTATCGAGGTGCCGAAGTTCCTGACGGTTGCGCCTTGTCGGGAAGTCTGATCGATGGCACAGCCAGGCGCGGCGATGTCGACGTACTCCGGAGAGAAGTTCGAGAAATTCGCCCGGCGCCCGTCCGGTCCGTGCGCGGCGACCGTAATGGCCTGGTCCTGTAGGCGGCCGAGCTGCCCGCCAAAGAAAGCGGGATACAGCGGCTTGATGTTCAGATCCTTCCCTCTATTCCCCGCGGCTATGACGAGAAGAAGTTTTGGGTAACCTCTCGCGGCAGTGACGACGTTGTCCATGCTGTTGGGTGAACCGACACTCAGGTTGACAATGTCCGCATAGCTCGAAGCATACTGAAGGCCGCGAAGAATTGCGCCCTCGCGGATTTCAAATTTGTTCTGGTCGGCGAGGACTAGATTGACGACCTTCAGCCGGAGATGCTGCGCGAGGCCCGTGAGCTGCCGGGTCTTCGCTCCGCCCGTCGCGAGATCGGCGACGTACCACCCGTGTTCGGCGGCCTCGTAGCTGGCGGCGGGCGCGATCTTTCCCAAGCCGCGCGCATCTATTCCGTACACGTCATCGATGAAGCCGTTTCGGTCGTCATCAACGTTGTTGTTCGGAACTTCGAGCAAGTTACGTTCAAGCAACTGAACGGGAATTTCTGCCGAAGGCAAGTCGACACCAGTGTCGAGAACCGCTATGCGGGCCGGCTTTACAGTTGCGCCGGCCGTCTCGAGGGCGAGTCTATTTCTCGCCAAGGCCGCCGAAATAGCCCCATCGTTGATCGGCCATGCCGCATTGGGGTCGGCTGCGCTGCAATCGGACTTGTCGACGAATCCCGTCTCGAAGTTCAGCGGTTTGATGAGCTCAATGTCCTCTACTCCGGGAGCCGCGGACTGCGCTTGCACGTTTGGCTGGGCGGCAGCGGTCGTGGCGGTAAGTCTTTCGAGCTCATTGACAACGGTTTCGGGCGAGGGAGCGGCTTCGTTAAGCTGGATCGTCGTGAACTTGCTGACGACGGGCAGCACGACCTGCTTCGCGTCCTTCGGGTCATCCAAGTTGAGGTCTGGATTGAGAATGCGGACGAGTTGTCGAATGGTCTTGTTGCACCGGAGGTCCTTGTCGTTGGGCCCGCAAGGCTTCAGAACGGCCTCGGAGTCCGTGCCTATTTCTCGCTGAATGACTGTGTCGATCGTGTCGTTTGGTCTCAATGGTACCTTGGCATCGCGAGCCCATTGCACGCATCCAGGCACAATGACGTTTCGTGGCCTGTTTACCGGCGCTCTCTCGAAACTCGCTCCGTTGAGCTTGTAGAACTCTTCTTGGTAAGTGTTGGACAGACCCCCGCCGCAAAACGCCCGCATGAACGTTTCCGGTTTGACGCCTGCAGGTATCGTCAACTCCTTAGGTTTCGAAACGCCTGCCAAGTATTGGACCGCCTGATCTGACAGCGCTGAGGTGGCACGTACGGTCACCGTTTGGGCACGGCCGGTCGACGTCGCTGAGAAGAATACCGTAATCAAGGCTGCGGACGCGAGAAGCTTCCTCATCTGCATCCATCCGGTGCGTTTGGGAGACCACAAATGCGCTGGTCGACTGCGGCATCCGACCATTGTTTGATCCACGCCATCGCCTTTTCCGACGTCAGACTGGACATGTACGAGCGGCGCTGTACCGGCGAGACCCGAGAGTTGACGGAAGCCACCACCCTAGCGGAGGACATATCGCTTTCGATGAATGCTGGGCCTCCACTGTCACCGCGGCATAGGATTGCATCTTCGACGACCGTCGCGGTCGTGATGATACTATTCGGCTCGTGGGGCAGTTCACCCGGCAATGCCGTGATCGGGGAGTTGCCGACCCGGTAAACGTTGTCGATAGGCCCGGTGCCACTTATGCTGACACACCCAAAACCGGTCAGGCGAAGATACATGCCAACCTTGAGCGCCTTGGGATTCGTGTTCACCCTTTCGTACGGAACACCCGATACTGGCTTCGTCATCTTGCATAACGCATAGTCGGCACTCGGATCTGCCGGATAGTCAGGGTGGTGGACACAGGTTCCAGAGTAGGGCACGTCCTCGATCTTGATGGAAGCCTCCTGACCCGCCCCGACACAGTGAGCGGCGGTCAGCAGGGTCTGGGGGCCGATCAGGGTGCTCGTGCAGCCATGTCCCGCAGATCTTGAATAGAACGATGCGCGCCATTCCGTCGGTTCCGCGACTTCGGCGTTTCCAAGCCGGGGGCCAGCGGAATCCTGTGCCAATTCGCCAACCGATTCAAACGAGATACCGCCCGAATTTGGAGGCGTCATTGTCACGGGTCTATCGGTGGCGCAGGCTTGGATCGAAGGGGTTGCAACGGACATCATTGCCAGTGACACCGCAATAACGTGCGGGGCCACGCGAAGCATTAGACATGAGACGGAACAATTCATGTGCAATGACGTCGAAATGAAAATTGACTGATAGATTGTAGCACACCCGGATGCAATATCTAGTTGCGTTTTGGCGAAGGATGAAGCTCGCCTGACGCACCATTGCACTGGCATTCGTTCAAAGTCGCCATACTCTCCTGAGCGCCGTCGCCCAAAGTCACGATGAGATACTGATCGACGGCGGAAACGGCGACAGCCCTTTCACCGACGCTCAAGGCGCCTCACTACCGATCTGGGCCCCTTGCCGCCGACCGAGGATACGCCAGCTTTCGTGGCAGGGCCGAAGACAACACTTCCCTTGAGGGTCGGCCGCACGAACCCGTTGGGATCGAGATCGAGATACCTTAAAGAATTCGGTGTTCGGTACCGTACCGATCATGACGAAAATGCTTCTGATCTGTTCGCTCTTGCTTTCGGGTTTTTCGGTCGACCCGACCGACTTCTTCGACGTTTCTTGCCGCTGAAGAACAAGGGGAATTCGTGAGGTCGATCATCGCTTCTCGTGATCAACCCTCACCTCGATCAGCGCCCCTCACAAACGTCAAGGATCGCTTGAGCAAAAGCCTCCGGCTCTTCCTGAGGAAGATTGTGGCCGGCATTCTTCACAATCCGATGTGCCAGACGATTCGAGGGACGTCCCGCATGGCACTTCCGTCAGTAACGGGGATGACGCCGTCTGCATCACCATCTAGAGCTATAGCAGGCACGGTGATGACGGGCCGACCGGCCAGCCGCTCTTGAATGGCCCGGTATTGCGGGTCCCTGTCGACGAGCCCGTAAGCAAGAGCAGGAGACGGCTTACGGCGTACATCCTGAAGACGACGAAGTTGGCCTTGCCCGACCGTTCTCGGCCCAATCCCAGGCCGCCGTCGACACCGAGCCGTCCTCGTGCACAATGTGATTCCGATAGATGCGCGCGAGATCGGCTGCAGCGGCGAGCCCCGCAAGTTTGTACTCCTTCGTGATACGATCGATCTCGGAATCGAGGTCGCCGCAGCGATGCATTCCGATCGGATGCAGAGCGATAACAGGTTGTGCGGCTGGAAACAGCTGTAGATCGCGGCTATGCGCGCAGCTGCATCTCGACTGAAGAGGGAAACTCCGCAAGCGTTCCCTCCCATGTATTGCGGCTCCGAATATATAACCCCCATCGGCTATCAACGTTGACCCCAGCTCACTGCTCCAAGCCGAAATGGATCCACGCGCTTACAGCACATCAGGCGGGTCCCGGTTGGGGGTCAAAAGCCGCGCCGATCCACACGCATTGCCTGTCGAAGACCTCGGGCCATAGCAGGGCCGGGGCGCGCCGCCCGTTGGCCGGCATTGGCCGAGCTGCAATAGCGCGCGCCCGGGTCACACACGCATTGCGGGATGCATTGGGTGTTGCTCAATTCGAGTTGAATGATTGGGCGATCTCATCATAATGCGCAGTCTTGGGTTTTTGGCGTGGGGTGACGTCCTCGGTTTGGGAGGTGTTCATGTACAAATTCATTCTGACGATTTGGGTCGCCATCGCTCTGTGTGCTCCGTCGATGGTCGAAGCGAGTGATGATCTGTCGCTGATTTCGCAGTCCCCCAAAAATTGGGCGATGCCGAGCGGGGATTACGCCAATACGCGTTATTCGAAGCTTGATCAGATCAATGCGTCCAACGTGGATCAATTGCAAGTCGCGTGGACGTTCTCGACCGGCGTACTGCGTGGCCATTTGGGCGGGCCTCTCGTCGTTGATCACATCATGTATGTCCACACGCCATATCCCAATTTCGTCTATGCGCTCGACCTGACCGACGACAACAGGGTGCTCTGGAAGTATGAGCCGAGGCAGCAGGGCGTAATTCCGGTGACTTGTTGCGACAATGCGAGCCAAGGCATCGCTTATGGCGACGGCAAGATCTTTCTCTATCAGGCTGATACGACCTTGGTCGCACTCGATGCCAAAACCGGCAAAGTCGTGTGGTCGGCCGTCAACGGCGATCCCTCGCAAGGTCAAGCGGCAAATTCGGCGCCGTTTGTTGTCAAGGATAAGGTGCTTGTCGGTCTGTCTGGCGGTGACTTCGGCGTGCGGTGTCACGTCACGGCCTATGACTTGAAGTCTGGCAAACAAATCTGGCGGGCGTTTTCGACCGGACCGGATACCGACATCCTGTTCGACCCCGAAAAAACCACTGAGCTGGAAAAGCCGGTCGGTCTGAACTCCAGTCTGAAGACCTGGCCAGGGGATCAGTGGCGCACCGGCGGCGCCTGCGCATCGGGATGGATGTCATTCGATCCCGCTCTCGATCTTGTCTATTACGGGACGGGGAAGCCCTCGAACGGAAAAGCCAGGCAGCGTCCAGGGGATAACAAATGGTCAACGGCGATCTTCGCGCGAAATCCCGACACCGGTCTCGCCAAATGGGTGTATCAACTGACGCCACATAACGAATGGGCGTATGATGGCACGAGCGAGATGATCCTCAGCGACCGAACGGTTGGAGGCACTCAGCGTCGCCTTATTAATCATTTCGACAGCAATGGCCTGGCCTACGCGTTCGATCGCGCGACCGGAGAGCTGCTCAGCGCAGAAAAGTATGACGCGTCGGTCAACTGGACAGTCGGCGTCGATATGAACAAAAGCTCACCCACCTATGGGCGTCCCAGCATTGTCGATCAATATTCGACAGATCAGGCAGGCGCAGACCACAATAGCAAGGGCATCTGCCCTTCGACCTTTGGAGCCAAGGGCGAGCAGCCGGCGGCGTATTCACCCGATACGCATTTGTTCTACGTGCCGTCTTCGCACATTTGCATGGACTATGAGCCATTCAATGTCAGCTACACGTCCGGACAGCCTTACACTGGAGCCACGATCTCGACCTATCCGCCGTCTGGTCAGACGAATATGGGAAGCCTCGTCGCCTGGGACGGTACCTCGAGCAAGATCGTTTGGTCGAACAAGGAGCAGTTCTCCGTCGAGTCAGGCGTGCTCGCGACTGCAGGCGGCGTGGTGTTCTACGGGACGCTCGAGGGCTACTTCAAGGCGGTCGACGCCAAGTCCGGGAAGGAGCTGTACCGGTTCAAATCGCCCTCCGGAATCGTTGGCAATGTCACGACCTACGAGCAGAACGGAAGGCAATATCTGGCCGTTCTGTCCGGCGTAGGTGGGCGTGCTGCAGCCGCTCAGTCGATCGGGACGGCCGATCCGAGCGGAGGTCTCGGAGCGGTCGGTGGTGGGCAATTGGCAAAATACACGGCGCAGGGCGGCACCATGACTGTCTTCACGCTGCCGCAAGGTGCGCTCGCAGGCGCGGGGCAAGCCTCGCTTCCCGATGGCGTCAAGTCTCTCCAGCCGGTGTACTATGCGACTGACCGCGTTGTGACCGACGGCGCGCTGACAGCGACTTCGTTCACCTCGGAACGATACGAAAATTCGGACCCGTCCAACCTGAAATATGGTTTGGCGATCGTCAGCATCCCGGAAAAGCATGTTTTCGGCCGCGTGGATCGGCCGTTTGATATCTCGCAGGCGCTCTATCAGCCCTGGAACATCTGGAAGCTGCTCGTCGACAAGGAGAGTGATCGCGAGCATTTCCGTATGCGAGGCATCGCGCCTCTGGGTGAGCGGCAATTCGTTGAGGCGCTGCGCACGCGCACCGAGACGGGCGGGATCCTGCTGTTCGTTCATGGTTTCGGGACAACATTCGAATACGCGGTGTTCAAGGCCGCGCAGATGGCCTTTGACGCCAATTTCAAGGGGCAAGTTGTCGTTTTCTCATGGCCGTCACTCGGGGACCTCAACCCAGTCGCTTACATTCACGACCAGGTCGCGGCAGATACATCCAGCACGGATCTGGAGCGGCTTTTCCAGCTTCTGAAGGAAGTCTCCGGAAAGCACCTGTATATCGTGGCCCATAGTCTTGGTAACAAGCTCGTCCTTGAAACGCTTGGAATGGCCAAGACGAAGAACATCAACCTGAACATATCGGAACTGGTGATGGCAGCTCCGGACGTCGACCACATCAAATATAATCAGTTGGCCAAATCCATCAAATCCGTTGCAGGCAACATGACGATGTATGCCTCGTCTGCAGATAAGGCTCTGCTCGCATCCGGCAAATTGTCGCTCACTACCCGAGCCGGATATATTGGGGCCGACGGCCAGCCCAATCTTTGCGTGGGGGTTGAGGCCATCGACGTCACCGCGGTTGGTGACGACATGCTTCAGATCAACCATGACACCTCGACTGCAAGCCGGATGGTGCTCGAGGATATCAGCGAGCTACTCAGCTCCGATGTTCATCGATTGCCCGATGAACGGATCAGGATCCTGAAGTCAAACCTCGGCAAGGAGTCGATCAAATATTGGTACTACCCGCACTGAGGGAATTGCCGTTCTGAACGCTGGCCGGCAGCCGTCTTCCTTCTGGCGTCTGGGGCGCTGCGAACAAGAGGTATCAACGGCCGGTGGCCGATCCCCTTCCAGATCACCTTCGAGCAAAGCTGGCAGCATCGACCTTTGAAGCTCGACCGTTCTGACTTCATGCGCGAAAAGCCCGAAAAACAAGGATTCCTGAATGGGCCGGCTCGAATTTGTGACCACCGCTGTGTACCACCGGTTCGGCGATTCTCACCGTCAATCTCGGCCGATTTCGAGGGATCCTGAAACCGCTCTCAAGCCTGGGCGTACTCCTGCCTTCGCCTATCCCGCAATCTCTCCAAAAGCGATGGCGGGCGATCGCTGGATATCAGCTTGTCGACGAATTCCCGCTCCGAATCGTCGACCCCATAGACGTACTTGACGGCCTGCTTGACGACCTGGGCATTGACCTCCTGGACCAAGTCTTTGGCCGGCTTGGTCTTGAAACTCCGCTCCAATTCTTCGGTATTGGTGGCCAGGAACAGGCGATGAGGGCCGATGGGCAAGGTCAGATAGCAGTTGGCATCGCTGAACGTCTTGGACATGTTCAGAGGTCTGTCAGACGAAAGGAACGAGGGTTCGTCATCCGGCGTGGTCACGACCGACCAGCGCATTCCGTTTAGTGCCTGGCCGATTCCTTCATGATGCATCAGTTCGGGCGCGACATTCATGACCCACCGGCCCATGTGCTCGGGATCCTGCTTCTCGATCAACTCTTCGATCGTCTCGGGATCGTCCGGCTCGCGGTTGGCAGTATATTTCTGCTTCAGCAGCGGAAGGTCTCGCTTCCAGTCGTCTTCAAGCATCTCGGTGAGAACGACCAAACCCTCGGGCATCCGGGTCATGAGCGTGTCAGGAAGATCGACCAAACCGAAGTCTGCTCGGCATCTTTCTTCACCTGGTCGACGTCGGCCTCGATCATATCCAGCGCTTTCGCCGCGAAGTTGTCGACGGGGCTCATGAACTTGTCCTCGACCTGTTGCGCGATCGATTTTGTAACGCCTTTCTTTTCGTACAGCCCGTCCTGAAAACCCGTCTGCTTCGGGTAGACGCGCTGGTGATGGATCTTCTTGTGGGGGCGACTGACTCGCAGATCCTGCCGTCGTTCCGGCCCAGCGTCTTGAGTAGAACTGCGGAACGTAATGATGCCGCATCGATTGTTGGGCTGCTCCGCGCAGCCAGATCATATTGGGGCAGACCGCCTCCGTTTCCGAGGTGCAAGGCTGGATGTACGGATGGTCGCAGTAGCCACACACCACGGCCCGCGTCCGCGGCGACAAGGCCGGCGGCATGACATCATCGTCGCTCATTTGCGTAGGCAATCGTTTGCAATGCCTTGTTCGCGTCGCCTCGCCCCTGATAGACGCCCAGCAAGTCGCCTTCTTCCTCGATCGTTTCGATGCGAAAAAGCGTCCAGCGTTTGTCCTTGCCCTGCACGATACGGAAGGCGCGCCCGTTGCGACGGCAATAGAATGCGGCGGAGCGATCGATCGGGGTCCAACCACAATCGGCTCCGGAGAGGAAGCGCTGTTCGAGCTTTGCCCGCTCCTCTTCTTTCAGCTTGCGATATCGCTCCTCCTGCTCTCGCCGGAGCCTCTCGTCCTCCCGCTCCAAATGCTCCTGAAGCATTCCTATGATAGCACGCATCTCCGTACCCTGCGCTTTTTCAGCGAGATACAGCGCCAGGCAACTACCTTTGAGGTCTTCGCCGGGATAGCTCGTGTAGGGCTCCTCCCACATCGCGCGTAGACGCTGCTCCACGTCTGTCTTGGTCAGCGGCGGACCTGGCAAATTATTAAGAGAGGCGAGTAGGTCTTCAATCGGGATCCAGCACGGAGCAGCAGCCTTTGCCACCTCCTCACGTTCAGCTTCCCACTTGCTCCAGATCGAGCCCGCCCGATCAATCGCATTCACGATGTCCCGGGCAAGTTTGTGCACGCTGTGGGGATCTCGCAGATGCCGCAGCGATGGACTTTTCACGTAATCGAAGAGCAGCGACGCCACGGCATAATGGCGGTCGGAGTTCATGCGGGCCTCCCCCGGTTGGTAGGCTCGCCATGCTATCAACTAGAACGCAATTGGGCGAATCAGAGGCTGCAGTGGGACTAAGGATTCGGCCGAACCTCCTGGGATAGATCCATTTGCAGGTCCTCACGCAGCCCCTTCATGTTGCGGTTGTTGGTAGTGCCGCTATCGGGCTCTACCCGGAGCAGCTCCTGGAAGTCGATCGCTTTGAGGGTGTCCTGAGCAAGCCCTTGGCCGCAGCCATAAATTGCGCCCGCCGGCGAAAAAGGGCTTCCCGGTGGGGACTGTCCAAGTAAGACACAACATCATAGAAATCGATATCCACTACAAAGAGCCGGATTATCCGGTTGCGAAGTATCTTGCGCCTTTGCCCTCGCATCGAGAGATCGAGTGCCTGCGGCTCACAGCTCTCGATATAAAGGGGCGTGATGGAGCAATAGTCGCGCGACCAATTTTGATGGTCAAAGTTGGAGCAGACGCAGATCATCCGATGCAAATTGATCAATCGATAGAAATTTACAAAACCATTTCGGATTTTCTTGCGCGGTTAGAAGAATACGATTCTGCATTCATGGAACTGGCCTTCAAGGAAGAGCCTCAACTCCATGAGTATGACGAAATGAGAGCGATCGTCCTGAAGCATTGGCAAGGGTACGCTCCTCGATAAAGCTAAGAAGCCCATCGGCGTGCCATTGCGCGATCAAGCTTCGTGCCACATCATCTTGAGGCCAGCCGCAGCAGTGCTCCGGCAGTCGGGCCGGATCTCTGTATGGTGGTCGTTCAAGAGGGCCTCGCAGTACTCCTGCGGAAGATCCGCGTCTGGGGCCAATCCGGGCACTGGCGGCACGTTCCTGCCGACGAGAGCGGCCATCTTCCATCTGCTTGGGAGTGGGCGTTCGCCAGCTGCGGGTCGATCCGTCTTATCTCCATCGAACGTAGCAAGAACGATAGCTCGCGTCTAAAAAGTTTAACGCGGCCGCTCGCCTGATCAGCAATACCGCATCAACGATGAATCAAGTTTCCAAAGCGGACAATCCATAGATCGTTGACTGCCGCAGACTGCTGGGCAATTCTGCGGTGCTGATCGCTGCGGTAGTCCACTATGTAGTCGTCAGAGTAGTCGTAACCCGCCGAACGGCGTTGTTTCATCGAGGTAATTGGCGTCGTGGGCGAAAAGGGCCCGCGGAGTCCCTCCCTCTCCGCCACTGATTTCCATAACTTTTTGCTTGAGCAACTGAGTTCCCTTTCAGCCCAGTCTTCCAGCAGGGCCGGATGGCCTGTTGCTTTGGTCGTGGCCTGACTTGTCATGTCGTGGTTCTGCAGACGACGAGAAGTCTGCGGACGGGCCTGTGTTCCCTGTCCGAGCAGGCTCCAATGCCGAGTAAACACAAACACCAGAACCAGCGGTGCTCTCTTTGGCAGACAAACTCACGCCACAGCAAAGATCAGCAAATATGGCGCGAATCAGAAGTCGCCACACAACGCCAGAGCTCACTGTGCGCCGGATCGTGCACTCGCTCGGGTTTCGCTATCGCCTTCATCGACGCGATTTGCCGGGTACACCAGACCTGGTGCTCCCAAAGTCCAAGCGAGTGATCTTCGTGAATGGATGTTTTTGGCATCGGCACCCAAGTTGCCATCTCACTTCCATGCCCAAGAGTAACGTCGCATTTTGGGAGGCCAAGTTCGAGCGGACGGTGAGGCGTGATGAAATGGCGCGGCGTGCTCTCCAAGAACTCGGATGGACCGTTCTCACTGTGTGGGAGTGTGAAACCAGGGATGTACAGAGCCTGGCTGGCAGGCTACGGAAGCTCTTGAAGTCAACCAATATGAAATTTTCATAAGCCATTGTAAATAAAGTAATCTTGCTCATTAGTTGCCAGAAATATACAACATATCCAAAAAATTATCGTGTTTATCGCTTACAATTCCCAAATATTTGTGGAATTGTCGCGAGGTTCTATACTTAGGAGAGAGCTTTGAATGCGGGACAAGCGCACAAAATTTGTTGAGCTGGCAAACAAGAGGGTGAACCGCGCAATCAAGGACCTGCGCCTCATTGGCAATCTCTCGAATCGAGCTGCCTATGACTTCCGTGAAGAGGACGCGCGAAAGATCGTCAAGGCTCTCCAAAAAGAGGTGGAAAGCTTGCGACAAAGGTTCGGCGGCACTTCTGAAGAGGCTGACAAGTCGTTCAGTCTGTGACTATCCCGTCTAGACAATGAACAACTGGATGAAATCCAGCGCAGTTCTCAATTGATTGAAGACATGCACTCAAAAAGCAAACGTGGCGCTCTGACTTCTAACAAAATGCGCAAATTGAAAGTTGGCGCCCTCTTCAGCGGGATTGGTGGCTTCTGTCTCGCATTTGAAACGGCAGGTTTCGACACCGCATGGGCCTGCGAAATCGATCCATATGCGTGCGCGGTCTACCGAAGGAATTTTCCCGCAAACCGACTTCTCCAAAAAGACGTCCGAGAGCTCAGTGTGCGGGGAGATCGATTAGAGCCCGTCGATGTTCTCCATGCAGGCTTCCCGTGCCAGAGCTTCTCCCAAGCAGGAGCGCGTTCGGGATTCGAGGATGAGCGTGGCAGACTGTTCTTCGAGATCATACGCATCGTGAACGAGTTTAAGTCTCAGAAGCCTCCAGTCCTGGTGTTCGAGAATGCACCGTATCTCAAGATGGGTGAGGGAGGTGTTTGGTTCGCCGAAATCGCCCGTCAACTGCAGCAGGCGGGTTACTGGTTCCGCGAGAGTAACGCGAAGGAGCTCGACTTATTCGATCTTACTCCGATCCCGCAAAAGCGGTCCCGACTGTTCATGGTCGCCTGGTCACAGGATCATTTCCGAGACGGCAGATTCGAATTTCCAGGTGACACCTGCGATTTGCCTAAGCAGATTTCGAAATTCATCGATTTCGAAGGCGAGAAAGATGACTGGTACTACCTCCCAGAGGAGAACCGCTACTTCAAGATGATCACGGGGCAGAAAAACGACAGGGGGAACGTTCGGCACCTGTACCAGCTCCGCAAATATTTCGTTCGGCTCAAAGAACCGAATGTTTGTCCGACGCTCACCGCCAATATGGGGGTGGCGGACATAACGTACCTTTCATATGGGACTCGAAGGGGCTGCGAAAGCTAACTGAGAGTGAATGTCTTAAGCTTCAGGGCTTCCCCTCATCGTTCAAGTTTCCCGCCGACGTCTCAAGAACTCAAAGATACCAGCAAATAGGAAACGCAGTTGCGCCGCCCGTCGCGAAGTTGCTCGCGCAAGCGGTGAAGCAGAAATATCTGATGGAGCTCAAAGCATGAAGGCCACCAACATAGGTTGGGAATTCCCAATTGATGGTGCGGATCAATGGAAGGGCTTCAATGATCCGGGCATTGAGCACTTTCGCGGAAGTCCTTTCGCCAGTCTTGCGCGCGAGGTTTTGCAAAACAGCCTCGATGCTCAGCTGAAGCGTCCGGTGACCGTTAAGTTCAGGTATCGTGAAGTTTCGCCGCGCGAGATCCCCGGGATCGATGAATTGAAGTCAGTGATGAAGCTCTGCTTGGCTTCGGCTGACGGTGAGGGCAAGAAAGCGAAAGAGTTTTTCGCGGCCGCGGAAAAAATCCTCAACGGTAAAGCTATTCCTGTCCTTTCGGTGCTTGAGAGCAACACCACGGGAATGAAAGGTCCCTGTCACAATGGCTCTCCTTACTTCGCCTATGTGAAGGCAAGCGGGCAGAGCAAGAAGGATGACGCTCGGAAGGCACCGGCCTTGGGTCATACGGCATCGGAAAATTCGCGCCCTTCGCCGTTTCCGATCTGCGAACAATCCTAATTTCGACCGTCTACAAGGACGGAAATAATTTCAAGCAGCTCACCCAAGGTAAGGCTCTCTTGATGTCCCACGAGGACGAAGAAGGGCGCACCAGGCAGAATATTGGCTACTGGGGGCTAAGAGAAAACTGCATGCCCGTTGAAGGCGCTCCATCTAATGTTTCGGTCTGGGTGCCTCGCGCAAAAAATGCAGCAGAGATGCCTAAGTGCCTTGGTACGGCCCTGCATATCGTTGGATTTCACGCTGTAAAAAACTGGGAGCAACTGCTCACTGCTTCCATTCTGGAAAATTTCTTTGGTGCGATCTGGAAAGGTGCATTGGTCGTGGAGATAAATGCACGAACAATTTCAAAGGAAACAATTCACGACCTCTTCGAAGACGAATCGGTCCGCGCTTCGCTCGAGGGCGCCAAGGGTCAGTCAGAAGGGTTCGACAATGCTAAGAGTTATTTCGCCACGCTCGCTTCCGCAGAGGAAGTTTTGGTGGAAGATTCGGAGAACCGGGAAATAGGCAATTGCCAAATCCGGATCCTACTAGGCGATCAATTGCCGAAGCGAGTGGCGATCTTGCGAAATGGAATGCTAATCACTGACCAGATGGACAGATTGAAGAGATTTCCGGATTTCAAAGAGTTCGCGGCGGTGATCGAATGCCACAATAAGAAGGGCAACGAGCTTCTTCGAGACATGGAACCGCCCCGGCACAATGACTTCGAGCCAGATCGTCTTTCTCCAGAAAACATCGAGCGTGGACGAAGGGCGCTCATCGAGCTCGCGAGATGGGCTCGTGAAATGCTGAAGAGGCACGCGCGTGATCCAGTTTCCGAGATTTCTGACGTAAGAGAGCTGGCCGACTATTTCGCCGACGATGGAGAAGAAACTGGCGGCCAAAAAGGCGAGGAAGTGAATCCGATCGGTAAGATTGAGATTCGAGCCCAGCCGATGAAGCGTCCACCAGTTACCGTCCGAACGGACGAAGAGGATGAGGATGAAAAGCAACGTGGCGCGCAAAAGTCCGGAAAGGGAACTAAGTCCAGTAAAGCCGCCAAATCTGCTGGTAAGTCCTCCAATCATATACACCTGAACAATTTTCGAAGTGTCACCATAAACGAGAAGCGCAGGCGGATCGCGATCACGCCTGATGTGTCGGGGAACATCGAACTCGTTTTGTACGAGGCGGGCGCGGATACTGATCGACGGCTAAATGTGGTGAAGACGTCAGTGGGAAGCGTTCGAAGTGGTATCGTTCGCAACCTACGAGCGCGACGGGGTAGCCGCATGACGCTGGAAGTCGAATTGGATGCGAAGTTCCTGGGTGCGATGAAAGTGGCCGCTAATGCGATTTGATAGCCAGAAGGCCTTTCCATACCCGGTTCTGCGTCCGGATATCGACGACTATGAGAGCGGTGAGTTTCAGACTACTGTCGATATTGTCAGCTCCGGCGATAACAAGAAGATTGTGTTGAAAGCTCACATCGCGCTGAGCATCGACGAGATCAAGAAAGAGATCGCGAGCGGCAATGCTTGCGTTTCTCTGATCATATCGTGCCGTGAGACGTATTTTCGTGACGCAATCACAAGTAAGAAGCTCGATATCGAAAAAGCCTTCACCAGCGGTCTTTTCAAGGGCGAGGTTGTTGTCTCACCGTTCATTGTTGCAACTAAGCCTATAAAAAAATTTCGCTGTCGGGACATCAATTCCGAATTTGGCGTGAAGGAGTTTTCGTTCGAAGTGGGCGAGGTGCTCGCGGCGGACGAGCCTCGTATGGTCTTCATCGATCGTGAGCTTTTCAAGCCGATCAGCTCGATCTTGCAACTTGTGAAGCAAGACAGTCTCGTCGGATTCGATTGGCGGCTACGCTTCGAAGAGAATAAAATTCAACTTCAGCTTAGCCCGGAGGCAAAGGACGAGATCGACCGCGCCAGAAATAGCCGTCGTAACAAGGCCGTTCTTATCAATTCGCTCTATTTCGCGGCCATTGTGGAGGCGATTCATAAGTTGCGGGAAGACGAGGAGACGTTTGCTGATTTCAGGTGGGCGAAAATTCTAATGCAGCAATGTCACAACAACAGCATTGACTATCGAACGCACGATGCTTGCGAAACAGCGCAGAGGCTACTCAAGAGCCCCCTATCGCTTCTCAAGCAATATGTCTTTGCGGACGGAGGGGATGATCAGTGAAGCTGAGGTTCATCAAGGAGCGCGCGCTGGACGAGCTTCGGCGCGGCATCAGGGATAATCTGTCTCTTTATCGCGGCGGCGATTTTGGGCATCTCACGTTAGACCCATCGCTTAATTTCGAGAGCGATATCGAGGTCGATGAGAAAGTGTTGTCGAAGTTAAAGGCGCCAACCGGAGAAGATCTCTTCGACACTGACAATTGTACTTTGATGGTCAAAGCCTTGAGCGACCTGTCTCCGTATGAAGCGGCTGATGAGAGGCTTTGGGTCATGCTCTCCCATACGTTGATGCTCGATCACGCAAGGTTACGATGGCCGATTCCAAAGTCCGATGACGCTGCCATAAAGCACATCCAAAGTCATTTCTTCGCGTCTACCCAGCGGCAACTCGAAAGAGATAACGTCGCGTCCCGGCTATGGTGGATGGGGCACTTGTGCCAACGCGTACAGGGCTTGTCGCTGAAGCAAAGCTTAGACATTCTTCTGCATCGTTCCGATGTCCGCGCCAATATCGTGGAGCGACCGACAACCGCACAAAGCATTCCGGTTTTCACAGCTCTGTTGCATAAGCTTGCAAAATCATACAACGGAAACCAGAAGCTATTCGAGCGAAAAGCCTTCCGTACATTGATGGTGAAATTGAACGGCGTTGGGGGCTATAAGCTATTGGATGCGCTGGATAGTAAGTCTGTTGAAAAGTTCATTGTAGAGATCATCACGCAAGATCTAAAGATGAAGGAACAGGAGATCTAGTGGCAGCAAACCTATGAACATCGCTGTTCTAGGCTGGGGCTCAGTTGTGTGGAATGCCGGATCGCTGCATCTGGAGGGCAGATTCCAATGTGACGGCCCCGCTCTGCCGATCGAGTTCTGTCGGGTGTCCCGAGACGGTCGCCTGACGCTCGTTATCGATCAGCGCGTTGGAACGCCCTGCAAGACTTATTCGGCCAAGAGTGCCTTCGTCGATATCCATCAGGCAGTTTCCGATCTCGTTGCGCGTGAGAAGACACCTGGTCCGGCGCGAATTGGATTCGTAGATTTGATCCGCGATATAGGAAATGAAGATGTTAAGGCTAGGCAGCCTCGAACGTTTCAGATGATCTGTGAATGGATGCGCGAAAAGGGATTTGATGGCGCCGTCTGGACGGCTCTTCCTGCTAAATTCAAGCCAATTACAAATCGTGCGTTCAGCGTGCAAGCCGGACTTCAGTATTTGGAAGGGCTCGCTCCGGATAAGCTAAGTTTGGCGTTAAATTATATTCGGATGGCTCCCCCGGAAGTGCTGACTCCTTTCCGAGAGGCTGTGAACCGCAATTGGCCCGCAGAGAGGGTACAGGGCAACTGAAGCGACTATTGCGCTAATACGCCAGTCTATTCGGCTATGCTTGCGGCACACGACGCGCCAGACTCATGCTCTTAGGATCCCGATGAACTGCTCTGCCGAACAGCGGTTGCGCTTTATGCTCTAGTCCTCGTGGGCCAGAACGATCTTTCAAGCTGGATCAAACTTGCGGGGTTCGGCGACTAGCTGCCGATCACAAACGCCTTGCAACGGTGGCATCATGCCCCTGTTTTGCCCGACGAGTCAAACGACGAGCGACGTCATCCGAAACCCGCCGACACTACGATCCTCGCTTCTTTCTGCTGATCTTCAGAAGCGTGACCTGAAACCAGGCCGCAATGTCGACAATGACGCGCTCCAGCGCCCATTCACAAGCCTCATCGGTACCCACCCCTCTCTAATCTTACCGCCGCATCAGACCACTCCGGCCCTCGCGTAAGTCATTGATCTTGCGCCTGCCGGCTACTGTGCATGGGGTTGTTTTCGAGTTTTTTTTGTTGTCCGGTCGCGGGAGACGTGGGACTTGATCGTCGCGCACGCTGGCCGACGCCACCGGTTCGGGCCGATGATCGTCACCCAAAAAGCGAGACGGACATGCAATCTGCGGGCAGCGGCTGGGGCAACGGGCTTCTTGGCGTCATCATCTTCAGCGGCTCGTTGCCGGCGACGCGCGTGGCGGTCGGCGGTTTCTCCGCGCTATTTCTGACGTCCGCGCGCGCGGTCGTCGCGGCACTGATCGGTGTGGCCGTGCTCGGCCTGCTCCGTCAGGCGCGGCCGCAGCCGACGGATCTCGTCTCGCTCACCATCGTCTCCATCGGAGTCGTGGTCGGCTTCCCCCTGCTGACGGCGCTCGCACTCCAGCACATCACCTCCGCGCATTCGATCGTCTTCATCGGGCTGCTGCCGCTGTCGACGGCGATCTTCGCCGTGCTGCGCGGCGGCGAGCGGCCGCAGCCGCTGTTCTGGCTGTTCGCCGTCCTGGGCAGTGCCACAGTGGCGGGCTTTGCCCTCTCGCATGACGGCTCGGCGTCGCTCACCGGCGATCTCCTGATGGTCGCCGCCATCGTGCTGTGCGGGCTGGGTTATGCCGAAGGCGCCGCGCTGTCGCGCCGCCTCGGCGGCTGGCAGGTGATCTCCTGGGCGCTGCTGCTGGCATTGCCGCTGATGGTGCCGGTCGCGATCCTGACATGGCCGCCGACATGGAGCGGGGTAGGCGTGCCCGCCTGGATCGGGCTCGCCTACGTCTCCGTCTTCAGCATGTTCGTCGGCTTCATCTTCTGGTACCGCGGCCTTGCGATCGGCGGCATTGCCCGCGTCGGTCAGTTGCAGCAGCTCCAGCCGTTCTTCGGCCTCGCGCTCGCCGGCTTCCTGCTGCATGAGCCGGTCGCATGGAGCATGATCGCCGCGACCGCGCTCGTCGTCGTCTGCGTCGTGTTCGCGCGGCGGTATGCGTGAGGCCGTGTGCCTCACGCTTGCTCCCTCACGCTTGCCCCTTCAGGCCTGCTCCATCACCGTCCGCGTCAGCGTGCTCCGCGCAAACTTCTTCAGCGGCATCGGCTTGCCGAACAGAAAGCCCTGCACAAGGTCGAAGCCGAGTTCGTTAGCGGCGACGAGGTCGGCGCGGCTCTCGATCCCTTCGGCAACGGTGCGCGTGCCGTAGCCCTGCGCGAGCTCGACGATGTGACGGCACACCGTGCGCTTCAGCCGATCGCTGCCGCTGCCGGTGATGAAGTGCCGGTCGGCCTTCAACTTGATGAAGGGGATCTTGTCCAGGTCCATCAGCGACGGCCAGTTGGCGCCGAGATTGTCGATCGACAAGCCGATATTGTGCAGGCGGACCTCGCGTGCGACCTCGGCGAGGAAATCGAGGTCGCGGATCGCCTCGTCGCTGTCGATCTCGATGGTCAGTCCGCCGAAGGCCGGATGCGTCGGCACGCGGCGGCAGAGATCGCGCACGGCGTGCGGCTCCTTCAGATACGACGCCGGAAGGTTGATCGAGAGATCGACCTGGCTTTGCCGCTCCAGCAGATAGTGCCAGTCCTGGACGGCGCGCTCGATCACGAATTCCGAGAGGTCGCGCAGATGCGGATCGTGCTCTTCGGGAATGAAATAAGCCGGCGGCACCACGCCCCAGGTCGGATGCCGCATCCGCACCAATGCCTCGGCGCCGCAGCGGATCAGCGTCCGCGCGTCGATCGTGGGCTGGTACCAAAGCTCGAGCCAGCCGGCATGAAGCGCCTCGCCGACATGCACGGCCGGGCTCGGCGCCGGCTCCTGCGGCAGCAGCATCGCGACGCGCTCCCGCAGCGTCTCCGCGGCAAAGGGCGTGGTCAGTGGCGGCAACATCGCAAGGCCATATTCCTCGCCGACCTGCTGCACCGCCTTGACGATGATCGACTCGCGGGCGCCCACAGTCAGAACCTTGCCGTCGAACGCCTCGCGCACCAACGTCTCCAGAAACCGTCCGGGCTCGATGCCGTCGGCGGCGATGCCGAGCAGGATCAGGTCCGGCAATTCGCTGGTCAACACGGCCTGCAGTTCGTCAGCGCTGGCGCACTCGCTGGTCACGAAGCCGAGATCCTCCAGCACCTCCGCAAGAAAAGCGCGCAGATGGCGCTTGCCGTCGGCGACGCATGCGCGCGGTGTTACCTTTCGCCGTCCGAAGGTTTTTGGCCTCCGTCCGGCAAGCTCAACAAGTTCATCGTTCATCGCAAACATCTCCCGTTCCGCGACCGGTGTTAGCGATGGGAGCAGTTTCAAATATGGAGGGCTTCAGCCGATTGTTGAATTATCTGGGTAACGTTAAATCCGCCATCACGTCTAAAATTGTCCGGATCTCGTTCGAGAAGTTTTTACGTCTGCCCGCGCGTGCGCGCAGGAGGTGCGGCAATCCTGCGAGATTTTTGCAAGACGCGGTTTGGCGGCGGGCGCGCGCTGTCCTGTAATCGGACGATGTGTCGCGCACGCTTCGCCCAATTGAATAACGCACGCCTCAATTGCCTGCGGCCTTGTCGTGCTGGGCCATGCCGACCGCCTTGTAGTCATAGGTCGGATAGAACTCGGTGCGATAGGCACCCCACGCAGTGTCCTCGATGACGCGATTGACCTCGCGCAGCCGCGAGGCCGGCAGGCGCAGCGTGATCACCTGGCCGATGCCCATCATCACGTACCAGCTCACGACCTCGACACCGGGCGGCGGAAACGCCTTGTAGAAGCCCTGCTTCTCGAGCTGCGCATTCAGCTCGTTCAACGGGCGGGATTGGTCGTGCTTGAAGAACACGGTGAGCAGCACCGCGTTGTCGGCGGTCGGCGCGGCATTGCCTTGCGGCGCCGTCGTCTGCGCCATCGTCGTCGAGGTAAGCGCCAGCGCGCCTACAAGCAACGTCACCATCGTCACTGTCCGTCGGTTCGATCTCATCGCAACCTCCTTCCCGTCGCTCTTGCGGTGCATCGCAGGATACGAGCGACGGCGACGATCGACGAATTCATTTTCGCGCGATGCGCGCATATTTCCACGTCGCGCGTGACAGTTCCGCGACAATGCGTCCGGCTGCGGCGGCGCAAGTGTGAAGTGCATCACATGTGCCTTGCTGCACCTGCGCTATTGCTGCGCGCAGCCGGTGGTGGGCTGTCGAGGACTACAGCAATGACGATGCGGCGAATGATCTATTGGTGGTTCAGATTCGTGCTGTCAGGGCGATTTCTCGATCGCTTCCTGAGCCTGCCGCGGGCGCGCTAGCTGTGCGATATCAGGTTTGGCTGATCAATTTGCGAAACGCTGCCGCGCCGTCCTGCACGGCGTCGCGTCCCTTCCAGGCCAGATAGGACAGCTTGCCGCCGAGCGTGTCGTGGCTGCGCAGCCGGCGCGAGCCGAGAATATGGCCGACATTGGAGGGGAAGCGGCTCACTTCGGCGGACACCAGCGCCGCGATCGCATCCATCAATTGCTGGAGCCGAATGCCCCATTCGCAACTCTCGATCCCGTCGATGCGGACCTTGAGCGCATATTCGGTGTCGTAGATTTCGGCGAGCAGGTCGCGCGCGACCAGCACCCGGTTGTGCCGGAGCGCGATTCTCAGAGCGAGGCGCTTGTCGTCGAGCCGGTCGAGCACCATGGGAACCACGCAAGCATAGGGCGTGGCGGCGATGTCGGCCGCGCTCTTGCTCGCGGCGGGCTTGGTGGCAAGGCGCACCAATTGCCAGGACGTCGTCAAGCGCCTCGCCACCAGCGCCAGCGCAAAGGGCAGCGCGTTCGGGTGGGACTTCTTGAAGGCATCGAGTTGCGTGGTGATCTGGGCAACCTGGCCGTCGTCGAATTTCGCGATCTTCGCAGGCAGCTTTTCGTTGAATTTCGGCAGCGCGTCGCCGGCGCGCAGCACATGCTGCATTTTCTTCACGTCGTCGAACGCGGTTGGCGAGGCCGTGTATTGCGTGAGCTTGCCGCGCGCGAACTCGGTGCTCTCCGCCGAAGCGAGGGTGCTCTCGAGAACCTTGACGACCTTGATCTGGAAGATCGATGCGGTTTTCAGCACTTCCTTCGGGTTGTTGGCGGTGACCTGGTCGTTGATCGCCTTGATGTAGTCGCGCGCCATGGTCGGCAGCAGGTCGCGGCAGATCCACTCCCAGATCGGGGTCAGCGTGTTGCGCGAAATCCGCCCCGCATTGGCATGCTCGGGTGCGCCGTCGATCAGGAGCAGTTCGAGCGGCGCGAAGAAGTAGCGTGAGGGACTGGTGGCGCGTGCCTGGGTCGATCCATCCTTGCGAAACTCGGCGCGCAGGTGGGTCTGGATATCGGCCGAGCCCGGCATGTCGATGCCGCAGAGCTCGAGCCGCTCGAGCTCGCTGAGCAGGCAGCTGCGCGACAGCGGCGTCAGCCTCTGCAAGAACTCCGACAGCCGATTGATCTCGTTCATGGCACGCAATCTTTCGCAGCGTTTCCCGCAGGCCTGCAGGCCCCATGCGTGGAGGCATTCGCGCGCTCTCGATCGTGACTAAGGGAAGCAAGTCATTGTTAATTTATCCGTAAAAACCGGGGGGACGGGGGCGCACGCTGGGCAACCTTGGTTAACGAGGCTTTTCCTTGCCCGCTCGCCCGCTCAAGCTTCGGGCGAATCCTCAACCTTAGCGCGCTCGGAGCCGCGGGCACTCAGGCATAAATTGTGCCTATGCCGGTGTTTAAGCATAAAACTGCCAAAATCACCGTAGTCTTACGGAGCAAAAAGTTAATCACACAACGGCCTCGGTTCCGCTAAACGAGTGATATGGGGTCACACAACGATACGGCCACCGATTCGCGGCCGTCGGAATGGTTCGAAAGCAGCACTGCTCCGACCGAAGAACTCGATTTCGTCCGCCTGAACGCCGTCCGCGCCAAGGCTGCCGACGAGATGGCCTCCGCTATTGCCCGCGAGCTCAACGGTCCCCTGACCGCGCTCCTGCTCTACATGGGCGAGATCAAGCATCACAGCGACCAGCTCGCGCCTGTTACGGGCGATCGAGCCTATTTGCAGCGCGTGGTAGAGAATGCGCTGGTGCAGACCGAGCGTGTTTGCGGCCTGGTCAAGCAGCTTGCCGGCCCTCACAAGGATCCCTTGCCGATCCCCCCGTTCAGGACCGAGGGCGCCGAATTGAACGCCGCCAGCGCGCCGCAGCCGCAGCGTGGGCCGAGCACCGAGTTGCTGGGCCTATCGGGCCAGAAGCGGCTGACCAAGCGCGAACGCGAGGTGCTGAGGTTGATCAGCGAGGGCTGCTCGAACAAGCAGGGCGCGCTGCGGATGCAGATCAGCCCGCGTACTTTCGAAAGCCATCGCGCCGAGGCGATGCGCAAGCTCGGTGCGCGCAACACCGCGGAGCTCGTCCGTGCGGCGCTGCTGCATTCGATCGATTGAGGTTCTGTCTTGCGCCGCCGGGCGGCGCGATCAAGCCTGAGAGTGGAACCCGATAGCGCTCAGAGATAATCCTCGGCGAAAGGGCGGCGCGCGCGCGACGACGGCCGCAGCGACTTGGGATCTTCCTTCGGTGCGTTCGGAATGATCGTGATGGTCCAGCGTGGAGGCATGCTCGATTCCTGCTCCAGCACCGAGCGAACGAAACCAGTCACCGTCGCCCCGCCAGACTTCACCGTCGCCGTCCGGCCGTTGAACTGTGCGATGCGGAAGCGACGGACCTCTTTCTGGTCCGCAGTCTCATAGGTGAACATGGAAACCCTCCTGGTTTCCGGCGACTATCGCCACCTATGATTAGCCATCTGTGAAAATCCCAAGCCGTAGAAGTACGGCGGGATTGGCGCGGCTTTCGTCAGAGTGTTTTCGAGCGACATGGACACCGGTTCGCGCAAAGAAAACGCCCCAAACCAGGAATCCACAGTTCCGATTCAATCGGAACGGAAATGGCTTCTAGCCCTGCGGCTCCTGTGCGCGCGCGGCGGCGTAGGCGGCATCCATCAGGTCCAGGAGATCGTGGAATTCGGTCTCGTGAAGCGTCTCCGCGGTCTTCTCCAGCCGCAGTGCCAGCGCCGCGAGCCTGACATAGCCGAACGTGCCGGCCGCGCTCTTCAGCGAATGCGCTTCGCGCACGATCCTGGCGTGATGCTGTGCGAGCGAGAGCGTGCGGAACAGTTGCAGGCGCGCGCAGGTCTCGGTCCAGAACACGTCGCGCACTTCACAGGCCCCGTCCTCGCCGATCTCGCGCACCAGCGCTTGGTATGCACCCGGCTCGCGCGCGGGCTCGACATCGACCGTTTTCTGCATCGGCGCGGCGGTCACTTCAAACATGGCTCGGCGTGTCCTGGTCACGGTTCGTCTGTCGCGCGGCCTGTACGGCGCGAGGCACGCCCCGTATCTACGGAATTCGAATTTCAGTTCCGGTAGCAGGACGATCCGTGTTTGCAGGCCGGCGTTAGCCGCCGGTTTACCAAGCCGTGGTGCCGGTCAGCGCGGGCCGAGCAGCCGGTCGTACTGGGCCTTCACCGTGGCGTAGCATTCGCACGCCGTCTGACGCAGGCCGTCGAGGTTGAGGATCTGGATGTGTCCACGACTGTAGTGAATGAAATTGGCCTGCTGCAACGTATTGGCGACCAGCGACACGCTGTTGCGGCGCGCCCCGATCATCTGCGCCATCGCCTCCTGGGTCAGCAGCAGCCGGTCGTCGCCTGACAGGTCGTGGGTGTGCAGCAGGCAGCGCGACAGCCGCGACTCCACCGGATGGGCGACGTTGCAGCCCGCCGTCTGCTGGACCTGCGCGTAGACCGCCAGCCCGTGACGGGTGAGCAGCGTCCGCAAGGTGCTGCTCTGGTCGGCCGCGCCGCGCAGCCGCTCGAGGTCCATCACGGAGGCGGTACCGGGAACCAGCACGATCGCCGTGTTCAGCGCGCAGGCATCGCCCATGGTCGAGAGCGTTCCGAGCAGGCTGTCGCGGCCGATCATGGCGACCTGCACATGCTCGCCCTTGGCAAGTTCCACCACCAGCGAGATCACGCCGCGGTGGGGAAAGTAAGCGCGCTCGAGCGTCTCGCCGGTCTTCACCAGGACCGCTTCATGCGGCAGATCGATCGTGCGCAAATGCGGGCGGATTAATTCGTAATCCTCCGCCGACAGCGCCGACAGGAAACCGTTGGATTGGCGCGCCATTGTTTCCAAGACTGCCTCCGTCTCGTCAGCCCGGAACTCAAAGCGAACGGGCCGCTCCTCCACGGGTAAGTTTCATCATGTTCCCGTCGGGATATATTGGCAATTGGGACAAGATGTCCGGTCGCGATGGCGCCCCTGCTGCACAGTGCGCACACCGGCATGCAGGCTGGTTGCGCCGAGCTGTCGTCACCGCAGGGTTCTTAGCAGGCGTACGTGGCAGGCCCTCACCGCCGCATAGGCGGTACTAATCGCGGCGGCCGCGAAGTAAGCGTCCGTTTACCGCAAGCGCAGCTCTTGCGGATTTCAGCAGGCGAGCAGCCGACGGCCGCATGGGCGACCCTGACCGCGAGTGATCTGATTCAATTCGCGCGGCCCATTCGTATCGTCCTTCGCCGGCTGGATTTTTTCGCGCACATCGTAGTGCTGTTATCGGAGCGTTTACCCTATGGCATCTGTCGCATGAGATGCGGCTCCGCTTTTGCCGAAAAGCGCTACCCCATGCCGTCGAATCGCAAACTTGTCTTCAATATCCGTATTAGCACGGAGGCTGAAATTAACGGGACCGTGAAAGGGGTTGTCTAACGATCCAGCAGCGAACCTCCGCCGAACTCCAGGTGCGGCTCAGGCGTCGAAGTCCGGCTCAGTAAGGCGTAACTCATGGATGATCTGTTGCGGGAGTTTTTGACGGAGACCAGCGAGAGCCTGGACACCGTCGACAATCAGCTGGTGAAGTTCGAGCAGGAGCCGAACAACGCCAAGATCCTGGATAACATCTTCCGTCTGGTCCACACCATCAAGGGCACGTGCGGCTTCCTCGGACTGCCGCGTCTGGAAGCGCTGGCGCATGCCGGCGAGACGCTGATGAGCAAGTTCCGCGAC
>NZ_JADPKS010000097.1 GCF_023074175.1 Bradyrhizobium sp. 139
GGTAGAGCGAAGCGAAACCCATCAGGTCTCATCCACGCGGAAGCATGATGGGTTTCGCAAGTGCTCTACCCATCCTACGCCTTCCTCTCGTTTCAACTTGCAGACACAGCTTCGCGCCCTCGCGACGCAATTCGCCCGAGCTTTGCCTGGTCGCTCCACCCTCTTGAGCCAAGAGGGTGCAGGGAAGGCCGGGTGCCGGCTGGCACCCGCGGTCCGCTGCGCGAAAGGTACACGCAGAAAAACCGCACAGCAGCATACAGGTGAGCCCAACACACGGCCTTCCCTGCGCAGTGGGTTGACGGCTTATGCCGTGCTCTCCCGGGAGCCGAGTTCCCTCTGGCCTCCCTCGCCCCGCGAATTGACGATGCAGCCCGCCCGGTTGGGCGCTCCACATCTTCGAAAGGCTTGACCGTAGCAACGACGGCCAGGACCACACGGTTTTGCCGTACGCGCGTTCGCTGACCGTCACAGGGTCCGACGGCGTTGTGCACATTGCCATCGAAATATTGACGAGACGAACTGTCAGCGCCGCTCATCCGCACGCGGTTTCGAGCTCACAGGGGCTACCCGCCCTGCCCGCACCCTCTCGTGCCGACGCTGCCGCGTCCACCGCAAGCCCGGCTCGCGAAAAATG
>NZ_JADPKS010000100.1 GCF_023074175.1 Bradyrhizobium sp. 139
TTGTTACGAAGCAGGCAGCGCAACAGACCAACCTGTAGGGGGTCAATTTTGGACGCCGATCCCCCGGCTTAGGGGGGCAATATTGCAGGCCGAATGACACTCTGAAAGGAAAGCACGATGACGAATTCGAACGATGATGGACCTCTCCGCCACAGGCTGAGGTGGCCGGAGACCTTGACGACGCTGGCACGCTTAACGGCCGTGCCGGCGCATCGGTGTTCTCAATCGCGGCCCCGACAGCAGGGGCGGCACCGGGGGGCGGCCCCGACGAGTTGCTAAGTGCTTCGCTCGCCGCATGCACGGCGATGACCACACGGCTGCAGGCGCGAAGGCGGAAAATGCCGCTATCCGACGTCGCAGTAGCCGTGTCGTACCACCATGTCAGGGAGGGCGGCTGCGACTGCTTCGAGCGCTCCATCAAGCTCGAAGGAACGCCTGGCGACGAGGCCGCGCACAACAGATGCAGGCTGCGAACATGTGTCTCGCCGGGCGGACGCTGGGCCTTAGCGCCGACATCCGCGCTAACGATAACGTCGGCATCGGGCCGGCGGCAAGCTATGACGACGACTTGAGCGAGCTTCCGATTCCGTACATCACCCCCGATTAGCGGGCCGCGAGATAGTCCGCGAGCACTACGGCGTTGTTGCGCTTGGTATCGTGCGCGCCGAAGAGCAGCGTGACTTTGCCCGTCAATGCAAGATTTGTCAGGTGCTCGACTGCGGCGCGATTGGCGCGGAGCTCCTCGAAGTATCGCTTGTGAAACTCGCGCCACCGGTTCCGGTCATGACCAAACCAGGTCCTGAGGCCGCCGCTCGGAGCGATGTCCTTCAGCCACACGTCCACGCTGGCATGCTCCTTTGTGAGTCCGCGCGGCCAGATGCGGTCGACGAGCACCCTCGTGCCGTCCGAGCCCTCGGGCAGCTCGTACACACGTTTAACACCAAGCCGACAGGAGTGTCGAGACATTGGTTTCTCCAGTCCTCTCCTCCGTAAATGAGGGCAACTCGCATTAGGTCGCCTTCGCGGGACTGACCTCGGGAAAATCGATCGGGGTCTGCACCGCATTGTTGATGAAGTTCGTCAACAAGAACTGAGCAGTCAGCGCGATCATCTCGACGATGTTGGCGTCTGTCCACCCCGCATCCCTGACGGCCGTAAACTGGGCGTCGGAAACTTTGCCGCGCGTCTCGATGAGCGCTTTCGCGAAGGCGACCGCAGCCTGGCGCTTGGGATCGGTTGAGCGGCCCTCCCTGTTCAACTCGATTTCATCCGCTGGGATTTTGGTTAGATTGCCCGCCATAAAGCTGTGCGCGGCCAGGCAGTAGTCGCACCCGTCCGCCTCAGACACCGCCAGCGCGATCCCGTCTCTCGTCTTGATGTCCAGCGTCTTAGCAAGTGATGCCATCAGGGTAGCCCAGCCGGAGAGCGCGTTCGGGCTGATCGACATGAGGCGGTGCAGGTTGGGCACGAAGCCCAGCATCTTGTCGACGTTGTCGAGGATCGGCTTGGAGCCCGCCGGAGCGTCCTCGCGTTTCGGAATGGAAATGCGTGGCATTTGATCCTCCATTAGACCGCCAACGATTATTCGGTTGGTGACGAAGCAACCAACGCCGACTGTTTCAGCTACCGGTAGCGACCGGACTGCCTCGAAGACTAGGACGCGTCGCACCGCGGCGCTCATGTTTGTTGATCATGCAGTCCATAACGGCAGGTCATCGGCCGAGCACCGATCGGGCACTGATGTCGCAGTCCCAGACTTCGTGCTCAGCTGCTCGCCGCGCTGACCGGGGTGGAACCGGCGGCTCTGAACGCCCCCATCTCGCCTTCCAGGTCTAAGATGCAGTACCTCACCGGATCGAGCGCTTGCGCCAGCTCGAGGTCGCGGAAGCGCGGCGTGATATGCTGCGGGCACTTTAAGCCGCAGCAAGACCCCGTGATCGACCTTCGCTGTTGCCAAGTTACGCGACGCGCCGCGCCAGATCGGCGTCGTGTTTCAACTCTCTCAATTCCGCGAGCGCTTTAGATCTCGAGACGCCGGCGGTTGGGCTAGTCCATCAGCATGACGGCGGCACTGTCGTTGGCCCCGCCATTGCCGATCCTGTACTGCGCGTCAGCCCTTTGCATCCGTTACTGTTGTTCAGGCATGCCGGCACGTGATATGGACCGCGGCGGCGCTCGCCTCGGTCACCGCTTTGATGGCTCTGGCGCCTGGCTCGGAAATGATCCTTCAGAGCATCAGGGGGCGAATTGACCCCCGCGCTCGCTCCGCGGGCGGTGCGCATACGTCGCACGACACCACGCAGCCTTTCCTAAACCCGCGGTGAGTCCGGGGGGCATGCCCGAGAACAAACGCGACAACCGTCTCGGCCGGTACTTCGCAGGACGCAAAGAGCCTAACCCGACCTCAGCCGGGATTGAAGCAGACGCCGTCGCCGCCGGCGACCGCTCGCGCAAACTCATGGCATCATTTCGATAGCTGGAGGTGATTGGACGGTCGACGACCCGGTACATATCTTCAATGTAGCACACCACGGAGTACGGCGGATGCCGACCTACAGGAACACCGCCGAAGCGGTCTCGAAGTTGACTCCGAGCAGTATCGCGAGACGCAGACTGATGGGACCGAGCGTTCCCTTCTCCAACGAATACGGGGACAACAGGAAGTCTGGTCTCTACATCGACGTTTCCAGCGAGCCGCTATTCGCATGCTTCGACAAGCTCGACAGCGAAACGGGATGACCGCGTTTCATGGAAACATCGTGCGCCCGCCAAAGCCTGAAGTGCACTTCACGCCTTCGAAGTCGTCTTCTCAATATACCCAAAGCTTGAAGGACTACCGCGTGCGTACGAAACAGCAACGGCCCGTCCGAAAGCCGCAACGCTGACACGGCGCGGTCAGTCTAACGGAGGTCCACGTGACGTTTTTCTATAAAGCTGTTGAGACACTGGGGGACCCTCTCAAACTCGTGAGCCACAAAAACTTAGCGGTGGTCTTGGAAAACGTCGATCTAAAGCGCGTGCGCCTTGGCGAACTCTTGGAGGCTGTTGACCACCCGATCCTTGAGCGCGCGGAGGACCAGCTCAGCCATTTCTCGGCGGGCACACGGAAGTCCTTCCACATCGAGCCTCGACCTCGTCGGCTCCGCATTCCAGAAGGGCATCTGGAAGGCACCGCTAATGCTTCACTTCGCCAAGGCACGCTAATACGCGAAGATCGCAAGTGCCGTTGGCGATCCAAAGGCGGTCCGCGTCGTAGGTGCGGCAAACGGCAAGAAGTCGCATCGAAGTCAGCATGCTCGGCGGTTTAGTCATACATAGCGCCGCTTCGCCAATGCGTGGTGAGTATCAAAAGCAGATGCAGCAAGCTCCTCGAGACCGCCTGTGACCCCTTTCGGACCGAACGTCTTATATGCGTGAGCCTGGCCCTAAATGGCTGGGTACGCATGGCGTGGTAGCTGAGAAGCCCGCCAACGTCCCATGGCTTTGATCGGAGACCGTACCTGTTCCGGGCGAATGCCGGCCGCTACTGGACCGCTCGAGACAAGGTCTTGCTAACTAGATAGGAGAACTATCATGACAAAACGTTCGCTTATGATCACGGCCACAAGCTGCTTCATTGCATTTGCACCGGCAGCATATGGGCGCTCGGCCTACGACGGCTCTTGGGACCTCGTCTTCGTGACGCAAAGGGGAACCTGCGATTCCAGTTACAGCTTTACTGTCGATGTGACCAACGGAATTGTCACGCATCCCAATCTCGTGAAATTTCGAGGTTACGTCGCAAGGTCCGGCGCGGTTCGCGCTTCGGTAACGGTCCAAGACAAAGTTGCCGCCGGTGCGGGCAAACTGTTCGCAACGTCCGGTCGGGGGACCTGGAGCGGCCACTCAGGAATGGCGCGATGCTCAGGCTACTGGACCGCGCGCCGCAATTGACGGACGCGACGGCGGGCACGCGACCGGGGTGCGAGTGCGCGAATGCTGCTAAGGCCAAATCTTACGTAAAGGAGCGTTTCCTCAGTGAACTGGAGACCATAATGAAATGACAGTTCCCAGAATACTAGTCGGCATTGCAGTCCTGCTCGGCTTGTTCTCAACCGGTCTCGACAGGACAATGCGGTTGGAGAAGCCTCGGCCCATGAGGGCGCCCATCGGGTCGGGTGAACCTGCCCCCGTCGGTACTAATCGGCTAGCTCTGGTGATTGGTAATTCAACCTATCCCGATGCTGACTCTCCTCTTTCTCAAATGACACGTGATGCGGAAGGGTTGGCAAATGCTCTTCGCAACGACGGTTTTCTGGTCGACGCCGTTGACAATGCGGCGCGTCCGGACATTACCCGCGCAATTGATCGTCTAACGGCAAGAGTACATTTGAACTCAATTGTGTTAGTTTATTTCGGAGGTTACGGTGTCCAAGCTGACGGACAGAATTATCTGATTCCGGTCGATGCGAATATCTGGACTGAAGAAGATGTCCGCCGACAAGGCGTAAGCATTGACCGCCTCCTTTCGCAACTCAAGGCTTCCGGAGCACGCGTACGGCTCGTAGTCATTGAGGCCTCACGCCGCAACCCCTACGAGCGACGCTTCAGGAATTACTCACACGGACTTGCGCCTATTCAAACGAGTGAAAACGCGCTCATCCTGAGCTCAGCGACGCCTGGCCAAGTCGTCGAAGACGTGGACGAACTACATAGCCAGCTGATGACCGCTCTTCTTGAGCGCATCGGGTCTTCGAAAGGAATCGAGGAGGTCTTCAACAACACGCGAAACGCAGTGGTGGCTGCTACCCAGGGCCAACAGATTCCAGCTGTGTCGTCTACACTGACCGAGAACATTAACCTTTCGCCGATACGCAACGGCGCGCTGCCGTGTGCTCTGTCGGCTTCGCAGCTGGCCGCCGCCGCGAGTCATCAAACAGAGTTCTGCTGAGCTCTAAAGATCAAGGGCTGACTTCCCCTGGAGTGCGCCATTCACTCATCTCCGCGTTGTTTGGGACCTTCAACGCGCTCCGACGCCGTTCCGTATCGACGACGCCGCATCACCGGAGGTCTCTTGCGCTTCATGATCGTCTGCTCCTGCAATGTCCTCAGCGACCACGATGTTCGCCACGCCGTCAACACGGCCGATGACGCGCTGCGCAATGCCAAGCAGATCTATGACTGCCTTGGTTGCAGCGCTGAATGCGGCCGCTGCGCCCGCACCATCAAGACGATCATCGACGAGGCATACAGGGAATGTGCGCTAGCCTGTCAGGCCGGCTGCCCGCATAGCCAGATCATGGATGACGCGGGGGATGAGCCCAAAGTCGCGCCCGCAGCGCCCTAACTTCCGTGGATTTGCTGGATAGGTGCCGCTCGGTTCGCGCCGGGGATGCCTGCTTGCTTGTTTTTCGCCAGAAGCATTCTAAACTCCCAGGCCCCAAGACCCGCCTCAACTGTTGGAGTTCATCATGCAGGGCGATCCCAAAGTCATCGAGTATCTGAACAAGGGATTGCGTCACGAGCTCACTGCCATCAACCAGTACTGGCTGCATTACCGGCTGCTGGCCAATTGGGGCCTCTCGGAGATGGCCAAGGTCTGGCGCAAGGAGTCAATCGAGGAGATGCAGCACGCCGATCGCATCACCGACCGGGTAATATTCCTCGAGGGCTTTCCCAACATGCAGATACTCGATCCCTTGCGGATCGGCCAGAACGTCAACGAAATCATCGAGTGCGATCTCGCCGCCGAGATGAGCGCGCGTGCGCTGTACCAAGAGGCGGCGACGCATTGTCATTCCGTGAAGGATTATGTCACCCGCGACTTGTTCGAGAACCTGATGACGGACGAGGAACACCACATCGATTTCCTCGAGACGCAGCTTGATTTGATCAACCGGATCGGGATCGAGCTTTACACCCAGAATCATGTCGGTGAGCTCAAGACCGAAGAGCACTGAAATTTACGTCGATAGTCCCTTCTGCCAGTCCTAAGTTCGAGTTCTGCGCCTGCTTTGTGGACAGTCTGGCAATAGCTGCGAAAGCGTCACCAAATACTGCGAAAGTTTCCAGCCCCTCAAGCCTCGATTCAGGTCGGCAACACGCAAGGTGGCTCTTCTTGTGCGTGAATGCCCACCGGCTTGGGCGTGGTCCTGCGACTCCCCGTCGTCCATTACGATCGGGACAATCAATTCGCTTGTGGGTTCAATCGGAAGCCATAATTCTGTCGGGTCCATCACGATAGGCTCTTTCTCGATCGACGCAGCAAGGTCAGTTGTTCCCGAACTCAGGGTAAATGCGGCCGCCCTTGCTGAGTTTGACAGCGGACCCCGCCGGCTTCAGCGCACGGCTTGAGAAGGTAGAGCAGGAGCTGATGAGCGCTAAGCCTGACCCATCGTTGGTCAAGGCAACTCTAACGGACATCCGCGCCGCCCTCTCCGGTGCTGCGGGCAATCTCATTGCAAGCGGCGCCCTGACTCTCCTCAACAATGTTTTGGGAACAGGCGTGCCCGCGTAACGTTCGAATTTGCCGGAAAGAGGAAACGAGCGTTATGAAAGTTACTGTTCAGGATGATCTATATCCGCCGACGCCTGCTGTGCGTGCCGATTTCGAGGTGTGGAGCAGGGCTGGTTCAGATCCGGCCAAGGAAACGACGATCCGGGCAGGGCGCTGACATGAGCAAAATATCTCCTGCAGGCATGGAAGCGATGATCCGTCGCTATTTCGATGCGTGCAATGGCGTGCTTCACCTTCGACGCAGCACATTACTTTCCGCCGGGCCTACCAGATATTCCTTGGCGTGGCGCCGATACCATCTCGCGCAGGTGGATCTGGTGTGTCGAAAATCTCGGCTCGCAATGGACGATTGAACAGTTCTTCTGCTCCTCGACGACGCCGGAAGCTGTGATCGAATGGACGCATTGGATGCGAAAGCAGAACACTGCGCTTCGCGGTGACGAATGGTATGCGTTCGACGAAACGACCGGACGGATTAAGGAAATCAGGGCCTACTATGCGTCTGCCGCTGATCCCTCTGCGCGGATCTGCGAGCTAGTGGAGTTCTTCCCACGACAACAGAGGATAAACATTGGCATGGTCCCGGTGTTCACGCCTACTGCGGGGCACGAGGAGCGGTTGGGTTGATCGGCGCGGCGGTATCGCGGAAACTCGTTCAACCAACCGGAAGACCGGCCTCCGCACCAAGTACCTGAAGGCCGACGATGACAGCGCGTGATGCCCTGCGATCGCTTACGAACTTGCCGTTCACTCCTGATTACGGAGTCGGGAGAGCGAGGAGCTCAATGGTTTGAATGTGGCGAGTGAGCAGACTGCAGGCCTGATCGAGGTTGCGCGAACGTAGCGCTTGTAGAATCAAGCGGTGATCCTGATTGGAGCGCGGTCGCCATCCGACATTGCGCGCCATCGCGAACACCATTCGCGAATTCGCGAGTTGCAGTCCGTCGAGGCAGGCGAGCAGTCGCGGCATTGCGCAGGGCGCCACAAGGGCGTGGTGAAAGGTGCGATTGGCGACGTCGAACTCCTGAATCGTCTCGGCATTGTCTGCTTCGATCAGAGCCAGCTCAATTCGCGCCAAATGAGCCGACGTGAGTTTTGGCGCGGCATTCCGCAAGGCGACCACTTCCAGCGCTGCGCGCATCTCAGCGATCTCCTTCACCGATTTTGTGTCGAGCGGTGCAACGCGCACGCCGCGGCGGGGTGCTCATAACAAGGTGTTGCGCTTCTAGTCGCCGAAAAGCTTCCCGTACGGGGACGTGGCTCGAGTTGAATTCTCGGGCGATATGGTCCTGCCGGAGCGGTGCATCTGGCTGTAGGACGCCGCTGATTATGCGCTCTCCGATTGATTGGGCGATGCGTTGCGCGGTCGTCGAGTTCCCAGACATCATAGATTATCTATCGTAAAACCTGATGCGCAGTCGCGCTGTGTCGGCTAGCGTCATCTATGCATTAGATAATAGATAATCAATATATTTATCTATGACGCGGCGGTGCGCATTTCAAAGAGGGGGCCAGATGGTCAAACGCGTGGGAGCAAAACTGAACCACGGTTGCGGCAGCGAGCCTGTCCGCCATGACTGGACCCGCGCCGAGGCGGAGGCGCTGTACAACGCGCCGTTTTCCGACCTGGTGTTCCGTGCCCAGGCCGTTCACCGGCGCTACTTCGATCCCAATCACGTGGAGACCGCGAGCCTTCTCAACATCAAGACCGGCGGTTGCCCGGAGGATTGCGGTTATTGCTCGCAGAGCGCGCACTACAACACGGGGCTGAAAGCGACGCGGCTGATGGACAAGGCGGATGTCATCGCGACCGCCGGGCGCGCGAAAGCGGCCGGCGCGGCGCGCTTTTGCATGGCGGCGGCGTGGCGAAGCCCAAAGGACCGCGACCTTGATCAGATCTGCGAGATGGTCAGCGCCGTGAAGGGTCTCGGAATGGAATCCTGCGTGACGCTCGGCATGTTGACGGCTCCGCAGGCGCAGCGCTTGCGCGAAGCCGGCCTCGACTTCTACAACCACAACGTAGATACCTCGCCGGAATTCTACGGCCAGATCATCACCACGCGCACCTTGCAGGAACGTATCGACACGCTCACCGAGGTGCGCGCCGCGGGCATCAAGGTCTGCTGCGGCGGCATCATCGGCATGGGGGAGCGCGTCGCCGACCGGCTCGGCATGGTGGTGCTGCTCGCCACTCTTCCGAACCATCCGGAGAGCGTGCCGATCAACCTCTGGAACGAGGTCAAAGGCGTCCCGGTCAACGACACCGCGGAGCGGCCTGATCCGATCTCCCTCGCGCGCCTCATAGCGGTCGCCCGCATTGTGATGCCGCAAAGCGTGGTGCGGCTGTCCGCCGGGCGGCAATACATGACCGACGAATTGCAGGCGCTGTGCTTTCTCTCTGGCGCCAATTCGATCTTCATCGGAGACGTGCTTCTCACCACCCGAAACCCGCAACGCGACCGCGACGCCGCGCTCCTCGGGCGGCTCGGCATGAAATCCAATCTCAACCAGGCGCATCCGGCCAATCGGCAGCCTTCGCCGGCTCACGATCGCGTTCAGAGCAGTTGACGCCGAATCCCCCGTCCGCGGTCCTCAAGACAACCTCGAAGTTTCGGAGAGATGCAGCGCTCCGCGATTGGCGGCCGCCTGAATGATTTGTGCGAACACCCCCTCAGCACACGGAATTGATTGATGACTTCAACAGGCACGGACAAGGTGACCACTTACGCCGACGCCTTACAGGCCTTGAGCGAGCTGGATCGGCTGCGGTGCTTTGCGCCCCGTTCCGGCCTCGATTTTGGATCGAACGACTATCTCGCGTTGGCGAACGCGCCTCGCATGAAGAAGGCTGTGAGCGTGGCGCTGGAAGCTGGTACTTCGATCGGGGCAGGCGGATCACGGCTGCTACGCGGGAACTGCGACGAGCACGAGTGTCTCGAAGCAGAGGCGGCGCGCTTTTTCGGAGCGGAGACAGCGCTGTTTTTCAGCGGCGGATATGTGGCGAATTTTGCCATCCTGACGACGCTGCCGCAACGGGGCGATCTGCTGGTGCTCGATTCGCTTGTGCACGCGAGCATACACGAGGGCGCACGAGCCGGACGAGCCGAGTTTCGCGAAAGCACTCACAATGACCCGATGTCGGTCGAAGACGCAATCCGCGATTGGCGCGCGAAGGGTGGAAGGGGACGCGTCTGGATCGTGGCTGAGAGCCTGTACAGCATGGACGGCGATTTCGCGCCGCTCAAGGACCTTGTCGCAATAGCCGACAGGCATGATGCGTTCCTGATGGTGGATGAGGCTCATGCCACAGGCGTCTATGGCGAGCAGGGACGAGGGCTCACCGCGCCTTACAAGGGGCGCGAGAATCTCCTGGTCGTGCATACCTGCGGCAAGGCGCTCGGCGCTGCCGGCGCGCTCGTCACTGCGTCCACTGTGCTGCGCGACTTCATGGTTAATCGTTGCCGTCCGTTTATCTTCGCCACCGCGCCCTCACCATTGATGGCGGTCGCCGTGCAGGAGGCGCTTCTGATCCTGCAGGAGGAGCCCGAGCGGCAGCAATGTCTGGCCACATTGGTCGCATTCGCACATCGTGAGATCGGCCTGCGCGGCCGCTCAAGTCCCTCGAATTCACAGATCGTTCCTTACATTGTCGGCGACAATGCGCGTGCGATGCGGCTCGCCTCTGCGCTGCAGGCTCGCGGCTTTGACATCCGCGCGATACGGCCGCCGACCGTGCTGGCGGGGACGGCACGGTTGCGGATTTCCCTGACGCTTAACGTCAGCGAAGATGATGTATGCCACATGCTTGATGCGTTAGTCGAAGAGACTTGGGCGATCCGCGATGAGTAGGCGCATCGTGGTGACCGGCACAGATACCGGCATCGGCAAGACAGTCGTTTCCGCAGGCCTCGCCAATCTCCTCGGCGCGAACTATTGGAAACCGATCCAAGCCGGTCTCGAAGGTGAGACCGATACAGAGCTCGTCGCGCGGCTTGGCGGTCTCTCCGTCGATCGTATCGTGCCAGAGCTTTACCGCCTTCGAACGCCTGCTTCGCCGCATCATGCCGCCGAAATCGACGGAGTTCGCATTGACGCGGATGGGCTCGATGTGCCGGACACAGGCGAGCGACCGTTGGTGATCGAGGGAGCCGGTGGGCTGATGGTGCCGCTGATTGGCAGCACCCTCTATATTGACGTCTTCGAGCGATGGCGGCTTCCCATCGTGCTTTGCGCGAGGACAGCATTGGGTACAATCAATCATTCGCTGCTGTCGATAGAGGCTCTGCGAAAGCGCCAGATCGACGTTCTTGGGATCGCATTTATTGGCGAAAGAAATTCCGAGACTGAGAGCGCAATTTGCGAGATCGGGCGGGTGCGTTGGTTGGGGCGATTGCCGTGGCTTTCTTCTCTCACGCCAGGAACGCTGCAAGCCGCGTTCAAACCCTCCTTCCATGCTGATGATTTCCAGCCATGATGCCAAAGAGACAGTCGGCAATCTGGCATCCGTTCACACAGCACGCGCTTCAGGACCAGATGACAAGAGTGGTGCGTGGTGATGGTGCCTATCTCCACACCGCGGATGGTCGCCGTCTCATTGATGCAATCTCATCCTGGTGGGTCGTGACCCACGGGCATTGCCATCCGTACATCGTGAGCGCCATTCAGAAACAGGCGGACAAGCTCAACCAGATCATCTTTGCAGGCCACACTCACGAACCCGCCGAAGCGGTTGCTGCCCTGCTGTTGAAACTCGCGCCCGGTGGCCTCGACTATCTCTTCTTTTCCGACAGCGGCTCGACCAGTGTGGAGGTCGCGCTGAAAATGGCGCTCGGCTATTGGCGCAATATCGGCGAGCCGCGGTCTCGCATCGTCGTGATGCAGCATTCCTATCACGGCGATACGGTGGGAACGATGTCGGTCGGCGCGCGTGGTGTGTTCAATGCGACATACGAACCGCTGTTGTTCGATGTTACCTCAGTACCGTTCCCGGCGCGAGGTAACGAACAGGTAACTCTCGATGCACTCGAGGTGGCATGTCGCGACGAAAACCCAGCTGCCTTTATCGTTGAACCTCTGATCCTGGGCGCCGGCGGGATGCTCATGTATCTGGGTGCTGAAAGAAATGAAACGGATCTGCGAGGATTCAGACGTCCTGTTCATTGCCGACGAAGTCATGACTGGCTGGGGTCGCACCGGGACATTGTTCGCTTGCGAGCAGGCCAATGTTACGCCCGACATCGCTTGCTATTCGAAGGGCCTTACGGGCGGCTCTCTTCCGCTTGCGGTGACGCTCTGCCGCGCAGAGATTTTCGATGCGCACTACTCGAAGGATCGCGCACGCACGCTCTTCCACTCCAGTTCTTACACCGCGAATCCTATCGCAAGCGCTGCTGCCAAGGCGAACCTCGATCTCTGGCACGACCAGGAAACCTACGCGCGTGTCGCCTCAGTCGCCGCAATGCAGGAGCACCAAATCGAGCCATTTCGCGCGGACGCGCGCTTCAGGAATGTCCGTCGGACCGGTACCATCGCGGCAGTTGAGCTGACAGTGTGCGACGAGGGGTACCTTGCCAATATCGGTCCGAGGCTTCAGGCGTTCTTCAACGAGCGTAGTCTGCTACTGCGCCCGCTTGGCAATACAATTATGTCATGCCGCCCTACAGCGTCACGGCGGCGGACCTCAACGAAATCTACGCTGCGATAAACGATGCAGCCGATGCGCTGTGGAGGCCGGAACGGACCGGGCATACGTGAGCGCCTGTCCGCACGACCAAAAGGCGGCCGCAGGTTCTCTTCTCATGATCGCGCGACCATTGGATATTTTGATACGTGAGCCAGCTATTCTGGGGACGCATGTTTCTTTTTTCGTTCTCGCTTTGACTGTTTTCTTTCGACTTGCATAGAAGGCGCAGCTCCGAGGATGTGTGGAGACTGAGGGACTTTCAGATGAGAAGAGTACTCGCTGCCAAGCTGCATGGCATCCATGTTACTGAGGCCAATCTTCACTATCATGGGTCAATCACTCTCGATCCGGATCACTGCCATGAAGCCGGCATCCTGCCGATGGAGTTCGTGGAGATTTGGAACAAGAACTCGGGAGCACGCATCTCGACTTATGTCATTTTCGGCGCACGCAGTTCGCGCTGCTGTGTCCTCTACGGTGCTGCCGCGCGGGCCTGCCAAGTAGGTGACCAGCTCATTATTTGCAGTTCGTCCTATGTGGACGAGCAGCGAATAGTTGAGTTGAAGCCGAAAATGCTCACTTTCGATCGCAGTAACCGGGTTGCTGATCGGCTGACCTATTCGGTCACGTCGGACGACGCAGGCCGCTATGGCTTCGAAATCATCGGCCAGACCGGCGATGTCAAAGTCGTGGCACTTCGCACCGCAGATCGAATTGAGGTCGTTGACGGATCGGGATGTAAGAATGAGCCACGTTTCGGAGCCGGCGGTTGAGCGCGTCACGATTCCTACGCTGCAGCGGTGGAAGGACGAGAGGCGACGTCTCGTTATGACCACCGCGTACGACGCGGTTGCGGCCCGGATCGCGGATCCCGCCGTCGATATCATCCTGGTCGGGGACAGCGTCGGCAATGTTTGCCTTGGGTTCGAAAACACGCTGCCGGTCAGCGTCGCGAAGATGAACCATCATCTGGAGGCCTTCGCACGCACCAAACCTCCGGCCATGTCTCTAAGGACGACCGGCTTTGATCCGCCGGCCCTGACGCTCTCTACAACTCGAATGCTACGCAGTGCACAGAGCCCGAGCGGGTGGTGGACGAGCGCCCAGCCCCAACCGCGCAGCGTCCGGACCGCGGGCCGCCTATCGTTGAACATCAGCATCGAATTCGCTCCACCGGGACGAATCCTCGTCTCCGGCCGCCGTTCCGGTCGGTTAGCATAGGGCCGGGATTCCAAACTGGTGGGCTGCAGCTTGTCCACCTGTTCCGCTTTCCTGTGCACAAAACTAGCGGTCGGCACCGGGTCTTCCTTCTCCCCGGTTGCGACAATGTTCAGGGCCCCATCCGGAAGAGGCCGCTGTAGCGCCTTGGCCTCGTCCCAAGGAGCGGGCAGCCAAGTGTCGTACTCCTGCGTCGTCGTCAGGATCACCGGCATCGCCTTCGGATGAACACGGCCTACTTCGGCGTTCGGTTCGCTAGTCAAGAAGCCGTAGACGTCGGCAGTGATCTCGCCTTCCTTTACCTTGCGCACGCTGGTCCAGTTCGTCCAGAGGCCGGCGAAGGCGAGCAGAGGCCTCGTCCGGCGCGAATCAGACGGGCACTTTCTTGCCGTCGATGGTGTCGTACTCACTGAACGAGGTGAACGGGACCAGGCAGCAGTGCTCAGGGCCCAGCCACCGCTTCCAATGCGCAATTGAGACGTTGCGGATGTACGGCGCGCTTCGGCCTCACGACCGCGCTCGCGGCACCAGTGTTATTGCCATGGGGCCGGTCGTCTCGATAACCGCGTTTATTATAGGCCTATCCAGATAGGTGCGTGAAACACCCTTTTCGCGGTGGCCGAGAGTTCTGGTCCGGCGAGGCGGTCCAGAGGGAAGCGCTGCGCTCCCGCGGCGGCGCCAAGCTTCTCTCATCTATTCCGATAACAGTCGGCTATCGACTTCATGGCAAGAGGTGATTTTCCTTTTGACCGGCATGGACTCAATCTTCGAGCCATGATCGCCCCGCCCTCGGATAAGGGCGGAAATCGGCGTTCCGTTGAACAGTCGCAAGCCAAGAGGTCCGACATGCAGATCAGAGAGACAATCGGCGTTTCATTCCCCGGCGCTATCGAAAGCCCACCGCCGGAGGATGTCGTCGTGCTCGGGGACCGCGCCGGGGTTGCGCTTGGAGTGCAGCGTGCGAGCAACGCAAGCGTGCGTGGCGTACGCGATGACGGTAGCAGCCTCATCGCGTCCAGGTACGTTGAGATCCCGCTCGTCGGGTCCGACGGCAAGGTCTCGGGGATTTTGTGCCGCACCAGTCCGCGGCCCGACACCGGAGGGGCGGTCGCGGCTGGCGAGCGGGCAGGGGTGAGGGCAGCGGACCTGAAGCAGTTTGTCCACGACATCAATAACCTTCTCGCCGTTATCGGGAGCGGACTGCAGCTGCTCGAGTGCCAGAGCGAAGCTGCGCAGCGAAAGGCCGTCGTCGACAAAATGCAGGAGGCGATCACGCGAGGCGCGTTGCTTTCCCGGCAGCTCCTCGACGCTGCGCGACCGCGCCCCAGGTCGATCGACGGGTTTGTCTCAGGCAGTCGCCTCGCAGCGATAGCGGGCACGCTCGACCGGGCGTTGCGTCCGGATATCACGGTCCGCACCGAGATCGCCTCTGATTTATGGGACTTCAACGCTGATCCGGAAGAGCTGTACTTTGCGCTACTGAATCTCTGTCGAAACTCGGCCGATGCTATGCCGGACGTCGGCGTGATCACCGTCGCGGCGTGGAACATCGAACCTTCCTCTGGCGCGGCCCAGGCATTCGTTGAGATCATCGTCGCCGACGACGGGGAGGGCATGCCTGAGGATGTCCTTTCGCAGGCCTTCACCCCGTATTTCTCGACAAAACCCGCAGACAGCGGCACCGGTCTTGGGCTCCCCCAGGTCCAGCGCTTCGCCGAAGGCCGCGGCGGCGCGATCACGATAGCGAGCAAGCGGGGTTCAGGGACGTTGGTGCGCCTCTTCCTCCCGCGCGTGCACGCAGCTGGGCTCCCCAGCAGTATCGTCGGCGCGGAAATAGCGTACGCGCCGTCACCCGACGGCGGTGTATTCCACGTCATCAAACCGGCGACGGCTGCGCCGACGTCATAGCCGGCGCGAAGACCTGGATTGGTTCAGCGATGCAGCTCATGATCCCGCCCCGCCGTCTCGACCGTCCGATCGGCCAAGAGACGGACCACGTGCTCGGCGCCGTAGATGCTGAGATCTCGCTCGTCGAGTACGGCAGCTACGCCTGCCCGCACTGCAGGGCTGCCAACGAGCGCATCGCGCAAGCACGCGACCAACTTGGCAACCGCGTCTGCTATGCCTTCCGCCACAAGCCGCTCGCGGACAACAGCATTTCCTTTCGGGCCGCCGAGCTCGCTGAGCATGCTCAGACGCCCGAGGCGTTCTGGTCCGCGCACATCAAGCTGATGACGAGGTCGATGCAGCTCACAGAGGACGACCTCGTCGCGGTGGCCGCGGACCTCGGTGTGAGCGCCGATTTCGCGCTTGGCAACAGCGACGCCTTACGGCGCGCGAGGGCGAGGGTGGAGGCAGACGTCGCAAGCGCACGCGCAAGCGGGGTGAGAATCACGCCGACCTTCTACATCAACCGTCGACGCTATGACGGCCCCTGGGACGAGAGCTCTCTCGTCGACGCGATGCTTGGCACGCTCGGCCATCGCGTCCGTACGGCAGCCCTGGAGTTCGCGAGCTGGGGCCCGTCCGCCGGCATTTTGCTAGTCCTCGCGACCTTGACGGCCATCGCCTTGACGAACTCGCCGATCCGGCCGGCATTCGAGGCGCTCTGGCGCCAGGAGTTGGGCGTGAGCTTGGGTGAGGCGGCCTTTCAGATGCCCATCCTCCGTTGGGTCAACGACGGCCTGCTGACGGTATTCTTCCTCGTCGTGGGACTGGAAGTGAAGCGCGAGATGACAGTTGGCCACCTCGCAAGCCGCCGCTCCGCGGCGCTTCCGATCGCCGCCGCGCTCGGCGGGATGGTCGTGCCGGCGCTTCTCTATGCGCTGCTCATCCCTGCAGGGCCGTGGTCGCACGGGTGGGGCATTCCGATGGCGACCGACACTGCGTTCGCGATTGCCTTGATCGCCGTGATGGGCGCCCGCGTTCCTGTTGGGCTGCGGATCTTCCTTACCGCGGCGGCCATCGTCGACGACATCGGTGCGATCGTCGTCGTCGCCGTGTTCTACTCCGGCGATATCCAACTGGGCTACTTGGCCGCGGCCGCGGCCGTGGTCGTTGCGCTGGCGCTGCTGAGCCGGTCGAAAGTCTACCTTCTCTCGCCTTATGCTCTCTTAGGCGTCGCGTTGTGGGCGTTCGTCTACGCGGGCGGTCTCCACGCGACGGTGGCTGGCGTGATACTGGCGCTATTCGTTCCGACGCGCCCGCCCGCCAACCTGGCTGCCCTGATCACGCAGGCCAGCACGATCATTGCCTCCGAGGCCCAGCACGAGGGCGAGGTTCTCAGGCACGGCCCCTCCACCCCGGCGCTCCACGCGCTCGAAGCGATCTACGACCGAGTTGAATCGCCCGCCGACCGGCTGCTGCGACACGCCGGCGCGCGGTCGAGCTACGCAGTGCTCCCGATCTTCGCACTGGCGAATGCGGGTGTGGCAATCAACCCCGGCGTCTTCGTTGGGCATGACTGGCTCATGGCTGCGATCATTGCGGGCCTCACCATAGGAAAGCCGGTCGGCATCTTCCTCGCGGCCGCTGCAGCCGTGCGCGCTGACATAGCCGTCAAGCCGGCGGAGTACACGTGGCGGCAGTTGGCCGGGGCGGGATCCCTGGCTGGGATCGGCTTCACGATGTCGCTGTTCATCGCCGGGCAAGCGTTTCCAAGCGCCACTGACTTCTCGGCCGCCAAGATTGCCGTGTTCGCTGCGTCAATTCTTTCCGCCGTCGTTGGGATTGCCCTGCTCTGGGGAGCTCCGCGCCAAGAGCTTATCGAAGAGGCGCGGCAGAGCACCGGCATGCAAGTGTCGAAATCCGCGGGTGCTTATGCGGAATCGCGGATATTTTTGGATGATTCTACCTATTGAAAAGAGAGTCGCAGTCGCTGACGGCCAAATCCGCGAGACATCATCGATTCCGTCCGTCGTATCCCGCCGTCGAGGACACCAACACGCTGAGGTATCCCGGCGAACCGTCACATTTGAAAGAGGTTGACCATGACCCAGGTATATTTTCACTGCTCGAACACGAAGACGGTTTTCGTCGATCGCCGCGGCGCTGTGGTGGACGATCTTGCTGAGGCACGCGATCACGCAACCCGTGTCGTGCAATCCTTAACCCGCGAGCGAAGTCTCGAGGATTGGCGTGACTGGGTCCTGCATGTCAGCGACGACAGCGGCGATGAGCTCTTCGTAGTGCCATTCACCTCCGTGCTCGGCAGGCCGAGTTGAGGGCGTACATATCAGACGGCTGGAGGCCCGCGACTCGTCAGCCTCGTCGAGGCAGGGTCAACAAAGTGCACACCTTACCGGCCGCCTCCGTCAGGCCTGACGGGAACGGCGCCGGATCGGGTGGGAAACGCAGCGCTTGAGACCGGCATCGCGACCTTGTCAAGTTGCTACCGAACTATGTGACCTCTCGGACGTCTTGGACAATAATTGACCATCGAGCGCGTGCGGCGTGCTGGAGTGGAAAACAAGACATAGCCGCACAAAACATCAGCCCCATCGAAGACGGCGGGAGGCCCCCGAGTGGCCGAGGCTGATGTGTTGGAGGCTCGCTACTCGGGACAGCGACATCTCATCAGTGAACCGCATCTGCGATCTCGCGGGGAATAGCGCAGCTCGCCGCTTATGACAGCCGACACGCACATTGTGCGGGCGGTGATCCTGAGAAATGCAGGAAAGCGCACGAACTCCTGTCGCCGAGCACGGCATTTAGGGTGCACGCGCTTAGGATAAGTTGGAGCAACCTCCAATTTATCCAACAGCCATGAAACCGAAGACACTGAGCTTTTCAATGCCGATACTGCTCATCGCAGGCTAGAATTAGACCAACGTATGATCAGACCATTCCGATTGTGGAATGCGATCCTCCCTCAGCACGATAACGCGATACAAGCGTGCTATGGCCTAAGAAATCGTTCTGAGATAGCAGTGAGTCCAACGGCTCAGTGCCGAGAGTCGCAACGGAACCGGACCCGCGAGCCGGCAGTTGCAAGAAGAGGTCGGCGGCGTAGCGCCCGTCGGCCTTTTCTCGGCTCGCTTCCGATCACTGAAGGGTCCCAATTATGGATAGCTCGGATAGCAACGACCGGTAAGAAGAGGCTCTCTTGAATCACAAACACTGACTGGCGCCATTTCCGGGAGGTCGCAATGCATCAGATCTATCTCACGATTACTGTTAGCAGTCTCACGTTGCTGGTCGGCGTGTATTTGCTCGCCGTCGTGCTTCTGTAAAACGGTTGAATGGAGATTGCGGTTCGCACATCACATCTGGCGGACCATCACATCTTGAAGCCGACAGGTCTCGGAACCGGTAGGGCCGAGCTGGAATGCCCATCGCATGTAGGCGCGATCGACCGCACGCGCCAAAGCCTCCGTCGCAGATGACCTTGGCGAGCAACGATTGGGAACGGCCCTTCGGGCCACATTCCATCGTGACAAAATTGCGGGCCTTAGAGCAAGAGAACACTCAGCGAAAACGACAGGCAAGGTCATCTGGTCCTCCTCTGCAGAAAACTGTCGCGGCCGAAGAGGATCGCGAGTATCGGCGCCGTCCACCGGTCTCCAACGGTAGCTAGAATCTGCGAAAGGACGACGATTTTCCCAGCGGATGCGCGCCTCACCAAGTTTATTGATCTTGAAAGAAGGGGCGCGCCTGACGTTTTAGGGCCCAGGATGGGGCGTCGAACTCTTTTTCGACTGTTGGCTTGAGTCAAGTTGCTCGCGTGTCATTCAGCTCCACATAGACCACTGTTGACGCAGTTTGGGGAATGTCTGGTGCTTTGCTTGCGTCAGACTCCGCGCCACGCGGCAAGTGCTCCACAGCTCCAGTCTGGTGCCGCATGGGTGTAATACGAATCTTGATAAGGGCCGTTATTGCGGTCTGGGCATGCGAAAGCATTGGTCCGTATCCGTGATGGAGAGACGGCTTCTCCACGTGCCCAAACCTGATATCAGCGCCGCGAGAGCGATCTGCTCGCTTTCGGGGCGGATCGTAGAGCTCCTGGTGATCGCGCGCCGCTTCCGCTGCAACGTCGTCCTGTGCCGTGGTCAGATCTTCACCGAACGTTTCGAAGGCAACTGGCTCCGATAGGCGCGGCGCCGCGGGGAGGGCGGACGCCATCGTCTATCGCCTCCGTCTGGCGCTCGGCCGGCTGATGCTGCCCGGAGACCAAAGACACACTCACGCGCGTAATTCGCCACCCGACTCAGCCACCGGTTGACCTACTCACGACTATCGACATTGATCTTTGGTCTCCGCGGCGCAATCACCGATGCGCAGCAGCATCTGCAACCTGGAAAGCGCCCGTCGTCAGGCCTTTGCGGGTGCGAGCGGCCGCCACCGGCCAAGCTCGGTTCCCTGATTTGGCGAAGCTGCGGCAACTGCCCTGCGGCACAGGTCCAGATCGTTAATGGAGAACGCCAGCCGGGCCGTTGCAATTCGCGCAACAGTAATCGGTTCCACACTACTCAAGACGGCCGAGCGCCTGCGCTATGCTGGCTTCCCAAGAGTATAAGTCGTCATGCCAATTAGCGAATTCAGATTGGCCTTTGCTCTTCCACTGTACGGAGCGCAGCCTTCAATATCTCTTCGGCGCCTTGCTGAAGAAGTTTATGCCCGAGACTTCTGCCTATTGCGTCGGCTTGATCGGCCAGACCCACACTTTCATCGGCAATCTTCCTTTGGCCATCCGGATGAGTCACTTGTCCTCGAAGTGTTAATGTCCCGGCGTGCCATGTGGCAGAGACCCCGACGGGCAGGCTGCAACCCGCATCGAGACTTCTCATCAAAGCGCGCTCTGCATCCACTTCGGAGCGCGATTGCCGGTCTTCAATCTTTTGAAGCAGCGCTATAAGTGCCGTATCCTCTTCGCGAGCTTCGGCCGCGAGAGCACCTTGACCGACTGCATACGGGAAAACACGAGCGTCTAAAATCTGTGAAGCCTCATGTAGCAATCCTAGTCGGGACAACCCGGCCGCCGCCAATAGAGTCGCGTCTATCCCCTGTCGGTTCTTTGCCTTACACAGCCTTGGAGAAACGTTCCCTCGGATAGGTCGAATATCGAGACCATTGCATAACTCGAGAAGTTGAGCTTTACGGCGAATTGATCCAGTGCCGACGCGCAGCCCCGGCCGTAGCTGACTTAGTGTAACGCCACAAATCGCGTCGCGAGGATCCTCTCTTTTGGGAACGGCTGCCAATACCAAGCCGGGCTGCAATTTGGTTGGAAGATCCTTGAGGGAATGAACGACCAGGTCAACTTCGTTGCGCAGAAGCGTGTCTTCGCTCTCCTTCGTGAACGCTCCGATGCCGCCAAGCTGATGAAAGGCCGACCTTCGATCTTTATCGCCAACCGAACTCACGAAGACCAAGCGTACCTCAGCGGCCGGCTCGACGCCACGAATAAGGTCGGCGACGTGACTGGCTTGCCAGATGGCCAAATCACTACGCCTGGTGCCGAGTCGAATTTCCACGATGAAACCTCTTGCTTCTTCAGCAGTTCGCGAACCTATAGCGCTGCGCAACTAGCTATGATCGGCGCCTGCTCATTTAGCCGCACAGCGTGACTCTGGTGTGGCAGTCTTTGCATGGGTATCTTCCCTCACGCCGTATTTCACATCAATCCACAGTCGCCCGAAAACGAAGAAGCAGCCAATAGCTCGCAACTTTATAAAGGCACTGGACTAAGTCGAAGAGTGCGGGTTCCTCGAGAATGGAGGTTGCGCACCTTTCGGATGTCAAGCGCGCTGAATGCGTCCGTACATCGCTTCAACTTCAAGCGGTCGAGCTCAAACGCCGCAGCGAGCTGCCATCACCTGTGTTTATACCGGAACGATCAAGGTGATCGGTGTCGAAACTTTACGTGCGGCATCACGCTAACCTAAGTGGACGCCTTCGTCGTCAAGAGCGAACGCCTGTCGATGAGACCGCGTCCCTTCGCCTCACGCAATGGATCATGCACAAGCATATTCGTCTTCACTTGCGGAGATCCGGATGGGTCAGCAGCCACGGCGTTGACTCGTTTGATCTTGGGGCGCGCTATTTGAATGGATTCATCGACGAGGAATAAGTTGGTGTTTTCGCGTAATCCGCCGGAACGTTCCAAAGGGTTGCGACATACCAAGCGGTCCAAGCAACGATCAGTAGCGTCAGCACCCACACCCAGACCGGCATCGGCGAGGGCGATTCCGCTCGGTGCGGCTCGAACGGCTCTTCCGCTCCAAACGCGTTGACCATGAGGCGTACGGTACCGTGGACGACGGCACCATCACCAAGCCCGGTGACCGTGATCCCGGGGCCGTTGCGGACTTGGAATCGAAGGCGCCGGACCCCGACCTGGCCGGTGGCATCTTGGGCTTCGATGCGCAGGCCGTGCTCGCCGTCGGCAAGGCTCTTGGTGTCGAGCGCTATCTCGGTCGGCGGCCGCTGATCGGCGACCGGATCTGGCGTGTCGTCTAGATAGATGCGGATGCGCGGGTCGGGCACGTGTTGCATTCCTCTAACGGTCGGTGTCCAAGACGCGATATTTTGGATGATTGGGATCCCGTTCGCCGGGGTCGAAGAGCATCCACAGCGCCGCCACGATGCAGCTGAGGGTCACGAGCCCAGCCCCGCCCGCCACCAGCACGTTGCCGAGTAGTGGTCCGGAAAGACTATGATCGCCAGCAGCATTAGCGATCGCAGGCGTAGTGCAGAGATAGCCAAGCGCCGAGAGGATCCAAGCGGTAATCGTATCAGTCATCGTCGCCTCCTATTTCTTGGCGCGGAGCTTCGTGATGTCCGCGAGCGTCACCAGCGGCCCGTGGTTGCCCCATGACGTGCGCTCGTGATTGATGATATCAGCGATCTGCTGATCAGATAGTCTGTCAGCGAACGGCGGCATCTCTACTTCGTACTTCTGGCCGTTGATCGCCTTCCCACCAAGGCCGCGCAGCATGGTGGTGATGTGTTCGGCAGGGTCAGTGGCGTTAACGACCTGATCGCCCGCAAGTGGCGGAAACGTGCCGGGCACGCCTTTGCCCTCTGCACCGTGACAGGCGGCGCAGTTCTCGGCAAACAGCTTCGATCCTTCCGCGGGATCGAATGTCGGTGCCGGGGCCGCTATCGGCGAGACCGGTTTCGTCGGCTGCTTCTGCAGTGGTTCGTTGGCGCGCGCCGCGACGACATCAGCCGCGCTGATCAAGGCACCACGATTGCCCCATGAGGAGCGCTCGTGGTTGATGATATCGGCGATCTCCTGATCCGACAATTGATCCGCGAACGCGGGCATCGGAGCTTCATATTTTTGGCCATTGATCACGTTTCCGCTAAGTCCATGCAGCACAGCGCCGATGTGTGCCGTCGGATTTGCGGCGTTAACCACCGGATCTCCGGCGAGCGGCGGAAACGTTCCGGGCACACCCTTGCCTTCCGCGCCGTGGCAGGATGCGCAGTTGTTGGCGAACAATGCTGCACCTTTGCCGGCATCAAACCCTAGCGGCCCGCTCGAGCGACTCAATGGCACGGCGCCAGGCTGCGTTGGAGCGAGCGCGGGCTGCTTCAGCGACAACAGATAGGCCACCAGCGCCTTGCCGTCGTCGTTAGGAATCACGGTACCGCCTGGCGCGAACTCAGGCGGCAATGACACCGCTTTCTCTTCGGGAGGTAATTTGTCCACAACGCTGAATAGCCAAGGGTAAGCTGGCATGATCGATTGCGGCACCACTGCGCGCGGCTGATAGAGATGGATGAACTGCCATATGCTGCTCGATTGCCGCGTGCCGATATTGCTCAAGTCCGGACCGTTGCGCTCCGAACCTAGCAATTCCGTCGTCTGGTAAGCATAATCGCCCGGTGCGGACGGACGGCCAAAGGACTTATCTCCAGAGAGGGGGCGTACTTGCTGGGTATGGCAATAGAAGCAGCCTTCGGAGACATAAACATCCCGCCCTCGCGCCTCTAGGGGGGTCAGTGGCTTAAGGCCCGGCGTCGGAGGTACCTTCGATAGCCAGATGCCCGGCAGCACGCCCATAAGAACCGCCAATCCGGTGTAGATCAGCGTTGAACCACCGGAAATCGCCAACAACCTATTCATACCGGCACCGTCTTGGCTGCGGCAAGCTCGGCGTAGGACCTGCCGTAGGTCATTGTCCAGACATTGAAAGCGAAGACGAGATGGCCGGCGAACATCAGCGAGCCACCGACGGAGCGCCACAACCAATATGGCGCGGCATCTTCGACCGACTGGATGAAGGTGAGTCCTCGAAACCAATCGAGCCCCTGAATGGTTCCTGCGGCCGACAGCGCCGCAACGTAGATGACCACACCGACTGCAGAAAGCCAGAAATGGATGCCCATAGCCAGGTTGTAGGGATACTTGCCGGTGGCGCGCGGCAAGAGTGCATAGACTCCGCCCCAGATCGCGAAGGTGACGAAGCCATACATCGTCAGGTGCGAGTGCCCTACCGTGTAATTGGTCAGATGCCACAGCTGCTGCAGCGAGCGGAACGCCTCAAATGTGCCTTGCGTCGAACCCAGTAGATAGCCGTAGACGGCGACGAGGATGAACACCGCGGGCGAGCGATATATCCATTCGTGAGTGCCCCGGAAGGTGAGAAGGAAGTTCGCGGTGCCGCTCAGCACAGGGACCAGCATGGCCACGCTGAAGACGATGGCCGTAGTCTGCAGCCACCACGGTAATGGACTGAATTCAAAATGATGGGCGCCGACGATCGGATAGAAGATGAGATTGGTCCAGAATGCAAAGACGCCAAGAGAATACGAATAGATCGGACGGTTCAGGAGCTTCGGCAGCGCATAGTAGGACACACCGAGCGATAGGGGCGTGAACCATAGTCCGACGGCGTTATGCATGAAGAAGGCCTGTACCGCGACCTGACCCAGTCCGAACTGGTACCATGGCAGAAGCGACACCACGACCATGACAATCGTCCACAGCGTGCCTCCGATAGTATACCAGTTAGAAATGTAGATATCCTCGGCATCCCGCTGCTCGACAGTGGCGATCATATTCCAGACCGCAGTGATCAAACCAAGCCCGAGGATTACGCGAATCCACCACAGCCACTCGCGATACTCCTGGCCGTAGTTGAAACCGAAATCGAGCGTAACGGTGCCCAGCACAGCGGCGAGATTAAGGAGCGCAAGACTGATCCATGCGAGGCGCTCGCTGTAGAGCCGCGCGCCCGAACTGCGCGCTGCCACGAACAGCGCAAGTCCGATCAGCGCCTGGCTCGCCCAGGCATAAAACGTTCCGTTGGTGTGGATCGCCCGCAGCCGTCCAAACGACAACGCCGGCGTCGTCGCAAAATCCGGATAGGCGAACTTGAAGCTGACTAAGAGTCCCACGGCCGTGGTCAATACGAGCCAGATTGTCGCCGACGCTACGTAAGCCGCTAACACCCGCGCCAGAGCGGGGTCATCCGGAGCGGCTGTCCGAAGCGGAATGGCCGTAGCGGTGTATGACATCATCCGACTCTCCGTCTCCTCGACGTCGTTGTCCAGCGTTGCTCCAAAGCGCGCCCGACGATGCTTTGCAGAATGACCTTGCAACGCCTGCGAAGGAAATCACCTCTCGCCATCGATTCGATAGACGATCGTTATTGGCGCCGCGCCGCGTGACTCCGTAGCGAGGAACGTCACCAGACGCACATTCAGAGATTTCCGTTGGCTGCCTGGGAGCAATCCAGATCGCGGGTGGCAGCGCGCCGCCTCCTCGACCATGACGCCGCTCCTACGGTGGATTTGGCATGCGCCACGATCAAGCTGTTTTTGCACCCTCGGGTCTGGCGTGGTGGCACAGCTATTCGCCCGGCCCGCCGCTCGATCTGAGCTGATCCGACGAGTTAGGTCTTCTTTTTGGCCCCAACCGAGACCTTCAGTTCACTCTGACGAGTATCCGTTTAAAAGACATTTTCCGCGAAGCTTCGAATACGAGCGTCGCGACCGGCCAGGTCGCATCTGCGCGGCTTGCGCGATGCACGCATCCACAAGCCCGTCAACGTTCGTTCCGCGTATCGGCGCGAGTGGGATGTCTCACTCAACTCTCCTTTGGCTCGTCCTCGTTTTTCAGCGCGGGCGACAATGGGAACTCTCTGCAGGCGCGACTGGTGGCATTCCCTGTTACTAAATCACGCGGCGCGACGGCGCTAACGATGATCTATCGAATCCATGACGAGAGGTGATTTCCTTCGCCGGCGTTGCAAGGTCATTCTCCAAAGCATCGTCCTAACGAAAGTCAGTGCCGCCATCGAGACGGGATTGAGAAGCCAGGAGGCTCAATATGCAACGCGACGAGATAAATGCCGGCGCAATAAATTGTAAGGAGGCCGCCTATTTCGATGTGCCGTGGGAAGATGCCTACGGATACGCACAGGCGATCAAGGTTGGTGACACGATCCATGTCTCCGGTCAGCTCAGCCACGACGAGAAGGGGAACCTAATCGCTCCTGCTTCTCTCGATCAATCCGGCAAACCGGCCGAGTTCTCGATGATGGAACAGCAGATGCGGGCAACTTACGCCAATGCCGCCAAGCTTTTGGCGCGCTTCGGGGCGACGTTGGACAATGTCGTCGAGGAGACGCTGTATGTCCTCGATGTCGGTGCCGCATTCGCCGTTGCGGGGAGGGTGCGCAAGGAGGCCTACGGCACGACACGACCTCAGTGCGCCAGCAACCTGATAGGTGTGCTGAGACTGGCCTTTCCTGAACAGCTCATCGAGATCACCTTTACCGCAAGGCTGTCAGAACAGAAGCGAAGCCGCCATGATAACTCCCCGATGTCCCGAGTTAACGAAACATGACACAAGGACCTGAAACGGCGATGCCCGACATCCTGATCGAGCCGAAGGATTGCACCTTGGTGCTGGTCGATCAGCAAGCCGGGCTTGCTTTCGGCGTCGGGTCGATCGATCGCCAAGCGCTTCTGAACAACGTGATCGCTCTAGCGCGCACTGCCACCGTTTTCGGCATGCCGATCGTGGCTTCCACGTCCGCCACAAAGGTCTATAGCGGTCCTCTGATGCCAGCGATCCACGCTGCGATTCCTGAAGTCGTCGCGATCGAACGCCGCAACATGAACATGTGGGAGGACCACGTTGTGCGCGCTGCTATCGTGGCGACGGGACGACGGAAGCTGATCTTTTCGGGGCTGTTGACGGAAGCGTGTGTGACTTTTCCGGTGCTCTCCGCTCGCGCGGAGGGGTATGAGGTCCACGTCGTCGGCGACGCTTGCGGCGGGCTCACTCCGGTCAGTCACGATCTGTCGATGCGACGGATGGAAGCGGCGGGCGCGAAGCCGACGTCGTGGATCCAGGTCCTTCTGGAACTCCAGCGCGACTGGACCCGGCACGAGACCTATGACGGAGCGCGAGCAATCGTGGAGGCTCACGGCGGCGGATACGGTATCGGTTTGGCCTATGCACGGGATATGATCAAGCCTACGTAAGAAATGCGCCGATTATCCATCGGCCTGCGCCACGAGCCTGGGCTGCCGCCCACGCCGCGCGAGAGGGCGCGCGTGAATTAATCTTGATCCCCGAAGCCGCAAATCAGCGCAACCAGCAAGCGAACCCTGCTTGCCAGGATCACCCGCTTGGCTGCCCCGATCTTCAAGTCGGAAAGAAGCTTCTTGTGAGCCACACTGTTGGTTTTCTTGAAGGCGGCCGCGAAAGGACTGGCCGTGAGAGGCACAACAGTTGTCGATTGGTCTCGGTAGCTAGCGGTCCACTTGGCCGAGTAACCGCTGGGCTGGAGCTCGCGAAAAAGCTCGCTAGGGCGGCTGAGCGTTCCGGCGGCCGGAACGTCAGTAGACCCTGAGCGGGTCTCGAAAGTTCCAATGCGGATACCAACCTTTCGGCCAATTGGGGAGGGCTGCTGCCGCGAAGCAATCGGATGTGCACCCGCTTAATCCGCCGCGGTAATGGGCGCGGCACGTCGGAACAGTTGTTCGGGTAATCGGGGGGATCTGTTGATGATGAGCGCTAGGGTCGACGTCCAGCGACGCCGCTCACACGACCGAGACTATTTCGGAAATCGAGCGTGAATATTCCGTTCGCGTTGGTTGGCTTTGCTGGAATTCCTCAATAGGTCCTCAACATGGTACCCGCTAGTCTTGCCCAAGCGGGCCCACAGCGCTCACGCTGCCCGCGGGCCCCATAGTTTCAGCCGACTTGGTCGATATTGCCGGCTCTGGATTTGTCATGGTCGCGACCGCGCTGCTTACGAAGCGCCCCCGCACCGGTTTGGGCGTCAGCTCGACCACCGCTGCTTCGTTGCCCGGCTGATCAAGCATACGGGTCGTGACCAACCCGGTGAGTCGCAACTCTTCCTGCGACAGTTCATGCAGATCTTCCCAGGGCGGCACGTTCAGCGACAGCGACAACAAATCACCCGCGCCGCCCATGTCGAAAGTGTATTTCGCGAGACGACCAATATCGCGTTCCACGATCATCAGATCATCCGCACTGTAGGTCGCGGCTTTGGCATCATTGGCGCGGTCACCGATCCAGATCTGATGCACCCGAACATGGGCAGTCTCGGGCACGAAACGCGTCTTGCCCGAGAGCAGCAGGAACACGCACATCGATTCGCAATAAGCCACGGGAGCCTTGTCGGAAGGAGCGCTCTGTGCAGTGTTGGTCTGAACGCTGACGCCGACGGTGGTCAGCGCCCCCAGATCGCGCCAGCGCCGCCCGAGCGCGATCGCTTCATTGACCGCACCGCCGCTGGAATCCAGCACGATGGTCGCGCCGTCAAGCTGTCGACCTAGCGCGAATTCATCGAAAACCCTCGGAGTATCGGCGGTCACGATGCCGACCGCGCTGACCCAACCTCGGCAATTCGGCTGGCAAGCCATCCAGCTAAACTTCATTGGCAATTTGCGCAATTCGAGGGTGACCCCGGCGCCCGCCGAACCGGCCGGCATCGTCGCCGGGCCGAGCAATGCGATGCAAATGGCGGCGACGCCGTGCCGCATCCAGCCTCGAGTTGCCACCCAACTATTACGGGCAGAGGTTACATTACATGTCGCCAGATTGATCGAGAGCGAGACGGCAAACAGGACACCCCATAGGACGAACATGTTAGAACCTTGGCCGGGTTATCGAGCCGGGTTTGCCGCGTCGCAGGGGCGTATGTACACCGGCGGCGGCTGGTGCCGCCCGGGTAGCGGTACGGCTCCAGACTCTACTAGCCAGGCCTGATGGTTGGTGCGCCGTTTAAGGCCGGGGCCGCGCATGTAGTGCAGCCCGGGCCGGTAACAGTCGCGCACGTCCATGAATAGATTGTGAACGACCTCGGCGATTTCGGAGGCTGACTCAGCCGTCTTGAGGACAAAACCAAACAACGCGGTGTCATCTATGATTGTCATGGGTGAACTCTTGGCCATCGTCTTGCGGTTCGATAAATCGGTGCGGCTGTACCCCAAGCGTAGTCACAAGGAGATTGCCCACACCATTGCACAGAAGGTTGATCCGTGTGGCACTTCGGCTGAGAAGAGCATACCTAAGTCTAGGAGATGCGCTGGCACGTCCTACCTCGGCCGAGCGAAATCGGTCGATCAGCCGGATGACGCTGTTGAGGTAGGATGATTAATCAAGGGCCGCGCGCCGCATAGAGTGATGAGTTAGCGATCGCGGCAGCTTGGCGGGCCGTGGGCTGATGCTTGATGTACGTGAGCTTGCCACGACCGAGTTAACGCAAGGCCTTGAAAGCCTGCCCAATCGCGTAGCGACAGACCCATTCAGTGCTCCGTTTGCTCGGGCTAGCTGGCCGGGAGATGTGGGTTTGCAATGCAAATACTTCGCTTTCGTCGACGACTTTAGCTTCAATCATCGTGGGCTGGCCGTTGTGGCGCCCGCTATCGGCCCGACATGCAACACCGAATGCGACCAGATCGGTTGATCGAGACAATTAATCCCGACGGAATATACCCATTACCTTCGACCAGCGGTACGTCACCAGGTCGAACCCTGTGAGTAAGGCGACTTTGGCTGATTGGGCGTCGTGTGCAAATAGAAGGAATCATCGCGCTCACCTTCAGGATTGCGGATTGTTGGCACGCAAGCGCAACACGCGGCGAGTCGTGGGGCGGGTGGTTCAGGCATCCTGCGCGACACTGCCTGCGCACTCCTCACTGGCGTGGGGTGGCCTTATCGATTTCATTCCGTCTGCATGAGGCCTGCAGCATTAGTCTAGATTAGTGAGCTGCTCGAAGTTCCGCGGCTTTCCGAGCGGGCCTTCCGAATACGCGCCGCTGGCATCAGACGGCAGCGCTTGGGACGAGCGGTGTCGACGCGTCGCGCCGATCGTACCGCACCGTCGGAGTCTGCATTGCGACGATCTCCTCACCTACCGTCGGGTGCACGGCCATAACCGACGCGAAGTCTTTCATGGTAACTCCGCTGCGGATGGCTATGGCGAGCACCTGGATCATCTCGCTGGCCTCTTCGGCGAAGATATGGACCCCGAGGATCCGGTCTGTTGCGCAATCCACAACGACCTTCAGAAGCGCGGTCTCGCAATCGCCCGTCACGGCGGCCTTCAGTGGCCGGAAGCGAACCTTGTAGACGTCGACGGCAGGGTACTGCGCCCTCGCTTCCAGCTCCGTCAGGCCAACGGAGCCGATCTCCGGGCTGGAGAAGACCGCGGTCGGCACATTGGAATAGTCGACCTGCCACGCTTTCTTGCCGAACAGACTGTCGGCGAACGCGTGGCCCTCGCGAATTGCGACGGGCGTCAGGTTGAACTGGTTCGACACGTCACCCACAGCGTAGATGCTCGGAATATTCGTGCGGGAGCTCGCGTCGACAATGATAGCGCCGTCTGCCCCAGTCTTGACCCCGGCGCGGTCGAGCCCGAGCGAGGTCGTGTTCGGCGTGCGGCCGAAGGCGAGCAGCACCTGGTCGGCCATCAGCCTTCCGCCCTGTTCAGTCGTGACGTCGATCCTTCCTGCATCGTCGCCGTCGCGGACGTCCCCGTCCCGCCGTTCGAGGCGGCGGATGCTGTCGCTAAACATCAGCTTAATGCCACGGTTCGTGTAGGACCCAGCGACCGCCTGGCGCACGTCCTCGTCAAAGCCGCGCAAGACATTGCTTCCGCGGCAGACGACAGTGACGTCGCTTCCCAGCGCGGCAAACAGGCCAGCGAACTCCATTGCGATGTATCCGGCGCCGCCGATCACAAGCTTCCTCGGGAATGTCTTCAAGTCGAACACGGCATCCGAGGTGATGCCGAGCTCGATGCCGTCGAAGCGAGGCAATTCGGGCCGTGCGCCTGTCGCTATCAGGATCGTGCGTGCCCGTACGCGACGGCCGTTTTTGAGGAGGCGCACCGTATTTGCGTCCTCGAGCACGGCGCGAGACCTCACCACCTCGACGCCTGCACTTTCCTGACCGGTGCCGTAGAGCCCTTCCAGGCGTGTGATCTCGCGGTCCTTAGCGGCGATCAATGACGGCCAGTCGAAATGTGGGACCGACAAGCGCCAGCCGAATCCTGCGGCCTCCTCGAACGTGTCGCTGAAACGGCTCGCGTAGACGAACAGTTTTTTCGGTACGCAGCCGCGGATGACACACGTTCCTCCCAGCCGGTACTCCTCCGCGAGCATTACTCTCGCGCCATGTCCCGACGCGACGCGCGCAGCGCGGATCCCTCCTGACCCACCACCAATCACGAACAAATCGACATCGGACTCCGCTTCCCGAGAAGGCTCTGAAACCTCGGCGGCCTGTCTCGACACGCCTGGGGGCTCCTGAAATGCTTCTGTGTCGCTCAACTCAGGCATTCAATCTATTCTGTGCGGGACCGAAATGCTCTCATGTCCGCGCAGGCGCATTGCTGACGCTTGGTTCAAGAAGCTGCTACTTCAACGTAGCAAGATAGGCAACCAGGTCTGCCCGGTCCGCCGATTCCTTCAGCCCCGCGTAGGGCATCCTGTTTCCGGGAACCGCCTTCTGTGGCGATTCCAGATATGCATCGAGGATCTTTGCCTCCCAGACGATGCCGGAATTCTTGATAGCGTCACTGTAGCTGAAGCCGGGAACCGTACCTGCCGTTCTGCCTATGATTCCTTCCAGGCCCGGCCCGATGCGATTATCATGATCCGTGGCATGGCACGCAGCGCAAGCTTTGAAGATCGCTTTGCCGTGCTCGGCGTCCTGTGCGTAGCCGGGATTCGCTGTTGCTCCCGCAAGTACGAGCACCGCAATAAACGCGCCGATCTTTCCTGCGCTTTCCATTGGCAACATCCTTCCTTGGATCGGGTTCAGAGGTAGCACGGCAGCGCAATGTAGTTGTCGCCTGCCTCGGTGATAGGCAGCGATTCTTACTACAGCGGACGAAATTGGAAATTCCATTTGGATATGCATTCGATAGGCGCGAGATATCGTCATCCAAGAGCGCTGTGCGCGCCGGCGTCCGACGAGTGTGGTACTGCACTCGGGATTTCGGGCGGTGTAGGAGGACATGAAAGAGCGCTTCGCGATGACTCAATGTCCGGTCGCAACGCCAGGACAACACCGTGCGTCGCGCCGCGATCCGTGCCCCGGCCGGATAGCTCTTGCGGCGTCGTGTCGAGCGGGTGACGCGGCTCCTAGGGTCTGTACCTAATTAGCGATCTCTGATTCCATGGCGCCGAGTTGATTCGGGCCCGGGGACTTCGATGCGCAAAGGACTGTTCTGGCTGAACGACAAGCAGTGGGCTCAGATAGGGCCGCATCTGCCAACGAACCAGACAGGCCCGGCGCGCGA
>NZ_JADPKS010000023.1 GCF_023074175.1 Bradyrhizobium sp. 139
GCGGTAGTTCACGGTGATCCAGTAGCCGTAGAGCTTGGCGACGCCGTAAGGCGAGCGCGGATAGAACGGCGTCGTCTCCTTCTGCGGAATCTCCTGCACCAAGCCGTAGAGCTCGGAGGTCGAGGCCTGGTAGAACCGCGTCTCCTTCTCCATGCCGAGGATTCGGATCGCTTCCAGCAGCCGCAGCACGCCGATCCCGTCCTCCAGCGAGCACAGCTCGGCGCCATGCATCTTGATGGTCGCGGTGAGCCCGTTGCTGCGGATCACGTGGGTGTTTTCGCTCGTCGGCGACATATCAAACAGAATCCGATCTATTGTCCACAGTCAACAATTTAGATCTGGCGCGGCGGCTTTCGCCGGCTGGTCACAACCGAAATGAAGACTGCCCTGCTCCAGCTGTGGAAGTTCACTTGGATGAGCGTGGGCCAAAACGGAATGGGAAGGGCCGGAATCTTGCACAAGGCGCTGTACCTGTTCAGCAACTGGAGGCGATCCAGATTCTTAATTCACCAGCCCAGGGCGCGCTGTGTTTAGGAACCTCCCAATCGCCATCCCTGCAATTTTTGAATATGCAGCGTGATTTTCGCCAGAATGCAGGGATACCGCGATCTTAGTCTGCCGAAACAAGCATATATCTGCACTCACTAGGTGGCATTCTCCCTAATTGGAACAGCAGGGAGGCTTCGTGACCGGCAGCAGGGACGGTGCTAAACTCGAACAGAAACATCGGGCAATCCCCCTGGCAGCCGGCGGCTGCGCTTTGACCTGCCAGCGAACGCGCCTCGAGCAATAGGTGACACAGATGCCGGCCAGGCGATCGGATGATGAGACGGTCAACGAACTGCTGAAGTTGGCTGGTGTTTCGACCGGTGATCGCAAGGCGCGTGCTTGGATCGAAAGTGCGTTAGCAGCTTCTCGCGCTCTCGCCGCCCAAGAACCGCGACCGTCCCCCGCCAAACACAACGCACCGCTGGAAGCAATTGAGCAGGCCACTGACCGGTTAATAGCCGCCCTTAACGCATTGAGAAATCAAGGACATGCCCATGTAGGTTTCTGGAGATTTGCAGCGCGCGGGCCTCTTGGCGCCCCCAGCTTCGAGACGCCCGTCGTCATGTCTACCCTGCAAGTCATACGCCGCGCGGCGCGCGCGGCGCGCATGACCCAAACGGGTCGCCCGCGGAACTATCGCAAACAGCACTTGGTGAACCTGGCGCTCGCATTTTGGGCAAGGTTTTCGCCCAAGCGACCGAGCAGCGACGCGAAAAACCAGTTCGTGGACTTTGCCAGCGTGTTCTACGAGCGGGCGACAGGAGTGTCGATCGAGGGCAAGGGACACGGCATTGAGAGGCAAATCAAAGTGGCGTTGCGACGGCTGCCGATTGAAGCGCAGCGCGCAACACTGCTGCACGTAAGTCCGTCGAAGACTGCCTGAGCTCATTCTTCTCACGGGTTCGGCATCCTGTGCAACTTAGGGCAGTGTGCTTCGCCTTCGACCAAGCCCGCAGCAACGCGAGCCGGGCAAAAACGTGCCAAGGGGTCGACGTCGGCAATCGTGAAGATCTAGTTCTTCCAAAGTCAGTGCGCGCCTGGAGCCAAAGATTGCCTCCTGGTAGCACTGCAGCGATCGTCGCTGGCCGTCGGGGCCGCCGACGGGACAAAATTCACCGCAAATCGTCTTGAGTTTCGTCCTTCACTTGCGGTCCACCACGGGCATTGTTGCACTTTGCAATCACTGGAGTGCTCGATGTCAAAGACCGACTCGGACCGACTGACGGTCGAACACTTGTCCCCTCAGGACCTGAGGCCGAACGTCAGCAACACCAAACTTCACCCCAAACGGCAGATTGAAAAGATTGCCAAATCGATCAAACGGTTCGGCTTCGCCAACCCCGTGCTGATTTCGGATGACATGGAAATCATCGCGGGTCACGGCCGGGTGGAGGCTGCGAAGCATCTCGGGCTGAAGCTGATCCCTGTTGTACGCCTGTCCGGCCTCACCGCCGTGGAACGCCTCGCCTACACCCTCGCGGACAACCGGTTGGCAGAGTTTGGCCGCTACGACCGTAAGCAACTGGCGATCCAGCTCGAGCAGCTCACGCATCTCGCATTTGACGATGTTGAAGTGACAGGCTTCTCCCTGGGAGATATCGACATTCGTCTCGACCGACCCGTGGAGCAGAACGGCCACCCTGTCGGTCCCGACGACGCATTGCCAGCGCCAGAGAGGCGGATAGTGTCGCGCCGGGGTGACCTCTGGAAGCTGGGTGGTCATTACCTCCTGTGCGGCGATCCCACCAGCGCCACCGATGTGCGACGCCTCATGGGCGGCCAGCAGGCCGAGGTGGTTTTTCTTGATCCGCGCCGGAATCTTGGGGCCAGCGCGAGGTCGGAAATGGAGGTCACTGAGGTCCTCTCGTCCTCCCTGCGGCTTGCAAAAGGAGCCTCCAAGCCGGGGACGATCATATTCGTGTTTTTGAGTGGGCTGAATTACGAGTTGTTCACTGCGGCAAGAGCCGAACAGCTGCCGCTCGAAACCGTAGTGGTTTGGGCGAAGCGCGGTGCTGGAATGGGTGGTCTCTATCGATCGCAGCATGAGCTGATCGCCGTTCTCAAGAATGGCGACGCTGCCGATCTCAGCTCCTCCTCGCTAGCCCAGCACGGTCGTCATCGCAGCAATCTCTGGAAGTATGCCGAGGGCGCCTCCTTAGCGGGCCACGACGAAACGTTGTCGATGCACCTCACCTGTCGGCCCGTTGCGCTCATCGCCGACGCCATCCGGGACGTGAGCGGCCAGGGCGCCATTGTCCTTGATACGTTCGCGGGTAGCGGCAGCACGCTGATTGCCGCCGAGAAGACCGGGCGACGCGCCTATCTGCTCGAGGTCGAGCCCGCCTGCTGCGACGTCATCATCCGTCGCTTTCACCGCTACACCGGCCAAGCCGCACAATTGGGTGGTGAAGGCCTGACCTTCGGCGACGTCGAAAAAAACCGGCTTGCCGACCGCATAAGGCTTGAGCCCCTCGATCAACCATAACCCAAATAGGTTGCATGGCACGCAAGTCAAGCACGCAAGGTTCTCGGCCCGGCAAACCGGCCTTTAATCCTGTCGCCCCCTCCTTGCCTCCTGCGGACGAGCCGTACAAGGTTGGGCCAGGACGTCCGCCAAAACAGCATCAGTTCAAGCCCGGACAGAGCGGCAACCCCAAGGGCGCCAAGCGGAAGGCGCCATCGCTCATCCCCGATCTCAAGGAGCTATTCGAGCGCGCATTCAACCAGAAAGTGAAGCTGGCGCAGGGGGAGCGGGAGCGAGTCATCACTATGTGGGGCGCCGGCATGCAGCAACTCGCCGTTCAGTTTGCGAAGGGAGACCGGCATGCGCGTCACGATGCTTTCTGGATCGCCGAACGCTTGGGCTCTGAGTTTTTGGGGCCAAAAAAGATCCTCGGTGATGTTCTCACCGGAGATCGTCAGGCCATCCTAGACGCTTATGTCGCACGGCAAACGCAGCCTTCGGTCTCCTCAGCGCCGTCCCCGGTGCTCGCATCACCTGAGTTGTTGGATGACGAGCCACCAGACGAAACCGACAAAGTGTCACGCACATGACCGCGCCGACACGTATCGAGCCAGCTCCAGACCTCGTCCTGCAAGCATTACTTGCCCATGATTTAACGGCGTTTACGCAATTTGCTTTTGGCGTGGTGCGGCCGGGGATCCTGTTCAGACCGAACTGGCATCTCGAGGCCGTCACCTACAAACTGTCCCAAGTCGCTGCAGGTCGCATCCGACGTCTCATCATCACGCTGCCCCCGCGCTCGCTGAAGTCGCTGTGTGCATCGGTGGCGTTGCCGGCATGGTTTCTCGGACATTCCCCCTGGGAACGCGTGGTCGTGATCTGCTACTCCGATCTTCTTGCGCGCACCCACGCGAGCGACTTCCGCCGCCTGGTGAATGATCCGCTCTATCTCGCTAGCTTTGCCAGAATGCGCATTGATCGTGAGACCGACCGCGAGATCGTAACCACCAAGCGTGGCAAACGCATCGCGACCTCGATCGAGGGAACCCTCACAGGGCTCGGGGGAAACCTCATCGTCATCGATGATCCTCTTAAACTTGGCGACGCCATGTCGGACACGGTGCGGGCGCGCGTCATCGAGTGGTACCGCTCCACCCTGCTTTCGCGCGGCGATGACAAGACCACCACGCGTATCGTTGTGGTCATGCAACGGGTCCATCAAGACGACCTTGTCGGCTACCTGCAGGAGCAAGGTGGCTTTGACGTCCTCAATGTTCCTGCAATTGCGCAACACTCGCAAACCTATGACCTCGGTCGTGGCCGCACCTACAGGCGACAGCGGGGTGAGCTCCTCCACCCTGCGCACGAGTCGGTCGAAGTGCTGCGCGAACTGAAGCGTGAGATGGGGCCAATCGCTTTTTCGGCACAATACCAGCAGAATCCGACCCCGCCTGGCGGCACGATCATCAAGAAGAGATGGCTCGTGACCTACGATCAGATCTCATCTGAGCCTGGCGATCGCATCGTTATGAGCTGGGACATCGCTCTGAGCGAGACCGAATCTGGCGATTATTCCGCCTGTGTCGTTCTGCTGGTTCGCAAGGAGATCGTATTTGTTCTCGAGGTGGTGCGTGGCCGGTTTCCGTTCGAAACCTTGAAGCGAAAGATCATGGAGATCAAACGGAGGTACCGATCATCAACGCTTTTGATCGAGGTCTCTCCGATCAGTCTGGGCCTCATTCAGAGTCTGCGCGAGCAATCCATCAATGTGACGCCCTACAAGCCGGGCACTGACAAGCGTGCGCGATTGATTGCGCAGACCGATCTGTTCGCCGGCGGATCAGTCCGGCTTCCCGGACGCGCCGGATGGCTGGAGGAATTTGTGGCCGAGCTGCTCGCATTCCCAGGTCGCCACGATGACCAGGTTGACGCGCTCACCCAAGGCCTCGCTTGGGGCCGTGAGCACTGGAGCAGTCGAACCTTCATCGGCACTTACCGGGGAGCCTGTTAGGTTGGGTGCGCGCGATGGGGCGCCGTCGTGCGGCGGCACGGCTCCGCCTTCGTGAGAACTGCTCGGCGGCGGCGGTGCTGCCGGGGTTGGTCAGACCTTCTGCTTTTTTACTTCCCGGCGTTCCGCAGACGAACACCCGGACCGCCGCCGTTCTCATCGATGAATTCGACGCCTCCCGCCTCAAGTGCCCGCCGAAGAGCTTCCTTATTCGCGGCAGTCACCGGGATCTGTCCATCCATAACTTCCACCCTGCGGACGGTCGCGACGCCCACTTTAGAGGCCTTGGCCAGATCTAGTGCGCTCCACCTTAGCAAGGCGCGGGCTGCCCGCAGCTGTGCGCTAGTGAGCTTCATGATCAGCCTTGACTTTTTCATATGATATTGTATAATTAATACAATGCATGAGGAGAGCTCTTGATGTTTGATAGCACCAAACAACTAGCTGATTCATCGGGCCGCCGCGCCTTTGTCGGTGGCTCGGACGCCAGGATCATTATGGGAGTAGATGAAGACAAGCTCGTCCGTCTTTGGCGCGAAAAGCGGGGGGAGGTCGAACCCCAGGACCTGAGCCAAGAACTGATTGTCCAACTCGGCAGCATTACTGAGGACCTCAACCGAACCTGGTACGAGCGCAATAGCGGCCACACGGTCGAAGCCATTCAGCAAAAGGTCCGACACCCGATCCACAAATGGATGGGCGCGACACTCGACGGTCGCGTTCAGCAGACGGGAGCCGTGTTCGAAGCCAAGTTCATGCTGCCCTGGAATTTTTCTGAGGAAGCAGCCGCCGAAAAATATGTGGCTCAGCTGCAGCACAACATGTGGGTCATCGCCGCCCGCTCGGCCGTGCTCTCAATCATCACCGGTGGCGGCAAATGGGTTGAGATCACTATCCATGCCGATCCACTCTATCAGCACCTGCTGCTGACAGCCGAGAGGAAGTTTTGGCGTTGCGTTCAGAGTGGCGAGCCGCCTGTTCTGTTCAACATCGAAACGCCACGACCCCGGCTTGAGGCGATCAGGGTCATGGACATGTCCTCCTCCAATCACTGGGCGGAGCTGGCCGCCACCTATCTTCGAACCCGTGAGGCACACGGAGAGCATGAGCTCGCCAAGACTGAACTGAAGAAGCTCATCCCGGAGGACGCCAAGGAAGCCGCAGGCCACGGCATCAAAGCCAAGCGCTCCAAGTCGGGCGCAATCAGCTTCGAGGCGCAGCCTACGGAGGGCGACCATGCAGCAATCCAGTGAGCGGATCGGCGCCATCGCTGCAGCCCTCGCCCGGGCCCAAGCCGAACTGACGAACCCAGAGAAGACACTGACCGCGGTTATCCGCTCGCCGTTTCCGCGCGAGGACGATCGCACCTTCCGTTACGCCTCCCTTGCCTCCGGTCTTGAGATCGTTCGCAAGACCTTAAGCCAGCAGGAGATCGCCACCATCCAGACCACCCGGATCGAGGCCGCCACGGCCCAGATCCATCTCACGACACTGCTTGCCCATTCCTCCGGCGAGTGGATCTCGTCGGAGTGGCCGGTCTGCGCCGCCAAAGACGTGGAGGCGCCGCACCGGATGGGGGCAGCCCTCACCTATGCACGGCGCTATGCGCTGTTCGCCCTGGTCGGGATCGCCGGGGAGGACGATCTGGATGCTCCCGACGCGCTGGGCAGCCCATTGAGCGCGGAGCCGCAACCACGTCTCGGCGCAACAGCCAGGCCGGCCAAGGGCGTTCTCAACCGTGCGACGGTGCTAGACCCACCGCGCTCGGCTGAGCTCCGCGAGCAGCTGTTGAGTCAACTCGAAGCTCTGCAGGCTGACGAGGCCCTCCTCGCCTGGGCCAAGGCCAGCCTGCCGTTCAAGAACACCCTTCTGGAGGCGGATGCCCGGCTGGTCGAGTCCGCCTATCAAACCAAGTTTGAGGACCTCACCAGTTCGCCTGGCATCGAGGTCGAACCAACCGCCGAGCCATCGCCGGAGTTGCTCACGGGTGCCGCCGCAGTCACCGACCCGGCGCTGCAACCTTCGGGACAAGAGGCTGGGCTCACTTATCCCAAAGAACCTCCCCGCAAGCGAAGCAGGGCCCATTTGTTGTTCGTCCGACAGCAGCCCTGCTTGGTTTGCCAGCAAACCCCGTGCGATGCCCACCACCTGAAGTTTGCCCAACCCAGGGCTCTCGGCCGCAAGGTCAGCGATGAGTTCACCGTCCCCTTGTGCCGCGCCCATCACCAGGAACTCCACCGGCACGGCAATGAAAAAGCCTGGTGGGTCAACCTGCAGATCGCGCCATTGCCAGTGGCGCAGGACTTGTGGTCGGCGAGCCCCGTCCACGATTCGGCCAACATCACGCGGGCGGCATTGCCCGTGAACCTTGGACCGGAGGGCCTACCGCGATGAACGAGCCTTTCCAAACGGCGCGGCAGCCGACCGCGATCGCGCTGCCGGTCGAATTGGCGGTGTTGGCGCCGCCCTATCGCCCGCCGCGAGAATCTTGACGACTGATGCGCTGCGGCAGGCGATCTTCGCGGACGTCGTGCCACGCCACGATCGGCCACCGAGTGGGCTGCTGGTGATCGAGGTCACCGAACTCTCCTGGAAATCCAAGGCTAAGGAGTGTTGCGCCACAAACTTCTGGAAATCTATCCGCAAAAAGCGATCTTACGGCGGGTCGACCTGTGCGGAATTGCCGCCGAGTGCGGCGGTAGCGGATCGGGCCGGCTCAAGGCCCCTCGCGTCGACTTGAGGCCAGGCCCGGCATAGACACGCATCGGGACAAGATCAGAGCGACACAGGCTCGATCTTCGCAACCCGCAAACTTCTAACTCCGACCGTATTTCTCCGGCAAAAGTGGAAGGTGCGACGGCCAAAGCGGTCCGCTTGGTCCACGATATCAAAGTGCTACACGGAGGCCTTAGCGCTGGAGCCGGTCGGCGAGCGCGAGATGTAGGCGGGACTGTCACAGTTGTCGATGCAGCAAGGGCGCGTCCCGGACCCGATAGGCCGCTCGGATCGCCACGCGTCCCAATAGCAAAGGTCTTTCAGGACGATGAAACGGCCTTTGCGTCGGCGTGGTCACGAACGGACGCCTGTTCGCCCGCGCGCTCGTTAGACTTGGAGTTGCGCAACAAGAACAGAGCTCTCCAATCGAGCCGGTGGCCAAACTCAATATAGCGATAGCTCAAAGCGCTCAGCGCGAGCACTATTGCGAGATACGGCAATGACAATCGAAGCGTGTCTTTCAACGAAGAAGTATCCGGCGGGATCATTTCGACCATGACGATCGAATGCCATGCATAGATGCTGTAGCACATGCATCCTATGACTTGAATTGCCCATGATTCGAATACACGATTTGCCGACCATGCCCCGCACAGCACCGCAAGCAACACCATGGAAAACCCGGCGCAAAATACCGTTGTATAGAGAATGCTCACGGCCCAGGGGCCGTGATCCTTGAGAAATATGGCCGCAATCATCAGCAGCCCCCCGGGCAGCAGCCCATGCGAATGGAATTGCCTGAGCGAGGCGCTGTCCCTGGACTTGACATAAAGATCGCAAACCAACATTCCGAAAATGAATTGGTAGCACGACCCGAAGATGCCGCCCACAAACGGGCGAAATATGCCGATCCGGTCGACCGCGATAAGATTTCCGGCCACCACGAAGGCTGAGCAGACGATCACGCTCAACAGCACCAGCCTTTCGAGGCTCCACCGCGCGATCAGAAGGATCAGCAGCGGAAACAAAAGGCTAAACCAGACTTCAACACCGACGGACCACAACACGGGATTGGACGGAGGCATAAATCCGTGCGGCACAAAAATGAAAAGTGTCGATAGGAGTCCGCCAAGCTCCATATACCAGCCATGCGATCCAGCGGGAGATTTGGCATGGAGTGCAACCGTCACGAGGACGACGATATAGTAAAGCGGAAGCAACCGGGCAGCGCGATGCCAATAGAAATCCGGAAAGTCCGCCAGCCGATTGATCGCTTTCTTTTTCGTGCGATAGGGAAGGTACAGAACGAATCCAGAGAGCACAAAAAAGATATTTACGCCCAAGAAGCCGTGCTTCGCGACAGTGGCAAGAAGACCATTGGGATCGAGCTCGCCGGGAAACGACGGCGTGCTCGATGTAAACGGAACGAACAGGTGAAAGACGATCACCATCATAATGGCGAGTCCACGAAGGCCGTTAACGGCCCCGATCTTCTGCGCGCCGCTTTCTGCGATCGCGGCGGAACCTGGAGATTGTAATAACAAGATCGGCGATCTCGGCATTTCGTGGTTTGCTATTTGCAATACTGGCCAGATTGAACGGCCTGTCAATCGACAGTGCTGCCACATCAATCATCAGGACACGATACTGAACGAGCGCGGCCCAGGACGAACGCGCGAACAACGTGCCTTCAAATAGTCAACTACGGGATATAGACGGCAGGAGGCTTGCTTTGGGGCATAATTGTGAGAGCGCACGTATAGCTTGATGACAGGGCTCCTTATCATATTTGTTCTGCTCGCGATTGGCTTCGCTGCCGGCTATGGCACGCGCGAGCTAATCTCGCGCAAGCGACACGCGGAGTACCTGCATTTACAGCCGTACATTTCGCCCGCGCTCAGACCCAAGCAATCATCTTCTGATGAACGCACCAAGACGCTACATGCCGCGTCTGAACCGCCAATGGCTGAAAGACGACGGACGAACCACGACATCACGCGCTCGTTTCAGGACATTTCCATTCACGACCGCAAGCCAGAAAACCCGGCAAGGCCTGCCGGCGGAAACTTGCATCTGGTTCAGGCTCATCGGCCTGAGCCGGACGCTGGATCTTTGCAGCCCGCGAATTTCGAACAGAGCCTCGAGGAGTTGGTCGCACTCCTGCAGCGCCGCAGGCAGGACGTCTAGTCCACTTTACTTCCGAGTCGGTTGATCAGAAGTCTTTCGCCGTGTCTGCGAGTCGCTTTTTACAGCGTGGTAGTGCCGACTGCTTTGAAGCCGCTGCCCATTTTCGCGAAAGTGGCAGCCACAAATTGACTAGCAGGCGCAGTTAGAAAGTGGTATCTTTCTAGCGGCTCTGTGGTTGAAATGCGACGATCCCCCGTGTGCAGGACATCCTTGGCGCACATGCAGGAGGGTGGATTTTGATCTTGCTGTTGATAGCAAGCGGCGTGGTGGGTCTTCTTTTGGGACGCGCCTTTCGCGCGTTCGTCCTCATTCCCGCAACGATGCTAATCATGGTTCCAGCGTGGTATTTGGGCACTGAGCAGGGTTTGTTGACTGGTGCGGTTTCATTTGTCGTCAGCGCTGTGGTCATGCAGGTGGCGTATTTCGCGAGCCTGCTAACCAATCTGCTTCGCCAGAACCTCTCCCTGCTCGATCAAGTACAGTCGGAGGCATCCCCGCCGTTGCCTGAATCACGAGTCGTACTCTAGTCAATCACTGGCGCGACAGTGGGCATGCATGCCGAGGATTTCGTCACATTGCGACGTGCCCCGGATAAGCCTCAATCTCGTTTGGTCGCGCGTGCCACGGATGATATTTTCCACGTCGACAGGGCCGTCGGTCTGCCCGTCGACCGGTTGCATTGTGGTCCCTGTCGGGATTTGCCAGTCGGTGCACCGCCGGTCATAGTCCGGCGTGCGAACACTTCGAAACCGTCAGCGGAACGTCTGGTCCCCCGCCACCTCAGCGCACGTCGCATTCCACACTGGACGCCACCTGAGCTCGATCTCCTCAAGAACTAGTAGCATTAAATCAGCAGTGACTCGCGCTGTTTGGGGATTGATGACAACGGCGAGGCGGATCTGGAACCGGCGCCTGTGAAATCCCCGGCCGATATTTCTCCATTGTGCAGAACAAGCGCAGAGATGGCCTCGCCAATGGACTTATGAAATGCAGATCAATTCGCTGAACCGATATGACTGCCGTCGATGGCACCTATCTTCTCTTCGCCGTCTTTGGCGTGTCCTGTCTTAAGATTGCTCCAACGTGTGTTTGGTTGACTGGAGGATCCAAGATGGAACTGCTGGCGAGAGCAGCGGCAGCAGGACGCCGTAGCGGCGCATGGGACGCATCGCAAGAGTCGATCGAAACGGATCAAGCGGCTGTAGCTCTCTCGATGCCAACACGATTGCGGCCGAAGCAGCGTCCCGGTCCCGTCATTCACCGGATCGATACCCGGCCGCTCGATATCGGCGCCGACGAGATCGTGGCGGTCGGCAAACTCCGCAATGAGATGCTGCGACTACCCGATTTCCTGCGCCACCATCGCCGGCTCGGGGTCAGACGTTTCCTCGCGATCGATGATCGCTCGGACGACGGCACGCGAGAATTCCTCCTCGATCAGCCAGATGTTCACGTATTCGAGATCCGCGAGCCGTTTGCAGAATCACGTGGTGGCGCGCATTGGACCAGCGCCGTGCTCGACCAATTCGCGCCGGGACGGTGGGCGCTGACGCTCGACGCCGACGAGCTCTTTGTCTACCCCGGCTGCGAAAATTTTGATCTTCGATGGCTGTGCCGCTACCTGGAGAGCGCAGGCGCGGATTGCATGACTGCGGAGATGATTGATATGTATCCACGCGTGCTCGGCGGCTCGGAACGCTACCGCGCCGGAGAGAGCCTTGTCGCATTCTGCCCCTACTTCGATTCAGATACCTATGTGAAGCGCCGTCGGCGCGGCTTTCCGACGAACTACCTGATTGGCGGAGCGCGAGCGAGACTGTTCTATGATGAGCCGATGCCGTCGAAGATCGCGCTCTACGACGCGCTCGTACGGCTGCTTGAGCCCTACGGACTGGAGCGGCTTCTGCCTGCAGTCAACATCACCCGCTGGGAGCCACCGCTGCTTACTAAGGTGCCGCTCGCGCGCTGGTTGCCCGGCCGTCGCTATATCGCCGCCGGTCACCTGATGGCCCCGCGCGGCAAGCCAGGGGACGTCACCGGCGCCCTGCTCCATTTCAAGTTTCTCCACGACTTCACAGACAAGGTCGCCATCGCCGTCCGCGAGGGGAATTACTACCGCGGATCGGTCGAGTATAAACGCTACGCGGAGCGGCTCGCCCAGGATCAGTCATTCGAACTCACCTATCCAAAAAGCCGGATCTACCAATCGTCGGATGATATTGTCAGTTGCGGTCTGATGCGCTTCTCCCCGGCCTACCGGGCCGCGATGCGACAACCCTAACCATCGCTTCCGAAACATTGGGCGCGATAGACTCCTTTTCTCGACTCGTCACCGGCTCCATCGTTCCACTTGATGAACTTGTTGGAAGACCGGTACCTGCCGTTCTGGAGCATGCACTGATCAGAGCTCACCGATCAGCTTGCGGCCGAGCAGCCGAAGGAGAAGTTTCCTTCCACGCACGAGCGTCGGATAAATTGCCCGTGCAAGGCGCGGCCGGGAGAACACGAGCCGATTGACCCGGTTGAAAAATGTCGCTTCGCCGGCAAGCGTTGCCAGCAGATACATTGCCTCGGCCCCATAGTGATACCGCCCACGCCAGCGAACCACCATGCCTTCATTAAGATCGAGGTTGTGCGCGCGGATCTCGCCTAAGATCGGATGTTCCGAACGCGCGTCGATCAGGTGGACACGCTGCCCCTGCTCCCGCAACTGATACAGCAGGACATAACGGCTGCATAACGGGCATTCGCCGTCATAAACCACCCAGATCTCGTCATCGCCATCTTGGGTCAATTCGATAGTCCGTCTGCTTCCGCACGTCGCGCACAAGTTTGCCTTCGGCAAGACCGAGGCATACCGACTCTACTACGTAGTGATAGGCGACAATGTCGTCCATGCTCAGCTTGTTGAATTCGCTGTACATCCATGGATTGGCGAGCATGTGGTGCGGATAGGCATAGAAGCTGTTACTGTCCTTGACCCAGGGATAGATGCGGAAAAAATGGTCTGTCTCGCGGACCAGTTTCTCCACAGCGTCCATGGCTACTCCTGTGTCCTGACGCGGAAGAATCTCCGGGCCGCAGGTGGTCGCGTCGTGCCAGGTGGTAAGGTCGTGGTTGTTACCGCCAACGCGAGCCCGGAAATGGTTTTCGGGGATGTACATGGTTCCGGTCCCGATCATGTACGAGTAGATGCCGAAATAGGTGGACGGGGCGAGGATCTGGCGGCCATCCCGGGTCTCGACGAAGAATCGCGGGCTTGCCAGCTTCGGCCCGTCCAGCCAGCCTAGGAAGTTGGTGTAGAAGAAGAATCGACCGCAGATGACAGCCACGACCATCACAACCTTCATGGCCGGGGTGAATCCGTCGCGCGGCAGCCTGCGCGCCGCGGCGACGATGAAAAGGTTGAGCGCAATCCAGAAGAAGAACAGCGCCCCGAGCGTGAAGTACACACCAACGTGGAAGACATCGAACAACAGACAGAAGAACGACAACGCGCGCGTCGAGATCGCGGCCAGCGGCGACAGCAGCTGCGCGCCCAGCACAAAGACGTTGAAGAGCAACTGGTTGCTGACGATCGCGTCCCAGGTCGTCTGCAACGCGCCCGGCCATAGGCCGAGCGGGGCGTCGCCACGTTCGAGCCCCATCAGGATCGAGGTCTGCGTGGGGTTCGCAAGCAGCCAGGTCCACGGCTTCTCGCCGCCTGCCTGCAGCTTCGCGATTCCCGACCAGAAATAGCTGCCGAGATGCGCCCCGACGGCGCACGCCCAGATCAGGCCGTAGGCGCGATCGCGGAGCTCTTTCACGCCATCAGCGGAAGCGAACACAGTCCGCAACTGCGGCACGCGATCCATTGCCCAGGCACTGGTGAGGACGATCGTGCCCAGCACGCCAAGGACGCAGAAGTTGCCGACGTCGAGCATGCCAAGATAATCAGTCTCGGTGACGAAGATGCCGGACACGACGCTGACCATTTCGCGCCACGCATGATAGAAGTAGAACAGCGGTAGCAGAAATGCTGGACGCCAGATCGCGGCGATGCCAGCTACGACCGCAAGCAGTGCGCCGTACCGAAAGAACAGGATCCTGTCGCCCGAACCGAAAAGCATATTGGCAGGGCCTGCGAAGGGCCCCAGTGAATCGAACAGCAACTGCACGAAGATCGCCATTCCGATCGCGAAGGCGGTGATCCGCAATGGCGGCGAGAAATCCCGGTAGCGAATCGAGTTGAAGGCGAGCGCGCCGGCAAATGCCGCGCAAACCAGCACAAACGCGTAAATGTCAGACCAGCGCGCGAGATGCGTGACGGCCCGCCGCGAAATCGCAGAAAGAACGATGGCTACTGCAAGAAGGAAGAGAGGTCCCGCCAGCGACGAGATGCCAGACCGGATTCCTTGCCGTGATGATGCAACGGTGTATAACGCCATCCCGCCTCGGACCTCCGGAACTGCGCGATCGCAGATCAACCGAACATTATCGAACCGCTTGCATCCTGCAAGCGTCGCACGCGCCGCCTTGGCCTTCCCCAGCGGGAGTGCTCACAAAATCATCTTGCGGGAACCTGAATATTGCAAATTGAAATGTGACAAACTGCGGGCATTGATGTGACTGCGGGTCTCCGCACCGACATTGGTGAACTTTCATGCAATCGTTCGAAGTTGGTCATCCGCCTCGCCTCACAGTCCGCCGTCCCACGTCGCTCGATCACATCTTCCGTTGGTGTCAAAGCCGAGCTAAAAGCCGGGACGGTCGGAACCGTCATAGTCGAGAGCGATAGATTTCCCGCCGACATTTGCAGGCAGCCGCAAGACCGAGCAAGAACTGTTTGAGATCGCGGGGTGAACTCGTTGGACAGAGACAGCAAGTCGCAGGCCGCAACCAACATCCTCATAACGGGTGGGGCCCAGGCCTGGAAACTGTCGGCCGGTTTCGTTTTGACGATATTCTCGACGCGAAATCTTACGCCGTCTGACTTCGGCCTACTTGCCATGTCCGCGACGGCCGCAACGTTCCTCGGGCTCATCAAGGACCTCGGCGTCGGACAGGCCATCATTCAACGCCCGCAAATCGCCAAGGGCCAGATCGATGCGCTGTTCTGGTTGTCGGTGCTGGCTTCCGCGGCGTCGGCCCTCGCGCTGACCTTGAGCGCGTATCCGCTTTCACTGTTTTACGACGATCCCAGGCTTCGACAGCTCATCGTCGCAATTGCAGGGCTTAGCTTCATTGCAGGCCTGCCAACCGTTCCCGCCGCCCTGCTTGCCCGAGAGTCTAGGTTCAAGGCCCTGGCAGTCTTGGATGTCGCAGCGACAACAGCGTCCATTGTCGCGGGGATCGTTGCTGTGATGATCTTGAGAAATTATTGGGCGCTTTACCTGTCCACGCTCGTTCTCACGCTGGTTTCGACCGCTGGGATCTGGACCTGTTCGGGCTATCGTCCTAGATATCCTCACTTGGATAGCGAGACGCGGCAAATGGCAAGATTCGGCCTGCACGTGTCCGGGTTCAATCTGGCCAACTATTTCTCGAGAAACGCGGACAATATCCTTATCGGCAAATTCCGCGGCGGCGACGAACTCGGCCTTTACGATCGGGCGTATAAGCTATTGCTGTTCCCGATCGTTCAACTGCACAACCCGATCGGGCAGGTGATCGTGCCGCTTCTTTCGCGGCTTCGTCTCGATAAGAAAGAATACCTGAGCACTTACGACGATGCCCTCTCCATGGTCATGCTTGTATGTCAGCCAGGCATCGTTTTCGCCATCCTGCTCTCGGAGCCGCTCTTCAGAAGAGTCCTCGGAGTGCATTGGGTGGGTGCAGCCCCGATTTTTTCGTGGCTGGGCCTTGCGGGCTTGATCCAGGTCGCGACCGCGACGGCCGCCTGGTTGTTTCTCAGTCAAGGCCGTGGGCGGGAGTACTTCAGGCTGGGCGTTTGGACCGCTCTGATCAACGTGATCTCATTCGTCATCGGCCTTCCCTGGGGCGCCCTTGGGATTGCCATCGCATATACGCTGGTGAACTGCGCCATCGTGCTGCCGCTTTACGCGACATCGGTCGGTCGCAACGGCCCCGTGACGACGAGGCGGCTGATCGAAACGACCGGTCCGCATTGGATCGGTTGTCTCGTTGCGGCGGCCATCACAAGGATTTCGATCATCTCGTTGCTGGATGGAAACTCTCTGGCTGAACTGGCTACGCTGCTGGCGCTTGCCTATGCATCATATCTCGTAGCCATCAGCTTCTTTGCGCAGAAAAGGGCACTCGCGAGGCGTCTGTTGCGCTACGGCTATCGAAGGGCAGCCCCGCAAATCTAGGCAAAACTTCCCAGACTGCAGGAACCGCCGCAAGCCGGGACTGTCAGCCGATCGGAACCTTAACAGCAGTCAGAGCAACGCGCGCTGAGCCGCGATTGAGTTCACCTTGCTGAATTCGCCCTGCCGATCTGATCAGGCCGGCTGACTGTTGACGTCCGCAGTCATCCGGTTTCGCAAAGACCTTCAGCGAAGGAGGAAGTTGTGCAATTCCACCAGATGGGCGTCGATGGGAGCCACCGCGTCAACGACGTCGACCTGATGAAGGCCGAGGTCGGCCTCCGGGCGAGTGGCCTCCAAGACAGGCGTTATCCCTGCCGATTCATGGAACGCCTCGCTAACGAACTCATAGGCGCCCTTCGAGGCGGCGGACTGCTCGAAAACAAAACCGTCGCTTCCCAGGCGCGCCGCCATGACAGCCGCTGCAGTCGCACTGGGCTGCGACGCCGGAACCGGCGTGAAATTAAAGCTGGCTTTCGGAGGATCGATCACCAGCGTGCCGCCTTCTCCGTCGTTTGAGATATTGAACGTCGACTTTGTGTAGTCACCGACCAACGAAATCTGTGCGGTGTGATTTTGGGAATCGATCACGGTCAACACGCCACCGGCCGTGTTGCCGGAAAACGATGCCGACGTTCCCGCTCCGTAAGCGATGTCCTTCAGATCGATATGGTTGGAATTGGCAGCGGTGCCGTCACCCGCCAGACCGATCAGCGTTCCCGTAAATTGCGCCGCATGGTCCAGCACCAGATTGCCTGTCGACGCTTTGAAAGTGATCGACCCGGAAGCCGCGCCCGACAATTCGAGTGTGGCGCCGGCGTCGATCGTTGCGGCCTGCGTCATCTTGTCCAGGTTCAATACGACATTTCCGGAAATCTTGAGAATGGTCGGTGACGTATTGATCACGCCATCGCCATTGAGGTCCTGAAAAAAAGTCGTCTCGACCGCTTTAAGAGAAGGGTCGGTCGGGGACAGCTTGTTCAGGAGGTTCGAGATATAGTTGCCATTGCTATCCGTGGTCCACACACAGAGTTCGCCGGTGGCCGGGATCTTCCAGGCCACGTCATAACCGCTGGACGTCTGCTCCACGCCTACCGGCGTCCATACGCCGAATTGTCCGGACACAACCGCGATACCATCAGATTTCAACGTCGGCCCAGCGCCGCTCGCCATCGAATCGAGCAAATAATTCTTGCCGACCAGAACCAGGCTAGTCGAGCCGGACGCCTCGACCGTCGTGCCTGAAACCGGCTGGGACGCTGGTGGAAGACCAATCACGCCATCGCCGTTGAGATCCCGGTGGAAGAGCGTTTCGCTTGATTCAAGCGCCGGGTCGGTGCCGGATATCTTGTTCAGGTAATTGGATAGGTAGTTGCCGTTGCTGTCAGTATTCCATATCGCAAATTGGCCGGTGGAAGGAATCTTCCAGGCGACAAGGTAGCCGCTCGATGATGCTTCCGCACCCACCGGCACCCATGAGCCCAGCTGCCCCGCGACAACCGCCGCTCCGCCATTTTTTAGCAGAACCGATGAACCGCCTGTCGACAGATAGAAGTAGCTTCCCACTTGGGTGAGCGTTGTCATACCGGCCGCTTCAATCACCGTTCCGACTGTCGGGCTGAAGGCGTTCGAGAGCGCACTCAGATTGCCAGCCACATCAGTTGCGGTCCCGGTGAACTTATGTATACCTTGCGTAAGCGACCCGGTCGTGATGTTCCAGGCGCCATTGGTCCCCGCCACGCCTGTGCCGAGCAAGCTCGAACCTTCGTACAATTTCACCGAGCTTCCGGCTTCCGCGGTACCGGAAATGATCATGCTGTTCGAAGCCGCGGGTGCGCCCGATACGATGGTCGGCGCAATTGGTGCAACCGTATCCGTCGTTACGTTCAAAGCAGCCGAGGGCGCGCTGAGATTGCCGGCGGCATCCGCGGCCTTGGTAGTAAGGACATGGCTGCCGTCCGCCAGGGTTCCCGTCGCAAATGACCAGGCTCCATTAGCATCGGCGCCTGTGGTTCCGATCAGCGTCGCACCGTCAAAGATCTGCACCGTGCCTCCTGCCTGAGCGGTCCCGGCCAGATTTACGTGATTGACGTTGGTGACACCGTCGCCAGCAATATTGCTGTCGGGCGAGAACGACGTGACTGCGGGGACGGTCGGGGCAACCGTGTCGATCGTGATGTCTACACTGGCGGAGCGCGCGGTGATGTTGCCCGCGCCGTCCGTAGCGGCAGCCGCGAACGCATGGCTACCATCGATCAGTGTTCCCGTAGCATAGCTCCACGTGCCATTGTTGTCGGCGATCGCCCTGCCGATCTGATTTGCTCCGTCGAACACCTCGACGGTCAGACCTGCCTGCGCGTGGCCTGTCAGGATCAGGTGATTTGAGTTGGTAAGGCCCGACGCGATCGAACCGTTGTCATTGGTGACCGCGATCGTCGGCACGTTGATAGGCGTCGTGGCAATCGGCACATTCGTCGCGGATACGAATGAATAGTCGGCCGATGTCAAGCTGGTGATGCCGGCAATGCGCAGCGTATCTGCTCCACCCGCGTAGTGAACGGTCCACACGTCGTTCACATGGGTCAAATAGGCGCCGCTGTCATAGCCTTTCAGGATCAGCTTGTCGTGTTCGGCAGTCGCGCTCGTGAAGACGTGGAAATCCGCGATCGTATCGTTGCCGCTGCCTGCATTGTAAATGAACGTATCGTTCCCGGCTCCTCCGAAGAGCCAGTCATTCCCGTCGGCGCCATCGACGATGTCGTAACCGCTCGAGCCGACCATGCGGTTTGCCATTTGGTTGCCGACGCCGGTGAGCCCTCCCATCAACAGCGTCAGATTTTCGACATTGGCCGGCAGCGTGTACGATGTCCATGCCTCCACGCTGTCGATGCCGCCGCCCGCATTCTCGACTATCTTCTGGTTCGTGTTGCCGATGACATAGGTATCGTCGCCGTTCCAGCCTACGAGCGTGTCATCAATATTCACCGCCGTGAGCTTGTCGTTCGCCGCGGTGCCGTAGACCATGCGGCTGCTCGCTTTTCCGCTGATCCAGGACGTAATTGTCCCGCCGACAGGGAGCGTTGCGGGCAATTGGAAATCGTCGCTGCTGAACGCCGAGATCGTCGTGTTGCGGAACACCAGCGTATCCTGGTTCGTCACCTTCAGATATACGTCGCCTCCGATCTGGCTCATCACCGCCTGCACGTCGGCGAATGAGGTGAAGGCAAAGCCGTTCAACTGCACAACGTCGTGTCCGGCGCCCGATCCCGGCGAGAAGTCGGTGATGATGTCCGAACCGTCGCCGGAGTTGACTACGAAGGTATCCGCGCCGCCGCCGCCGGTCAGAATATCATTACCGAGTCCGCCGGTGATAACGTTCGCCGCGGAATTTCCGATGATGATGTTGGACTGGATATTGCCGCTGGCGTTGATCGCCGCCGAGCCGGTGAGCGTCAGATTCTCGACGTAGCTGGAAAGCGCGTACGTCACCGAGGAGCGCACCGTATCGACGCCTCCGCCATAAGCCTCGACAACCTTCGCAGCCGAATCGGTCACCACGTAGGTATCGTCGCTGGCACCGCCGATCATGGTATCGGCGCCTCCGGCGCCACCGATCAGATCATTGCCGGAAGTGCCGGTCAGCGTATCCGCAGCCGCGCTTCCCGCGATCGTGTTGGTCGGGGTACCGCTCGTGAGAAGAGCGTAGTTGGCAAACGTGTACTCCGGCAACTGATAGGCCTTGATCGAATCGATGGTCATCGTCGCCGTCGATCCTGGAGCGGCGTTGCCCGGCCAGCTCCCGCCCATCGCGAGATTGGCGATCATGTACATCGCCGTATTCATGTCGGCGGGTGTGGCCTGCTGTGCGACCTCCTTCCCGTCGACGAAAAACGTCAGGTCGTAAGGCGTCCATTTGAGCGCAAATGTGTGTTCTCCGGTGGTCAGGTTGGCTGTATTTGCCCAACCGCCATTCGTCGCGGGCGCGTACGGTGAGTGAATGGCCCAGTGGGCCTGGTCAGGATCCTGACCAAAGGCTTCGAGAACATCGATCTCGGTATTGAGATTATTGGCAGTGCTGGGCAACAGCCAAAACGCCGGCCACGCGCCGGTTGTGCTGGGCAGCGTGGCCGTCATCTCGAAATAGCCGTAGGTCTGGGTAAAGCTGTTCTGGGTCGAGATCATGCCCGACGAGAAAATGGCGCTCCCAGTATAAGGTGTGGCACTCGTGGGCAAGGGCTGCGCCGTGATGACAAGGTGGCCGTCCCGAATCGAGAACGGATTAAGTCCAAGCGACGTCGATGCCTGAGTTGCCGGCAGCCCGGAAAAACTGGGATCGACGTACACTTCCTGTTCGCCGGCCAGCCCGTAGCCTGCTGCTCCGCTCCAAGCATAGCTTGTGCGCCAGGTCAGGCTGGGATCCTGCCCCGCGGAGAGCGTGTTGAAGTCGTCGTTGAAGGTCTGGACCAGTCCGGTCGGGGGACTGACGATGTTTACATTGGCGGACGTGAGATTCTGGAGGCTGGCGTTCTCGAGCCTAATGGTTTCGCCGCTAGCGATCGTCAGGACCAGGTCGGTGCCGACCTGTTTCATGGCTGCCGCGACATCGGCGAAGGTCTTGAAGCCCGTGTTATTGAGCTGCAGGATGTCCCCTCCCGTGCCCGCCTGAAAGTCGGTGACGATGTCGTTTCCGTTGCCCGCGGTTACGACAAAGGTGTCGCGACCGGCCCCACCGGTCAGCACATCATTGCCTCGACCGCCGTCGATCATGTTGTCGCCGGCATTGCCGACAATGATGTTATTGAGATCATTGCCGGTGGCGGGAGACGGAACGCTATCCGTCAGGATCAGGTTCTCGACGTTCGGCGCATTGACGAGGCTGTATCCATTGATGTTCCAGACACGGATCGTATCGATACCCTCTCCGGGCTGCTCGACGACCTTGGTGTTGTGGTCGTAGACGTAGTAGGTTTCGTCCCCCGCACCGCCGATAAGGGTAACGCCCGCGCCGCCGGCCTCTATGCCGTCATTTGTTGCTCCGGTCGTCAGCGTGCCACCTGCAGGAACAGTGCCCGCCCAGTTCCACGCCGTACCGCTTGCCGGCAACGGATTGTCCAGCGCGACATTGTCTGCGACCAAAGCCGAAAGCGCGACATTCTGCAGCGTAAGAGTTTCGGTCGACGACAGAGTTACGACTATATCGGAGCCTACTTGGGTAACCGCGGCCAGGAATTTGGCGAACGTCGCAAAGCCGTAATTCTGCACCCGCAACACATCGCCGCCTACCCCCGCCTGAAAGTCAGTGACAGTGTCGGAGCCATATCCTTTCGAGATGACGAACGTGTCCGCCCCTGCTCCTCCGGTCAGAACATCGTTTCCGGTGCCGCCAAACAGGATGTCAGCACCGGCACTGCCGCTGATTCCGGTCATTGATTGCTTGCTCCCTTTGTAGGTCAGCCAACGACAACCGCGTTCAAAACGGCCTTACGGATTCGAAACAATTTGAAGCATGAAGAGGAATTCAGTGACAGCTTCAAGACCGCGCATCGCTCAAGGGCATCGTAAGAATACGGGGCATCGTTTGAGGTCAGCGGGTTCCGCAGCAAAGAGACTTCAACCAGACGAGCCGCCGCGTCGTTCCACTGCGCGAGATCCTCTCCCGGAACCAGGCACGGAACTGGAACTCTATGGCGGTTCCAAAGAATTCGGCTGCATCGCGTTCGGACTCGAGGCGAGTAATAAGGGAGTTGTGCAGATGCAGGCTGCAGGCGGTCACGGCACGGCGATGTTGCTGCGAAACTATTGTCCCGATGCAAGTTCACCCGCGGGATAGAATCATCCCTGATGCGCTTCCGAAAGAACTTGTCCTGTCGAAGATTTCGCCAGGACGGTCCATTCGTACAGACCAAGGTTGCAAGGACCGAAGGTCCGGATCGTCCCAGACAACACGACGCTATTACGGGAACCGAAACGTTCTGCTCCCATTCTCGCGCGCCTTGCCTCAGCGTGAGCGACATCGACGCATCATCTGCGGGAACATTGCGCAGACGAATCTCGGGATTTAGAAAGAGCGTGACGCAACCGTGCGCCCCCTGCCATGAAAGATCCAGCGTCATCGGATCAGCCGATGCACGACGACATACAGCAAGCCATCAGGCGAAGACCGCAACAGCAACTCTCACTTATAGCTTCCATTCGAATTCGCTTCCGATCTTCAGGCGATCGGCTACACAGCAGGCACGCAAAATAGATCGCCGGTTTTAAGGCACCTCAGTAGTCAGACTCGCTCATTTGCCGAGGCACCAAGAGATCAAGTCAAGAGGTCACGAGTTGGCCATTCTTTTGGCCGACCGTTGGCTTGTCCCTTGGCGTGCATCAATAAATAGCGTTCCCGCGCCTGCCAACGGATTGAACAGATAAACGCAAGTGGCAGCTAAACCGTGTCTAGAAAAGTCCTGATCGTCGTACCGGTTTTGAACGAGGCGTCCCACATCGAGACGGTTGTCCGTAACCTGGCCCGGGACAGTCTCCACGAAGACCGCACAATAGTGATTGCAGATGGTGGCAGCACGGATGGGACGCCTGACATTGTCCGCGCTCTCGCCAGTGAGATTGATGGCGTCAATCTATTGCATAATCCCCAGCGGTTACAGAGCGCCGGCGTCAATCTGGCCGTCCAGGTCTACGGTGCGGGCGCGCAGGCCCTGGTGCGGTGTGACGCCCATTGCGAATATCCGGCTCATTACGTTTCGAGCCTTCTCAAGACCCTGGACGAGCGCAAAGCCGACTCGGTCGTGGTCCCCATGGACTCGCGTGGCGACGGCTGCCTACAGAAGGCCGTAGCCTGGGTCTCGGACACGAAGGTCGGTTCGGGCGGATCGGCACATCGCGGCGGAACGCAAAGCGGCTTTGTCGACCACGGACATCATGCGGCCATAACCGTTGACGCGTTCCGCAGGGCGGGTGGCTACGACGAAACCTTCACTCATAATGAAGATGCGGAGTTTGACTGCAGGCTGCGTGCAATCGGCGGCCGGATATTTCTGGATTCGGACATCCGTCTTTCCTATCGACCGCGATCAGGTTTCGTGAGCTTGGCGAAGCAATACTTCAATTATGGTCGCGGTCGATCGAGAACCGTGAGACGGCATCCCGGATCGTTGCGACTGCGTCAGTTCCTAGTGCCCACTCATGTTGCACTCACGGTTTGCGCCATCCTGCTGTCTCCGGTGGCGCCAGCGCTGTTGGCATTGCCGGCGGCCTATCTGGCGATACTGGCACTGACCGCAGTGATGATTGCAGGAAAGCATCGCTCAATCTGCGGACTGCTCGCCCTGCCGGCCGCTGTCGTGATGCATTTCGCGTGGGCGCTGGGCTTTTTCTGGGGCATCCTGTCGATCCGCCAGACCACCTGGCAGATGACCCCTTCAGTTTCGTGAAGCCTCAAGAACCTGGACGCTGGCATCTGCACCCACGCGCTGGCCCGCCTTCGCATAGGCGGCCTCGGTCAGGCGTGCGATCGAGGTCCACGTAGGCACGGAATCGCGCAGATCCAGCATTCCTTGACCCTTGGAGTTTCGATAATCAGGATCGCTGATCAAGCGCTCGAGCGACCGGGACAATGCGACGGGATCATCTGGCGGAACGAGCGTCCCGTCTGCCTGATCGCTCAGCCATTCCGAAAACGTTCCAAGATTCGACGCGACAATCGGACGTCCCGCTGCGATCGCCAGCATCAGCACACCCGACGCGTCGATATCCCGGTACGGAAAAGCCAGGATGTCCGCGCGCGCGACCAGCGAAGTGACTTCATCTTCCGGAACGAAACGCAGGTCGAATTCGACATGCTCTTCGAGCTGCAGATCCTTCACCATCGCAAACAGCGGCTCCATCGGCATTTCCGGCCAGCCCACGACCTTCACCACGCAACACCTCCTGACCTCTCGAGGCAGCAGCGCAAGCGCGCGAAGCATGACGTCGACGCCCTTGTAGGGCTTTATCTTGCCGAACAGGAGTATTTGAACGCCCCCGGCCGAAGGCTCGTCGGCCGGCCGGGCGATATGATCCGTCAGCAATCCGTGCGCGATAACCGATATCCTCTCGTCGAGGATACCAACGCGCAATAGGCGATCGCGTGCAACGGTCGTATGAACGATAAGATGGTCGAAGCAATGCAGAATCTTGAGCGCGCCAATCCGCTGTATCCGCGAGCTCGGATTGTTGTTGAACGGATTCGAGTCATGGACGGTCAGCACAGTTGGCGCGATCTTTCTGAACTTGGGAACGAACTGGCTGTCAACGATCGCCAGCGGCGCCCACTGGAAATGGATCACATCGGGCGGCGCTCTCCTGAAGCGCCTGATCAGCCGAGCCATTGATTCAGCGTGACTGAGCCCCTTCAGTCCCAGCTGCACATTGCGCGGAAGTTTCTTGAAAAAGCGCGACTGCATCCCAGGATAAAAATGCCGGTCAAGAAACCGCACTTCGTCGACGGACGGCTTCTGCCCAAGCTGGCGCCCAACAATGCTGGCTGCATGCCCAATATCGGTCAATCCTTTGGCTAATTTAAGATCATACGGCCAGGTAAACAGCGACGGATCGATCAGAGCGATTTTCATGCGATTGTCTCACCAACCATGCTTGCGGACCGTGAAATTACTTCTGGCTCATCAACGCATGGATTGATAGCCTTCGGTGACACTGGCGGATTTCCTGAGCGACACACGTTGAAGATTAGCATCGTCATAACAGTCTACAATTACGAACGGTATGTCGGATTGGCAATCGACAGCGCGTTGAATCAGACGCGTCCGGCGGATGAAATCGTTGTCGTCGACGATGGCTCGATCGACGGTTCCCGTCAGATCATCGCCGGGTATGGTGACAAGATTCGAGCCGTATTTCAGGCAAACCAAGGCAACATCGCAGCATTCGAGGTCGGGTATCGCGAAGCGACAGGCGATGTGCTGCTGTTCCTCGATGCAGACGATATCCTGATGCCGACAGCAGTGGAAAATGTCGTCGCACACTGGCGCGAGGGTGTCTCGAAAGTTCAATTCAATCTAGAACTCATCGACGGCGCTGGCACGCCTCTTGGACGCTCTTTTTGTGCGTTTCCGGAGTCGTATACATCACAGGACGTGCATGCAGCATTTATCCGGTCGGGAACGTACATCTGGCCGGTCATGTCGGGAAATGCGTATTCCAGAGCGTTTCTTCGCCAGGTCATCCCTCTCAACCCGCCCGTTGGATACGACGGCGCTCTCAACTCGATTGCGCCTCTTTACGGGGACGTCGTCACGGTACAGGCAACCTTGGGGCAATATCGGCTCCATGGCCGAAATATCAGCCGGAACGACGCGCAGGGCCGCGCGCAGCGCTTTCCCGATTTCCCCAGGCAAATCGGGTTTCGCGTCGCCGAGTTCGATATCCTGAAGGCGCATTGCGACAGGACGTCGGTACATGTGCAAGCTGCAAGGCCAATCGATAACGAGATCGTCTTTGTCAACTATCGCCTAGCGTCGCGAAAATTGGGAGTCAGGTATGTCGCGCAGGACGCGGACACGTCGAGCTCGCTTCTGCGTCGTGGCATATGTCTCGCCCTAACCGAGACGACACGATGGCGGACCGCCGCCTCTCATATCGTCTGGTTCACTGCGTTATTCTTGAGTCCGACCTGGCTTGCATACCTGCTGATCATGCTCCGGTTCAACAGGGCAGAACTCCTGAGGCCGCTCCAGAGGTTCGGCAGCGTCATCCGACGCAAGCACGCCTGAATGCGGCGTGGCCTAAAGGCAACCCACCTCGTCAGATCCTCGTCGCCCGCCCTCCAAGCGTCAATCACAAGCTTTCGATCCTGCGGATTGTCTCCGGCATTGGCCCGTAAAGATTGGTTACGCCGGCAAGGCGGGCACGAATCCGCCTGTCGGACTGGCGAAGGCGAATATTTTCCGACAAGCGCAGAACGTATTCCTTCGATTTCCACGCAAACCACGCCGCCCTGTCAAGCGCTGTCGGCTCGCGGAGCGACTCGGCCGCTTTTGCAATCGACGATGGCAGCGTCAGCTCAAGGCACGGAAATGGAAACAAGCCATAATTGTACAGCCCATTTGCCCAGAAGCGATCCATCTCCCAGTCGACTGGCCGATGGATCGTCGTCACGCTGTCGATGAATCGACGCGCGGCGCGGCTGGAGATCAGATAGGCCTGCGTTCCCATTGGCGCGCGCTCAAACCGCACCAATTCCCGCTGATCCAGCCAGGCCACATGCTTGCTGGGCGCCATGTGTCGCCCATACAGCCGAAGATAACCGATCTCGGCAGCCTTGCAAATATCCGGAAGCGATCGAAAGCTGAATCCGGCATCGAGAACGACGTCGTCTTCCACCACAAGTGTCCATGAATCGTCGGTGTCCGATGCCCCTATTTGCGCCATGATGCTCATATGGCTCGCGGCGCAGCCGATCTCGGCTCGTGAAAGGCCCCTGCCCCAAAAGCGGATGGCCAGCGCTTCATCATATTGCGGCAGGCCCGTGGCTGGCACACGCAGGGCATCAAAGAAGGTCCACGGAATACCAAGCGAATCCAGATTTGCACTCGCGCGCTCGCGGCGCTGGGAACCGGGCAAACTAATCGCCACAACTCTGAGATCGCTGCCCATTGGTTAGTCAGTCCTGCGCTGTCAACTTGGAACCGCATTGCACATGATCTCGAAAGGATTAGCGCGAACTTGTCTCTGCTGACAAGGAGGAGGCAAGCGCCCAGGCTGCCATGCTCGCGACGATGTTTCACATTGTTATCCCGTCAGGACGAAATCTGCGGCTATACGCTGAAAGGGTCCGCATTCGGACGCCCTGGTGCGAACCGAAGGGTCCTCACTTGCGAGTGAATGCGTACGTCGCGAAAATCATGACGGTCTTAAGCTAAGAGAGGCGTGGATGCCATCAAAGCGTCGAATCAACGGCACCATGGCAGCAATCTTCGTCGCATCGTTGGTTGTTGCTGGCTCAGCACTTTATCTAGGCCTGAGCAACGATGGTGTGCGACAACGCCTGCGATCCATCACGCCCTTCAAGCGAAGCAGCCAGATCGTCGGTGGCGCCGTCGTCGGCCAGAATGGCAGTGGGTTCTATGCCGGTTATACGCTGTCCTGGGGTGACGATTTCGACACCCTCGATATCGTTGGTCCGGCAAACCCGCGCGGCAAGTTCTTCCCGACTGGCGCCTATCATCCAGGCATCCGCGGCAATACCACGTCGCTAGGGACGGCCTTTGATGCCGACCCGCTATCGACAGGTTACAAAGACCGTAACCGCGGCGTTGCGGTCGGCTTCGACAACATGTCGGTTTCCAGTTCGGTGCTGCGGCTCGGGGCGCGCAAGGCAACAGTGCGCGAGCAGGCATTCCTTACACCGACCGACCGGTCCATCAACGGTGGCGTCCGCCCGCACCTCTCCGCGATGATCCATACGGCCGGGGCATTTGCATACTATCCCACCACCAACGCCGTCATCATCGAGATACGTGCCCGGTTCAGCTCCAGGCTTACAAATCCGGCTGGCTTTCATCCAGCATTCTGGACCTATTCCGTCGCACCCGTGCTCAATCCAACCGGCAACGAGTGGGATCTGGAATGCAACTCTCAAGGGATGCACTTCAGCAATATCGTCCACACGTCGGGGGCAATCTCGACCGACAACAGCGCCGGACCGTTCGACTATATGGACGATACGTTCCACGTCTTCAGCTTCGTCTTTCGAAACGGCGGAAGCACCCAGCTCTACGTCGATGGTGCCCTTCGGTCCCAGTTTGTTGGCGTGGACTCCAATAGCAAGAATATGCCCTCATTTGTGCTGCTGACGTCACACATATTCAACAATACGTTCGCCGGCGAGGCGTATGACGCCGCGGCGTGGGCCGGCTCGGCGACCGCCTATCTCGACGTGGACTGGATCCGCGGCTGGCGGACGGCAGGCGTCGCGCATTGGAAGCCGCTGGTTTCTGTCGAAGGCCTTAATGTCGATTATGACGGCATCGGCAAGGTCGTGCTCCCGAGCGCCAAGGCCCTCTGGGGAGATGCAAGCGTCACCGAATTCGTCCAGGTCGTACCCTACGACAGCTCCGAACCGGGCATGGCAGAGCAGACGACGTTTACGCAATTCCCGGCAGGAATTTCGTACGACGCGGCCTCGCGCACGGTCAGGGCGGACTTCACCGCCGGCACGGGCAATGCCGGGCGGTCTCACGTGGTCGTCTATGGCTACAAGCCTGATGGCTCGACGATGGAACCCCTGCGATTTTCCATTAATCGCGGCCCACGAATGACGACCGGCCCCCTTTCGGCCGCCGCGGGCGACCGCTACCGCCACGATATCTATGGGCAGTGCGACGCCGGCGTCATGATGCCGAAGATCCTGTCCGTCAAAGGACTACCGCAGGGTCTCTCCTTTGACGCCTCCACAGGACTCATCACCGGCGCACCAACGGCAACAGGGGTCAGCACCCTGACAATCTCCTGCACAAACAACGCGGGCCAGACAACAACGAGGGCGACCACATTTACTGTCGACGCGCACGATCCGGCGAGCCGCCTGGACGGAAGATGATGCTCGACCGTCATCCTTGATCCGACGACGCCGGAGCGCCTTTGCATATATCCAGAAAGGTTGCGACCGCCTCGTCCACACTCGTGCTCAATGGTCGGCCCAACTTCTCGAAGGGCTTGCTCCAGGCATCGACAAAAGTGCTGATCTTTCCATAATTGTTGTCAAGGACCGAGTGCGGGAGATTTAACAACACGCAAAATATGTGCGTGTGAAGCCGGTCCGTGATCACATAAGCCGACGATCCAACCTGCTTCATTCCACGCGCTACACGGTTCGACGCCAAAAGGTGAAACCATCGAATGCGCACGTCGAGCTCGGATGGCATCCTGCCTTTGAACACGAGAAGGGACGTCTCAAGCAGCGCCTTGAGAAACAACCACTTTCCCAGGCCGCGCTGTTCCGTCAACCAGTCCTCGACAACTGCAAAGCTCGGAAGCGGACGAGAACGCGCCCGCTCTACCTTCTCGTGATCGGTTCGAAGCAGCAGCAACAAATTCCTCGTTATTGCCGCTCGCAAGCTCTGCGGCCCCAGGCAAAATGCCATATCCGGACAGAGATCGACGCGCGCCGTGAATTTCTCTCTCGCGACCTTCAAACTTTGCACGTCGCGAACCAGAATCAGGAACTTTTTGTGAGCGTTAATGATGCCCGCGGCGTGCTGGAGGCTTGCCTTCGAGGAGAAGTGTATGGTTTGCGGCAACTGGATGATCTGGCGGTCGGGAAACTCCGATAGAAGCCTGAGACGAAACTCTTGATGACTTGGCCACAGGTCACCGAAATTGCCGCCGCCATGGATGAGGATAGGTCCGGCAGGAACCGCTCGTTCAAAATCCTCCTTTGCCCAGGTGTCGTAGGTGCACACGTAGGACGGCGCTCTGCCCAGCTTCTTTTGCAGATAGGTCTCTTCACCCAACCATATGGCGCTGTCTCCCACATTTGGATGGTTGGGGAAGTCAACCAGCGCAAAGTCGTCGACGCCTTCCAGATAGGGCCCGATGACCCTGTCGATCTCACTCTGCAATTCCGTGATGAGGGTACGAGAACCCTTCATGGGATTTTCGGCCATCGTCCTGAACTCTTCGCTGCCGCCGGCCGCATCACAGCATCGAACGGCTTCTGATGCATTACCCAACATCCGCATTCGACAAATCCACTTCCGCGTTCCGCGAGGTACTTGCTACTGCTCTCGCGTCCCCTGGTGTCCCTCGCCGGCGCGGACCAGATCAGATTCCAGAGAACGGAATAGATCCGCTTAGCAGCCGAAGGCAGTGTCGGCAACGCTGCCGATTACCGACAGCACGGCACATATTCATGACAAAAATCGAATCTATTGAAGTCTTAAGGTAGGCAAATGTGTTCATCGCAACGAACATAGGTAACGAACCTACCCGGGGTGCCGCTTCTTGCAGCAAGCGGCACCCGGATGCGTTAGCGAGCTCGGAGTCAACCGCATGATTGGTTTGTTGAAGGACTATGTGAAGTCACGCCTGCTCGATAACGACCTTATGATATCCGGCACCTCAAACGAGAAGGAGCTCAGGGAGTACTTGCGGGACCTCTTCCCTGTGGCAACGGACAAGAAATTGATTCGACTGGGCGGACCGGCTGATGGTGGCTATCTGGTTCCGGACGACCTGGATGGATGCGTCGGTTGCTTTTCTCCCGGCGTTTACAACGTCTCTGATTTCGAGCTCGGGCTCGCCAGACGCGGCATACCGTGTTTCCTGGCTGACTTCTCGGTGGATGCACCCGCGATCCAGAATGATCTGCTGGATTTCGAAAAGAAATTCCTCGGCAACGAAAACAACGCCAAGTTCATGACTTTGCAGAACTGGATGTCGAGAAAGGGCCCTCAGACCGGCGACCTCATTCTCCAGATGGATATTGAGGGCGGTGAATACGAGGTTCTCATCGAAACGAGCTCAGAGTACCTGAACCGCTTCAGGATCATGATTATCGAGTTCCATTCCTTGGACAGACTTCTCAATCCCATCGGTCTCAAACTCATCGGAGCCGTTTTCAAGAAGATCACCAAGCACTTCGACGTCGTACACATCCATCCAAATAATTACTTCAAACCGATCGAATACAGGGACTTGAAGGTCCCCCCGATCATGGAATTCTCGTTCTTGCGCAAGGATCGCGTATCTCGTCGGACGCCTGCGAGAAGGTTTCCTCACGACCTCGACAGGAGAAACGTCGCAAACAGAGACGACGTCGCGCTGCCGAACTGCTGGTTCACCCCGGAGTGATCGCCCCGAATCGCGCCAACTGCCGACAACGGGCGCGCGTTCACGCGACCGTTGGCCCGCACAACGAAGCGGTAGCGGTCCCTACTCCTCCGCCTGCGCATTTTCGCTGAGATACGCCTGATAGGCCAGCGTGAGCCCATCCACGAGTGAGGTCTTGGCCCGCCAACCCAGTTTCGCCAACCGGCTGACGTCGAGCAATTTGCGCGGGGTGCCGTCGGGGCGCGAGGTGTCATAGCTGATCTCGCCGGAATAGCCGACGATCGCCGCGACCACGCGAGCAAATTCAGCGATCGTGATGTCCTCGCCGGTGCCGATGTTGACGAGATCGCCGCTCGAATAGGTCTTCATCAGGTGGATGCAGGCGTCCGCCAGATCGCCGACGAAGAGAAATTCGCGCCGCGGCGTGCCGGTGCCCCACACCTCAACGTTCTTCGCCCCCGACATCTTGGCCTCGTGGAAGCGGCAGATCAACGCCGCGACGACGTGGCTGTATTCAGGATGATAATTGTCGCCGCGACCGTAAAGATTGGTCGGCATCACGCTAATGAAGTTTGATCCGTACTGGCTGCGATACGCCTCGATCATCTTGATGCCGGCGATCTTGGCGATCGCGTACGGCTCGTTGGTCGGCTCCAGCGGGCCGGTCAGCATCGACTCTTCGCGCAGCGGCTGGGCTGCGAGCTTTGGATAGATGCAGGATGAGCCGAAAAACATCAGCTTCTCGCATCGATTGACGTGCGCGGCGTGAATGACGTTGGTTGCGATCGCCAGATTATCGTAAAGGAACTCGGCGCGCAGCGTGTTGTTGGCGACGATGCCACCGACTTTGGCGGCAGCAAGGAACACTGCCTGCGGACGCTTTGCAGCGAACCATTTGTCGACAGCGAACTGGTCGCGCAGGTCGACCTCGCTCCGCGACACCGTCAGCAGCTCGACATTTTCCTCTGCCAGCCGCCGCACCAGCGCGGCGCCAACCATGCCGCGATGGCCGGCAACGAAGACGGTCTTACCGGCCAGTTCAAACGGAGTGCTTACCATTGGCAACCTCTCGCCTGGCCTCGAGCAAATCGCCCGCCATCATTTCCTTCACCAGTTGCGCGAACGGGGTCCTGGGTTTCCAACCGAGCTTCTCGCGCGCCTTACTGGGATCGCCGATCAAGAGATCGACCTCGGTGGGACGGAAATAGGTCGGGTCGATCCGCACCACGATCTTTCCTGACTTCTTGTCGATGCCGGTTTCCTCGACGCCCTTGCCCCGCCATTCGACACTGCGGCCGACTTCGGCAAAGGCGAGCTCCACGAACTCCCGCACCGAGCGAGTCTCCCCGGTTGCTAGCACGAAATCGTCGGGCCCGTCGGCCTGCAAGATCATGTGCATGCCTTCGACATAATCCCTGGCATGGCCCCAGTCGCGCTTGGCCTCGATATTGCCGAGATAGAGCATTTCTTCGAGGCCCGTCTCGATACGGGCGACGCCGCGCGTGATCTTGCGGGTGACGAAGGTTTCGCCGCGGATCGGGCTCTCGTGGTTGAACAGGATGCCGTTGCAAGCATACATGCCGTAGGCCTCACGGTAGTTCACCGTAATCCAGTAGCCGTACAATTTTGCGACGCCGTAAGGCGAACGCGGATAGAATGGCGTCGTCTCCTTCTGCGGCACTTCCTGCACGAGGCCGTAGAGTTCGGAGGTGGACGCCTGGTAAAACCGCGTCTCCTTCTCCATGCCGAGAATCCGGATCGCTTCCAACAACCGCAGCGTTCCGATCGCATCCGCGTTCGCGGTGTATTCCGGGCTCTCGAAACTGACCGCGACGTGGCTCTGCGCGGCCAGATTGTAGACCTCGGTCGGCCGGATCTGCTGCATCAGGCGGATCAGATTCGTTGAATCCGTCATGTCGCCGTAATGCATCAGGAACGGCACGTTGCCGGCATGCGGATCCTGGTAGAGATGATCGACGCGGGCGGTGTTGAACGAGGACGAGCGCCGCTTGATGCCGTGGACGGTGTAGCCCAGGCCGAGCAGATACTCGGCGAGATAGGCACCGTCCTGACCAGTGATACCCGTAATCAGCGCGACGCGGCGCTTCGACCTTTCATTCATATTTGCTCACCCGGCTGCACGGTTGTCATTGACGATTTTCCCAGTTTCCCAAATCTATTGGCAATTGCGACGAGGATTCGCAGGATCTCAAGCTCGGGCCCAGTCGGCGAGCCTGCCGCTCGCCAGACTCCAAACAGTGACCCGACATAGGCAAGAACGCTCACGAAAACTACAGCGATCAATCGAGCATAGACGTGAGACTCATGGCCAAAGAATGTGACGAAAGCCCAATTGGTCAGAAGACCGGCAATGATCATTGCGCAGGTGGACAGCACGGTCCTCAGATTCACGAGAAATTGCCGGGAGACAGAAGTGTCGATCAGCTCGCGGACGAGGACCATGTTATATACGACACCGCCGAGCGTAACCGCCACGCGAGCGACAAGCAGGCCAAGTATCCCTCCTACCCACAAGCCGGCAACGATGACAGGCAGCCTCACGATCAGGATCGCAACGTCGCGATGAAACAATCTGCGGGTCTGCCCAAGAGCCAGACCAAGGGGCTGGACGGTCGCGCTGAGCGTATGCAACGCAATTGCGCCACCGAGAAGCTGGATCACGATCGTCGCGCCTGCCCAGGCCTTACCCAGAGCAAGCGGCACGAATTGATCGGCGATCAGCGCGAAGCCGAACCCCGCCGGAAACGCGATCGCGCACAGCATTGATTGCGCCGACAGATAAGCTCGCTGCAGGGCGGCTTTGTCGTCCCTCAGCTTGACGAACGCGGGAAACAGCGTTCCTGCGAGCGGGTTTGTGGCTTCTCTTGTCGGCGTGGCGGCCAGGTCGCTGCCCAGCACATATCCGCCCAGGGCGGATTTCCCGAGAAAATATCCGATGATGATCTGGTCGAAACGCCAGTTCAGCGTGCTGACGGCCTGTCCGAGTGATAGCCACACAGAGAACGACCACAGGGAGCGACTGCCCTTTATCCGGAATTTTGGCCGGAACGGCCGGATCAAATAGGAGGCGACGACGTCGACGAGATTGGCGGCGACGGCCCCGGCGATCAGCGCCCAATAGCTCTTGAAGCAAATGGCGATCCCAGAGGAGACCAGAACGGTTGCGAGCGCCCGGCTGATGCTCGTCACAAATTCCTGCCAGAAGACGAGTTGACGCTGCATCATTGCGAGCATCGGATTTCGAAGACCGGATATCGCAATCGAGCAGCTCAGGACCAACAGGATCGGAACCAAACGGCCGTCGCCGTAGGACAATGACACCGGATAAGCGAGTAACGACAGCAGGAGTGCGAGCAAGCAAGCGCGAGCCATGCTCAACGTCCACGCGGCGTGGAATTGGTCTTCAGTTGGGGCCTTGTGGTGAATGAGCGCCGATGTCAGGGACAGTTCGGTCATCGACGTCAGGATAGCAATGATGGCCGTCGCGACGGCAACCAGGCCGAAATCTTCCGGCGTGAGCATTCTCGCCAATATGAGCGTGTTCATGAAGCCGAGACTGGCGACTACCAGCCGGCTCACGCCGATCCAGGCAGCTCCGATGGCGATTGAATTTTTCGACAAAGGAAGCCCCGCATGCGCACCAGTAGCGACCATTTTCAACGCTCGTTCATTGACAGATGGTTTCCAGCGCGCGCTCGAAGATGTCAGGCGCAACCTCGAAATCGAATGGACTGGGTCCAAACGTGCCCTGCGGGCGCGTTCCGTTGCTGGGTCCCACAATGTAAGAATATTCCGCGCCCGCGGATGTTGCGATCGTGTAGTAGTAGGGATGCACGTGGTCTGAGGGTATCAGCTCGAGGACCCTTGTCCCCGGTGAGCAGAATACGAGATTTGTCAGGCCTGCACCATGTGGGCCAACGACAATCGAGCATTCCGAGAAAAACGTCGCTTCATCCTCGACATCAGCAAAGTCGTAGACTTGGAAGCCGAACTTTTTCAGCACAGGCATCAGCTCTTCTTCGTTGGCGACCTTCCTTTGCCCTTTGCGCGGAACGTATACGCGCCTGTCGTGACGAAGCGGCGACTTGGCTACCTGCGAGCGGAAGAACTCAGTGAGCCACGGCGCATAGTTCCGCCGCAAGCCCGGAAACGAAGTGCCGATCACGAGATCGGCCTGGATATCGTCCTGGCCTGCCCACACGCACTTGTGCATTGAAATTCCAAGCCGGCGAACGAGTTTGGCTGCTGTTTCGGATGTCGGTTTGGGCAAATAGATATAATCCACGTCATCGAGCGATAGGCCACTGTTCCGGAAAAGCGCCAGGCGTCCCAGGCAATCGAGGAGGAAGTGCCCATAGTTCCCTCCGGCGAAATCACTCGCCAGCGCGAGACAGGTGCCGCTCAGCGGCAGCGGTGTTCCGTAGGCAATTGATCTTGGATGGCGCGAGAAAGACGATCCGTACCAGGTGCTCTCGTAGAGCAGCGATCCATCTTCTGTCACGAGCCAACCGTCGGGACCGAGGATGCGGGCGTTGTTCAGGCTGAGAACGCCCAGCTCAGGCATTCTATTGTCAACGCTTTCACCGAACCCTGCGTCGCGGCTGCCGAATCGAATCGGCGCCCTCCGCGCTAGCACCTCTTCTTCGACTGCAGTCAGCCAGGTGTGCGGATGTTCGCTTCGCCACGTGCGATGATCGCAGAGCCGGCTCGGGCTGCCGCGCAATGCACCACGGAGGATTTGCCTGACGGCCCGAACCTTGGAGTTCATGGACGATTACCTTTGCAAGACACCGCTTGTGGCGGGTAAGCCCACACGAGGGGGCTCACCTGCCACAGCCAAAGCAAAACTCAGACCGACATCGGACAGCTTGCCGATCCGAACCAGCGCTACTCGGCCTGATCCAGATCACGATGAGTTGTACTTGCGCCGGATCCCGATCAGCGTCCCACATGCAGCGACAATAGACGGCAAGATCGGGCTTTTTTTGGTTGGATCAGCGTAGTGTCGCAGGCAACGGGGACTTCTTTGGGGCCAACCTCGCCCGCAACGTCAGCCGTCAATTTGCTGCCCAGCAGATAGTTGCCCTCGCGCGGCACGGCCGGCAGCGCAAATTCGATTACACTGACGCCACCGTCCCCTTCCTTGCGAGAGACCGGTTGCAGCGGCTTCTTCGCCGATGCAACGATGGCGCCGGTCGTTTCGTCGAAGATGTATACCTGAAGCGTTCGATTTGTCGGATAGTCATCCGGAATCTTGATCGGAACTTCGATCTTGAGCGGATCGGTCGTGTTCAGCGACAATACCCCTGCATTCGGCTTCTTGTCCGCTACCACCTTCGTCACGTCGAGGAATGTCGGCTTCGGCATATCGTTGAGCGCTGCCGTATATCCAAAATCGTTCGGATCGGGTGTCACGTCGCTCGGACCACATTTCCGGCCTCCCCGCTCGGACGTTGTGAACTGGCACACACGAACGTAGTCGATCTTGAACGTCTGCGGGAAAGCCGCGTCATCGATCCCGTGCCGGCCTGCCCAAGCCGCTCCGCCGACAGCGAAATTAAAATCGATATGCGCCGGCGGCCCCAGTTGGTCGTCCTTCCTGAGCCACTGGTACGTGCGCGTGTAGATGAGGCGGCCGTCCCAGAAGAACGAAATGCGGTCAGGCGCCCAAACGAAACCGGCAATATGCCAATCCTTATTCAGGTCCTCCTTGCTGACCATGTCCTGAAACCTGAGCACGAACGAGTTGTCCACGTAGGTGTAGGACTGCGGCGTCCACTTGTCCTTGCTCATGGCGTTCGAGTGCAGCATGTTCGGCTTGTCTTCCACGCCGTTGATGACATACTCGAAAATGTCGATCTCCGGTGGATGCCAAAATTTTCCATCGATGTCGTAATCGGCTTCGAGCCAGAATGCCGGCCACGATCCCCGCGCATTTGGAAGAAAGACCCGCGCCTCATAGTAGCCGTAATAGAATGTCTGGTGGCTTCGGATCATCGCGGAATCGAACGTGTCCGACGCCTCATTCTTTTTTGCAGTCAGACTCAGGACACCTCCGGACACCACGTGATTGTCGCGGTAGCGCTGCTTTTCGTCGTTGAACCGGTCCATCGTTTCGTTGTTGTAGATGTACCGGGTCGCCCATTTGGTTCGATCAAGCTTGTCGCCATTGAACTCGTCCGAAAACACCAGCTCCCAGCCGGCGCACCACGCTGGCGTTGCCGATCCGAGCGCAAGAACTATCGAGGCAACACAAAGGACTTGCCTGCGCGCGACTGCGATCATCATCGAGATCCTTTCGGTTCGGCTGTTGGCTCCGGCGGGGACGCTGTGCCGGCCCAATGCGCAAAGACGATGGCAACGGTGACGCTGCCACGCCGCGAGCCGGCGCGCTCAAGCACACGGCCCTGCTGCTTTTTCCCGAGTAGATGTTCAACTTGCGATCGTTTTGAGGCGATGACTTGTCGACTGCTCAAGGACATTTGACTGCTCCCCAATCAGGTTCCCTCGTTCGCTGTCGCGTCCTCCATGATCGGCCGAACTACCGGCTTCACCTTCGAGATCTTATCAATCCGTTTTCGAATCTGTCCCGTCGCCTTCACTTCAAGGAACCGATGGCTGATCGTTGCAACGATAAGCGACGGCGGAAGCGAGAGCAGGAAGAACACCAGTTGCGACCCGTGGCCCAACGCATCGACCATACCGGTTCGATACATGATTAGCTTGATCCCGGCCATGACGAGCGGCGGCCAGAGATAGAAACTGAAGCTGATCGTACCCAACCACTGCATGACCTGCCAACGGAGCATTCTTCCGAACGGACCGTTTCCGAGGGACATGCCCAGCAGGAAAATGGTCCCAAAGACGCCACCAAGAACGACAAATGGAAAAGCAGAGATCCAGTCATGGAATGAGAGATGCGCCGGCGTGACAAAGCCCACGTAATCCGTTGCGCTGACAAGCTCGAGGCCCCTCCAGACAGTCAAGAACAGCACGAAGAAGATAGCCGGGCATTTCGCCAAGGATTGCAATAACGTCGACGATAGACACTTCTCCGCAACAAGCACGCCGCCGATCATCAGGAGCGCGCGGGGGTAGTACACGACGAAGATCAGCGAACCGGCGGCCAGCGTCAACGCCAGCGGCCGACTGAAGCCGCTGATCAGGAAGACGACGGCGCATACGCCATAGAACAGGAATTCGTATCCGAGCGACCACGCAGCAGGATTGATTTGAATGACGTCAATAAATGGAGGCGGTGCCAGCAGATTTGCGCCCACCAGCAGCAGACTTTGACCCTTTCCTGAAAGCCAGCCGAAAATCGCAATCGCGATAACCGTAACCCAGAGGACCGGAAGAATCCTCGCATAGCGGTCAAGGATAAAGGTCACGACCGAGGATGCTCGATACAGGCTTGGCAGAATGACGATTCCGCTGATGCCGAAAAAAAACTCGACACCGAACTTTCCGGTCTGCAGCGCTTCTCCAAACAGCCCCCTGGCAAACAACTCGAACGTCGGGAGTCCGGAATGAACAACGTGATAGACGAATACCATGAGGCAAAACAAACCTCTGGCGCCATGAACGTAAGGGTTAAATCTTGCGCTCGTGTCGTGTTCCATGTGGAAGTTGCTACCGGCTCTAGTATAGAGGGTTAACAGCCTCACGAGCGAGACCAAGGTCGATCGCGATTGTTGTCCCGCGCCGCCCAAGCGGACACTACCAACGGAGGCGCAAAGAAACAGGAATCGACGAGTCCGAACATGGTGAGCCTCGATACATTCCCAGCCAGAAGCTCGTCTAACAAGCGCGCTACAGCAGCGTCAAGTGACGAGAGCAACAGCGTCATTTTCGCGCATATCGCCTTCATTCTGTGCATTTGCATGCAGCGCTTCGGACTCCTCGTAGGAACCGGACAGATCTTCTTTTCGTTGTTCGGATTCTTTGCGCTCGTCGCGTGGGGACGGTGGGTTGGTCTTGTGCGCCTACGCGGGCCGCAGACTCTCGCGTTCGGACTTGTCGTCATCTGGTTTCTCGTCAGCGCAGTCGCCGCAGCCGAATCTCCTGATCGCGGTGTGGAGACCAGCCCGGCGTCGCTTGCGATGGTTCTTGTCACGAATTCGATCTTCCTATTCGGACCCTCAACAAGATTCTCGAACGAGGCCGTCCTTCCCACTTTCCTGTTCTATGTTCGCTTGTGCGCCGTTCTGGCCATCGTTCAGATTGTCTTCCAGTTCGGCGGCATACGCATCTTCTCATTCAAGGATGCAATCCCGGCGCTTGATCCGATCCTCGTTGAATCTGCGTACAATCAAAATGCGGTGGAATTTTATGGGTCCTTGAATCGACGCGCGAACGGGTTTTTCCCGATGGAGCCCGGAGCACTATCCCAATTACTCGCTATAGGTGTAATCGTCGATGTCTTCCTTTTGCGGCGATTTAGCTATCTCCCGCTGTACGCCATCTCATACGTCCTGACTCGATCCGGATCGGGCCTCTTGGTGCTCGCCGTGTCACTCGGCGTCTATCCCCTGATTGCTCCGCTCAAATCGCTGCGCGTTATCGCCATTGGAGTGATCGCTGTCTTGATGATCGGAACTGCCTACCTCGTTGCGCCGGAACCCTTCGATCCTATCGTTAATAGATTGGACGAATTCGGTTCAACCAAGTCGAGCGGCTATGCACGCTACGTCGCACAATTACAGACCTGGAACTATCTCTTTCAGACCGACAGAGTGCTTATCGGCTCCGGGCCCGGCGGATTGGAGCGGTCGCCTGCCTACTTTGGCGGCAGCGGAAATCCCGTTCTCAAGCTCGTCGCAGATTATGGAATTATTGGGCTTATACTTTTCCTGTTTTATCTCCTCCTCTCGATATTCAGGAAAGACAACTCGATGCTCGCATTGACGATGCTGGCTTGCTATCAGCTCGGCGGCGGCAACCTCGCCATGGCTCCATTTCTGATCATGATGGCAATGCTGTGCGTATGGTCGCAGCCGCCAGGCGCCCGTCTGAGGTCGATCCACCGTCCAGATTCCGTCCAACGGATGCAGTCCAGCCCTGCCCCAATCATCGAATGACGCGGAATACACCGAGCAAAGCGCGCAACCATTTCGGCCGCTGGGCGGGCACGTACCGCAAGCTCACGAGGGCACGTCGAAAGTACCGCGGACTGATCAGCACGCACAAAATCCAGCCCAGCAACGATATGCGCTGGGATCTAGAGAACCCTTGCGGAGTCGCAACGGCCCGAAGCGCATCGGCCGCGATACGCAATGCGCTGTCCTGGGCGATTGGATGGAGATCTGGCCGCAGCTTGAACGACGCGGTCCGCAAACAAAGAAATATGACATTTCTGTTGAGCGCATCGGACGCCACCAGTAGTTTCTCGGTGCTCGCGATCTCGGTAAAGAATTTGTAGCGCCGCCGCGTGAGGTTGATCTCTCTCGCAAAGCGGGTATCGTCCAGTTGAAGGAAGGCCCCGTGATTGAGGCCGTGCACGCGATAGTCAGCCAAGGGCTTTGTGATCGTCACGATATGACCACACGCGGGAGCGGCCGCCAGCAGATAACTGTCCGGCGCCCGGTCGACAAAGTCGGATTCAAAGCCGAAAACACGCTCGACAAACCATCTTGGGTAGGCATTTCCCGACCCCGGCGGCGTCGGATAGGCACCGGTCATCGTCATCCACCTGAGAATGTCCTCCGAGGCTGGACGGGAGAAGAACTGCGGCAGGACATTTCCAGTCGGCTGCCCCTTTGCGTCGATAACGCGCATCTGAAACTGATATTTGCTCGCAACCTCCGACCACACGGATGCAATCTCCGTCATCACATCGGGATGCAGCGCATCGTCCGAGTCGAGAAATATGATGACGTCGCCGGAGGATCTGCGAAAGCCGTTCACACAAGACGGCATCTGCCCGGCGTTCGCCTGGCTGATGATCGCGACCTGGTCTGCAAATTCGTTGATGACGTCAAGCGAAGTGTCCGTCGAACCGTCATCAACGACGACCACTTCGACTTTCGGCCATCGTATATCCAGTGCGCTGCGGATCGCAGATCCCACGTAAGCGGCGTAGTTGTGATTCGGAATGATGACGGAAAGGCTCGGTAGGTTCGCCAGTTCGGCGCCCCGCACCACAGTGTGTCTTGGTGTCGGCTTCAGCATTGGACGCCGAGAATACTCGTGTTGAGGATACTCATCATATGACTGCCGACACATGTTCAACAGATGTTCAGTGACCAAACACTCTGTCTACGAAAGAGTGCACTCTCTAGCATGGGCTTTCCATCGCAAGGAAGAGGCAGGTTTCGATTTTTGCGATCAAATGGAACAATTTGTTTGTCATTCTGTTGCCGCAACTGCAACGCTATCCATGCAGAATGAGCAGTGAAGATGTGTAGTAAAGATGCGTGACGACCGATCGACGAGCTCAGATGGTTTCGTGGCGATATCCGTGGCGGTCGTTTCATCGCTACTCGCAACGACGGCCGATGCACAACTTTTCAGCTACGGCCGTACATCTCCACCGATGTATGGCGGCTCCGGCATTTCGACTCGGCCTTCGAGTTCAATCCGGCCCATGGAAGGCACTTACGCTCCAAATCACAAGACGCCGGACGGGAAGCTTTGCATATCGGTCAATCCGCTGACGCACCCGCAAACTATGAATCCTAAGATCATCGACCAAATGGTTCTGGTTCAAAACATTTGCGGCGAATCGATCCGGGTTCAAGTTTGCTATGCCGGCAGTTCCGATTGCATCGTTGTTCCGCTCGCAGGCTACCAGAAGCTGCAGAGGACGCTGGGAGTCGCGGCTGGGTCAACCAGCTTTCAATTTGAGTATCGCGAACTCTATTGAGCTCGCCGATGCAGACGAGCGGTCCTGGCTGGAATGCAGTCCACAAATATTACGAGCAATATGCGAGCTTCTCGCGGGCCCGCTCCTTTTGTCCACCTCATGCTGCCAAGCATCGTGGCATTGTCGATGACTCTGGCAGAACCGATGATCTCGAGAACGTCAGACGCACTGCGGGTCACAATCATGTTATCGCCGCATGATCAACGGATGGCCAACCAACTGCTGTCCCGATTGTCCGCTTATGTGCAGCAGCGGCAAGCTTTCGGCACCCAGCAAACGCTCTGCACATCAAGCCATCGTGCGCTTTGGAGGCACAGCTCTTGCAACGGCACGTAGTGCAACTCATCGATCTCCTTCGCTCAGTCGATTACGCCCGGACTGAAATTCTTCCCACTTGATTCGGTATCCTCACTCACGTTGACCCTCGAGCACATGTCCAATCCTACTCAGGCTATCGTATTCGGAGGCGCAGGCTTCATCGGTACACATCTGATGACGCGTTTGGTCGTTTCCAGGAGCTATAACCGGATCGTCTCGGTCGATATCGGCAAGCCGAGGGCGCAGGTCGATGGCGTCGAATATGTCCATCATGACGTCCGTGAGCCGATCGATCCGAAGCTCGGGGGCGGAATGCCTGCCGATATCTTCAACCTGGCTGCGATCCACGTCACTCCGGGTCACCCGGAGGGTGACTATTATTATACAAACGTGCTCGGCGCGGTGAACGTCTGCCGATTTGCGAAGGAGACGGGCAGCCGGAATGTCATCTTCACCAGCTCGATATCCATCTACGGCCCGACCGAAGCCCCGCTCGACGAGGATGCGACGCCGGCCCCGGTCAGCGCCTATGGACGCTCCAAATTCTCGGCCGAAGCGATCCATCGCCTGTGGCAGTCGGAGGCCCCGGACAGGCGGCTCACGATCGTTCGCCCCGCCGTGATCTACGGACGCTACGAGCGAGGCAATTTCACGCGATTGTCGAGGCTTCTCGAGAGGCGGGCCTTCATCTATCCCGGCCGAACCGACACGATCAAGTCGTGCGGCTACGTGAAGGATCTGGTCTCGTCTATGTTGTTCATGGCGCTCCGCAACGACAGTCTCTCGATCTACAATTTCTGCTACGAGCACCGTTACACCATCAGCGAGATCTGCTCTGCCTTCTCCCAAGCCGCCGATTACGCCAAGCCAACCATAACCATTCCGGTATGGCTGATGAATCTCGCGGTACTTCCATTCGAGATACTGCACGCTGTCGGCATCAAGACCGGCATAAATCGCGACCGGATCAGGAAGTTGTGGTTTTCTACAAATATTTTGCCGAAACGGCTGGTCGCAAGCGGGTTCAGATTCGATTACGACCTGGCAAGCTCGCTTGCGGAATGGAAACTGGAGTCCTCCATCAAGGATTTTGATTGAGACGTCGACCGCTTGATTTTTCGAGCATCCGGACGAATTCAATTCACGTAACCGATGCTCGCCATCGCAGCGGATGCGCCGAAAACGGGCTCCCCGGTAGTCGTGCCGTTCGCGTTCGATTGGAAGGCTGAGACAGGATGCGTTTTTGCCCATTGCGGTTTTCGATCCACCTGCTCGCCATCGGCCACACTCAGGCCGATATTGCATTGCAGAATCTGTGGGGTCGTCCGCGTTGTTCCATCTGTTAGGCACGGGATCACGTCCTTATCCAGCAGATCGGCGAAAGATGACGTAAGCGGTGCAAATTGTCTTAATCCTGAAAGTCGCGGTCCTGGGCGGGTTGGCGGAGATGTGCATTATGACGATTTTGCGGCGAGCGGAACCGGCAATGGCGCCCAGCGGCGTTGCCAAAAATTGCTCAGCCTCCAATTACTCAAGCAATCTGACTGGCTGTTCCACCGTTGGTGTCGGCGGCGCCGGTCAACTCTCGACCGCCGCGACCTCGACCACTGTATCCGCCGTGTCGAACTCTTGCTGACGTCAGGCCGTTGGATGCGACGCTTTACACGTTCACGGATTCAGCGCGGCGGCAAGGCGAGCCTGCCACGCGTTGCAATCTACAACACGTTCACGTAGGGCCGGATGCTTCAAACCAAAATCACATCTCGTGAGATCGAATCCACTGCGGCCGAGGCCCCGTCGCTGGAGCAGACGATCTCTTCTGCGCTTGCGCTGGTCAGCCGGCAGTATCCCGTGATGATCTTCACGCTGCTCCTGTGCATCTGTCTTGCCGGAGTCTACGTGTTCACGGCACCAAAACGATATACCGGAACAGCTATCCTGATGATCGATAGCCGCAAAATGCAGGGCCTGCAGACGCAAGCGCAGACAACCGGCACCGACAACCCGATCGACTCGGCGATGGTTGATAGTCAGGTCGAACTCCTCAAGTCCGAAGCGATCGCTTCCAAAGTCATCAAGGACCTGAAGCTTGTGGCGTCGTCAGAGTTTATGAGCGACGGCGCCGGAGTGCTCAGCACCATCAGCAACACGATTTCCGGATTATTTTCCGAATCGAAGCCTCCGACGCAAGAACAACTGCTGCGCGGAGCTCTCGCTCGTTTTGCAAACGGCCTCAGCATCAAGCGGGTCGGTGTGAGCTATGTTATTGAGATCTCCTTTCAAGCGTTATCGCAGGAGCAGGCCGCGCAGATCGCCAACGCGGTCGCCGACGACTATATCGTGGACTCGCTCGAGTCGAAATATCAGGCCTCTAGGCGCGCGGCGGTCTGGCTGCAGGACCGATTGAAGGAACTGCGGTCGCAGGCGTCCACCGCCGAACGGACCGTCGCCGACTTCAAGGCCAAAAACAATATCATCGACGCAGGCGGGCGACTGCTCACCGAGCAGCAACTCGCCGAAATCAACACTTCGCTGACAACTGCTCGTAGCCAGCGTGCCGAGGCCCAGGCCAAGCTCGAACGCATCACATCGATATTGAATGCGGACAACGAGGATTCAAAGGTCATTCTGAGCGACTTGGCGACCGTGAGCGAGACGATGGGCAACCCGGTGATCACCAAATTGCGCCAGACCTATCTCGAGTACGCGGCCAAGCAGGCGGATTGGTCGAACCGGTATGGATCGGCCCATCTGGCCGTTGTCAATTTGCGCAACCAGATGCGCGAAATTCGACGCTCGATTATCGACGAACTGCGACGTACGGCCGAGGTGTACAAAAGCGACCTTGAAATCGCCAAGTCACGCGAAGAGTCAAGCCAGAAGAGCTTGAATGATACCATCGCGGTGTCGAACAATACCGGCCAAGCGCAAATCATCCTGAGGGATTTGGAAAGCAACGCGCAGAGCGCCCGCGCGTTGTCTGACAACTTCCTGCAGTTGTACATGGTCTCGGTTCAGCAGCAGTCGTTTCCCATCACCGAAGCGAGGGTGATCACCCAGGCTGCGTCGACTCTTCCCAACAAGACCTCGCCGAAGACGACACTCATCCTGCTTGCAGCGTTCGTGGGCGGATCGATTCTTGCGGGCATCGTCGCAGTCCTGCTCGACATGATGGATCGCGTCTTCCGAACTGCTTCTCAAGTCGAACGGTTCGTGCACACAAGCTGTCTCGCTTCAATTCCGGTCATAGAGCAAGGTGCCGTGAATGCTACTTCTACGCAGCCCAGCAAAGCGGCCTGGCGGTTCGGCAAACGCGGCAAGTCCAAACCGCAGCAGGCGCCGCCGGGTTACGGAGGACCCGGCGCGATGTTGCCACTCCAGGGATCGGCACCGGGTTCTAGCCAGGCGCGGCCGCATCGCGACCGTTTGCTTTCGACTGAGGAGAGCGTCGGGCGATACGTGATCAACGCGCCGTTTTCGCGGTTCGCGGAGGGATTTCGATCAATCAAGCTGGCCAGCGATCTTGCAAATTACGGTTCAGCGTCTAACAAGGTTTTGGGAATTACCTCCGCCCTTCCGAACGAGGGCAAGTCAACCATCAGCGAAGCGCTGGCACAGACGCTTGCCCAAAGCGGCTGCCGGACACTGCTGATCGACGGTGATATTCGCAATCCGAGCCTCACCGCAAGACTTACGCCGGCTGCGCCGGTTGGCTTGATCCATGTCATCGTCGGCCAAGCCGACTGGAAGGATGTGGTCTGGATCGACCCGCAGACAAATCTGCATTTTCTTCCTTGTGCTATAACTTCGCGCTTCTCGAATTCGAGCGACCTGCTGGCGTCCCCGCAAATGGAGCACCTGTTCCAACAGCTGCGCCAACACTATGATCGAATCGTTCTCGATCTTAGCCCGCTGGCGCCGGTCGTCGATGTTCGGGCGACTGGAGGGCTGGCCAATTCCTATATACTCGTCATCGAATGGGCGAAGTCGAAAGTCGATATCGTCGAGCGGGTGCTAAGTGAAACGCCGATTGTGCGCGACCGCTTGCTCGGTACGGTTCTTAACAAAGTGAATGTCTCGGTGATGAGCCGCTACGATACGTACGGCGGAGCCTACTATCGTAATCGGTACTACAAGAGGTATGGTTACGTCGATTAACATAAACGCTTCATCTGGACGTGGAGGGTGTTCTACGGCGGCCGGATCGGATCTGCCCCGCCGGACTTGAGCGACAAACCTGATCAAGAAGAGGGATTCGATGCGGATTTGTTCGCCTTCGCGCAACAGAGCGGGCGCGACCACGGTGCCGAGCCCGTCTTTAAATCAGCCAGTGCACGTGCGGGTGCGAGTCATTGGTCCGCAGGTGACCGTTTCACGGCATGGAACCGAACCGAATGCCCTTGTCTGGCTGTTCCGCCCCAGCGGCGACAAAGTTCTACGGTGCAATGAACCATGTTTTTGATCTGACCGTCGAGTACGACATGAAGAATTTGGCTCTAGCGGGGCTTACGTCTACGTTTATACCCGTGCGGGTAATCGTGCTCTGCGTTGGTCTCTTGGTCCTAACCGATCGTTCCAGCCGAGCCGAGCCGCCGCGTCCGGGCGTTTTGAATTGCGCGTCGGGCGTTACCGCCGAGCAGCGTCGACGTTGTGACGAAGAGGCCTTCAGGCAGGTCCAGTCCGGTAGCCAATCGACACAGCTGGAGGGCGGATGGCGATTGGTGAAGAGCAAAAATCCTGACGGCGGCGCCGATGCCATTTCAGTGATGCATGTCGTCGATAGCGCCAAGTCGGATACGCGCCTTGCAGGTTTGAACCTGCAATGCGGGCAGGACGGCATCGAAGTTGTGTTCATCGTTCTCGAGCCACTGTCCCGCGCGACGCGACCGAACGTGACGTTGATAGCAGGAGAAAAGCACACAGAGTTCCAAGCATCTGTGATCCAGGGCGGCTTGGCATTGCTACTGCCCGCCGACGCCGCGAAGCTTGCTACCATTGACTGGCAAAACGCAAACGAGCTTTCGGTCGAAATCGGGGCGCCGCCGACTGCTATCCGTGGAGCGGTGCCGATCGCAGGACTGGCTACGGCTCTGGGTTACTTGCAGCACAACTGCCGCGCTCGATAATCCCGCCGACGACCAGAGCTTTCATGGCGATCAATCCCTGCAAACTGATTGCGTTTGGACAGATTGGCGCGCCGCCGACTGGCGATAATTCACACTGGCGACAATCATCGCAGTCAGCAAGACGGCGTCGCCGTCGCATGCTCCGCTGTGCGATAGCTAGCAACGTCCGGCCTTTGTCACGATGAACTCACTTTCCGCTTCAAAGTCTCACGGTTTATCGATTGCTCATTGCGTTCTAATCGCATTATTGGCAGCGACTCCGATCTTGGCAAACGCAAACGGCATCTTTGCATGGCACGTGGTTGCGCTTGTTACTGCCGCGATGTTGGCCATTGCGGCAAGAGGACCGGAAGCTGGCACATCTGCCGCGCAGTCGCTGAAGCAATTTTTGCCGGTTTTTCTGATTCCGGTCATCTGGATGGCTTTGCAACTTATTCCGGTGCCTACTTTTTTACTCGCAAACCCTATCTGGTCCGCGGCTTCGATCGCTTTGAACCAGCCATCGCTACCGGGCCGCATCAGCGTTGATCCCGGTGCGACGTTGCAAAGTCTGTTTCATTATCTGGTCGACGTGGCGCTGCTGGTGTCGACCGTCATCATCGCCAAGGATCGCCAAAGGGCCGACACGATCCTGATCGTATTGTGCGTGGTAACGACCTTCATGTCGGTCGAAGTCCTGCTCGGGCGACTTGATTTGTTCGCTGGAACGATTCCCGAAACAGGCACGGCTACGAGCCCGTTTCCCGCAGCAGCCGCTTTGGCAGTCTTGGCAAATGGCGCGCTCGTTGCCAGGGCACTCGAACGCCACCTGCACCAACAGGACATCCGCAACCTGGCCTCGGCCCAGTTGTGGATCGGGGTTCTTTCCGGACTATTCGGAATGGCCGCGGCGCTTGCGGCAATGTCGGCCCTGGAACGAGGCGCTTTGTTGGCGGTCACTGGCTGGGGGCTCACTGTCCTCGTTTTTATCGCCGCTGTTCGCAATTTGGGATTTCGCTCCTGGCCATCGGCAATCTTGTTTTCATTCCTTGCAGCTATCGCCGGTCTCATGGCGGTGCCGCACTCTCGATCCGCTGGTTTGGATCTCCTCGGTTTCGTAAGGCTTCCTGCGGACGTGGTTGCACCGGCAAAACACCTGCTCTTTGATGCACCGATATTGGGAAACGGCGTCGGAACATTCGGGCTGACTTCGCTAGCCTATCAGGAGTTTGGCACCGCAGCGTCGGCGGCACCTCCTTCGACCGCGATCTTGATCGCTATTGAGTTGGGACGGTTTGCGATTGTGATCCTAGCAGGCTTCGCCGCCCACCTTTTCTTCGTTACCTTTCTCGGCGCGGTTCGACGAGGTCGCGATTTCTTCTTTGCGGCCGTGGCCGCCGCCGGCGTTCTGGTTGTACTTTGCGAGAGCTTCCTCGATTCAAGCCTCTCAAGCCGCACGATCCAGACCATCGTATCGGTGATGATCGGACTCGGACTTGCACAATCTGCGGGTCGGACCAGCGGCGCCAACCACTAGGAGCAGTCTGCCCGCGCCATAACATTGTCTTTCCAGTAAGTTAGTCGATCAAAAATGACCTCCTCGAGCAAATTTCGCATTCTTCTGACTGCGTTGGCGCTGATCATCGGATCCCACGCGATCGTCTCGGCTATGGCGGAGGTGACGGCGTTGGAGCGCGCGACATTTCCTGCCGATGCATCCAGGATCAGCTCGCGCTGGACTGGTGATGTGCCCTCCTTGCTGACAACACTCTCTCCTTTCGGATCGGAGCTGCAGAGCAATCATGCCTTGATCGCCGCGCTGCAGGCGATCCAGTCAGGCCAGCAGGAGCCGGCGACCGTACGATCGACGGGGCACGCCGATGCCGTCGACAGAGTCAGCCGGACATTATCAATCTCGCCTTACAATCCTGAACTCTGGTTGGCGCTGGCGCTGCTTCAAGCGCAGCGCGACCCGCACGACCCAGTCGTGGTTGAGGCGCTAAAGATGGCGTACTTTATCGCGCCAAACGATGCGCGGTTGATGCCAGTGCGGATCGACATCGCGAGCCGCTTCGATGCGCTTGCTATTCCAGACGTCAAGGACCTAGTACGCAACGACGTTCAGCTCATCTTGACCCGCCGGATTGCGTCGAAATGGGCACTGGTGTCGGCTTATCGGCGAGCATCAGACCGCGGCAAGGCTTTCCTGAAGGATGCTATTGAATCGATCGACCCCTCATTCCTTGCGGCACTGCGCCGTTGAGCGCCGTGTGCAGTGTGGTGAGCGGACCATGATCTGCACCGCTCACAACCTCCTGAAGCTGTTCACCCTCGCAACCGCAACCCCGAGCCGGAGAACCTGCATCAAATCCCCATCGCAATCCCTATCTGGGACGGACTCCTAGACTTCCTGATACATCAGCGCTGCTGCGGTCCGAAAAATAATCCGGATGTCGAGCCAGATGCTCCAATTTCTCGCATACCAGACGTCGCACTCGACGCGCTTCTCCATCAGATCGATAGTGGGCGTCTCGCCCCGCAGGCCGTTGACGTGGGCCCAGCCGGTCAGGCCGGGTTTCATGTGATGGCGGCAGACATATTTGCCGATTAGCTGGTCGTAGTAGCTGTCGTGGGCCAGCGCGTGCGGGCGCGGTCCGACCAAGGACATCTCGCCTCGCAGCACGTTCCAGAGCTGGGGCAGTTCGTCAATGCTGGTCTTGCGCAAGAAGCGCCCGACTCGAGTAACCCGCGAGTCGGGCCTCGTGGCCTGCGTGATCGCGAAGCCGTTCTCGGTCACGCGCACGCTGCGGAACTTCCATATCTCGAACGGCTTGCCTTTGACGCCGCGACGCGACTGCCGAAGGACGATCGGACCCGGCGTATCCAATTTTATCAGGATCGCGGCCGTGATGATGAGCGGCGCCAGCATCAGAAGGGCGAAGGACGCACAGCCAACGTCGAGACAGCGCTTCTGAAGCCGCTTGAGGAGCGTCAGGGGTGATCTCTGAATCTCAATAGCAACGGTTCCGCTGACCGGCAGAAACGGCCGCGAAACTAGATCCGCGATCGGCAAATCGGGCAAAAGGCGAATCGGCTGCGGAACCATCCGCAAGTGCTGGCTGAGCTTCCGCAGCATCGGCAACTCGTTCCACTCGATTGCCACCAGGTACTCGTCAACGTCGGCGGCGCGCGATTGCCGGATCACATCCGAGATCTGCTGATTCCAGACCTTGTCGTCCTGGTCCATTTCCGCGTTGAGCACGAAGTGACGCACGACATCGAAACCGTGCTTGCGAAGATCCTTGAAGCGGTTGGAGGTGAAATCCAGCGGCGCTAAGCTGAGCAGGATGACCTTCCGGTCGAGCAACCGCTCCTTGGCGAAGGCCGACGACAGGCAGTAGCGCCAGATCACGCGGTGTGTGATGAGCGCGACCGCTCCCAACACTGCGAACAGGATGATTGTCCCGCGGGATAGGTCGGACGCCGACTTCAGCAGGAAGGCGAGGACGGCGAGCGTCGCGAGCGCGAACAGCCAGGCGCCGAGGAGCTTGCGAGTTTGCCAGAGCGTATTCGACAATCTGTGGCTATCATAGGCGCTCTGAAAATAAGCGGCCACGATGAACACAATGCCGACTATGACTCCAGCACCGATCCAAGCATCCGGATCGATCGGCAAGTTCATGAACTGGCGATAGAGCGCGCTCGCAGCCCTGCAGCTCAGCAGGATGAGCAGGAAGTCACCCGCGATGATGAAAAGCTGAAACGGTCTCTGCAGTGGGCTGCCGCGGTTCGACGTCGATACGCGGAGATTATCTGAGCCGTATGTGGTTGCAGGCATCTCGAATCCCTTCACTTCAACGGCGATAGCCGCACGAACCCAAAAGCGAACAAACACAACGAATTTGGGCGAAAAGGGCGAGATCAACGCGAGATGGGCCTGCATCAAACTGATGCGATCCAAGCTTGGATTCGCGGGCTGCAAGCAGAAGTTGCTTGCCAAAAACAGCGACATTGTGGCGCCGCACCAACAAAATTGACTCGTTCCTTGCACTGCCAATTATGAGCCGCTGGTTCGATCGCAGGCGCAATCAATCAATTCGTATCGAGCGAATGCTTCCACCGTGGCCATGCGGGCCTGAATGCGTGCGTGTTGAGGGCTTAGAGCTGTTGCGCCGACATCGTTCGTCGGCTGTTTCTGACGATATTGTGCTCCGCCTTGAGGCCTGAGCGCCCCAAGCGAGCGGCTCGGTGCGGCCAAGCGCTTCCGCCCGAAGGCGTGACTCGTCGCGTCAGTCGCAGGCCGTAGTTGCCCGGAATCCACAAACGACGATTGTTGCCGTAGCCGACTTTTGCCCGAATTGATAAAGGTAGCCGTGGCGCAACTCACATAATCCGCGATGCCCCCTTTCCTTCCGAGGCTCCGAGGAATTCTTTACCCTCTCTCAATCCTGCTTTTTCGGTAAGACCGATGCTGAAGATGCTTATCATATTGAGCGTGTGGCTGCTGCTCAACGTTCTGTTCGTGCTGATTGTGGTTCCTGCCCGCAAGTCACGCTCTCGACTCGACGCGTCGGGAAAGACTCTTGCGCCGGTGCCGATCGACGAGCATCAAGACCGGTTCGATCACGACGAACCATCCTCCCTTCGCCATGCCTTCGTATCACTTGCAATGGGAGCCTTTTTTGTCTTTGCCTCTCCGCTGATCGCACTACGTGATGCAATCGTGCGACTTTGGAAGAGGGTGCGGGGACATGAGACTTAGGACCGCCGAGCAATGAGCTAATGCGAGGTTAACGCCGAGACTGCGGACGATCCTGGTTGCCTCTCCATAGGCTTCATGCAGGCGCTAATAGGCCTCCTTCTGGAACAGCACAGTGGATGCGGTCCGCGCCATTATTTTAAGGTCGAGCCAAATGCTCCAGTTCCTCACATACCAGACGTCATATTCCACTCGCTTTTCCATCAGGTCGATGGTCGGCGTTTCGCCACGGAAGCCATTGACCTGAGCCCAGCCTGTGAGGCCGGGCTTCATGTGATGGCGGTATACGTAGTTGCTGATGAGTTCGTCGTAATAATTGTCATGGGCGAGCGCATGCGGGCGCGGCCCGACCAAGGACATGTCGCCGCGCAAGACGTTCCAAAGCTGTGGCAATTCATCGATGCTTGTCATTCGAAGGAAACGCCCGATCTTGGTGACCCGAGCATCCCGCTTGGTGGCCTGGGTAATCGTCCACCCGTTTTCGCAGACCGTCATGGTCCGAAATTTCCAGATCTCGAAGGGCTTTCCGTTGAACCCTCGGCGCGACTGGCGGAAGATGGCAGCTCCCGGCGAGTCGAGCTTGATCAGAACGGCGACTGTCAGCAGCAGTGGTGTGAGTATGACGAGCGCCAACAAGGCTATCCCTACATCGAGACAGCGCTTTTGCAGGCGCTCGAACACGGTAAGCGGAGGTCGCTGGATTTCGATCGCCACCGTGCCACTGACCGGCAAGAACGGGCGCGAGACGAGATCGGCGATCGAATTGTCTGGTAGCACGCGAATCGGTTGGGGCACTGCGCGTAGATGTTGCCCAAGTTTGGGCAACATCGGGAGCTCATTCCAGTCGACTGCAAGAAGGTACTCGTCGACGTCAGCCGCGCCGGACTGGCGGATGACGTCGCGGATCTGCTTCTCCCAAGCGCTGTCGCCGTTATCGCTGCCAAGCACGAAGTGGCGCACGACATCGAACCCGTTCCTGCGCAGGTCCTTGAACCGGGTTGCGGTGAAATCAAGCGGCTTTAAGCTAAGCAGCACAACCTTGCGATCCACCAAGCGCCCCTTCGCAAAGCTCGTGCCGAGTGCAAGCTGCCATGCGAAGCGGAGACTGACCAATCCGAGACCGCCGACCGCGGCAAAGACGATGATGGTGCCGCGGGAGAGATTGTCCGTCGATTTCAGTAGAAACGCCGCGACGGCAAGAATCGTCAGTGACGCGAGCCAAATGATGACAGCTTTGCGCAACTGCCAGACGAGATTCAGCAATCGATGTGTCGCGTACACTCCATGGAAATAGGCGATCGCAACAAACACTGCGCCTACGATTAGTCCTGCACCAATCGACGCACCGTCAGCACTGGAAGCGACAATGCCGCTATAGAACAGGGAAGCCGCGGCATAGCAAAGCAGGATCAGCAGGAAGTCGGCCGCAATGATGAAGACCTGAAACGGGCGATGCAGAACGGCGCCACGCGCTGACGCGACTGGCTCGACATCATCGGAACCGTACGTTGCTACAGCCATTTAACCTCTACATCTCGATTGAGATTGCTACCAGGAGCAGACGCAATCCCTGCAGCGCGGGATACTCGTCGCGACCGTGAAGATTGTGACCTTCGCGGCAGATCGTGTTAAGTGATCGCAGCGATATTGTGGCATTGCACGCATGATTTTTGCGGTGCAGGGATGTGTTGTGTGACCACGCCGATTTTTTGATCCGTTATGCCTGCGATTTGCATCGTCAGCCTCAAGACCGTTACAAACTTGTCGTAGTCATATTTTGACGCACTGATGTCGTGCCAGATTAGCTTCGCAGAAGCGTATGCGTAGCTCCTTTGCTCAGTTCCAGCGTATGTGACAAAATTCATGGGCAACTTTCAATTGTATTCTGTGCAATCTTCAATTGATGGTCCGATCCGGGACGAACGAAGCCCACAAAATGATCTAAAAAAGATGTTACCGCGGGAACAAGCTCGGTTCCGGAAACTCTGGACTTCCGCATCGCCTGCCGTGGAGTCGGTGCTCGCGTTCGCCTCACGATGCCCCCTATAGAAGGCGCACCTCAGAGAAGGCGCACCTCGCATTGAGAACTTTTCAGCGTAACATCTCGACCGGTCTCGAACCCACTCCTCCTCACTAAAACTCGGTCAACTGCTTTTTGGACCTAGGCTCCTCATGTTTTCTCTTTTCCGATCTCGTCCGCCTAAGAACAAGCCGATGCTACCGGAGGGAGTTCGCATTTTCGCGATCTCGGATATTCATGGCTGCTCGCATTTGCTGCAGCCCATGCTGCGGGTGGTCGACGCCGACGTTGCCCACAGCCGGCCGCGCTATGCGATCGAGGTGTACATGGGCGACTATATCGATCGCGGCCCGGACACGCGCTCCACCCTCGACATTTTGGTCGAACGGAGCCGTCGGGGGAATGCAGTTTTCCTCAAGGGAAACCACGAGGCATTTCTGGTGAGAGTGTTCGAAGACCCGTCCCTGTTCGAAGATTGGATTCGCATCGGCGGCGCCCAGACACTCATGTCCTATGGACTCGCGCCGCCAGATCTGAAGCGCGACGATCCGGCGTCGATACTGCGCGATTTGATCCGCGCAATGCCGGGCGAGCACCTGGAGTTCCTCGACGATCTGCGGCTGAGCTATACCTGTGGAGACTTCTTCTTTGTCCATGCCGGCGTTCGCCCGGGCATAGCTTTAGCCGAGCAAAGCGAAAGCGATCTGCTCTGGATACGCGAAGAGTTTCTGCGGAGCCAAGAACAGTTCAGCAAGTATATCGTTCACGGTCACACTCCGGTCCGCACCACCGAAATCCTGGCAAACCGCGTCAACATCGATACCGGCGCCTACGCGACGGGCAATCTGACCCTCATGAGTATACAAGGCAGCCGGATGCTCGCGGTGTGAACAGCAAATGTCTACTGATTCGTCAGGCAGATCGCTCCTTGAAACGAACGAGTGGAGTTCGGAGGTCATGAGCTAACGGTGCCACCTAGATGAGCGCGAGCGGCCTTTCTCGCCGTGCTCGCGTGTCGGCCATCCAATTGCTCCAGGCCCGCTCATGCTTGGTGTAAAGCTCCAGCCATCGCTGCCCAGGCTTGTTCTGATCGATACGACGGTCAGGGCCCGGACGGGCGTCGGGATTATCCAACGTCTCGAACTCGATGGTCTCCGCGATGGTCAAACCGACAAGGACTCGCTGTCCGGCACCGTCCACGATGTACCGTCGCGGGGCGTCCTTTTTCGGCTCGGTCATGTCCTGTACCACCTGTTGCCGCGAGAACCGCGGTGCCGCTCGCAAGCTGGACGCGGCCTAAAAGGCACGTCGCGCGTGGCCGAACGTTGAATTGGGGATCGATCGGGCCGTTCGGCGCGAGGTGCCGCAGGGCTCGTTCGTCGTCGTTCGTTGGAGGCGCCCGCGAAGCGCATATCCTAAACCGACGCCGACGAAGAAGATCAAAGCGGAGACAAATGCAGAAGCCATAGGAGTCGCCCCGAATAGTGCGGTGCTCATCAAGAGTGAGTAGTGTGTCGACATCATGATTCTCGGTGAATCCTGGCGCCGAAAGATTGCTCACGCCTGATCTTAACCTGGCCAGGTTGCTCTCAAGTCTGTCTGTCCGAACCGTCCGGGGCGGATGGCGCGCCGGAAAAACGGATTACGCGGCCGTTCTGCGGAACGTCGCGCTTGCAACCTTTCAGAGGCCGTCGCATTATTTCTCGCCCATTTCGAGAGGGATCAAACCAATGAACTTTCGCACCCTTGTTCCATCCATTGCTCTTTCTGTTCTTGGCCTCGCTTTGATGACGACCGCAACTCCAGCCGCGGAGCTCGCGCTGGCTCCGGCACATCATCGGGCGGCCGACGTTCGAACCGGTTACGTATTTTGGGATGATGTTTATCCGCCTGCGGTCTATGGCCCCAATCTTCGCTCCGTCGAGGAAGTCTCGGCGCTCAAGGCGGAAGCGCGGCCCGTGTCCCAACGCTGGTGGGGGTATTGGTACGCTCGGTGAACGGGCAAGCGTTTAGCCAGTAGCTGCATTCAACCATGAACCGCCGCAACACCGGGGAGCCGATAGCGGCGGTTTTGGTTGAGCTCTGCTTGAGCCGATCCAACCATGACGATTGAATGGGCGGCTGCATGAAAATCAAAACGGCGGCCGCGAGCCTATGGTTTTTCGCTGGATACGGGTTGCAAGCGTATGCTGCGGCCGCGGGTGAATGTGTCTCCCGGCCCGAGCGCTTCGTACTTCATTCTGACACCGTGTATTGGACTGTTTCGATCCCATCCGGGACGGAATGCCTGCAGGGCCTGCGCGGCAAAACACAGCTCTTGGACGAAGTTAAGCTGGTAGAGGCGCCGAGCGCCGGTATCGTGACGATCGCCGGGCCGTCGTTTCGCTACCAAGGCCCTTTGGGCCCAGGAACTGACCGGTTTCGAATTGCGGTGTCGGGCGAAAACCGCAGGCAGCGCGGATCATCGGTCATCATTGTGGACGTGACTGTCAGGTAGAGCGTATCCGTCCGGTGAAGGCCGCCTTGCCGAATGAGGCGTGTTGTTGAGAACTGTCCTTATGGACAGTGATAGGCGCAGTGCCCAAGTCGAACGGCTTGAGGTGGTGGACACGGGCCGGCGGCGACGCTGGTCCGAGGATGAGAAGCTCAAGATCGTCCTGGAGAGCTTGCAGGCGCCGCGCCAAGTTGCGGCAACAGCGCGGCGGTATGGCGTTTCGCGCTCATTGCTGCTGCGATGGCGACGGTCGTTTCAGAGTGTGCCGAGGGATGTCCACCAACCTGGCTTCGTACCGGCAATGGTAGTGGCGGAATCAGGGCCGATGCCTTGTCCAGTCGCGCCGACAAGCAGCGGCGGATCGATCGAGATCGAGTTTGCGGCCGGGGCTCGGATGCGGATCACGGGTACGGTCGACGCGGCGACGCTGAAGGCCGCCGTGGCGGCGCTGGCAGATGGAAGCCTGCGGTGATCCCCATTGCGTCTGGCGTGCGGGTGTGGATTGCGACCGGCCACACCGATATGCGCCGCGGCATGAACTCGCTGGGCTTACTGGTGCAGGAAGCCTTCAAGCGAGATCCGCACGGCGGCGACCTCTACGTGTTCCGCGGCAAGAGCGGCAAGCTGATCAAGATCCTTTGGCATGATGGGCTCGGCATGTCGCTTTATGCCAAGCGACTGGAGCGCGGCCACTTCCTCTGGCCGTTGTCGGCTGATGGCGTGGTGACCATCACCCCAGCCCAGCTTGGCCACCTGCTTGAGGGCATCGATTGGCGGATGCCGCAACACACCTGGCGGCCGCAGGCGGCCGGCTGATCGCTGGGATTTGAATCGCTGGCACAATTGGCAGTCCGGACAGAGCCGGCGTCTTGTGATTCTCTGGTCGGCGATGGGCGCCGATGATTCTCTCCCCAACGATGTGACCACCCTGAAGGCGATGCTGCGCGCCGAGCGCGCGGCCCGGTTGGCCGCAGAAGCCGAGGCCCACGCGGGGACCTTGCTCATCGAGAAGCTCAAACTCACGATCAAGAAGCTGCGGCACGAGCAGTTCGGACAATCCTCCGAGCGCGGCGCATTGCTGGACCAGCTTGAGCTGCAGCTCGCCGATCTCGAGGAGAACGCCGCGCAAACCGAGACCGCCGCGCAGATGGCCGCAACCGAGAAGATTACGGTGCCCTCGTTCGAGCGGCGCAAACCGGCGCGCCGGCCGCTGCCGGAGCATCTGCCGCGGGAGCGTCTTGTGTATCCAATGCCTGCGACTTGCCCATGCTGCGGCGACAACCGATTGCGCAAGCTCGGCGAGGATGTGACCGAGACGCTGGAGCTCATCCCGCGCCAGTGGAAAGTGATCCAGCACGTCCGTGAGAAGTTCGTCTGCCGAGCCTGCGAAGCGATCAGCCAGCCGCCGGCCCCCTCGCACCCGATTGCGCGTGGGCGCGCGGGACCCAGGCTGCTGGCCCATGTCCTGTTCGCCAAGTATGGCCTGCACCTGCCACTCAACCGTCAGAGCGACGTCTACCAGCGCGAAGGCATCGACCTCGACGTATCGACGCTGGCGGACTGGGTGGGCGCCTCCGCGGCAACTCTGATGCCGCTGGTCGATACGATCCGGAGCCATGTCTTTGCGGCCGAGCGCATCCACGCCGACGACACCACAGTGCCAGTCCTTGGCAAAGGGCAAGACCCGGACCGGCCGGCTCTGGACCTATGTGCGCGACGACCGCCCGTTTGGCGGTCCCGATCCGCCGGCGGCCGCGTTCTTCTATTCGCCGGATCGTGGCGGGGAGCATCCGGAGCAGCACCTGGCGGGTTATGCTGGGCTGATGCAAGCGGATGCCTATGCCGGCTTCGGCAGGCTCTACGAGGCCAATCGCAAGCCAGGTCCGATCGTCGAAGCTGCATGCTGGGCACACGGCAGGCGCAAGTTCTTCGATCTCGCGCGGCTCAGCAAGGCGCCGATCGCCGCCGAGGCGGTCAAGCGCATCGATGTCCTGTTCGCCATCGAACGCGAGATCAACGGTCTCGCGCCGCAGGAGCGCCTGCGCGTGCGCCAGGAGCGCAGCCGCCCTCTGATCGTCGAACTGCAGGCGTGGTTGCGCGAACAGCGCGCCAAGCTCTCCAGGAACAACGATACGACCAAGGCGATCAATTACAGCCTCAACCGCTGGGAGGCATTCACTCGCTTTCTCGAAGACGGCCGCCTTTGCATATCGAACAATGCCGCCGAGCGCGAGCTACGGGCTGTCGCCGTCGGCAGAAGAAATTGGACCTTCGCCGGCTCCGATGAGGGTGGCCGACGTGCGGCGGCGATCTACACCCTCATCGCCACCGCAAAGCTCAACGACATCGATCCACAGGCTTGGCTCGCCGACGTGCTGGCTCGCCTGCCGGATCATCCCGCCAGGCGCATCCACGAACTCCTGCCTTGGAACTGGCGCCCTCAGAACGTCGCTCACGCCGCCTGAGCGCAATCGGCTATCCGCCCAAAGCGACCTGACCACGGGCCGTCACCGGATGCGTACGGTAGAGCCGTGTCGCTGAGCGGCGAACTTCCGATACGGGACCACAGCCCCTTTGTTGCACTGGATAGCTCGATAGCGGTGTTGTTGAGCCCGCGAGCGAGTGAAACTTCGTCCCCACGGAAGGCTGCTGCTCTTTGCCTGGAAGGCCGCTACTTCGCCTGGGCTCCCCGATCCCAGGGCCGCTTGCCATCCGCACCCCTGTCCCAAGGGCGCGTTGTTGGGGCGCTCTTCTCCTCCGAGGCCATCTGCGCGCGATCGGCCTGCACCCGTTCGCGATCGGTTAATGGCGCCTTCGGAGCTGGCGATTCGGTCTGCGCGAGTGCCGGTGTCGTGATGAGCAGTGACATGAGGAGGATTTTTTTCATTCGCGGCTGTAACACAGCGGCCGCGGGCTGTCTGATCTATTCGCAGCCCTTCAGGATGAAACGATCTGTTTTGCCTGGCGTATACCCTTAATGGTGGATGACCGTATAACCGAGTTTTGCATTAACGCAAAGCATCGCTCTTGCCTCGTAAGTACGTACGCGGTGGCGGCGCAAAGGGTCACGAGCCGAGTCCCTAACTGGGCAGCAAAGGTGCAGGAAAGGTGCAGGAAAGTCCAGGATTTGCGTGCTTAGGACAAGCTACTTCTGATCTTCGTTGCTGGTACCGGTGCCGGGACTACCGATTGGTAAGCCGTTGGCGGCATGACCCACGCCAGTATTTCGCTCAGCCTGTGCAGCAGCCGGCGACGTTCCGTTTGGCGTCGGGGGCTGGACATTCGGATTGTTCTGCGAGGCATTGCTGTGGCTAGCGCCAATCGTGGCGTCCTGCGATCCCATGCCTGAGGGAGCTGAGGCTCCGGGATTAGTGGTGCTCGAAGAGGTGCCTGTGCCAACGCTAGAGTTCGCCGCCGATCCCGCGCTGCCCCCGGCTCCTCCGCCTGCACCGGCACCACCGCCGCCTCCTTGCGCGAAGGCCGGTGAGGACAAAGCAATGCATGCGAGTGCCACGATGGCGGATTTTCTGATCATGGATGTTCTCCCTGAGTTTGAACAGCAATCACGACAGACGCAGGAAGTTCCCTTCGCTGCCGCGATTGCCCTCAGCCGCGAGCGACAGGCCAGACCGCTCCGGTTGCGCCTAAGTGCGCAAGCCAAGCCATCCTGACACCCGACAGCGCCCTGATTTGGGTCAATTGCACACTAGCCGCCGTGCCTAAGAAATTCGCCACAAGGCGGTGCTGGAGCCTTTTCTTCCGAGGTGTTCGCGCACGTCGCCGCGGTGCAGCTTGACCCATGTAAATTCATAGGTTGTACTGCTATTGCATTGCATATTGTTCCTGATTTCTTGATCAAGGTGTATTCTGGAGGGGCGTGCAATGAGCAATCATGCTGCCGCATATGATCGGGCAATTTTGCTGAGACAGCGTGTCGATACGCCAGAGCTTACCGAACTTCAGAGACTTAGACTGCGCCTGCGCAGGGCCGAAGCGACTACGGTCCGCGCAGGGTTATTTCATGACAAAGACCGATGTGGCGTAGCTGGGCGGCACGACGGAAGCCCTAAATCGTCAGGTGCTTCCATCCGCGAGAAAACGCACCACGTGGCCGGCATGTCGTGAACGGCGGCGGGCTGTTGCGCCGAGAACTGGTCCCGAATTGTGGCACAGTTCGATCGCGCACATCATTGTAAGCGCGCGCTGCCCCATCACGCTTGCGCTTTCACCCGAGAACAATTGATGCCGAACAATATCGAAGACCTTCAGATGCTGCGGTTGATCACAGCCTTTCAGAATGTGAAAGACGAAGCTACTCGCCGCATGGTCCTCATGTTCGTCGAAGAGCAGGTGGAGAACGAGAAGGCCAAAAAACTTGCGGCGGACGCCGGCAAAACGTAGCCCGCTGCAGTCCCATCATCAACAGAAAAGCGACCAGGCAACTGTCGGACTAAGAAGGGAGGACGTACTTAGAATGATAGTTTCAACTCCCCGCTTGACAACCACTTTACTGGTCGCTGCCGGCGCAAAGCGTCACGCGCTTCGAGTAATTCACGAAGTCTTTGAGCGTTGTCAGATTGTGTCTCCTGCCACTCGATGCGATCTTCTGCAGTCCATAAGTATGACTCGCGATTGAACCGAGCTTTCTCAGCCTTATCAAATTCCGCGTATAATTCGATATCGCGCTCAACCTGGTCAAGTTGTTCCTGGAGAGCTCTTGGCATCGTTCCTTCGGCTTTTCCTCTAGCCGCTTTGATCTTCGGCGTCACCGGTGCGGCGATCAGTAAGCGTTCTTTCGCCTCGGTAATGCGTTGCTTCGGTGGCTTGCTACTTTCAGTCATTTGGCTTTGATCTGTCGCTTTTGGGGCGAGAGCCGGTGCCCGGGCCGCCGCTCGCTCGCTTAAAGTTCCCTCTACTGATTGCACCTCAAATTTGGCCGCAAGATGAGCAACAACATTGACGTGACTGGAATCGTACCCGAGCTGCAAGGTACTGATTCGACCGGAGGGATAGCTCGCGCCGGGTCTCGCCCCGCAATGCGGCGAGCGAGACTTCGACCGCCTTCTGACGATGGGTGTTCAGGAGCCTATGTCGCAGCACGCCATAGCGTTGCATCTCCTAGGTTAGTTCAGCGATATCGATGGCAAGGAGCCATTCGATCGCTGACCGTGGAGCGATGTCCTGAAAGATGGCTGCCTGAAGCGCGCGATACTGATCAAGACTCTCTGAGTGCGGGTCGATTGGTACGGCGGTGACGATTTGTGGCTGGCGGCAGTCGAAAGGCCCGTTCATTGACGCGGCGCCTCCGAGCTATGTTGTGATCCAGAAGCTTGATTGATCGTGTTTGCGTCCTATGTCCTTGGCGCGCGAGGTTCTCTCCCTCTTCGAAGCGCTGCTGAACGGCGCGCAGCTCCGACGGCTCCTGTTACTAACGGAAATCAATAGCTTCCGACGAGCAGATGGCAATGGCGTTCCGAACCAACGGAGAAGGTCACGGCCAGCTCTGTTGAACCGATCATTCTCGTAGAACGGCTCGCATGATGCAGATCGAAAATTCGGAACCTGCCATCAAAGCTTTCCTTGCCGAGATCCTCTCGGTCTCTATCCGAGTGTGGATGGATCTAGGCCAACACGTCTATGACGTGGGTCGCCTTCAATGACGCGGTCACGCTGCTAGCACGGTTCACAAGAAATTAGGCCGCGGGCGAGAAGCCCGCAGGGCTATCCCGGAGCATGCGTGCCCGGCTCCATCGATATTCCAATGCTCCAACACCCGCGTCCGCTCCAATGAGCTGGACCGCATTGCGGCCGAGCTGCGGTGCGCCCGCAACAGTTAGCTGCTGATGCAATGAGAGCCGTAAACCGACACGTACCGCCAATGCAGAAAAACTGACAGCGTATCCCAATGCCAGCGCGGTGAAACCCGGCGGTCGTTTAGCTTGCGACCGCCGAGTCTAACTTGCATCTCGATCGCCGGGCAACTTAACACTTTCGGCATATATCTGTCGGCTGGCAAACGCGCATATTATTACTGTGATTCGCTGACCATTGTTTTCACGTCGAGAATGTTCATGCGAGCAGTATCCCGCGATGATTTCCGAAGCTTATTCGCCCTTGATCCATTCGCGGCCCGGCATAATACGCAGCACGATCGTGCATCTCGGCTGCTGAAGCTATTGACGTCGGCCCGAACTACCTCCGATGCTCCCGTCGATCAGTGGCCAGAGCGCGTTGAGGCACCTGAACCCGAAATTGACCGCAGCGTCATCGGTGCTCGCGCGGTGGCGGACGAGGATGCACATTATGACCATGCCAGCGCGTTCCTCCACGCCTTGCTCAACGCGTTGGATCAAACCCAACATGAGGCTTCGTCGATCGGCCTGCTCTAGCCAGTGATTTGGCTGATGACGCTACCGCGCCCAGGCCGTGTCGCTTGATGCGCGGAGGCTTTCGCTATCGCCGTGCTAACCGCCGCATTAGCTACCCTCTTCCGCTTTGGGTACTGGGTATGTCGCTGTCGTTTTCCGCTCTGCCTCGCGCACCTTGACGCGAAGGCTCTCCAATTCGTAGCGCTGAGAAGTGAGCCATTCTTGGTGCTCATAGTAGCGCAGTGGCGTCGACCGCTCGAACTCGGTGTTCACGCATCTTGCACAAGCCTCCACTCCACGCTTGAAAGCTTGGATCATGGCCGCCGCTGGACCAATCGGAAAACGATGCACTCGTGAATGAAGTGCGACGAGGTCGTTTCCGCACTTACTTATGTGAATCGTTTGTCGCTTTAGCCGAAAGTTAATGACGGCGGCCGGCGAATTTCAGGGCCACCGCGGCGACGACAGACTTCAAGGCCCAAGCGTGAATGCAGTTTTGCGGCGGCCCGCGGCAGCAAATCCAAACCGATTCCCGCTCCGCATCGTCTACGCCTGACAACGGCACCGAATGCGGTGACCGCGTCGAGCCGTGATCTTGAGGATCGATTGAAGAGCGCGATGTCCGGATCCGTGCGCGGGGATCGACGGCGGCGCAGCGGCGGTTGACGGAGCTGTGCTCAAAGATCATTATGCGCGGGCGGATAAGGAAGATAAGCCGGCCGCTTAGCTTCTCTCCCGCGTTAGCCGCGCTTCTTCTGAGAGGACAGCTTGAATTCCACGACGTCGTGCTGATCGCTGGGATCTAATTGCTCCTGTCGTTTCACGATTTGCTCAAGCTCAAGAGCTTCGATGGCGAGTTCATCCGCTAAGCGCTTAAACAGCGCGCGCTTTTCTACGTCCGTCGCCAGCTGACTCATATGGGCAAAGTCTCTCGCGTCGGCGCGGACCTTCTCCAATTGTGGCCTGAGGTCCTTCATGTTGTTCCGGCTCAGATTCTAAACTCACCTTCGGCGCAAACAATAACCAAGATGGCCCATCGATTGGATGACGAGCCACCATCACTGCGGCGTGTTATTATTTCGGTTGCGATCAGAGTTCTTTTCGTCTTCGTCCTTCCATTCGTTCAAGTGTGGGAGGCAGTCGGACGGCGCTTCAGAGGGCACTAGGACTAGGATGGCGTGGGCGCGCTGAACGCGACAGCGCTCTTGGTGCGAGGACCGCCTCGAGCGCGCTCCACGATATTGTATCTCTGCTCGCCGCTGCGCTCGCAGACTACAAACCGTTCTTGATCCGACCGAGGACGCGTTTGGCCGAAACGATTGTTCGCCGCTCGACTTGCGCTTTGGCGTCCAGCACCTTATCGCCAGCTCGCGCGGCGCGCAGGCGGTTCACCTCGTCCGAAACACTGGTGCCCTTCCCAAACGTTCCGACCAGACGACCATTTGTTGCGTGACCAACACTGATGTTTGCTTTGGCCTGTGCTGCAGGGGCTGATGTGTTTCGGGTGGACGGGCCAATGATCAGCTGGTCCTCATTGCTCGTGCCGGTCCCAAGGGCGCCGATCGGCAGACCATTTTGAGCGTGACCAACCCCGGCATTTCTTGCGGCCTGGGCTGCCGCCCGCGACTTCGCCGGCGTGGCGGGCTGAACGTTGGGATTTCTCGGTTGGCTGCTAGTGCCCAGATTTGCGCCCGTGGCGGTGTCTTTCGTCCCCATTCCTGGGGGCGCTGAGGGACCAACGTTGCCTGCACTCGTCCCCATCCCAGCAGGCGCCGACGGGCCAGCGTTGGCACTGTTCGCTCCCGTCCCCGTGCCCGCACCCGCGGACCCCGCATTTGCGCCGCCTGCTTGCGCCAGGACCAACAGAGATGAACTCGCGACGATCGCGGCGAGAACCAAAGGGATGGCATGGGACATCGGACAATCTCCTTTGCCAAACCGTTAACTATGATCCCGGAGCGCGGTTCCTCCACGCCGTGGCTGGTTCTGGCGCATAGTGCTGGACCACACGCGCGCCCCTTGGTCACAGCGCACCCAAACCGCGCAAAACGCGCGAGCTACCATTGCCGATTTCAAGGCGCCAACCGCATATTGTCAGCAAGCCTGACGGAAGTGACGCCTCTAATGTAACACTCGGGTTGCTTCTGCTAGCCGGACCTTCTTCCTCAGCTGCTCAAGATCCTTGATCGCGTCGAGTAGTTGCACCAGGTGGCGGATGACATGTGCCAAGTTGGGCTTTCGGCGTTTGAAAACTCGATTTTTTTGTCCCATTGCTACACGTCTCCTCGCCACGAAAATCACTGGTCCGACCGATTGGCAAGGAGCGTGCCATCTGAGCGTCCGCCGAGCGCTCCGCTGATGAGAACGCCAATCGCGCTCCCGCCCCAATCTAACAGGCAAGGAGAGCGCACATTCGAGGACGATTATCTCCCCTCCCGGTTGCGAGTACCGTGGGCAGCAAACTACGAGACGGCGACCGTTGCGGAGCAAGCAACACCGCCCTGGGCCCTCCGCAACGAGGTCTCTCACCGATGAATGGTCCGATCAGTCCACCACGAGAGCTCTTGACGACCGCAGTGCCGGTGGAGTTCGAGGATTTGGCCCCTCCACTTCTACTGCCCGGCGATAGCCTTGAATGCTACCAGATGCTGCGGCAGCCGATCTTCACCGACCTCGCTCGCAATCTGTGATCAAGTGGATGCTGGCGATTGACGTCGCAGAAACTTCCTGGGAGATCCAGCGCTACCGGATCTGGCGCCACAAGCTTGTCGGGACGTATCGCCAGCACCAGAAACGCGCTGCGGCGCATCAATTTGATCGGGATCGCGCCTGAACTCCAAGATCAAGCAGAATTCCATTCGGGCCCAGAGTGCGTTGAGCTGGCGGCTTGATCCAATACTGCCTGCGAAATCGAGGAGCGCCTCGCGCACTCGATCGGCGTGGGGGTGCATGCACCAGCCTCAGGTATCTTCGACATTTTGAGGACCTGTTGAACGCCGCACAGATCAGGAGATTGCTGCTTCTCAAGCAAATCAAAAGCCACCCAAACCTTTTGGTGCGCAAGGTCTCCATGGCTCGGCGATCAGACGCGTTGAAAACAGTTAGTCCCTTGTCCTGCACGGCTTGATCGGTCTGCAACTGCAACGGCGCGTGTGGCCGCCCCTGTCTTGCGGTCGCGGAACGGTTGGCACCGGTTTGCGGATCGTGGCGGCAATTGGCCTTGGCGACGGCACTGGCGTCTTGGGGCGTAGGATTTGCTCGGAAGCGTTGGCGGTGATGCCGGCAATTCGTTCTTGGACCATCCTAAGCTGCTCGGCGGCATCCACTCTGTCTCGCACCATTTGTGCCTGGACCGCCGTAAGCTGCTCTGAGAGCTGACCAAGGTCGCGAACGATCTGATCTTGGCTGGCCTTGAGCTGCTCGATCGCTTGCTGCACGTTGGTAAGATCGCCCGACGTTCCCTGCAGCATCGGCGCCAGCTCCGGCGAGATGGGAGCGGCTGCTGGGGTCGCATCGTGCGGTGTAGTCTGGGTCAATGGCCCCGGTGCTGAAGTGCCACATAGGTTGCAGTCGTCTGAGTGGTAGGCAGAGCCGAGGAGATCTCGGGTCTTCCCTGCGGCAACGACGAAGGTGAACGGCATGCGCGGACCACCGATACATACTTGCTCTGGCCGCATCGCCGTAAGATGATTGCGCAGCGAGAGCAGCCACACAGATGCCGCTTGCCAACAGCACGCCGATCAGGCCGCGCAGTACCGGCTTCCCCCCGATGAGCGCGCCCCCCGGTCAGGTGGTCGAAGCCATTTCGTGGGATTCTTCGGATGAGAAGGAGGGCGCGTGCCATCCTGATCTAGCTTGGAAAGCTGTTCATTGACACGCGCGAGTTGTTCATCTGCACGTGCGATCTGGTCATAGGCGTGGACGAACCGTTCATCCGCGCGCGCAACAAGCTCGACGTCTTCTGGTGAGAGCGCCGGACTACGAATCTGTGAGCCGGGATATATCGGTTTAAGGGCGAATGCATTGGCGTTCTCCATCGCACCCAATGTCACCCGAACCGAGGGCGAGCATTAAATCGGGTAAGCCCACAATCCCCAACGCGGGTTTGACCAAAGCAAGGCCACAAGATGAAAACCAGGGGCGGACTTTCGGCGACAGCTCGGCGGACAGGGCTCGTCGGTGCAATATCTCCACACCCGAACCGTGACTGAGGATTATTAGCTCACCAACGTCGCCCGGAGCTTGATCAAGTTGAAATCTCCGAGGAGCGTGTCAGGTCAGGTGCGATAAAGCGGAGCCGGGTGGTTCGGGGAAATACTCGATCGACGCGACGATATTCCGTCTCGGCAACTTGGCAACGAAATGTCACTCGTTACGCTTGATGCTCGCGAGAAGCCTTAAACCTGGAACTGTCGATCAGAAATGGCTCTGCGCGCGAGGGCCGGCTTGACGAGCGATGCGGGAAGCCTCAGCTCTCAGCCAGTCTATTTCGCGCAGAGCAGCGCTTACGATTAGATAGTGCACGATTTGGTCCTTCTTCACGAGATCCAACTAAACGACAAGTGACGTCCGGAGATTCAGGAGCGCATCGCGTCGATAGCGTGTGCGATTAAAATGCCCACGCTCAAAACAATTAGAAAACTGAGCAACCAGGTACTCACGTCCACCTCCTGGCTTGGAAGTGAACCTTCCGGTTTATGCACAGTCAAAGGCATCGCGCAGGGAACCGCGATTTCAGCGGCGGCTGAGGATTCATTGCCACACGGGCGGCTATCGTCGGAACGCAAGGAAAAGGAGCGTGCCGACGACGGCGGTCGCGAGAAGTGGAAACCAAATGTCTGGCACTTCAAGGACTCCGACTCACTGCGTCGGATTAAGTGCGAGCTGCGCTCACGATTCTCCTGGTTTTCACTATTCTCCACAGCTCAAAAGAAGTGGCTGCAGCTCGCAACGAATATTTGGTATTATGTTCGTGTCGGGCGCCGTCAGCATTCGAAGCTTTTCGATCTCGCGTGTTCGTTTAGCAAGGCGAGGCAGACTGGTGGGTGGAGAAGCAAGACAAAGGAACGCATTTTTGCTTTGGCAGTAACGAGGCTAAGGCCGCATTCGCGCAGCTATGCAAATCGCAAAGCGTTCATTGTTCAGACGCCTAGCGGCCGAGTTTGCTCTCTGAGAGAGAAACCCGTGCGCCGCGGGCGAGAGAGCGAGACCGACATCCGGGCGCGGGCTTGCGCCTTGGCTCACGATCTGTGGCCGCCCGGCCTGACTTTCGACAGACAGCCCGACCTGGGCGTCCCGCGGGGGCTCCCTTCAAACCGCATCAGCTCGCTGCGGCCACGGCATTCCTCGGTGCGCCGCCTAGCCCCGCACACCCCCAAGCTATGATATTCCTTCGGCCGGCTGAGTGCAGCTGCCCGCGTTGATTAGGTCATCTGCCGCGTCTGATCAAAAGCTGAGACAATGAGGAAATCATCCAGCTTCCGGCCACCTCGAAGTTGCGGCTTGAGCCATCGCGGCACCCTGCCCCGCCCCGACCAGGTCTCCGTCGGATTCTTCGGATTCCGATACTTTGGACGAACGGGCGGGTATTGGCGGCGCTTACGCTCAAACCGGGTGACTTCGTGAGCCATTCCGATCAGTCGCAGCCGTTCCTCCAATCGGGCTTTTTCCGCCAACATTGTGTCGCCAAGTTTGACGGTCACCTCGTCGTGAATTTTCAAAAGCTCGTCAAGCGAGAGCAACTTCAGATGATCGATGTTCATAGCTCCATCCCCGGTTCTAAGAGCATTAATCAATCAAGCCCAAACAGCGGGCAAGGCACGGCTTACAAAGCGATCCCACAATCCACATTTAATTGCAGCAACCAGCAGTGATAAAGGCAACAGAGCGGTAATACCGTGGCGAGCGCGAAAAGCCGCGGGGCATTTAATTCGCGCACCTGGTTGCGATCCTTAATTCTGCACTGTCGCCTTTTGGCAAGCCGGGCACCGCGCTGGGGCGCGGACCTACGCCAACGTAAAATGGCGCAAAACTGGGAAAGAAATTGTCAGCACGAGTGAGGAGATTAGAGCTGGCATTGAGAAACAGGTCCGTAGAGTGGGCGAGTTCAAATTGAACAATGGAAATTGACCGTTTTCTAGCGCTCCGGTTGGAAAGGAGACCTGATCCGCGAAGCAGATGCATTTAATCGCGGTGATGTGCTCGGATGTGGGTTAATTCCACAGAACTGCTTAAAGGATCGAGCAGGGTGCCCGGCAAGCGTTCTGGTCTTCGAGGTCGGGCGGATGACACGAGAGCTTTCGCCATTAGAAAAGTCAGCTGCGGATGCACTGAGGCGAGCGCGGCGACTTCCAGTCGGTCCCAATCGGAACGATCTTCGGCAACTTGCACGGGGCCTTCTTTGGCTGCACCGCAACGGAATGGATGCGCTCACCCACCGGCGCAACACCGATATTGCGACCGCCCCGGTCGACATCAACCATCTCGCTCCAGAGCAGGATGTCGACATCGCGGATTGAGCCGGACAATCCTGCCTTCGATATTCGCTAGATGTATCGCCAGAGCGCGAGCCACAGCTCGACAGGCAATTCGCAGCTTGATCCGGTGGCGGTCTCCAAAAAGCCGCAGTCCGCTGGCCCCAAGCCTATCACGCTCTCTAGCGCTGAACGCAGATCAAGACCTGCAATCAGACGTTTTAACCGTCCTTCACGTGCGGCAGTCCGCCCCCCAATTTGCAGGCACAGTTGCAGGCTGATTCTCGATCCTTCTGCCTAAAAGAAGAGCTGATTGCGAAGAGCTGATTGCGTTTGCCCGAGCGCAGTAGCTCCTTTGCCTGATCATCGATTGCTGAGAGTCGCTCCAGCTGCCAGCCGTATGTGTTGCGGGCTCGTGGCGTTCCCGCTATTGAGAAGCATGACAAGATTTTATCTCATTGCGGGATGGCTAGCGCTGGGGGCCATAGCGTTCGTGACGCTTGGTCCCGTCCATGACAGACCCCAAGTTGCGCCGCCTCATCTGGAACATTTCGCAGCGTTTCTGGTGTTGGGCTTAGTATTCTCACTGGCCTATCCAAACCGGTCAATCCATGCAGTCACAATCGCGGTTGGCGGCGCCATCCTCCTTGAGGGTCTACAACTCCTGACGCCCGACCGACACGGTCGCCTGGTAGATGCAATGACCAAGGTCGCCGGGGCTGCTTCTGGCATTATGCTGGCTCGCGTTGCGCTCAACTCTTGGCAAGCTAGATTAAGAAGCGTGCCTGCGGTGAGCAACATTTTGAGGCAAAGCGAGCAGGATCAGCGTTAGTCGCGCTCGTTGTCCACATTTCATTATCTCATTATCCTCTTTGAGATCGTCTTGACGACAGCGGCGCCCATCTTCCTAAAGTTGCTGCCCCATCCTGAATGCTACATGCATTAGCTCAATCTGCGTCTCTGAGCGCGTGTCCTTTATTCGCTCCTTAAAAACAAGTCTCGATGCTGCTGGCCTCGACCACATGCCCAAGCAGCAGTCGGCCAGTATGCTTTGGGCGAAGCGACAAAGCTTCACATTTGGGCAAGGATTGCCTCACAATTGATATGGCGTTTTCATTATCGCGTCGCAATATAGAGGGATCGTCCAGCCCATCATGAGGCCCAAGCGATGATCCGACATGCTGCACGCATGCTGGCGCTGGTGTATTGCGTTTGCAGCCAGCCAGCCTACTCCAGTCTCGAAATGCAGCAGGTCGTGCCTCCGCTTTCATTCACGCTGTTCTGCATTAAGTACCCCGAGGATTGTCAGGAACAGCGGGACCGCCGGACAACGGACTTCCGCTCTCGAGGGCAGCGCTGGCGCGAGCTCAACCAGATCAACTCGAGCGTCAATTCTGTTATCGCGGCCGAGAGTCTATTGGCAAGCCGGAATGACTATGACTGGCAGATCTTCCCCTCTGACGGAAACTGTGGCGACTACGCCGTAACGAAACGCCATCTGCTGCTTCGATCGGGCTGGCCGAGTTCGTCTCTCCTTTGGCAGAAGTCGTTGTTCGCGCGACGGGCGAACATCATTTTGTCTTGCTCGTACGAGAAGGACGAGCCATTTTCGTTCTGGACAATCTGAGCGGAGTGATCATCCAGTCCAATGAAGCCTTGGACAAGTGCGTTTTCCTGCGCACTTAATCGGATCTGAACCCTCAGCTCTGGACGCGCGGACTTGGCGAGATCTTAGCTTAGCCGCGTTCTTGCGCTTCGAATTCGATCACGTCGCAAACCTATCGTCTTCCGAGCCTACAGCTACCAATCAGGCAACCAGCGCTCTGCGCTTGGTGGGCGAAATGCCGGCGATGCGCCCGGCTCGTTAATAATAGTCAACAATCCGCTTGAAAATGGTCTACTGCGGGTAGCGTCGGGACAGGCTTTTGGGTAAGAACACGCACCAATTTCTATGAGATTTGCATGACCAAAAAGCGCGCACTAATTACCGGTGTTACGGGCCAGGACGGGGCCTACCTGGCCGAGCTGCTTCTTGGAAAGGGCTATGAAGTCCATGGCATCAAGCGGCGGACCTCGCTCTTCAACACCGACCGCATCGACCACCTTTACCTTGATCCGCACGAGCCCGATCCGCCGTTCCGCCTGCACTACGGCGATCTGACGGACTCCTCCAGCCTCATCCGGATCGTTGCCCAGGTGCAGCCCGACGAAATTTACAATCTGGCTGCCCAGAGCCATGTGGCCGTGTCGTTCGAGGAACCCGAATACACTGCGAATTCCGATGGGCTGGGGACGCTGCGGATTCTCGAAGCCATGCGCATCGTGGGGCTCGAGAAGACGGCGCGCTTCTACCAAGCGTCGACTTCCGAATTATATGGCCTGGTTCAGGAAATTCCGCAGAAGGAGACGACTCCTTTTTACCCGCGCTCCCCTTATGCGGTCGCCAAGCTCTACGCCTACTGGATCACGGTGAACTATCGTGAAGCCTACGGCATGTATGCCTGCAACGGCATTCTGTTCAATCACGAGTCTCCGGTGCGCGGCGAGACCTTTGTCACCCGCAAAATTACTCGCGCCATGGCGCGGATCCATTTGGGACTGCAGGAACGCCTTTACTTGGGCAATCTGGATGCACTGCGCGATTGGGGCCACGCCCGCGACTATGTCGAGATGCAATGGCTGATGCTGCAGCAGGAGACGCCGGACGATTTCGTCATCGCCACCGGCGTGCAGCACTCGGTGAGAGAATTCGTCGATGTGGCGGCCAGCGAAGTTGGAATGCGTATCCGCTGGGAAGGCACGGGAGTGGACGAAAAGGGATACGATGCAAAGACTGGAAAGTGCATTGTCTCTGTGGATCCCCGGTATTTCCGACCGACCGAAGTCGCCACCCTTCTAGGTGACCCTACCAAGGCGAAAGAGAAGCTCGGCTGGGAACCCAAAACTTCATTCGAGAGCCTGGTTCGCGAGATGATGAAGGAAGATGTTGAATCGGCGAAGCGGGACGAGCTGATCAAGCAGCACGGCTTCCGCTACTTCGCGCGACACGAATAGCCTGTCGGCAGGTCGTCATCGCGATTAATAAGGATTAATGGATTAATAAGGAAGTAAGCGCTCTCGCGGCGCTTACCTCTGCTCTTGCCAAGCGAAGTCACCGCGGTGTCATCCCTCTTCAGGGCAAGCGAACCGCATTTTCCACCGGCAGTGGGGAACGAGGCGTTAGACTAGAGACCGGACCGACGTCTCGCTGCTCTCGCCAAGATCCCAAGGTTTCCGAGCAGATGCCTTGCCGCTATCGCCGCACTCTTGCCTTCGGTGACTTCCTGGAGCTTGTACTCAAAGTAGTCGGGCAAGACGCGATCCAGATCGAAGGGGCTGGTTAGAGGGGAAAAACCTTCGGGACAACAATCGCCGCGACAAAACACGAGAAGGTTCTGTCGATACCAGGGCCGAATTCGGCTGTCGTCATATATCTGCGGTCGGACGCAATCGAAGGCGCTGTAACCATGGCCGCTGAACCGTTCTGCCCAGTAGGATGGCCACTGCTCGTTCAGGTGGTTTCTACCGCCTTGACCCTTGACGGCAGCAGAGAACAGTACGATTGGCGCAGCGTCTACGAGCGCGGAGACGAAATCATTTGCGCTACTCTCGGGCAAATGCTCGGCGACCTCTAACGAACACGCCAAATCGAATTTGCGGCCGATATCGGTGATGGATCGAAGGTCCATGGATTTGAAGCTTTCCGACGGAATTCTGAGCTGATCGCGAGGCACATAGTCGCCGTCAATTCCGAGATAATCGCTCACACCGTTCCTAGCGAATTCGTCCAGCCAAGCGCCGACACCGCAGCCGACGTCGACGACCGAATTCACTTTGAAAAGTCGAAGCACCAGCGGGACGATCACTGACGCAGATTCGAAAGACCCGACTGACTGCTCCTTGAAGAACTGCGCACCGTAATGCTCAGCGACAGAATTCTCCATATCGACACCTCCGGACAACCAGCTATCGACACCTCCAGACAACCAAGGCTGCGCCATGCCGGCGCAAAACGTCAAGCCCGTCACTCATTGGAGTTGGCAGCAAAGATTTGACCTGTGCGGTCAAGTTCCGCGCCGCCACATTTGTGACACGCGACCTCGGGCTCGCGGAGGCGCTCCAATAACGCGCGTTCTATCGCGACTATACGTTCTCGTGCTTTCGGCACGGGCCTTTTTCAATAGACCTCTCACCGACTTTGAAGCGCCTGGGCCGTATTGCGTAGTTCATTGAGCGCGTCGCCGCGTTGCCGTCACGCGAGGACCGGTTTGCGAAGCGTGCGTCTGGTGGCGCCTATTTCAACATCTTGTTCGAACGCGTCTAAGGCTGAAGTCACCCAATGACGCGAACCTGTCGGCTTTGGTCCGAAAGCGGATCTGGTCTGCTGATTACTCTCGGCTCCTGGTGGGCCGCGCCCGTTCTCCCTCGCGTACCCGGCGACAGTCGCCTTTGCCTCGGCGCCGCCCTACGAACAACCGAAAACGGCCAAACTCCCCGAACGAAATGCGCAGTACTGAATCTTCCCGCGTTTTGATGCAACGTGTGCAGAAATAGATATGCAACCCGTATTGCGAGCGGCGACCCATTTCAGAGCTGATGTCGAGGGGCTAAGGGCGATCGCAGTTCTATCCGTCGTTGCCTTTCACTACGGAGTTCCAGGCTTAACCGGCGGATTTGTCGGCGTAGACGTTTTCTTCGCCATATCCGGTTTCCTGATCACGCAACTTCTGCTTCGGGAGATAGCCGCAACCGGACAGCTCGATTTTCTTGGCTTCTATGGTCGCAGGGCTAAGAGACTCTTGCCCGCCGCCCTCGCCGTCACGCTGGCAACCTTGATCATCGGATACTTCGTGCTGGCGCCCTTTGAACAGAAGGAGATAGCCAAGTCGGGCACAGCTTCTGCGCTGTATGCCGCCAATTTTTGGCTCCTCCACCAGTCCATGAACTATTTCGCCCCCGAAAGTTCGCTCAATCCCTTCCTTCACACGTGGTCACTTTCAGTCGAGGAACAATTTTACTTAGTCTGGCCCGTGTTTCTCCTCATTGTCGGTCGGTTCAGCCAAAAGGTCCTCCTGCTAGCTTTACTGATCGTAGTGTTTGGATCGTTCGCTGGCTGCATCCACCTGACTTACGGCAAGCAAGCTTGGGCGTTCTATCTCGCGCCCCCTCGAGCATGGGAGTTTGGAGCAGGAGCTTTGATCGCAACAAGACCCTTCGAGCAGTGGGCAAAGCAGCCTGGCGCGAGCTCAATGGTTGGATGGTTGTCATTTGCGATTCTCATCCTGTCGTTCTTTGCTATCGACGGCTTCATGGCGTTCCCGGGAGTAGTTGCCGTTGTTCCAGTGATAGCTACAGCACTGCTGCTGCTCACGGGGGACAATCCTGCTGGACCGTCGGCTTTGCTCAGGACGCAGCCGTTTCAGTTCTTCGGTGCCCGGTCCTACGCCATTTACCTCTGGCATTGGCCGATTGCAGTTCTCGGTACGGTGGTTGTCGGCAGCACGGCACTCGCTAATTGCCTTTTCTTTGTCATGACAGTCGTTCTCTCCTCGCTCAGCCTCGCCTGGCTCGAATACCCGATCAGAGCTAGTCACTGGCTGGCACAACGATCTGTCCGATCAATTGTCATGGGTGGCGCACTTACGCTAACCGCCACGGTTGCCGGCGTCCTCTCGTTCGCGATTGCGCAATACGTCACGAATGGCGCGCAGGCGAAGATAGTCGCCGCGACTTCGAGATATTCACTTTCGAGCGAGAGTGGTTGCCTGGCCGGGTTCACGACAAAAAGTCCTATCCGCTGCGTGTTCGGCCCATCGAGCTATACAAAGACAATTGTGCTGTTGGGAGATTCTCACGCCGATCAATGGACGACCGCGCTTGCGACTATTGCTGAACAGAGAGGATGGCGGCTTATCACTTACCTAAAGGCCTCCTGTCCTGTCGCCGACATCCCGGTTTCCAAAGTCTACAGTTTGCGACTTCGGCGGCTTTCGCCCCAGTGCGCAAGCTGGCGCGAGCAGGCAATCGCTATGATAAAAACTCAAGATGGCCCTGACGCAATATTGTTGGCGCAGTTTTCGAGCGGAAACGTCAAGGGACCATTTACCAATCTTGGCCCTCACGCGGTGAGCATTGAGACGTGGGAGCGTGGATTATCTGGAGCCCTCAAGAAGCTCGAGCCGGCCAAGGCCAAGCTCATTGTGATCCGCGACAATCCCACTCCTTACCACCCGGTCGGAAATTGTCTCGCTCGGGCGGAATGGCGCGGTCTACCATTCAGCACGTGCAGCCGTACTCTTTCGCTCACTACAAGCAACGAAGTGTTCGAAGCAGAGCAACGTGCCGTCTCGTCCATCAACAACGCGCGCATGATCGACCTAACATCGTCGATTTGCACAGACTTGATATGTCCGGCTATTCGTGACGGCGTCGTTGTCTATAGAGACGCAAACCATCTCACAGTCGATTTCACGCTAGTCCTTATGGATCGTCTCGCTGCAGAACTAAAAGCTGCCCTCTGAGGAAGATCGTATCGGTCAAGCACCGCAGCGAGCGAGACTCGGGTGTGAGGGCTCATCGCGGTGCTTACTTCCGGTTAATCTCTCGGTTGGCAAAGCTAGCCGCGGCGCAGCTGGTCGAGACCAGGCACCTCAGGGCGCACGAACCGCATCCTCCACCGGCAGCGCAACGTTGTCGTTAGCGCCTGCCGAGCCGCTTTCCTCGTTCTCAGTTGAGTTGGACTCGCCAGCCATGACTTCCGCCCACCGCCGAACGATGGTCCGCCGATCCCATCGATCCAGCGCGCGCTTTCGTCCTTCATCGCCGTAATGCTGGCGAAGCGCGGGCGCCTCACTGAGCTGGCATATTGCAACTTCCAGAGCGGACGAATCTCCGGGCGGGATTACGATGCCTGCGCCGGTCACTTCCGCCGCCAGCCCTGTGCCCTCTTCGGCCATCGCAATGACCGGCCGAGCGGACGCGAAGATCGCGCCAAGTTTCGAGGGCAACACCAGATCGGCGGCCTCCGCCTTCTGCGGAATGAGATGAAAATCGGCCGTCGCCATCAATTCATTGAAGCTCTCGTTGGGCTGGAGTCCGAGAAAATGGATGTTGGAATGTCCGGCGGCCATTTGCTCGAGCTTCAGCTTATGAGGTCCCTCGCCTGCCAGAATGAAGTGAATATGCGGATGGCCTTGCTCTAATCCGATCGCGGCCTCGATCACCAGATTAAGGGCCTGCTTGTTCGACATCGTTCCGGAGTAGAGCGCAACGATATCGCCCTCGCCAAGCTTCAGCTTCCGGCGATATTTCGTCATTCGCGAATCTGGGCAGATCGCGCTGGTATCAATCCAGTTTCTGACCTCAAGCGCTTTGTTTGGAGCCAGCCCTTTGATTACTAGGCGCAGCAGCATCGCCTCAGAAATGGTTGAAACGTGATCGAACGACTTAAGGATCGCCGCTTCCGCTCTCAGCATCCACTTGCGCAGCGAATAGTTACGCAGCAGACCAAGGTCAAAGGCCGCGTCGACCTCGAAGTCCTGGACGTGAAGCCATGATTTGGCGCCGACGCGACGAGCGACCAGTGAGACAAAAGCAGCCGACATCAGAGACGGCGCGACGGCGACCATGACATCGGGTCGCCAAGAGAGCGCGTCGATAAGGACCGGCACCGCGCTCGACAGCGCGAACGACGCATGATGGATGAGCCGCTTTGCTCCCGATGGATGTCCGGGCACATAGATTGGCGTACGCGTTACCCGAACGCCATCGATATGCCGCGATCTGAAGTAAGAATTGCTGAACCCCGGAGGAGTCTTCCAGGCGGGATAATAAGGCGGAGCCGTGATCACTCTGACTTCATGGCCTCCGGCGGAAAGGCTTTCGCAGAGCTCAGTGTTGTATTTCGCCACTCCGATCAGGTCGGGGGCGTAGTTGATACCAACCAAGAGAACACGCATAAAGCGCAATCCAATTTAAAGTTTTGGGTTTGAAAATTGTTGTAGTCCAAACGATTTGCTCAGCTGGATGCGTTCACCTCCAGATGACGGCCATGTCCCTTTAGAAAATCGGCGTAAGCGGCAGCAAGACCTGGCCGCAGAGCGATGTTCGGTCGCCAACCAAGCCCTCGAATCCTAGAACTATCGAGCAGCTTTCGTGGCGTACCATCGGGCTTGGACGTATCGAAGACGAGCTTGCCCTTGTAACCCACGACATCTGCGACCGTTGTCGCGAAATCAGCGATCGACAATTCATCGCCGCTGCCGACATTGATGGGCATGTCGCTGGAATACTGTTTCAGCAGGAAGACGCAGGCGTCGGCGAAATCATCAACGTTCAGAAATTCGCGGCGCGGCGTCCCGGTACCCCATACCGTCACCGTTGGCACGTTCGCCAACTTTGCTTCGTGAAAGCGCCGGATTAGCGCCGCCGGCACATGGCTATGATCCGGATGGTAGTTGTCGCCAGGACCGTAGAGATTGGTAGGCATCGCCGAGATGAAGTCATCCCCGTGTTGGCGACGATGGGCCTGACACATCTTCAAGCCCGCGATCTTCGCAATCGCATACCACTCGTTCGTGGGCTCCAACGGCCCGGTGAGCAATTCATCTTCGCTGATCGGTTGCTTGGCATGCTTCGGATAGATGCAGGACGAGCCCAAAAACAGCAGGCGCCGCACGCCGACCGCATGGCTTGCACGAATGACGTTCAGCTCAATCGCGAGATTGTCGCAAAGAAAATCGACCGGAAAGTTGTTGTTGGCGGCGATACCGCCGACCTTTGCGGCCGCATGAACCACGATCTCGGGATGGTTGGCCTCAAGCCAGCGCAGCGTGAGCTCCTCCTTTGTCAGGTCGAGTTCGCGACGATCGGCCGTAAGAATTGTGCAATTCTCGGAAGCGAGGCGCCGCACGACGGCCGAGCCGACCATGCCGCGATGGCCGGCCACAAAGACCCGCTTACCGAAAATATTGTAGGTTGATGCCCCTGTCATATGACTACTCGGGCCTTCTCTCTACGGAAAAATCCACTGCACCAGCCCCTTTTTCCAATCCGCACACACCAACGGTGCAGCGCAACATACAAGCTTTGTTAACACAATCTTTACCGGGCAGCAGCCCAAGTTGACGTCAGATCGCTTTTTTGGTGAACAGCCCCTGGTTGCGCAATCCGGCAGCAGACCATTGGCACAAAAATAGACAAAGCAGTCGTGCGGATCGCACGACTGCTTATTTCATCCAGATTGGCTATTCGGTGAGGCTGATCAGTAAGCGCGACGCAGGATGGGGCCTTCCGGCGCACAGACGCGATCCATGTACCAGCCGTACGGAGTCTCAACACGCACGAGCGGGCAGTGGCGCTGCGGCACATAACGATATGGGTAGGGCTGGGCCCAGAACGTTACCGGCGTCGCCTGGCTCTCTCCTGTCAGGAGGGCCGCGCTTGCAGGCATTTGCATGCCGGCACTTGCGCCGCTCGCTGCACACAGGGAAGTGGCCAACGCCAGAAGACCTACCCGCGCAAACATCTTGAACATTTGTAAGCTCCTTTGCCCCAACGAACTCATCAGCGAAGCCACTCAGCCCTGCGAGAACTGCTTCGGAAGTACTGTGATTCGTCAATCACCCCAGAAATCGCGGTGAAATAGCCGAAACAGACTACCAAGGGCCAAGGGTGGAACGCAACCGATCCGACGCACCGAATTTAGGCTCGGAGCGATATGGCGCAGAACTGTGGCTTCTTGGCCCTAGTTGTCTCCGCTCCAGGCGCTGGGCGCGCCAAGATCGGGCGAGCGACGATAAACGTCCCGAAGAAACTGATAGTTGACTACCTGGGCGAGCGGCACCTCCTCCTCACCCAGCTTCGCGAACATCAGGATGTCCCGAAGGGTCCTCCAGCGGCTTTCGTCATAGTCTGCGATCCGCCCTCCGGTCGGCAGGACCAGAGCTCGCTGTTGCTGCAGCTCAAACCTCAACCTTTCGGAATTCAGCCTTGCTGGATCGAGGCCAACGAGAACAGGCACGCTCCGTGCATAATCCGCATAGGCGAATTGCCATCCTCGAATGAGTCCCTGAAGGACGTGGGCGATCACAGATGGCTGGTCATGAATAAGATCATTGCTCGCAAAGTAGACCAGTCCAGGAACGTGGATACCGTAGTCTTGGGGCCTGATGACATTCAGCTTTACAAAATCCTGCCTGGAGGGATCCGGTTGCTCATCAATGGCGGCAATGATGGCGTCCACGTCATGGGCGCGCAGAGCGTCAAGGTGATCGCGGTCGGGCACCTTGGTGATCTGGCTCCGTGGAAGGCCGAGTTGAGCCATCATCGCATCGAAGATCACCTCGCCTTCGCCGGCTCTGCGGTAGCCCAGCCGTTTCCCGACCAAATCGGCGGGACGCCGCAATCCCGAGCTTTCGAGCGTGAAGATTGCGACAGACGTGTCCAGGAAGCTCGCGCCAAAGGCGGTCACAGGAGCGCCACGCCAGGCCGCCAGCAAGAACTTCTGTCCGGTCGTCACGCCGATGGCATGTTGGCGTGCGACGTTCTCGACGAAGTCGGAGGCGCCGGGATTGGCCACCAGTTGCACCGGGGACGCGAAATATCCCTGTTTCAGGGCGCTCAGCTCGCCGGCAAACCGTGCCCCATAGGAGCCATCCAACAGGAGCTTTACTCTCGCAGGCCGGGGAGCTGGTGATGTTCGGAGGGGCGCTGAATCGGGGCGCAGAACGAGGAGCACGGTGCCCAGAAGCGCGACAACAGCAAGGCCGAGAGCAACGGAGCGGCTCAACTTCAGCCTGGAAGACCGCCGGGACCGGGTTCGCGGCACTGAGAAATGTCCTAACGAGTTGTGAAATTTCACATATCAGTCGAGGCAGGATGCGCTACAATCAAGCTCGTGGGGTAAGGTTACTTTTTCCTTCGCCTTGTTTTAGCAGCGGGTTTGGCCGATAGCACGGGCGTGTTTGGATCATGAATTCATTTTAGCGGACTGGGTCGGATGACAGTTCTTTCCACTCGACCGGTGCGGGCGCCTGATTTGCCTGCGGAAATGGCTGTGGTCGAGCCGGCTGCGGCTACAGCTACAGGTTTCGCTTCGCGCTGGCTGCGACCACTGATCGTGGAGCGGCTGGCGCTGGTGGCGGATGCGGTGCTGGTCGTGATCAGCGGCATCGGCTGCGCGATCGGCTATCACCTTGCGACCGCGGGCGCGGTCGGCAAGGCCAGCGTGTATGCCGCGGCCAGCGTCCTGGTTGCACTCAATTTCACCCTTCTCATGATCGTGCAGCACGGCTATCGCCTGAAGGCGATCACCGACCTGCCGCGCGCGATCCGGATGACGCTGACGACCTGGACCGGCGTGTTCGGCGCGCTGCTGGCGATCGCGTTCACGATGAAGGCCAGCGACGAGTTTTCCCGCGGCACCACGATCTCGTTCTACCTGGTGGGCCTGATCGTGCTGGTGAGCTGGAAGGCGGTGGCGGCGCGCTGGACCGCGGCCGCGATGCGCAGCGGCGCCTTCGCCAACGCGCGCGCGGTCATGATCGCCGAATTTGGCCTGGCGGCCTCCTCCAACGCGATCGTCGACCTCGGCCAGCACGGCTACCGGCTGCTGCGGATCGTGGAGATCCAGCCCAAGGACCTCGCCTCGCCGCTGCTGCTGTCCTCGCAGGCGCAGCGGCTCGACGAGCTGATCGCCTTTGCGCGGGAGAACCGGGTCGAGCAGGTGTTCCTGCTGATGAACTGGAGCCGGCAGCACGCGATCGACAGCATTCTGGACGCGCTGAAGATCCTGCCCATTCCGGTGCATCTGGTGCCCGACCCCCACGCCGCGCGTTTCCTGCGCCATCCGCTGGTCAACACCGGCCACACCTGGACCGCGGAGCTGCGCCGCGCGCCGTTGTCCTGGAAGGAGCGCGCGCTCAAGCGCATGCTCGACCTCGCCGGCACTGGCCTGGCGTTGCTGGCGTTCGCCCCGGTGATGCTGCTGACGGCGATCCTGATCAAGGCGACCTCGAAGGGGCCGGTGTTCTTCCGCCAGACCCGCCACGGCTTTGGCGGGCGCGCCTTCCAGATCTTCAAGTTTCGCACCATGGGCGTGCTCGAGGACGGCCCGAAAATCGTGCAGGCGAGCCGGAACGACCCGCGCGTGACCGGCATCGGCAAATGGCTGCGCAAGACCTCGATCGACGAGCTGCCGCAGCTGTTCAACGTGCTCAAGGGCGACATGTCGCTGGTCGGCCCCCGCCCGCACGCGGCCGCGCACAACTCGGAATATGAGCAGATCATCGGCAACTACGCCTTCCGCCACCACGTCAAGCCCGGCATCACCGGCTGGGCCCAGGTGAATGGTTATCGCGGCGAAACCCGCACGCTCGACCTGATGCAGAAGCGCGTGGAGCATGATCTGTGGTACATCAATAATTGGAGCTTGTGGCTCGATCTGAAGATTGCCACCCTCACTGCGATTACTGCTCTAGGGGGAAGCTCAGCGTACTAATATCCGGCTATCAAAACGAATCGTCCTTGGAATGTCGCAAATGCTGAGCGTCGCGCCCACTGCTAATATTAACCCGAAGAAGAGTGAAATAATTGGCATACAATATCTCAGAGGAATAGCAGCGCTCGCGGTTGTCCTAGACCACTCCGCAGGAATGGGTGCCTTCGAAAAATATTTTGGCGTGGTTGTCTTTGACGATTTCTTGAAGTACGGAGCCCACGGCGTCGACATATTCTTTCTGTTGAGCGGCTTTATTATTGCGTACGTGGCGCTTCGTCCAGCAACCTTCCATCCAGAATTAACATTCGGCCAGTTCTTCTTAAGGCGAGCAATCCGTATCCTGCCGCTAATGTGGTTGGCAATCGGCTCTTATGCAGCTCTCCGCATTCTTGGTGGGGCAACAGCAAATTTGCTTGACTACTTGCGTGCGGCGACTCTGTTTCCAGTCGGGCAAGTCGCCCCTCTTAACATCTGGACCCTAAGGCACGAGATGCTGTTCTATGGGTTGTTTGGACTTAGCTGGTTAGCCTACAGGCGGATCCGATACAGCGTATTTCTCTGGTTCGCTGCTCCACTAATGGCGGTTGTGTCGGCTGACTCGAGCAAAAACGAGTTCTGGAATTTCCTTTTTAACCCCGTCAATCTCGAATTTGGTGCCGGGTTTTGTCTGGGGCTGCTGTATCTGCGAACAAACGACATAAAACCAACAATTCGGTACCAACTTGGGATCTTGGTTGCCGCAACGCTACTCATGATTAGCCTAGCTTTTCTCTGTGGCTATGAGCTTGGTACGCTGAAATCTACCATCTTCGCTTGTGCATGCTCCGCACTCATTGTCGCTCTCGCCGCATTCACCCGACCTGTGAAGTGTAATCGTTTTGGCGTTTTCCTGGGCGAAGCCTCCTATTCCATATATCTCTTCCACCCACATATTATTTCCGCCACCCTCCGTCTCCTTAAGTACATTGCGCCGACGATGCCGCCGCAGTGCGCAATCTTCGTCGCGGCGAGCAGTGGAATTGTTGGCGGGATCATCATTCATACACTCGTCGAAAAACCGCTCTTAAAGCGGCTCAAGAATGGCTTTTCGCTTCGGCGCACGTCTGAGCTTCCACTTCGACGAACTGAGAACGTAGACTATCAGAGGCTCGTCTAGAGTGGCCCCTGCCCCTCTGCGCCAATCACCGAGATGGTTTCAGAGCTCGGGGGAGACCATAGCGAGAAAAGTAGACTATCATCTTCAGCAGGATCCAAGATGTACGCCAATGAAGCGCTTTCAGGTTTTGGGCCCGCACTTCAGACCGCAACGTCCCAAATGACGTCATGTCACCATCTTTGGCGGAAAACACCAAGGCGCGCTCGATAGTACGGATCAATTCCCTTCCCAAGAAATCCAACAACTCCTGTGTTCGACCGTACTTTGCAAGGAGCTGGTTCCCAGCTTGGATGCGATTATCACTCTGCATGGAAACCCGTTCGCCGGAGTGCTGCACAAAATAGATCAGAGGCTCTGGGATGGAGGCGAACTTGTAACTGTCGGCTAGCCGGTACCAAAGATCCCAATCCTGATATGATTTGAGCACTTCGTCGAAACCGGATACGCTCTCTAGTGCGTATCTCACTACGGAGACACAGCTGGTCGTCGGCGGACAATATCCATCCTGGAGCAATGCTGTTTTCATGTCCAAGGCTGGCTGCTTTGCCAAACGCACAAAGTTTTGCTCGGTCGAACTAAAGGTATAAGTTACTCCAGAGTAAACGACTTGAGCCCCGCTCTCAACGTGTTTGCGAACGTGCTTAGCTATCTTTCCGTTATCCCAATAATCGTCATCGTCCACAAACATAACGATGTCCGATCGGCCGGACCTCCATCCCAAATTTCGCGCCTCGCCTCCTAGCAAAAGGTGCGCCCCGGAAATGACCTCTACCTCTGGCAGCCCGACCCGACTGACCATTTTTTTGATGGAGTCTTTCTCTGCCGGATCGGAGGCGACTATCTTGATCTCATCTGCCTGCTGGGTCTGCTCATGGAGACTCCTAAGGCAGCGTTCAAGAAGCACAGGCCTTCTAAAGGTGGGCACTACGACACATGCGGTCGGCATCAGTATCCTCATCCATCCATTTTGCCACAAGCTCATGATGATATTGTGAGCCAATTATCGACTGGACAACACCTTCCATGGCTTTTTTCTTTCGATTGGCATCTGCAGTAGTAGCACTGGGACTCAGTTTGTTTGCCACACCCGATCGAACTTCGGCCCATACTATTTTCGTTCGCCCGGAATCTTCACCAGCCGAGAATACATTCGCGAGCTTGTCCGACGCGATCAAAGCGCTCCCCGAGATTCGGTCGAAGTTAACTACTGGCGAAGCGATAACGCTGGAGCTAGCTCCTGGCATTCACCGGATTTCTGAGCCTATCCTTCTGAGTGCCAGCAATTCGGGTAGTCCAGGCCGTCCGCTAATCATCAGAGGCGCACCAGACGGAAGCAGCCGGCTTCTGGGCTCACTCATAACCTCAAGCCGCCCTGCAGTACCGAGCGATACCCCTTACATTCATATGCCAGAGGGAACGAGGCTCGTTACGCTTCCAAAACAACCTATTGAATTCTACAAAACACGGAGGAGCACGTATACCAAAGTCGCAAGCTCCGGACTGGAAGTGTTTCAAGGCGATCACCGTCTGACATTCGCTCGTTGGCCCCGTCATGGCTTCAGCGAGGACATCAGTGTAGACGCGGGTGGCGCGTCCCCCATTGTCAAGCTGCCCCCGGAACAAACAAAGCAGCTATCACTCGAAAGCACGATGTGGATATCCGGGTACTGGGCACGTGATTGGGCCTATGAATCTGTCCCCGTGATGAGGTTCGATTCATCGAGCCAGACCTTTGTAGCCGACCGACTTCAAACGCCGCTTCAGACACGCAATCGCTTTCGTTTTTTCATCGAGAACATTCTTAGTGCTCTCAATTCTCCAGGACAAATGGTCCTTCACGCGCCTGATCAGCTTTTCTTCATTCCGTTCGGAGGCGAGAAGAGCGATGTGTCAGTCTCGATAGCGAAGCACGTCTTTGTCTTGGAAGGTGCAAAGAACATCCGAATCGAACGATTGCAGTTAGGTCAAACACTGGGGGAAGCTATTCGTATCATTGGCTCTTCCGACATCGAAGTACGAGAGTGTTCGATCAAAGGCACCGGCACATGGGGGGCAGTCGTTTCCGCTAGCGCACGAGTTTCGTTCGATGGTTGCGTCATCTCGGAAACCGCAGAAGGCGGTATTTCCCTCGATGGAGGGAACAGACGAACGCTTGCTCGGTCCGGCAATTTCGTCAGGAACAGCGTAGTTGTGCATTTTGGACTCGAAAATCCCGCTTACCGGCCTGGCATTCAACTACAAGGAGTTGGAAATACGGTTGTAGGCAGTCTTATCGCCCATGGACCACATTCCGGAATCACGATCTCCGGCAACGATAATAACATCGAGAGCAATGAACTTAGTGACTTGCTTACGCAAACCGACGACGCCGGCGCGATCTATATGGGGCGGGATTGGACCATGCGCGGCAACTTGATCACTGGCAATTTCTTCCACGACATTCTGCCGAACTCCAAGAAGACGGCCGTCGGCGTCTACCTGGATGACCAGTTTAGCGGGACAACGATCGACAGGAACGTGTTCTATCAAGTAAACCTACCGATCTTGCTTGGTGGCGGACGCGACAACAAGATATCTCGCAATCTGTTTCTGGCTCCCACCAAAGCGGCCATTTTGGCCGACAACCGAGGCATGACATGGCAGCGTTCGATGGTCCCGAGCGAGCTAGAGAAGAAGCTCGTTGCAATGCCATTTCAATCGGAAACGTGGCGGGCTCGATACCCGTCGCTCGCTGCCATTACCACCGAACAAAAGGGCGAGCCTGGCGGAAACGAAATACGGTCTAATGCCGTGGCTGGCGGGGCATTGAACCGTTTCCTGGGAGACGAGACGGAAAGATTGGTCAACTTGAGTGAGAACCAGGATGGACTAGCACTACCCGACGAAATTCGAGCAAAGTCGGCTCGAGAGACTGTATCGAGATTTTTGTCGCTGCACCCCGATGTGTCGAAGACACTCGCTCTACCAGCCTTACCGAAACGATTGGAATAGAGCTACGGGCGAAATTTCCGCGTCTTCACAGTCTTTGCAGGATTCCCGATACAAACCGACCAGGGATCTACGTCTTTAAAGACCACAGCGCGGGCGCCGATAACAGCTCCTTCTCCCACAGTGACACCCGGACCGATGAACGTGTCCGCCGCTACCCACGCTCTTCTCTTCAGAAGGATAGGTTTGGTTATAAGCTGGAAATTCGGATCATCTATATCGTGCGTGCCAGCACAAAGGTGAGCCCTCTGCGAGACGACGACAAAGTCTTCCAAGACAATCGGAGCTTGAGAATAGCACAGCGTACCCCAAGCAAGCACCGAGTGTTCACCCATCGTGAGATAAGGTGGGAACCAAATCTTGGCGGATCCATAGATGCGAGCCGTTGGTGCAATCTTTGCGCCGAAGAGACGAAGCAAGAAACGTCGCCACGGATTTAGCGGTGGAGGAGTCCACGACGCCAGCAGCAGCCAAGTGATGCTCCACAACGCCCGAATCAATCTATTCAACAGTGGGAAGCTCGGTTCGCCGACCACAGAATTGCTATGCTTTGCATCAAGAGGTTTCATCAGAAAGGATTTCCGTTAAGACAGAGGTCAAATCCTCAGCCGCACGCTTGACTTCAAACTGCTTCAAGAAGCAAGTGCGTGCGAGTTGTCGCATTCTGGCTTTGTTTGCCGAGTCCAATCGCAGGAATTGCTGCAGACAACTCACTGTTCCTGCCTCTGTGTCCTCGGCGACCAAGCCACATCCTGACGCTTCGATCTCTCTCCAGATGTTCACCTTGTTGGAGATCAGCACCGGTACTTCACAAGCCAGCGCCTCGGCGACGGCAATCCCGAAATTTTCTTGGTGAGAGGGCAGGACGAACGCCATAGCGCCCCGAAAGGCGTCCCACTTTGCGTCACCAGTCAACATGCCCGGCCAGTGTATCCGACTGGAGACTCCAAGGCGCCCGGCCTCCAACTCCAACGCCTGGCGCCAGTTCACTTGATCGGGCCCCGCAATAACGAGATCCAACTCCTTAAACTCGGAGGCGATGGCACCGAAAGCCCGTACCAGGATGTCACAACCTTTCTTCGGATGGATCCTCCCGAGAAAGAGCAGGTAGTCTCGGTCCTCCAGTTTGGGGACAAGTTTCCTGAACGATGGATGCCGCGTCTCGTCAATCTTTGGAACGTCCGCCGTCCCAAATGCAACCACGCGCTCTCGATATGAGTGCCCGTGGAAGCTTTGGCGGGCGAGTCTGCGCTCCTCGTCGCACGTAAACAGCACGTAGCGAGCGTCCCGCAAGACGCGGCCTTCTGCCAAATGCCAGTAGATCCGCTTCACAAAATGCTTTGTTGGATTTGCCTTCCTGAACCAAGGATCCAGCATGCCATGAGCAAAGACTACGTAAGGTATTTGCTTCGCAAGGCCCATCCAAGTGCCGACCGATGAATAGTTCCAAAGCCCCTCCACAATGGCCACATCGTACTGCCCGGCGTGCCGACGTAGCCACGACACAAATGTCGTCGAGTACCGAACCCTAGAACGCATTCCGCGCTGCCCAAGCGCGTGCACCTCGAACGGAAAGGAGCGTAGGTACTGCGCATCAGGTGGATCGAGAGAAGCAACCGTGGTCTGATGCCCCTGATTCCGCATCTCCTCGGCGGTACGGAGCAGTGACTCTATCGGCCCCCCAAATCTCTGGTCAACCGAGCCTATAATCCTTAAGATTTTCATCCCTGCACTACTTGAGACCCGACGAAACTGGACCGGTCGATCGTCCTAATGGATACGATCGGACTTCGCGTAAAACATCAACTCTCTTCCTTTGCAGGGTCAATGCGCGAAGTGAGTTGTGTAGCATTATCGAGAGCGCGATGATGACGAACTTGTCGACGGTTAAGAAACCTCCGTTCTGGATTGAAAGCGCCAGAACGTAGACCAACGCCTCGGTGCTTCGAAAGCTGAAAAGAACTACGCCTGCCAGCAGAAAACCGACAAAGCCGTAGTTGATGATCAGATTGAACAATCCGTTGTGCGTCATTTCTCCCGCAGTGAGGTCACGCGAGAAGGAATAGCCCATATCCTGGAACGGAGCCAACGGGATTCCAAGAGGATACAGCGGAAGTATCTTCGGGATTGCTTCCAGTGGGCCGAAGATACGTCCCATGATCGACACGTCATAGTCGCCTCCATTCAAGAGGCGATCTGAAATCGGATTGTCCGTCACCGTGACTGCTAGCAGGATGCTGAACAGCGAGACGACGCAGCCATAGAATATCACCGGCGAACGCAGCGTGCCTCTCATGTAGATCGAAAGATACAGGAATATGAAGAGTATGCCTGAGAGCGATCTCGAAATGACGACGATCACAAGAAGAAGCGCTACTAGGAGCTGGACCGAGCGCCTTTTCTTCAAAAGAGGACTGATAGCGAAGATGAGCGATAAGCAGACTCCACCCAGATAGGAGGGCTCAGCGAAGGTCCCGCTGGGGCGAAGATCCGAGTAGAGTAGAGCGAGTTCTCCAGGCAGAGTATTTGTGTTTTGGGAGAAAAGCTCCATCGGGATTCCGAAATAGGCGTGCGATCGAAGATATACTGTCTGAATGATCACCATCGCTAACGTGCCGAGACCGAATAGCCAGATGGCGAGCAGAACCCGCGTTGATATTCGCGAGTTGAAAACAGGCAACGACCACAGCGCAGATCCAGTCAGAAGAAAGAACGCAACCGCCTCTCGCGCAGCTCTGAGCACATCTTGACCTGACGCGCCGCCATATGATGCTGTGGCAACGATCATCAGCAGGCAGGCAATCGAACGAAACACGAAGTTTTGCTGCCACAGTGTTCGATAATTGGACCTCCCTGCTATAAAGAGAGTCAACGCCGCCGCCGCCGTCGAGACAGAGGCGTAGTAGGAATAGCCTAACTGAATGAAGGGCAGGACGAACAGGAACGTTGACGGTAGCAGCACGCTCATCGCAGCCGGAGTATCTTGAGGTATCTAACTGCAAAATTAAGTGGCCAGAGTGGCCCACCAAATTGATAGCAAAACCTATACCATTCCCGCCAAGGAATGCCCTTCGCGTTTGTGGTGATAAAACGCCAATTGCTCCAAGTCAGTGAGCCGATAGAGGCCTCGAACTTTCGGTTTGGCTCCTGCTGGGCGACCGGTTCTTTTAGCTCAGTAATTTTATATCCTAATCGCTCGGCACGCAGGCCATAATCTATATCCCCGAAAGCGTGGCGATATTTTTCGGAATTGATTCCAATCTCCTTCGCCGCGACGGCTGGAATGAGGACACAGTTTCCGTTCATCGTGTGGCATTCGGTTTCCTGCTCGGTCAAGAACCGAAAATTGAGTCGCGAAACAATCCTCGATCTGACGAGTCCACCGTAGGATACGGCACGGGTGTGAGGGTCGACTGTTCGCCCCACTACTATCGTCCGGGGATTGGATGCGCGTCGATACTCCTTCAACAGGTCTGCAATCGCAGAAGGCCGCAGCAGGGTGTCGTCGTTCAGCCAAAGAAAGAAATCTGGGCTGAGCGCAAGTGCACTTTGCCAAGCCAGCCGCATACCTCCGTTCCAGAAAAGCGATCCCGATCCCTTTATCAATATGGCGTCAGGGTGTTCGTTGCGTACCGCCTCCAACGTACCGTCGGTTCCATCATCGACTAGCACCAACTGAGCGCTGAATGAATTGTCGATCGCCGCCGGAAGCGCGCGTAGCGATTCTAGCGTGACGTCCTTGCGGTTGAAGGAAGTCACTAAAACAACAAGCTTTGGAAGATTTGTGCCGACCATTGTAATTTCTTTGGAGTTTAGTGTTGGAAGGTATCTTTAGCCTTTTTGATAGTCAGGCAGAAAGCGAAGCTTAATCGGAGAGAGGTGAACAGCCGCAGCCAACGCCATCCAGGGAAGAAGGGATGCAGAAAGGACGATCAGAGCCTCTGCAACAGGCCCAAACGAGTTTCCCGACGCAAGTCGGCTTACACCTAGCGCTGTCAATCCGACCAGCGACGCAATTAGAACGCCAGGAAAGCAAGCTCGAACATAATCTTTGAAGCAGAAAATGCCGTCGCGCTGAGTTATCCAAACAATGATCGGAACGGCTATCAGCAGCGTCGCGATTGAAAATCCAGCTGCTGCGGCCGCGGGCCCAAAGAACGAGCCGATCAGAGCCCCCCCGCCTCGCAGACCAACATCAGCGACGCCCCACCACTGGAGTTCCTTCACTCTTCCTTGGCTCATCATGAACTGACCAAATGGCCCCATCAGTCCGAGTGCAGCGAGCGAGGGAGAGAGCCAGGCGAGTATCTGACCCGCCGTCGTCCACTGGTGCCCAAGCACTAGCGTCGTTGCTGGTTCTGCTAGAAAGGGCAGCAGGACTGCTAATGGAACAAACAACGTGCTGGTGAGGACGAGAAGGTCGCCATAGATCTTTCGAGTATGATCGACATCTCCTCGAACGCGGCAAAGAAGCGGAAATTGTACCTGAAGGTATGGATTTAAAACAAACGAGACAGGCATGCCGTACAGATTTTGGGCACGATTGAAGGACCCCATCGCGGCTGAACCTGACTGATACCCCACGGCAACTGACCCGATATTGTTGGTAACAAAGTTCAAAACGGCATATGCACTAACTCTGAAGCCAAAGAGCAGATAGTGAAGGCGCAACCTGACGGAGGTATCGATCTTCGGCGCCCAGCGTCCAAACAGAATGGCGATTCCTGAGGTTGCGATAGCTTGCAGGACCCCTCCGATGACGACGGACAGCGGGCTTCGTGTAAGGTACGCAAGCAGCATGGATACAAGCCCCCCTATTGCTAACCCACCAACCTCAGCGAAAAAGATGCCCCTCAGATTGAAGTCCCGCCTCAGCATAGCGGCATGTATCGAACCGATTCCGGATGCAAGCAGTCCGAACGAAGAAAGATACAACAGAGGTTTCAAATCATCTTCATGATAGAATTGGCTGACAAGCGGAGCAGCGAGCAGCACCACTGTCGACGCCAACACTGAAAGGCCGGCGTTGTACCAGAAGAGCGCGTTTCTATCGGCCAGCGGAAGGTCCTTGGATTGTATAGCCGCTGAGGAAAGACCAGAATCACGCAGCGACGTGAGCAGTCCGGTGAACGTGGTTACCATCGCAACCAAGCCGAAATCATGCGGCGTAAGCAGCCGTGCCATCACAGCTAATAAACTGAACGAAATGATGAACGATGCAGCTCTATTGGCATAAGCGTACGTAGCTGCACCTGCCAGCATACGCCTGTCCAGGAGTGCACTCATCCGGGGTTGGTCACCTTGCGACAACACGCGTTATCTCTGCTGGATCGAGTAGCGAAAGAACTTCATTGCGCGCATTGTCCCCAAAATAGTATCGGCTCTCTTATAGGGCTGCAGCGTTAGTTCGTTGCATGCCTGCGAATTGAAATAACAGACCTTAGCCTTGATGACCCGCGGACATTTGTTTCTGATGCTAACGACATGATCTAGCATTTGCGGGTCAACGACGTGGGGAACGGCAGCCGCCTCAATGTCAAGGCACGGGCGGCCGAGAGCATCGCGAACAACTGGATCGACGGACTGCTCGGCAGGCCCCTGAAGCGTAAGTCCCGACCGGTTCGGAGGGCGCGTCTGTCCCCAGACCGTTGATGCAGACGGCAGAGTAACGAGAACTGCAATCGCAAATCCGCGAAGCCCGAAGAAAGTGCTTCCCATTATCGGAACCACCGTTCATCTAAGGCAACGCCGGGCACGCTGACATCGACACGAGCCCGAGCCAATACCTTGGCGAAAGCTTCGCGCGAGGCTATATCCGCCCGCCCAAGATTTGCTAACAGCCGCTCCCTCTGATCCCAGCCAACACCCGTCACATTGGCCGCAGCCTCTGCAATGAAGCCGCTATCGACGATGCCGGAGAATTCCCCAACCACGCTGTCTTGCGTCGAGTGCTCGAGCGCCGGGAAAATCGCAAGCGCTATCCTGTTGCGGCGAAGCGCGATCCAGCCTTCTTGCGGACCAGTGGCATACGACTGATCGAGATAACTGAGGCTCTTAGCCTGAAATCCACTGCGCGATATTTCCAAAGAATAGGCCATCAACCACAGGAAGGAATTGGTCGGACTGAGGGAAAGCGCGGCTCTAACCTTCACCTCAGCCGATGCCATCTCGCGGTCAGCCTCCTCCGAGTTCTTCCGCTGCATGGCCTCTTCAGCTACGCGTAGCGCAATGAGCGCATCTGCTAGCGAGAAATCCGGCTGCAGGATGGCCGGGCGCAGCGCACCGTTCATGCGCACTTGCCAATCTGGAAGTACGCCGGGCTTGAAATGTTCGTTAGCGATGATCCGTGCAGCTAGGTCGCGGACCGGACCCGTTAACCGGAATAACGGCCATGCGAACAACGACCAGACCAGGCAGGCAAGACCGAGCAGCAGCAGCAGGGTGCGTAAGTACATCCGCCGTTTCGGTTGATCGCTACTCAACATACCCGCTACTCAACATACCCGTAGCGGGCATAATACTTTTGGTAGTAGTAGCGGCCGTGGTAAGATTCATAGCGCGCCAGCGCTCTTGTGTCGGCCTTGTTCAGGACCACGCCGAGCAGCTTGTTCTGAATCTCCGGCGCGCTGCGCAGATTGTGCTTGATGACATCTATCTTCGTCGCGCCCCACTCGACCACGAACACATAAGAGTCCACGAAGGTCGAGGTGACGCGCACGTCGACTACGGGCGCCATCGGCGGCATGTCGAGCACAACATAGTCGTATCTCCCGCGCAGCAAACTGATTACGGCGTGCATCGCCTTGGACGCAAGGATCTCGTTTGTGTGTAAGAGCTTCGAGGTAGGTCCGGCGGACAGCACCGCGAGCCCGGTCTGCGGATCGACGCTGATGGCATCCTGAAGCTGCACCTTCTGCGCGACGAGGTCGATCAGCCCCACGCTCGCATCCGGCCGCAACGCGCGGGACAGAGAGGGGTTGCGTAGGTCGCAATCGACCAGCAGCACCTTGGCTCCCGAATGCGCCATCAGCTGCGCGAGGTTGATCGAGAGCGTGCTCTTGCCCTCGTTCGGTAGCGTCGAGGTCACCGCCAGCACGCGGTTCTCGCGCACGACAGAATTGAGATCGACCGCCACCTTCAGCGAGCGCACCGCCTCGGAGAAGCGCGACAGGGGATTGTCAACGACATAGCGCAAGAGGTCCGGCTCGGGATTGCCCTTCTTCCGGCCAAGCTTACTTGACAGCGTCGCGGCCGACGCGGCGCCCAGCGCGGGCAGTATCGCAATGCAGTTCGCGCCGAGCTGCTCCTCGACCTGCCCCGTGGTTCGGAACACTTTGTCGGTGAGCTCGCGCGCCATCGCCACGCCGAAAGCGAGCATCAGACCGCCCAGCAGGCTGAGGGCGAGGATAATCAGCGTCTTCGGATAGCTCTTAACCAGCGGCGTGGTCGCCGCGCTGATCACGCGCGCCTCGGTGATCGGGAACGACTGCTGCTGCACGCTCTCCATGTAGCGCTGGAGGAAATTGTCGTACATCGCCTGATAGGACTGCGCGTTGCTCTCGAGCTCGCGCAGCTGCACCTGCGCCTGGTTGGTGAGCTGCGATTCCGAGACGACGTTGCTGAGGCTAGATTTAATGCTCTCCTCGCGGGTTAACGCGATATCGTAATCGCTCTTGTACGATTCCTGGATTCGCTTCAGCTCATCTACGATGTTCTTCTTGATCTCGGCCATCTGACGGCGAAGATTGACCGCGGCCAAGTGATCCGAGCCGTATTTCATCGACCAGATCGATTCCTTGGAGGCCATGTCGACATATTGGCCGCGCAACTTAACGATAGTGTCGTTCTTCAGCGCATCAGCGACGCTGGCGTCCGGAATCTCCTGCTTGAGGATGTCGTTGATGCGGTCCATCCGCGCCTTGGCTTCGGCGGTGGCCGCATGAGCCATGATGAGCTGACTGTTCACCTCGGCAAGCTGCTGCTCGTTCATCAGGCGACCGCCGGTATCGACGATGTTGTTGGCAGTTTTGAAGTCGACCACCGCTCTTTGCGCGGCGGAGGCCTGTGTGCGGAGCTCCTTGATGCGGTCCTGCAGCCAGACGCTCGCGCGGCGGGTGGCTTGGTACTTCGCCTCAAGCTGGTCGACGATGTAGGTGTCGGCGATAGCGTTGGCGACGCGCGCCGCTTTAACAGGGTCGCGCGAGGTGTAGCCGATCTCCATCACATAGGTGAGGCCGAGGCGCTTGATCGTGCGGTTCTTCTCGAATCGCTCCAGCGCTTTGCGCGTCAGTTCGAACTCGGACGAAGCGTGCCCATCGGAAAACAGGCTAGCAACGGCGCCGATCACCGAGCCGAGCAGTCCACCACCGCCGCCGGTGAATTCGGGATCATCGGTCAGGTGCTGATCGCGGATCACGGCGAGACTGATGTTCTCTGATTTCAGGATCTCGACCTGGGTCTCCACCGTCGCCGAATCTATTGCGACGTCGCCAAGCATCGATTGCTGCTGGAACAGCTGCACCTTGCGGGTGTCGATCACCATCGAGGCGGTCGAGGTGAACAGCGGCGCGGCGGTGAAGAGATAGAGCAGCGCCAGGATCACGCAGGCCGACACAATCGCGACCATGGTCGGGAACTGGCGGCGGATGATGTTGAGATAAGAGGTCAGCGTCTGCGACGGAGAACCGTCAGCCTCGGCGAAATCACGGTTGATCTCCGAGGTCGGCTTGTTCACCTGCAACATCTAGCAATTCCTGAAATGGATCGATGTTTCTAAAAGCTGGAAGTCTGCCAACAGCCCCCGCGGCGTTTCGAAACGAACCGGATCTGCAAAGCCCACGCCAAGCGGAAGCCTAGCACAATGCCGGCTGCAATTGAACGTTGTTGATGCAGCGCACCGTGTCGCCAGCTCAGGATCTTGCGAAAAGCTTAACGGCACAAAAGCAAAGCGGCGCCCGATGGCGCCGCTGTCGAAAGGTTGCATGAGGCGGCCGTGAGGCCCGCCCTGTCAGCGCGGGCTGACGCTGTTGGTGGTGCCGCTGACACCGGCGCTCGCGTTGGGCGTTATCGTGTTTGCATAGTGCAGGCCGCCGAAGGTGCCGAGGGTCCCGCCCTGTCCGCCGTTGGCAAAGCTGCCAGCTCCGGTCGGGCCGCCCGCGCCGGAGCCGCCGCCGCCCGCGCCGCCGCCGGTCGCGGCGATCTGGACGTCGCCGGTCGCGGCCTGGTAGGCGGCGATCACGTCAGGATTGCCGGTGCCGGCAATCGCGGCCTGGATTTCATTGGCGAAGGCCTGGTCGCTCTGCGCCGCCATGCGGGCGAGCTGGGCGAGGCCGGCCGTGATCGCGCGGATCTGGTCCTTGCTCGTCGCGGGGTCCTTGAGCAGCCCGATCAGCGCCGGCACCGTGGTGGGGTCGGACGCGCCGAGGTCGCGCACGCGCGAGATCAGCTGCGGACCACCCGGATATTGCTGAAACAGGATGCCCGGCGTCGTCTTGAAATCCGCAATGACCTGCGCCGGCAGCTGACGCTGCGGCGGATACACGGCTGCGCTGGCGGCGCTCGAAATCGTCGCGGCGAGCGCCGCGGCTGCAGCCACGCGAAGCGCAAACTTGATAACGCCCATAATTAACCTCCAAAAAAAAGCCCGGTTTTGCCCGCCTGGCACCGCGGGCAAATGGCTGTACGCTGCGGAACCTAACCTATGAGTTGCGGCCCGTCCACTTATTCTAAAGACTTCGTAAACGGCACAACTGCTTCAAATATAGACACTTTTGTGAACCTCACGGGTGCGGAACGATTGCGCCAGGCCGGCTCCGAAAAGCGCAAAGAATGGAATGCTGTAGCCCGGCACCTGGAGCGTGAAATCGAGGCACGAATGCAGCAGCGACAGCGTCGCGGTCGCCGCCGCCGCGAGCGGGATGATGGCGTCCCGCCGCCGGCCGAACACGCCTCTCGCCAGAATCATGAGCATGATGGCCCAGGCCAGCGCCACCAGAAGCGCCATCGGAATGCCCACCTCGGAGGCAAACTCCAGCGGCGTCGAATGCGCGGCATCCCAGATGCCGCGAATCGAGATGCTGGGGCTGCGGTACGGCGGGAAAGCCCATTGGAAGGTGCCCATCCCGGTGCCGAACCAGGGGTTGTCGGCGATGATCCGAAGCGTCGACTTCCAGGCCTCCACGCGCCCCTCGTCGACCAGGCCCTGGCTGTCGAAACGGCTGGAGACCCGCCCGCCCAGCAGCTGCAACAGGCCGAGCGCGACCGCGAGGCCCGCACCGAGCGAGATCCAGATGCCGGTGCGCGGCGGCAGGTCTTTTCGCAGGACCAGCGTGAACGAGACGATCATCGCGAGCAGCGAAAGGCCGACGCCGGCGCGCGAGCCGGTCATAAACATCGCCATCAGGCACACCAGCAGCGCCGCGAGCTGAGGCAGCACGTCGCGCGGCGGGATCTCGCCGACGTCGCGCCACAGGCGCCGCCACCGGATGTGCCGCTCAGGCAGCCGGCGGCGGACATCCTCGAGGATCAACAGCATCCAGATCACCGCGCAGGAGCCGAAATAAGCCGCCGCCGTGTTGCGGTTGATGAAGGTGCCGGTGACGCTGCCGAGATACGCCGTCTTGTCCCGCCACAGAATCATGGTGGGCTCGATCAGGAACGAGAGCACGCCGTAGAGCGCGTAAGCCGCGCCCGAGATGGCAATAACCCACAGCATGCGGCGCGCGCGCTCGCGGTCGGCACCGATGGTGATCCCGAGCAGGATCGCGAGAATGTTGGCGAGCGGCGCCCCCAGCGCGAAGAATGCCTCGTTCTTGACGATCGACGCGGATGGCGCGATCGGCATCCCCAGCAGATCCGCGGCCTGCTGCCAGATCGGCTGGAACGGCGCGACCCAGGGCTGGTCGGACAGCTGTTCGTGCAGCACAAGAGCGTAGGCGGCGACGATGACGCCGATGCCGGCGATCATCCACATATGCGGCTTTCGCAAGTCGCGCGTCGGCGCGAAGATCAATGCCGCGCCGAGGCACAGGCACCAGAACGCGATCGCAAGGTCGTTGGTCGAGCCGAACGGAAACGGCGCGCCCGCCACCACGAAGAACAGGATGAACGTGGCGGGCAGGCTCCACGACCAGCTGATATTGGGAAGCCGAAGGCGCATCGTCGTTCAGGCCGGCCTTTGCTCTAGCTTCTAGAAGAAGCAATCGATCGGATAGATCTTCAGATCCACGTTAAGGCGGCTGTTCCGGGTCTGCGCCCGAAATGCATAGAATGTCCCCAGGCTATCACTGCCCGGCTCGAGTTTTATTCCCGGCGTTAATTCATCGGGCGGCACCAGAAGGCCGATATGGCGGTTGATGCCGCTGATCTCGACCCGCCCCTCCCCCTCGCCAAAATGGCCGTCAACCCGGGTGACCGTCACCTTCGGCAAGCCGCGCCGCTGATGGCAGACCTCCTCCTCCCACAGCTTGGTCTGCTGGACCAGCGACTTGTCTGGTCCGTCAGGGACAACAAGATCCGGGAAGGATGGATGCAGCATCCCGAAGAAGCGGCTCTCCCTGGCGTTCGCCGACAATCGGACGGTGAATGAAACTTCGCCCTTGGCACCGCGGAGGCGCTGGAACATCGGCGCATCGGGCTCGGCTGAGACCACCACATCGATCCGGTGGCGTACTCCGAGCTCTCCAACTGCGCCAGAAGCTTCACCAAGCAGAGCGGGGCCAGCGATGACAAGAACGAGAAATGGCCAGAATGCTAGCCGTCTAAAGCGCATGAAGCCCTCGCGACACTGCGGGGTGACCGATGACCGGCGCGCCTTGCTCGGTAGTGCCTTGATCCATAGCCCGACAGTACCGATTGGATCGCTAAACAACAAAATGGCACCGGGACAAAGCCCCGGTGCCATCGGTTTCGGTAGATCAGGCTGGCTCCGCCTTACGGCGCCAACTTGATGTTGTTGCGGAAGATCAGCGCGTCGTTCGAGAGATTCACGGCATCGCTGCCGGTCGCCATGATCACACGCAGGTAGGTAAGGAACTTGGCAACTTCAACGTTGCGCGAGTTCGAGACATACAGGACGTCGCCGTTCTTCATCATGACCTTGGTCGCGAGGAAGAAGCCACCCGGATCGCGGAAGTTCACGTTGAAGATGACCGGGACGGTCTCGGAGGTGTACTTGCTGACGTCGATGCCGAGCTGGGCTGCGACCTCACGCGGCTCGCGGCGATACAGGAACACGGCTGCCGGATCCGCCTGGGCGTCCAGAAGGCCGCCCGCCTTGCCGACCGCTTCGCCAAGGTTGATGCGCCAGGCATCGAAGTTGAACTCGCCGCTCTGTCCGCTGGCACCGAACGCCAGGAACTTCTGCTGCTCGCGGTAGACGTAGATGCTGTCGTCCGGACGAACATAGATGTTGTTCTCCGGGCTCATGACCAGGTTTTCGAACGGCACGGTAGCGCGCTTGCCGGCACGCTCGAGCATGACCCAGGTCTCGAAGCCCTGGCCCTTGATGCCGCCGGCGCGAGTAATTGCATCGAGCACCTTGTCCTTCGCACCCGCGGCGCTCGCCGGATAACGCGCCGGCGAGTTGACCTCGCCGAGCACGCTGATGAGCTGGGTCCGCTGCGACGACATCGCAACCACGACCTGCGGCTCGATGGCGCGGTTGGCGATTTTTTCAACGATGGAGCGCTGGATTTGGACCGCCGTGAGGCCCGCTGCCTTGACCTGGCCGGCATAGGGCACCGTGATGAAGCCGTCATTGTCGACCGCCTGATCGGGAATCGTGACGAAGTTACCGGGCCGCACGCCGGCTTCCGCCGGGATGAACAGACCGCCCGCCGCCGCTTCGAAGATGGTGACGCTGACCACGTCACCGATTCCGAATACGATGCTGGCCGGAGGCCGCTTGTCCGTGAACGCTCCCGCCAGCCCCTTGGGCTCATGGGTGTGCAGGATCTTCACCGTGGCCGGGTTGAGCGGCACGAGCTCGTAGGCCGGGGCGCTGTCCGTCTGAATGTGGTTGTTAACGTCGTCGGTTAACGGTCCTGAGCCGGGATTGGTCGAACACGCGCCGAGCGCCAAAGCCACGGCCAAAAATGCCGGTTTCAATCCATAGGTCTTAGCAAAGGAATGCATCAACGCGCCCCGATCGTCCCAAATTACCTCAAAGTGGTACGGGCTAGCGGGCGACGCGACAAGGGTTCCCAGGCCGAAACCGATGGTTAACGACGCAATGAGTCCGCCAGTGTTGCGCTCGCGCCACTACTTCGGAACCCAACTAACCCTTTGTGACTGTTTGTTGTAATTCGTGTGCCCGATCGGTAGGCATACGCTCAACCGAAGGGCGAGGCGTTCTCAACCCCACCAGGCTCTGCTATTGCTCCGGGTATCTCAATGAGGAGCTCCGGCGTTGCTGTTACCGCTTGTTTCGCTCGCACTGACAGGATGGCTGCTCGGCGGAGCAGGAGTGGGGATCGGTTCTGGCCCGTCGGAAGCCCGCTCCATTCAGGTGGCATCGTCCGCTTCGATCTGGAAATACACCCGGACCCAAGGCGGAAAAGAGGGTGAGAGCTTCGCCGCCATTACGAAAACGGCGGACACCGCCCAATCGGACCCGGACTTTGCCGGCCTGATCGTCCGCTGCGCGCCCAAGGGCAAGATCGACGTACTGGTGGCCGTGATCCGGCCCTTCCCACCCCGGAGCCACCCCCAGGTGACGATCACCTCGAGCGGCGGAGGCACCCAGACATTTGACGCCAGCATGGCCGCCGCCGGCGCTGCCGTTCTGTTGCCCGACGAGGTCGCCGCCTTCGCGGGTGGAAAGTGGCAGACCACGCCCTCGCTATCTCTCGTCGTCAAGGAAAGTGGCACTGAAATCAAGGGCATGGTTACCCTTCACGGCCTCAGGGAAGCCTATCATTCGCTGCTGGCAAATTGCGGCCAATAGGCAGAATTTAGCCATACAAGTTAAGGCTCTTTTCAGGGGACGGAACCTAAGGTCCGGAGCACGGAGTGTTTCGGATGACCGAGCTTTTGATATTCAGCTTTCTCACAGGCGCTGTGCTGGGCCAACGCTTTCGAGTCTTTGTGCTCTTGCCGCTAACCTTGGTCATGGTGCTCGCCGCCATTCCGGTTGGATTGATGGCCGATGTCAGCTTCCTTGAAGGTCTGAAGAACCTGGTGCTCGCCGCCATGGCTCTCCAGGCCGGTTATCTCTTCGGCTCGGCCGCACGCTTTGGCCATGCCGCCGCTCGTGCCGCCCGCATGTTTGGTCGGCCGGTCAACACCCTTCGCTGACCTGTTCGGCGGGAGATTCAAGAGTTCGCCTGAGAACCCGCAAGGCAAAGCTTCGTAGCGTGTGAGGCTTTCCGTTCGTTGACCGCACAGCTCTGTTTGAAAACCGATCGGCGGCTTGTATGGTGACCTGACCGGTTCAGGATTCCTTCGAGCGCGCTGTTTGTCCCTCGCCTATTTTGCCCTCATCGTCGCTATTGTTTCCGCTTCAGTTCTCGAAATTGCCGGCGCCAAATTCGGCGCGCAGCTCGGGATGATGGCTGCGGCGCTGAGCCTATTGGCAGCAGCCTTTAGTGCACGAAAGGCCGACTACGAGCACTATCTGCGCGCCACATCGTGGGGCCACTGGGGTCTGATTGCCATTCCGCTTTGTATCGCAGCCCAGCTGGCGCCGCTCTGGCTGAACTGGGCGCATCCGATCTGGGCGAGTACTCACGAGGCCCTGGGCGGCCTGCCATTTGGGCCGGTCACGGCCGATATCGGCTTGACGTTGAACGCGCTGTTCTTGGCGCTTGCTGCTCTCTCTCTTGTCGGCGTTACGATCGTGGTGGTCCGCGACCGCGGCCGCGCCGAGCTAGTTCTTTTTGTCCTGAGCGGCCTAGCAACGGTCTGCGCCCTGGCTTTGGATCTGCATTGGCTCTCGCCGGGACTTATGGGCGCCGCCGCGTCCGACCTGGCGACAACCTTTGCCGGCCTCGGGATCATGCTGAATTTAGCCGTCATGCAGTTGGCTGCGGAGCGGGCCGAAACGCGTCATTCAGTCGTTCGCTCGATTGCGATCGGCCTTTGCGGTCTTGTGGGCGCTCTGGCAAGCGCTCTTGCTATCTTTGGCTTGTCCGGCACGAACAGCGCGATCGCCGCGGCCTTTGGCCTTGTGCTGATCCTGCTGATCCTTGTCATCCGTAGGCTTGACTTGTCGCCGTTGGCTGCCGGCGCACTGTCGGTAGCCGCATTGATCGGAGCTACGATTGTCCTGACCTTCCTCTTCGAGAAGAGTTCCGGACCCATCCTCTTGCGGCTTGTCGCGGATATGGGGGCTGAAACGAGAGCCGCGCTTGAACGAATGTTGGCCGACACACGATGGTTCGGTGCGGGCGCGGGGACCTTTTCGGCCGTTGGCAGGATCTATCAGAGCGATGCCGGTGCGGCTCTATTGGCGCCGTCGGCGGCCACAGCCATCTTCGCCGATATGGGATGGATCGGCCTCTCCGCCGCGGTGATGGTGAGCGTGATCGCTGTGATGCGCTTGTCCTTCGGCGCTCTGCAGCGCGGTCGCGACTCGTTCTTCCCTGCGGCGGCGGCGGCCTGCCTTCTCTTTGCGCTGATCCAGAGCTTTGCAGGTACAGGATTGCTGCGCCCGGCAGCAATCCTGTGTCTTTCAGTGATCTTGGGGCTGGGATTGTCGCAGAGCGTCAGCCAGTCCTCACGATAGAGCGCCGGTCATCAGGCGTCGCGATCGCCGCCGAGCGAAGCCCAGTAGTTCGGATTCTTGGGCATCTGGATGCGGACCCAGCGATAGGACTTCTTCGACCAGGGCAGGATATGTCCGGTGAGGCTGTCCAGCACGAGATCGCCGGAGAACGTGCGCACCACGACCACGAGATGATGCTCACCCCAGGTCGTCACGACCTCGCTGAGCAACAACGAACGCGCCGGGAAGCCCTTGGCGATCAGATCGTGGCGTTTTGTCACGGCGTAATCGTTGCAGTCGCCGCTCGTGGGATGCAGCAGCCACTTCTCCCCGCGCAGCCCTTCCAGGTTGGGCTCCGGTCGGATCGCAATATTGACCCGATGATTGATCTCCTGAAGCTGGGCCATACGCTCCGCCGTGAGCTTCAGACGACCGCCCCTGAACACGATTTGCTGCGGTCGCGGCTTACACTCGTCCTTGTACTTCAGGCAAAAGATCGTAAACGCCATCGGCGCCAGCGTCGGCTGGTCGAACTTGATGTATTGCATGGCGCCGCGCAGCCCCATCGGCGCACCAACAAAGGCGGCCTCGGCGCTGTGCTGACCCCCAGCAAACAGAGCGGCGGCAATCGCCAGGAACTTTACAACTTTGCGCATGTCGCGCTCCCCGTTTTTGTTGGGGAAACCCTACGCGAGACGTCTTGAAATACGGCTCAAAGGCCAAGCGATCCTTTAATCAAAACAGCCGCGAGTCCGTCAGAAACAATTAAGAATACCGATGCGTAACTTGTTCTGCTATGAGCGATCACAACGTCCGTTCATGACGCCAGACGCGATTCGACCGACCTGATGGGCCTTTCCAAGCGCTTTCGTAAGATCAAGCCTCGGCTTCCCGACGGCGTGAGGATCTATGCCATCGGCGATGTGCATGGACGCGCCGACTTGCTTCAGTCCCTCTTAACCGTCATCGACGCCGACCTTGCTCGATCTGCTCCCGAACGAGCTATCCAGGTGTTTCTTGGCGACTATGTCGACCGGGGCCCGGACTCACGCGCCGTGCTTGATCTCCTGATCGCGCGCTCGAAGTCGCACGAGACGGTTTGCCTCAAGGGCAACCACGAGGTCTTCCTGCTCGAGGTCCTCAAGGATCCGGCACGCCTGCAGGAATGGCGCCATTATGGAGGCCTGCTGACGCTTGTTTCCTACGGGATTAACCCGACGATGAATCCGACGGGCGAGGAGCAGATTGAGTTGATCGAAAGGTTGAGGCGCGCGCTTCCGCCGGAGCATCTCTCATTTCTTCAGCAACTTCCCTCCTCCTTCGTGTGCGGCGACTTCTTTTTTGTTCACGCCGGCGTCAAGCCAGGCGTAGCCCTCGAGCGTCAGAAGGAGGAGGATCTGCTCTGGATACGCGAGGAATTCCTCGAGTCCGAGAGACGCTTCGGCAAATATGTCGTCCATGGTCATACCCCGGTCAGCGCTCCAGATATTCGCTCAAACCGGATCAACATCGACACCGGCGCTTACGCGACCGGCAACTTGACGCTGCTTACGATCCAGGGCGATAGTCTGCTCGCGATTTAGGGCTTTTGCAGAGCTGTCGGCCCGACTCGGGTCCGCCGCACCTGAGTATTTCGAGTTCAATTATGAACCGCATAATTTTGCTTCGCGTCGTCGGCTTCTGCATCGCAGTGGTCTTGCTGCTTCATGCAGGATTGGGGTTTTACGGCGATCTCAGCCGGCCGAACTTTCGGGCGAGCGATTTATTCCTGGGCGAGATTCCGCCCGACAAGGCCAATGTAGCTACCTCAGGTGTTCTGGCGGCCTTTTCGTTCGATGGCGACTTGCGTGCGAACTACGCGGCAGCGAAAGCCGCGGACATTCTTCACCATCCCTCGGCCAATGCGAACGGCAGAGCGACCGAGAACAAGGCGGCCCAAGACGCTGTGGTTGCCGCCTTGAAAGTATCGCCCATCCGCCCCGCGCTATGGCTCACGCTCGGCACGCTGAAAGTTCAATCCGGCGAGCCGATAACGCCTGCGTTGAAGGTGTCTTACTTGGCCGGGGCCGTCCCGATCGCCGTTGCCTTCTCACGGGTCCAAACCGTGACATCGAGCGCGGCCGCAACCGACGAAGAGATCAAGCTCCTTGCGCAATCGGACATCCGCTCGGCGCTTGCTCATCGCTCGCGATACGAGCCGCTCCTGATCGCGGCCTACGTGCAGGCGACGCCGCAAGGCAAGTCGCTGCTTCTGGAGGCCACGCAGGTGACCGATCCCAAGTTCAATGAGATTTTGCGGCGCTACTGACGTTCGGGCGCGCTCTAGCCTCCGGGGCTTGGCTTGCCGTGGACAGCTTTTGGGGCGATCGGTACAAAGTCCTGTTCGCGGCGCGGTTGATCCGATCGCCCCTGGTAGATGAACATGCCCTTCTTGGTCGCGATGATGTCGCCTCGCTGCAGACTGTCATCATTGAGAACACGTTCGGTTGCGACGATCTCCGGATCTTCCGGAAACGGCATATAGGATTCGGGGTGTTCGCGCCGCTCTCGCGCGACCTCCTTGCCCCGCCGCCTTGCATTTTCGATTCGCTGCCGCCACTCGTCACGCGTCAGTTCGGGTTCGCTTGGCGGAAGGTAGTCATTGAGCGAGGGCTCCGGCTCTGTTTGAGCAAGGCAGGAGGGCGAATAGGCCAGACAAAGGGCGAGCCCGCCGGTAATGGTGACGGCTCGAGACAGCGCCGCAAACCGCCTTGTGTAGGCTAGCGAGTGGTCACGCCGAACCGGTCGCATACTGATGGCTCCAAAGACAGGACATAAGGACGACCATTGGCTGGCCGGAAGTCCGTTATCTCTTCCTCTTCAGTCTGTACCCTTGTTATACCCTTGCCGATTGCAAGAAAGCCAATTCGCGGGCAAGATTTATGCTTTAGCTCGCGAGGATGTTAGCCCGTGCTCCGCAAGGTTGCTTTCCTGGTTCTGGTGATCTGGTTTGGGACTCAGTCTGCAACGGCAGGCCAGATCGAATACCCGCAAGTCATCCATACTCAATACGAAGCAGTCGATCAGAAGGCCGGTGGTCACTTCGTTCTCTGGTCCGAGCGTGAGAAGATCTTCTATGGCCTCGACCAAAAGCTTTTCCCGGGAGCCCGGTTTGTCGACATCACCCAGGTGGCCCCGAGCGTGGGTTCGATCACGCTAACCTATGTCGAGGTGCGGACGGTCGGCAACACGACGTCCGACTATCTGTATTTGGCCGGCAACGTTCGTTTTCGCGTCAGCGGAATGACGCTCAAATCCAGCAACTTCCCAATCGGCGGAGGGATGACACCGAACATCCAGTAAAGGCACTATCTCCGGCTTGATCCGCTGCCCCGAGTCCTGCTCCCGTAATATGGTCGGGCGCGCCCACCGCTGACGGGCGGCGCCTGGATTTGGCTGGGGATGTTCCGGGTGGCCGTCGGCTGCGACGGTTGCGACGGATTCACGATGATCACGTTGCGATTGGGCGTCGAGGGATCATTGGTCCCTTGGGCCCAAACGCCCGAAGGCGCCACGAGTGCGACTGCAATCAACGCTAAGCTTTTCATGCGATGTCTCCCAACCGGGAACGCCGGAAGGCAGCGAGCGTTCCTTCACAGTTCCATGAGGCGATTACCTCGGCACCGCAACGAGCTTGCCATCCCTCCAAACCCCCTGTGCAGCCGTACCGGCGCGGAGGGTCCCCGGAGCCAAATTCCGGACAGCCGTGGGTCGTGACGCGCTCTGTGTCGTGTGCGTCTTGTTGGTGGTCAAGATGCTGGAGCTGGTCAAGTTGGACGGGTCCTTCACACCCTGTGCGAAGGCAGGCTGCAGGAGCAAGGCCAGAAGGCTAAGGGCTAGTGGGAGACGGCGCATGGTCAAATACCGGAAGAGGAAGCTAGCCGAAATGTCACAGGTTTTGGGCCAAAAGCAAGCATCTTGGCGCACCATAGCGAATTCATCGTCTGCGGAAACGCAGCCGGAGGCGGATTGATACAAAATGCTAGCGAAACGGCGCTGTCCGCGTTACTTGATCGGCCTTAATGACCGACAACGCCCCCAAGGCAGAAGCGATCAAGGCCGACTTCGTACGCCTGCTGTCTGCTCGGATCAACGAGATCGCAGACAACCCCACGCAGATGCGGGAGATGGTTTATGAGCTGGCCCGGGTCAAGCTCTTAGAACAATTCACGCATGCGGATGTGCGAGAATCTCGCGAACTCCAGCAGATCCTGGAACAGGCGATCCGAGAGGTCGAACGGTCCTGCGGGCTCAACGCTGCGCTCTCGCCGCCAAATGTCACGCCGGCCGGCGTTTCCGATGCTGTGCCGCTTAGCATTCCTTTGCCTCCAGCCATCCCGAAGGCGGCAGAACCACCACGCCGTGCTGTCGCGCCGTCTCGACCGCCGGGTGGGCCCAAGCGAAACGGCGCCTTCAATAGCCTCATCCGTTTGAGCGCGATCCTCTTGCTCATTACGGGTACCGGGGCAGCCCTCGTTTCTTGGCCACGAATGAAGGCGCAATTCACCGCGCTGTGGCCGATCGCAACGCCGTCGCAGCGCTCCATCGGTGATGTGCGGCCTCAAGCGACTGCCGCTCCCAGCCGGTCTGAAAGCGAGACAGCCGAGCGGCTTCCGGACGGCCAAAAGGAAGCGCCTCCACAAACGCAACCGTCGATGCCCTTGCCGACGACCTTCGGCGTTTACGCGTTAAGCGACGGCCAGCTCCATGAGCTCAAATCGGTCCCCGGAAAAATTCCGGATCGCCGGGTCGCGATCTCGGCTGCGATCACGACGCCGAGTGCGACCACACTGACCAGCGGAGATGTTAGATTTATCGTCTTCAGGCCTGACGGCGGCATCGAAATGAATGGGACCGAAGTTCGGGTGGTGGCAAAAGTCTCGCGGGCGATGGGCGTCGACGCAACCGGGAAAGCGGCGATGGTCAGTGCCGGCGATTCCTGGGTCATTCGCAGCATGTCCTTCCCCTACAAAGTGGGCCCCGTGGAGGATCAACCGAGAATGTTGTTGCTCCAGCCGGAACAGGACGGCTTTACGCTTACGCCCGGCCGCTACGTCGTGGTGGTCAAGGGTATGGGCTATGACTTCAGTGTGGCCGGAATGGTCACAGATCCCAATCAGTGCGTGGAACGCATCAATGCCACGAACGGCGCGTTCTACTCGCCCTGCCCGCCGCGACGCTAGTCACAGAGCAGCTATTTGCTGCCGTTGGCCGCATCGGCTGGCGCGTCGTCAACCTTGCCGTTATTCGCGACGCACTTCTTGAAGTAGTCGCGCTGGTCCTTGGCCGTTCCCTTGCTGCTGCCGGCGGCCGGGTTGCCGATCTGTTTTGGCGGAAAGGCCTTGGCCACCGCTGCGTCGCAGGTACGGGCCACCTCAGCAGTTATGGCTGAAGCCGTCGCGGGCGCGGCGAGCGTCAATACAAATGCAAATCCGATCAATGTCTGCGCATTTCTGGCGGGCACTCTTCGCTCCTTTGCCGATCCAAGGCCTCTCTTGGGGAACCATACCAAAAAGCATCGAGGCGCCAAGCGTAAAGCCGCGCAAGCGATGCCCCATTCTCCTTTGAGTGCCCCGTATCACCAATTCCCTCCGGACGGCCTTGCATCGATTGAGGGCCTTCTCTGTTGATCCCCGGAACTGTCGTTGCGCCTGTCGATTACAATTCGATTACACGCGCGAAAGGAAACGACCATGTCAAACAAGGTAGCATTGTTCCTGATAGCCGCTGTCGCGTTGGGGCCGGTTTCGGTCTGGGCCCAGGGCGGTGGCGGCGGTGGAGGCAGCGGTGGAGGCGGCTCGGGTGCCGCGGGAAGTGCATCGTCGTCTTCCTCCTCGGCAGGCGCAGGCACCGGCACTGGTGCGAGTTCGGGCAACACGGCCGTCGGCACCTCTTCGCAGATGTCGACGCCCGGCATGGGCACGGCCGATCAGGCGACGCAAACGGGCGATACTTCGTCACAGCCCGGAGCGGGCACGCGGCAACTCCCGAACGCCCAGCCTAACCAGACCACCGGGAGCGCCAACGAAACACCCGCACAGGCTCAAGCCCGTCGCAATGCCGGGGTGGGCCATGCTCCAAATGGCCAGCCGATCGGCTCGCCCGGAACAGGCACCGGCGGCAACGACTAGCCTGGATGCTGGAGGAAGTGACCCAATGCCACCTGGCGGGGTCTGAAAAGATGTGCGCGCGCCCTCAGGAACAGCTGGAAGATTGGCCATCCCACGCCTTCCAAGCCGCTACCAACGGTCAGACGTAGCCTGAATTTTCCGTCTGCTCTGCCCGGCTCTGCGCCATCCACACCCGCCAGGCCCCTTCGTGCTTGGAATAAAGCTCAAGCCATCGGATTTCGCCGGCTGCAACGGTCCCTCCGCTCACATCATGTTCGACCACTGGATGAGCATTCATCGATGGAAGGTCCAGCTCTTCAAATTCCGCCGTCTCGTCCAGCGAGAGGCCGATCAGGACACGCCGCCCTTGTTGATCGACAAAATACCTGCGCGGCGCATTGCGCCTCTGATCAATCATTGCGACGGCCCTCACTGATGATCCAGGGACCTGGAAGATCTTTCAGCCGCCGGCCATAGGTACAAGCAAAAGCAGTCAGAAGCAGGACGCAAATTGTCGTGCCCAGCAATGTAATCACATACGCCATCTACGCTTACCCACGCGGCCCCGCAAAATCGCGGCGGCTAAACTCTCGCAATCAAACCGCCAGGCTTCTAAGCCACGGCCCCAATGCTCACAAGGACAGCGACAAGTTAACCTAACCGCAGATGGTTTATTCCGGCGCCGCTGTGATCGAGATCAAGACAGGATCAATCTGTCGATCGCGCCGATCCTTGCCATCACGATGGACGCTGGCTTCGGCCGGCTCCCATTGAGGCCGGACTATAGGGCGCATAGAGACGGTATCGCGCTGATCGCTTGCGGGAGCGCCACGCCCGCACACCGTAACCGCAGCAAAAGCCAGCCGCAAAAATCGAAGCCAAAACCAAGACTGCCGCCATTTGGAATGTTCCCACGTTTTTCGGAACGTCCCTCCCGAAGTATTTCATCTCGTCGTTGTGACGACATCAAGATCGACGCCGCTGAAAGTTTTGTCAGACGAAGATGAAGTTTGTGCAACGTATTGCCTGAAGATTGGTCGTCACGTGAGAGAACGGCAGCATCCGCCCTGCGCTCGGGCCCAGCACGCGATCCCGTGCTGCGGCGATCGGCGAGCGATTTCGCAATGACGGCGAGCATTTCGCCATGCAGGTTCAAGAAGCAAAAGTCCCTCAACCAGTGCAGGCTTGATCGAAACGCTTCGCCGCACCGTCATGGGCACGAAAGTCTCCGCGCGCCAGATCGTCATCGAGGTGACCGTGCGCGAGCAGCGAGTACTTTAACGATATTCTTGTCTTTCGAAGCGAAACGCCCCTCGGCCGGCTATGCTGGGCGATGCGCCGAAATCACCTCTTCGCAGCTGCGGGAATCTGCCTCGCCCTGATCGTCTACGCCACCTTGGCAAGGCTTGCGGGGAGGCCGGCGCTGGCGGGGCATCACGAGGCCTATTGGGTCGTCGTGATCGAGCGCTTCAGCGCCTATGGGCTGTTGGGCTTTCTTCTGTCCTTCCTCCTGCCCGGACGGATCGCTTTGGCCTGCTCATTTGTCGTGGCTGTCGCGATGGGGTTGGAGCTCCTGCAGGCGCTCATACCCGATCGTGATCCCGGCTTCCTGGATGTGCTGCAGAAAGCGGCAGGTGGCACCGTCGGTGTGATCCTCGCCCAGACGATCTTGGCCTTCTTGCCCAGACCCCCGTCCTGAAGTCGGCGGGGCAGGCATACGTGCGGGGAAATTTAAGCCGACCCGTGCCTCCTGCGGAACTCATCCGGCGTCAGGAGTTCTGCCATCTGGAGATGCGTCACCTGGAGCGCCTCGATGGCGCTATCCAGATCAAAATCGGCCTCGCGGACAGAGGCGAAGAATTTGGCCGTCAGCGCCAGATCGAGTTTAACGCGGGTTGCGCCATCGCGACTTTTGCGACGGTCGAGCGACAAATGGATGGCCCGCATTCTGGCTTCTGCAGGCGTGCAGCCACTAAGCGTCGCGAGTTCGTCATAAGTCATCCAGATCTGTGGCATGTTTCAGTCCGTCCTTTACAGGAGCATCAACTTATTTTTGGTGCTTAAAGGTACGGTTGCCGCGATGCGGTTGCCGACGGTTTCGCAACGACAGAGTCAACGCAGGGCTAAGACGAAGAACGACAAGTGTGCCGAGGCCACCGGCGGGTTGCATACAGCGAAGATCGCTCCATGCTCACCTGATCGATCCACCGTTGCTCAATAACCGGCCGACATCGATACCGGGGCCGATGCCACCGGAACCTGACGCTGCTATCCAATCAGGGCAACAGCATGCTCGCGATTTAGCGTCAGTTGGTGGGACTCGCCGGGGGCCGGAATTCCGGGAAGCGGCTCAGCATTGCTGCCTTCAGGAACCTGAAATGGGCGATCGAGGCGCCGAGCTCCTTGAGCCGGCGCTGGCCGTTCAGGATCTCCTTGTCGAACAGATCCTGGTGGTGATTGTCCAGCGCCTCGCGCTCGAGATATTCGTCGTCACCATTGCCGATAGTCACGGCGGCGCGCGCCAGCACGTCTTCCACCCGGCGATTGAGACCCGACTGCTCGTGCTCCGCCGCATGCAGGGCGTCATCGATCGCAATCATGATGGCTTCAATGCGCGTGCGATCCGTTTCGGCGTCGCGTTCGGGCGAGCGCGCGCGGAACGTCTGCTCTCCCCCGAAACGATCCTTCAGGAAGCTATGGGTGCGGGCCCGCAGGAAGAGCTGAAACATGCGTGCATTTTCCGGTTCGAAGCGCCAGACCAGAAAATGGGTCCGGGACGGTTAATAAAGATTGAATCCTTCGCGCCGCTCGGTGCGGCTTTGCGCCATCCAGGCTCTCCAGGCGCCCTCCGTGGCGCGTTGTTCGTCGGGCTCGTCATGGCGTCTTCCCGAAATCCCATCATGGCCCACTCCCTTGCTGCACGCAAACCGCAACGCGGTCGCTGATTTTCTCGTCATGCCAGGGATCTTTTGGGCAGCACCTTGCATGCGAAGCGATCGGGCTCGTGCGTCAAGCGAAGAACCAGAGGAACAATCGCACCAGCAACAGCGTGATGAAATACACCCAGCCCGCCATCGCGATCAGCGCGACGCTGAAAAAGGCGCCTTCAAACGCCCGTTCTCTGAGCTTCGTGAGAGGAAGTGCCGCTCGTGCTTTCCGAAGCATCTCGGTCTTCTTGATTTGTTGAGTTTGACGTGTTCGTGGCCGCGTGCGCGACCATAGCCGAACGAATTCGACGATCTCGTGACGACTCGTCTGAGAGAAGCGCGATCCTGCTCGTCGCAGATCCCTGCCGCAGGCATGCGATGCAAGTGAATCTATTCTCGTTCGAAGCCGCCGCGATCAACGCGGAGCGCGACTCAATTGAATGTGATTCTTCGAATCTGCGCGGTGCCCTCGCGACAATCATTCCTGGTCGCGCACAAATCTTGACGCCGGGACCACGGGGTCGCGCGATGTCCGCCACGGGAAGACGGAGCGCGTGATGCGCCCTGCCCCGGCAACCCGGCTTCGCATCAAGGAGCGCCGGAGGCGGGCTGGAGGGGTGGTCGGCGGTCCAGAACCGGCTTGCTCCGACGTCAACAGGGTTTATCTCGAAAACCCCCGTGGTTATACGGAGCGCTACGCGCCGATTTCATCCCGGTAAGGTTGAGCAGTTAGCTTAATCCGCGTTGTTTGTTGCGAACGTCAGCGGATCGCATATCCATCTTCGCACCGGGCTCCCCAGGCCCGGCCCCACCCAAGCAAAGCCGTCGAGCGAACATGGGTCCGCTTGGCGGCTTTGTCTTTGTGTCGACGAGAGGATGAATTCGGTTATGGCGCGCAGGCCCTGGTCGTTCAAGGAAGACCGCCGGCTGATGGAGTTGGCCAAGTCTTCGACTTCGCTGGAAGAGGCAGCGAAACTTCTCGGGCGCCCGCCCGATGCGATCAAGCGCATGGCCTTGCGCCTTGGCCTGTCGTTGAAATCCAGGGGCTCCAAGAAGGGATAGCGTCAGCCGCGCGCGACAGGTCTGCTGCGCGCTACGGTCCGCGAGTGTTGCGCAATGCATGGACGAAACGAAGTCCCTGTTTCGCCATCTGCCCGCGCAGCTCGCCGCCAGGATTAACTGGCACCTCAAGACCCAGGCGCCTTGGTCGGCGTGAACGGATGACGCGGCCGGGAACGGCTGTCGAGACCCTTGGGCAGCTTGTCGGCATTGAGCTTCACGACCGCGCATTTGGCGTCGTCTGCCGGCGCATCTTCCTGGCTGTAAATCAGCGTCGCATCGAACTTCACGTCGGGCGCTTCCTTGGCCGTTCCCGAACAGGTCGCAACAAGGCCGTTGCACACACCCGAGAGTTTGACCTCGACCTCATCAGGGCCAAACACGCTCGGCGGGCCGTCAGCATGCCGGTTCACGGTCAGGACGGCCGAGAAGTGCCGCTCATCGACGCGATAGGAACCACCATAAGCAAAGAAGCTGTCGCAGCCCGAGATCCGGCCCTCGACCAGGTCCACGACGCCGGTGCCCTGACCACGGGGAGTCCTGAACCAGGCAGCGTACTTACCGTCTCTCAGCATGAGACATTTCCCAACGTGAAAATTGGGCTGTATTTGCAACCAACTCTGGGGCGCGACAATGACCGAACTGCCTGCCCTTGGAGCAGGGTTAATCCCCCGAAAACCCAATCCATCGAATTGCCGCGACGCCGGCGGCAAACGTCAAAACAATTCTATGCCGTCATCCGCGGTTTCAATCGCCTCGACCCGGCGCGTGGCGACGATCGACGCAAGGCCAAGCGTTTGCAGGAACTCGCGGTGAACGTGCCGCTCGCGTTCCATCGTGTAGCGCGCGAAGAGATCGTCGAGCATTGCCTGATCCTGCGCCTCCGGCCGCGGCCGCTGCGCGCCCGCGCAGGCGGTCTCGAGGCGCGCGGCAGCCGCAGGCAAGGCCGCGGAGCTCTCTCCGAGCGAGTTCATCAGACCTTGCGCCGAATTCATCAGGCCTTCGAATTCCGCGCCTTCGTCGACGAGCCGGCTCATTAGCTTGCCAAGCCGTTCGTTGCCGACCTCGACCTCGCGCAGCGCCTGGAGGATCTGCGGCTCGAGCTTGGCGAGCTGCGTGGGATCGCCCTGCACGCGCAGCTGCTTCAGCTCGTTCGCCGAGCGTTCGATGCCGTCGAGCACAGGCCGCAGGCGCCCTGCGCCCGCTGAAACCTGGTCGGCGGTCGCCTTGAGTTCGTTGGCGATCACGACGAAAGCGCTGCCGCGGCTGCCGAGATGGCTTGCTTTGAGGCCGGCATTCATTCCGATCAGGGTGATGTCGACGGTCGCCTCGGCGAGCCCGGCGATCGCCTGGCGAAACTTTACCAGCATGTCTTCGACGATGGCCAGCGCCTCGTCGACCGAGCGGCCGGCGCTCTCGCAAGTGGCAATCAGGGTCGAGGCATGTGCCAGTGTCTGCTTGATGCGCGCCAGGAACGATGATGAGCCGCCATCCTCGCCGCCGAACAGCGTGCGACCGTGGCCGACGACATTGCCCGCATCGCGCAGGATCGCGCTCAGCGCACGAACGATCTGGCCAATGTCGCCGCCGAATTCGCGCTGGGCGTCTCTGAGCAAGGCCGCCTGCAACTGGCAGATCGCGCGCGCGCCGTCGCCGCCCGCGCCGCGTTCGGGAACGAGGCTCGGCGCAGATTCCGACGCATGGCCGAGGCCATGACAGACATGTTCGAGGCGCTGGCGCGTGCTGTCGCCGGCCTGCAAGGAAACGATTGCGCCGCGGACCGCCTCGGCGATCTTCCTGGTGCTGGTGCTCGCGAGGTCGGCGAGCTGGCTGCTGTTGCGGCGCTGGTCGCGCAATCCGGAATAGGCTGCGCCGAGTTCGACGCTCTCCGACACCAATTGAGCCCGATAACGGTTCTCGAACTCCCTCTGCCGGCAGGACGCGGCCGCAACGGCTTCCGACAGGCGCTGCTGGTCCCGCGCGCAGCCCTCGATCGAGCGCTGCACGGCCTTGCCGAGATCGTAAGCCTCGTGCGTGAAGGCGAGAAAGCCCTCGCGGTCGCCATCGAGCGAAGCCGCCTCGATCCGCGCGCTGCGCGCGATGATGGTGATCATCTGGATGTGCTTGAACAACGGCTTGAGCAGCGAGGACGCCTCCGCCGTGCTCGTGCCGATGTCCGCAAGCAGGAGGCTCTCGGCCGGCAGCACCTCTGCCAGCTCGCTGAGCCGCGCGGCGATCTCCTTCAATGCGGTGGCGGCGCCCTCGATCTCGGCGCCGGAGAGTTCCTCCGAGAGCGTCGCGAGGCCCTGATTCAGCTCCTTGAAGATGAGGTGACCGCGACCGAGCTCGTGACCGACCCGCGCGAAGACGTCCTCGATCCGCGACGAGACATCCTCGATCGCTGCGATCGCCTCAGTGAGCGTGTTGGCCGGAATGGCGGACATTGCAATCAACCTGCCACCGCAACGTGTCCGGCCTGGTACCAGAGCATGATCTCGCGCGGGATATGATGCAGCGAGACGACCTTCTCGACACCGCCATGCGCGATGGCTTCCTTGGGCATGCCGAACACCACGCAGCTCTCCTCGTCCTGCGCGCGTGTCGAGGCGCCAAGCTTGCGCATCTCCAGCATTCCGCGCGCGCCGTCGTCGCCCATACCCGTCATGATCACGCCGAGCGCGTTGGCGCCGGCATGCTGGGCCGCGGAGCGGAACAGCACGTCGACTGAGGGGCGATGCCGCGACACCGGCGGGCCGTCCTTGATCGCGATCTGGTAGCGCAGGCCGATGCGCTGGAGCAGCATGTGACGCGCGCCCGGCGCGATATAGGCGCTGCCCGGCAGCACCGCCTCGCCGTCCTCGGCCTCCTTGACGCGGATCTGGCAGACGCTGTCGAGACGTCTGGCAAAGGCCGCCGTGAACCCCGCCGGCATATGCTGGACGATGAGAATGGGAGGGCAGTGCGGCGGCAGCAGCTCGAGCACGTCGTTGAGCGCTTCGGTTCCCCCCGTCGATGCACCGATGCACACGATGCGCTCCGTGGTCGGCCGGACCTTCCCCTGCACGGGCGGCGGGATGATGGCGTCAGCGGTCAGCTTCTTCTCGATCGTTCGACGCTCCGCCCGCGGGCGCACCCGCGCGCGCGCTGCCGATTTCACCGCCTCCCGCAGCCGCATCGAGCATTCGAGCAGCGCTTGCCGCGTGTCGACCTTCGGCTTCGGCACGATATCGACCGCGCCCGCCTCGAACGCCTCGAACATCACGTTCGAGCCTTCTTCGGTAAGCGAAGAGCAGATGATCACCGGGATCGGACGCTGCGCCATGATCTTGCGCAGGAACGTCATGCCGTCCATGCGCGGCATTTCGATATCGAGAATCATGACGTCGGGGATCTCGTCCTGGAGGCGGCGCGCCGCCGCGAACGGATCGGAAGCCGTCCCCATCACCTCGATATCAGGGTCGTCATTGAGAATCGTTTGCAGGATTTGGCGCACCGACGCCGAATCGTCCACGATCAGCACGCGAACTTTCTCCCTCGGCATCACGTGTGACTCCAATCAGACCTGGAAAATGGTTGGCTGAACTTGCTTCAAACCCGGAACGGAACTGTGAATCATCGATTCCGAATGCCCGACCAGCAAATACCCGCCCGGCCGCAAATGGCTGCAGAGCTGTTGGACGACCTTGCGCTGGGTCGGCTTGTCGAAATAGATCAACACATTGCGGCAGAAGATGAGGTCGACGTCCCGGTCTACCGGATAGGACGCGTCCATGAGATTCATCCGCATGAAATGCGTCATGCGCCTGAGCTCCGGCACCACGCGGACTTCCCCGCGGGAGCGATCCCGCGACGACAGGAAATATCGTTTCGCGAAATGCTCCGGCACCGGCGCAATCACGTCGCGGGTGTAGATCGCGCTCTTGGCAAGGCGCAGTACCGCGGTCGAAATATCGGTCCCGAGGATGCGGTACTGAAACCGCGAGCCGCTCCGCGTCATGTCGTCGAGCACCATGGCGGTGGTGTAGGCTTCCATGCCGGTGGAGCTCGCCGAACTCCAGATCTTCAGGTTCGCTGTCTTGCGTCCATGCGACTTGAGCAAGGACGGGATTGCGACGTCCCGCATGAAGGTGAAGTGCTGGGGCTCGCGGAAGAAGTCGGTCTTGTTGGTCGTCACCACATCGATGAGATGGGTGAGCTCGGTATCGAAATGCTCAGCCTCGAACAGGTTGTCGACATATTCGTTGAGATCGGAGAAGTTCAGCGCGCGCACGCGCTTGTGCAGCCGCCCCTCCAGCATCAACCGCTTGCCCTGCGGCAGCTTGATGCCGACCTGGCCCTCGATCAATTCGGCGATGGTCCGGAAGTGGCGGTCCGACAGATGGACGGCGGTATCCTGCACGGCAGGCATCATGGCTGAATGCCCGGATCCGGGATCGTCGCCGCCTGCACTGAATGTCGGGCCGAACGGGCCATCTTGAATCCTACGCGGTTGCGCTGGTTACTGAAGACGGGGCGGCCCACCGGTGAAGGTGGGCCATTCCCCTAGAAGGCCTTAGCGCTGGAACTCGGCGTCCCGATCGTCCTCGCCGTCGTTCATGTCGAAGGCGAAGCCGCCACCGGCCGCCTTCACGGCACGCGCGGGCTTGGCCTGCGGCTTCTTGGCCGGACGCTCGACCGCCGCCATGGTGGCCGCCTTGGCGCGCAACTGGTTGACCGCCCGGTCGATCGGCGCGGCCGCCTGGCTCCGCCCCTGCTCGATGCGGAAATAGGCGATGGTCGACTGAAGCTGCTCGGCCTGCGATGCGAGTTCTTCCGAGGTTGAGGACACCTGCTCGGATGCGCTGGCGTTCTGCTGGCCGACCTTGTCGAGCTGCTGGATCGCCTGGTTGATCTGGGCCGAACCGACGTCCTGCTCGCGGCAGGCGGCGGTGATCTCCTCGACGAGCTCCGCGGTCTTCTTGATGTCCGGGACGAGCTTGGACAGCATATTGCCGGCTTCCTGCGCGACCTTGACGGTCTCGGTCGACAGCGTGCCGATCTCGGCGGCGGCCGCCTGGCTACGTTCGGCGAGCTTGCGCACTTCGGACGCCACCACCGCAAACCCCTTGCCATGTTCGCCGGCGCGCGCGGCCTCGACCGCCGCGTTGAGCGCGAGAAGGTCGGTCTGGCGCGCGATCTCCTGCACGATCGTGATCTTCTCGGCGATGGTCTGCATCGCGTTCACTGCGCGACCGACTGCGGCGCCGCTGGCTTCGGCATCCTGGGCCGACCGCGCTGCGATCTTCTCGGTCTGATTGGCGTTGTCGGCATTCTGCTTCACGTTCGAGGCCATCTCCTCCATCGAGGAGGACGCTTCCTCGGCGGACGAAGCCTGCTCGGTCGCGCCCTGCGAGAGCTGCTCGGCACTCGCCGAGAGCTCCTGGCTGCCGGCGGAGACGTTCTGCGCAGCCGTGAGCGCCTCGGCGACGATCTGCCGGAGCTTTTCCACCATGCGTTCGAGCGCGAGGCCCAATGTATCCTTGTCCGACAGCGGCTTCGCCTCGACCGTGAGATTGCCCTGTGCGATCTCGCTGGCCACCGCGGCGGTTGCGTTCAGATTCGCCGTCATCGCATTGAGAGCCGAGACAAGGTCGCCGACCTCGTCGTTGCTGGACACCGCAATCTTTTGGCTGAGGTCGCCGACCGCCACCGCCTTGGCGAGATCGACCGCCCGGCCGAGTCCTCGGCTGATGTTGAGGGCGATCCAGGTCGCGGAAGCCACTGCGATCAGGAGAGCACCAACGATCATGCTGATCAACAACGTCTTGGCGAGGGCTGCCTCCCTGGCGCCCTCCTCCACGACGTCCGCCATCTGCTTCTCGTTCAGCTTGACGTACTGTTCGATTGCGGTCAGCGTCTCGTTGAAGACCTTGCGGCCTTCGCCGCTTGCGATAGCCGCCGCCTTCATGTTCCCAGCTTCGAGGGCTAGTCGCGTGACGCTATCGACGGTCTTCGCAAGACGCTCCGACTGCGCATTGATTCCCGCTGCTGCACCGGCCTGGCCCGCCTGCGCCACCGCCGCCTTGACGTCATTTAACCGCTGCATGGCCTCCTTGACGTCCACCTCGATTTCCTGCGTGCTTGTGGCGGAATAGGCCGTCACGATCGCGCGAGACAGACGCGCAATGTCCGCACGCGCGGTCAACATCGCCGTGACCACACGCTGGTTTTCGGATGCGCCCTTGCTCAATTCGGCAACAGCAGCGTCGAACATCAGGTCGAGATCCTTGGCCGCGGCCTGACCCTCGGCCTTCCAGAGCTCGGCAGCCTTGTTATTCGAGTTGAGCAGCGCGAACTTTCCGGCCTGCTCCTCGAACTCGTTCATGCGCTTCATGGGGCCGGAAGCCTGGTCGAGCATGCGTTTTCCGTTGTCGCTCGCCTGCCCATGCAGGTCGTTGTAGAGCTTGAGCGTCTTCTCGCGACGGACCAGCATTGCGTTGTAATTGTCCTGGGTTTCCTTGTCCGACACCGCCTGGATCATCCGGGTCTCGGCGCGTTGCTGGCCCTGGATCGCGTCCATCACATCCGCGGCGAGCTTGGTGCGGGCGGCCTGGCCAATGATCCGCTCCTGCTGCGCGGTCAAGCTGGAGAGACTGTTATAGGCGACACCTCCCGTGATCATTGAGAGAAGAATAACCGCGCCGAATGCCGAGGCCAGCTTAGCTTTTACCGTGAATCTCATTTTAGTCTCGTTGGTTCGAATTGGGGTGCTTACGCTTGACCACGCTTACTCTTGCAAACTCAGTCTCTTGCAAACTCAGGCAGCACGGGATGAATCCGCGGCCGCATCGCGCCCTTGCGGGATCTCGTCATGCGCCATCAGCTTGGCGAGGTCGAAGATGACGACGAATTTCTCGCCCTTGCGGCCGATGCCGGCGGCATAGTCGGACTGCCATTTGCCGCCCACTTCAGGAATCGGCTCGATCGCCTGCTCATCGATATCGGTGACCTCGAACACGCAATCGGCGACGAAGCCGACGCCGACCAGACGGTCCTTCATCGGCACGTCCAGGATGATGATGCGGGTCGCTTCAGTCGCCGTCACGGCCGGCAAGCCGAGCTTGGTCCTCAGGTCGACGATCGGATAGCCGCTGCCGCGCACGTCGATCATGCCGAGCAGGAAGCTCGGCGCATGCGGCAACCGCGAGATCGGCCGCATGTCGAGAATTTCGCGGACGTTGCGGATGCTGATGCCGAACGTCTCGCCGGCGAGCCCGAGCGTCAGATATTGCGAGGTTGCGGCCATGTTAAAGTCCGGGTCAGATTGGTTTACAAGATGCGTCAGCGCTGAAACGCGGCGTCGCGGTCGTCTTCGCCGTCATGCATGTCGAAGGCGAATCCGCCGCCATTGGCGACCTTCATCGCGCGCGCCGGCTTGCGGGCGGGCGCGGGCTTCTTGACGCCGCGGTCCGCTGCCGCCATGTGAGCGGCCTTGGCGCGGAGCTGGGTGACCGCACGGTCGATCGGCGCGGGCGCGGCGCCCTCGCCGCGGCCGGCATGCTCGATGCGGAAGAACGAGATCGTCGACTGAAGCTGCTCGGCCTGCGAGGCGAGCTCCTCGGAGGTCGAGGACACCTGCTCTGAGGCGCTGGCGTTCTGCTGGCCGACCTTGTCGAGCTGCTGGATCGCCTGGTTGATCTGGGCCGAACCGACGTCCTGCTCGCGGCAGGCCGCGGTGATCTCCTGGACCAGCTCGGCGGTCTTCTTGATGTCGGGCACGAGCTTGGACAGCATATCGCCGGCTTCCCGGGCAACCTTCACGGTTTCAGTCGACAGCGTGCCGATATCGGCCGCCGCCGCCTGGCTGCGTTCGGCGAGCTTGCGCACTTCGGAGGCGACCACCGCAAAGCCCTTGCCGTGCTCACCGGCGCGCGCGGCTTCGACCGCGGCGTTGAGGGCAAGCAGGTCGGTCTGGCGCGCGATCTCCTGCACGATCGTGATCTTCTCGGCGATGGTCTGCATCGCATTGACGGCACGCCCCACGGCGACGCCGCTGGATTCGGCGTCCTGCGCCGATCGCGCCGCGATCTTTTCGGTCTGGTTGGCGTTGTCGGCGTTCTGCTTCACGTTCGAAGCCATCTCTTCCATCGAGGACGAGGCCTCCTCGGCGGACGAGGCCTGCTCGGTCGCGCCTTGCGAGAGCTGCTCGGCGCTGGCAGACAGCTCCTGGCTGCCGGCGGAGACGTTGTTTGCCGCGGTGAGGGCTTCCTCGACAACCTGCCGAAGCTTTTCGACCATCATGTTGAGCGATTTGACGAGATCGCCGATCTCGTCATTGCTGGAGACGTCGATCGTCTGGCTGAGGTCGCCGCCCGCCACCGCGCCGGCAAGGCCGACCGCACGGCTAAGGCCACGGGCAATGCTGATCGAAATCCAGATCGCGGCGATCAGGCCGATGACAAGCGATGCCAGCACAGCCGAGACCAGCAGGAGGTGGGCGCGGTTGCCGTCTTCATGCGCCTGGGCCGACTGGTCGGCCATGTTCTTCTTGACGTTGGTGACATAGGCATTGGCGGCTTCCATCGCCTCGCCGACCGCCTTGCGAACGTCGGTCATCGAGCGCTCGGCGGCCTTCGCCTTGTCGCTCCGCGCGGTCTTGAGCGCATCATCCTGAACCGCGTTCATCCGCGCATAGGCGACGCCGAAATTTTCGATGAGCTTCTTACCCTCGGGAGAGGCCAACGCCTGGATCTCTTCCTTCAGCTTCGAAAGCGACTCGCGCTGCTTGGCGATCTCGGCAAGGAAGCGTTCGGCCTCACTTTCGGACGCAAGAATGAGGTTTTTCTCGGCGCGGACCTGGAGCAGGATTCCCTTCTCGATTTCCGCCGCGCGGTCCATCCGGCCGGCGCGTGAGACCAGGCTGTCCGCGGTGTCGATCATCTCGCTCAGCTTCACGTAAGCGACGCCACCCGCCGCCATCGAGAGCAACAGGACCACACCGAACGCACTGGCAAGTTTTGCCCTGACGGTAAATCTCATTTCCAGCCCCTACCCTGATCTCGCCCCGAGACCTGATCTCAATTCAGAATGCGTTCCATGTTTGGAACGATGACGAACTCTTCACGCCACTTGGCGATGAAGCGAATGAACTCCGGTTTCCAATGCATGCCGACGCGCGGCGTCTGCTGCACGTCGGTCTGCGATATCTCCGTGACCTCGTAAACCTTGTCGGCGGTGACGCCGACCAGGACCGGCTCGCCGTCGAGCGCGAGCTCGATGACAACGATGCGCGTGTCGGCCGAGTTCTCGGGCTGCGGCATGCCGAAGCGGATGCGCAGATCCGCGAGCGGAATGACGTTGCCGCGCACGTTGATGACGCTGGGAACGAAGGAACGCGCGCCTGCGACCCTGGTCACCGGCACGGGATCGATGATCTCGCGCACGAGGCCGGCGTCGAGCGCGAACTTCTCCTCGCCGAGACCGATCATCACGACCTGCATCGCGCCCGTCTGACGTTCGCCCGTCTGCACCTCGTTCATCACGCCGCCTCGCTGATGTGCTGTTTCTCGACCTTCGACTGCGCGAGTGTAACGAGCTGCGCGACGTCGAGGATCAACGCCGCCGTGCCGTCGCCCAGAATCGCCGCGCCGGAGAAGATCGTGACGTCGGAATGCAGCTTGGAGAGCGACTTGATCACGGTCTGGTGGTTGCCGATAATCTGGTCGGCGACGAGGCCAACGCGGGTCTCGCCGGTCGAGATGATGATCGTCTTCTGGTGCCGGTCGGGCGAACCCGACGCGGACATGATCTCGCGCAACCGCAGGAACGGAACGAGGTTGCCGCGAACGTTGAGGAAGTTGCGGCCGCGGGAGCGCTCGTCCTCGGCCGTCAGCTCGACGCATTCCTCCACCGCCGACAACGGAATGATGTAGCGGCCTTCGCCGACACGGATCAAAAGCCCCTCGATGATCGCGAGTGTCAGCGGCAGGCGCAGCGTCACCGTGGTGCCCTGGCCCGGCCGGGTCGACAGGTCGATCGTGCCGCGCATGTTTTCGATGGTGCGCTTGACCACATCCATGCCGACGCCGCGGCCCGACAGCGCCGAGATGGTCTGCGCGGTCGAGAAGCCCGGGTGAAACAGGAACTGGTGGATCTCGTGATCAGTCAGCACCGCGCCAGAGGCGATCAGCCCCTGCTCTTCCGCTTTCGCGCGGATGCGCGCGGTGTTGAGGCCGCCGCCATTGTCCTTCACGGTGACGAGCACCTGCGCACCGGAATGCACGGCCGCGAGCTCGATCCGGCCCTGCTCGGTCTTGCCGTTCGCAGAGCGCGTTGCGGTGTCTTCGATACCGTGATCGATGGCGTTGCGGATCAGATGCACCAGCGGATCGGCCAGGCACTCGATCATGGTCTTGTCGAGCTCGGTGTCCTCGCCCGTCGTGACGAATTCGACCGGCTTCGCCAGATCGCGCGACAAATCGTGCACCAGGCGGCGGAAGCGGCCGAACAGCGAGCCGATCGGTACCATGCGCGCGCCCATCGTGGTATCGCGCAAGGAAGAGGCGAGGCGCTCGATTTCCTCGGCGATCATCTTGATCGAGAGATCCGAGCCGGACGAGGCGAGCTGCGTCAGCCGCGCTTGAGCGATAACAAGCTCGCCGACCCGGTCCATCAACTCGTCGAGACGCTCGGCCTGGACACGGACGGTGGCGATGCCGCGCTCGTCGCGCTTGCCCTCGGGCTTCGGTTCCGGCTTTGACACGGGCTTCAGCTCAGGCTTTGCTTCAGACTTGGACTGCGCCTTTGCGAGGGGCTGCTTGGTGACGGGCGCAGCAACAGCCTCGACCATCGGCGCAATCATCTCAATCACCGGGGCCGGCTCCTCGTCGAGGAGCTGGAACAGCGGCACCGGCGCGGGCGCCTCGACATGCTCCAGCGGCGAGAGCGTCAGCTTCATCTCGTCCTGGACGAACATGAAGACGTCGTCGATCGCCTCCTTGTCGCAGGCCGCATGCAGCTTGACGTCCCACTTCAGATAGCAGTCTTCCGGCTCCATCTCGTCGAGGAACGGGATGCCGTCGGTAACAGGCACGACGAAACACGGGCCGAGCTTGCAAAGGTCTTCCAGCAGATCGAGCGGGTTCGAGCCGTTGCGCAGGACGTGCGATTCGAATTCCAGATACAGATGCCAGCCGACCTGCTTGCTCTCGCTGGAGGCCAGCGGCGGCGCTTCGGCCATTTCGGCGACAGGAGCGACAGGCTGATCGGGAAGGACAAAGCGCTTGAGGTCGTCGAGAATGGCCTCGCCGATGACGTCGTCGGTCGACTGCGGATCCTCGATCAGCGCGCGGATATAGTCCTTGGCGGCGAGCGCGACCGAGATCAGCTCCTGCGTCGGCTTGATCTCGCCCTTGCGGACGCGGTCGAACGCGGTCTCGAATTCATGGGTGAAGCAGGCGACCTTGTCGAAGCCGAACATGGCGCCCGAGCCCTTGATCGTATGCAGGGCGCGGAAGGCGGAATCGACGAGTTCGCGGTCGTCTGGACGCTGGCCGAGATCGAGCAGGGCCCCTTCCAGGACTTCGAACAGCTCGCTGGCTTCCTGGCGAAAGACCTCGGTCGGGTCCATCGCGCTCATGCGCGCACCAGCTTGCCGACGACGGCGAGCAGCTGCTCGGGCTTGAAGGGTTTGGTAATCCAGCCGGTGGCGCCGGCGCTCTTGGCTTCCTGTTTCACCGTATCGTTGGATTCGGTGGTCAGGAACACGATGGGCATGCCGACCGCGCTCGGCAGCTTGCGCAGCGCGCGGATCAGCTCCAGCCCGTTCATGACGGGCATATTAAGGTCGGTGATGACGAGGTCGAGCTTGCCGGCCTGCGCCTTGGCGAGCCCCTGCGCGCCGTCGCCAGCCTCGATCACGCTGTGACCGGCAGGCTCGAGCACAACCTTGATCATCTGCCGAATGCTGGGGGAATCGTCGACGGTCAGAATCGTGGCCATCAGGCGCCATCTTTCTTTTGCAGGAAATGCTGATCGATCATCGCCTCGCTGGCGAAGCCGGCGCGATGAAGCGTGTTACGCAGAGACTGGGAGAATGATGTGAGCACCACTGGGCGGCCCTGGGCCTCGCCTGTCTTGGCGGTCGACAGCAGAAGCTGGATTGAGGTCACGTCGGCCTTGTCGACGCTCGAACAATCGATCTCGAGCCGGTCCTGCCGGCCGAAAGCTTCGCGGATCAGATCATAGACGCTCCGGATCGCAGCGATGCTGCAATCCGCAGGCAGCCGTAGGGACCACTTCGGCTCAGTGACATCAGACGACATTCGTCCCCCAAATTTCATCGGGATTCGCTGCGCGCATGGCGCGAATCCCGCACGACGACTATTCGCAACGGAGAGTATGCAAACCCCTAATGGGCTCCCCCGTACAACTACGGGTCACAAACCGAAGAACTTCGCGTCTGCATGCATGAGTGCATAGCCCGCCCAAATCGCATGCGTTGCGCGCAGTCTTGGGCAGTTCGCCGCGGCATGAACGTTTGCTCCGCGTTAAATCACGCGGGCTATTTCTTGAGGTCATGCCTCGCCATCCGAACGAGCCCGGCCGATGTTGACCCAAGCGCTTCTGATTGACGACAGCCGCTCTGTCCTCAATTTCCTGAAACGTCATATCGAATCCGAAGGCCTGGTCGAGGCCACCACCTTCCTCGATCCCATCGAGGCGATGGCCTGCGCGCGCGAACGCGTCTTCGATCTCGTGCTGGTCGACTACGAGATGCCACGTATGGACGGCATCAGCTTCATCCGCGCCTTCCGCGCCCTGCCCGGCCGCGCCGACATCCCGATCGCGATGATCACTTCGCGACAGACCGATGACGTCAAGATGGAAGCGCTGCAGGCTGGTGCAACCGATTTCTTACCGAAACAGCCGCAGAGCGTCGAAATGACGATCCGCCTGCGTAACCTGGTGCACCTGGGTGCAGCCGTGCGCAAGCAGAACGACCGCGCCGCGGATCTGGCGAGCGCGGTCGCCGCCGCGACCCAGAAGCTCGGCGAGCGTGAGGAGGAGATCATTCTGCGGCTCGCGCTCGCGGTCGAATACCGCGACAACGACACCGGCGAACACACGCTGCGGGTCGCCCGCTACAGCCGCATCATCGCCGAGCAGCTCGGCCTGCCACCCCGGCTCTGCCGGGACATCTATCTGGCCGCGCCCCTGCACGACGTCGGCAAGGTCGCCATCCCCGACAATATCCTGCTCAAGCCCGGCAAGCTGACCGACGCGGAGATGGCGGTGATCCGGACGCATGCGACGATAGGCGAAAGGATCCTTGCCGACTCCAGCTGCGAGCTGATCCAGCTCGGTGCGCAAATTGCCGCAGGCCATCACGAGCGCTGGGACGGCGCAGGCTATCCGAACGGCCTCAGGGCGGACGACATCCCGGTCGCCGCGCGGGTGGTCGCTGTCGCCGACGTCTTCGACGCCCTGACGACGCGGCGGCCATATAAAGAGCCGATGGCGCTGGACGTGGCGCGCAACTATCTGGTCGAGAACCAGGGCCGGCAGTTCGACCCGGCCTGCGTCGAGGCCTTCCTGTCGCGCTGGGACGAGGTCGTGGAGATCGCCGCCGGCCAGCAGGCGACGCCGTATCAGAAGACCGAAGCCGCTCTCGCTGCTGTTATAGAGTGTGCGGCTGAGAGCCGCGCGGTCGAGGACCGGTTGCCCGAGGCCGTCCCGGCCGCTTGACATTATCCGTGTGGGCAACAGCTTGCCGCGGCTCTGTTTTCTCCGGTCGCCGGTTTGAACCTGTTGCTGATAGAGTGCACCAATATCAAAGAGTGATTCCGGTCACACTTGCCTGGGCATCCTGCTGCTAAGCATCGGACCAGGATGAGGACCGGCAAAGCATCGGTCGAATTGGATGAGAATACCCATGAGAAGCCTGATCGGCGCCGCTTTCGGCGCGTTCTATCTTGCGGCCCCCGCTTTTGCGGAGACCCCGGCCGCGATCGTCGAGGATGTGCAGGGCAAGGTCGACGGCATCGCGTTCATGGACTACGTGGCGCCCGGCAAGATCATCAAGCTCGGGCCGAAGGCGAGCATCACGCTCAGCTATCTCAAATCCTGCCTGCGCGAGACCATCAGCGAAGGCGTCGTCCTGGTCGGCACCGAGCAGAGCACGGTGCAGCTCGGCCAAGTACAGCGGGAAAAAGTGCCCTGCGATACCAACGCGGCTCGGCTATCCGAGCGCGAGGCGAACCAGAGCGCCGCAACCACCTTCCGCACTATGCGATCGGACTCGAAGGTTGCGCCGACCAAGCTGCCGACGATCTACGGCGTCGCGCCGCTGGTTCAGGCCAAAAGCGGCAGCACCCTGATCATCGAGCGCACCGACGGCAAGGAGCCCACGATCAACATCCCGCTCAAGAGCGACATCATGGTCGGCGGCAAATTCTATGACTTCGCCAAAGTTGGGAAGTCGCTGACCCCCGGTGGCAGCTATCTCGCCATTCTCGGCGCCAAGCGCTACGCCTTCCAGGTCGATGCCAGCGCCACCTCGTCGCCGACGCCGATTGTCGGCCGCCTGCTGCGGCTCGAATAGGCGGTCAGCGGCGGCGCGATGCGGCGGATCGGCAGGCGGGATATCGTTGCGGCGATCCTGATCGCGCTCGTTGCGGGCGCAGTCTTCACGTCTCCGCCGCTTCAGACGCTGCAAGGTCTCTCGCTCGACATCCTCACGGCGACCCGCGGCAAGCTCGCCCGTGACCGCCGCGATCCCGCGACATCGCCGGTCGTCGTGGTGGCGATCGACGGGGAGACCTACGACACCCCGCCGTTCAAGGGATCGCCGACGCTGACCTGGACGCGCGAAGTCGGGCGCGTACTGGGAAGCGTGATAGACGGCGGTGCAAAGGTCATCGGCTTCGACGTCATTTTTCAGAGCTCGATCGAACAATCGGAGATTCCCTTCGGCGACGCGCCGCTCGGCACGCGCATGAAGGGATTTGACCGGGATTACCTGATCGCCCTGCGGCAGATCTCCGACAGCGGCAAGCTGGTGCTTGGCGAGAGCCTGAGCAACCAGCATCCGGACGTTCCCTACCGTGCGCAACAACTGGCGGTGAAAAACAACATCCGCGCCCTCAACGTCCATACCGACGCCGATGACGTGATCCGTCGGCTGCCGCTGAGCTTTTCGATCGAGGGCAAGCCGGTCGCCGCGATGGCGGTCGAGCTCGCCGCGCGCACGCTCGGTGCAAAGCCTGAGACCGGACCGTCCGGTGTGACGAAGTTATCCGGCTACGCGATCCCGGCTGCGGTGCCGAACACGCTGACGCTCAATTTTCGTGGGCTGGGCCGAGACGTCCCGACGTATTCGTTCGCGGACCTGCACGCCTGCGTCGAGAAGGGCGACCGCGATTTCTTCCGCCGCGCCTTCGACGGCAAGATCGTCCTGCTCGGCACCATCCTCAATTCGGAGGACCGCAAGCTGACCTCGATGCGCCTATCCGGTGGCTATGATGGAACACCGGCCGCACGATGTACCCTGCCCGCCCCGGCAAACACCGCGCAAAAGGCCCGCAGCGACATCGCCGGCGTCTTGGTGCATGCCACCGCGGTCCGAAATCTGATGGAGCGCGATGCCGTGACCGAACTCGGCCTTCCCGCGCGCTCCATTCTCACGATCGCGTTCGCAGCGATGATCGCCGTTGCGGCCTGCATGCTTGCACCGAGCGGCGCGCTGATTGCCTGGTTCGGCCTCACCGCCGCTTACGCCGCCGTGGCAATCGGCGCATTCGTCTACGCCTTTGCGCTGCCGTTGACCGAGCCTGCGCTCGCGAGCCTTGCCGCACTCGCGATGATGATCGGCTATCGCTTCGTGCTGGCCGACCGCGACGAGCGTTTTCTGCGCAAGAGCTTTGCCTTCTATCTCGCCCCCGAAGTCATCGACACCATGGTTGCCTCCGGCAAGATGCCGGCGCTCGGCGGCGAGATGCGCAATGTCACCATGTTCTTCTCCGACCTCAGCGGCTTCTCCTCGATCGCGGAGACGATGACACCGGGCGAACTGGTGACCTTGATGAACGAATATCTCTCCGCCATGACCGACATCATCGAGGGCCATGGCGGCTATGTCGACAAATATATCGGCGATTCCATCGTCGCGATGTTCGGCGCGCCGGCCGACGATCCCGCGCACGCGCGCAACGCCGTTCACGCCGCGCTGAAATGTTACGAGAAGCTCGCGGAATTGAACGCCAGCAATCCCGCCTTCGCAGGCCACGGCCTGTCGCACCGCATCGGGCTCAACAGCGGCGAAGCCGTGGTCGGCAATATCGGCTCGCGCCGCCGTTTCAACTATACCGTGATGAGCGACACCGTGAATGTCGCTTCGCGGCTTGAGGGTGCCAACAAATATTACGGCACCGCGATCATGGCCTCCGAGACGACGATGGCGCAGACCGGCGACAGTTTCGCCTGGCGTGAGCTCGATGCGATCAAGGTGCTCGGCCGCGGCGAGACAATCAAGGTGTTCGAGCCGCTGGCGGACAAGGGCGCGGAGAGCGCCGGGCAGACCAAGGTGGCCACGGCGTATGCGGAGGGGCTCGCCTGCTGGCGCGCGCGAGATTTTGCCAAGGCGGCTGACGCGTTCGAGAGTGTGGCGAAGGCTGATCCAGCCTCGGCGTCGTTCGCGAAACGCGCCAAGGCCCTCCTCGCAAATCCCCCACCGCCGGATTGGACACCGGTCAATACACTCGAAGGAAAGTAGCGGCAAAACCAAGCGCGCGATGCTGGCGAGCATGCCGAGCCTGCTTGCTTCCGGCGTGATGCGCGGCTTTGCACATGTGCGGATTCCGCTGGCCCCGCGCAGGCGAACGCTGGCCGAGCTGCCGATGTTCATGGTCTGGCACCAGCGCTACCAGAAGGATCAGGCCCATCGCTGGATCAGGAGCCAGCTCGATACCGTGGCGGCGATGGCCGAGGCCTGAGCGATCGGCCCCAGCCCCGCCAAAACCTGATCCCCGCCAAACCCACTGGTTGCGCCGCCGCAGCCACGCTAGAATTCCCCCATGACCGTGACCGATATTGCGAGCAGGACCTACAATCACAGCTGGCGGCTGGATCCCATCATCCGCAGCCTGCTCGATACCGATTTCTACAAGCTGTTGATGTTGCAAATGATTCGAGAATCTTACCCGAATCAGCAGGTGACCTTCTCAGTCATCAACCGCTCGCGTCATGTGCGGCTCGCCGAGATCATCGACGAGGGCGAGCTGCGCGCCCAGCTCGACCACGCCCGCACCATCCGCTTCACCAAAAAGGAGCTGATCTGGCTTGCCGGTAACACCTTCTACGGCAAGACCCACATGTTCTCGGCGGACTTCATCCGCTGGCTGGCCGAATTCCGCCTGCCCGAATACGAGTTGCGCAAGGTCGAGGGCCAGTACGAGCTGCATTTCCACGGTCCCTGGACCCACACCACGATGTGGGAAATTCCGGCGCTGGCCATCCTCAACGAACTGCGCTCGCGCGCGGCCATGAAGGGCCGCGGCCGCTTCGAGCTCGACGTGCTCTACGCGCGCGCCAAGGCCAAGCTGTGGACCAAGGTCGAGCGGCTGCGCCAGCTGGAGAATTTGAGGCTCTCCGACTTCGGCACGCGCCGCCGCCACGGATTCCTGTGGCAGCGCTGGTGCGTGGAGGCGGTGAAGGAGGGCCTCGGCCCGTCCTTCATCGGCACCTCCAACGTGCTGCTGGCGATGGACAATGATCTTGAGGCCATCGGCACCAACGCGCATGAGCTGCCGATGGTCGCGGCGGCGCTCGCCCGGGATGACCAGGAATTGCGCTGGGCGCCTTATCGCATTCTCGACCAGTGGCGCCAGACCTATGGCGGCAACCTCTTGATTGCACTGCCCGACGCCTTCGGTACGAAAGCCTTCCTGCGCGATGCGCCGGAATGGGTCGCCGACTGGACCGGCTTCCGCCCCGACAGCGCGCCGCCGATTCAAGCCGGTGAAGAGATCATGAAATGGTGGGAGTCGAAGGGCCGCAATCCCAAGGACAAGCTGCTCGTGTTCTCCGACGCGATGGATGTCGGCTCGATCGAGGAGACCTATCACCACTTCACCGGCCGCGTCCGGCTCTCGTTCGGGTGGGGCACCAACCTCACCAATGATTTTGTCGGCTGCACACCGGACGGCTCGTTCAATCTCGATCCGATCTCGCTGGTCTGCAAGGTGTCGTCGGTCGACGGACATCCGGCCGTCAAGCTCTCCGACAATCCGGAGAAGGCGACCGGCCTGCCCTCGGAGATCGAGCGCTATTTGCGCGTGTTCGGCGACGCCGGCCGGGTGCGCAAGCCGGTACTGGTCTAGACCGATATCTCCCCATCACGTGAATTGCGCACAAAGACTCGAGCCATCGGCTCGGGGACAAGCGCATGTCACCAATCCGCAGCATTTTCATCAATGTGCCCGCACGCGCTTCACAGCCTTTCAGCATCGGCGTTGCCTGCATTGCAGGCGGCAGGACCACGCTGGAGCATGCGATGCGGCGTGCGGACGCGCCTACTATCGCGCCAAGGAAAAGGGACGCAACCGGGTTCAGGTCGACAGCGCGGGAGCGGGCATCGTCGCTGTTGCGGCCCGGCCGCGCGAAGCCGCGCGCGCCTGACGCTGCTCGCCCCTGTCACCGCAGAGGCGGAATCCCGAGACCGGCCAGATGTGCGTCGAGGAATTGTTCGACCTGCTGGCGCAGCATCTGCGGCGGCACGGCGATCATGCGCTCTTCGAGGCCGAGCGAGATGATCCCGTGCACGGCGGAAAACAGGGTGCGCGACAGAAGAGCGACCTGCACGTCGTCGGCTTCCGGTAGCAGCCGCACCAGAGGTGCATGCATCAGCGCGAAGGCATCCATCACCATCTGAAGGATGTCGTCGGGATAGGGACGGTCGTCCTCCATCCGATGCTCGAACAGCGAGCGCAGCAGGTTTGCGTGCTCGGCAAAGAATTCGAGATAAGCCTCAGCCAACCCGTAGAGCTGGCGAACCGAATTTTCGGCCGGAACCTTGCCAAGTCGTCCCGTCAGCGCCTGAACCGTCTCCCGATTGACGGTGAGGATCACCCCGTCAAAGTCGCCGAACTCGTTATAGACGCTGCCGACCGAGCAACCGGCGGCCTCCGCGACCTCCCGAACCTTCAATGATCTCAATCCCTTACTTGAAATAATGCCGCGCGCGATCTCCAGTATCTGAAGCCGCCGGCGGCTTTTTTTCTGGTCTCGCAGCGATTCTTCTTGAACATTGTTCATTTTCAAGCTACTCAATTGAACATTGTTCAATTTAGCCCGGAGACCTGCAAAATGCAAACCCTCGCTGCTGATATCGCCTCCACCTTCGTCGATGACGCCTCGGCTCTCATGGCCGGATTTGGCCGCGCCCTCCTGCGGTTCGCGATGGCACCGATCGACCGCATTGCAAACGCCTGCGACATTGCCGGCGTGCTCACCGAGCGCCGCGCGACCTTCCGGATGTGGCGGGCGAGCCGCGCCCGTGCCCGTGACGAGGGCCGTCGGTTCAGCCTGCTCGGCCGCCTCTCGCCCTTTCGCCACCTTGCCCATCTCACCTGAGGCGCACGCAGCTGGCACGTTCTGGTCGGCTCGAATGCAAGAGCGGGCTGCAACGCAGGACTCACCATGTCCGACATTCGCAGCGGATTGCGCGGCCTGCGGCGATGCGGTTCAGCTTTTCCTTATCGCCCGGCGCGATATCCCGATAGGCGCGGCCCCTCCCGACCGAACCTCGCCGCGACCAGAAATTTGCGAACCTAACGAGACCATTTGGAGACCAACAGGATCGGAAGGATCGAGGGACAGAGCAGGCCGACGAGCTTCGCCCTGCAATCGATCGTCCGATACCCTTCCGATCGTGACGCCTCACCGGCAACGTAACAACCTCAGGCTGCCTTTCCAAAACAGGACTTGTCATGATCAGGGAATTGATGTCGTCACGCCGCTTCGCGCCGCTGTTCTGGGCGCAATTCTTCTCGGCGCTCAATGACAACGTGCTCAAGAACGCACTCGTCATCATCCTGCTTTACAGTGCCGCGACCGGTCACGGCGACGCGCTGGTGACGGTCGCGGGCGCCGTCTTCATCTTCCCCTATTTCATCCTGTCGGGGCTCGGCGGCCAGCTCGCGGACAAATACGTCAAATCCGCCGTCGCGCGGCGGCTCAAATTCGCCGAGATCTTTGCGGCAGGCTTTGCCGCCGCCGGCTTCCTCCTGCACTCGGTGCCGCTCTTGTTCGCAGCGCTCGCGCTGTTCGGCATCATCGCCGCGCTGTTCGGCCCCGTGAAATACTCCATGCTGCCGGACCAGCTCGAACTCGGAGAACTCGCGACCGGCAACGCGCTGGTCGAAGGCGCGACCTTCATGGCCATCCTGCTCGGCACTGTCGCCGGCGGCCAGTTCGTGGCCGGCTCCGCGCATATGGGCTGGGTCGCATCGGCCGCGGTCGTGCTGGCCCTGCTGTCCTGGGCCTTCGCCTCCCGGATTCCCGCCACCACGCCTTCGGCACCCGATCTATCCGTCAACGCCAATCCCTGGACCTCGACGCTCGGCCTCTTGAAAACGCTCTACGCGGACAAGCGGCTGTGGGACGGCACCGTGATCGTCTCGTGGTTCTGGCTGGTGGGCGCCATCGTGCTGTCGCTGCTGCCGGCGCTGGTCAAGGACGTCGTCGGTGGCACCGAAGGCGTGGTGACGCTGTGTCTGGCGACCTTCGCAATCGGCATTGCCATCGGCTCGCTGTTTGCCGCCAGCCTGAGCCACGTTCGCCCGAACCTCGCGCTGGTGCCGATCGGCGCCATCATGATGGGATTTGCCGGCATCGACCTCGCCTGGGCCATCGGCGTGACCGCCAAGGGTCAGGACATAGCCGCGGCCGACTTCGCGACGTCGATTTCCGGCTTGCGCATGCTGATCGACTTCGTCGTCTTCGCATTCGGCGGCGGCTTGTTCGTCGTTCCGTCCTTCGCCGCCGTCCAGGCTTGGTCGGCGCCGTCCGAGCGTGCCCGCATCATTGCCGCCGGCAACGTGCTGCAAGCCGCCTTCATGGTGGTCGGCTCGCTGTTCGTCGCGCTGTTGCAGGCGGGCGGACTGCACGTCGGCTGGATCTTCTTCGGCCTCGGCGTCGCCAGCTTCGGCGCGGTCTGGTTCGTGCTGACGAAATGGGGCAAGGAAGGCGTGCGCGACTTCGGCGGACTGTTGTTCCGCGCACTGTTCCGCACCGAAATTCGCGGGCTCGAAAACCTGCCGCCTCCCGGCACGCGCATGCTGATCGCGCCCAACCATGTCAGCCTGATCGACGGCCCGCTGCTGCACGCCGTGCTGCCGATCGACGCGAGCTTCGCCGTCGATACCGGCATCTCCAAGGCCTGGTGGGCCAAGCCGTTCCTGCGCGTGGTCAAGCACTACACCATGGACCCGACCAAGCCGCTGGCCGCGCGCGACCTGATCAAGCTCGTCGCCGCCGGCGAACCGGTCGTGATCTTCCCGGAGGGACGCATCACTGTTTCCGGCTCGCTGATGAAGGTCTATGACGGCACCGCCATGATTGCGGACAAGGCCGACGCAGTCGTCGTGCCGGTACGGATCGAGGGCGCGCAACGCTCACATCTCAGCTATCTCAACAGCAGCCAGATCAAGCGCTCGTGGTTTCCGCGGGTGACGGTCACCATCCTGCCGCCGGTCAAGCTTCCGGTCGATCCGTCGCTGAAGAGCAAGGCGCGCCGCAATGCCGCCGGCAACGCGCTCCAGGACGTGATGATCGATGCCATGGTGAAGAACGCCATGCTCGATCACACCCTGTTCGAAGCGCTCGGACACGCCTATCGCGACCGCGACACCGGCAAGGTCATCGTCGAGGACGCGCTCGGCACCAAGCTGACCTATCGCAAGCTGATCCTCGGCGCGCAGGTCTTGAGCCGGAAGCTCGAGACCGGCACCATTGTCGGCGAAAATGTCGGCGTGCTGCTGCCGAACTCCGCAGGCGTCGCCGTCGTCTTCATGGCGCTGCAAAACATCGGCCGGGTGCCGGCGATGCTCAATTTCTCGGCCGGCCCGGTCAACGTGCTTGCCGCGATGAAGGCCGCGCAGGTCAAGACCGTGCTGACGTCGAAGGCTTTCATCGAGAAGGGCAAGCTCGACAAGCTGATGGCCGCGATCTCCGCGGAGGCACGAATCGTCTACCTCGAAGACGTCCGCGCCTCGATCGGCACGGCCGACAAGATCAAGGGCCTGCTTGCCGGCACCGCGCCACGCGTCGCTCGCCAAGCCAACGATCCCGCCGTCGTGCTGTTCACGTCGGGCTCGGAAGGCACGCCCAAGGGTGTCGTGCTGTCCCATCGCAATATCCTCGCCAACGCGGCGCAGGCGCTGGCGCGGGTCGATGCCAACGCCAACGACAAGGTGTTCAACGTGCTGCCGGTGTTCCACTCCTTCGGGCTGACCGGCGGAATGATGATGCCGCTGCTCGTGGGCATTCCGATCTACATGTACCCCTCGCCGCTGCACTATCGGATCGTGCCCGAGCTGATCTACCAGACCGGCGCCACGATCCTGTTCGGAACCGACACTTTCCTCACCGGCTACGCACGCTCGGCGCATGCCTACGATTTCCGCACGCTGCGCCTGGTGATCGCCGGCGCCGAGGCGGTGAAGGATCGCACCCGGCAGGTGTTCATGGAGCGTTACGGCATCCGCATCCTGGAAGGCTACGGCGTCACCGAGACCGCGCCCGTGCTGGCGATGAACACGCCGATGGCCAACCGTCCCGGCACGGTCGGCCGCCTGTCGCCGCTGATGGAAAGCCGGCTCGATCCGGTCCCCGGCATCGAGGAAGGTGGACGCCTCTCGGTGCGCGGACCGAACGTGATGCTCGGCTACCTCAGGGCCGAAAATCCCGGCGTGCTCGAACCGCTCACCGAGGGCTGGCACGACACCGGCGACATCGTGGCGATCGACCCGGCCGGCTTCATCACCATCAAGGGCCGCGCCAAGCGCTTTGCCAAGATCGCAGGCGAAATGGTCTCGCTGTCGGCAGTCGAAAACATCGCGACGACGCTGTGGCCGCAGGCCGCATCGGTTGCCGTGTCGATCCCGGACCCGCGCAAGGGCGAGCGCATCGTGCTGCTGACGACGGAGAAGAACGCCGAGCGCAGCGCGATGCAGGGTCAGGCCAAGGCGATCGGCGCGTCCGAGCTGACCGTTCCGGCGGCGATCATGGTGGTCGGCAAGATGCCGCTGCTCGGCACCGGCAAGACCGACTACGTCACCGCAACGACGATGGCCCGCGAGCAGGCTTCCGCGCCGGAGCGCGAAGTGGCGTAAGACAGATGCGCGAGGTGCCCTTGACAGGCGACGCGCAATGTCCGGGAGTGGTTCTGCTGCACGGCATCGCGCGCACCTCGGCGTCCCTGACCAGGTTCATCGTGAAGACGTCCCATACCGGACTTCCGCGCACGCTGTCGCGATCGAACAGACGATCGCGTTCCTGCACGACGGCCGCTTCCGCACCTGCCCTGGTCACTTGAGCAGGAGATAGCGGACTGGGTTGTCGTCGCACTGACCCGCGCCACATTCCAGCACGGTGGACAGCAGATTCGCGGCAACCAGCAACGCGAAGATCGTGAAGGCCGCGTTCGAGGCAAGCCCGTTCGTGGGGACGTGCCCGGCGCCGTTGCGCTCGCCCGCCAGATCCTTCAGGACAAAGACAACAGCGACATAGCATATGACGCCGACCGCCGCGATGAGTGCCCAGGTGTAGAAATGCAGGCCGAACAGCGTCGACCCGTATCCGGGATCACCAGGCGTGAGATGCAGCGATACCTGCCGGATCGAGATGAAGCCGGTGACAAGGCTGGCCACGAGGATCATCGCGTAGTGCGACGCCCGCTCACCGATGCGCAGGTTGAACAGGAACCCCATACCGATTGCAATGAACCCGGCCCTTTGCAGCAGGCAAAGCGGGCAAGGCAACTCGCCGAGCGCAAGCTGATAATAGAATGCGACAGCCAGAACCAACGAGATCCCGAGCAACCCAAGCATGTTCAGGATCGCGCCGGCCGATCGTTGTCTGCTCATCTCCGTAATGCTCATCCCGGCGCCGTCAGAAAGAGAAGTTCAGCGGATCGGTCGCGTGGTGAAAGAACCATGCGACGGTGATGACGATTGTTGCGCTCCAGAGCACATAGCCCAATCCCGCATACGAACGCCCGACGCAGGCGCAGCCTGCGAGCGCCAGCAAAAAGGGCAGAAACATGTACATCGGGACGGGACTCCTCGAGCGATTCGCGCTCTGCGCGAGCAGGCGCAAGACATACGTCAGCCCTGCACGCCCCTCAAGAGCCGGCCCCGCTGCGCCGCTCCTGCGCATAGCGCACCAGCGCCGCGAAGCGATAGATGCCGTGCACGAACTTGCCATAGGGCATGGTGATGAACAGCGCGAACACTGCCCCCAGATGCAGTGCCAGCAGCGGCCCCATGGCCGCGGTCTCGCGCAGGACAAGCAGCGCTATGCCGGTTAAGCCGGTCAGAAACAGCATGGCGATGAAGCCGACGTCCATGCCGTAGCGGTTCTCGTCGAGCAGCGCCGGATCACGGCGCATCTTCGCGACGAAGAGCCCGATCGGACCGACGATGAGGCCGATGCCGCCGAACGTGCCGAGCACGACAGGAAGGTCCCACCAGGGATACGGCGCCTCGCGGGACAGCAGATAATGATACAGCGTGGCGACCGAGGTTGCGGCAAAGCACAGCAGGAAGCCATAAAAGGTCAGGTGATGAAAAAACTTGCGCCGGTCGGTCGGCTTGTCGTCCACGTTGTAGCAGCCGACGCCGCCGCCGTGGAGATAGCGCAGTTCGCCGGCATCGCGGATCGCCTGGAAGATCGAGCCGCCATCGGCCCGGCCGCCGATCGGCGTGCCGATATCGCGCCAGAACGCGCGCACGCTCATGACCAGCGCCAGGATAGCATAGAGAAAAGCGGCGCTGAACAGCGCAGCCATCGCATTGTGCGGCATCAGCTTGTAGAACGCGCCCGGCCCGGTATGGACACCGAACAGCACGCTGCGGTCATTCAAGGCCGCGAAGCCGAGGATGAAGGCGGCCATGCTGAGCGCGGCGACGATGCTGATGACGAGGCCGTTGCGCGCGAAGGCGCCGGACAGCGCCTGCGGCCAGGCATAGGCCGCATAGGATTCGGCACGCGCAACCGCGAGCGTCTTGGGGACATTGACGTTGAACTCGTGCGGCGGCGAGAACTGGCAATCGACATAACAGGCGCCGCAGGAATGGCAGAGATTGGCGAGATAATTGAGGTCGCCGTCGGAGAAGGCGCGGCGCATCTCCATGGCCGGAAAGACCGCGCACAGCCCTTCGCAGTAGCGGCAGGAATTGCAGACCGTCATCAGACGGTCGGCTTCGTCCAAAATCCTAGTTCCGTGCATGTTTCGCCGCTTCCCGTCCTGCGATCCGCCCGAACACGCTGCCGATGGTCATGCCCATACCGGCGGCATAACCCTTGCCGAGCACGTTGCCGGCCATGATCTCGCCCGCCGCGAACATGTTGGCCGACGGCTTGCCGTCAGCCATCAGCATGCGCGCCTCCTTGTTCACGCGCGTGCCGAGATAGGTGAAGGTGATGCCGGGCCGCACCGGGTAGGCGAGATAAGGCGGCGTCTCGATCCGCCTTGCCCAGTGCGTCTTGGGCGGCGTGATGCCTTCAGTCACACAGTCGTCCAGGATAGTATGGTCGAAGGTGCCGGGCCGCACTGCCGCGTTGAACTCGGTGATCGTATTCTCCAGCGCGGCGGGATCGAGCTCTAGCTTGCCGGCGAGCTCGGCGACCGTCTGCCCCCCGATCGGCGGGAACAGCGTCGGCATAAAGCTGGTAACGACAGTGGAATCGAAGATGATGTAGGCGATCTGGTCGGGCTGCGCTGCGACCAACCGGCCCCAGATCGCATAGCGCTTCGGCCAGATGTCCTCGCCCTCGTCGTAGAAGCGCTGCGCGTGCTTGTTGACGACGATGCCGAACACGACGGAATCGTGGCGGGTGATGATGCCGCCGTCGAATTTCGGCGCGCGAGCATCGATCGCGACCGCATGACACTGGGTGGGATCGCCGACCTCCTGCACGCCCTGGTCCAGCAGCATCTTCAGGATCGAGCCGCGATTATAGGGCGTGCCGCGGATCAGGAAATTGTCGGCGGCCTCGCCCCAATATTGCTTCAGCCATTCGATGTTGGCTTCGAACCCGCCGGCCGCGGCGACCAGCGACGTCGCGCGGATCTCGGTCTTGCCCTTGATCGGCCGTTTCAGGCGCGCGGCGAGAAACATGCCGTCCTCGATCACGAGGTCGGTGACTTCGGCGTCGTATTCGACGTCGACGCCGAGTCGCTCGGCGGTGAGATAGAGCGCGTTCAGCATCGCGCGGCCGCCGCCGAGAAAGAAGGAGTTGGTGCGGCCAAGGCTCAGCGTGCCGCCGAGCGAGGGCTGCCAACGCACGCCCTGCTCCACGATCCAGTTCAGGATGTCCTTGGATTCCCGAATCATGTGGCGCGCGAGCACCTCGTCGGTCTGCCCGCCGGTGACGCGCAGCAGATCCTCCCAGAACTCGTCCTCAGTGTAGGGACCGGTCAGGATTTCCGTTGCCGCGTCATGGGCGCAGCGCATGTTGCGGGTGTGGCGGGTGTTGCCGCCGCGATAGAATTTCGGCGCGCCCTCCAGCACGAGCACCGAGGCACCGCCGTGGCGCGCCGAGATCGCCGCGCACAGCGCCGCGTTGCCGCCGCCGATCACCAGCACGTCGTATTTGCTGCTCATCCATCTGCCCGATGCGACGAAGTTAAAGACATTCTGCTCGCCGGCAGCCCGATCAAGCCAAGCCGCCATTGCGTACTTTTGTATACAAAGATATACATCGGCGGTGCAAGCGGCATCTCTGCATGCATTGGATGCGCATCGGGGGAACATGGCCAGAGGCCCGGCAAAGGCAGGCGGATCAATCGCGCGCGGCGGCGGCGTAGCGTTGGGCGAGGCCGTATTCCGGTCGCTGTGCGAGGCCCTTCAGGCTGGCAGCTATCGCGCCGGTGACCGCCTGCGCGAGGAAGAGGTCGCGCAACGGCTGAAGGTCAGCCGCACGCCGGTGCGGGAAGCTCTGGGACGGCTCGCCGCGCGGGGCTTCGTCGAGCCCGCCGGTGGCCGTGGGCTGATCGTGCGCAATCTCGATATTTCCGAGGTGCTCGAGCTCTACGCCATGCGCGAGATCATGGAAGGCGCCTCCGCCCGGCTTGCCGCCGAGCATGCATCGATGCCGGAGATCGACGCGCTCAGGGATATCGAGCAGGCCTTTGTCGAGGCGTCCGCGACCGACGCGGCCGAGATGGCGAGGCTCAACCGCGCCTTTCACGAAGCCATCTGCCGCGCCGCACGCAACCGCTATCTCGACAATGCCTCGCGCGAATTACAGGACTGGATCGCGCTGCTCGGTCCCACCACCTTCACGGTGTCAGGCCGTCCCGCGACCAGCCACGGGGAACATCAGGCCATCGTTGAGGCGATCGCCGCGCGCGACGGCGACAAATCGGAACAACTCGCCCGTGCCCACATTCGCGAAGCGCTACGCTGTCGGCTGAAGCTGCTGCAGAAGCAGTAGCAGAGCGCGGCACTCAGGCGACCAGTTCTGCGGCAATCGCCTTCAACACGTCCCGCACGTCGCGTGGACTGAGCCGCACCTGCAGTCCGCGCTGACCGCCATTGACGTACACATGGTCATGCGCGAGCGCGCTCTGCTCGATCACGGTGCGTACCGGTTTCCGCTGCCCGAACGGGCTGATGCCGCCGACCTTGAATCCGGTGACGCGCTCGGCCTCAGGCGGCTTCATCATCTGCGCCGACTTGCCGTTCGTCGCGGCGGCGAGCTTCTTCATCGAGATTTCCTGGTCGGACGGAACGATCACGCAGACCGGCTTGCCGTCGACCAGCGCCATCAGCGTCTTCAAGACGCGCGCCGGATCCTCGCCGAGCGCAGCGGCCGCCTGAAGGCCGATGCTTTCGGCGTCGGGATCGTAATCATAGGTGTGGACGGTGAAGGCGACGCCGGCGGCCGTGAGCGCGCGCGTGGCTGGGGTGGCTTTGGACATGCGCCACGTCTACCACCGTCATTGCAAGGAGCGAAGCGACGGCGAGGCAGAGACATGTATGCGCCACATACTCAGCCGTCGTCCCGGCGAACCGCCGGGACGACAGCGGTGGCTTGGCGAAGCCGTGCCGCCAAACGACGACAGGGCCCTACTCCGCCGCGTCCCGCATCTCCGCGCGCTCGGCCCTGGCCGCGCAGAACTTGAACTCCGGTATCTTGCCGAACGGATCGAGCGCCGGATTGGTGAGGAGATTGGCCGCCGCTTCCGCGTAGCAGAACGGCATGAACACCATGTTCTCCGGCACGTCGCGATCCGAGCGGACCTTGACCTCGACCGCACCGCGGCGGGTCTCCAGCCGGATGAAATCGCCGGGCGCGAGCTTCTTCTTGCGCATGTCCTTCGGCGACATGAACGCGACCGCCTCCGGCTCGATCTGGTCGAGCACCTGGGCGCGGCGCGTCATCGAGCCGGTGTGCCAATGCTCCAGCACGCGGCCGGTCGACAGCACCATCGGATATTCCGCATCGGGGATCTCGTCCGGTGGGATCACCTTGGCCGGCACGATCTTGCCGCGGCCGCTCGCGGTCGGGAAGCCCGTGGTGAAGATGATCTCGTTGCCCGGCTTGTCGGGATCGTCGACCGGATAGGTGACCGCGCCTTCGCGGACCAGCCGCTCCCAGGTGATGTTCTTCAGCGATGGCATCAATTCCGCCATCTCGGTAAAGACCTCGCCGGGGCCGGAGTAATTCCAGGGCAGGCCCATGCGCTTGCCGACCTCCTGGATGATCCAGAGATCCTGCCGCGCATCGCCGGGCGGCTTGATCACCTGGCGTGCGAGCTGCACGCGGCGATCGGTGTTGGTGAAGGAACCGTCCTTCTCCGCAAAGGCCGAGGCCGGCAGGATCACGTCGGCGTGGAACGCAGTCTCGGTGACGAACAGATCCTGCACCACGAGATGATCGAGCATGGCAAGCGCGTGCCGTGCATGCTGGAGATCGGGATCGGACATCGCGGGGTTCTCGCCCTCGATATACATGCCCTTGATCTCGCCCGCATGGATCGCGTTCATGATCTCGACCACGGTCAGGCCGCGGACGGGATCGAGATCCTGCTGCCAGAGCTTTTCGAAGGCACCGCGCAGGTCGTCGCGGCCGACCGGTTGATAGTCCGGCAGGAACATCGGAATCAGGCCGGCGTCCGAGGCGCCCTGCACGTTGTTCTGGCCGCGCAGCGGATGCAGACCGGTGCCGGGGCGGCCGACCTGGCCGGTGATCAGCGCCAGCGCGATCAGGCAGCGCGCATTATCGGTGCCGTGAACGTGCTGGCTGATGCCCATACCCCAGAAGATGATCGAGGATTTCGCGCGAGCATAGGTCCGCGCCACCTCGCGCAGCGTTTGCGCCGGGACGCCGCAGATCGGCTCCATCTTCTCCGGCGTGAATTCCTTGATCTTCTCCTTGAGATCCTCGAAACCCTCGGTGTAACCGGCGATGTACTGATCGTCAGTCAGGCCTTCGGTGATGATCGTGTTGATCATCGCGTTCAGCATGGCGACGTCGGAGCCGGGCTTGAATTGCAGATGCCTGGTCGCATGGCGCGACAGCGTCTGCCGCCGCGGATCCATCACGAACAGCTTTGCGCCATTCTGCTTGACCGCGTTCTTGATGAAGGTCGCGGCGACCGGATGGTTCACGGTCGGATTGGCGCCGATCACGATGATGACCTCGGCATCCATCGCAGCCGAGAACGGCGCCGACACCGCGCCGGAGCTCAGACCCTCGAACAGCGCTGCCACCGACGAGGCGTGGCACAGACGGGTGCAGTGGTCGACATTGTTCGAACCGAAGCCGGTGCGTACCAGCTTCTGGAACAGATAGGCCTCTTCGTTCGAGCCCTTGGCCGAGCCGAAGCCGGCCAGCGCCTTCACACCGTTGGTGTCGCGGATCTTGACCAGGCCCTTGGCGGCGATGTCGAGCGCTTCCTCCCAGCTGGCTTCACGGAAATGGGTAAAGGGATTGGCGGGATCGACCTGGTCGTTGGCATCCTTCTTCGCATTGGGCAGCCGCACCAGGGGCTTGGTCAGACGATGCGGATGGTGGATGTAGTCGAAGCCGAAGCGGCCCTTGACACAAAGACGATTGTGGTTGGCGGGGCCATCGCGGCCCTCGGCATAGATCACCTTCTCGTCCTTGACCTCATAGGTCACCTGGCAGCCGACGCCGCAGAACGGGCAGAGCGAATCCACCTTCTTGTCCGCGTAGGTCACACGGGTCTGCTTCTCATCCAGCATCACGGCCGGCATCAGCGCGCCGGTCGGACAGGCTTGCACGCATTCGCCGCAAGCCACGCAGGTGGACTCGCCCATGGGGTCGTCGAAATCGAACACGATCTTCGAGCCATGGTTGCGGTAGGCCATGCCGATGACATCGTTGACCTGGACCTCGCGGCAGGCGCGCACGCACAGGCCGCACTGGATGCAGGCATCGAGATTGACGCGCATCGCCGGATGGCTGGCGTCGGTTGCCCAGCGCTCCGCCGCGGGAAAGCGGCTCTCGGTGACGCCTGTCGTCTCGGCCCAGTGCCAGAATTTCGACTCCGGATCGTGCGAGGTCTCGCGCGCCGGCTGGTCGGCGACGAGCAGCTCCATCACCATTTTTTGCGCGGAAACCGCACGTGCGGACTCGGTCTTCACTTTCATGCCGACCGACGGGGTGCGCTTGCAGGACGCGGCGAGCACGCGCTCGCCCTCGATCTCGACCATGCAGGCGCGGCAATTGCCGTCGGGGCGATAGTCCGGTGCGGGCGAATAACAGAGATGCGGGATCTCGCGGCCCTGGCGCTTGGCCACCTGCCAGATGGTCTCGCCAGCGGTGGCCTCGACCTGCTTGCCGTCGAGCTCGAACGTAATTTTGGTCATTCGGCCGCTTCCTTGAACTCGTCAGGGAAATATTTGATCACGGTTGAAAGCGGGTTCGACGCCGCCTGTCCGAGCCCGCAGATCGAGGCATCGCGCATCGCCTGACTCAATTCGTCCAGAAGTGCGCGGTTCCAGACCGGCTTCTGCATCAGAAGCGCCGCCTTCTGGGTGCCGACGCGACACGGCGTGCACTGGCCGCAGCTCTCGTCCTCGAAAAATTTCATCAGGTTCAGCGCTGCGGCTTTCACGCTGTCCTGCTGCGACAGGATCACGATCGCGGCCGAACCGATGAAGCAGCCGTATTTCTCCAACGTGCCGAAATCGAGCGGGATGTCGTCCATCGCGGCCGGCAAAATGCCGCCCGACGCGCCTCCCGGCAGGTACGCGTAGAACTGATGGCCATCGGCCATGCCGCCGCAATATTCGTCGATCAGTTCGCGCACGGTGATCCCGGCGGGCGCGAGCTTCATGCCTGGAGTCTTGACGCGACCCGAGACCGAGAAGCTGCGCAGGCCATGACGCTCGTGGCGGCCGTGACCCTTCCACCAGTCGGCGCCCTTCTCGACGATGTCGCGCACCCACCACAGTGTTTCGATGTTGTTGATCAGCGTCGGCAGGCCGAACAGCCCGACCTGGAACGGATAAGGCGGCTTGTGCCTGGGCAGGCCGCGCTTGCCCTCGATGCTTTCGAGCAGCGAGGATTCCTCGCCGCAGATGTAGGCGCCGGCACCGCGCCGCATATGCAGCGTCGGGCCGCCCGCCGGCAGTTTGGCGATTTCACGATCGAGGATCGCGCGCGCCGCCGGATATTCGTCGCGGATGTAGATATAGATGTCGGAGGCCTGCACCACATGCGCGCCGATCAGCATGCCCTCGATGAAGCGGTGCGGATCGCTTTCGAGATAGACGCGGTCCTTGAACGTGCCGGGCTCGCCCTCGTCGCCGTTGATCGCCATCAGCCGCGGGCCGGGCTCCCCCAGCACCGCGCGCCATTTGCGCCCGGTCGGAAAGCCGGCACCGCCAAGACCGCGCAGCGAAGCATCGTCGAGCGCCTTCAGGAGATCGTCGGTCGACAGTTCACCGGAACGCAGTCGATTGAGCAGCTTGTAGCCGCCGCCAGCGACATAGGCGTCGTAATCGACATATTTCGGCAGATGCGCGTGGGTGTCGCCGGCCTTCGCCGCCGCCAACACGCTATCGACCGTGGCGCGGTCGACGAAGTTGTGACCCACTTCTGCCGCAGGCGCCGTATCGCAGCGGCCGACGCAGGGCGCGCGCACCACGCGGATGCCGGGGCCCGCCGAACTCTGAAGATCCTCGAGCAGCTTCTCAGCCCCGAGCATCGCGCAGGTGAGTGAATCGCAGACGCGGATCGTCAGCAGTGCGATTTCGGGCTCGCCCTCCTTCACCACGTCGAAATGCGCATAGAACGTCGCGGTCTCGAACACTTCGGCGAAGGCGAGCTTCATCTCGTCGGCGAGCGCCGCGAGATGCGCGGCCGAGATCTGGTGATATCTATCCTGGATCAGGTGCATATATTCGATCAGCAGGTCGCGCCGCCGCGGGCGGTCGCCAAGCAGGGTCTCGATCTCGTGCGCGGCCGTGGGGTCAACCTGCCGGCCCTTGGGCGTGGCCTTGGCTCGCTTCCGTCCCTCGCCCGGATGTTCGAACGAGCGGATTTGTTGCACGTCGTGGCTCATCAATGCGTCTCGTCACTCTTCCTTAGAACAAACCCAAGTCTAGCTCCTGGCATACCAGATGCCAAGAGAATTCATGCGTTCCGATAAGCATTTAAGGGGCATGCAGCCGCCAGGCTCCATGCCCCTCATCGACACTCGATCCGGCGTTGTCTCACGTCTTGCTCATGCACTCTTCGATGTAGAACCAGCGGTCGTCGCCGGCGAGACCCTTGGATTTCACATCGGCGCGACAGGCCTTGAGCTTTGGCTTGTTGGCCGCCCACTTCGCCTTCATGTCCTTCAGCTTCTGCATGGTGAGCTTGATCTTGCCAGGCTTGGCTTCGGTCGTTGCAGCAGGCGCCGCCGGTGTCGTTGTCGTCTGCGCGGATGCGGTATGAAGACCAGCGACGAGCAACACGGCCGCAAGGCAAATTCGGGTGCGAAGCATTTAAATCCCCCAAGTCCCATTTCTTGATGATGTCTAAAAGGCGAACGCCGCGGGATGAGCATCCCGCGACGTTGGGTTTGCGATCAGAGGATCTTAACCGCGCTCTCGAGCGTCTTGTACACACCCCACGCCAGCGGGACGCCGACGAAGAGCCAGAACAGCGCCGCTTTCGTATCGAGGCCGCCGGTGCCGATTCCGAACGAGCCCGTCTGAACCGTATTGGCGCCGGCGCCTGCCGCCTGCAGCTTCGCGACTTCGGCTTCGTTCATGTACCATTTCGAGTCGACCGGCTTGATCAGGTAGTTGCAGATGATGCCGGCGATCAGCATCGCACAGAGAATGTACATGGTCGTGTTGTAGAGCTGGTCACGCGGCACGCCCGCTGCGAGCTGGAACTCGCGGATGTAGTTCACGACAACGGGGCCGATGATGCCCGCGGTGGACCACGCCGTCAGCAGCCGGCCGTGGATCGCGCCGACGAACTGGGTGCCGAACATATCGGCCAGATAAGCCGGCACCGTGGAGAAGCCGCCGCCATACATCGACAGGATGATGCCGAAGCCGAGCACGAAGAGCATCTTCGAGCCCATCGCCGCAAACGTCGGCGCCAGTGCGTAGAGCACGATGCCGAGGATAAAGAACGTGTAATACGTATTCTTGCGGCCGATATAGTCAGACAACGACGCCCAGACGAAGCGGCCGCCGATGTTGAACAGTGACAGCAGGCCCGCGAAGCCCGCCGCGATTCCGGCGATGACAGTCTTCTGCTCGACCGAGAGCTGACCAAAGGCGAGCTCCGGATGGCCGATCAGCTTGCCGGCGAAGATCTCCTGCAGCATCGGAGAGGCCATGCCGATCACGCCGATGCCGGCCGACACGTTCAGGCACAGCACCCACCAGATCAGCCAGAACTGCGGCGTCTTGTGCGCGTTGTCGAGATGGACGTGATGCTCGGAGATCATTGTCTTCTTCTCGCTCGGCGGCGTCCAGCCGTCAGGCTTCCAGCCGGCCGGCGTCACGCGGTAGGCGAAAGCGCCGATTGTCATGAAGACGAAATAGACGATGCCCATCACGAGGAAGGACTTCCACACGCCGACATCGGTCGGTGTCTTGAAGTAGTTGATCAGGATGTTGGCAAACGGTGCACCGATCATGGCGCCGCCGCCGAAACCCATGATCGCCATACCGGTCGCCATGCCGCGGCGATCGGGAAACCATTTGATCAGCGTGGACACAGGCGAGATGTAGCCGAGGCCAAGGCCGATGCCGCCGATCACGCCGGACCCCAGCCACATCAGCCAGAGCTGGTGGGTGTAGATTCCGATCGCACCGAGGAACAGGCCGCCGCACCAGCAGATCGCCGCGACGAAACCGGCCTTGCGCGGACCAGCCCGTTCGAGCCAGCCGCCCCAAACTGCAGCGGCAACGCCGAGCACGACGAAGAACAAGGTGAACATCCAGCCGAGGCTTGCGACCTTCCAATCGCAGCTAGTGGTGAAGAGCTCCTGCCACAGCGACATATCCGGGCACGCCTTCGGCGCGGTCACTCCGATCGCGCGCGACAGCGGCAGCCAGAACACCGAGAAGCCGTAGGCCATGCCGATGCAGAGATGGATGCACAGTGCAGCCGGCGGCACCAGCCAGCGATTGAAGCCGGCCTTTGCGACCGTATGGTCGCGATCGAGAATTCCCGCGCCAGCGCCCGAAATTGTTCCAGCGCTTTCGATAGTAGCCATACATTCCTCCCCTAAGCCGCCCTTCTGAGCAGCCTGCCACTATGATCCTGTTTCTCAGCCAGCTGCGGTGCAGCCACTGTCCCTGCTGCTCCCCACAATCATCCGACGCGCGCAGGATCGTCACGCGTGTCCGAAGAATTAACCCCTCGAGCGGGGCTCTATGCCCGATACGACGTGCAGGCTTCGTGCGTGGCCCGTTGATCTGCGTATCGCAGACAAGACTCAACCTCCGCGCCTGCACGGAGAAAGTCAATTTGGGCAGAAGCCGTGATCGATGTCGATAGACAAAAGGTCGGAATCAGCGCGGTAACGTTCTCAAGAACGCAGCGCAGCATTGACGCCTTCTATCGAACCATTTGCTTTTTCTATCAGGAACACGATGCGCGCGTCGTTGCGCTCGGTGATCGCCACCGTGTCCCCCGTCTCGCGGATCAGGTTCGGAATGTCAATTACCGACAAGGGGTCGGTACAGTGCACTTCAAGCTGATCGCCCGGCTGTAATGGTTTTAGCGCCTTGCGCGTCTTCAAGGCCGGCAGCGGGCATTTCAACCCCGTGAGATCGAGCATCGTTCTGGTCATGGGCGCAACATGGCGAGGCCACTCGATGACGTCAACGCAAAGCCTCTAGAGCAGATCGGCATAGGACAAGAAACCTACGCTCTGCCCCGGGTCGACCTGCGTCATGTCTTCGCCGAGTTCAACGAGGCCGTCGGTCTCCACCAGCGACGATAACAGCCCGGCGCCTTCGCGCGGGAACTTGACCGCCTCCAGCGTGCCGTCCTCCGCACGCCGCAACGAGGTACGCACATATTCGCGGCGGCCCTCCTTCTTCTTGTAGGTGAAAGCGGCACGCAGCGGGATCGGCGTCAACGGCTCCGGCAAGCTACCGGCGAGCGCAAGCACGGTCGGCCGCACAACATGCACGAAGGTGACGAAGCTTGCGACGGGATTGCCGGGCAAGCCGATCAGCGGGGTGCCCCCGATGATGCCCATCGCCACGGGACGTCCGGGTTTGATCGCCATCCGCCACAGCACCAGCGAGCCAATGCTCTCGACCGCTGCCTTGACGTGGTCCTCTTCGCCGGTCGAGACGCCGCCGGTGGTGAGGATCAGATCGTGGCTGCCTGCCACCTGCTTCAAGCCATTCGCGAGCGACGTCCGCTCGTCGCGCAAGATGCCGAGATCAGAGACCTCGCAGCCGAGCCGGCGCAGCATCGCCATCAGCATGAAGCGGTTGGAATCGAACAGCTGTGACGCCGCGCGCGGCTCGCCCGGCGAAGCCAGCTCGTCACCGGTCGAGAACACGGCGACGCGGATGCGCCTGACGACGTCGAGCCTGACAAGGCCGAATGCTGCAGCAAGCGCGACATGCTGCGGCCGCAGCCGCTGGCCGGCACGCAGCGCGATATGCCCCTCGGGAATGTCCTCGCCCGCCGGACGGACATTCGCGCCTGGCTTCAATCCCGGCGGCAGCACGATCTTGCCGGCCTCATCGAGGCGAACATCTTCCTGCATGAAGACGGCCTCGGCACCCGGCGGCATCGGCGCGCCCGTGAAGATGCGCGCGGTGTGGCCGGGCTTGATCGGCGCTTGCGCAAGTCCGCCGGCCTGGATGCGGCCGTCGAGCGGGAATGCCCGTTCCGCGCTTTCCGGAAGGTCGACGTTGCGCACGGCGTAGCCGTCGACGGCGGAATTGGTGAAGGGCGGCAGCGGCAGCGGCGCCGCGATATCGCGCGCCAGCACGCGCCCATCGGCATCGACGAGCGCCACTGTCTCGAGATCGACAATCGCGTTGACGCGCGTCGTGATGAGACCAACGGCCTCGTCGACCGACATCATCGGTCCACCGAAGGCAAAACAATCGTCCGACAGTTGCGCCATGGTGCCTCGTCAGCGCATCGCAGCGCTTTTCGCCACCGCTTCCTCGACCGGCATCGCCGCACGCAGCAGCAATGCCGCGACAGCCGGGATATTGTCGAGATGGACGGTCGGCAGCCGGGTTTCAATGGCGATGTCGGTCGCGATCCCGAAAATTCCGGGATCATCAGGAAACAGCAACGGCTTGCCGTTTCCGCCGCGATGCACCTCGATCTTGCGATGCGGCTCGCGCTTGAAGCCTTCGACCACGACGAGGTCGACGGCAGACAGCTTGCTCAAGAGCTCCGGCAGCCGAGGCTCAGCCGCGCCGCGCAATTCATGTATCAGGGCCCAGCGGTTCGACGAAGCAACCAGCACCTCGGCCGCGCCGGCCTCGCGATGCCGCCAGGAATCCTTACCCGGCACATCGACATCGAACTGGTGATGCGCATGCTTGATCACGGAAACGCGCAGCCCTTGCGCGTTGAAATGCGGGATCAGCCGCGTCAACAACGTGGTCTTGCCCGCACCGCTCCAGCCTGCAAGGCCGATGACTTTCATTCCAGCTCCGTCTCCGCGAGCGCCTTCATCGTTGATGGAACCGCTGCCTCATCGTCATTGCGAGCGCAGCCAAGCCAGAGTGTCTCTGCGGGCGCATTTCTGGATTGCTTCGCTGCGCTCGCAATGACGATGAGGCGACATTTCGTTCCCTTCCCGCCATGCTTATATCGGCTTGACCCGAATGTCATGCTAACCTCGCGGCCATGATGAAGATCGACAAAATCCCGGTGCCCCTGATTGTCCCTGATACGGACGACCCGCGCCTGACCCAGAGCGTGACCGGCACCGACCAGACCGGCGCCAAGGTCGAGATCAAGGTGCCGATGGAGCGGCCGCTGACGCTCTACCTGAACTCCCAGGAGATCGTCACCATGATGACGATCGGCGACTATCCAGAATATCTGGCGCTGGGCTACCTGCTCAACCAGAATATGCTCAAATATAACGACGAGGTCACCGAGGTCGAATACGACGACGACCTCCAGGTGGTCGTGGTGCGTACCGAGCATCACACCAATTTCGAAGCCAAACTGAAGAAGCGCACGCAAACCTCGGGCTGCGCACAGGGCACCGCCTTCGGCGACCTGCTCGAAGCGGTCGAGAGCGTGGCGCTGCCGAAGGCGGAGCTGCGCACCTCTTGGCTCTACCAGATGACGCAGACCATCAATACCATGCCCTCGCTCTATCTGGAGGCCGGCGCGATCCACGGCTGCGTGCTGTGCAAGGAAGGCGAGCCGCTCTGCTACACCGAGGACGTCGGCCGCCACAATGCCGTCGACAAGATCGCGGGCTGGATGTACCGCCACGGCGTCGATGCCTCCGACAAGATCCTCTACACCACGGGACGGCTCACCTCGGAAATGGTGATCAAGACCGTGCGCATGGGCATTCCGATCCTGGTGTCGCGCTCCGGCTTCACCGCCTGGGGCGTCGATCTCGCACGCCAGGTCGGGCTGACGCTGGTTGGCCGCACGCGCGGAAAGCGCTTCATTGTGCTCGCGGGCGAGGAGCGGATCGTCTACGACCAGAACCTCGCCTATGTCGAGGACGAATCGGCGAAGCACAAGCGCAAGGGTGAAGGTGGTGACGACTAAAATTCCGCCGACGCAATGCGTGCTGCTCGCTGGCGGCCTGGCACGGCGCATGGGCGGCGGCGACAAGCCGATGCGGACCATCGGCGGCCGCACCATCCTGGAGCGCGTGATCGCACGCCTGAAGCCGCAATGCGATGGACTGATCCTCAATGCGAATGGCGATCCGGCACGCTTTGCGGCGTTCGGATTGACGGTTGTGCCCGACGACGTGCCCGGCTTTCCCGGCCCGCTCGCCGGCATCCTTGCCGCGCTCGAGTGGACCGCGGCGAACCGGCCCGAGCTGGAGTGGGTGCTCAGCGCCGCCGGCGACTGCCCGTTCCTGCCCCGCGATCTGGTCGCGCGCCTGCATCAAGCGCGAGAGCGGGACAACGCCGAGCTCGCAGTCGCCGCATCAGGCGACCAGTCGCATCCGGTGATCGGACTGTGGCGCGTCGCCTTGCGCGACAAGCTCCGTCATGCTCTGGTCGTCGAGGACCTCCGCAAGATCGACCGCTGGACCGCGCGCTATCCGCTCGCGACGGTGACGTGGCCGGCCGAGCCGCTCGATCCGTTCTTCAACGCGAACACGGTCGAGGATATCGCGGAGGCCGAGCGGCTGGCGGTGCTGGATGAGGTGCGCCCGGTTTGAACGCCACATCGTACGTCTACGCCGGCCGGAAGCCCGCCCGCTCCAGCGCGGTACGCGCCTCGTCCGAGCCCAGTGCGTCGAGAAAGGCTTTGACCGACGGACGTTGCTTGCGCGCCGTCACCAGCGCGAAGTCATAATGCTCTTCCGCCAGCGGAATGAATCCGAGCCCGACCGCATCGGCGACCGGCGCAATGGTCATGCCCCAGTCGGCACGATGTTGTGCGACGGCCGCGGCGCCCGCATTGTGCGAGCGCGGCTGGTTCCAATAGCCTTCCGGGCGCGCGCCGCCGAGCAGCCGGTCGATCAGGATGCGCGTGCCGGCGCCCTGATTGCGGTTGACCATGATGCAGGCGGGGTCCGCGAGCGCGGCGGCGACGGCCTCCTTCGCACCGAGGCCCTCGAAGCGCTTGTCGCCCTTGCGAAACACGATGCCCTGCATCCGCCGCCAGCCCGGCAGGAGCTCGAGACCGTCGACGAGATAGGGTGAGTTGTAAGTCTCGCTCTTGTCGTCGAACAGATGGATCGGCGCGAGATCGCATTCGCCGCGCCGCGCCGCCGCGAGCCCGCCAAGGCTGCCGACGGCGATCGAGCGCACGGTGAGGCCGGCATGCGCGAGCTGCGCGGTGACGAGATCGAGGCCGGTGCAATGACTGCCGACGATGACGAGATCGGGCACGCGCACATGCGGCGTGAACAGCGTCACCTCGGCCCCGGTCCCGGCGGGCATCTGGTCGGCCAGCGCGTCGATGCGCAGAAAACCGTCGGCCTGCGCAAAGGACGTGATCGCACCGGACCCCTTGCCGGATGGATAGGCGATCAGGCCGACCTTGCCCGTGACCAGCGAGACCATGACGAATTCCGTGCGGCCGAGCTCGGAGGCGATACGCACCGGCACGGTCGCGTTCACCTTGGCATCCGAGCGCGGCGGCAGCCCGGCCATCCTGCGCAGCACCGGCACGATCATGTCGTGGAAGGTGAACATCGCCGATGTCGGAAAGCCCGGCAGGATCACCACCGGCTTGCCGTCGCACACCGCAAGGCACAGCGGCTTGCCGGGTTTGAGCGCAACGCCATGCGCGATGATGCCGGGCTTGCCGAGCCGGCCGATGATGCGATGGGACAGGTCACCCGCGCCTTTCGACGTGCCGCCCGAGAGCACCAACATGTCGGCGTCCGCCAGCGCGCGGCGCATGGCAGCTTCGAGCTTTGCTTCATCGTCCGGAATGGCGCCGAGGAAAACCGCCTCGCCGCCGTTCTCATCGATCGCGGCCGCGACGATCGCGCCGTTGGTGTCGTAGATCGCAGCCGGCGCGAGCGCCTCGCCAGGCTGAACCAGTTCGTCGCCGGTCGAGACCACGGCAACTCGCGGCTTGCGCGCGACCGTTACCTCGGCGATGCCGCAGGCCGCCAGCATGCCGATCTCGCGCGAGCCGATGATCGTGCCGGCGCGCAGCAGCGCTTCGCCACGCGCGATGTCAGATCCCGCATAGGAAATGAATTGTCCGGGGGACGCGGCGCGGCGCACGTCGATCGCATCGGAGCCGGCGAGCTGGGTGTGCTCGACCATGATTGCGGCGTCAGCGCCACGCGGCAGCGGGCCGCCGGTGGCAATCGGGCTTGCGGTTCCAGTCCTCACTTGCAGCTTGGGCACAGTGCCGCAGTGGATGGTCTCGCCGTTCAGTGCAAGGCGAACAGGTGCGCTTTCGCCGGCCGCGGCAAGATCCGCCGAACGCACGGCAAAGCCGTCGACATTGGAGCGGTCGAACGGCGGAACGTCGATCGGCGCCGTGATGTCTTCAACAAGGGCCGCACCGAGCGCAGCACCGAGCTTGCGCGTTTCGCTCGCAAGGGCGCGCGGGAACAAAGCCGCCTCGAAACGCGCCAAGGCCTCCTCACGCGAGAAAATCTTGAGGAACTGCTCCTGTTCGAACGCGCTGCGGTCTTGCGATTGCGGGATCATCGTCATGCCAAAACCCATATCATTCCCGCATCAGATAGGCATCGACCAGCGTCCCTGCCGCAAATCCCTCGTGGCTGGCGGGAACGATCAGCCATGCATCCGCTCGGGCAATTGCCTGAAGCGGCCATTCACCTACCGCAAGCGGGAGCCACGCATGATGTTCCTCAACCAGCAGCACGATTTCAGCGATGCCGACGCTGGATGCGATTTTTCGCGCGAGCGGCAAGGTCATGCGTCGGCGTAACTGCCGCGCCGACAGGCGATCGACGATCGGAAGCACGAGCGCGAGCCAGGCCGCGAGCGCATGATCGGGCGAGTCGGGCAAGGCGACGACGGGAACCTGTCCGAGCCGCCCGACCGCCGCGGTGCGTCCGGGCTGGAGCGCGAGGCCATGGGCGAGCACGTCACCATGCTGAGCCAGCGCGCTAACGGCGGCATCCCGGCGGCCGACGCCGCTGCCGCCGATCGTCGCGACGAGATCGCAGGTGAGATCGCCGAGCGCTTCCGCGATCGATGCCGCATCTCGCGCGACAGCTTCGCGGGTTTGCACACCCAGTCCCGCTGCGCGCGCGATCTCCGCAATCATGTGCGTCGTCACGGCTGCACCCGGCACGTTGACGATGCACAGCCGCGGCTGCCGTACGCTCAGCTTTTCAGCACCGGCGGCACGCGCGAGCAACAGAGCGGCAGGATTGATCAAATGCCCTTCCGCCACGGCAGGCGTGTGCCCGGCGATGTCGCTTCCGGCGCGCCTGACGCCCAGTCCGGGCACGCCCTCCGCCAGTACCTGGGCGAGTGGACCCGACACCTCGACCGCGTCGGCATCGAGCACACAATCACATCCGTCGGGCATCGCGTCGCCGGCATCGACCCAAACAGGTGCTTTTGTCAGAGGCAGCGGCGAATAGGCGGACGCACCGGCAATATCGTTGGCGCATAGCGCCCAGCCATCCGCAGCGGCAATGTCGCGCGGCGGATAGGCCGCAAGCAGCGGCGTCCCCGCCGCGATGCAGCCCGCTGCCTCGGACAGGGGCAACTCGATGGTCGCTATCGGATCAACGCCTCGCAGCAACACCGCGAGCGCGGTGTCGAGTGGCGTCAGCGAAGGCGGCAGGCGCTGGGTCATGCGCCATGATGGACCATGCATCGCCCGGTTTGGCAACCGCCGGCGATGCGGACGTCAGCCGCCCGACTTGTCCGCATTGGGGAAGAACAGCTGCTGCCCGTCGACCTTGTAGCCGGCGATCGCCGCTTGCCCCTCCGGCGAGATCAGCCAATCGATGAAGGTCTGCCCCAGTTCCTGCTTCACATTCGGAAACTTCTCGGGATTGACCAACATCGCGCCGTACTGATTGAGCAGCCGCTTGTCGCCTTCGACCACGATGTCGAGATCGCCGCGATCCTTGAAGGCGATCCAGCTGCCGCGGTCGGACAGCACATAGGCATTCGCGGCGCGCGCGGCATCGAGGGCAGCGGTCATGCCCCGCCCGGCCTCGCGATACCAGGCGCCCTTGGCGGCAGCGATGTCGATGCCGGCGACGATCCAGAGCGCGAGCTCGGCGGCATGAGTGCCCGAGCGATCGCCGCGCGTCACGAACGGCGCGCCCTTGGCCTCGATCGCCTTCAGCGCGGTCGCGATGTCCTTGCCCTTCACGCCGGCGGGATCGCTCTTCGGCCCGATCAGCACATAATCGTTGTACATCACGTCGAAACGCTTCACGGCAAAACCGTCGGCGACGAACTTCTCCTCCTGCGGCCGTGCGTGCATCAGCACGACATCGACTTCGCCCCTGCGCGCCCCGTCGAGCACTTCATCGGCGCGCCGCGCGATCACGGTCACGTCGATGCCGGTCTTGTCGCGGAAGATCGGCAGCAGATAATCGAGCAGGCCGGACTCCTGGGTCGATGTGGTCGAAGCCAGGACGATCGCGCGGTCCTCCGCGGATGATGCCGCAACGCCCGCGGCGAGGCCGCAAAGAAGCGCGAGTGCGACGGACAGGCGGCGGACGGTCATGATCGGGTTCCTTGGCGATGACGCGATCATGATGATGATCGATTGCGCCGCACTCGTGACGCGTTTGCTCTTGCGCGCGCCACCCGGGACATTTTCGGCAATGCGCCGAGCGGTATGCCGATTGCAATCGCGAGCGCCACGGCCGCCTCGATTTCGTGCCGCTGGTCTGGGAAAACGTCGATCTCGCTATGCGGCAGCGCAGCTATTTCCGCCCGCCGATGCAGACCCTGATCCGATTCCTCGGCGAAAGACGGCTGCGCAGCGCGCCGAGGTGCTGGCCGGCTACGACCCCTCCCCCGCAGGACAGATCCGCTTCGCGGCCTGACATTGACGCCCGCCCCCGAATAGTTGCAAAAGAAACCAATTCAGCCGGGCCATACCCGGGCAACACCGGCCAACGAGCCGGATCAGGGGAGGACAAGCGTGAATCCAACAAGATTTGGACTGCCGGTCGCCGCCGCCTTGGCGGCAACGCTGCTGCCGGGTGCGGCGTCGGCGCAGGTTTCCGACGACATCGTCAAGATCGGCGTGCTCACCGACATGAACGGTCCGGCCTCGGCGCCGACCGGCCAGGGTTCGGTGACGGCGGCGCAGATGGCGATCGACGATTTCGGCGGCACCGTGCTTGGCAAGCCGATCAGCATCGTGATCGGCGACCACCAGCTCAAGGCCGACATCGGCGGCGCCATCGCCCGGCGCTGGTACGATGTCGACCAGGTCGATCTGATCGTCGACGTGCCGGTCTCCGCGGTCGGGCTTGCGGTGCAGAACATCGCCAACGAGAAGAAGCGGCTGTTCATCACCCACTCCACCGGCACGGCGGATTTCCACGGCAAGTTCTGCTCGCCCTACGCGATCCAGTGGGTGTTCGACACCCGTGCGCTCGCGGTCGGCACCGCGGACGCGGTGGTCAAGCGCGGCGGCGACAGCTGGTTCTTCATCACCGACGACTATGCCTTCGGCCATTCGCTGGAGCGCGACGCCTCAGCGGTCGTGACCGCCAATGGCGGCAAGGTGCTGGGCTCGGTGCGGCCGCCACTGGCAACGCCCGACCTCTCCTCCTTCGTGCTCCAGGCGCAGGCCTCCAAGGCCAAGATCATCGGCATCGCCGCCGGTCCGCCCAACAACATGAACGAGATCAAGACCGGCTCGGAGTTCGGCGTGTTCAAGGGCGGCCAGCAGATGGCGGCGCTGCTGGCGCTGATCACCGACATCCACGGCCTCGGCCTTCAGGCTGCGCAAGGGCTGCTGCTGACGACATCGTTCTATTGGGACATGGACGACAGGACCCGCGAATGGTCGAAGCGCTACTTCGCCAAGATGAACAAGATGCCATCGATGTGGCAGGCCGGCGTCTATTCGAGCGTGATGCACTATCTCAACGCCATCAAGGACACCGGCACCGACGATCCGCTCAAGGTCGCCGCCAAGATGCGCGAGAAGCCGATCGAGGATTTCTTCGCCCGCAACGGCCGCTTACGCGATGACAATCTGATGGTGCACGATCTCTGGCTGGTGCAGGTGAAGACGCCGGAGGAGAGCAAATATCCCTGGGACTATTACAAGATCCTCACCACCATTTCCGGCGACAAGGCCTTTGGGCCGCCGGATCCGGCATGTGCGATGGTGAAGAAGTGACGGCGTAGCAACCACGGAGAAGGTCGTCATGCCCGGGCTTGTCCCGGGCATCCACGTCTTACGTCATGCGTGGAAGCGCGTGGATGCCCGGGACAAGCCCGGGCATGACGATTGTGGGTGTGGCCGCGCTCTATTTCACCACGCCGATCTCGCGAAAGTACTTCATCACGCCGGGATGAATCAGCTCCGGCTTCGGCGCTGCCGCCACCGTGTTCGACGCCGTGGTCTCGCAGGCCTGCGCCAGCGTCCTGCAGAATGTCACCTCGACGCCGTGCAGCGTCTTGGCCAGCCGATAGGCGACATCGTCCGGCAGATCCTCGCGCGTCAGCACAAAACTCCAGGAGCCAAGCGAGGCGATCGGCTCGGATTGTTTTGGATAGCTGCCCGCCGGCACGGTCAGCGGCTTCAGGAACGCATGTTTGGCGCGGATGCGCGCGATCTCTTCGGCACTGGGCGCGATGAAGCGCGCGCCTGACGCGCTCGAGGCCACCGCCGCAAAGCCGGGCCAGCCGATGCCGGCGCCCCAGAGTGCGGCGACACGTCCATCCTCGACCATCGCGGGACCGTCGCCGGCGCGGTCGAGATAAACAGCCTTGAAATCCTCGTCCTGCTTCAGGCCGAGCCCATCCAGCACGTAGCGCGCCAGGATCGGCAGGCCCGAGCCTTTTGCGCCGAACGCGACGGGCTGACCGACGAGATCGCGAATCGTCTTGTAGGAACTGTCCGCGCGCACCACGAACATGCCGGGGTTGGAATAGATCGCCGTGAGAATCTTCAGCCGCACCGGCCCGCGGCCGATGCCGGCAAAGGCTTCATAGGCCGGCTCGCCCGCGACCAAAGCGAGATCGAGCTCGCCTTTCTCCAAGAGCGGAATGTTCTCGTTGCTGCCCTTGGTGTTGCGCGGGACGATAATGGCTTGCGGATCGGCCGCATTCATCGCTTGCGCGAAGGCGTTGCCATAGAGGGGAAAGCCGCCGCCGGGCGTCGCGGTGCCCAGGCTAATCGTAGAGCTGATTGTCGTGGTCGAAATGGCCTTGCCTCCGGTTTGAGCAGCGGCGAGGCTTGAAAGCAGCGCCGCGCCGAGAACAATGGTGATTGCGAATCTCATGGTCGGTCCCGGCGGGCCCGCGTCAACATCGACTTGCGACGATGTAGGCAGCGCCCCGATTTTGTGAAAGCATGCAGCCCAACGACAATAGAACAATGGGAGGCTTCATGTTGCGAATTTTGCGTAACAGTATTTTCGGGCTGGTTTTCATTTCAACGCTTTTTAGCGCCGCACCTCCCGCCTCCGCAGCCGGATATCCCGACCGTCCCGTGCACTGGATCATCGGCTTCTCCGCCGGCGGCCCGGTCGACATCGTCGCGCGGATCATGGCGCAATGGCTGTCGGACCGTCTCGGCCAGCAGTTCATCGTCGAGAACCGCACCGGCTCGGGCGGCAACATCGCCGCCGCGGCCGCGATCAGCTCGCCGGCGGACGGCTATACGCTGCTGTTCGTCGCGCCCAACAACGCGATCTCGACCTCACTCTACAAGAAGCTGCCGTTCGACTTCCTGCGCGACACCGTGCCGGTCGCGAGCATCATGCAGCTCACCAACATGCTGGTCGTCGCCAACGCGTTTCCCGCGAAGACCGTCCAGGAGTTCATCGACTACTGCAAGGCCAATCCCGGCAAGATCTCGTTTGCCTCGTCCGGCAACGGCACCTCGGTGCACATGTCGGCGGAGTTGTTCAAGGTGATGACCAAGTGCGACATGGTGCACGTGCCCTATCGCGGCTCGGCGATCGCCTTCCCGGACATCATCTCCAACAAGGTGCAGCTGATCTTCGACAATCTTCCCTCCGCGCTGGAACAGGCGAAAGGCGGCAACGTCCGCGCGCTCGGGGTGACCTCGCCGCAGCGCTGGCCGATCGTCCCCGACGTGCCCGCGATCGCCGAGACCGTGCCGGGATTCGAATCGATCGGCTTCTACGGCATCTCCGCGCCGAAGGGCACGCCGCCCGAGGTGGTCGAGATCCTCAACAAGGCCGTCGGCGAAGCGCTGAAGGACCCGAAGCTGGTGGCACGGCTCGCCGAGACCGGCGGCATCCCCAAGCCGATGACGCCGGCCGAGTTCGGCAAGCTGGTCGCCGACGAGACCGAGAAGTGGAAGAAGGTCGTGGAGTACGCCGGGGTTTCGGTGGATTAGGGCCGGCGATCCCCCGCGAGCTTGCAGCTCGCCAGCAAGGCATTGGAGGGGATCGGGACATCCCTCCAATCAAAAATGCCGAAAACAACCCCATGCACAGTAGAAGAGGCGAGCGATTACAAAGGGTTACGGAAACACAAAAATGATCCTTCGCCGGAGCGATTTGACTCGTCGGGCAAAACAGGAGCATAAGGGCATCATCGCCAGTTTCGGGTATTCGAAAATCTCTAGCGCTGCCGCGCCGGCGTTCCCCTCCGCCAGAGCCAGCATTGCACCCCCGCCTCCATCCCTGTAAACGAACCGCGCACCGTTGCCGGCCGCGCATTCCTGCGGCCGTCTCGCGGCGGGGCCTGTAGCTCAATGGTTAGAGCCGGCCGCTCATAACGGTCTGGTTGCAGGTTCGAGTCCTGCCGGGCCCACCAGCGCTGGAATGCACTCTACAGCTCGCCCTACCTGTGAGGAAATGGTCGCGACGGTCGAATAGCCGTTTGTGTCTTCGGGCTTGTAAACTGCCGGAACCTTCTTGATAAATCTGAGAACCATGACCGCGTTTGCTCAAGCCCCCGAGAAAGAGACACAGACGCTACGGTGGCTGCCCTTCATTGCCGCAATTGCCGCGGTCACGACTGCAACGCCCTTTGCGTGGGATAAGAGCCTTGGCACGTTTCTGTTTCTCATCTCACTCTACTTGCCCGCGGTGGCATTAGTTTGCGTCGGACTCTGCATCTGGGCCGGAGTCGAGAGGAAATCCTCCCGAGCTCGTTCGATAGTCGTCTCGCTCGTGGTGATGCTCACGCTGATCGGCGGGACCTTCGGGGCACTGCCGCGAGCCAAAGATGAACTTCGGTTTCTAGCTTGGTCTTACGCGCACAACGACGCACTAAGAGGGTTCGCGGACAAAGACTCGGTCATGCTGGCTTGGGAAAGCTGGGGAATGGCAGGTATGGAAAATGACGCTTACCTCGTCTCGAACCCGAGCGATAACGGCGGAGGACGGTGGAGCTTCGGAGTGGCTCCGCCACGTCGGATCAAGTTGCGAAATCGTTGCTTCGAAACGGATGCGTCGTGGAATCTATGTCATCACAACGTACAATTGTCCGCTGCGATAAGGAACATGCAGGTGTAGAGCGGAGAGCATCGGCGAAGTTACGGTGCCAATTCACTCAATGATCGACCGCTATCGAGCACGCAAGCCTTATGAACTAAGTGTCACCGGATTGCCCGGCTCACAGCAGCACTTGTCGGTCTCTAAGCCGCTACGCAGGATTAATACGGATAGCCGCAAGAAAGAAGATGGGTGCCGCCGATTGACCGGACGCCCCTTTTCTTCCCAACTGACAACAGCGGGTGGGCGCGCGGGAATCATTGTGCGGACTGGTATCGCAACCGATAGTTCAACAAGCGTATTTTTCCGCGATCTTGTCGCCAATCGAAAGCTCTTCAGCCTCCATGATTTTCAAACCGGTCTCGGTTATTTTGACAACATCGGTCACGCACGATTCAAATTTTGTCTTTTGACCTTGGGGCAGGCAAATATCCGCCCACGTGGTCGTTGCCACCGTGCGCGGCGATGAACATGGCGACGGCCGACCGGCAATAGGATTCGATTTCGTTGTCGTCCTCTGCTCTCGCCTCATCGAAGCGTTCGTCCTGAACCAGGACTATCAGCGACTGAGCCGAAGCTGCCGGACCGAGCGCCCGCCGACACAAAAAACGATTCCGCAGCGTCTCGAACGACTTACAGGATCGAGTCGTTTTCAAAACGAAAGCACCGCTGATCGAGTCGTTCTTAAGGTCAAGATCGAGTCGTTCTCAAAATGCAGGAATCAGCAAACTCAAGCACTTAGCCGAGTCGTTTTCAAAGTGTCCCCACAAGGCACTTCTGAAAACACCCAAAACGCCCGTGCAACGATTGGTGCAGTGATTGGTTTTCCGATCATCCACGTCTGTGCGCCATCTGTACCGCGTCAAACGGAGAGGATCATGACCAAGTTCATCGCGGTCATCGCAACGCTTGTGACCACTTCCGCTCTCGCGAAGACCCTATCCGACGCCGACACGCGACGGTCGGGAGCGCATCCAGCGCACCGGAGCCTGCCCGACTGGCTACGTTGGCGTCGGCGACAAGTGCGAGGCTTGGCCATCGCGCAGTCGGACGATCCCACGAGGAATGCGACGACCGCCAATCGGAAAACTTCACCAAAGTACACGCCCATTGCCGTTTGGAAAATGTTTGAGGAAATGGAATTGCTGTTCGAGCGCCGAAATGCGCTTCTCGAGCTCCGCTGGCGTTGTACCGCGGCCGGGGCCGGACAGACCCCAGCCGCGTGAACAGGCTGACTCATGTCGCCGCGCCGATCGCGTCCCGATGCGGGTGATCGCGCCGCTTGGCGATCTCGTAGGGAATCCCCCAGACGGCGACCACGCCGTACACGACGCGCGGCAGCACGGCGATGAGGATGGCAAGTGCGACGTAGTCCAGCGTCATGGATGTGGCTCGCTAGGTGGTGCCGGCCGCTGCGCCGACGATCCTCCCGATCACTACCGGCAATAATCCCAGAAGCCCTGCGTGCGGGACGGGTCGGTGTAGTACCAGCACATCCCGGGCGCGGGCGCCGCGCCCGCCCAGGCCGCAGCGGTCGCCGCGCTCACGAATCCGATCGCCGCACCGGCGGCGATCGCGCCGCCCCTTGGCCAGTGGTAGTAGCCGGGGCGCGCCCAGCCGCCGCGTCCTCGCACGGCCGTCGTGCTGCGAACGGCGACATTACCCCGCGGTCCCCGGACCGCGGTTCGACCGTGATAGGCTCCGCCGCGAGGTCCAACCGCGGCGCCGCCGCGGTGCACCACGGCGCCACCGCGGGGGCCGACCGCAGCCCCGCCGCGGCGGCCGGCCGCGCGAACCTCGATGAGATCGGGCGAGGCCGTCATGTCCTGGCGGATTGCCGCCGGCTGCAGCGGCGCCGCCACGGCCTTTCCGACGGGCATGGCAAGGTTGGATGTGACCATCAGGACAACGGTTGCGAACGAGATCGTATAGCTGTGAATGGACATCAAAGTACCTCTTCTCGTTGTTCTGGTTGCCATCGTAGCCGCCCCGTCGGCGAAACGCGCCAACACCAGAGCATGCCTTCACTGTCGAATTTGGCGATGCGCCCGGCGGGCGGGAAGAAGCTCCCACCGCCTTGCGTCGTGATACACGCGACGAAATCGGCAATTCGCCTTTTTCGCCGCGCCGTCGTTCCTCTCCGTTGCTATTGCGGCTTGAGCGTTTCAAGCTCGTTGAGGCGCTTCAGCGCCGCCTGTTGCCGGAGCATTCCGTAGTTGATGCTGCCCGCGTTCAGCGAACTGCCTTCCTGATACGGGAACTGGTCGAAATCGGAGAAGAACTCCTTGATCTTGCCCTGCACAGGCACGATCAACCACATGTTCTGGGCAAGGAATTTCATCGCCTCGCCGCCTTCTTCCAAACCGCGCTCGTATGGATCCATGCGCAGATTGGTGATCAATGACCAAGCCGTGACGTCGCGCGTGCCTGTTGCGATGTTTCCCTTCGACGAGGCAAAGCTCAGCTTCCAGTCCTTCCACCTGATGGCATTGAGGTTGCCGCCCTGATCGAAGTAGTAGATCGCCTCGCGTGGCCCCTCCTTGGCATCGCCCTTCAAATACGGCATGAAATTGTATCCATCGAGATGGACCTTGAAGTTCTTGCCGCCGGCGCCTGCAAAGCCGGTCTTCATCTTCTCCTTGACATCAGGGATCCCTGCAGCTGCGGCCAAGGTCGGGAACCAATCGATCAGCGAGATGATGTCGTTGTACTGGGTACCGGGCTTCACCACGCCCGGCCAGCGCACCATCATGGGAACGCGCATGCCGCCTTCCCACGTCGTGCCCTTCTCGCCATGGAATGGCGTCATGGCTCCATCCGGCCACAGCGCGATCTCGGCACCGTTGTCGGTCGTGTAGAGCACGATCGTATTGTTGGCGATGCCGAGGTCGTCGAGCTGCTTGAGCAACTCTCCGACCATTCCGTCATGCTCGAGCATGCCGTCGGCATGGATGCCCTTGCCGGTCTTGCCGAGCGACTCCTTCTTCAGATGGGTGAAGACGTGCATGCGCGTCGAGTTGAACCAGACGAAGAACGGCTTGTCCGCCTTGGCCTGCCGGCCGATGAAGTCCTTGGCGGCGCCGAGAAACTCCTCGTCGACCGTCGGCATGCGCGCGGTGTTGAGCGGCCCGGTGTCTTCGATTTTGCCGTCTGCCGATGATTTGATGACGCCGCGCGGACCGAACTGCTTCCGGAAGTTCGGATCCTTCGGATAGAAGTAGCCTTCCGGCTCTTCCTCGGCATTGAGGTGATAGAGGTTGCCGAAGAACTCGTCGAAACCGTGCTTGGTAGGCAGATGCTCGTCTCGATCGCCGAGATGGTTCTTGCCGAACTGCCCGGTGGCGTAGCCCTGGGTCTTCATGGCGTCGGCGATTGTCGGCATCCAGTCCTGGATGCCGTGGGGATCGCCGGGCATGCCGATGGTGAGAAGGCCGGTCCGGAATGGCTCCTGGCCGAGAATGAAGGAGGCGCGGCCGGCGGTGCAGCTCTGCTGGCCGTAGGCGTCGGTGAAGATCGCCCCTTCGCTCGCGATGCGGTCTATGTTGGGCGTGCGATATCCCATCATGCCCATGGTATAGGCGCTGATCTGCGGGATGCCGATGTCGTCGCCGAAGATGACCAGGATATTCGGCTTGCGGCCCGAGGCACCTGCAGCCGGGGCAGCAGCGGGAGCAGCTTTCTGCGCCTGCGCGAGTGCCTGCGACGTCAGTGTCGCTGCCGCGACAAGGGACGACGAGCCGAGCAGTACGGCTCGGCGATTCATGATTGAATTGTCACCACAGGCGGAATCGGCGACGGTGTTGTCCTGCTTCTTCTCACAGCTCATTCGACGCTCCTTGATTTTCTGGCTTTGATTGTAGCCGTTGGTTCGAGTCTGGTAGTCTGCTTGATCGGTCTCCTTCTCATCGCGCAGGCTTTCTGCCCAGGTAAGCCGAAGCGCTGGAAGCCGCGGCCGGATTCAGGTGCTGGGGTAGACGTGTGTTGGTGTGGACCCGCGCATGCGAGCGCAGGCTGCGCCTGGCAACGGTCACGCCGCGCAACAGCTGACGCGGTGACCAGCGATCCGCCTCGCGCTGACCTCCGAACAATTCGCCTTCGAGAGCGCCGAGCTGCCGGTCCAGCGCAGGGTCGCGCGCAATCGCCTTGAAAGCGCCAAGCGTGTTGTCAGGCGGTGCTGCATCCAGATGCGGCAACCAGTCGAGCAAGGCGAAGTACGCGGCCCTTGCATCGCGGTGACGCACCGCGCGGCGAAGCCGGCCGAAGGCAAAGGCCTCGGATTGCAAATAGGCCTGCCGCCGCCGGCGATGACGGTCGGCGACTCGCCGCATCACGCCGGGTCCGAACCACGTGAGTGCGGCGATGCAGAGAACGACGAGCAGTGCGGACAGCCAGTGTTCTGCGACGAAGTCGACGAAGCCATCCCAGGTCCAACCCTCGCTCGACCCGCCAGCAGGCGCAGCGCCGGGTGCAGCGGGATTGACCGCGACCTCCAGCGGCACGGCATCGAGATGAACCGTCTCGATCTTGCCGCTGCCGACATTCCACCAGCCGACATCGATCGCGGGCAACGCATAATCGCCGGGTCGTTCCAGCATGTAGGTCGCGGAATCGATTCGGGTCGACGTCATGACGTCGGTACGTACGTCCGTTCTGTCCTCTAGCGACGGCTGGGCCGGATACAGCCTCAACCCCGCCATCGCTGCGAATGGGTACGGAGGCAGCAGCATCGCGGGCGTTCCCTCCGCCCTCAGCGTCACGGTGCGCGTCACGGCGTCGCCCGCCTTGAGCTGATCCGACGAACGCCTGACCTCCTGCTCGATCGTCAGCTTGCTGGCGGACAAGAACGGTTGCAGTTCGAGAGCCGCGTCGGGAATGAAAGCTTCAAATGCAACATCCGGCAGCGCGACGTCGGCCTCGCGCGTCGCCGGCGGCTCGGCTGCATACTTGATGTGCGCCTTCTGGCCGGAGACGGCGTAGGAACCAGGCTCCTGCGGGTAGATCGCATACTCAAACTGCACGCCAGCGTAGGACACTCCGTCCCGCTGCTCGTTCGTATTGACGCTCTGCAACTGCCGGGTCACGGCATTGCGTACCTGGAAGCCCGGCAGATCGGGGGGCGACGTCATGTAGTTCGGCGCCAGCACCAGGATGTGGAGCGTCGCCGGCTGGCCGACCACCACGCGCGGCGGATTGACCGTCAGTTCGACAACGGGCTCGGGCGGCGCAGCCTGCTGCGCATGCGCATATTGCAGCGTCAGCGCGGCCGCGGGCAACAGGACGAGGACGGCGAGCCAATGTCTCACGGCGACGCCCCCTTCTGCACCGGCGCGGACGCCTGGATCGCAAATTTCAGCTTCAGAAAGTCGGCGGGCGAGGTCTGGACCTGGCGCATCCAGGCCTCCGCTGCGCCCGCGGTGGTGACGTCCTGCGGCGTGACCTTGATCATCTTGCCGCCCTTCTGCTTCGGATCGACGCGCATCTCGTCGGCCTTCTGATCCGGCGGCGCGCTATCGTCCTGCTCCTGCTTGCGGCGTTTCTCCTCTTTCGCGTCCAGCGCGGCCTGCACGATCGCCCGATTGGTCTTGGCTGCGACGTTGTCCGGCTGCACCTTCAGCAGATCGTCATAGGCGGCGATCGCTTTTTCGAAGGCATGGTTCTGGGCCTGGGCGTTGCCAAGCGCGAACGCACCCTCGGGGGTCTTGACCTTTGCAAATTCCTGCGCGGCCACGATGAAATCGTAGGCGCGGTAGGCGGAAATGCCCCGCCACATCGGATCGGCGAACAGCGTTGCGGCGGCGCGATAATCACCCCGATCGAACGCGAGCCGGCCTTGCTGATCCGGCGTCAGCCAGAGACCGGTGAAGCGCGAGGTGTCGTCGGCCCGCGATGGTCCGGCGTGTGTCGCGATCACCAGGGCAACCACCCAGGCGACCGTCGTGCCGCGCCGGAACCAGACCAGGGTCAGGAGCACGAGCGGAAACAGCAGCCAGAAACCTTCGTCCTGCCATCGCGTGCCGAAGGCCTCGCCCTGGGCGGATTGGAAGCGGGTCTCGATCCGTCTCTCCAGCCGCAGGATGTCGCTGCCGTCGATGCTGACCTTGACGGCGTCGCTTCCGAGCGGCGCGGACGTGACGTCTCCGGTCACGGCCAGCATCACAAGATTGCTGCGCCCGGCAGCCTGGCGGACCGCTGCGGCGTCGGCGGTGCCGAGGTCGTCGGCCACTACCAGGATCGTGCCGGCGACGAGCTCGGACGCGAGCGACTGCGCTGCCAGGGCAACGGCACCAACCACGTCCTTGCCATCGGCCGGCATCAGCCCCGGCGCCAGCGCGGCGAGGAACGGAGCAATGACAGAGCGGTCATCCGTCAGCGGCATCACAAGATGCGCGGTTCCGGCGTAAGCGACCAGCCCAGTCCTGGCGCCTGCACGGGCAGCAAGGAGGTCTGCGATCTTTTGCTTGGCGCGCTCGAGGCGCGAGGGCGCGACATCGCTCGCGCTCATCGAGGAGCCGACCGCGAGCGCAATCATCAACGGGGCCTTGTCCTCGACGAACGGCGGCAGCTCCCGCCGCCACGTTGGACCGGACAGCGCGACGATGCCGATCGTCATCGCTGCCGCGACCAGATATAGCGGGTTGACGCTGCGCCCGCGGCCGGGCTGCACGACCAGATGGTCGAGAAGATGCGGCGCGATCACGCCGCCCCACTGCGCCCGCGCGCTTTGCCGCCAGAGCAACAGCGCGAACACGGCAGCCACCGGGATCAGCGCGATAAGCCATAGCGGGCGCAGCAGATGGAAGGACATGGTCGCGGCGTCAAGCATGACTGAGGGCCCTCGCCCGCCGCCACTCGCTCCCGAGCAGCAGCGCGAGCCACAGCAGCAGGCTCAGAATGATCGCGGCGCCGAGCGGCCACTGAAACAACGGCAGCTTCGGCCGCCAAGACAGCGTCTGAAGCTTTGCCGGCGCAAGCCGGTCGATATCGGCATAGATCGCCTGCAACTGTGCGCCGTCCTCGGCCCGGAAGAAATGACCGCCGGTCGTGCTCGCGACGGATTGCAGTACGCCGAGATCGACACGGTTTTCGCCCGACGCTGCGGGATCGCCGACGCCGATCGTATAGACGGCCACATCGTTCTGATGCGCAATGTCGGCGGCGTGCTCGGGCGGGACGCGGCTTGCCGTGTCGTTGCCGTCGGTCAACAGGATCAGCAGCTTCTGCTTCGCCGCGCTCGTCGCAAAGGTCTTGATGGCGAGTCCGATGGTATCGCCAATCGCTGTCTGCTGGCCCGCCATGCCGACCGCAGTCTGGTCGAGCAATTGCTGCGCCGTCTGCAGATCCTGCGTGAACGGCACCTGCACATAGGCCCTGGTGCCGAACAGGATCAGCGCCACGCGGTCGCCCGTGCGGCGCGCGATGAAGTCCTTGATGACGCGCTTGACGCCGTCGAGCCGCGTCAGCGTCGTGCCGTCAGGTGTCTTGAAATCGCGCTGCTCCATCGACCCCGAGATGTCGATCGCCAGGATCAGGTCGCGCGCGGAAACCTCCCGCGTCACGGGATCGTCGACCCATTGCGGCTTGGCCAGAGCCGCGATCAAGAGTATCCAGATGACGACCGCCGCGATCATCTGCAAGACACGCCGCTCGAGCACCACGGCACCACGTTGCGGCGTCTGCCCGGTCGCGGCCGCCAGCCGCTCGAAGAACGGCACTTGGACCGAGGCCTGCCGTGCGCGATAAGGCGGCAGCCACCACCAGACCAGAATTGGCATCGGCAGCAGCAGGAACATCCATGGCCAGGCGAACTCAAGCATGGTGCCCCCTGATCCAACGTCGCACCAGGCCGGACAGCGATTGCAACTCGGCGTCGTCCGGCTGAACCTGCTGATAGGGCCCGCTGACAAGCAGGCGCCCGACACCTTGCGAAAACTCCTGCCCGCCATAGGAGCGGTCGAGGAAGGAAAGCCATGCCGGGCCGGCCAGGGATGCCACCTGCTCGCGCGGAAAGGCCGCGAGCGCAGTTCGCCGGACCAGCAGGGTCAGCCGTGTCAGCAGATCGTCGGGGCCGGCGCGACGCGTCCCCGCCATCGACCTCAATTCGGCGAGCGCCTCGCGGCGATAGCGGTTGACGCGCCGATACTGCACCAGGTGCCAGACCGCAGCGATCACGACCGCAAGCAGCAGGACAATCGCAATCCGCGATTCCCAGGTCTGCGGCCACAGGCTGACCTCCCCTGGCAGTGGGATGTCGATGAGCCCGGCGACGGGATCGATGGGTTGAGCGTCAGCCAAGGGTCGCCTCCGCACTATGGCCACCGCCGCCGCCGCGCCCGTGTCTGGCCGGCATCGCGCCGAGCAGGCGCCGCAGCTGCGCTGGAGTTTCCTCGGCCGCGCTGAGCGGCAGCACGGGAATGCCGAGTTCGTGCGTCAGGGCGAACACACCCTTCAGGCGCTCCTCCGTGGCCTCCGAAATGCTCTTGCGTACGCTGTCGCGCCCGACCTCGAGCCGGATCTGCAACTCTCCATCGGTCACGGTCATCCTGGCGGAAGGCGGCAGGTCGCTCTGCAGGGGGTCGTGGACCAGCAGGGCAACGACGTCATTGTGCTGCGCCATCGCGCCGATCATCTTGCGCGTTGCATCGTCCGCGCCGTCAAAATCGCTGATCACGATCACTAGCGCGTCGTGCAGCGCGCGACGCTGAGCATGCTCCAGCGCCCTGTTCAGCATCGCCGGCGCGGAGACGAGACCGCGCCCGACGCCAAGCGCCTGGTTCTGCAGCACGATGGCCGAAAGGATCTGGAGCACGTTCGCCCGGCTGCGCCTCGCCCTGACCTCGACCAGATCCCGGTCGTTGAACACGATCGCGCCGACGCGGTCGCCGACACCGAGCACCCGCCACGCGCCGATCGCCGCGGCCTGGGCCGCGGTCACCGATTTCATTGCGAGCCGGCTGCCAAAGAACATCGACAGGCGCTGATCGACCAGCAGGACCGCCTGCCGATCGCGTTCCTCGTTGAAGACGCGGATATGGGGCTTCTGCAGCCGCGCCGTCACCTTCCAGTCGATTGATCGGACATCGTCGCCGGGACGGTAGTCCCTGATCTCCTCGAAGTTGAGCCCGCGGCCGCGCATGCGCGAGGCGAAGCGGCCGGACAGCAGGCTGTGCACCGGTTGGCGCGGCAGGAACGAAACCTTGCTGCCGCGGTATTCGAGCGCGATCAGATCGTCGAGACCGACATAGACGCCAGGCGTTTTGGCTGATGTCTCGATCATGGCGCCCTCAGCCGGATGCGACCAGTTCGACGATCTTGTCGATCACCTGGTCGGGCGTGATGCCTTGCGACACCGCCTCATAGCTGGGAATCAGCCGGTGCCGCAGGCAGTCGTGAACCACCGCGCGCACATGGTCGGGCGTCACGAACTCATATTGGTCGAGCCAGGCGCGGGCGCGCGCGCAGCGGTCGAGCGCAAGGCTGCCGCGCGGGCTGGCGCCGACCTGGATCCATTTGCCGAGTGGATCGCCATAACGTTTCGGGAAGCGCGTCGCGAAGATCACGTCGACCATGTACTTCTGGGCGAGGTCGGAGACGAAGATCCCGTCGATCTCGCCGCGCGCATCCAGGATTGTTTGTTGCGGTATTGGCGGCGGCTCCGCCGCGTGGTCCTTTGGCTTCTGCGCGTTTTCGTTGCGATTGAGCCTGATGATCTCGCCCTCGACGGCTTCGTCCGGATAGGTGATGACGACATGCATCAGGAAGCGGTCGAGCTGCGCCTCCGGTAGCGAATAGGTGCCCTCCTGTTCGATCGGGTTCTCGGTCGCGAGCACCATGAACAGGCCCGGCATCTTGTAGGTCTTGCCGGCGACGGTGACCTGGCGCTCCTCCATCGCCTCCAGCAGCGCCGACTGCACCTTGGCCGGCGCGCGGTTGATCTCGTCCGCGAGCACCAGATTGGCGAAGATCGGTCCCTTCTGAAAGTCGAATTGGCCGCCCTTTTCGGTCTGGACATAGATCTCCGCGCCGGTCACGTCCGACGGCAGCAGGTCAGGCGTGAACTGCACGCGCGACAGATCGGCCGCGAGATGTTTTGCCAGCGTCTTGACGGCACGGGTCTTGGCAAGACCGGGAAGACTTTCGATCAGCAGATTTCCGTTGGCGAGCAGTCCGATCAGCATGCTCTCGACCAGATGGTCCTGACCGAGCACGGACTTTCCGATTCGCGACTTGAGCTCGAGCACCGCATCGCGCGCAGCGGATCTTACGGCACCTGGAGGGGGCAAGGGCACGCCTGCAATTGGCATTTTAGATTCTGACATATGACCTGACGACAATTGCTATGGTTGCTGCTTTGGACTAACGAACCAGCGATAGTACGGATTTGTCTTGGCTACCTCCGAGACGCGCGCAGAATTCTCGGCATATTGTTGACGGTCGCGCGCGTAGACGCTGAGAGCAAGCTTGTAAAAAGCGTCCAACTCCTTGCGCGCAGCGGCAAGTGTCGACATTAACTTTTCGTTGGCGTTCTGAAGCGGCGGATCGTTGCGCAATTGCTGCAAATTGCTAAACGTGCGGGCGAACTCCCCAGGTCGCACCCAGCCCGCATACTCGATGGCTGGCCGATCGTCGGTTACAGCCATCGTGCCGCCAACATATTGCTTGAGTCCCTCCCGGTCGGTGATCCAGGTCGATATTAGGGCGGCGGGAGAACCAATGCCGACCGCCGCAAGGGCGGCAGACGTGGAGGCCTGATCAAATCGCTCGGAGATTCGCTGGACATCCAGTTCGATCGGCTGAAAGGAACCGACCAACATGGTCTCATGAAGCTCTGTGCTCCAAAGCGAAGCATAGGGAAATATGTCGATAAAGCTGCGCACGAGGGCCCGTGTATCTTCGTCATTCTGCGTTGGCAGAGGTAACCACTGAGCGACGATCCCCTTGTCGTTCAGTCGAGAGCCTGCGAGCTTGTAGAAGTCTCTTGAATAGAGGTTGACGACACCAGCCGCCGAGGGCGGCGGAGGTTCGAGCGTGATCAGATCATAATGTTGATTGCTGTGCTGCAACTCCATGCGTCCGTCGCGCAAACGCTTCTCCAACCCTGGGTCAGTCGCCGCATCAAATGTCCCTCGGAAATTAGGCGCCGCGCGAAGTACGGCAGGCAGCAGTTCACTGACCACTCGCCGCTCGAGCATCGGGAACTGCGATAACGCACCGGCCGTTATGCCGGTACCATAGCCGATAACCAGTGCGGATTTGGGGTTGCCGTTGTGAATGATCAGCGGCAACAGCGCCTGCAGGCGCATGTAGCGCAGCGACGGCATCGCATCGCCCGAATTGGAGACACCCTGGATGTAGAGGCGACGAAAGCGGCGGCTGCCGTTCGCTGTTTCGACCACCGCCACGGTTCCAGCACCGCTCTCCTCATAAAAAGCAACCCTACCTGCCTGCGCCGCCGGCAATAGCCGTATGAGTTGGTCGGCGGGGGTGGCGACGGCAACCAAAATACTGGCAGCGCACACCGCAGAAATAGCCCACCGTATCCGGCTGCTTGCGGCGAACACTATTGTTGCCACGACACCGATCAGTGCAGCCAAGATCGCCAAAACGCCTAACGTGCGAACCAGGCCGAGCCACGGGATCAACAAAAACCCGGTAACAAGCGTGCCAGCTATGCCGCCGAGCGTATTCACCGCGACGACAAGGCCAACATCGCGGCCAATTCTGGCGTCGCCCGCAATCAGCTTTAGGGCGGCAGGGAACGCGGCGCCGAGCAACACAGTCGGTACGAACACGATGAATATCGCTGCGACTGCAAACCGCGCGCACATGCCAGCAAGATCGCTCGCTGTCACACGATACACGACCGTCTCGAACAAGGTCTGGCCAACGATTAGCCAGTGCCCGAGCACGGCGATTTCCATCATCGCGATCCAACCCGCAGTAGCTATTAGCAGTCCAAAAACGCCACCAGCGTCTCCGACGCGATTGCTCCAACGGGCGAAAAGAAGGGCGCCAAGAGCAATTCCGCCGAGATAAGTCGCGAGCACGACCGCGAAGGCAACACTTCGTGTGCTCATGAACTGAACAATGGCCTGTGACCAAACGATCTCATAACCAAGCGCTACGCCGCCGGCCGCGCCATACAACGCCAGGGCCAAACGATCACGTGCAACGCGCGGCGTGGTAGGGGAAGGGCCTTCAATCGATCCGCTCACAAGCCAATCGAGCACAATTGCCCCGATCGCTGCGGCAACGTTAAGCGCAGCCGCTGCGTGGACTGTCCCTTGTACTCCGAAGGCAGGGATGAAAAGGAATACCGGCAGTAAGGCCCCGAGAATGGCACCCCCGGTATTGGCGGCATAAAGCGCTCCGCCAGAGCGACCTACATCACGCCGGTCATTCGAAAGGGCGCGAACGAGCACCGGCATCGTTCCACCCATTGCAATTGCAGGAAGACCAACTAATCCGAGCACCAAAACCCAAGTCAGAATACCGGTGTTCAATTGAAGATCGACGAATAACGGTGCGACACGCGCAAGTGCCCATGTGGTTGCAACGCCAGTAACAGCCGTCGCAATTTCCATCAGTACATAGAGGCGGATAGGCCGCCTGCTCCTGTCGGCCCACCGCCCAAACAACCAGCTTCCTAGCGCCAAGCCTCCAAAGAACCCGCTAATAGCGATCGAAATCGCATAGATCTCGGCTCCGACAACGAGCGAAAGTTGCTTAACCCAGATAACCTGGTAGATCAGCGCGGCACCGCCCGAAACGAACAGCAGCGCAGAAGCATATGCCGTAAGGGAGCGGCGGCTTGCGTCAGAATGGCGCGCAAAACCGCTCGGGGCAACGGGAGTTGTATTTAACCGTCTGTCCATACTCTATCCAACGACGAGAACAGGCCGCGTTTCTGCGGCCTGTTCCGTGCGCCGTATCCTCTATTCGAGGCCGCGCTTCTTGAATGATTCGTCAATCTTCTTGTCGACCTGCCGACGAACCTGATCGATGCTAAAGCTCGCCGGACGTTGACTCGGAGGGTATTCGGCAAACGTCTCCAGGAATTTCGACGAGTTCATCACACCCTGGAAGACAAGGTAGACGTTATCGACGCGCCACTGATCGTAGCCACTACCCGAGATCTCCGCATGCTCGTAAGGATCCATACGTAGATTGAACATCTTCGGCAGGCGCAAGGATTTGAACGGATTCGCCCAGACATCAAACTGTCCAGGCTGCTCCTGCTTTTCAAATACGAACTTCCAGTTCCCGTTGCGGGCCGCGACAAGATCACCATCATCGTTGAAGTAGTAGAATTCATCCCGCGCACTCTTGTCCGACTTACCCGTGACGTAATCAAGCTGATTGAAGCCATCGAGATGATTACGGAAGGATGTCGTGCTGCCTTGCGGCTGCCAGCCCTTCAATAGGCGATCCTTTACATCGGGATCTCCCGCCGCGGCGACCAGCGTTGGGAACCAATCCAGGCCAGAGAAGATTCCACTCCCCGCACGACCAGCCTTGATATGACCGGGCCAGCGGATCATCGCAGGAACGCGGAATGCGCCTTCCCAATTTGTATCCTTTTCCGAGCGGAAGGGCGTGGTCGCAGAATCCGGCCACGTAAAAGCATTTGGGCCGTTATCGGTCGTGAAAATCACGATTGTGTTGTCGGCGATCTTCAGATCGTCAAGCGTTTTGAGCAGCTTTCCGACGTTCATGTCCATTTCCATCATACCATCGGCGTACTCGTTGCCCGGCATGCCGCTCTGTCCTTTCATAGATGGACGAACATGCGTGAAAATGTGCATGCGCGTGAAGTTCATCCATGTAAAGAAGGGCTTGTTGGCCCGCGCCTGTCGTGTCACGAAATCGATCGCGGCGGTGGTCGTCTCGTCGTCGATCGTCTCCATTCGCTTGCGATTGAGCGGACCGGTATCCTCAATCTTGCCGTCAACGGCCGACTTGATCACGCCGCGCGGATTATAGAACTTCGTAAACGCCTGATCATCCTTTGGCCAATACGGCCGCTCGGGTTCTTCTTCAGCATTGAGATGATAGAGGTTACCGAAAAATTCATCGAAACCATGCGCAGTCGGCAGATACTCATCTCTGTCACCAAGATGATTTTTGCCAAACTGTCCGGTCGCATAGCCCAACGGCTTCAACGCCTGGGCAATCGTCATGTCGGTCTTCTGCAAGCCGACAGCAGCACCGGGAACTCCGACCTTGCACAGGCCAGTACGCAGACATGCTTGACCGGTGATAAAAGTGGAGCGACCGGCGGTGCAACTATTCTCGGCGTAATAATCGGTGAAGAGCATGCCCTCGCTGGCGATGCGATCGATGTTCGGTGTTTCGTAACCGACTACGCCACGTGTATAGGCACTGATGTTCGACTGCCCAACGTCATCACCGAAAATGACAAGAATATTAGGTTTCACCGAAGCTTGCTGAGCCGACGCGGGAGATTGGACAAACGGCGAAATGCTCGTCGCCAACAGCGCCGTGGCGAATAGAGAGCCAAGCAGCTTTCCACCCCGGCGCCTGAGCCGGCAAGCATCTGGACTTTTGTTATACTTAGTTTTGTCAGTCATTTGAGGCTCCCTGGTTGCAACAAGCGAACAGCAAGATCAGCGTCAATGGCCCTCGTCTTGTTGCATTGCCTTTGCGGCAATGCGAAAGACTGGGGACCTGAGCATACGTTGGCGCAATCAGCACGGTCAGAGCGCTGGTTTCAGCGAGCAAGAGTTGCCTCCATCAGACTCTCCAGATTTCGAATTGAGCAAATGAAGGATGTGCCGCTGCGATCTCAGCGCCGGCGGCCACCTCCATGAAAACCTCCGCGGCCGCCACCGTGAAAGCCGCCGCCCCCCCGGAAGCCGCCACCTCCGCGGTGCACGGCGGCATGCCCCGCCCGCATGCCGCCGCGCATCGCAGCCGGCCGACCGCCGCGGCCGCTGACGCGCGAGTGCGTCACACTTCTGTGCGAGATCGCGGCGCGATTGCCGGTGCGGGCGCGGGTGACGCTTCTGCTGCTGCTGGTGCGACGGGATACGCCGGCACCGCGATTGCCGGTGCGTTGCGAGACCGCCGACCTGGGTCGGCCTGCGCCGGCGTTCGAGAACTTGCTCCCGGGAGCGCCGGTGCGGTTCCGCAGGGCTTCGCGCGCGGCAGGTGTGTTGCCGCTGCCGAAGTGGCGTGCCACCCCGGCATCGCGATAGGCCACGCCGCCGCGATGGGCGGGATTGTGGGCCCAGTTGTTGGTTCTGATGTTGGTGCGGTTGAACTGATTATAACGGTTGACATTGACGTAGACATTGCGGTTCCACCAGTTGCTGCCGCCCCAGATCGCGGCCCCGACAGCCGCGGCGGCACCAAAGCCAATAACACCCGCGGCGACGTAGCCCGGAGGGTACCAGTAGAACGGCTGATAGTCGGGATAGTCCCAGGCCCCGTAGACGGTGCCGGGGTCATAGACCGGGACGTAATATGTGTCAGGATCGACCGGTTCGATTGAGATCGCCTGTGACATGCCTGACGGTGCCGACACGCCGGCCGGCGGCGCGCTCTTGGTGACCGTCTGTTGCGGCGTCGATTTTAGATTGCCGGCAGCATCGGCGCGCTGGCGCAGCTTCTGCACGGCGCTCATCACGTCCTGCTCCTGGGCGAGGAACGCATCGCCGAGCTGCTGCACCCATTCCAGCTTGTCGTTCATCATCTGAAGCACCTGCGGCACCGACGTCAGCGACTTGACGCTGGGATCCCAGGATTGCTTCTGCATGGCGTCTTGGAGTGCCTTGCCGGTGACGCCCTTGTTGTCCTGCGACCAGCGTGCGGCCTCCACGATCTCCAACGGATAGGTCGATGCCATCAGGATCTGCGACAGCAGCGCATCCGGGTAGAGCGCGATGGGCGCCACCAGTTGCTCGATCTGTCCGTCAGGAAGTTTTGCCGGAGCCGCTGCCGGCGCGGGGACCTGGTCCTGCGTAGGCGGCGTGGCCGCGGGCGCCTGGGCGTACGCCGGGAAGGCCATCATCAGGCCGGCGGCCAATGCTGCGCCCGGAAGACCGAAGCGATGCAATCTTGGAAGACGTTTATTCATCATGCTTCCTCGCTCTTCCTATGTCCCCGGTTTACTGGAAGCTGAATATCCGCTTCCAGTCGTCCTTCATGCTGACCATGGTCCAGCCATTCGCGCTCGCCGCGTCTAGTGCCTTGTCGAGCTTGCCGAAGGCAGACTTGCGGTCGTACGCATACTCGCGCTCCGAATCCGTGTGATGCACAATCAAGCCGAAGCGGCGGCCGCGCGCGCCGGTGGTCCATTGCAGCATCTGGAAATCGCCGTCCGAATTGCCAAAGGCCGCGATCGGACGGCGGCCGATATGCGAGTTGATGCCGACCGGCTTGCCGGGTCCGTCGTCGACGAGATCGATGGTCGGCAGGCGGATCAGGACCGGCCCATCCTTGTCGACCTTGAACTGGGTCTTGATGCTCGAGCCCACGACTTGCTCGGGGGGAATCCCGTAGACCCGTTCGCTCCATGGCCGCATGAATTCGATGCCGCCGCCCGAGACGATGAAGGTCTTGAAACCGTTCGCCCTGAGATAGCCGAGCAGTTCGAGCATCGGCTGGTAGACGAGATCGGTGTAAGGCCGGTCGAACTTCGGATGACGCGCCGTCTTGATCCAGTCGCTGGCGATCTGTTCGAACTCGGCCGTGGTCATGCCGGCGTGGGTCGCCATGACGAGTTCGACCAAGCCCTTCTCGCCTGCCTTGGCTAGTGCAGGGATATCGTTGTCAAGAACTGCCTTGAAGGGCTGCTTCTGCTTCCATTCCGGGTGCTTGGCGGAGAGCGCCTTCACCCGGTCGAGCGCAAATGCGAGCTGCACATACATCGGCTGTTCGCACCATAGCGTGCCGTCATTGTCGAATGTCGCGATGCGTTCCGAGGGCGGCACGAAATCCGCCGTCCCTTCCCGCGCGACCGCGGACACGAAGTCGAGGATCGCATTCTTCGATGGCCCATCGTTCCACGACGGAAGAGGATCGCCCTGTCCCAAGGCAGAACGACTGGCCAAGCACGCCGTCGCGGCGGAGGCCAGCAGCCCGGCGAGAATCGAGCGGCGGTCAACTGGGATGCCATGCATGAGTCCGTCGTTCCCTATTCCCGCCATTACAAATCGGGCGGCTCCGCTCCGGGGCCGCCCGATGCGCTCGGCTAATTGCCCGACGGCATGCCGACGCTGAAGCCGTCCTTCGCGAGCTGGTCTCTGAAGAACTGGAACCGTTGATATTGCGTGAGGGTGATCGGCCCCGAGTAGCCTTCGCTCTGCAGCTTGCGCGGAGGATGCTTCACGTAGGTCTGCATCAGGTCCTTGGTCGCCGCATTGATCGTGACCAGGATCCAGGTGTGCTCCGTGTAGTTGTTCATGAACACGTCGTAGCGCTCCTGCGGATCCTGCCAGAGGTCGAAGACCTGGGGCACGGTCGCCACATAAGACTCCGCTCCCTTCCAGCCGAGATTGCTGTCGACCGCGAGACCGCCGGTCTTGGTGCCGTCGTCGCCCCGCAGATTGAACACGGCCTTGTAGTTGCCGACGCGGGCTGCGCCCGGCGTGAGCTCGTTTTCCGTGAAGTAGAACCAACTCTTGCGCTCCGGCTTACCCGCTCCGAACAGGACGGGCGACATGTCGTAGCTGTCGAAGATGATGGGCTTGCCCTCGCGATCGTTCTCCGGCAGCTTCACGCCGGCGAGCTTGGCGAACGTCGCCATGTAATCGAGGCCGCCCACGATGTCGGAATTCTTCGTTCCGGCCTTGATGCCCGGGCCCCATGCGATGGACGGCACACGATTGCCACCCTCACGGACGGTGCCCTTGGTGCCGCGGAACGGTGTATAGCCGGCATCCGGATAGACGTCCTGCCAGGCGCCATTGTCGGTCGTCCAGAACACATAGGTGTTCTTGTCGAGGCCGAGAGCACGCACCTTGTCCATGATGCGGCCGATACGCGTGTCGTTCTCCACGACGGAGTCGGCGTACTTGCTCTTGGACATCGACTTTCCCTGGAACTCGGGCGCCGGCATGTTGGGCTGATGCACCTTCATGAAGTTGATGCTCATGAAGAAGGGACCCGACGACTTATTGCGATCCAGGTATTCGAGCGAGGCCTTCTCGACATAGTCGTCGAAGAAGGGAATGCCGACCACACCCTTGTCGGGCGTGTTGACGTACTGGCCGTTGATCTTGAAGTCTTCTTTCGCCGGCTGTCCGGCATTTCCGGACAGCGCGCCTTTGGTGACCTTCGTGAACATCGCCCTGAGTTCGGGGTCCATGTCGGGAAACCAGGTCGGGTCGGCGTAGGTGTAGGCGTTGAGATGATAGAGCCCGCAATACTTCATCTCGTCATAGCCCTGGGCGTTCGGTATCGCGTAATCGTCCTCGCCGAGATGCCATTTGCCGGTGAAGAACGTTTTATAGCCACCGGTCTTCAGAACCGAGGCGAGCGTCCATTCCGCCGCGGGAAGACCGCCGCCCTGGCCCTGGAATGCCACGGTCGTCATGCCGCTGCGGTTGGGAATTCGGCCGGTCTGCACCGCGGCACGTCCGGGCGTGCAACTCGGCTGCGCATAGAACGACATGAATTGCATGCCTTCGGACGCGAGACGATCGATGCTCGGCGTCGGCATGCCGCGGTTTTCGCCGCCACCGTAGACTCCCGAGTCGCCGTAACCGAAGTCGTCCGACAGGATCAGGATGATGTTCGGCTTTGTTCCGCTGGCAGAGGTCGCGGGTTGCGGACTTCCCTGCGCTTGCGCGGTTTGGATGGGTGCCATCGCGGAGAAGTCGGCAATGGTGGCAAGCGAGCTGGAGGCGGCAAGCAGTTTGCGGCGACTCAAGTCTTCGGTCGTTTTCTTCTCAGTCATCACTTTCTCCCTGGACGTATTACGCAGCGAAACCCGAGGTGGCTGGTCGACGTGTCGATCGGCTCGGCATGGCGCGCGGCCGGCCGATAGCGGCGGCAATAGTTCGGCGCGCAGAGGTGTGAGCCACCCTTGATCACCTTGCGCGGAATCCTGCTGAGCGGCAGCGACGGATCGTGGCTGTCATGTTCCGAGCCACCCCGTGGGTTCTGCGGAATGCAGCAGGCCTTCGTTGCGTCGGCGCGGTGCTTGGGAGCCCACCAGTCGCTGGTCCACTCCCAGACATTGCCGATCATGTCGAACACGCCGAGGCCGTTCGGCGGATAGGCCGTCACGGGCGAGGTCCGCTCATAGCCATCCTCGCGCCGGTTCTCGAACGGGAAGTGACCTTGCCAGGTGTTGGCCTGATGCACGCCGCCTGGAGCGAACTCGTCACCCCAGGCGTACTCGGCTCCATCGAGGCCGCCGCGCGCGGCGAATTCCCACTCCGCTTCCGTAGGCAGATCCTTGCCGGCCCATCGGGCATAGGCGAGCGCGTCGGCATGGGCGACGTGCACGACGGGATGATCGTCCAGCGACTTGATGTTGCTTTTCGGGCCGTACGGATGGCGCCAGTTCGCGCCCTTGAGCAGCGTCCACCATTGGCTGTAGTCCCGAAGATCGACAGGATGATCCGGCGGCCTAAAGGTGAGCGACCCTGCGTAGATCATGTGCGGCAAGGCATCCGGATAGTTCTTCGGATCCGGAGCGACCTCGGCGAACGTGACATGGCCAGTGGCCCGCACGAACTCCTTGAATTGCCGGTTCGTCACGGGGGTCCGATCGATCCAGAACCCGTCGACGCTCACCGTGTGGGACGGAGCTTCCTCCGGATAATGCCGGTCCGATCCCATGCGGAATGTCCCGCCAGGCACGAAGACCCTGTCTGACAAAAGGGTTTCGTCCACGTTCGCCAGTTTCTGGGCGATATTCACCACTTGCCTCCATTTCCAGGGGCCGGTATTCCCATCCACCTCGCCGCAAAGCGTGCGGAGCTGGTGCGCCTGCTTGGTCCCCTCGGGCGCGGGTCATCGGTCTGCGCTGCTGCGCCTTGAAGGAAGCCAGCGGCCGCGAGGAGCGACAGCTTCGCGAACGAGCTACTTTTCATATTTGCTCATATTTGCGTCTCCGGTCAGTCTTTTTGTGAATCATCACGCTCAATCTTGGGGCCGTTCAGATGCGATAGAATTTCCTGCTCCAGTTCGACCAGCAGGTCAGTGTAGTCTTCGACTTTTCGCTCTCCTGTGGGGTCTCCGCGTAGGACGGCTTGTTGCCAGTGGTCTCGCGCTTTCGCGGCCTCCTCAAAGTCCGAGCAGATAGCCCTGAAGGAGGCGTCGCGAGCGAAGTTGCGGCGGATATCGAGTTCGCGCCGCGGAAGTCGCTCGATGATGTATCTGAGTTCCTCCATGCGAGTCGGCCGGATCAAGAACAGGATGACGTGCGGTATTCGGCAATCAAGCGAGCAGAAGATTGCGACAGCAAGCTTGACGCTTCCGAAGATCCGTTACGGTTATTTCCCTCGATAGGTGTCATGACGAGCGATAGGTGTCATGACGAGAATGCCATCATTGAGCGTCTCACGCTCTGCCTGCGTCAAGGTTCGAACATGTTCGAACCTGCGCAGAGCCACGGGTCAGCGACACCCACTCAGCCCACGGGAACTCGACCTTCAATTGCGGGAGGCAAATATCGCATCGCATCCGTCTGGCACGTCAGGAACTGCGACCAATCGCCTGACCATTCGAAATATTGGCGAATGGTAGGAACCTTCCAGCGGCGGAAAAGTGAATGCTGCGGAATGTGTCATGCTGTTGCAGCAGCACGGGTCCGACGCTACCCTTCACGCCAATTCACGTAGAGTGGTTCACCGTGTGACGTACAACGGGCTGACTCTTCCTAGTGGACGTGACGCTGATCTTCCGGAAACTTCCCGCCGCAAAGTCGAAGGGATGTCTCCGGAGAGTGTGCGCGCTCAGCTTGAGCAAATCTGTTCCAGCCCGCATTTTCAGGCGAGCGAAAAGCGCCGCAGATTTCTCCGTTTCATCGTCGAGGAGACGCTTTCGGGGCACGGCAATAGCCTGAAGGGCTACACGATTGCTTTGGCCGTATTCGGTCGCGAAGCCTCATTCGACCCTCAGGCGGACCCTGTCGTGCGCCTCGAAGCCAGGCGACTTCGACGCGACCTTGACAGCTACTATGTGGATGCTGGTCCAAACGATGCGATCCGCATCTCTATTCCGAAGGGCTCTTACATTCCAAACTTCGAACAGCGCAATGTCGCGCCGATTGCTGGTTCGGCCGACGCGCTAGTGCCTGAGCTTCGTGCGGTTCCAACTCACGACGGCGTGGGCGTTGCCGAACCGGGCGGCCATTCCGCTGTCTTTCGTCGTTTGTCGATCTGCGCAGCGCTTGTCGCAGCGGTCGCCGTCGGCATGGCCGTGTGGATGATGCCGTTTGGCACGGATCGATCTCCTTTGGGCTCGATGAGGGAGCCGGGTGTCTTGGTCATGCCGTTCGAACCGTTGAGTTCCGGCGAGAGCGCCCGCTATCTGGCCATCGGGATGGGTCAAGAACTGATCGCCAATTTGTTTCATTTTTCCGGCTTTCGACTCTATACGTCATCGGCCCTGCCAAACGAGGATCCGCGGCAGGCGCCACTGCAGGTCGCACGCGACCGCGGATTTGCGTATGTCGTCTTTGGAAGCGTCCAGACCGATTCCGACGAAGTGCGAGTTACGATTTCGGTCGTGAATGCGACGAGCAGTGCAATTGTTTGGACCAAATCCTACGGTCGGCCACTCGACCCGCAATCTCTTGTGAGCACTCAGAAGAACCTCGCGGACGAGATCGCGGAAGTCATTGGTCAGCCCTATGGCGTGGTCAGGACCGACATGAGCAGCGGCTCGTCGACGCCTGCGGTTTCGAATATGGAGAGCTATGCGTGCGTGCTACGCGCCTACGGCTACCGGCGCACCTTCCTCCGGGCAGAATTCGATCCCGCCATGCGATGCCTTGAACAGACCGTTCAGCGAGACCCCGGATATAGCGATGCTTGGGCCATGCTCGGGTGGCTTCATCTCGATGCTGGTCGTCTAGGCTTTGCCGGCGATGACCGACAAAGCCAGTATGCGAAGGCGCAAGAGGCCATATCCAACGCCTTGAGGCTTCAACCGAAAAATTCCCTCGGGCTGAAGGCCATGGCTGCCTCCTACCACTTTACTGGGCGCTATGAAGAGAGCGTTCGTCTCACGCGTCATTTGGTCGACCTCAATCCGAACGATCCGGAGATTTTGGCCCAACTCGGGTGGCGGTTATCGGTGCGAGGCAATTTCGAGGAAGGAGTTCCCATCCTCAAGCGTGCGATCGATCGAACCTTGAACCCGCCGAACTGGTACTTTCACTTTATCGCGGTCGATCTCTATTTGAAGGGCGAATGGGAGCAAGCCCGCAGGATCGCGGAGCGAGCAGCGCTTGGCGACTCGGGATTCAGTCAGTTAATGCTCGCGGTCTCCGATGCACAGCTTGGAGACCGCGAAGGCACGCGGCAAGCCTTGGAGAAATTGGCGCGCTACGACCCCTTGGCCCGCGATACCGAAGGATTTCTGCGTCGGCAGGGCGTTGCCGATCCCACTGTGGGTGCACTTGTTGCAGGCCTGGAAAAGGCGCGCGCTTCGATTGCCCGATAGTCTGGCGCGAATCCTTCAATAAGCCGAGCCGGCCGATCTGAACGTCATCGCCGCGCAGAGAGGCCCATCGGTTTCTCCACACGACTACGGCGCCGATAACCAACCATTGGCTCGGAACAAATGACCAGTCGCTGTATTCCCTGCCTTACAACCTGAACCCGTAGGGAAGGAACGAGAATGAGATCGACAAGAATTCTCCTCGCAATTGGCTTCCTCGCTGCTGCCGCAACCGCGGTTCCCGACAACGCTGAAGCTCGCCGCATGGGCGGAAGAGGCTTTCACGGGGGCGGAGTTCACGTGGCTCATTTCCACGGCGGTGGCGTTCGGCCCGGTTGGCACGGGGGTGGAACGCGATGGCATGGCGGCGGCGCACGATGGGCGGGCGGCGGACGCTACTATCGCGGCGGCTACGGTTGGGGCGGGGCGGCCGCGGCTGCGGGCCTGGCAACCGGGGCGGCGCTGGGCGCGTCTGCCGCGTACGGCTCCTCCTGCTACCAGCAGCAATGGAATGGATACACGTACGTAACCGTCAGAGTGTGCTGATGGCGACGCGGTCGCCGCGCATTTCCTCAACGCCGGACTAGCCACCCCTCGCAGCACCTTGATGGGATGGCTCCTGTCCGGCGGGTTGATTGCGAACGGAGAGGTACCGCGCGCGGCGAAATCCCTATTTCGGAAGCGCTCGTCAGGATTGCCTCGAAATGGAATCCACCCTTGCACGACTATGGCTTCTTGCGGGGGATCCATGAGGTATCGACACCGACTTCGTCGCGATGCGCCCGTCGATAAGGGTCTTCCGGACGTTCGGTCTCTGCAGAATCTCCGAGGGGACGAGCGGCTGTCATTCGGCCTGCAATATTGCCCCCCTAAGCCGGGGGATCGGCGTCCAAAATTGACCCCCTACAGGTTGGTCTGTTGCGCTGCCTGCTTCGTAACAA
>NZ_JADPKS010000139.1 GCF_023074175.1 Bradyrhizobium sp. 139
GCCTCTCCTCACATCCGCTGCCGACAGGCCACGCCTTGACGGCCGCAAGCGCGGCGTCATGCTTGCGGAAATCGGGGGCCATACTTAATGGTTGCTACGCGATCAATTCACCCGCCGATCCTTCCCCGCCCAATACGGCTCCCGCAACTGCCGCCGCAAGATCTTGCCCGAGGGATTGCGCGGCAGCGCCGACAAAAACTCCACGCTCTTCGGGGACTTGTAGCCGGCGATCCGCTCGCGGGTGAAGTTGATGATGTCGGTGGCGGTCGCCTGTTTGCCTGGCTTCATCACCACGACGGCTTTCACGGCTTCGCCCCATTTGTCATCGGGCACGCCGATCACGGCCGCTTCCGCGACATCAGGATGATCGCACAGCGCGCTCTCGACCTCGGCCGGATAGATGTTCTCGCCGCCGGAGATGATCATGTCCTTGATTCGGTCGTGGATGTAGAGGTAACCGTCCTCGTCCATGTAACCGGCGTCACCGGTGCGCAGCCAGCCGTCGCCGCGCAGCGTCGATGCGGTCGCCTCCGGCAAATTCCAGTAGCCGGCCATGTTTGAGCCCGAGCGCGTCGCGATCTCGCCGACCTGGCGCGGCGGCAGCGGCTCGCCGTCGGCGCCCAGGATCGCGATCTCGATGCCCGGCAGCGCCTTGCCGGCCGAGCGCATCCGCTCCAGCCCCTCGACGTGATCCTCCGGCGGCAACGCGACGATGGTGCCGGTGGTCTCGGTCATGCCGTACATCTGCACGAAGCCGCATTTGAAGATTTCGATGCATTCCTTCAGCAGCGCCGCGGGAATCGGCGATGCGCCATAGAGCATGTATTTCAGGCGCGAGAAGTCGACGCTTCTCGCGCGAGGCTGTCGCACCACGAACTGCATCGCAGCCGGCACCATGAAGAGTTTCGTGATCCCGGACTGTTCGAAGAAATCCAGCACCCTGGTCGGATCGAACTCGCGTGCGATGACGCCGCGGGCGCCGTGATAGAGCCCCATCACGCCCCAGCCGGAGCCGCCGATGTGGAAGATCGGCATGGCCACCAGCGATACATCGTCGGTCGACCACCGGTTCCACTCCGGTTTTTCCGCGGCATTGCCGGTCTGCACGAGGTTGAGGAAGTTGGCATGCGACAGCATCGCGCCCTTGGGCTTGCCTGTCGTGCCTGACGTGTAGAGCTGGATCGCGATGTCCTTGGTATCGATCGGCACCCTGGGATTATCGCCACCCTGCGCATCGCGCCATGCGATAACATCCTGCCATTCCGGCGCGTCGCTTTCGGTGGTGATGATCGTGCGCACGCTGGGCAACTGATCCTTGATCTGCCGGACTTGCGCGATGAATTCCGGCCCCACGAACAGCACCGGCGCCTTGCAGTCGCCCACGATGAAAGCGACCTCGGGGCCCGCGAGCCGCCAGTTCACCGGTGCCATCACCACACCGGCCTTCATCGCGCCCATCAGCAGCTCGAAATAGATGTCGCTGTTCTTGCCGAGATAGGCTATGCGTTCGCCCTTCTTCACCCCCATGGCAATCAACGCGTTTGCGACCTTGTTCGTGTTCACGTCGAACTCGGCAAAGCTGGTGACGCGGCCTTCGAACTCAAAGGCGATCGCATCGCCGCGGCTCTTCGCGCGCTCGCGCACCATGTCGGCGAGATTCGCCAATGGCTGTGAGGTGGACATGTTTCTCCCGTAGGCGTTTTGTTTTTATGCCGCGGAGTGTGACGTCATCCGGCCGCAAAGACAATACGGGAGAGCGGCAAACGTCTCGGTGTCCCGGATGCGCTGCAGCGCTCTCGCGCTGCCGCGCAGAGCCGGGACCCACTCTTCCCGTTTGTGCAAGACAGCTGGGCCCCGGCTCAGCAGCGCACCACGCCGAAGGCGGCGCGCTGCGCTGCATCCGCGGCAGGCAATTACCCTCTCTTGGCCCGATCCTTCTCGTTCTGCGCCATGATGCTTTCGCGCGCGGTTTTCCAGTCGTCGTCGCTCCAGTCGCGGAGCTGGTAGAAATTGCCGCCCATCGCGAGTGCCTGGGCGCCGTCCATCGCGATCGTCTCGCCGGTGATCCAGTCGCAGCCGCCGGAGATCAGGAACACCGCGAGGTTCTGCAACTCCTCCATGGTGCCGACGCGGCCCATCGGATTCATCGCCTTGGTGCGCGCGCCGGCTTCGTCGCCCGGCTTGATGCGCTTGCTCATCCCTTCGGTCGGAATCTCGCCCGGCGCGATGGTGTTGAGGCGGATGCCGTAGCGGCCCCATTCGGTCGCAAGCGACATGGTCATGGCGTGGATCGCCGACTTGCTCATCGCGGACGGCACCACGTAGGGCGAGCCGTTGCGCACCCAGGTTACGGTAATCGAGACGACGTTGCCGGGCTGCTTCAAGGCGATCCAGCGCTTGCCGACAGCATGCGTGACATAGAACGTGCCGTGCATGACGATGTTGGCGACGGCATCGAAGCCGCGCGGCGAGAGCTCTTCGCTGCGTGAGATAAAATTGCCGGCGGCGTTGTTGATGAGATCGGTGAGGGGGTCATCGCGAAAGATGTTTTCGATCATCTCCTCGACCGCGAGCGCATTGCGAATGTCGACGCCGTGGCTGGTGACGCGGCCGCCATATTGATCCATCAGTTCGGTGGCGGTCTCGTCGCAGACGATTTTGCGCCGGCCGCAGATGTGCACCTCGGCGCCGAGCTGGAGGAAGCGCGCCGCCATCGACTTGCCGAGTCCGGTGCCACCGCCGGTAACTAGGATGCTCCGGCCGGCCAGAAGATTTTCCTTGAACATGACTGTTCCCCCCGCACGGATTGTCGGTTAATTGGTCGATTGACTAAATCCGGCCGCCGTCTTCCTGTAAAGCGGCACTGAACAAGAACAGGGGAGAATTCATCCATGGAAGAGCGCGTCTCGATCTCGATCTCGGAAGGCGTCGCCGACGTGCGTCTGGTGCGCGCGGACAAGATGAATGCGCTCGATCAGGCCATGTTCGAGGCCCTTGTCGCCGCAACCGACCGGCTTTCGAAGGAAAAGGGCGTGCGTGCGGTGGTGCTGTCCGGCGAAGGCCGCGCCTTCTGCGCCGGTCTCGACATGGGGCGTTTCGCCGCCATGCAGGAGAAGGGCGGCAACGGAATTCCGGGTGGCGAAAATCGCGATCCCACCGCCCGCACCCACGGCCAGGCGAATTTTCCGCAGCAGGCGGTGTGGGGCTGGCGCCAGCTGCCGGTTCCGGTGATCGCAGCCGTGCATGGCGTCGCCTTCGGCGGCGGCTTCCAGCTCTCGCTCGGCGCCGACATGCGCTTTCTCTCAGCCGATGCGCGGATGTCGGTGATGGAGATCAAATGGGGCCTTGTGCCCGACATGGCCGGCACGCCGATCCTCGCAACTCTCGTCCGCGACGACATTTTGCGCGATCTCACCTACACCGGCCGCATCTTCTCCGCCCAGGAGGCGATGGCTTACGGCCTCGCCACCCGCATCTGCGATGACCCGCGCGCTACGGCTCTGGAAGTTGCGCGCGAGATCGCCGGAAAAAGCCCTGATGCAATCCGCGCGGCGAAACGCCTGTTGAATAATCTCTCCGTTGATCCGGGCCCCGCGCTGCTCGCCGAGTCCATCGAGCAGCAGAAGCTGATCGGCAGTGCGAACCAGACGGAAGCAGTGCGCTCCAACCTCGAGAAGCGCGCGCCGACGTTCGCAGACTGACATTCTCTCCGTCATGGCCGGCCATCCACGTTCTTAGCCCATGGCGACGAAGCAAGAACGTGGATCGCCGGGACAAGCCCGGTGATGACGACGAACTGGCACCGCAGCTAACAACAAAGAAAAACAGATGAGCGAAACGTCCCAATTCCGCGGCATCGTCTCCGGCGAGCGCCGCCGTGCTCACGCCGAGGTCGCCAATCGCGCCGACCGCATCGCTTCCGGTCTTGCCAAGCTCGGCGTCAGGCAGGGCAATTGCGTCTGCATGCTGATGCGAAACGACATCGCCTTCCTCGAGGCAGCCTACGCCGCGATGCGGCTCGGGGCCTATGGCGTACCGATCAACTGGCATTTCAAGCCGGAGGAGATCAACTACATTCTCAGAGATACCGGCACCTCCGTGCTGATCGCACATGCCGACATGCTGCATGCCTTGCGCGATGCAATTCCAAAGGGCGTCACCGTGCTCAGCGTGCCGACGCCACCGGAGATCCTCTCCAGCTACAAGATCGATCCGGATCATTTGAAGACACCGGATTTCGCGATCGATTTCGAGCCATGGCTCGCGGCATTCCAGCCCTATGACGGCCCGGTCGTGCCGCAGCCCATGAACATGATCTACACCTCGGGCACAACAGGCCATCCCAAGGGCGTGCGGCGTAACGCGCCGACGCCGGATCAGCAGGCCGCTGGCGAACGCATGCGAGCGATGATCTACGGGCTGAAGCCCGGTGCGCGCGCGATCCTGCCGGGGCCTCTCTATCACTCTGCACCGAACTCGTTCGGCATTCGCGCGGGAAAGCTCGGCGGCGCGCTGGTGCTGATGCCGCGCTTCGAGGCGGAAGAATTCCTTGAGCTGATCGAGCGCTACAAAATCGACACCATCTTCATGGTGCCGACCATGTTCATCCGCCTGATGAAGCTGCCGGACACCGTGCGCAAGAAGTACGACGTCTCGTCGCTGCGCCATATCATCCATGCCGCCGCGCCGTGTCCGGCCGACGTCAAGCGCGCCATGATCGAATGGTGGGGGCCGGTGATCTATGAATTCTACGGCTCCACCGAATCCAGCGCCGTCACCTTCGCGACCTCCGAGGATGCGCTCAAAAAGCCCGGCACGGTCGGCAAGATTTCGCCCGGCGCCGAGCTGCGGGTCATCGGCGAGGACGGCCGCGTGCTGCCGGTTGGCGAGATCGGCGAGATCTATTCCCGCATGGCCGGGATGGCTGACTTCACCTATCACAACAAGCCGGAAAAGCGCGCCGAGATCGATCGCGACGGTTTCATCACCTCCGGCGACGTCGGCTACGTTGACGCGGATGGTTACGTCTTCATCTGCGACCGCAAGCGCGACATGGTGATCTCCGGCGGCGTCAACATCTATCCGGCCGAGATCGAATCCGTGCTCCACGCAGTGCCCGGCGTACATGATTGCGCCGTGTTCGGCATCCCCGATGCCGAGTTCGGCGAGGCGCTGATGGCGGTGGTCGAGCCGCAACCCGGTATCACGCTCGATGCCGCCGATGTCCGCATCCGGCTGAAGACGTCGCTCGCCGACTACAAGGTGCCCAAGCACATCGAGATCCGCACGGGTCTGCCGCGCGAAGACTCCGGAAAGATCTTCAAGCGCCGCCTGCGCGATCCCTATTGGGAGCAGGCGGGACGGAAGATCTAACCCAGATTCGTAGCCCGGATGGAGCGAAGCGTAATCCGGGACCGGCATCGCCCCATGCGCGGCTGATACCCGGATTGCGCTGCGCTCTATCCGGGCTACGCTTCTCGTGTTTAACCTCGGTCATGCTATACAAACAGGATCATTGACTGCGGATCATCCCATGGCTCCCGTTTCCATCCTGCTCAATCTGCTCTGGATTCTCATCGGCGGCGCCTGGATGGCGTTCGGCTGGCTGGTCGCGGCGGTCATCATGGCCGTCACCATCATCGGCCTGCCCTGGGCGCGGGCGGCGTTCAACATCGCCGTCTACACGCTGCTTCCGTTCGGCTCGCGGGCGGTCAATCGCTATGAGGTGACCGGTGTCGAGGATATCGGCACAGGCCCGCTCGGGGTGATCGGCAACATCATCTGGTTCGTGCTGGCCGGCTGGTGGCTGGCGCTCGGCCACCTCGTGACGGCGCTGGTGCTGGCCGTCACCATCATCGGCATCCCCTTCGCCTGGGCTCATCTGAAGCTCGCCGGCATCGCGCTCTGGCCGATCGGCAAGGTGATCGTGCCGGCCTAGCCGAAACCAACGATAGCCCCTCTCAGTGTGCGCCGCCCCCAACTTCACCTTGCGCTGCGGCAAAAAACTTGCACACTCGGCTGAGCCGGGCAGCCAAGCGAGCTCGAACAAGGAAGCGAGCCATGTCCCTCCAGACCGTGCCGTCCGAAGCCATTGACCACCGTCCTAACCGCCCCGAGGACGTCCAGGCGCTGGAGGCAGATGCACGGCTGCGGGACGACATCCGCCTGCTCGGACGCATCCTGGGCGATACCGTGCGCGATCAGGAGGGCGCCGAATTGTTCGATCTGGTCGAGCGCATCCGCCAGACCTCGATCCGATTCCACCGCGACGAGGACCGGCTCGCCCGCCGCGAGCTCGAGCAGATCCTCGACAGCATGTCGACCTCCGAGACGGTGCGGATTGTCCGCGCCTTCAGCTATTTCTCCCATCTCGCCAACATTGCCGAGGACCAGAACAACATCCGCCAGATGCGCGCCCGCAGCGCTGTTAACGGCTCCGGCGTGCTGGCGGAGACGCTGTCCCATGCGAGGGACGCCGGGATCGGCTCCGATGGACTGCGCAATTTCTTCAAGACCGCGCTGGTCAGCCCGGTCCTGACCGCGCATCCGACCGAGGTCCGCCGCAAGAGCACCATGGACCGTGAGATGCAGGTCGCGGCCCTGCTCGACCGCCGCGAGCGTGTCGCGCTGACCGCGGACGAGGCGGCCGCCAGCGACGAGCAGCTTCGCCGCGAGGTGCTGACCCTGTGGCAGACCAATCTGCTCCGCCGGACCAAGCTCACCGTGCTCGACGAGGTCGCCAACGGCCTCTCGTTCTACGATTACACTTTTCTCCGCGAGGTGCCGCGGCTGGTCAACGCGCTGGAGGACCGGCTGGAGGAGGGCGACGAGCATGCGAGCAGCGAACTAGCCTCGTTCCTGCGCATGGGGAGCTGGATCGGCGGTGATCGCGACGGCAATCCCTTCGTCACCGCCGACGTGATGCGCGGGACGCTGCGGCTCCAGTCGAGCCGCGTGATGCAGTTCTATCTCGAAGAGCTGCACGTGCTCGGCTCGGAGCTGTCGATCGCAGCGCATCTCGCCGACGTGTCCGAGGAGCTGCGAACCTTGGCCGAGCGCTCGCCCGATACCTCGCCGCACCGGAGCGGCGAGCCTTATCGCCTCGCGGTCTCCGGCATCTATGCGCGCCTCACCGCCACGGCCGAAATGCTCGAGGTCGAGATCACGCGCCGGCCGGTCGGCAAGGGCAGGCCTTACGAGAGCGTCAATGAGCTGCAGGCCGATCTCGACGTGCTGCACCGCTCGCTGATCTCCAACAACGCCCGCGTCATCGCCCGCGGCCGGCTGCGGCTGCTGCGCCGCGCGGTGGACTGCTTCGGCTTCCATCTGGCGCGGCTCGACATCCGCCAGAACTCCGCCGTGCACGAACGCACCATCGCCGAGCTGATGGACGCCGCGAGTCCCGGTACGTCCTATCTCGCACTCGGCGAAGATGCCCGTATTTCGCTGCTCACCAACGAGTTGCGCAGCACGCGCTCGCTGGTGTCGCCATTCGTCAAATACAGCGACGAGACGATGGGCGAGCTCAACGTCTTCCATGCCGCCGCGGAGGCGCATGCGAAGTTCGGCTCGGACGCCATTCCCCAATGCATCATCTCGATGTGCAAGGGCATGTCCGACATGCTCGAGGTCGCGGTGCTGTTGAAGGAGGTCGGCCTCGTCCATCCTTCCGGACGCAGCGCCATCAACATCGTGCCGCTGTTCGAGACCATCGAGGATTTGCAGGCCTCCAGCAGCATCATGGACCGCATGCTGTCGCTGCACGATTATCGGCGTCTGGTCGACAGCCGAGGCAGCGTGCAGGAGGTCATGCTCGGCTACTCCGACAGCAACAAGGACGGCGGCTTCGTCACCTCGGGCTGGGAGCTCTACAAGGCGGAGATCGGCCTCGTCGACGTGTTCGAGCGCCACGGCGTACGGCTGCGCCTGTTCCACGGCCGCGGCGGCTCGGTCGGCCGCGGCGGCGGCCCGAGCTATGACGCCATCATCGCGCAGCCCGGCGGCGCCGTGAACGGTCAGATCCGCATCACCGAGCAGGGCGAGATCATCTCGTCGAAATATTCCAACGCCGAGGTCGGCCGCAACAATCTGGAGATTCTCGCCGCCGCGACGCTGGAGGCCAGCCTCCTCCATCCACGCCAGAGCGCGCCGCGCCGCGAATATTTGACCGCGATGGACGAGCTTTCAAATCTCGCCTTCAAGGCTTATCGCGGCCTCGTCTACGAGACCGACGGCTTCGTCGATTATTTCTGGGAATCCACCGTCATCAACGAGATCGCGACGCTCAACATCGGCAGCCGCCCGGCCTCGCGCAAGAAGACCCGCGCGATCGAAGACCTGCGCGCGATTCCCTGGGTGTTCTCATGGGCACAATGCCGCCTGATGCTGCCGGGCTGGTACGGTTTCGGCAGCGCGGTCGAGCAGTGGATCGCAGAGCATCCCGACCAGGGCATGCCGTTCCTGAAAGAGCTCTACAAGGAATGGCCGTTCTTCCGCATGCTGCTCTCGAACATGGACATGGTGCTGGCGAAGAGTTCGATCGCGATCGCCTCGCGCTATGCCGAGCTCGTGCCGGACGAGGCGCTCCGCGAAAAGATTTTTGGCCGTATCCGCCGCGAATGGCATTCCTGCATCGAGACGCTGCTCGACATCATGGGCCAGGACCGGCTGCTCCAGGGCAACCCGCTGCTGGAGCGCTCGGTGCGCCACCGCTTCCCTTATCTCGATCCGCTCAACCACGTGCAGGTCGAGCTGCTCAAGGAGCACCGCGCGCAGAACCCGGACGAGCAGGTGCTGCGCGGGATTCAGCTCACGATCAATGGCATTTCGGCCGGGCTGAGGAACACGGGTTGAGGGGGCGAGTAGCGAACAGAGGGCGTGTCGCCGCCAACTATTCGCTACTCCTCACGCGCTATTCGCTCACGGCTTCATTGCGCCCTGCACACTTGTGTAGACGGCATAGAGCGACGTCGAGCCACAGATGTACAGCCTGTTTCGCTGCTGACCGCCGAAGCACAGATTCGCCACTGTTTCCGGAATGTGAATCTTGCCGAGCAAATCGCCCGACGGCGTATAACAGCGCACGCCGTCTTCGTTCGGATCGCCCCAGCCCACCGAACACCACACTCGTCCTTCGGTGTCACAGCGGACGCCGTCGGTGATGCTCGGCTTTGGCATCTCTGCAAAGACCTTGCTGTTCGATACCTTTCCCGCCGTCACGTCGAGGTCGAAGGCGCGGATATGCGATGGATTGTCCGGTCCGTCCGTGAATCCGGTCTCGCAGATGTAGAGCTTCTTCTCGTCGGGCGAGATGGCGAGCCCATTGGGCTCCACAAAATCGTCGACGACGACCTTGACATCTCCGGACTTCGGATCAACCCGGTAGACGTTCTTCTTCTCCTGCTCGGGCTCGGCCTTGATCCCTTCATAGAAGCCGCCGATGCCGTAGGCGGGGTCGGTGAACCAGATCGCGCCATCGGCAGTGACGACCGCATCGTTCGGCGAGTTCAGCCGCTTGCCGTTGAATTTATCGGCGATGACGGTGATCGAGCCGTCAAGTTCGGTCCGCGTCACGCGCCGGCCGCTGTGCTCGCATGTGATCAGGCGTCCTTCGCGATCGATGGTATTACCGTTCGAGTTCATCGAGGGCTGACGGTAGACGCTGACGTGACCGTCATCCTCCGAGAAACGCATGATGCGGTTGTTGGGAATGTCGCTGAACAACAGGTATCGTCCGGCCGCGAAATACACCGGCCCCTCGGCCCAGCGGAAACCGGTTGCAACGCGCTCAACGGCCATCGTGCCGGCGAAGGCCGGAAAACCGGGGGGGCCGAATGATGGCGGCCCCTTCTTGGCGGATTCCAGATGGGAGTCAGGGTAGCGGCTGCCGGGTAGCGGTCCCAGGGGCAACGGCTCGGTTGCTTGCGTTGGCGCGCCGGTCTGGCCGAATGGTGCGACGGTTGCCGCCGAAGCGGCCTGTGCTCCAATGCTCGTCGCCGCAAGCGCCGCCGCTGCGCCCTTCAGGACGGTGCGGCGGTTGGGGTCGCCCGCGTTGTTCTCGTTTTGTGGAAAGGTCAGAGGTCTTGCCATGATTTCCTCCCGGATTTTGTTTGGAAGGAAACCATTCGCCCGCAATCGGGCGTAATGCGGGCGATCTCCGGCCGGACAACTGGAGATCGCAACGCAGCAATAGCTGGAATTCCGTCTAGACGGGATCCCACGGGAAGATGTCAGCCGAGCGGTCGAGCTTGTAGAATGAGCCCTTCAGCGCCGGCATGCCGTGTTCCGCGATCGACTGCGGCGTCCAGCCCTCGCTCCGATGCACCGAGCGCAGCGGACGATTCTGGCTGAACAGGAACAGCTCGTTCATGCGCGCGCCAAAAATCTGCCCGGTAACGTCCTTGGCGGTATCGGAGAGCAGGTAGGCACAGATCGGCGCAATCTTCTCCGGTCCCATCTGCTTGATCTTCTCGACGCGCGCCTTCTCGGCCTCGGTCTCGGTCGGGATGGTGCCGATCATGCGGGTCCAGGCGAAAGGCGAGACGCAGTTGGAGCGGACGTTGAAGCGGCCCATGTCGAGCGCGATCGACTTCGACAGGCCGATGATGCCGAGCTTGGCGGCCGCGTAATTGGCTTGTCCGAAATTACCGATCAGGCCGGAGGTCGAGGTGAAGTGCACGAAGGAGCCGCTCTCCTGTTCGCGAAAGATCCGCGCCGCGGCGTGCGAGACGTAGAACGAGCCCATCAGGTGAACCTTGATGACTGCCTCGAACGCTTCCACGCTCATCTTGTGGAAGATCATATCGCGCAAAATGCCGGCATTGTTGACGACGCCGTCGAGCCGGCCGAAATGATCGGTCGCGGTCTTGACGATCTTGCTGGCGGGGATCGCTTCCGCCACCGACTCGAAATTGGCGACGGCGGTGCCGCCGCGCTTCTTGATTTCCTCCACCACTTCCTCGGCAGGGGATGAACTCGTACCGGCGCCATCGGCGGCGACGCCGGGGTCGTTGACGACGACCTTGGCGCCTTCCGCCGCGCAGAGCAGCGCAATCTCGCGTCCGATGCCGCGGCCCGCGCCGGTGACGATGATGACCTTGTCTTGCAGTGATTTTGTCATGTGGGTTCTCCGCTATGCGCTCCAATTTCCGTCGTCATTCCGGGGCGCGCCTCTTGGCGCGAGCCCAAATTCCATTTCTCCAGCTCGCCTGCCGCCCGATGGATTCTCAGATGCGCAATTGCGCATCATAGCGGTCGCTTGCGCTCCGCCCCGGAATGACGGGCCTTATCTCTCGTTCGTAAACACGATCGTGCCTGACGCCGCGAACATACCGCCGACGCCGTGACACACTGAAATTGTCGCATTTGGCACCTGTGCCGGCGCGATGCCGCGCATCTGGCGCACGCTCTCCTGGAGCGCGTACATGCCGTACATGCCCGAATGCATGTAGCTCAATCCGCCGCCATTCGTGTTGAGCGGCAGCTTAGCCCCGGGGCGCGTGTTGCCGTCTGCGATGAACCTGCCGGTCTCCTCATGCGGCATGAAGCCGAGGTCGCCGAGGCCGAACAGCGGCAGATGCGCGAAGGCATCGTAGATCATGAGATGATCGACGTCCTTGTGTGCGATGCCGGCCTCCTTGAAGGCGAGGGGTCCTGCGGTCTTGAACGCGCGCGAGGAATTAAACGTCTCCATCTGGCTCACCATCGGCGTCTCCACGCTCTCGCCGGTGCCCATGATGTAGACGGGCTTGCGCGGAAAATCCCTGGCGCGGTCGGCCGAGGTCAGGATCAGCGCGCCGCCGCCGTCGGTGACGAGGCAGCACTGAAGAAGGCGCAACGGATAGGCGATCATGCGCGAGTTGAGGACATCGGCAACCGTGATCGGGTCCTTCATCATCGCGCGCGGATTCTTCGCCGCCCATTCCCGCTGCACGACGGCTACTGAGGCGAGCTGCTCGTGGGTGATGCCGTAGGTCTTCATGAAGCGCAGCACGGGGATCGGGAACATGCTCGGCGGGCCGTAGACGCCGAACGGCGCCTCGAACTGGCCTTGCAGGCTGTCCGCGGGGATCGAGCGCGGCGCCTTGCCGATCATCGACTTGCCGCTCTCGGCATGGGTGATCAGCACGGTCTTGCACAGGCCGGCCTCGATCGCTGCCGCCGCATGGCGGACGTGGAGCATGAAGGAGCAGCCGCCGACCGAGGTGCCGTCCGCCCAGGTCGGCTTGATGCCGAGATAGTGGCAGACCTGCTGCGGCGTCTCGACCGCGGTGGCGAAGCCATCGATATCCGACAGCTTCAGCCCGGCATCGGCGATGGCATTGAGCGCCGCGTCCGCGTGAAGCTGGAGCTGCGACATGTTGGCGATGATTCCGAGCTCGGTGGTCTCGGCCGCGCCAACGACGGCAACCTGGTTGCTGCGCATGGTTTACCCCTTCGCCGGACGGAAGACGGGGAGGGTGATGGTGTCGTCGAGCTCCTGGAACGCGACTTCGAGCTTCATGTCGAGCTCGAGCGCTTCCGGCGTCTGCGGGCAGTCGATGATGTTGCTCATCATCCGCGGCCCCTCGGCAAGCTCGACCACCGCGATCGCGTAAGGCGGGGTGAAGCCGGGCGCGGCGGGACGGTGGTTGATCACGTAGCTGTAGAGGAAACCCCTGCCGCTCGCCTTGAACGTGCTGACCTTGCGCGAGGCGCAGGACGGGCAGAACGGGCGCGGCGGGAAATAGACATGCGCGCAGGCGTCGCAGCGCTGCAGGCGCAATTCGCCCGCCTTGGTGCCGTCCCAGAAATGCTGGGTCTCCGGCGTCGGTTTTGGTCGCGCGCGCTGCGGTTCGGCCATTTGGCTGGTCCTCCCAGGCGGCAGGTTTCAAGCCCGCCCGTTTCGATCTTGATGCGACAATCGACCATGGCGCGTCAACGGTCCAGCAATCCGCATGCATGCCATCATGCGCACAATGCTTGTGTCGAACTGATGCGGCGCTATAGATTGCGCGCGCAATATTCCGTGAGACAGACATGCCCGATTTTCCGACACTGGCGAAGCTCGCCGAAGACCTCGAAAGCGGCCGCACCACCTCCCGAAAACTGGTCGAGGCGTGCATCGCCAGGATCGTCGATCCGGCCGGCGAGGGCCAGCGCGCCTTCATCCATGTCGACAAGGACGCCGCGCTCGCCGCTGCTGACGCGATGGACGGCCTGCGCAAGGTGAAGGCGGTGCCGTCGCGTTATGCCGGTATCCCGGTCTCGATCAAGGATCTCTTCGACATCAAGGGTCAGGTGACGCGCGCCGGCTCCCGCGCGCTCGACGATTCCCCGCCGGCCGCGCAGGACGCGACAACGGTGGCGCGGCTGCGCAAGGCCGGCTTCGTCGTGATCGGCCGCACCAACATGACCGAGTTCGCCTATTCCGGCATCGGCATCAATCCGCACTATGGCACGCCGAAAGGCGTCTGGAACCGGGCCGAGGGCCACGTGCCCGGCGGTTCATCCTCGGGCGCTGCGGTCTCGGTGCACGACGGCATGGCACATGCCGCGCTCGGCACCGACACCGGCGGCTCCTGCCGGATTCCGGCGGCCTTCAACGGCATCGTCGGCTACAAGCCGACGCAGCGGCGCGTGCCGCTCGACGGCTCCGTGCCGCTATCCTTCTCGCTCGACAGCATCGGGCCGCTGGCGCGGTCGGTCAGGTGCTGTGCCATTCTCGATGCCGTGCTTGCGAACGAGCCGATCGCCCCGCTGAAGCCGCGGACGGTAAAGGGCATGCGGCTCGCGGTGCCGACCACGATTGCGCTCGACGATCTCGACGCGGAAGTGGCCGAAACGTTCGAGCGTGTGCTCAAGAACCTCGCCGATCATGGCGCGATCATCGAGCGCATCGAAATGGCCGAATTCCACGACATCGGCCCGATGAACGCCAAAGGTGGCTTCGCCGCCTCCGAAAGCTACGCCTGGCATCGCTATCTCATCACCGCCAAGGGCGACGTCTACGATCCCAGGGTCTCCGTCCGCATCATGCGCGGCGAGGCGCAGAGCGCGGCCGATTACATCGATCTCCTCAACGAACGCCGCTCGCTGATCGCGCGGGTGAATGCGCGGATCGCGCCCTATGACGCGCTCGCGCTGCCCACCACCGCCAACACGCCGCCGAAGATTTCCGATCTCGCCGATGACAAGGCGTTCACCAAGGAAAACTTGCGGGCGCTCCGCAATTGCACCCTCATCAACATGATCGACGGCTGCGCCATCTCGCTGCCCGCGCATCGCGAACGCGACGTTCCGGTCGGCCTGATGCTGGCGGGTGCGGGCGGATCCGACCGCCGTATTTTCGAGCTTGCTGCCGGCATGGAGGCCGTGATCCGTGTTTGACCTGACATTCACCGTCGACGCCCGGGACACCACAACACCGTTGACCCTCGAGATCGACCAGGCGGTCATCGCCGGGTGGACCGGCCGGGACGCGATCGCGCGCGACAAGCACATCGCCGAGCTGGAGGCCATGGGCATCGCGCGGCCTGCCTCGACGCCGATCTATTATCGCGTCTCGGCGCGGAGGCTGACCATGAAAGACCGCATCGAATGCACTGGAAACGATTCCAGCGGCGAGGTCGAGTTCGTGCTGATCGGCTGGCAGGGCCGCGTCTTCGTCGGCTGCGGCTCCGACCACACCGACCGCAAGGTCGAGGCCTACAACGTCACCGTCTCCAAGCAGATGTGCGACAAGCCGATCGCATCCACGCTGTGGGAGCTTGAGGACGTCATCGGCCATTGGGACAAGATGATCCTGCGCTCCTACGCCTGGATCAAGGGCGAACGCGTGCTCTATCAGGAGGGCACGCTGGACGCGATGCTGCCGGTCGACGATCTCATTGCGCGCGGCTTTCCGGGTGGGAAGCTCCCCGACGGGTGCGCCATGTTCGGCGGCACCTTTGCCGCCAAGGGCGGCATCCGCCCCGCCGACCGGTTCGAGTTCGAGCTCGAGGACCCCATGCTGAAGCGGACGATCAGGCACGGGTACGACGTGGTGACGCTGCCGGTGCTGGGTTAGGTTCCGTCCGGAAATCGGGTGGTTGTTACCGTCGAGATTTGCGACACACTCTCCGTCATTCCGGGGCGCGCCTCTTGGGCGCGAGCCCGGAATGACGGAGAGATAGGATGATCGCCATGGCAATCGCGAAACGCGCTCCCGCTGCCGATGAGGCCGTCGACATCGCCTCCCGCGTCGATGCCCTCGGCTGGCCGCAGATCACCGACGAACTCGACTCCCAGGGCTGCGCTGTCCTCAAGAGCCTGCTCACGCGGGACCAGTGCCGCGCCGTCACCGCGCTCTATCCTGATGATGCCAACTTCCGCAGCCGCATCGTCATGGGCCGCCACGGCTTCGGCCGCGGCGAGTACAAGTACTTCTCCTATCCGCTGCCTGATCTGATCGCGCAGCTCCGCCCGGCTCTGTACGCGCATCTGCAAGGCATCGCCAATCGCTGGAACGAGGCGATGGGGATCGACATCCGCTACCCCGCTGCGCACGCGGCGTTCCTCAAGCGGTGCCACGAAGCGGGGCAGGCGCGGTCGACGCCGCTGCTGCTGCAATATGAGGCCGGGGACTACAATTGCCTGCATCAGGACCTCTACGGCGAGCACGTGTTCCCGCTTCAGATCGCGATCCTGCTGTCCGAGCCGGGATGCGACTTCACCGGCGGTGAGTTCGTGCTCACCGAGCAGCGCCCGCGCATGCAGTCGCGCGCCGAAGTCGTGCCGCTGGCGCAGGGTGACGCGGTGGCTTTCGCCGTGCACCATCGTCCGGTACAGGGGACACGCGGCACCTACCGCGTTAATCTGCGCCATGGCGTCAGCCGCATCAGGTCCGGCCAGCGCCACACGCTGGGTGTGATCTTCCATGATGCCAAGTAAACCATGCCAAATGAGCGCGGCGATTGACGACAGACTTATTTGACAGCGCCGCCGAAGCGCAGCCCCCGCGCGAGGACATCGCCGACGGTGCCGTGCTGCTGCGCGGCTTCGTCAGGCCGATCGAGAGCGAGCTGATCGCGGCCGTGCGCGCGATCGTGGCGCAGTCGCCGTTTCGAAGGATGACCACCCCCGGCGGCTACCAGATGTCGGTGGCCATGACCAATTGCGGCGAGCGCGGTTGGATCACCGATCACACCGGCTACCGCTACGATCCGGTCGATCCGCGAACCGGCGCGCCCTGGCCCGCGATGCCGCCGGTGTTCCGCGATTTGGCCCGCCGTGCGGCGGAGCAGGGCGGGTTCACCGGCTTTGCGCCCGATGCGTGTCTCGTCAATCGCTACGAGCCCGGCACGCGGCTGTCGCTGCATCAGGACAAGGACGAGCTGGATATGTCCGCGCCGATCGTCTCGGTCTCGCTCGGGCTGCCGGCGACCTTCCTGTTTGGCGGCATGGCGCACAGCGACAAGCCGCGCCGGTTCCGGCTGGTCCACGGCGACGTCGTGGTCTGGGGCGGGGCTAGCAGGCTCGCCTATCATGGCGTCGCGCCGCTCGCCGACGGCGAGCACGCGCTGCTCGGCCGGAAACGGGTCAATCTGACTTTTCGCAGGACGCGCTGACCTTCCTTCTCCCCTTGTGGGAGAAGGTGGATCGCTGACGCGAAGCGGCAGCGAGACGGATGAGGGGTCTGTCTCCGCGGATAGAGACCCCTCATCCGCCTTCCCTTCGGGAAGGCACCTTCTCCCACAAGGGGAGAAGGGAAGAGTCCCGGAAGACGATGCTTCGATTACGGCTTCGGCGGGTGAATGAATGCCCAGGGGCTCACCTCGGAGTCCCGCGTCACCTCGACCGAAATCAGATACGGCCCGCCATGCGCGAGCGCCTTCTCCATCGCCGCCTTGAACTGATCCGGCGCCGCCACGCGTGCAGCTGCGACGCCAAAGGACTCCGCGAGCTTGACGAAATCCGGATTGACCAGGTCGGAGGCCACCACGCGGCCGTCGAAACGTTCGCGCTGGTCGCGGCGGACATTGCCATAGGCGTTGTTGTTGAACACCAGCGTCACCACGCCGATGTTGAACTGCACGGCAGTTGCAAGCTCCTGCACGCCGAACATGAAGCCGCCGTCGCCCGTGATCGCCACCACCGGCTTGTCGGGATTGGCGACCTTGGCACCGAGCGCCGTCGGAAAGCCGGAGCCGAGCGTGCCCTGATAGCCCGAGGTGATGAAGGTGCGCGGCTCGTAGATCGGAAAGCCGTACCAGGAGGCGAAGCCGAACTGCGACAACTCATCGGTGACGATCGCGTTCGCCGGCAGCACCTCGCGCAGGATGTTCAGGTACGCCATCTGCGGCTGGATGCGCTGGATGTCTTGTTGCGCGGCCGCGCTAGCCTCACGGATCGCGGCGCGGCGGCCGGCGGTCTTGCCGTAACCCGCCTTGCTGACGGCTGCGGCGAGATCGGCGGTTGCGGCCTTGGCATCGGCGATGATGGCGGTGTCCGAGATGAAACGCCGCATCTCGACCGGGTCGATATCGATGCGGATGCTCTTCAACCCGTCGGGACGATACGGCCAGCGCGACATGGTCGGCAGCTCCAGCCGCGAGCCGATGCCGATCATCAAATTGGTCTTCGGCCACAGCTTGTAGGCCGCCGCCATGGTCAGGCCGAGCTCATGCGCGTTGGAGACGATGCCGCGGCCGCTGCGGAAGGCGACGACAGGCGCGTCGATCATCTCGGCAAGCTCGAGGATTTCCTCGCGCGCATCGATCGCGCCGCTGCCGACGAAGATCATCGGCGCCTTGCTGGCCTTGATGAGCGCTGCCGCTTGCTTGATCATATCAGGATCAGGCAGCGGCGCGGGAAGCGGCTCCAGTACCTGCGCGGCCGCGGTGTCGGCGCGCTGGGTGAAGACATCCCAGGGCATTTCGACCGAGGCGGGGCCGCGCCGCCCGGACGTCATCTCCTGGAAGGCGCGCGCCACGACTGTCGGCGCGTTGCCGGGATACTCGATCCGATCCGCCCATTTCACATAGGTGCGCAGCGTCGCAAGCTGGTCCGGCATCTCATGCAGATGACCGCGCCCCTTGCCCAGAAACTGCGTCGGCACCTGGCCGGTGACGCACAGCACCGGCTCGTTGCAGCCGAAAGCGGTCAGCAGCGCCGCGCTGGCGTTGAGCACGCCGGGGCCGGGCACCACGCTGAACACGCCGGGCCTGCCGCTGGAGCGCGCATAGCCGAACGCCATGTAGCCGCAAGCCTGCTCATGCCGGGCGCCGATCACCTTGAGCTGGGCCTGGTGGAAGGCGTCGAACAGGCCGTAGACCTGCGCGCCGGGCAGACCGAACACGGTATCGACGCCATGGGCGACAAGGCCGCTTACGATCGCTTCGCCGCCGGTGAGGGTGGTCATTGCACTATTCCACTTCAATTGTTCAGGCTTCGTCGACGACACCGTTGCGCAAGCTTCCGATGCCTTCGGCCTCGACCTCGACGACATCGCCCGGCTTCAGATAGCGTGGCGGATCGAACCGCGCACCAGCGCCGGTCGGCGTGCCCGTGACGATGACGTCGCCGGGGACGAGCGTTGCGAAGGTCGAGATATAGCTGATGAGAGTGCGGAACGGGAACATCAGCCGGCTGGTGCGATCGTCCTGCCGCAGCTCACGATTGACATGCGTGGTGAGACGAACGTCCGCGATTTGCGATTCCTGCGTGTACGGGACGAGCCACGGACCCAGGCTGCCGCTGGAATCGAAGTTCTTGCCCTGCGTGACGTTGAACTTGGCGTGGCGCAGCCAGTCGCGTACCGAGCCTTCGTTGCAGAGGGTGACTGCGGCGATGTGATCAAGCGCGGCACTTTCCGGAATGTGCCGGCCGGCCTTGCCGATCACCAGCACGATCTCGCCCTCGTAGTCGAGCTGCACTGATGCGCGCGGGCGCACCAGCGGCGTGTCGTGGCCGACGAAGGAGCGGGGCGAGCGCATGAACATGCTTGGATATTTCGGCGCGTCCTGGCCGTCCTTGTACTCGGGATAGTTGACGCCGATGCAGATGATCTTTTCCGGCGCGGGCACCGGCGGCAGCCAGATGATATCACTGAGCGCATGATCCGGCGCGCGGCCGGCGGCTTCCTCGGCGAAGCTCGCAAGCTTCCCGGCCGCGATCACCTCGCGCAGCGTCGGATAGTCTTTCGCGTGACGTGCGGAGAGATCGACGATGCCGCCCTCGACGACGGCGCCATACTTGGTCGTGCCCTTCACGGAGAATGTGGCGAGGCGAGGGGATGTCATCAGTCGGCCACCAGCACGTCGGCCACGAATTTCGGCTCGCGCACGGCCTGGCCTGCGAAGGGCGAGCCCTGCTCGAACCAGGAGCGCGGGGCGGGCGCGCCCCACAATGTCTGGCGGCGCGGATCACGCAGCGACCAGCGCAGCGGCTCGTGGTCGTGATCGCCGCTGAAGTAATCGCTGGTGTAGAGCTCGAGCCGGTGTCCATCGGGGTCGCGGACATAGAGGAAGAACGCATTCGAGATGCCGTGGCGTCCGGGGCCGCGCTCGATGTTCTTCACGAAACCCTGCGAGGCCATGACATCGCAGAGATGGATGATGTTCATCGCCGTCGGCGTCCAATAGGCGAAGTGGTGCAGCCGCGGGCCCTTGCCGTTGGTGATGGCGAAGTCGTGGACATTGCCCTTGCGATGCATCCAGGCGGCGGCGATGCGCCCGTTCGGCCCGTCCTCCTCGGCGTATTCGGTGAGACGGAAGCCGAGCCGTGCGTAGAACTCGACGGTGTCCTGCACCTCGGCAGCGAACACGTTGAAATGATCGAGTCGCTGCGGATGGCAGCCCCGGTAGAGATCGTAGCGGCGCAGCAGATGCGGCCGCCGGTCCATCGTCGCATAAAGCTCGATCTGAAAGCCGAAGGGGTCGGTGAATTGCAGGGTGCGGCCCTGGAACGGCTGGTCGACGAAGGCGTAGCCGAGCCCGTTCTCGGACAGGAACGCGGCGGCCTTGTCGAGATCCCCGTCGTTGCCGACCTTGAAGCCGAGGCGGTTGCAGGCAGGCACGGCCGCCTTGCGCAGCACCAACGAGTGATGCTGATGCTCTTCCGCCGCGCGCAAGTAAACGACGTTGTCGTCGGCATCCTCGACATGCAGGCCGACGGTGGTCTCGTAGAACTTGCGGCTGAGCTTCAGGTCGGTCACGTCGAGCACGACGTGGCTCGAGCGGATGATGTTGAACGGCGGCTCGAAGATATGTTGCGGTACCGGCATTGCGTTTCCCTTCGATCGGTCATTCCGGGGCGGCTCGAAGAGCCGAACCCGGAATCCATCGCGCAGCAGAGTTGGTCGATGAATGGATTCCGGCTCGCGCTCCGCGCGCCCCGGAATGACAACTAAATTCCCAGCTTCTGAATCTTGTGCGTGCCCCGCGCCAGCGAGACGTGCTTGGTTTCCATGTAGAAGTCGAACGAATAGTCGCCGCCGTCGCGGCCGATGCCCGACGCCTTCATGCCGCCGAACGGCGTCGGCAAATGGCGGACGTTTTCCGAGTTCACCCAGATCATGCCGGCCTCCAGCGCGTCGGCGACGCGCAGCGCACGGCCGACGTCGTTGGTCCAGACATAGCCGGTCAGGCCATAGCGGATGTCGTTGGCGATCTCGACCGCGTCCTTTTCGTCACGGAAGGGCAACACCGTGAGGAAGGGGCCGAACACCTCCTCCTGCGCCACGCGCATCTTGCCGTTCGCGTCGGTGACCAGCGTCGGCTCGACGTAATGTCCACCGCCCGGGCCGTCATAGGCCTTGCCGCCGACCGTGATCGTCGCGCCATCCTGGCGCGCGACGTCGAAATAAGAGCAGACCTTGGCCAAATGCCGTTCGTGGATCAGTGGCCCGATTTCGGTGGCGGGATCGAGCGGATGGCCGACCTTCAGCGCCTTCACGCGTGCGGTCAGCTTCTCCACGAATTTCTCCGCGATGCTGGCCTGGATCAGCAGGCGGCTGGACGACGTGCAGCGCTCGCCATTCAGCGAGTAGATCATGAACACGACGGCATCGAGGGCGCGGTCGAGATCGGCGTCGTCGAACACGATCACAGGGTTCTTGCCACCGAGCTCGAAATGCACGCGCTTCAAGGTCGGGGCGCCCTGAATCATGATCGCTGAGCCCGTCGCGCTCTCGCCGACGAAGCCGATCGCCTTGATGGCGGGATGCTCGGTCAGCGTCTTGCCGGCCTCCTCGCCAAAACCGTGGACGGTGTTGAGCACACCGTCGGGAACGCCGGCTTCCTTGACGAGCCTTGCCAGAACGGCGGCCGTCACCGGCGACCATTCGGCTGGCTTGTGCACGACGGTGCAGCCCGCGGCGAGCGCAGGGGCAATCTTCCAGGTCGAGAGCATGAACGGCGTGTTCCACGGCGTGATCACTCCGACCGGGCCGATCGGTACGCGGGTAGAGACATTCCAGTGCTCGTCGCTCGGCGTGTTCTGGCCGTCGCGGGCTTCGCCGCATCTGTCGGCGAAGAAGCGGAAGTTTTCGGCGGCGCGGATCGCGGCTTTGGCCATGAAGCGATAGGCCTGGCCAGTATCGATGCATTCGAGCACGGCGATGTCTTCGGCATGGTCCTCGATGGCATCAGCCACCCGATGCAGCAGCTTCTTCCGCATCGCAGGCGCCATGTCGCGCCAGGACTTGAAGGCGAGCCCAGCGGCGGTGGCCGCGCGATCGACGTCTTCGGCGTTGCCGCGTGCGACGCTCGCAAGCGTCGCTCCGTCGACCGGCGACTTCGTCTCAAAAGTCTCGCCGGAGATCGACGGCACGACCTTGCCGTCGATCATGTGGCCGATGCCGTCGGCCCGCAGCTTTTTCAGCAGCGGCGCGACACGGTCGCGGTTGGCCTGGAACACATCGGCTTTCGACGTGGGCTTATCCATGGGCAGCCTCCGCTTTCAGGGCGTCGTGAATGTTGTTGCGCTTCCAGCTCGTGTCCTTGTCGTTGATCTGCATGTCGAACGACAGAGCGAACTTGCTGGCAGCGAAGACGGGGTCGAGATGTCGGGAGAGCGCCTGGAAGACGTGTTCGCCGGCTTTCTGACGCGTCGGAAGGTCGCGGCCTTCGCCGATGCGCAGCACCATGTCGAGAAAGCCGTAGTCCTGCCGGGCGTCCGCGATCGCGTAGTGCTCGCATTTGATCGCGCGAACGCGGATACCGCCGAGCGGGAAGATGCCGGTCTCGACCGCAGCCTTGCGCACGATCTCACAGACTAAAGTCATATCGAGTCGGCCGTCGAGATTGGCCGAATATTCGATCGTGAAATGCGGCATCGCGGTTTCACTCCCTGTATTTCCATTCGTCAGGCGAAGTGGCAGCTCACCGAGCCGTAGGCGCCATAATCGGCCTGAATTGTGTCGCCCTTGCGGGTCTCGATCGGACGGATGAAGGAGCCGGCGAGCACGATCTGGCCGGGCTCCAGCGCAAGGCCCAGCGGCGCGATCTTGTTGACGAGCCAGGCGACGGCGGTCGCGGGATGATTGAGCACGCCAGCGGCAAGGCCCGTCTCTTCGAGCTGGCCGTTCTTGAAACAGAGCGCGCCGATCCAGCGCAAATCGGCGTCCAATGGGCGGATCGGCCGCCCGCCAAGCACGATGCCGGCATTGGCCGCATTGTCGGCGACGGTATCGAAAATCTTTCGCGTCGCCTTGGTTTGGGAATCGACGCGCTCGATCCGCGTGTCCAGAATCTCCAGCGCCGGCACCACGAAGTCGGTGGCGTTGAGCACGTCGAATAACGTGCAGTCGGGCCCCGCTAGGCGCTTGCTCATGACGAAGGCGAGCTCGGCCTCCACGCGTGTCGCAATGAAGCGCTCCGTCGGGACGAGGCCACCATCGGCGAAGAACATGTCGTCGAGCAGCACGCCGGAGTCGGGCTCGTCGATGTCAAGCGCGCTCTGCATCGCCTTCGAGGTCAGGCCGATCTTGTGACCTTTGACAATGCGGCCCTCGGCGATCTTGAGGTCGACCCAGGCCTTCTGAATCGCGTAGGCATCGGCGATGGTGATGCCGGGAAAATCCTGCGAGAGCTGCCGGATCTGCGTGCGGGTCTTCTCCGCCTGGTGCAGACGCCTCGCGCAAGCTCGGATATCGTCGTTGGAAAGCGCCATCTGTGATCTTACAAATCGTGGTGCCGGGATATACTTAACATGTTAAGTGAATGCGTCAAACACAATTCGGGCTTGCTGCATTGCAAACATTTTGCGGCTTGAAAGGTCGTGATGGCGAAGAGAGCGGTTGATCCTGGGAACGATACTGAGCCCGCCGCACGGCAGGTGCCGATGCGCGACTTCTCGCGCTCGCTGCCGATGTCGCTGCTCAGGGCGCGTGAAGCGGTGATGCGGCAATTTCGTCCCAAGTTGCGCGAGCAAGGCCTGACAGAGCAGCAATGGCGCATCCTCCGCGCACTGGCAGCCATCGAGGCCGCTGAGGTGACGGAACTCGCACGCACGGCATTTCTGCTCGGACCGAGCCTGTCGCGCATCCTGCGCGATCTCGAGGCGCGCAATCTGATCGAGCGCAAGACGGCGAAGGCGGACCAGCGCCGCAGCATGGTCTCGATCTCGAAGGAGGGCGTGAAGCTGATGGCCTCCGTCGCGCCATCCTCGGAAGCCATCTATGCGGAGATCACGCGACGCTTTGGCGCACGCAAGCTCGCCGAATTGCAGGAGATGCTCGGCGAGCTCGAACAGAGTCTTGCAGGGCTCGGCGCGGGCGATGAGGCAAGTGCCGAGGAGTGAAAGCAGATATGCGTGAGCGTGCGGCAATGGCCATGGACATTGCCGCATTTTTTCGCTCAAAGTGGCCTCAAGCCGATCGCTGCAAAATCGGCGCCGGGTAGAGGCAAGCAGACCGTCATGGTCACTATTCAGGTTCAGCGGCTGATCGATTTCGTCACCGAGGTCTTTGCGCATGCGCAGTCGTCGCCGGAAGAAGCCAGGCGCATCGCCGCGTATCTGACCACGGCAAACCTGACCGGCCATGACAGCCACGGCGTGATCCGCGTGCCCGTCTATATCCGCTGGCAGAAGACGGGCTTTGTTGTCCCGAACCAGAACGCCGAAATCGTGCTCGATACGCCTTCGCTCGCGGTGGTCGACGGCAAGTTCGGCTACGGCCAGACCGTGACGCCGCAGGCGGTCCGGATCGGTATCGAGAAATGCAAAATGGCGGGGCTTGCCGCGGTCGCGCTGCGCAATGCGGGGCATATCGGCCGCGTCGGCGATTGGGCCGAGATGGCTGCTGCCGAGGGTCTGATCTCCGTGCATTTCGTCAATGCCGCGGGCTCGCTGCTGGTGGCTCCGTTCGGCGGCGTCGAGAAACGGTTGTCGACCGCGCCTTACTGCGTCGGCATCCCGCGCGAGGGCCAGGACCCGATCGTGCTGGACTTTGCGACCTCGGTCGTGGCCGAGGGCAAGGTGCTGGTCGCAAGCCGCGGCGGCAAGAAGCTGCCAAGGGGCGCGCTGGTCGATTCCGACGGCAGCTTGAGCGAGCACCCGGTCGTGCTCTACGGCCCCTTCACGCCGGACGGGCCACGCGATCACACCAAGGGCACGGGAGCCATCCGCGCCTTCGGCGAGCACAAGGGATCGGGCCTTGCCTTCATGTGCGAACTGCTCGGCGGCGCGCTCACCGGAACCGGGGCAACATCGGGCGGGCGGCGCTTTGCCAACGGCATGCTGGCGTTCTATGTCGATCCGAAGGTCGTCGATACCTCCCATGTGTTCGACGCAGAGGTGTCGCGCTACGCGGACTTCATCCGTGCCACCAAGCCGATGGCGGGGGTCGATCAGGTGCTGATTCCCGGCGATCCCGAGCGGAAAACCCGGGCTGAGCGCACCAAGAACGGCATCCCCTTGCCTGATGACACCTGGGCGGCAATAGTGAATACGGCCCGCGAGGTCGGCGTCAGCGAAATCAGCATCCAGCGGGCAACCGCATAGGCGTTGCGTCTTTGCGAGCGTAGCGCGGCGATCCAGTTCGCGGTAACAGCGGGATCGTGCTGTCGCGGCGCTCGTCATGGTGACGAAGGTCAAAATAACAAAGAAGGAAGGCAACGTGGCGAATAAGGTCAAGGAAATCTGGAAGTCGGGCAAAGCCGTGGTCAACGCGTGGCTCGCGATTCCCTCCGGCTTCTCGGCCGAGATGATCGCGCAATGCGGTTTCGACAGCGTCACCGTCGACATGCAGCATGGCGTGCAGGACTATCTGTCGATGGTGCAGTGCTTCCAGGCTATGGACAAGCATCCGGTGACCCCGATGGTCCGCGTGCCCTGGAACGAGCCCGGTATCATCGGCAAGGTGCTCGACGGCGGCGCCTATGGCGTGATCTGTCCGATGGTCAATACGCCGCAGGAAGCCAGGAATCTCGTCTCCTATTCGAAGTATCCGCCGAAGGGCGTCCGTTCCAACGGTCCGATCCGCGCCGGCATGTACGGCACCGCGGGTTCTTACCAGAAGACGGCGAACGACGACATCGTGCTGCTGCCGATGATGGAGACCAGGACTGCGGTCGAGAACATGGAAGCGATCCTCGATGTCGAGGGCCTCGATGGCGTCTATATCGGCCCGTCCGATCTCGGCTTCTCCTACGGGCTGGAGCCGAAGCTCGACCGCACCGAGCCCGAGATCCTCGCGATCTACGACAAGATCATCAAGGAATGCGGCAAGCGCGGCCTCAACCCGGGCATCCATTGCAGCGGCGCCGAAGGCGCGGCGCGCGCCATCAACATGGGTTTCAAGCTGGTGACGCTGTCGAACGAGGTCGGCCTGATGACGACCTACGCCAAGATGCAGGTCAACGCGACCCGCAAGGATTCGGCCGGCAAGGCTTGATCTCTCTGTGTCCCGGACGCGGTGCGGCGCACAGTGCCGCTCCGCAGAGCCGGGACCCAGTCGCTTGCGAGAGACACGACAAATGGGCCCCGGCTCAGCAGCGCATCGTTTCACGCTGCGCTGCGCCCGGACGATAATTTCGATACAGGAGCACTCCCATGACCATCGGCCCCGTGATCCGCCTGCATCCCGATGATGGCGTGCTGATCGCGCGCGCGAGCCTGCCGCCGGGAACGGCGGTGGCCGATGGCGTGACCACGGTCGAGCGCATTCCCTCCGGCCACAAGGTCGCGATCAAGCCGATCGCATTGGGCGAGCCGATCAAGCGCTACGGCCAGATCATCGGCTTTGCGACAGTGCCGATCGCACCGGGCCAGCACGTGCACACCCAGAACTGCGGCATGGGCGATTTCGCCAAGGACTATGCCTATTGCGCCGACGTCAAGCCGACGCCGAATTTCGACCTGCCGGCGACCTTCGAAGGCATTCGCCGTCCGGACGGCCGCGTCGCCACCCGCAACTACATCGGCATCCTCACTTCGGTGAATTGCAGCGCGCATGTCGCGAGCCTCGTCGCCGACGTCTTCAAGAAGAATCCGTTCAGCGGCGACAATCCGCTGGCGGATTTTCCCAATGTCGACGGCGTGGTCGCGCTGACCCACAAGACCGGCTGTGGCATGACCCAGAACGAGCCTTTGGCGCTGCTCCGCCGCACCCTCGGCGGCTATGCGCGGCACGTCAATTTCTCCCACGTCATCGTGCTCGGCCTCGGCTGCGAGGTGAACCAGATCGGCGGCTTGATGGAAGAGCAGAAGCTCGCGGGACGTCTGCGCGCGATGGACATCCAGGAGGTCGGCGGCACCCGCAAGACGGTGGAAGCCGGCATCGCCTTCGTGCGTGAAGCTCTCGCGGACGCCAACAAGGTCAAGCGCGAGTCCGTGCCGGTGAGCGAATTGACCGTGGCGCTGCAATGCGGTGGCTCGGACGGCTATTCCGGCGTGTCCGCCAATCCGGCGCTCGGTGCGGCGAGCGATCTCATCGTGCGCCACGGCGGCGCCGTAATCCTGTCGGAAACGCCGGAGACCTACGGTGCCGAGCATCTGCTGACGCGCCGCGCCGTCAGCCGCGAGGTCGGCGAGAAGCTGGTTGATCTCATGCGCTGGTGGGACGCCTACACCGAGCGCGAAGGCGCCGAGATGAACGCCAATCCGAGCCCCGGCAACAAGGCCGGCGGCCTCACCACCATTTTGGAAAAATCGCTCGGCGCGATGGCGAAGGCCGGCACCACCAACCTCGTCGACGTGCTGCGCTACGCCGAGCCGGTGACGAAGCGGGGCTTCGTATTCATGGACACGCCCGGCTACGATCCCGTCGCCGCGACCGGTCAGGTTGCCGGCGGCGCCAACCTCGTCTGCTTCACCACGGGCCGCGGCAGCGTGTTCGGCTGCAAGCCCGCGCCCTCGATCAAACTCGCCACCAACACGCCCATGTATAAGCGCATGGAAGACGACATGGACGTCAATTGCGGCACCATCCTCGAAGGCGAGGAGAGCGTCGAGCAGTGCGGCCAGCGCATCTTCGAGCTCATTTTGAAGACGGCGTCGGGACAGCCGACCAAGAGCGAGAGCTTCGATTTCGGCGGCGCGGAGTTTGCGCCCTGGGTGTTAGGGGCGACGATGTGATGGCGGCCGCGTAGCCCGGACGGAGCGAAGCGAAATCCGGGACGATTCAATCCGCGGATGAAGAACCCCGGATTGCGCTGCGAGACTGGGCAATTATTTGTTTTGTCGCCGGCTTACGCGGTCGTGTCGGAATGTTTGACGGATTTAGGCTCGGAGTGGCGCTGGGGCGGCCCGTAGCCG
>NZ_JADPKS010000014.1 GCF_023074175.1 Bradyrhizobium sp. 139
CCGACATCACCTATGTCCAGACTGATCAGGGCTGGCTCTATCTGGCCACGGTCATGGACCTCTACAGCCGCAAGATCGTCGGCTGGGCGATGGCGGATCCTTTACGCGCCGAGCTGCCTCTGGCGGCGTTGCGAATGGCAATCGCGGCGCAGCGGCCAAATGCCGGCCTGATCCACCATTCCGATCGCGGTGTTCAAGGCGGATTCAAACGGTCGTCGCAACACCATGACGTTGGAGGTTGCGATGAAGGTTGCAAATCGGCGATCGGCGCGGTCAGGACGGGCGCCATTGCCATCGCCAGGCCGGCCGTCTGTTGCAGGACGCGATAAACAGAATAGATTTTGGAGGGCGATTGCCACAGGGCAGAGCAGTGAAGATGCTGCGCTTGAGGCTGGATTATCGCAACCTGTCGGAAGCAGATTATTCCGGAGGGCGGGCGGCATGCCACCAGCGATGTTCAGATCTTCGACCAAACCTCCCTCCGGACGCCACCTTTCGTTGGCTGAACGCGAGGACATCGCCCTTCTAAAGGTGCAGGGCCATTCCATACAGGAGATCGGGCGCCGCTTGGGGCGGGCTGCTTCGACAGTCTCCCGTGAACTGCGTAGGAACGCGGCTACCCGCGGCGGCGGGTTGGAGTATCGGGCAACGACTGCCCAATGGCATGCGGACCGATCTGCCCGCCGGCCCAAACCGACCAAGCTTGCGCTCAACGAAGCCTTACGCACTTATGTGGAGGAGAGACTAGCCGGCGGCGTCGTAGCCCCGAGCGGAGCATGTATTGCTGGCCCCACCGTTCGGTGGAACGGCCCGCCGGCGAAAGGATCGACGATGGGCCAAGGCATGGAGCCCTGAGCAGATTGCCCGACGCTTGCCGATCGACTTCCCGGACGACAAGACGATGCGCATCAGCCACGAAGCCATCTATCAGGCTCTCTTCGTTCAGGGCCGCGGTGTACTACGCAGCGAACTGACGGCCTGCTTGCGAACCGGGCGCGTGTTGCGCGTGCCCAGAGGGCGCGTACGCAGGCGGGGCAAGGGCTTTGTCTCGCCGGAGATCATGATCAGTGAGCGCCCCGCTGAAGCGGCCGATCGAGCCGTGCCGGGACATTGGGAGGGGAACCTCATCCTCGGTCTTGGCAGCTCGGCGATCGGCACGTTGGTCGAACGCACGACGCGCTTCACAATGCTATTGCACCTTCCCCGATTAGCGGGGCATGGCGAAGCTCCGCGCAAGAAGAACGGACCTGCGCTTCGGGACACAGGGCGGAAGCCGTGCGTGACGCGATCTCGCGCACCATCATCACTTTGCCCGAAGAACTACGTCGCTCGCTGACTTGGGATCAAGGAGCCGAAATGGCTCAGCACGACCGCCTCAAGATCGATGCGGGCATCCAGGTCTACTTCTGCGACCCGCAGAGCCCTTGGCAGCGCGGGACTAACGAAAACACCAACGGGTTGCTGCGACAGTACTTCCCGAAAGGCACAGACCTGAGCATCCACAGCGCCGACGAGATAGCCGCTGTGGCTGCGGCCCTCAATGCCCGACCGAGAAAGACGCTGGGCTGGAAAACGCCGGCAGAAGCGCTTGACGAACTGCTGTCATGAGTGAAAACAATCGGTATTGCGACGACCGTTTGAATCCGCCCAATATGCCTCGGCGGATTATCGCAAGCTGATGCAAGCCACCGGCCTCAGGGCCTCGATGAGCCGCAAGGGCGACTGCTATGACAATGCTCCGATGGAGAGCTTCTTTCACACGCTCAAGACGGAGCTCGTTCACCACCGGCACTATGAAACGCGGGCAGAAGCCACACGAGATCTCTTTGCCTATATCGAGAGCTTCTACAATCGAATTCGTCGTCACTCCGCCATCGGCTTTATCAGCCCGATCGAGATGGAGCTAAACGCAGCTTAACCCTGTCCATTTTTTCGGTGGAAGATTACAGATGCCTTACTGAGTGCGAGAATAACGAAGCTCAATCCTGGACGCGATTCAATCTGCAGATACTGCAACTAGCACACGCGCACAAGAGTAGCGTCTGCATCGATTGAACTCTGATTGAATCTGCGAACGCGTTAGACGATATTAGCACGCGGCGGCTGGATAAACTTAAGACGCGCGACACTGTAACGGCCGTCAACACTAATGGGCACCTCTCCTTCGATCGTCGCGCGCCTAACGATGCGGCGCTCGTCGCCGTAGTCCTTCGTCGCACAGTGCATCGTGGCTCGGTTGTCCCAGATAGCGACATCACCTTGCTTCCACTTCCAGCGCACTGTGTTTTCCGGCGCCGTAATGTGAGATTCAAATAGATCAAATAGCCTCTGGCCGTCATATTTCGGGATGCCAACAAAACGTACCACATAGGAGCCGAGTAACAGGGTGCGCTCGCCGGTCTCGGGATGGACGCGTACGACTGGGTGCTCGGTCTCGATCCTCGGTCTGGTAACGGCCTCGTCGTAAACCTTCTTGGAGTATCCGGGATAGCTATGAACAGCCCAGAGGTCGTCGGCAAGCCGTTGCAACGGCGGCGGCAATTCGAGATATGCGGCCGCTGTGTTCGACCACACCGTGTCACCACCGACTGGCGGGATCACAACTCCTCGCAGCACCGAAATCTTGGGATAGGCATCCATGCAGGACCAATCTATGTGCCAAATGTCGGTCGGGAGATCACGTACGGAATCAATATCAAAGATCGGCCTCGTTCCGTCCGGATATGGCGAAGCTCTCCCGAAACGAAGAGCAAAACTCTCCTGCTCGACGTCATCGAGGTGCCCTTGGTCACGGAAGAAAATGACCTTGTGCTCGAGCAGAAGCCCGTTTATCGCGGCGACCATCTGATCAGGCAAATCGGCCGACAGCTTGATATTTCTGACTTCAGCGCCGATGCGCCCTGTCAGCTTGACCACATCGCTACGGGGAATGACATTATCGATAAGGTCTGTTTCAGTCATGGTGGATTCTCCAGACATGTAGTTTTCGCGTACAATGTGAAGACAGTGGTCAACGCAACCGATCAATCTAACAAATTCAGCGATCGTATGTCAGTAGTTCTTGAGTGTCTTTCAGAATGTCGGTCACGGGATCAATGGTGCCAACATTCTCACCTACGTGTGCTGCACGGCAGGTCTCCCCAGCTAGCCACGACGTGAGGGGACTAGACGATTTCGAATGATTTACCCTCAACAGGCCGCTCGGAGCGTTGCAAGCGCTCCGAACTTCTGCGGCCATTGAGCATCGCGCGCAGCAACTCTCGCTGGCTTGCACGCCACCGTTATGATTTGCTTCGTGTTACTCATTTGTTGCCTCGTGTTGCAGGTGGTTGGCTCATGTTCTTTTTTGCTTCTTGTTAGCTCATGTTCGCTGGTGGCAAGTCTTGCATGTCTCCATTGCCACCGCACCTACCTCAATTGGCAGGCAGATCTGGCCGGCGAGTTTGAAGATTTTGTTTCAAGGCGACGAGCCGATAACGACCGGCGCCGTCGAACTCGCTTGCCGTGAAGCAAGCGAGTTGCCCAAACTCGTCAAGCGCGACTTCTCACTCACTGCAACACGCCTTCGCCGTCCACCTGCTTGAGGCCGGCACCGATCTTCGTACCATCCAGCTCTTGCCGGCATCGCAGCTTGTCCATCACCGCGCTATATCTGCGGATGCCACGACCAATGTCTACGCGGCGACAAACCCGCTGGAATTGCGGCCCCGTCCGATGCCCAAGATTGCATTTCCGCCCGCACCGGTTCATTTCTGAAGAGAGCCCCGTGGGATGCTCAGGTCCGGAAGTGGCGGATGTATTCCGCCGCGATGGTGCTGCCTGGCGGGAGCATTACCATCCCCACCTCCATTGCGTAGTCCCCGAGGAGGATTGTCGTCGGATGATGGCCCCTGGATCGCGTGCCGACCCAGCTTCTTTCTTCCGGGCCGTGCTATCCCGCCATCCCGCCTGTTCCGACGACTGTTTCTCCACGCCCTGCAGCAGGCGTTCGATACGGCAAGCTGCAATTCTTCTCGTCAGTGTGAAGAGCTACGCGATCCTGCTTCGTTCTTGGCGTCATCTAAACACGGTCCGCTCGATCAATTGGGGGTCTACGCCAAGCCGCCCTTCGGTGGTGCCGAACAGGTTGTGCACTATATCGGCCGCTACACGCATCGGGTGGCGATCAGCAACAGCCGCATCATCGATATCGACGACGGCAAAGTTCGCTTTCGATGGAAGGACTATCGCCACGGAAGCCAGCAGAAAGTAATGTGGGAGCCCCGCTGGCCGAAATGATGTCGCGGGGCCGATTTAAGTCGGTGGCGGTCATTGACCACGACTTGGCCGCTCAGGTTCCGGCAGCACTCAGTGGCCTGGATTTGCCGGCACAGTAACTTTCATCGAACATGCAATTGGGCACCGCACGACTAAACCCCGCCGCGATGTCGAAGGCCGCGCTTGGCTGCGATGTCGAACAGTGCGACCGCTGCAGAGAGCCAGGATCGCATACAATAGCTGCCGCTCGCGCAACTGCCCAAAATATCGATCACTCGCGCGAGCGGAATGGATCGAGGCCCGACGGGCGGCGCTTCTCGATTCGCAATATTTCCATATTGTTTTCACCGTTCCTGACCAACTCGCCGCGATCGTCTTCCAGAGGCGAAGCGGCATAGCAGATCACCTCGCCATAGCGCCCGGGGGATGGAAGACCATCGAATAGCTTTTGGCCGCCATGAATTGCGAATGACGCTCGCCCATGCACAGGGGAGTGCATGTGTCACTCGGGCGCCAAAAAGCGGCACCGATTCATCGATCTCAAAGAGGACTCCATAGAATCGGGACCTGAAAGTTCGCGAACGACGGCTGTGGATAGGCAACGTTCATTAGGCAGCAGGCGCCGGGAAATCATCATTGCGCGCGGCTTGTGCCCAATAATGTACGATGACCTCTGTTGCTTGGCCAAGCCCGTGAAAAATAGCGACCCATGTTGAAAATAAAGGAATCGAATTTACCGGTGATTACAAACGTTTCAGCATGAAATGTGCCAACGATTTGCTGCGTCCTGCGCGTGTTTCCTCGTATTCGGATTCTGGCACCGACATCGCCCTTATCCCGCCATCCGCGTAAAACACAAGCAGCTCGTTATCGATTGTTACAGTGCGGATCGCAATGTCGTGTCATGTGCTCGTCAAAGCCAACAAAGCCGAGCGCCCCGCAATAGACCTCTCGGGCTACGCGCTTTTTCGGTGACGACTTTCATCGATCGTGCAGTTCATATGCCTGCTTGCCTGGTTCTCAGACTGTTCATCGTCTCCACGATGCGTTTTAAGCCGGTGTCCACTAGATCTGGTGGAGCGCCGAACGAGAGTCGTAGGCCGTTCACGTCGCCAAAGACGTCACCACCAACGCATGCCACGTTGGCTTGCTCCATGAGCAATCCCGCAATGTCGTCAATGGATCGAACGAGACCTTCAGTCGGTAAAGCGGAGATAAGCCTACTCAGATCGAGATAGAAGAACAATGAGCCATCGGCGCGTGGCGGGGCTACGTCGCGTAGATCAGACACAATGTGGAGACCTGTGTTGCGAGTTTCGGCAAGGCGCTGCCGCAAGTTACGCTCAAAGCTACCGTCGCTGACTTGAAGGTGGTGCAGGATCGCGTGCTGCGCGATCACATTTGGATTTGCGGTCGTATGGCTCTGTCGCCTCCTTGCCGCAAAAACGATCTCCGCAGGCGCTGCGCAATAGCCCAAGCGCCAGCCCATGATCCCTAGCTCGCTCGAGAATGAGTTGATTACGATCGTCCGTGAACGCACGCCGGGATGCGCCATGACGATCGACTCATGGCGGCGTGAGCCGGTGAATACCAAGCTGGAGTGGGATTCGTCGGAAAAAATCCACATTTTGCAATTGATCGCGAGCTCACCGATATTTCGAAGAGTCGTTCGATCATAGACTACGCCCGTAGGATTGTTAGGCGAGTTGATGGTTATGGCTGTCGTCCGCGGCGTGACAGCGGCACGGATTCCGTTGATATCGGGAATGTATCTCGGGCGGCGAGCATCAACGAACACTGGCGTTGCGCCGGCGAGGCGAACTTGGAACGGGAATGTCGGCCGGCAGGGGCGAATAATGATAGTCTCGTCGCCCGGATTGAGCACGGCCAAGGCAGCGTCGAGCAGTGCTTGCGTTGCACCCGCGGTGATTACAATGCCTTCCCTACTCCAATCGATGCCGGTTCCCGCCGAAAGCTTTTCGGCAACAGCCCTGCGAAGCGCCGCACGGCCAATGGAATCGGTGTAGCCGCTTATCCCGCGGTTCACGGCTGCAATCGCTCCTTCACGCACGGACGAGGGTGGTTCGGTGACGACTTCGTCGGTAGACAGATCGATGAGTTTACGTCCAATCGTTGCCGCGGGGGCTGCGGCAGTGCCCGGGCGCGAAAGGAAAGACATTCGTTGCGCCAACATGGGCGCGTCCTTTGCGCTCATTGTCGAGCCGGTGAAATGACGCGAACCACGTGACCGCTATTCGCGATCTGCTTCGGCAGATATCGCTCGTCTGCGTGGGTACGCTCGTCGTCGCCGCTGAAGCTGACGAGTTCATCGAGACCGGGCGATCCTTTTCTCGATGCCGGCAGTGCCTTACGATTGAATGCACCTTTGAGATCGATGCTGTGGGGGGCCAGACTACCCGCAGAGGATCTGGAAATTTCATCGATGTCGGCGAGATGATGCTGCTCGACGAACGCGTTGATCTTTGGAAGCCGGCCGTCGTTTATTGGGACGTCGGAAGCGCCACGATGGCGGAGTTTGCGCGCGAGGCGATCATTCGCCAACCCGCCGAAGCCGCTTCGCGGTCAACGAGCGAGTCAGTTGGGTCTAGGATGTCATCGACCCCGTCGGCCAGTTTGCTCCATGAAGCTTCAATGACATCGGGATAGCCGAGCGGGCGGGAAATCGCGAGGCCCAATGCCCAGAGGCCTTTGAACCCTGCGCGTCCGCCGATCGCGCCTGAGAGACCCTCATATTCCTCCATACGGTGGCTGTTGGAGCAGATCTGAGCGCGCGGCATTTTTGCGGCCGACGGATCCGCGCATGGATTAGGACCATTGGCGAAAGCGGATTGTGATTGATGTTGCACGCCGAACTCCTGTGTCGTGTGACCTGCCCGGCAGTCTTCGGTGCCATGCCTCGGTCATCTTGATCAATCATTAAACTTGGTAGTTGACCGCGATCTTTGTATGTCACTATGGCATAGACCAGGCAGTTGCGGTTACGCCCTCGCAAAGATGATCGAGAGTTGGCGCTGAAAATGCAAACTTCGCATCTACTCGCCAATCCAATGCTCCCATCGAGATGATCGACGCCCTGCATCGTTGATCGTGGCCGTATTGAAATTCGCGCGACAAGACTGCGGCAGGGGACGATCCTGATATAGAGAACATCGAAGATTGCCCCATGCTTGCTACTGTTGAGCAGGCCATCAGATTTGCCGCTGTACGTCGAGGCGAGCCGCCTCTGTCGTGTTTGACTTGCTTATACTCGGTTCTATCCGCTGCAGGACTCCTGCGCGAGCATTGCGATCGAATCTGCTGATGACAGCAGCTATCTGCGAGCAGGATTGTTGCAGGTCCAAAAGAATGCGCCCAAGCGGGCCTCGATGGATCGGTCATCTCTTCGTAGCTACCTTCACCGCCGTGGGCTGATCAACATGGATGCGCGTTGATCTGCACCTTCGTGCTCCAGCCTCTGCCTATCCGATTTGATAGCTGCTCAAGCGACGTAAGCAGTGATTTAGTTCGTTTGAACCAAGGCGGCTGGTTGCGATGCTAAGGAGAATGAAATGCTACAGCAGACCCCGCTTTTAAGTTGGGCTCGTCCTCTGACGCTGAGATGTTTATCTATTTGCTTCGGTCCAATCGACCAGCGAAGGCGGCAGCCGATGTCGTGTTAGATCCCACTGTGAATGTCGCTCGCCTATCACAGGCCGGTGTTCGCGGGTGGAACGAAGAATTGATGCAGAGCTAGCGTCTGCCGCGCCCTAATGTATCGGTCAACGAAGACGCCCGCTTCAGAGTCCGGGTCGATATTGTCAATCGAGTTGCTCACGTTAGACATGGAGGCACTATGCGCATCTGCGGGATCAAACTGACTCACGATGGAGCAATCGCTCTTATCGAGGACGGACAGCTTGTCTTTTGTGTCGAGCAGGAGAAACGAGGCAACAATCCACGATATCAAAGAATCGATAATCTCGACGCAATCGTGGTCGTTTTGGCGGAGCACGGGCTGGATACGCGGGATGTTGATCAGTTCGTGATCGACGGGTGGCTCGGGGAGGCGGAGTCGCAGTTCGATGTCATCAGTGGTGCGGTCCCTGTCACCCTCAAAGGAGCACCTTATCTTGAGCGCCATGCCGAGGACCTGCTCACTTCGCACGACGGCTCTGGCCTGATGCTCAAGAATAGGATCTTCCCTTATCGAAGCTATCCGCACGTCACGGGCCATGTGGCCTCCGCATACTGCACCAGCCCGTTTGCCAAAACTGGACAGCCCGCTTTCTGCCTTGTGTGGGATGGCGCAACATCTCCACGTCTCTACTATGTAGAACGCCGGAGCGCCCGGTTCCTCGAAAGCCTGCTTCCGATGTTTGGGCGTACGTATGTTGTGGCGGGCCTTCACTTCGGACCATATAAGAGAGCGAACCGTGGCTGGGGGGACCGGAGCATTGCGGGGAAGGTGATGGCTTACATCGCGCTCGGCTCTGTTGATGAAGACATCGTGGCAGTGTTTCGGGAGCTCTACGATGAGCGCTTTGCGGCCGTGTTTGCGCGTCGCTACGGCGCGGACATGAACAGCCAAGAATCCATGCTCGCTGCTGTGCATGACTTCTTCGAAGCCAGCGAGCTACGGTTAAAGAACAAGTCACCCGAAGATGTTCTTGCATCGTTTCACTCGTTCGTCGAGCGTCGGCTCGTTTGCGAAATGGCGAATGCGCTGCAGCGGCATTCATGTAATCCGGGACCACAGAATCTCTGTATAGCTGGGGGCTGCGCTCTCAACATCAAATGGAACAGTGCACTGCGTCGGTCAGGCTTGTTCGATGCTGTCTGGGTGCCGCCGTTTCCGAATGACAGTGGTTCGGCAATTGGCGCCGCTTGCGCCTCAGTAGCGGCGCACGAAGGCTTCGTGCCGTTGGAATGGTCAGTCTACAGTGGCCCGGACCTGCTGCGCAGCGATGTGCCTCCCGAATGGAAGGCCCTGCCTTGTAGTATGTCCGAACTTGCGACCATTCTCGCGGGTAACAAGCCGGTGATTTTCCTTACCGGCCGCGCCGAGCTCGGACCACGAGCATTGGGTAGCAGAAGCATTGTCGCAGCCGCCACATCGGTTGGAATGAAGGATCACCTCAACGACATCAAGCTTCGCGAGCACTTCCGGCCAGTGGCGCCGATATGCCTGGAGGATCGTGCGCCGGATATTTTCAATCCTGGAACGCCGGATCCTTACATGCTATTCGATCACCAGACACGGCCGGAATGGCGGGACAAAGTCCCTGCCGTTGTACATCTGGACGGATCGGCGCGATTGCAGACCGTTCCGAGAACCTCTCAGCACCGGATCGCCGAGCTTCTCATCGAATATGAAAAAGTCAGCGGCATCCCGTTGCTTTGCAATACGAGTGCCAACCTGCAGGGGCGTGGCTTCTTTCCGGATGTCGCGGCGGCCTGCCGGTGGGGACGCGTTGATCACATATGGTGCGACGGCCTGCTCTGGACCAAACGCTCGTAAGTTGGCGAACGCCGAGCAGCTTCTTCTATGTTAAGTGAATGTAAGGCGGCCGATCTCGTGCAGTCGTATGACGGACGGGCTGGTCTGGTGGTTTCTAGAGGGCTCCGGTGGAGCTCAATCGAAACCAATCCGAGCTGCAGTGGGACTAATGGATGATCCCGAGGGCAGTCCGAATGCGCAGAAATTTATCGAGTTCGCCACCCGTGCAGAGCACCTAGCTGCCTTTGCGCAGCTCATGGCGAACGTTATTCCCATCAATACGGGTTGGTACAGTGAACGCGGATCAGAGTCTGACTAACACCGACCGACTCCGCGAGCGCTGGAACGAGTGGAATATTGCGCCTGGATCTGGCCGTGAAATCCTGGCATGGCGAAGGACGCCGTGCCATTCCAAATGTCGGATACTCTAGCTTTTCACCGACTCAAGAGGCGTGACTTGCACATTGTCGAATCTAACGAACCTGTCCGTTTCGGAATGTCACCAAGCTGTACGGAGCGATCGCGGCGGTCAGCGACCTTTCGACGCGGCGAGTTCCTGACTATCTTGGCCCAAGTGGTTCGGGGGAAGACAACAACGCTGATGCTGATCGCCGGGTTCGTAGCGCCGCCGGGGCGCTGGTCCGCGGCGCAGTGCTTGGCCGGCATCCTGAGGCCGAAACTTTGAATGTCTTGGCCGAGGAGACCATTGAAGCCGCCTGCGCGCATCCGGCTAATTTGCGGGTTCCAGGCTTGACATCGCGCTAAGCTCTTTAATGTTACCTGTTAAAGCCAACGGAGTCGTGAATGGCATCGCCAACCCAGCCCTCTCTCGGAATTCTGAACCTCGAACCGGGTTCGTCGCCACCTGTCAAGCCGAGGCCCAACTCGCTGCTGAATCCGGATACATTCGACTTCCCCATAATTTTGGAAACCGTCGCGGGAGCTTGGGTAGATCGCGTCGTTCCCGGCGATCCAGGGCTCGAGTCGGCCTGCATCGCGGCCGCCCAGCGTCTCGTCGAGCGGGGCGCGGTTGCAATAAGCGCCAACTGTGGTTACTTTATCCGGCACCAAGCGGCTGTCGCCGCGGCCGTAGATGTGCCTGTGGTGACGTCGAGCCTGCTGCTCCTCCCGGCGCTACTCCGCCAATTGCAGGCCGCGGCTAAACTAGCCGTAGTGGTCGCCCAGCCGAAGCACATAAGCGAAGACATGCTCGGCATCGACGATCCAGCTGCACGGGCCAGGGTGGTCATTGGAGGTCTCGAAGATAGCGTACTAGTGCGAAATGAGAATATGCGACCGCCGCCACCGACGGATATCGCGGACATCGAGAAGGATGTCATCGCCTGCACTGCGCAACTCCGCGATTCATATCCAGATATTGCGGCATTTCTTTTCGAATGCACCGCGCTTCCGCTGACAGCTCCGGCGGTTCGTCGCATGACGGGGCTACCTGTCTACGACATCACGACCCTCTGCCGGATGACGTTGGCGAGCGTCGTGTGAGGGCGTCGTTACTGAGTTCCCGCTGCGTGTCGGCGGCTCCCAGCGAGTTGTGCGTAGCTGGTCACCAAAGCACGGGGAGTTGCGCTTAGGGGCAACGGTCGCTCATTTGTGATTGTTTGCTCGCTGGAGGGTATACGTCGCGGACGCTGGCCCTTGCTCCCAAGAGAAGGTCTATCTCGTCAGCGGCCATATCATCGGATGCCCAAAGCACTTCGGAAGGTTTCAATCGCGGATCGACGAGGTGTCGCGCTGGCCGCGTGCATCGATTTGCACAGGTATGAAGTTGAGCTCGTTGGCAGCACCGCCTTGATCAAGAACCGAGAAGGGTCAAGTGTGTCAAAGAGACTGATTGTCCTGCAGTCACGTTGGACAATGGACCGCGCCATCCGCAGCGGATCGAGCGATCCATCGAGCATAATCTAACGACGGCGGTTTGCGCCGGCCGCCGAGTGGTGTGCCTTGATGTAGGTCGAATCGACCGAGATCGTGGTCGAGTAGCTCGGCCATTCGGCTTTGCCCTCACAGATCCGGGCGGGCGGCTTTCCCGCACCCGGCTCTTCCCGAGAGTAACCCGCGTCATATCCGCGCCTGCGCCCATGTGCGAGTGATGCGTGGAGTTGGCAGGCGGAAGCGTGCCGTCAGGGCCTCGAACTCCGACCAGCCCATGCGCCGGCTTTTCTGGCTACGCCGTCTCAGACAGCGTAGCCAGGTCCGACGCACTTCGCGGTAGAAGCCGTTGAGCGTTGGATAATTGTGCGGCCTGCCATAGTAGCCATAGTGCCCCCGCAGAACGGCGGCGAACCGCTCGTGCTGCGTGGCCAGTGGCGCATGCATGAACCGCCATGCCTCCTGGCGCAACGCCGTCAGCTTGCGCGTCAAGCGTTTCCCTTCCGTCTTGTGCTTCACGATGAACCGGCCATCTCGGGTCCGCCCGCAGTAGTGGGTAAAGCCGAGGAAGGCGAAGGTCTCTGGCCGCCGCTCGCCCCGCCGCTGACGCGAGAGGGCCGCGAACCGGCCAAACTCGATCAGCCGCGTCTTGTCCTCATGGAGCATCAGGCCGAAGCCGGCCAGCCGCGCCTTGAGGGCCAAGAGCATTTCGCGCGCATCTGCCTTGCTCTCGAAGCCCATCACGAAGTCGTCCGCATAACGCACGATCACGATGCGACCGCGTGCGCGGTGACGACGCCATTGATGGCTCCAGAGATCGAGGACGTAGTGCAGGAAGATGTTGGCGAGGAGCGGGCTGATGCCCGCCCCTTGCGGCGTACCCCTGTCCGTCTCTTGCTTCTCGCCGCTCTCAAGAACGCCGGCTCGCAGCCACAGCCCGATGAGCCGCAAGATGCGAGGATCGGCGATCCTGTGAGCCAGCATCCGCAACAGCCACTCGTGGTCGACCGAGTCGAAGAAGCTGCGTATGTCGGCATCGAGCACCCAGTTCACGTGCTGGCTCATGATCGCCGTATGCAGGGCATCAAGCGCCATATGAGGATTCCGCCTCGGCCGGAAGCCGTAGGAGAACCCGAGGAAGTCGGCCTCGTAGACGGCGCTCAACACCTCGGCCACCGCGCTTTGGACAATCTTGTCCTCTAGCGCCGGCACACCGAGAGGCCGCTTACCGCCGTCGGCTTTGGGAATATAGACTCGCCGCACCGGCTGTGGCCGGTAGCGACCAGTGTGGACCCGTGCGCAGAGGTCGCGGATGTTATCCGTGAGTCCCTCTTCGTACTTCGCCACCGTCACCCCATCGACCCCCGCGCTGGCCTGCCGCTTCTGTCGTCGAAACGCCCGAAGTAGAGCGTCTTCGTCGACATGGTGCAGCAGAGCCGTGAACCGGGTTTGGGCAGCCTGCTTGGCCGCCGCGTTCACCCGCGCGAGATTCGGCGGCAAGGTAATCCGGCTCTGTGTCCGGACCCTGGCCTCCTCGCGCAGGCTCCTCTCGGGCTGGTCCCTTCCCTCCATCCGTCTCGTTACCTTCGACGACTTCACAGGTATTATGAACCAGTCCGACTCCCGACCTCAGCTCGGTCAGCGGCTCTGGCAGTGCCTTGCCGCTGTCCCCCCCTGGAGACCAATCCAGCGGTCCCGGTCGGGCCTCTCATGTTCCGATGATTGCCTTCCATGCGTGATGCGGCCATCGACCCCGACGGAGCGACATCGTCTCGCCTATCGACGATGCTCATGTTGCCTTCGTGCTTAGGGAACACACTCGGCCTCCGCGAATATCCACCTTTCGAGGCTCATTCCCGCACCCCGCATGGCTCCTGTCTACACTTCGGACCCCGCGTTGCCGCGACGCCCGCAAGACTCGGTCCCGGCTTGCCTGCTACAGCTTTGGCCGGATGGGACTTGCACCCACAAGCAATCATCAGCTTGGCATGACGTACTCCCCTGGCGTGGTGTAGCTGATTGCGGGTTACCGCATTCTGCGGCATGGGCCGGATCGGTCGGATGGCGATTGCCGGGAAACTGACGGCGGGATCATCGCCCAACGGCGCGATCGTTTCCAGTGTCATGTAGCGGCCGCGCTGGACCGCCCACTCGTCGTTCTGTTCAAGCAGGATGGCACCGATCAGACGGGTGATGGCATCCTCATTGGGGAAGATGCCGACCACTTCGGTTCGCCGCTTGATCTCGCCGTTGACCCGTTCGAGCAGATTGGTAACCGATATGAGATTTCTCGGTGCCAACGTTCCGCTGCGGTGTTCTACACCGTGGCGTATCGTGCGACCATCCGGACAGAGGCACCGGGAGCACGAAGTGCGGTCAGGCCGATGCGCCCGATGAGCCGAGAGCTCGAGTTAGTAGCTGGCCGCCTCTGCGACTTGCCCGCCAGTGATGAGGTGGTGCTCGATGCGACCGACAACAGCATGCCGGTACTGCGAGTTCTGGCGCCATTCGTGGCGCGGGTGATTATCGCCAATCCGTTGCAGGTGAAGGCGATCGCCCAGACTCACGTCAAGACGGACAAGATCGATGCCGGAACGCTCGCCAGGTTGCAGGCGGCGGGGTACCTGCCGCAGATCTGGACGCCTGACGCGGAGACCGAACGCAGGCGCAGGCTGGTGGCGGGACGCTACCAGCGTGGTGTGGCATCGCACGCGGCTCGTGTCGGGCGACATGGAAAATTGACCCCGCATTGCCTCAGTAAAAATGTTACCAGAGAACTTCCCTGTCGTGTCTGGGGCGGAGCTGCCGAATCAGTTCGGTGGCGGGTATGGCAGGGAAGATCAGCATGCGCACAAAGCGCGAGATCACATCAGCGCTGGTGGAGCGTTATCGGGCGAGCGGACGGCTCGAGAAGGCACGGATCCTGGACGAGCTGTGTGCCGTTACGGGATGGCATCGCAAGCACGCGATCCGAGCACTGTCGGTGGACGGGGCATCGGGATCGGCCGTGCCGCGGCGACGGAGCCGGACCTACGGAGCTTCCATTCGCCTTGCACTGATTGTGCTATGGGACGCCTCTGACCGGCTCTGCAGTAAGCGGCTCGTCGCGATGATCCCGTTTTTGCTTCCGGCTCTTGAACGGCACGGCAGATTGAAGCTTTCTGCCGATGAGAGGTCGAAGGTTTTGAAGGTGAGCGCGGCGACGATCGATCGCCTGCTGAGCGACGTAAAGATCGCAGCAGCCGGAGGACGCCGACGGCGGGCGGGCTTTTCCAGTGCCGTACGGCGGCAAGTCCCGGTGCGTACATTCAATGACTGGGGATCACCTCCGCCGGGATACTGCGAAGCGGATCTGGTTGCGCACGGCGGCATGTCCGTATCCGGCGCGTTCATTCAGACGCTAACAATGGTGGATATCGCAACGGGGTGGACCGAATGCTTTCCGCTCGTCGTGCGTGAAGCAGCTCTTGTGGTCGAAGCTCTCGAGCGCGCGCAGAACCTATTTCCCTGGCCCGTTCGGGGGCTCGATTTTGACAACGACAGCGCCTTCATGAACGACACGGTCGTGTCGTGGTGCCGTTCTCACGATGTCGAAGTCACTCGTTCCAGGGCCTACAAGAAGAACGATCAGGCATTCGTTGAGAAAAGAACGGAGCTATCGTTCGCCGCCTGGTGGGCTACGGGCGGTTTGAAGGCATTGATGCCGCTCGCTCATTAGCTCGCCTGTTTGCGGCGGCACGGCTGCACATCAATTTCTTCCAGCCCTCGTTTAAGCTGAAGGAGAAGCACCGCGAAGGTGCCAAGATGATCAAGCGCTATCTTCCTCCCGCTACGCCGTACGAAAGAGCATTGGTCCATCCGAGGCTCAATGAGGCATTCAAAGGTCGGCTGCGGGAGATTTACCGGACGCTTGATCCGGTGGCATTGCTGGCACAGATGCGGGACGCTCAGAATGAGCTGGGTAAGCGCGTCGATCAACGGGCTGGAAAGCCAGCGATGATTGTCGCGCAGGGGCATAGCGACTTAGCGGCCTTTGCCCGAGAGCTCGGCGATGGTTGGAAACAGGGTGAGCAGCGGGGCATTCATCGTCGTCGCTATGTGCGGCGCAAGCCTGTGCCACGTCGGCCATCGATGCTCGACCCCTACATTCCCATCATCGAGGAATGGCTCGCCGCGGCTCCGCACTTGTCCGCGGTCGATCTTCTCTCCCGGCTGGAAGCGCATGCGCCCGGTCGGTTCAGCGGCCATCAGCGGCGCACGGTGCAGCGATTGGTGAAGAATTGGCGATCAAAGGTCGCTCGACAGCTCATCAGCAGCACAGAGATCACACTATCGGTCCAAGCTTCGCGCCTTCGTATTTAATCCTGACAGGTTCTTTCGCCGAAGCACCGCAAGCCGCTCGCTCGCTACGGCGCTCTGGAGGGCGCGCTTCGCGAGCGGCTTGCTCCGACTCGCGGCAGCCGATCGAGAAAGACATCAGGGTGCGCTTCGGTAACATTGTCATCTGAGGCAATATGCGGGGTTAAATCCGGACGTCGCTTGACAAGGCTCGAGAACGAGGTGCATTCAATCCTACACGCACACCTAATCTCGAAGTGCCCGCATGCTGATCTTTTCAACGCGCGCGGCCGGGCATGTTGGCCGCTCAACAGTTGCCCGACGAGGAGCGGGCAGCCGCCGATCGGCACGTCCGTGAGCTAGATCGGCTTGCGGAAGATCTGCCCCTGCTCGACCAGACATCGCGCAGGACGCAATCGAGGATTCCGCGGTCAACAGATTGACGACGATCACCGGCGTGAATCTGGCGGTCGCCCGCCGGGATCATGGCGGCGATCGGCGACATCAGCCGGTTCAACTGCCCGCAGAAGCTGGTGAGCTATTTCGGGCTGAAGCCGCGGGTGCGGCAGTCAGGACTGAGAGCGGCCCATCACGGTCGCATCAGCAAGATCGGACGCAGTCACGCGCGCGCCACGCTGGTAGAGGCGGCCTGGGCCGCGCAAAGGCGCCCGGTCCACTGCATGCTTTTTTTATGCGGATTCGCGCCCGGCGCGGCCATCAGATCGCCGCGGTAGCTGTGGCTCGCAAGCTCACCGTGCTTTGCTGGCATTTGTTGACGAAGGGCGAAGATTACCTGTGGGCACGCCCAGCGCTGGTCGCTAACAAGACCCCGCGCAATGCAACTTCAAGCAGGACATCCGCAACAGAAAGGCAGCCGGCGTGGACCAGCCTATGCCTACAACACAAAGGCGCTGCGCGCCCGCGAGATGTTGCTTGCCGCCCAGGCGGAGCAAAGCTACGAACGATTTGTGGCGCAGTGGAAACCGCGGCGGCCAAAATCCGGCGCGCGGGCGCCTCAGCTCGGCAGGACAAAATAGGCGTCCGGTGACGCTTGCAGCCGACGCATCATGCTTCGCCACGAGGTCGCCTGCGCCCGACAACCATAGTCGCCGCTGACGGCAAATTCCAGCCACGCCAGGAGTGCAGTCCCGCTCCACGCCAGTCTGCCTCCGTGCTCGGGCCGGTCAAAGCCAAGCCTTGCGGTGGCCGCAAATGCGGCGGCTTCGTTCAATCCAGCGCCGACCTGCCGCTCGATCTTGCAACCGCGCATGCAATGGTCCTAGCCGAGCGCGCGGCCACGCTTGCGGCGGAAGCCAGGCTTGCTGAAGCGGCCAATGCCCAGGCGGAGCAATCGAGCACCGAAGCGCCGATTGCTCATCTCAAGCTCGAGATCGAGGAGCTGCGGCGGACGATATTTGGCGCGCGCTCAGAGCGGTCGGCCCGGTGCTCGATCAGCTGGAGCTTGAGGAACTCGAGGCAGCCGCGACAGAAGATGAACTCGCTGCCGAGAAGGCGGCCAGGAAGATGCAGACGGTGCGCTCGTTTGAGCGCAAGCGTCCCGTGCGCCAACCCTTTCCCGACGACATCGAGCGGGCGCGCGTGGTCCTGCTGGCCCTAACAATGTCCCTGCTGCGGGTCGGCGCGGCTGTCGAAACTCAGCGAAAGCGCGACCTCGACGCTGGAGGAGATCCCACGCCGGTTCAAGGTGATCGACACGGTGCGGCAGAAGTTCAGTTGCCGGGACTGCGAGGCGATCACGCAACCGCCGGCTCCGTCATGCCACGCCGCGGGGTTAGCGTCCAGCATTGCGGGAGCGCTGCGGGTATTTCTCCGCCATGCAGCATCTGAGGGGGCGTGCGACCCGCGCTTGCCCGCAGCGATCCGCGGTCCTCAGATCTATCAACAGGAGTCACTGCCGTTCGCACCGGCATGGTCCGATGTGCAGAGGATGTTGGCGGACACTTTGACAAACCACTGGCGATCTACGGGATGCGTTCCAGCGAGGTTGGATCTTTGCGACTTGATCAGGTGGACTGGGGTCATCGCGTCATCCGCCTATTTCGCCTGAAGCGTCGAGGACTGCAAGCATACCCGCTGGTCGGGTCGGTCGCTGAAGCGCTCGCCCGATACATCGATACTGTCCGCCCCAATACACGGCACCAGGAGATTTTCATCGGCCTGCAGTCGCCTCGGCGACCATTGACGCCCGGCGCAATCTACGGCGGGCGAGCCAGACTTTCGGGTCGATGTCGTCGAGACGGTGGGCGGCGGCGATCAAGGTGAGACCTCGCATTGCGTCAGCTTAGAAGCTCCCGAATGATAGGCTGTTGCCTCATGTAAGCTGCTCCCCGACCAGACGGGCGGCGGGGGCGACGATGAGGCGGCTGAGCATGGCGACTAGGAAGGAACTGACGGCAGCTGTGGGCGAACGCTATCGATCGGGCGATCGCGGGGAGAAGGCGCGGATATTGGATGAGTTCGTCAATATCACTGGATATCATCGCAAGCATGCGATGCGGCTGCTGCGGGGCCACGATGGGTCGCGGGCAGGTCGTCGGGCGCGACGCCGGATTTACGGTGAAGCCGAACGCAATGCGCTCGCACTCCTCTGGGAAGCGTCGGACCGGGTTTGCGGCAAGCGGCTGAAAGCCTTGATGCCAATGCTGATCGAGGCGATGGAGCGGCACACATCTCGACCTCGCTCCCGAGATCCGCGGCAAACTGCTTTCGATGAGCGCCGCGACGATCGACCGGGCGTTGGGCCGGATTCGGGAAGGGCTCGGTCGCCAGCGCCGGCGACCGGCCGCACACGCCCTCCGACGCAGTATTCCGATACGGACGTCAGCAGATTGGAATGATCCGGCACCGGGATTCGTCGAGGCGGACCTTGTCGCCCACAGCGGTCCATCGGCGCGCGGCAGTTTCGTACAGACCCTGGTCCTCACTGACGTCGCGACGGGCTGGACGGAATGCGCGTCGCTGATCGTGCGCGAGCAAACGCTGCTGAGCACCGTGCTGACGGAATTGCGTAAGCAATTGCCCTTCGCGCTTCTTGGCTTAGACACGGACAATTACACTGTTTTCATGAACGAGACGCTGAAGACGTACTGCGACACAGCCAATATGGTTTTCACGCGGTGCCGGCCGTACCGCAAAAACGATCAGGCGTTCGTCGAGCAAAAGAATGGCGCCGTTGTGCGCAGGATGGTCGGCTACCGGCGGTTCGAGGGTTTGGAGGCGGCGACGCTGCTGGCGCAGCTCTACCGCTCAGCGCGCCTGTTCGTGAACTTCTTCCAACCGTCGTTTAAGCTAATCGCCAAGCAGCGCGACGGCGCCCGTGTGCACAAGACCTACAGCGCGCCTGCGACGCCGCATCAACGACTAGCCGCCGACGCGCGCACGTCCGATGAAGTTCGCGCCCGTTTACAACTTTCGCCAGCCTCGACCCCGTCGCCTTGTTGCCCGATATCCGAGTGACGCAGGAGCGGTTGGCGGCGCTTACCGATGCCGTGCCTGTCGCGAACACCGGCGCGATTACGCAGCCGATCGATCTTTTCCTGGCGAGCTTGAGAACCGCCTGGAAGGAGGATGGCGCTCGGCCGACAGATCGGCCAATCGTCAAAGCAAAACGAGGCCGTCGCCGTCCGGACCCGCTCGTTCGAGCGACGCCGGATTTGCGCAAATGGTTTGAAGCCGAGCCGTGGCGGACCAGCAGCGAACCTGGCGCGATTGCAGGCAGAATACCCTGGAGTCTATCCCCAAAAACTTCTGCGCACGCTCCAGCGTCGCCTAAAGACCTGGCGCAGCGAACAGGCCAACGCCCTGCTGTTCGGCCCCTCCCAAGTGCCGCCGCTCGCCCTCGACGTCGTAGCGCCTAATAACGGCGGGCTCGCGCAGTAAAAGCCGGACACTGCCAACCGCGACCATCTTCGCATCCGGTGCGGCCGCTACCAATGGGGTTACTCCAGCACATCTTAGGCCCACTTCGGCAATCATTGAAACGCCTGGCTGCCTCCGCTTCACGCCGGGAGCAAAAAAAATGAGGCAGCGGGCGAGCCTGAGAGAGCACTTTTACGTGCGGCAATACGCGCTCTCATCCTGATTGTCGCGCTATATACCATCGAGGAGCTGCAGGAAGATGCGTCGCACAGTGTTGTAGGGTAACTGCCCGGCAACCGATACGAAGAGGGCACGATCTGTGGTGGTCAGCAGCCGCCGGGCGACCAGATATCTGTCGAGCGCCAGCCGAGCTGTTGCGTGAAGCGGCAACAGCCGGCTCTTCTGGAACTTCGTTTGCTGGACGACGAGTCCATCTGCAGTCACATTGTCGATCTGCAGCGCCAATGCTTCTGCGATCCGCATTCCGGTAGCGGTGAGCAGGCCGAAGAGCGTTGCATACATGGTCGGTCTGATCGAGCCCGCCGGCCGGAGTTCCGCCGCAGCGCGGAGCAATCGTGCGATCTCGTCTGCACTATAGATATACGGCGATCGCCGCTTGACGACGGCGTGGCCGAGTGCATCCGCCGCCGGAACCTGATGGCGCGGATTCTCGGCGTGCATCGCCAGCGCGAACCGCCGCACGGTAAGCAACCGGTTGCGGCGCGGCTCCGGTGACGGCGCACGTGCGGCCCATGCCAGGACGCGGGCGCTTCTGATGTGCCGGTCGCCGCGCTCCTCGGCGAAGCCGACGTAGCCCCTCAGCAGGGATTTGCCGGACGCGGAACTTGAACCCCAGCGACTGCTGCTGGTCCACATATTTGGCAAGATATTTGCTCAGCATTACACATCTCCCGGCCAGGGTTGCGCGATCTGCAGCAGCATCGTCACGTCGACTTTGGCATAGTGCGCGGTCATGTCCGGTGAGGGTGGCGCAGCACGGCACCAACTGTGTCGAGCGTCGCGCCGCCCCGCAGCATGGCGGTCGCGGCCGAATGCCGAAGCAGGTTGGCCCCATTCGACTGAGCGGGGATGCCGGCCTTCCGTATTGCACTACGCACAATGTCAGAGACTGCGCTCGAACCTGTCAATGGCCGGATTGGTGCATTCGACATGAAGAAGATTCGACCATCGGCGACGTGCGGCCGCGCCTGATCCAGATAAGCGAGCACGGCATCGCCGGCGTCTTGCGGCAATGGTAATCTCGTCTCCCGCCGCCCCTTGCCACGAACCGACAGCGTCGCCTGTGCCAATCAATATGGGTGAGACGAAGAGAGAGAATGTCGCCGGCCCGCAAGCCCAGTCGTGCCAACAGCAGCAGGATCGCCCGATCACGAACGCCAGTCGCCGTGATCTGGTCGCACGTTGCAATCAACGTCTCGACATCTGACGAGCTGATGTATCGCGGCAGCGACGACAGGCGCCGCTGCGGAATGATTGGCACAGCATGATCGAGCCCCGTCCGGCACAACCCCCGCGCGGTGAGGGACCGCAAATATCCTCTCAGCGCCATCGTCATAGTCTTCACAGAGGCGAGCGAGACCCGTTTCGTCTCTGCAATGATCACCTCGCGAATGAGTTGGGCATTCCAGCTTCGCGGCTTGCTGCCAAGCGCCGGGAGCAGCCGCATGACCATGCGACCATGTCATCAATTGTCAGCTCTGTGACGCCGCGATGCTGCCGCAGCCAGTCCTGGAACTCGACTACCCACCGGTCGAGCGTCGGTAATGCGAGCTTCGGCTTGCGCTGGACGATCTCGCGCTCGCCGAGAAACTTGACGAACCGGCACACCCGCCTCACGTACTTCTTGGACACGCCCTTCACGCGACGTATGCCGGGGCATCGACAGCGATGCCGAGCGAACCGATCGGTGACGCCATCATCGATATCGGTGACTGCGACCTTGGACAGCGTCAGCCATTGCGCGAGGTGACGGGCTGCGGCGTCATAGCCGCTCACCGTCAAGCTCGAATGCCCCAACACCGTCAGGTGTCGTGCGAACTCCGTCACCAGCGGGGCAAGATCGCCTGCGTCCATGCAGCGCTGCCCGTGGCAGTGGTTCTCACTCAACTTGACCATTCCTTGTCTCCCTTTCGTTGCCATCAAGACAGGAAGGGAGGCCTCAGATTATGCGCAGCGAGGAAGAGGCCACTGGGAACTAAACTGTTGATAACGGAGCGGATCTCGGATCGAACGGCCTCGCACTCCACATAATCGTAGACTCCGCATAATTACGAAAGTCTATCGGTTTGGTCGCCACTATCACCCGGACCGCACCCGACGGGCCGATCACTGCCTCGCCTTCAGTGCCTAGACGATCGACGCAATCATCGTCGTATCCGCATCACGACCGGCCCGGATCGTGATTCCGTCGACTTCGATCTCGATGATCCCGACGTCGCAACGGCGAGTCCGGGCAACCGCCTTGGCCTTGCAGCGAAGCGCTTTGCGATCCCGGTCAACAGCAGGCGCCGGCACCACGGCATCCACCACCGCTGGCACAAACTGTACTTCCGCTTCGGAATGACCGCCCGCTGCTTCTCGCAACTGACGTCGCCAGCCAAACAACTGCTGCGGAGACAATGCATGCCGTCCTGCTACCGAACAAACCGAGTCGCCGCTCGCCACGATTTCTGCAACGATCCGCGCCTTCTCCTCGTCGCTCCACTTCCGCCGACGGCCGGCTCCGGTGAAGACCTCAAGCCGTCGCACCGGCTTCGTGATAGCAGTATGCACTGTGTCCATTCTAAGCCCAACGGTCCAAACCGAAGTATCCATTCGGCGTAGGCCGCAGGGTTAGCGCTTGAGCAATCCAGGGTTCTCTTTGTAGAACCTAATCAGCTCGATCAGGTTGTCGATGCCGAAGTCGGTGAACGCCTGAACGCCGTCTTCTCCGACGCCATAGACCCAGATGAAGCCATCCTCGATCTCCATCTCGTTGGCGATGTCCCACAGCCAATCTTCGTCTTCGCCGAGGTCTTTGGCGACCTTGGTGATGGTGGTGACGTGATGGACCTTGTTGACGTGGGTGGTCATGCCGCTCGAGCGGAGAGCGCAGATGCTGGCGCCCAATTCCAGGGCAGAAGTTCGTCCAGCCGATGAGCCGGATGAGCGGCGATGCGGGCGAGGACATTCGTGAGCCACGCCTGCGGATCGATGCCGTTCATTTTGGCTGTGACGATCAGGCTGTACATAGCTGCGGCGCGCCGCCCGCCGCGATCAGACCCGCAGAACAGCCAGGATTTTCGCCCAAGTGCGATGCCTCGCAGGCCCCTTTCGGCGGCATTGTTGGAGAGGCACACGCGGCCGTCCTCGAGGAATAGGGTGAAGCTCGCCCAGCGCTTCAGGATATAGTTGAACGCCTTAGCCAGGTCGTGCCCCCGAGACAGCTTGGCAAGCTGCTCCCGCATATAGACCTGGAGGTCCTCGACCAGAGGCCGGCTCAGCGTCTGCCGCACCTGAAGGCGCTCCTCGGCACTCTTGCCGTTGATGGACCGTTCGATCTCGAACAGCGCATCGATCCGCCGCACGACCTCGATCGCGATCGGCGAGAGCGGGATTTCCTTTTTGCCCGCAGCCTTGCGCCGGGCATTCTCTTCGATGTCGGCCATCGCGAAGAACGGCCCGGATTGGCCCGGGCTGGCGTCCCGCCAGATAGAGCTGGTTGTACCCGTCATAGGCGTCGGCCTGCAGGATGCCGGCATACCGGGCCAGATGCCCCTGCGGATGCTCGCCCTTGCGGTCGCGTGAGTAGTAGAACATCGCTGCTGGTGGACCCGCGCCCCCAAACGGCCTGTCGTCCCGAACGTAGATCCAGCACCGTCCCGTGTCGGTCTTGCCCTTGGCCAGGACCGGCACCGTCGTATCGTCGGCATGAAGGCGCTCGGCTGCCATCACATGGGCTTCCACCAGGAGCAGCAAGGGGTCCAGCGACGCACAGACCGCCCCAACGGCATCTGCCATGGTCGACAGTGCGATCGGCACGCCTTCCAGAGCGTAGCGCTCGGCCTGACGATTTAGCGGCTGATGCTGGCCGAACTTCTCGAACATGATCATGGCCAGGAGGCTCGGGCCAGCCCATCCCCGGGCGATGGCATGGAATGGCGCCGGCGGCTGGCTGATCTTCTCGCAATCGCGGCAGGAGCACTTCTCCCGGACCGTCTCGATCACCTTCCACTGGCGCGGCACTACTTCCAGCGTGCGCGTCACGTCCTCGCCGAGCTTGCGAAGGCGATTGCCGCCGCAGCATTCACAAGTTGTGGGCCCATCGATTACCACCCGCTCCCGGGGAAGGTGCTCAGGGAAGATCTGGCGCTCGGCGCGCTTGCGGGTAAATCCCCGCACCGGCGTCTTCGCCACAGCTCGTTCCGCCACCAGCTCGTCCTCAGTGGCGTCGGCTTCCAGCTCTTCGAACGTCAGCGCCAACTGCTCGATCGGCCGCGCCGAGCGCTCCGACCGTTGTCCGTAGATCTGATGCTTCAGCTTGGCGATCTGCAGCTTCTGCTGTGCAATCAGCGCCTCGTCTTCCGACGCTTTCGCGCGGGCGACCGCGAGTTCGGCGGCGATCTCCAAACCCCTCGCGCGCTCGACTGCCAGCGCCTTCTTCAGGGCGGCAACGTCATCCGGAACGGCGTCGCGGTCGGCATCCATGCGACGCAGTGAATCACAGATTGGAAGCGATGGGACTCCCCAAAATGGCAGCAACCGTAGTTTCTTCGCTCAGCCTGCGCTTTGCGGTCGCCAACTCAGTTGCGGATTCCGCCAGTCGATGCCCTCGAGCATATAGGCCATCTGCGCCGCTGAGATCGATACCGCACCGGCCGACGCCGACAGCCAGATGACATGGCCTTTTCCTGCCCGGGATTCCATCCTGGGCATCGACCGAGCCTGGTGCCCGGCAGGGAAGGAGAAGATGCTATGCAAGGGGTTTGTGCCTTCGTTGGTCTCGACGTGCACAAGGAGACAATTTCTGTCGCGGTGGCGGACGCTGGACGAGCGGGTGAGGTTCGGCATGTCGGCACGATTAAGAACGATCCGACAGCAATCGGCAAGCTCGCTCGAAGTCTGGCGCGTCGACACGGTATCATCGAGTTCGTCTACGAGGCCGGGTCATGCGGCTACAACGTTCAGCGTCAACTCTCGGCAATGGGAATGATCTGCAGAGTGTGCGCCCCCTCGCTGACGCCACGTAAGCCCGGCGAGCGGATCAAGAATGACCGGCGCGACGCCATCGCTCTGGCTCGTCTGCACCGGGCCGGTGAGCTCACCTATGTCTGGGTACCGGACGCGCTTCATGAAGCACTGCGCGACCTGGTACGAGCGCGGCACGCAGCCGGTCAAGATGTCCGCCGGGACCGCATCCGGATCCAGGCGTTCATGCTCCGTTGCGATTTGCGCTTCGAAGGTAAGGCCTGGAGTCGCCGACACCGGATGTGGCTCTGCAACAGAACGTTCACCCATCCAGCGCAACAGATTGCGTTCCAGACCTACCTCAACGCGCTCGAGCATAATGAGGCCCGCAAGGCAGGAATCGAGCAGCAAATCCGAGAAGTGATCACGGGCTCGCCGTGGGCCAAGCAGATGCAGGCTCTCCAAGCATTGAAGGGTGTCGGTCCAATCGTCGCCGCCACTGTGCTCGCTGAGGTCGGAGACTTCTCCCGCTTCGCTCATCCGCGACAACTCGTTGCCTACTTCGGCCTCGCTCCCGGCGAGCACAGCAGCGGCGGCACGGTAAGGCCGCGCGGCATTACCAAGGCCGGCAGCTCGATTGCACGGGCGGTGCTGTGTGAAGCTGCCTGGAGTTATCGGACGACGCCGAAGGTCGGGCAGTGGATGAAAGAGCGTTGCCCGCCAGTTTCACAAGATATCGCGGCTCTGGCCTGGAAGGCCCAGCTACGCCTTCACAAGACCTACCGGAAGCTAACCGCGCGCGGGAAACGCTCGGTTGTCGCGACCGCTGCAGTTGCGCGGGAGCTGCTTGGCTTCATCTGGTCCATCGGCCAGCGAGTCCCGCTTGGCGCGTGATCGACCACGCATCCTACGATCCGCATCAGCGGGGACGCCGAGGGCGGTAGAGGGAATCCTCGAGTTTATCTTGGACAGCCGTGTCGCCTACGTCCGTGGGCAGAGCGAGGCAGCCCTCCGACGCACCGTCATCATGGGGTAACCAATCCCCGCATAGGAGTCTGAGCGACCGTCGAGAACACTCGGCGTCCTCACCCATGCGGATCGTATGCATCAAAATATCACCGTCTCCAAAGGAGCGGTCGGGAAGCTGTGTTCAAAACGGTTGACAAAGGCCATAGGAGATGAACTTGCCACGATCCAGACGCTTGGTGTAGAGCGACATGCCTAATCCGTCATGCCAGAGGATCTTGACCAGATCGCCGCGGCGGCCCCGGAAGATGTAGAGATCGCCCGCGTGCGGGTCGCGCTTCAGAATCTCCTGAACTGTAAGAGCCAGGCTTCGCATGCCGCGACGCATGTCGGTGTGGCCAGTGGCGATCCAAACCCTGACGCCGCTCGGAATCGGGATCATCGTCGCCGCAGCAGCTCAAGAACTCGCTGCAGCGCCTCAACGTCCACGTCACGGTCAACGCGAACGCGACAGCCGCCGCCAAGCTCGATCTCAATGATTCCAGCCCTTGCGCGCTGCGCAGGCGGTGAAGACGCAGCTTGTGGCGCGTCGCTCGAGATCGGAGCCGCCACGGGCGTGATCTCGACGGGAATGAGAGCTGGCACGGAATCTCCGCCCAGTCGGCCCTGGCGCGCTTGTCGACGCCAGGTGAACAGCAGGCTGTGAGCCACCCCGTGCCGGCGCGCGACGCCGCAGACCGTCTCGCCAGCATGCAAGGTCTCTTCGACAAGACGAACCTTCTCGTCGTAACTCCATCGCCGCCGACGCTCGGCGCCCAACACATTGACCTGCATTCGCCACGTGACCTTAAAGCTAGACTTAAGGTCAAATCCTCGGGCCGCCTCTCAAACTACGCAAGGCGGCCGCGGCCGAACGGATACAAACCGAACCGCAGACTCGCAGATCACCTCGTTATCCGAAAGGTGGCCGCTGAACAGCGCTTACCAATTGGATGTCTTCCACGTCGACGTCCACCGCTCAGGCGGTGTGGCTATGCACGTCAAGAAAGTTCATTCCATCGTTCACCATCGGTCGCGTCGCAGAGGACCTCGGCGAGAACGAGGACTGGCCCTGGGATGTGGCCAACGGAATGGACCTGGAGGACGGCGTCATCAGGGTCTACGGCATAGGTGACGACGGGGTCATGGCGTTCACCGATCTCGGCATCGAAAACCTGATCGAGCTCATCAGGATACACAAAGAAGACCCCGAACTCCTCAAGCGGCGGAATCGGTCATCCATTGTCCGCGGCTTAGTCGTCCGTGAAGAATAGCCAAGCCGTTGATTTGGAATCATAAACCGACGATCTGTGGAAATCCAATTTGCCGGAAACCGGCCGCTCGAAAGGGGATTCCTTGCAAATTTGATTCGTGATTCTGTGTCGTATCACTGCTTCGGCGGAGAGCGAGATGCGGCCACGGGAACGGCGGGAGACGGGCGA
>NZ_JADPKS010000102.1 GCF_023074175.1 Bradyrhizobium sp. 139
CATCGGCCTTCAACAATATCCGCGCCTTCAGCAAGCGCTGGGCCGCGCTCTTGCCTTTTCGTATCAACGCTTCGAGTAGCTCGCGCTCCTCAACGCTCAACCGCACAACATACTTCTTTACCGAAATCTCCTTCGCAGCCATGATCCTCTCCGTCGCTTGCCTCGCGACGGAATCGAATCATGAAATCCATGTCCTTGCAAATTGATTGAAGCGAGCGACTAGGTACGAAAGAAACCGAACCAGACAACGGCCATAGCGATCACCGCGACACTTACGCTGATGAGAAGCAGCAAGAGGATCGAGGGCCCGGGTTCGGCTTCACGCGCTTCCGTGGGTGTTTCGATAATGATGGCGTGCTTTTTCCTCACCATGATTGCACCTAAATTGTGGGTGCTCAGTCGGCGCGGTCAAATACCGATACAATCTCAAGATCCTCCGGCAAGGCATCCGATGGCGTGTCTTCCGCAGCATGGCGCAACGATTCGGTGCTTGCATCCAATCCATCAGTAGTTTCGTTCGCGCCGCTACCGGCGTCGTGACGACGTGGCGGGACTTGATGGTCCCCATCGGCTTCTGTCTTCGCTATCTGTCTGGACATAAGATATCCTTTCGTTTTGGATACCAAGCTGTCCCAACGGGGATAGTTCCTACCCTGGCTGAGCGTCGAGCAAGCGCAGGCGTCTTTGCGAATCGGGTACGCACAAGGTTGAGTATAATTACGTCTCAGGCCCCCGTTGTGCGATGCCAGCCCACGATGAAGGTCAGGTTGGCTACCGCCGAAGAGCAGTTCTTTATTGGCAAGCAAGGCGTCTTGTATCTGGATCTCGATGGGTAGGCCGACTTTGGACCAAACGTTAGCGGGAAGAAAAAGAGGGCCGAAGCCCTCTTTCAAGATCAGTACCGACGATAGCTCCGATGGTATCCGTAGCCGCGACGTACATAGGGGCGGCGGACGACGTAGGCCCCGCGCCGATACACGGGCCTTGTGCGGACACAACCGCGCGCACCGCACACCACTGCAACGTTCTCGACGTTCGAAGACTGGAACTGTCCCAAGGGGGCCAGTGGCATTGCTGAAGCGGTTCCGGTCGAAAGCGCTGCGCCGCCTAACGTGGCCAGTGCGAGAAGTGCGAATCTAAGTTTCATCTAGTTTCTCCTATCGAGCGCAGCCTCCGGGGGCAACGTAGAGGTTCCTCTATGAACGAAGGATGAGCGCCGAGGTTAAATCGCGGTAATCAGGCGTGAAACTGAAGTTCGCTCAGCGAACTGCATCGCTGAGCAATTTGACCTGCGTTGGGGCAAAACAGCGATGTTCTTACCCAATTATTGTCCGCTCTCGCCCGAAGTACAAGTACTCGGCGGGATGATATCGAACGGTCAACTAGCTGGAGCGCCAAACTAACCGCGTTAGTCCGAGTCCACGAGCTATCCGCACGAACGTGGGCTGTGAGTCCCCCTCAATCGCTAACTGGTCGCGCTCCGCGCGCCAAAGAGATCGTTAGAATCGTACCGTGTTTTGCGAGGGCTTTTCTCTTTGAAACTATGTCGGTATCGGGACGAACCTGAGAAGGTGACGCTCTTTGAGTGATTGTTGACGTGCATGAGTGTCCACTATGATTGAACCAGCAAACAGCCTAGTATTGCTGAAGGTGTTTTCTTGCCTCTTCTTTCCATTCTCGATAGAAGCGTCACCTTCAATGGGAAAGGAGCAAAATGGCTAAGACTAAGAAGACTAAAGCTTCAAAGAGCAACAACGCGTACGCAGCAAGGCGGTCCTGGACTAAAGATGACGTTCGGACACTGAAGACGATGGCCAAAGCGAAGGCGGGCGTCACCAAGATATCGAAGTCTCTTAGACGCACTCCGGCAGCCACGACGGTGAAAGCGGCACAACTAGGCGTGTCATTATCGATGCGTTGACGGATTTTGATGTGTTGATGACGGGCTGCTGCCAATTGGCAGCCCGTCTCGCGTCAAGAGTCGCGATCCGTGCAGACGCATTTTGCCATTGGCCGGTTAGAGCCTCTAAAGCTGTGAAGACGTGACGCCTCCAGCGACATTGAGCGGAGGCATTTCTATCTTCAACGAATATTTTGATCGCGGTCTTGAGCAATATTTCGATTCACGAATTTCGTGTTGCGAGCACTGTTACGGCGACTTTTTTCCCGAATGGCCAGGGACCGCAGGTTGCGAGGAGCCATACGCAAATTGTCCGAAAGACGAGCTCAAGGATGGCCGTGTTGCGCTGTATCAGTCAGAAAAGGCAAACGGTACCGAGATGCGTGCAATCATTGGAGCGCTGCTATGGCCATTGCCGGATCATAGGCTCAAGATCGTGATTCGAGACGCCGTTAAACTCGGTGGGGAGCGTAGGAATGACCAACATTCAGACCTTCATCTTGAAGTCCGGCGCGCCCGAGTTGGCGATGTGCGCGCACTGGCGCGCAGACGCTTTTTCAGTGCTCCAAGCGTCGTTCGAGCAGGAAATGAGGTCAATGGAGCTATTTGCTTCGGATCAGAGCCGCGGTATCGCGCTGGTCGCGAAAGCCGATGGCGAGCCGGTCGGGACGTGTCTTCTGGTCGAGTCAGAGATCGAGCCTAACCATGATGTGTCGCCTTGGCTCGCAGGCTTATTCGTTCTCCCAGAGCATCGGCGGAAAGGCGCTGGTGCCGCATTGGTCCGAGCGATAGAACATCAAGCCCGACAACGAGAGTTTTCGCGACTTTACCTGTACACTACGGATGCTGTGGGCTTCCACGAAAGGCTCGGCTGGAGGTGCGAGATCGCACAAACTGGAAGGGCTTCGATACGGCACTGATGGTGCGCCAACTCTAGAGGTGCTGTGCTGGCAGTTGCCGGGTGAGCCATCGCCGCCTCGAAGCTATCTTGCCGCCGACGTGGTTGGTTAGTCTAGAGGCCAACTCGGCCGCTGATGCAGCTTTGTTCAGGTCCTCCCTCGGACCTCGCAGTCAAGCGAACAGTTGCATCGTTACGTCGAATCAACTCTGATCTGGCAGAAGCTAGGAGGAAATACAATGCGAATTCAACTGGCCGCTAGTGGCGGCTTTGCTTATCATGAGTACAGCGGATGCATCGGCATTCTCGATGAGCTTTCGCTGGTGCGGGCTAGGTTCTCCAGTGTTTTCGTTGAGCGGTGTACCAAAGGGGACGACGACGCTGCAGTTCCATATGATTGATCTTCAGGTCCCGAGCTACAACCATGGTGGTGGGAGAGTGCCGTATAAGGGGCAATCGACTGTGCCATGCGGGGCTCTGACGAACTATTCGCCGCCAAGTCCGCCGAGCGGCAGTCATTCGTATCAGATCACAGTCACCGCGTTCGGTCCCAGCAACTCGAACGTCGGAACGGCGACCTTCACGAGGGAATTCCCGGAGAAGAAATGACCTGGGCCGGCCTGTGCGCGCCTATGCATACTCAAGCACTGTATTGCAGGGTCATCAGTTTAGGTTGAAAAGGGTTTGTCCCAAGCGCTCCTTGAGGGTCTCCAGCAAAGACATTCTCGTACTAGCCTACTTGCACAATGTAAGTCGGTGCAGGCGCAATATTCAGTGGCGCCGCTGCTCGATGGGCGACGACCTTCTTCGCAGGTTCACGCTTTGCAACGTGCTTCCTCTTAGAAATATCAGCATCGGCGTTCGAAGCGGCTGGCTTTGGGTTGGCGTTAAGCTCAGCAAACGCGACCTGTGATCCTTGCCGAGCAGATTCGACAGCAGTCGTTGATGGATCGAAAGTCACGCTTGGCGGCACAACAGTCGGCAGACTGGCGTCGATAGCCTGCGACACCGGGGGTGATATGTTCTCGCCCTAGGTGACGAGTCGCACGAGTTTTTACTCAGTCACCATCCACCTCGAGCGTGGTGCTTTCACCAGTCTCAGTATCCGTTGCCTCGATCTCGACAGATCGGCCGTATCTGCGGATGCTGTCCACATCGTATTCCTTGTAGCCGCGCTCGCTGTCCTACACCTCCATGGTCCGGCCGGATCGAACGAGTTGACCTCGCTCGATCTCGATGCTCGATCCGCTGGTTGTGTTGGTGCCGTCCCAGGCGAGCGCTTGCGTGCCGACGAGAGAGGCGGTCATAACAACGAGCAACATGCTTCGGAGCATCACGAGGCAATCTCCTGCTTACCCAGCGCTTACCCAACGGATACGCCCTGGGACGAAATATCCAACAAGTCTTTGTTTTCCTTGGCGCACCCGACACGATTCGAACGTGTGAGGGCAACGGTCAGGCGCGCAGACGATCTCTTAGTCACGGTGTGCTACGGAAGAGCATGGATAAATCTGCTCCTCATTCACGCCTTAGCCGTCCAGCGACCCAATGAAAGTAATCCGCTGGGCCTCTGTTGCGACATCGTCAAACCAGTGTTCTCTACGCTATTATACGATGAGGGCTCCTGCTTTATCCTATAGCGACCGAGCCTACTCCACATCCCTACTGCATGCCCATCCGCTTACGACCCGAATGCAGCACAATGCAGTCACTTAAGAACTGCGATCAACTGACCCACAAGCTTTTCGCGATCTGCGGCACGCAGCTTATCAAGATTGATCTGCTTCCATCGGACTGCGGGAAGCTCTGCCGCTCCATCGACGCCCAGCAGAGTCCAATCTGGCTTCCCGAGCTTGAATCCGATCAGAAATTCCCGATGCTCCTTCGGCATCTTTCCAGATACCTCGGCGATCAAGTTCTCGCGGGCTCTCAATAGCTCATCCAGCGAGACCGGATCTGAGGTCATACCCTCGAAGCCGTGCTCGAATTCCTGGCGGATATCCTTTCGCCGCGGCGCCACAACCTCCGAAATAGGCCGATCATGGCTGATGAGATAGACGATGAAAGCGCGCCTCAGGTCGTCGCTGATTCCCTCATTCGCCAGAAGATCGTGGATGTCAAAAAGATCGCGAGGATGTTGACGGTCAAGGGCCGCGACGATTTTTCCCGCGTAGAGGTCGAAAAACGAGACGACTTGTGTCTCCGCAAAACCAAAGCTCTCCTCGACGTTGGGACGTACGGATCGCATCTCGGGATCGAAGACGCAACCACGAAGGACGGGAGTGACTTCGATCTTGATCTGAGCGCCAGCCCTTTGAAGTGTCAGCTTGGTAACGATGCCTTCCGCGCGGTTCACGACCTCATTCAACTTGACGCCCGGAATTCCCTTGCCAATGGCGACAGCCATTCTTTTCATGCCCGCATCGATCGCGGCCAGCGATTCCGGCCGGCCGGCGACAGGCAGGTAGGTTAAGTCGATATCGACTGACAAACGCGGCATATCGCGCACGAATAGATTGATCGCAGTCCCGCCTTTGAGAGCAAAATCCTTTTCCGCCGCAACGAATGGCAAGGTCTCGATTAGCAGCGCAACCTGATGCCGATAGCGTTCAGACAGGGGCACTGAGATCCTCCGGCACGGTGATCAAATATTTCGGATCGAGCCTTCCGCCTTTCACCAGCATGCGCTTTCCTTTCCCCAAATCGACCTTGTCACGGTCTATTTGCTTCAGCCATGAATGGTTGTGCCGGTCGGCAAACCAGAAGAACAGCCTTTTGACTTTCACGCTTCGGCAATCGTCCAGCAGCTTTTGCAGCTTGCGGGGACTGAGGTTGCGCAAGCCCTCAACAAGCATGTCAGCCTGGTGGAAGCTCTCGCTATTCGGCAGCTCGTCGAGCAGTTCGAGCAACGCGCGCTCGGGCGATGAGACGGTGAGCGGCCATTCGCCCTGGCCCCATATCTGCTTGAATGGGCCTGCCTGGAATTCATCGGCGGCTGCGCCGGTATTGTTCTGGACATTCCAGGCGAAGTTCTTGAGCCCCTTCGTCACCGGATCGGCTTTGAAGAGCGTTGTGCTCTTGCGGAATGTGAAGCGTTCCTTGAGCGGAAGCTTGGACAGCCAGCTGGGCGGAGCAGTGGGACCATACAGATAAACGACGGTCGGTCCTTCAGCCCGGAGGTAGTGCGAGAAGCCCTGCAATTCGAGCGCGGTTCGCCCTCCGACGATCAGGGGGCGCTCAAGCAGCGTCTGAAGCGATATGACGGCCTTCTGCCATGTCAGAGTGCCAAGCGGACGCTTGAAAGTTCCACGCGTCGGCTGAACCAGCCAGCCAGCCGAAACATACTGGCTGCGCAGACCTGTCGAATAGCCATGTTTCGTCATCCACCCAGCATCGACCAATAGGCCTTCCGGGAGGGTACGTTCAAGGTGGTTTAGTTTACCGCCTGAATGCTCAGTCATACTAAGCAATATAGCAACATTTCAAACCAACGGCAAGTTTATAGATTTGCAAATTTGCTAAGCCTGACTATGCAGAAATCTCATGATCAAAACCCGGCTTGCGGGGCACGCCCAATCACATTTCGATCTCCAATGCGCAGCCATGGGTGAAGCGAGGCGAAAAAGGGAAGCCGTCTTAAACGGGCCGTGTCCATGCAGCTCGGGGAAGACCGCGCGCCTTTGTTGCTTCAACGGGCAGGGCTGGCACAAGCCGTCCGCAGTCCTTGGACTCAAAGCGCTGCCTGCCACGGGACGTGTCGAAAAATGTTACATGAAGGAGCTGGGATCATGCTTTCCCCCCATCTCGGCCGAGCATATCATTTCGGATTCCGTCTGCCGCGTATTGATGGGCGACGGTGAGTTCTCGATCTCAGGCGTTCCCTGGCTGGAAGCGGGCGAAACAAAGATCATGCCGCCTCTCCAGACAAAATGCCTCTGTACCAAGCACAACAGCGCGCTGAGCCCGCTCGATGCCTCTGCACATTACTTCTTCGCCTCCCTCAAATCTTATCTCGAACACGATGCCGGGTCGCGACACGCCATTCTATCCGGGCATGACCTCGAACGCTGGATTTTGAAAACCGCCAAAGCAGCTGCCGTGTCCCGCAACCTGGCACGCGGAAGAGAACGACTGTCGGGTGCGTTTTCGCGGGATGAAGCAATTCTCGACATGCTTGACGACCCCCGACATTGGTCCGAAGGGGCGGGGCTTTACTGTACCATGAACACGGGCGACATCGCGGAAAACACCCCGCGCTTTCAGTTCCAGCCGCTGACAGATGAGCACGACGAAATCAAAGCGTGGCGATCAACATCATGGGCTTTCGCTTCGAGTTGCTGCTCGAAGCGCCTGATCTGAGCAAGCATCCCTCCTTGATCGGTGCAAGATATCGGCCGAGCCGAATCCTGATCTCGTATCCAACATCAACGAACTGGGTGACACTGAGCTGGGAAGACGACAAAAAACATGAGGAATTGACTGTCCAATGGCTTCAGCGTCGTTGACCCTTCGCGACGGACAAACCGTTCGGCTCCGGGCGCCGCACAGACCGGCATGGTTCGAGTCGCTCATCAGGGTTGGTTCTGCCAGCCAGCCGCTACCGCGTTGGCGCGTTCCGTTGCAGCCGAGCCATTCAGATGCACGCGGAGCCACTGCGTGAGCTTCCCCGTCGAGCCCGGGGCTGGCGAGGTAGACGAGCGAGGGCTCTTTGTTGTGCAGGTCCCCGACATCCGCGCCAGGGTCTTGCCGCTGTTCAGCTTCGATCCGCGGCGATCCAGCGACCGCCCGATTGGCCACGGCACGACCTTTCGCATCGACCCATGGTCCCGCTGTCTCACCGCATACCACGTCCTGGAGGATCTCTTCGAGGTTGACGAAGCCGGCACCGGGGCGGAGCTTCGACCGGATCTGCGGCTTGCAGCGCTGGAGGTCGAGGGTGCTGGATTCGGCCTGGTCGGGTTGCGCGCGGACGCTTGGCGACCATTGGCGGGATCGTATGCGCTCTGCGGCGTTGAGGCCCCGCCCTTTCAGACGCCGCGTCTTCGGAATCTGACGGAACTGGTCGTGTTGAGGATCAGACCTGCAACGCGCACCTCCGAGGGCACGCCATACTGGCCACTCGATCTTCGGCGATGGCGGCCGGTGCGCCGCGAGCGCGTGCTCGCACTCGGCTTCGCGGACCTCGATGTTGAAGAGGGCAGCGAGGAACGGCCAATCTCCCAATATCTGTATGGGTCCTTGGGAGAGATCACGGACGTGGAGCCGGCAGACGGGGCACGCGGCCGCCCCTGGCCGGTGATCAGAGTCGCCGCCGAATGGCCGGGCGGCATGAGCGGCGGCCCGGTGTTCAACGAGCTCGGCCACGTCATAGGTGTGGTCAGCAGCGGTATCGCCGGTGGGACCGGCTCGGCAACCTTCTTCTCAGGCTGGAACATGGCCGAGCGGATCATGGGTTCGATCGATCCAAGCAATCCCGGGCATTTTCTGTGTCACGGCGTTTTCGACAATGCCGGCGAGCTCGCCTACGCAACGCAGGATGCCGAGCAAGCAAGGCGCTTCGCCGGGACTCGCGGATTGAGAGACCTCGCCGTCGTTTCCATCGACCCGCACCAGGATGGCTGGATGCGAGTGAACGGACGATGGTGACGTGCATGAATCGGAAACGGTTCGCGGCGCTGGCGATGTGGTGTCGCAGCACCGGGCCCGTCGGCTGTCCCGGGCGGTCTCGTAGCTGCTATCGTCGAGGTGGCCACGATCCGCGTGCCTTTCCTTCTAACGAGCGCCATCGCCGAATTCGCCGGCGCCCGGATCGCTAAACAAAAACGAGAAATCGCACCGAACCTTGGCGCTGAGTTCGTGGTCAGGAAAACGCTCCATCGCAGCCGCCCAAACCTCCGCCACCGTTGCCGCATCACCGCTGTTCCAGTGAGCGCCGCCAAGATCGAACATCGCCACGGCATATTCTGGGTCGAGCGCAAGCGCCCTCTCGTAGGCGTCGATCGCCTCTCGCCAGTTGCCGAGGCTGGCGTAAGACGTAGCCAGTTGAAACCAGCTCATGGCGTCCGGCTGAACGATCTGCGCCTGCTCCAGCAGCAGCGGTACGCTCTCCTCGAACCGCTCCAGCAGCAGCGGTACGCTCTCCTCGAACCGCTCCAGCGATTTGAGGGCAATCGCCAGGCAATAACCATATTCGCCGCCCGCCAAGTCATAGGCCTTGCGGAAGCAGCGCTCCGCCTCCACCCAGTCCTCGTCATCCTGCGCCCAATGGCCCAGACGATCCCAGGCCAGCGCAGCGTTCTCGGGGTCGACGTGGGCGATGTGGCGATCAAATTCCTCGCGGAATTCGTTATAGCTCCTTCCGATATTCTCCCCTTGGCCGCGCAGATAGAACGTCGTCATGAGAAGCTCCCACCTCGCGGCGGCGTGCTCGGGGTTTGCCTTGACATAGCGTTGCCAGAAGGGCGCAGCTTGGCGGGCGTTGTCCACGTTCGCGCGCCCGAAGCCCGCGACTAGACGGCCACACCAGGGCCAAATCCAACCGAGGCGATCGGCCTGAGCCACTAGTCCTTGTCACCAAATAGCCTGATGTCTGTGTCCGTTATCGCGACGAAGTCTTTCGCTCGGATGCCCTTCTCGTTCAGGGCCCTGAGAAAGCCCTTGCGCTCGCTCTCGCGGAATTGGCTCGACTTGTGGATCACGATCCGAGCCGGCATGTGCTCAAGCGCTCGGTCATACTCGTCCAGCGCGTCGCGCAGCAACTCGTAGGCCTGATCCTCGCTCAGGTACGGGTGACGGTTCTTCTTGTCGATCGACACCGGCGTACCGCGAAGAATGATCCCGTGGCCGAACTCGTCGAAGACCTGCGCCAGGCTCGACGATACCGTCTCTCCGTCGCGGCTCTTGTAGAAACCGATGCCGATGTAGCACGACCGCAGCTTCGCCGTATCCTCGACGAGCCGCCAAGGGATCGTCTTGTTGCCCTTGTAGTAGAGCGCCGTGACGAAGTTCCATGCTTTCGTAGCCGGGTCCTGCTGATCTCCCGCCTGCTTGGTAATGAGGATGGTCTTCTCTCGCACCAATTGCAGCGGGGTGCCGAGGTGCATGTTCTTGGCCTTCAGGATGCGTCTGAAGTTGTGTTCAAGCTCGCTATCCCCCGAATCATCATCGTCGCTCTCCGAGGTCGTCGTGATGGAGTCGAACATCTCATTCGGCATCACGCAGACGATCACGTCCACCGATCTATTCTCAGCGAGGAAGCGAATCTGCTCGTAGTAGAGCTCAACGGCCTTCCCCACTCGCTCCGCTCGGGATGCGAGCTTAACTACCGCCGAGATATCCGACTTCTTGGTGGTGCGGGTGGCCCCCAACATAACTGGCCTTTCTTGACGGGTTATAGAGCCTGGCCGGCTGGAAAGTGATCTGTAATGTCTGATTTGCCGGCCGACTCACCCGGTGTGTACGACGTCGGCATCCTGCAGCCGTTCGTGGATGCTCTGCCTGAAGAGGAACAGCGCAGCGGAATGGTCGTGCTGTTCAATCTTGTGCAGCTTCACCGCCTGGTCAACGATTTCGGTGGTGCCGTCGCGCTTCTCGATCACGTCGAGATCGAGGTAAAGAAAATTCAGGTCTTGAGGACGACACAGTCGGTCTTATTCAACCGCGCGCTGCACATGTATAAGATATGGAGCGAAATGGCAGGGAGGGATGCCGCCGCTACCATTTTTCATTTTGGAAAAACCATCGACGCTATTCGCAGTGGCATGCGCAAATTGCCGACAATCTTGAACGGTGTCGATCATGACCGATTGCGCGCGGCCAGCAAGCAGTTCCACCGATCCTTTCCGGATTATGCGCTGATCAGGCATGGAGCCGGACATCGCGCCGAGAGCACGGCATCAATCCAATCTCTTAATAAACATTCCGAGGACGGAACCTTCATTTTCGGCGCGATCAAAGACCGTGTTTATACCGTCACGTTTGAAAGCAAGCACCGCACTTTGGCAATCGATATGCCGACGCGACGCATTCTTGCTCAGATTGCAAAGAGCATCTACGAAGCTTTTCCAAAACTGACAGAAAGCTTGCCGACTATCCTCGTTGTGGAGGAGGTCGATCTTGAAGCGTCCAAGCCCGACAATATCAGCGGTGAGAGTTGTTGATCGGTAGGGCACCTTGCCAGCAAGTCACCGAATATTTGTCACGCGCATGTTTGTGCCGACAACATCTCGCCACAGTGGAAGAATCATTCAGTTATTCGTCGATGGCGATTGCAGGCGGATGCTGCACCGCCACCGAGCCGTCGTGCGCAGTGGCAGAAGAGCAAGAGCATGATCCATCAAGCTCTTGGTGCTGATGCCCCAGTGCTTCATTGCGACTAACCAAAGCTAAACGCACCGCCTCGCGAACCAGGAAACCCGCGCTAGCGGTTGATCGTCGCTTTATCCGAGCAGATCACAAGACGGCGCGAGCCGCGCGTCATCGCAACATAAAGATGCCGGCTGTCCATCACATCAGGATTGAGGATTACGCAGACATCGGCTTCCAGCCCCTTAAGCAGGAGCGTGCTGCCAACCGTCCGCCTAGCAAGGGGCCTGCCGATCAGGCGAGATTGTTCTCGAACCTGCACCGCGGCATCGAGGAGCGAAAGCCCGTCGTGCGATCCGCAAGCTTGAAACATCCGGTGGCAACCACGCAGCACAGGTGGCCGGTGTGTTCGAACGCCCGCGTCCTTGCTGATGGCGGCCAAGACCGCAGACGCACCCGCGTAACTCGGCTTGCCCGCGAATTCCATTGCCGCACGTTCAACTTCCGATGGCTCCTTCCGGGCGCGCCCAGCCCGAAGCGTCTTGACGCGCGTGAGAAGGTCGTCCGGCCCCACATTCGTCATCACGAGGGCGGCGAAATTAACAAGGCGATCCAAGGCTTGCGCGTGGCCAAGATCGAATGCGTTCGCGAATTCCACGAGATCGCGCATGTCAACGCTTTCCGCCGCGACGGCGCCCGGCGTCTGGCTGGCAAAACGCCGCTGCTCCGCTGGCTTCGTCGCATCCGCGACGATCAGCACGCAACCGTCCGCCGTGGGTGCCTTGGTCAGGCACACCTTGAGCCTTATGGCATGATCGTTAGATCCATCGAGAAGAACGTGAACTACGTTCTTGGGCGCCGAGGTAAGGTCGATGCTCCCATCGGCAAGAAGCGTCTTGCGGGCTTCCAGCAGCCAGTGACCGAATGCCTCTTCTCCTGCGTTTTTCCATCGCCAGGGCGTGCCCAACTCACCCGCACTTCCGAAAGTCGCATGCACGTCGTTATCCCAATCGACGAGCGTGTTTCCCTTGAATCCGAAAATTGCCTGCATCGGATCGCCAAGGACGCAGGACGGAAGCGCATCTCCCATAACCTTCGCCAGCGCATGCTGCACAGCCGAGCAATCCTGATATTCATCGACAAAGAGTCTGTCGTAGGTCGCCCGCAGGACGTCGCTGAGATGTCCCGCTTCTAAGAGGGCGACCGCCGCTTTGCGTATCGCGGGATAGTCCGATCCAGGGCTCGCCAGTTGCAAGATTGCCGGGTTGTGTCCGCTGCGCGCCGGAAACATTGAAATGATCCGCATGGCAAAGCCATCGAGCGTCGCAAGGCGATAACGCGACGACGCAACGCGCGCGCGGTCGAGGCGTCCGCGCAAGGCGGCCACGCCCGCGTTTGTGTGCGTCAGGACCAGAATCGGTTTGGACTTGGAGTGGCGCGATAGCGCGCCGGCGATCAACTGCGTCTTTCCGCAGCCGGCGGGAGCCGTGATCGCGCCGCGCTCGATTTCCAGCAGGTCGATTTCAGGCGCGGCCATCGTCGATCCACGCGAAAATGCGCTCGACGATCGCGCGGAAGCCCGCATCGCATTGCGCGAGAGCCGGCCCCACGATTTCACGGCCGCAATGCTCCATCGCGGTCACGGATTTGAACCACGGATTGTTCTTTGTGGCACACGCCTTAGCAAGACAGGTGCGGGTTTCCGGTGTGACAGCCTTGCGGCATGCGGCGAGCGCGATCTTGCCGCCGGAGGCCGAGGTGATGTGGGCACCAACGAGTTCTTCACCATGAAGCTTGACGGCATGCGCGAGAAGCGCGGTTACGGCGTCGGCCGGGAGGGAGGCGAACAGCTCATCTTCGAGCGCACAGCCTTCCCGCCACCGGAAAATAGCCCCCACGGCTTTACTGAATGTCTCTTCGATACCCCTGTCAGGCTGCTTGTCATCGTCGCGCAGAACATTGGTGCGGTAGCCGAGGCTGTGGAATGCGTTCGCGCGGCGATAAAGATTATCGCACCCGTTGGCATCCACCAGCGTCACGCCCACCGCCTGCATCGGCACTTTACCGCCAGCCGTTCGAAACTGGTCGATACCGCGCACCAACCCGACTTCGCTTGCGCCCTCGCAGATCAGAACGGACGAACTCAGGAAGGCTTCAGGAAATAACCGCAACGTGCCCTGGATTTCGGCCTTAGTGCCAACAACCCTCGCATGGTGCCCATCCTTGCCGCGTCTCAACACCGTGAGTTGCTCCGCCGACAACTCACGCACGACGACGGGCGAGTGCGTTGTCAGGAAGCCTTGCAGCGGCGGCGGGGTCTCCTTCGATCCGATCGACTGCAACAGCCTGACGAGCCGGTGCGGTTCGAGGCCATGCTCAACCTCGTCAATCAGAATGACCGTCGCTTCCTTAGCGGCTTTCCGCTGAAGACCCGCGACCAACAGGCGGGCAGAGCCCGTGCCGAGGCCACGAAGCGGAATTCCGGCCTCGTTGTGAAGCGCGATCGTGCCGCCGCTGAACGATACGGAATGCGCGTCCAAAAGCGCCTTGGGCTGTGTGCCGATGTCGATGCCAAGTTCGCGCGCGGTCGTTCCGACGATACCGAGCGTGGCGGAGAGTTGCTGTTCTGCGATATCGCCGAAGGCGGCCCGCGCTTGGCGCGCCGCCTCGGCCATCGCGCCCGAGGTTTCGGCCTTCTCGTCGGAAAGCTTCGTCAGCACCGAGCCGCGCCGCCATGCCAGATCGTTCTCGGCAAACGCGCCGATGCGCGTTGGGCAAAGCCGGTTGCGGTCGCTCCAGGTAAGATACCGAGTCTGTCCCTGTGCTTCGGAGCGCTCCGAAATGAGCGTCCATACCGGCTCGAGATCATTTTTCACGGAAAGGTTCAGGGTCAGCACCGTCTCCTTACCGCTTTCGGGCTCATCGTCGATTTCGCCCGCCGCCGCGTCGAAGGACCGAAGATAGTTGCCGTACACCTCCATGCTCTTGAGGCTGTCATCCAGTTCGCCCAGCGTGATCGAGATAGATATCGGCGCTGAAACGTCCAGCCCGTGGAAATCCGCGTCTGAGAACGAAAGGCTGCGTCTCGCGCCAAGGCAGAGATCGATCGCGTCAAGAACTGACGACTTGCCCGCATCGCCGGAACCGATCAGGCAGTTGATGCCGCTCGACGGTCGCCAGGTGAAGGACTTGAGGCAACGAAAGTTGCGAATGTCGACGACGCGGATGCGGGCCACGGAAGGACTCAAATAAGATTAACGAAGAGGCTAAAGCATACACTGTTACAATCTGCGGTCGCTAGCCCGAACCGGCGCGCCGCAACCATTGAGTAGTGGGACGGAGCTGCGCCATTCCATATGTACAGGCAGAACGCCCTGGAATCGACAAAGCATCCCTACCACATGCCCGCATGCGTCTTGGGGCTTTGTGCTCAGTCGGGCGATAGCGTACTTTATCTACGCCGCGAGCCGCGGTATCTGCCCTTCGGCCAACCGAAGGAATTGAGTGTTGCAAGCCCGGGATTTGGACTTCCCTGGGAACATTCGAAGCCGCAGTTGGATCGCAGACGTTGCGCTCTTGCCGGTCGGCAAGAGCGTTGGATTTTCAGTCCGGTTGGGTTGGCACGATGGCAGCCCGGCGCCGCTGTAGATCCCCAAAGTGCAGGCAGCATTCACACGGTAGGCGCTGAATTTTCAGATTGCAGGAGCCGAGCCCAAGAGCTTTGACGATTGCTCAGTAAATTGCCTGTATGCAAGACAATTGGTTCTCGGGACCACAATTGGGGGGATCGTACCGTGACAGCTTCTCTTGATGGCGAAATTCGCGGCGGTCACCATCATATGCAGGTCCGCGTCTATTTCGAAGATACGGACTCCTCTAACTGGACGTTGTCGTAGTAGCCAAACGTGCTGATCTTCCCCGTTTTGGCGCGGTTTTCTGAGAAAAGCTTCATGCTGAAAAGGGCAGCAGCGTTGAGGTACGGTGTATATTCGTAGGGCCTCCGCTTGCGGACCGGATGCACTATAATGCAATCAACCAAGTTGCGGAAAGCGATGCGGGTTTCGATCGCCTTCGGATTTACCTTGAGCGCGGTGACCAGTCTCTTAGCCTCCGAGCGGTATCGGTCCCCGAAATTCGGATGCTCGAAAGGGATCACGTTTTCGTCGCCATTGCCGAGCAACCGCAATTGCTCTTCGACAGTTTCCCGCTCCACGTCGCATTCATCTATCCGCTTCAACAACTCATCCGGCTTACGACGGCTGTTTGCGATCGCATATGACAAGCGCTCTATCTCAGTATTCAACACATGGCGTCGACGCTCTAGGTTAGAGCGTTCGCTGTTCTTTCGCTGATCGCTCTTCCGCTCCTCCTTCCAAGCACGCATCGCCTCTTCGATGGCTTTCGGCGAAAGCAATCTCTGTTCCATTTTGTCGGCAACATCCTTCAGCAGAACGTCCATATCAAAGCTGCGCGTATGCTCGCAGGTGGCTCGCTGATGCGCATTGGCGCATGCGGCGCGTGGCCCGCCATTCCGGGAGGATTGAGCGATTCGCATATGGCAGTTGCAGACGCCGCACCGAAGGACTCCGGCAAGCGGGTGCTCATTGTTGCGCGGGACCACGGGTCGGCGCCGCGGCTTGCCGGTCGGCCCGAACATATGGATGGCGCGCTCACTACGAACCTTCTGCGCGCGATCCCAGAGCTCTTGCGGAATGATCCGTAGCCCGGCGTTTTTAACGACGATGCGGCGTTCTTCCGGATTGCGGCGCTTCTGCTTCTTCTGCGTTTCCGGATTGAGAATTGTTGAGCGAACATTCCAGTGTATCTCGCCGATATACAGCTCGTTGCCGATAATACCGCGACCATGGCGACCGCCAGTGATGCACTGGTGATTCCAGGTGGTACGACCGGCCTTGTTCTTGTGACGGGTGGCCCCAGGCGAGGGCACGTCTTCGCGGGTGAGATCGGCGGCGATATCTCGCGTTGAACGGCCCGACGTATATTCCATGAAGATACGGCGCACGATCTTCGCTTCACTCTCATCGATGATCCGCTCGCCAGGTGCGCTCGGCCTCGGCCGATAACCATAGGCGTATGAGCCAGGAATTCTTCCGTTGGCGACGGCGTTATCATGCCCGCGCCGAACCTTGTCGGCGAGCTGCGGCTTGTAGATTGTATTGTAGAGACTTGCGATGCTGATGTCAGTTGCGGTCGCATAAACGCCTTTCTGATCCATCAGCTCAACGTGGTTGAACTCAAGCACCTGCTTGAGGCGCTGAATGGTTGCGGGATCGCGCGACAAGCGGTCAAAATGCTCGACGATGATCACGTCAAAGTCATGCTTTCGCACACCATTGAGCAATCGCTGATAGCCATCGCGCGCATCTTCGGTAAGGCCAGACTTTGCAGCGTCGACAAATTCACCCACTACATCCAGGTCATTGCGCGCGGCGACCTTCCGGCAGAGCAATAACTGACCGTCAATCGAGGTCACTTTTTGCATGTCGCTCGAATACCGGGCGTATAGCACGGCCGTCTTTTTCGGTGACGCTGTCGCCATCACGCTCCCCTATCGGCTGCCCCAAACCATCATTTTCATCCCGCGCAAGCTGCCGTCCGATAGCGCGCGCCAGCTCAAGCCAAATTTCCTCATTGTCAGGATTGTCCCAACTTTGAGGGTGCGAAGGATCAAGCGGTCGGATGATCGCCTTTTGCCCCCGAGGCGATCGGGTTCGGGTACGCATCACAGAGGGGCCTTCATAAGCTAACGTAATTTTCCATCCTGCGCTACGGCTAGCTGGCAGGGCTCACGGGCGGCGCTCGCATCTTTCGTTCGCAGGCTCAATCGAAGCGCACCTGTGATTTTGCGTTTTCGCCAAATCTAGATCGTTCTCCAGCAGCAGCGTCAGTCAGGAAGCGCGGTGACCGGACAAGATTCACGACAAAGGGACAGATGACTTTTGCTTTTCTACCGCTCATGGAAGTTTCGATCTGCAACGGCGAGTCCATTCATGTTGACTGCTGTCACCATGAATGAAAATGAGATTTTTCAATTGTCAGGCGTTAGCGTGTTGCTGCGCAGATGATCGTAGGCGAGCGGGGATTCGCTAAACAAAGCGGAGTAAAAATACTTGCGCGTAAAAGTGCGAAAAAATGCGATGGATACTGTTCATAGCTTGACGTCGCCGTTCTCGCGTCACGTGCGAACGTCGTCCAACCGGAGGCGAGACAGGCATTGGCAGGAGAAAACTGGTGATGGTGGCCGGGGCACGTTGGGGCAGCGCCGACCCGGTAGCCGTCCGCGTGTCAATGATCTCCGGCAGCTACATGTCGCGGAGCTTGGCAAGCGGGCTTTGGTTCGCGGCTATCGGCCCCCTCTCAAGGCTGAAACAGGGGTTCGATTCCCCTAGGGAGCGCCAGCGGCTTTAGAAGCGCTGAGATTTCAAAAACATCACGCAAATCATGGCTTTGTCTGCTCTCAGGTGGTAGCAGATAGTAGTAGCTTTTGATGCGCGCGTTGATGGGACTGATCAAGGATAGAAACGGGACGTACTACGCTCAGCGGAAGGTGCCTGAACGCCTCCAAGAAGCTGTCGCGCGTGTCCTCAACTCCGAGAAACCCAAGCAGGTGTTCCTCAAGAAGTCCCTCGGCACCAAGGTGTTGAAGGACGCGAACGTTGCTGCCACGCACGTCTTGGCGGACTTCAATCGGACGTTGGCCAACCATGCCGACCGTCGACTCGATCATGGCGCTGACCTGGGCCTCTCGCTTGGCCCAGGCCTTCACCATGAACTTGCGCTGTTTGTCGATATCTTCTCGCATGTCTTTGAAGCGCTCGACGATAGCTTCAATTCGCTGCTTGAACCGCGAACCGGTCAGATATTGGTAGACTTGATCTGCCTTAGAATGCTGGCCAGCCTGCGTCATGCGTGCACTGGCGACCTCTAAGAGACCCTGGCGTAGGGTCAGGGCAACTGGCACTGCGCAGCGCGCACATCGAACTGGGCCGCGAAGGTCTCTTCAACCTCATCAAGGCCTCTCCCGCGTCCCTCAAATATGAACCGGGCCTGATCATGGCCGAAGGCGACTTTGTCATCGTCCACGGGCGATCCTCTAGCATTGGACTCCCAAGAAACTGGATTGCCGCCGACATCGTGCGCATTGCCGACGGGGTGTTGGCCGAACACTGGGACGTTCTCCAGGATGAGGCGGCTCGCGCGGAGTCGAAGAGCGGTCTGCCAATGTTCGGTGACACCTTCACCGGTTGATCTTCGGGCGTCACCGATGGTTGCATGCAGCGAGGAATAGATATCTTTGAAGGGTTGTTGACTTCCGCTGTTGACCATTAGCAGACAATCAGGGCGCAGCGCAGGAATTGTCCCGGCTCGGGCTTACTGCACTTCCAAAGCATTACCAAGCTGTTACATTAAATGGCGTTTTGGGCGAAACACCATGCTTGGTGCAGTTTCAATCGAGTCTGTCTGAAGAAACGGGTGGAGCAACGCCAGTGCCAATTTTCCTCGACCGACACGATCTCTCAGGCCTGACAGCTTCCGATATCGCCGAGGCGCATCGAAAAGACCTGGAATTGCAAGATCAATACGGACTTCGTTTCTTGACGTATTGGTTTGATGAAGCGCGCGGTACGGGCTTCTGTCTCATTGACGCACCGGATATTAAAACTGCGATGCGGGTTCATGACGAAGCTCACGGCGACGTGGCGAAAGATGTGATCGAAGTGGACCTCTCAGCTGTCCAGGCGTTTCTGGGGAGAGTGTCTGATCCGGAACCGAGCGGCGAGGCAAGCAACGTCACAATCGATTCGGCCTTGCGGGCCATTATGTTCACCGACATCGTTGGCTCTACCAGCATGACAGAGCGTCTTGGTGATGCCCGATCTGTGGAGATGGTTCGGGCACATGACGCGCTGGTTCGCCGCGCATTGAAGGACAAGGGTGGGCATGTGGTGAAACACACTGGCGACGGCATCATGGCATCCTTCGCCGACGCGGCCGCCTCCGTGCAATGCGCTCGTGCCATCCAGCAAGCGTTTGAAGCGTTCAATTGGGCAAGCAAGGAGAAGCTTCGAGTGCGAATTGGTATTGACGTCGGAGAACCGGTTGCGGACAGCAACGACCTTTTTGGTGCGACCGTTCAACTGGCTGCTCGTTTGTGTCAGTTGGCCGAGCCCGATGCCATTCTTGTATCAAGTGCCGTTCAGGATCGCATCCGAGATCACTTGCATGTCACAAACATTGGTCCCTGCCATCTCAAGGGATTCCTGCAGCCAGTTGATGTATACGGAATCGACTGGCGTTAATACGCTGATAGGGCAAACGAACGAACGAACGCCGCAACCGTCCGGGCCCTTCACATGCACCAAGCGCGCATATCGTGCACCTAGCGATACCGTATCCCCTGCAAGGGCTTAGCCCATGGTGGTGACAAGGGCGGGTGACAATGGCCCGGCCATTCGCTGGGATCGAGGCCCCATCGGGGGAAGCCGCGCCTCCCTCCTGCTCGACCTGGGCTTCAGAGATTTCCGCCAACCGGGGAACCCTCATTGACCCTCAGGAGGCACCCCACCCCACACCTTGGTATGCCCGAAGTTTACCTCCGTTCAATTGAGCCGCTGATCGCGGTCGTCTTAGATAGGGTATGCGGTAGCGTGACCCACTGTCCCCTCAGACGCGCTATCGCTGCCCCTCATTGGGCGTTTCCTCCCTAGACTTGGGCCGCTTGTGGCAACGCAGGCGGCCTTTCTTCAGGATGGCGGCTCAGTCAGCGGGGAGTTTCGCAGTCGAGTGTGGTGATCGTTGCGGACGCGGACGACAATACCCGCACGCAGTCTGCTCACGCTGCGTCATCGTCGAGGCGTGAGGCTGTGGCCTACCGCCGCGCCGCGAGCCGGTTCGAGGTTGCCAGCTTGCAATGCCGCGCGCCTCTCGACGGTGGCGTGATTGAACAGTTCGAGCACCAGGCCGAAGGCCGCCAGTTCCTCTTCGTCGATGGCGCCGGCATCGTAGCAGTCGAGCGCTTCACCGATGATGACGTCGACCTCGCGCTGCATCGCCAGCAGTTGCTGGTTGGATTCCGCGGTGCGCACGCTGGAAACCATGGCCAGGATTCTGTTGCGATGGCTGGTATTTTCTTCCCTTTCGTCCCGATTCAAATAGTGACGCAACCAGGCGCCGGCCGAACCCATCCCGGAGAGAAGCAGGAGCGCAAACCAAAAGTAATCGCCGTACCTGTCGAGGAAGGTGCGTTCGGTGCCGTCGATGACGGCTGCCGCTCCCCGATGTACCGGCAGCTCGGCCTCTTTCTCGGTGTCCGGCTTGGTGATGTGCGCAGCGCCAGGCCCTTGCCTGGCAATCGCTTGGCTGAGGGCGAATAGTTGGCGGAAAAATGCCGCGACCGTCGTTTCAGACAAAGCCTTCCGCGCCACGATCAGGTGGCTGACGCTGACCGTCTCGACCTTGTCATCCGGCCAGGCCGGATTCGCATTGAAGACGCTGGGTGGAATTTCCTCGGACTCATAACGCGGGTGCTTCAGAGCGATGGCTTCCGATGCCTCGATCGCGAGAAACTTCGGCTCGCCTCGCGCGCGGGTCGTCGCGGCGATGGCGTCGGAGGTGATTTTGCTGTCGAGCGGACCGACCGCCATGAATGCATCGAGGGTGGGGTCGCGCGCCAGCTCCTCGATTTGGTCCGTGCCAAATTGCGTAACCGCGACCTTATCCGCCTCCCCGCCGGCGGCGCTCAGGACGACCCGCAGCAACGCGGCGTTCGCCGGCGTCCGACCGATCACGCCGACCCTGTGCCCTGCGAGATCGGCGATTTCCGATCCGATGCACGCCGGTGCCCAACTCGCTCGTCATCCAGCCGCTTGTCTTGCCGTGCTTCTGTTCGACAAATTTCAGGACGTCTTTGTGGGTTTGGTTCTTCTCAATCTCCTTTGCCGCTACACATTTTTGCTCGCCCAGAAGATCGCGCTGGAAACCGACGAAGCCGCTGTGCTTGCGCTTGCGAAGCCGTTTTCTCGGAGACTACCCTCTCTGCCACGAGTGGTGCGGCGCGCCTACTAGAGCTGTTCATGGGCGGGGCCGCCGCTTGTGGCGGCGGCCCCTGGCCGCCAAGCCGCCGGTACGCGAGACGAGGACGACTTCGCGACTGCATCGAGCATCGGCGCCGCCCACGGCAGGCGCAAGGACGTCTGTGCGTTAGTGTTACTTGGGCTGCTTGACGGCGCCTGATGGCTTCGCGGATGCGGTCCGCGCGGCGACCGCCTCAACCCTTTGTAGCGTCCGGGCGAACTCGGACCGCAGATGTTGCGCGTGCGCGACATCGTTCGGCTCTGATAGAAACGCGATCTTCACGAAGAAGCGGTTCAACAGCGATGTGACCAGAAGATTGTCTGAGTTTTGCGAGCGCAAGGCCCTGATCTGTCGCCGTATCTCGACTAGATCGAACGGGTGATCGTCCGGTTCATTCGTCAAAACGAGGCTCGCGCTATCGACAGCAAAAACGAAGCCGACGCGCCGAATATGATGGCGCGCCGACGTCGCCCTGAACCCGGACGGGGCAATGTCCGGTGCGCTAAACGTATCGGCGATTGGGGCGGGCGCAATCGCACTCGCTAATTAAGCTTGATGGCGGCGCGCGGAGTTAATTCCGGAACCTGAACGCCGCGCCCCACCTTGGCATTCCGTTTGCTCAGTCAAGACCAAAGGTCGGTCCCAGTGAAGGGGCTGTTTCAGGTTGAGGCAAACGATGCAAGAAGTGTCCCGTTCCGGTATCACCGGAGAACTACAGCTTAGCGCACTCATAGCCGATCTATGGTGGCGCGTCGATCTTTTGAATTCCGATATCCTCGAAGAGGAAGCCAAGGCGGGGTTGATCGACGTGCGGCAGCCGACGTATCCGCTGCTTGCGCTAAATCTTCGCGCGCGACGCGACAAGCTCGTATCGACGATCCGCATTCTTGAGGGACGTGCGAGGTCGGCGCAAGCGGCCGCGCGATAGGCTTCGCCCACGGCGAACCGTCCTACTGTTGAGGATTGCCGATTTCGAACGCGCCTAGACGGTAATCTTCGCCCACCGATTGCTCAGTCGTCGGCCCCGCAATCAAAGTGAACGTCGCGTCGGGATAGCGCGTCCACACTTCGATGTCGTCTGACGTAATGGTTAGATAGCCGAAGAAGCATTTGTAACGGCCGGGCTCCGTCATGCGGCCGATCTTGTCCCAATTGATCACGCGCATCGCTAGTTCCACTCATTTTCGGGCAGCGAGCCGAGAGGCGGTTTGAGTTCTTCTAGGCCGGCTTCGATAAGCGCAAGTTCCTCTTGGGTCGCCTTGACCGCGTTCTGAGGATTGATGCCCGACACGGCTTGCAGTTGGGCGAGCACCTTGCGGCGATGCGCTAGCAAATCTGCCAATGCACGTCGGTCCCGCACCTTCACGTAGCCGGCGACGATCATTTCCATGGCTGTTGACACTGCGTTGCCTCCTCTCCGCGCTTGAATTATCGCGGCCGGCTAAGCTCCAACAGACCGGCTTCTGTCATACGATATTCGACACCTTCGCCGGTCGAGCGTCGCTCCATCCATCCGTTCCGTAAAAGAGCAAGCGTTGTTCCGGGGTGATCGGGAAGCTTCGAAGAAGACACCCAATCGCGGTCACGAAGAGGATCGAGCATTTGCCGGTGATACTGATTAAAAAGCGACGTGCGCTTTTCTTGCCGACGGATGTCTTGAAGTATCGTTTCAGGCGGGCGTTCGGTTTCCATAGCCGTTTGTTGCCATCGCATGGTTTACGATCAGTTACGGATCGGGAACACCCGGCACCCTTTTCTAAATGGTTCATGGTTATTGTTTTGCGGCATGGGTCACGAGGACGCATCGGCGTCTAAAATTTGCAAGCCGATTGACAGGTGCGGGCTCGCCGAGAAGGCGGCACAGATCGATGAAGTGAGATTGGGCCGCCGCGCGCTCCGTAAGCTCGGCGAACTTCCACTTGGAAATGAACTGATCTGGGGTCACAAGTGTTCGCTGTTTTGGAGGATCGATCAGTCGACAAGAACTCTGCTCGCGAACTGTTTAAAGGTTTCGCGGTTTGGCTTTGCGACCGCCTGGACTACGTTCCGGAATTGCGGAATGGCTTTCTTCGTCAGCTCCGATGTAATTCGGTTGGCTGAAAAAGCGGCGTCCAAATTGCCGAGGAGGGGCAGCAATGCTGCCGATAGGTCGGTCCAATATTCCTCGGCTTTAACGCCGTGTTATCCCCTCCCTGTATAGTGCGCGAGGATCGGCTTTCGGCGCACCGGCCGAAGCGGCTGGGCACGACCTGTCATTCACCCGGTAAGGCGCAGCCCGGCCGCTTGGAGTACCCACGAAGCGCCCAGACCCGGCGAAGAGAGGCTTAAGCGGAACGCTAGACTGCGGCGTAGGAGTACGCTGTTTCATATTCATCGCCCATCGGTTGAAAACGGAGGCATGCAAATGCGTCTGGACTCGATGGTATTCGGGGGCCTGCTGCTGTTGATGACAGCGACCGCTGCGCCCGCGCAGGATTGCAATGCTCGTTGTTGCAAAAAGATATTCAATAGCCGCGTCTGCGAGCCGGTATGCAAGTCAAGTTGCGAGGCTGAAAAAGCGGCTCGCGGAGCAGGAGTGCCGGTCCCAGATATCGGGCCTTCTAAAGGTTGGGAACTGGGTCAGAAGCTGTTGACGATAAGCTGCGCCGCTGGTTTCGAGACGATTATGAAGCCTGCAATTTTGAACACAGGCTTCCCCTGCGGGCGGCGAGGCTTTCATAAACGCCTATGTGCAAATGCTCGCGAATGCAGGCATAATTGCTCCCCAAGAGTTTAGTGGCGTTTCAATTCGTTGGTGTAGCCTTTACAATGCAGAAGGACTTGTCCCGGACAGAAGCTTGGTGTGTTTGAGTGACAGTCTGGACCGCAATGACTGGTAATATCTGACCTTGCTCCTCGCTCACGAGATGAGACGCAACGGCGGAAGTTGGAATAATGACGGGTCGGCGGACCCGGCGACAAATATGAACGGCGCCGCCATTCCTTCTGCCGGCAGCTATGCTCCGGCGGTCGCATTCAACGGCTCTACCAGTGACAATTTCACGGCTAACTTCGGGGCGAGCGTTCACTGGGACGGTGCCAAGCGGCTTTACCTCTGGCTGGCCCCTATAAATGCCCTTCGCGCGATTAGGCGAACCAACTTGCGGTCGGCGGATCGACGACTGCGTTCGAGGCAAGCGTGACAATCACACCGCAGATGAAGGGCTTCATCATGGTCACGCCGAAAATGGCGACGCCGTCGACGGCGAACTGCTGCTCGCAGTTCTTCAGCGCGCCTCGACGATCCAGGGATTGCGCTTGGTCCAGTCGTAGCCGCCTTGGTGGGCTATCGCCTGCGGCTCGAGCGCGAGGGCGAGCGTGCGGCTCATCCGTCAATACTCGATCTCGTGCAGCCAGTCGGGCCCAGCTGGGACGATCTTTCCCAGAGGTTGGAATGCAGAACTCGAATGCCTTGTGCATGCTCCGGAGATAGGCATTCGAGAGGAAAAGCGAATCCGCCTAGCGCTTGAGCTCGACGTATTTACGGAGCTCGAACACGATGTCCGGCATGGCCTCGAGGAGGCGTGCAGCGTTCTGGGAAGTGGTCGAGAACGGCGCGAACCTGATCATGGCGTTCCAATTCCGGTATCCGTAGACGGTGATCGATACTCCGGATCTCGGAAAGCCATCCATCTTGCGAAGCTCGCTAAGGACGAGGTCGCCGATCGCGACGGCGGGCAATCGTGCTCGTCTTTCGTCGGGGCCGTTTGTGGGGGGCGGCATCTCCAGCGCCACGGGCGCCGTTGAGGGCGCGCTCATCGGCGCTGTCGGGGCGGCCTCAGCGAGCAGATGCGGTTCGGAAGCTTGCGCCTCCGCGCGCTTGCCGCTCAGAATGCCGCCAATCAGCGCCACAAGGCTTTGGTCTTTTGCCGCATCACCCATCGACGGCCTCCCGTCTTGATCGCCTGCCTAGACCTCCATGTACGAAATAGCGAGGTTTTCGCAGATCGACGCGAAAGCCATTTTCGTCTCAGCGTCCTCGAAGCAAAAATGTGTCCCTTTATCACCTCGCTCCATCCACCAGTCCACCTTGTTGGCTCGTGAAACGCGGGATGCCTCTCCGCGCAACTGATCCAGCAGCCTTCCGGAGGCATGTACTACGATGACGCGGTTTTCCATTTGAACGCTCATTGGGCCATTGAACGATCGGATACTGGAATACCAACTCGGCCGCCGTCTGTTCGCTTTCCAACCTTCGTAAGATGGACATGGCGTCCAGGCTTCGCAGGCGAGCCGATCGGCAGCCTTCCGGGCTTCTGCTGCACGCTCTGCCTTCGCCCGAGCGGACGCTCCATAAGAACCCGTGCAGCGCAGGTTGCATTTGCCCCGCTTTTCGACAACCGGCGCAGAAACGGCCTCAGCATCGGGGCAGCCACCCGTCAGATGCTGGGGCCGGTATGTTCACAAGCGAACAGTGCGATTTCTCCGGTTTATGGTAGGAGACCCGGGCGCTTGAAAGCGCACCCGTGTGCGCCTTGGCCCACGCACCCCCCTGCCGGCCCACATTCTCTCCTCGTCGCGGTCGGCTGGCCCGGGGCACAGAGAACGGCGCCAAGTGTCCCGGCACGTCGCCGTTGATAGAATCGCCAAGCACGACGGTCCCGGCGCGAACGCCAAGAAAAAGCCCCTAGCGAGTTGGGAAGCAGATTGGGTGGAATCATGGACAGAGAGCAATTTGAGAACATATCCATCGATGAGCTGTGGGCTCTCCACACAGAGGTCGATGAGATTCTCGCTGCAAGGATAGTTGCCAAAAAGCAAGAGCTCGCGCGGCGGCTTGAGCAACTCCATCACACGACGGGCGACTCGATCAGCCGACGCTCATCAGCATCGGCTCGGAACCACCCCTGAGAATGGCACCGCCCCTGCCGCAACACCATGCAACAAGACAAACGCCTCAGCATCTGCGGTGGTGTCGTCCTTTGCCGTCCAATGCCGCCGGTGGTCGCCACCCAGAGGCTCATTAAGCCATACGCATCAACCGAATGATACGAACTCGGGACGCATTTTTGCGAATCGGGAACTCCGCCCCCGTTCACCGGATCACCGTCTAACGAGTGGTTAAGGAGGAGCGGATAGGGTGTTCGAGCGTTTTGCCAAAGCCGTTTAGGACCTGAGCGATGAAGGACCTAGGGGACAGATTAGACAAGTTACGTGCCAACGCCTCAGATTTCGCCCTCATGAGCAGGCGGACGAGCGACCCAGAAAAACGCGAATTGTTTAGGCGCTTGGCAGATGAGCTCGCAATTGAAGCTCTCGAGCTTGAGCAGGTGGTAAAGAGGCAGCGCGAGCGGTCAAGTCCCAGCGAACCGGGCAACGTGGTGATCCTGAGGCTGCCTGAGGGGGACTGACCACGGCTTCCTGAGGATCGATGGCCGGCGGCGAGGAGCGCCCGCCGTCTATTACCCGGAAGTTGCGCTTCACCCGAACCGGCTTGTTCGGCTGCCAACGGCAGCACGGCATCAATCAAATCGCCCAATGGTCCAGACACGGTCTGTGATGCCCAGCGCAACCGCTGGCGTGGCCCGCAGCGCCTCATGGACCCGGCAAACCCGCAAGAACCGCCAGACATCAGACGCAGCCGTCCAGCGCTCGATCAGGCGTATAGCGATGCTGGCGAGCAAAATCCCGAGCAACCCGCCAACGACCTTTTCGGACGCATCCAGCAATCTAGACGATCGTTTCCTTGATTCGAATCATATTCAGGCGGCCTCGGCAAGTTTGTAGGACCAGGTATGGATGACCGGATGGCGGTTGACGTCGTCGATG
>NZ_JADPKS010000165.1 GCF_023074175.1 Bradyrhizobium sp. 139
GTGTCGCAACGCGCTACGACAAACTTGCCAGAAACTTCTTAGCTGCCGTCCACCTCGCCGCCATCGTCGCCTATTGGATCAATTGAGTCTGAACCCTAGTTCGTGACTGCGAGCGCGCCGTCGCCCCGGGGCATTTCAAGCCGGCTCGTTGTACGTCTCGTCCGAGCACCCTAAGCTTTCGTATCATCGTAACGCCCTGTTTGGACTTCCCGAGCTCAACCTGTGCTCAATTGATCCGTTAGTGGCGATCCTCTTAGGGTTGGAGCATCCGACTTGCACACAGGCTAAGGGGAAGACAATGCCTTACCGCTTCGAACGTCTTGGGTCTGACAAGGGCAGGCAATGCGCAGTCTGTGAGGGCGACTTTGGTCTCGTCCGGCGTTATTCATGGCGAACGCCGCTTTGCTCTAAGAAGTGCATCGATCGCTTCAAGGCACACCGCAAGAGTGACCACAATGGGTTTCTGATCGCTTTCGACCAAACGCCCGAAGACCGCACGAGCGCGTCATGAGGAATCAGATTTCACGACGAGGCAAGGAATGCTTGAAGGCAGCGCAGACTTTGCTGCGCACTGCCGAAACCATCACTGACCAAGCGGTTGCGATTCAGCTTAAGGCTCTTGCCGACTACTACGAGCGGCGAGCCGAGAAGGCTTCGCTCGACGACGCAGCCAAGGCATTAGCTCGATCCGCCGACCGCTGAATACGAGGCCTACATGAGCTGACGGGCAGCTTCCCCAGCGGCGATCCCGCCCACGGGATCGCAGTTCAGCCGTAAGCCGAGCGTGGGGCCACGCGAACAGCACATCGCGAAACAACACCTTGGAGGAATGCCGCGTTTTCCAGCGCGAGGTAGCTGCGGCAAACGATCATCTTCGTCACGGATCGCGGCGACATACCGACGTCTGCACACAATGAGCCGGGGGGAGATCGCCCGGGTTTGCGGCGGACTCCACGTTAGACGGATGGTAACGCCGCTCGCGCGTTATCGTGCCCCTGTTTTCCCAGCCCACGATCGCACGGATCGACGCCGACGGCAGAGCAGGCGCGTATGCTCCCGAGCGCACCAACTTGACCGAACTGACGACCGCTTCGTTGCAACAGCGGTCCCGTCGCCGGGCTTTTATACCCTTGTTACGACCGGCACGAGGCTTCGAAGCCGGGGTCAACGAACGACCGCTGCATGCGTCGTCCTGGCGGAGTGCTACGCAACTCCTGGGCACCAGGGCTGCTCTGCCCTTTTAGATGGCGGGTCTTGCACGCCGCGAGCCTCGATGCTTAGGCGCTGCCGAGTGCGTATAAGCGTTATTTGACGGGAGTGGTGAGCGCTTTGTCATTGGTGTCGAGGACGAAAACAGCGAGCAGCTTCGCCGGCTCGGTCGTGCTCGCGTTGCGGCTGATCGAATGGGTCACACCGGGCGGTTCGGACCAGCTCTCACCTGCCCGATAGATACGCATCTCGCCATCGTTCACCTTCGACTCAATCGCGCCCGAAACCACATAGGCGTAGATGAAGGCTGAGCTCGCGTGGGTGTGGGGCGCGGAGGCTGCGTTGGGTGCGTAGTCGACTTCCAAGGCGATCAGCGACTTGCCAGGTATATTAGGAATTGCAGCCTCGAAGTTCTTCGTGACGGTTTGCGCTTCGGCATCATGGACGTACATGGGGCCGGCCATCAAGATGGCGAGGGCGGCGCAGTTGGCGGCGATGATGGTTCGGATCTTCATGGGCTTTCTCGCTTTTGGTGTCGGTCGCTTTCGTTTACGCATCTAGGTCCCGAGGGGTTTCACACCGTACTTAGGATAGTAGCTATTCCTGATTTCGTCCTGACTTCGAGGAGGGTGGGCAAAGACATGGGCTGGAGACAGCAACGGGGTGATAGAAGTGATTTCGATTTTGATTACGCGATCAACAGGATACTCCGGGCCATTCGTCGCCCGAACCAAGTTGGCGATCATCAAAGACTTGTTATGGTCCGGCGGCAGTATCAACGCACGGCCCCTTGAACCGATAACCGCGCCTCTGGAAAATGTCGACCACGTTTATTTCGACGCCGGGATTGCGTTCAAGTTCAGTATGGTCCGGGGCGATGCGGTGTCGGCGAAGTAGAGAAAGCCGTTTGTGACCGTCAAAGACCCCTTTGGCGAAAGATTGGGCCGTCCCGTCCTCTTTTACTGTCGCTACGAACGACAGTATCACCTGCCTGATGATCGTCTCCACGTCGGCGATGATTTCAATCATAGATATTCTCGCTTCATTTTTCGCCAATCTTGCTAGCGCGCCGTCACGTGCAGTCCGCGCTGTACCGCTGGCTGCGCATGGAGCGCAGACGGGCCAAAGGGGAAGGCGCCAACAATCCATTTGGGAGAGGGGAACCCTTCGCCTTTTCTGTTTCTCACGGACGAACTCGGACGATGGTTTTCCCGCTGGTCCGCTTGGTCGAACTCAAAACGGCAACGGCATCCTCGATGGTCGCGATGTTGCCGATGTTTGTACGCAATCGTCCGTCCCGCACCCGCTGGACGATCTCACCCAGTTGTCGGCGATCAGACACGAGGACAAAATCGATCGCCAGGCCGTCGGTGGGCCGCGCCTCGATGGGCCCGGCGATGGTTACCAGCGTTCCTCCGGCTTGAATCAGGTCCGCGGACCGCTTCGCGATGTCGCCGCCGATGACGTCGAAAACCAGATTGACTCTGCCGACGTCTTCGAGAACGTCGTTCTCGAGGTCGACGAACTCCTGCGCGCCGAAGTCGAGCGCCTTCTGGCGGTCGGCGGCGCGTCCGGTGCCGATGACGTACGCGCCGGCCTCACGTGCGAGCTGCACCACCATCGAACCGACTGCGCCGGCCGCACCGTGCACGAGGACGCTCTGCCCCACGCCAAGGCGGCCGTGCACGAACAGCCCCTGCCATGCGGTGAGGCCCGGCATAGCCACAGCCGCACCCACCGTGAAGTCCACGTCGCCCGGAAGCGGCGCGAGATTGCGTGCCTCCACGGCCGCATACTCCGCCAAGGTCCCTCCGCGATACGAGTCTGAGAGACCGAACACCCGTTGTCCCGCCGACAGCCCGGTCGTGCCATAGCCGAGAGCGGTGATGACACCCGCCAGCTCCTGGCCGGGAATTGTCGGCGTCCGGCCACGATCGAGGCGATCGGTCCAGGTCGAAGGCCATGTCAGCTCACCGGAGGTGAATCCCGACGCATGAACCTGAACGATGACCTCGTTTATCGCCGCGTGCGGCTCGGGCTGCTGCATCAGTTTCATCCCGGCCGTTCCCGCAGCCTGGTCAGTCACAACGATCGCCTTCATGATAATTTCTCTCCGATCATTTGTCTCTTTACTGGGATATGCTCCGGCGATAACCTGCGCTTGCGCTCGGCGGTACGGCTCGCCGCTACACCGGGCGCGGCGGAATTGCTGGTCGATTGTGGCCCATCCCAACGCAGCCTTCTTCACCGATCCTGACGGCAAGGCCGGCGACCATTCTCATGAGAGCGTTCGCTGTTTGATGAACCGGTCGCGTTCGAGCTGTCGCAGGTGCTGCTTCCCGTCTTATCGGTATGCGGATTGCGTGCGCCGACGACAGTGAACAGAGTTGCGACGACAGCAAGTCCGCCGTATCCGAGCGCGATCTGCGGTAGCGAGAACGTGTTCGAAAGTTGGCCGGAGATAAGGCTAGGGAAGGCGGCACCGCCGTAGCAGATAAGATAGATCGCGCTGAAGATCGGCGCCCGTTCGGCTGGCGTGCTGCCATGCAGTAAGCCGCGGGCGGCGGCGCTAATGGCGATTCCCTGGCCGGCTCCGGCGACAATGGTTGCGATAATGAACAAAACCAGTGTGCTGGCGGCGACCGCCGTGCAGAGGCCGATCATTCCGGCCAGAAAAAGGATCATACCGACGCGTTGGGCTTGCGCGGATGTGAACCGGCCGCCCATGGGAGCGCCGAGAACGCTGAGGGTCATATAGGCGGCGAACACCAGTCCGAGTATGAGCGGGCTGCGGGTGTGAAGTTGATCTTCGACTAGCGCGGGCACGAATGCTTGGTAGAAGCCCCCGGTTGCCCACGTAGCCAGGAACACCGCCGCCGCAACAGGAAGCAGGTGCCTGGCCCGGGCGGGTACGCTGACCCGGGGTAACAGTGATCGCCAAGCGCCTGGCGTCGGAGTTGCTGTTTCGGGGCTGATGGCAATGAGTGCGGCAGACAATAATAGGAAGCCGATGCAAACTAGGTATATGAGGTCGCGTGGCCAGGGACCGAACTGGACCAAGGCACCGGAGGCGATGACGCCGACAGTAAGGCCGAGCATCGGTCCCTGGCTGGAGGCGACGGACGCCAACCATTCCGGTCTACTGGGTGCGGCGTCGACGATGTAGGATGTCAGGTTGCTGCTGGCCGACCCGGTACCGAGGCCCACGAGGAGCCGACCGACGAGCAGGGTAACGATGTCGTGTACATTCAGCAAAAGCACACAGCCCAGTAGTACCAGGCTGAGGCTAATGATCGCAGTGAGCCGGCGACCCAGATGATTGGACAGTCGTCCCAGCCCCAACAGTGCGGCGATGGTGCCGATGGCGTAGGCGACGACAGCGATCGAGATGCCGACATTGGTGAAGCCGTCCTCCGCCCGGTAAATGTTGTAAAGGGGAATCGGAGCGGCCGCCGCGGCAAACGAGACCACTAGCGAGACTACTGCGGATACGAATGCGAGCCGGAGCGTGCCGCCCCGGTGAGTTTGGTTGATCACTGGTGCCAGATGTTGCAGCGAGCCGTGCATCCGTTGTCTCCCGGAGATTCGGGCGCGCAGGTCCAAACTCTCCAATTAGGTATTTTCATCAACCGGCTTTAATCGTCGACGCCAGGCCGAAGAGCGGCTGCATCGGTGAGAGCTGCCGTGCCGCGCATATATCCGGCGGCCTTTCGAACTAGCGTCCCTCGAATATTGTCGATCAGGTAGCGCAATCGTCGATTTCCGGCGCGGCGTATGATAACGCTCTCCGAGCCGCCGAGGTGCATGTGCTTGCCGTCGTGACCTGTGCCAACAATTGAACGGTCCAGCACGATCCGGGCGATATCGCCGGCAACGAACACATGTCGCGCCTTGGCCTTCACCATTAGACAGACCGTGAGATCGCGCTCGAGTCGGGCGGCGATTTCGGTGTGATCAGTGATGGTTCCCTCGTTACTCGCGATGAATACGGCCTCTGCGTCGTACGGGGGCATTATCGCGCCGATCTTACCGGAGTGAAATCGCTTGAGCAGCGGCGCCACAATGCCTTCGGGTTCGGTAGGGAGCGGATAGGAGCCGGACATCAGGGGTTCCTGCTTCGTGTTGGCTGAAATGGTTGCCCTGGCGTTATTCGATTAATCCGCGGCGGTGAGTTGTTATTGGTCGCAGCGCGGGACGAAAGTTTCCAATATCCGATGCGAATAGTTTTCATACCCGCGGGGAATTGTGCTGCGACAGTCCTCTCTTCCATTCATAACCGAGGTACGTTGCGCAGCCGGCGACCGCGTCACGGCGCGCGGCAATAACGATCGTCTAGCGATTCGACGGGGAATGGTGATCTCCCTCGGAGCCTGTACTTGGCTTCCAACGCTGGAGCACACGCGTCGCACACATGACCGCAGTGTTGATCCACTTTCAACGACCGCTCGGATAAATCAATCGACATCGAGGCGAATCCATCGAATGACTACTTCGTCAGGGTCGGTCGCAACGGACCGCGGTGTGCCATCGGTGCGTGCTTCGCACGCCGAGCCGTCCATACGTCGCGAAGCCATCCTCAAGAAGCCGAATGCCGCGACTGACGTCGGCGGTTTGGCCGATAGCCCATCCAAGGTAAGCCAAGGCAGTGGCGCGCGGCTGCGGCAATCATACAGCGGTTTTGGCGGCTGGCCGGGTTTTGGTTAGTGACGCTGTCAGATAACGCGTCCAGTAGCGGGCCTACGGTTTCTGCAGCTCTACCGAGGGCCCAGCGGCCCGAAGCGCCACCGCGACTTTTGCCACGCCTCGGCTTCGGCACTTTCCGGATGCCGGGAGCCGCGGCCCGAGCGCACAAAGTTGAGAAGAGCTCTCTTTTGCGCGTCGCTCATCGGAAGTTCTCCGGTTGTGTAGAACATCACCGCTGCGTAGCGCTCGAGGTTTTCGGTAGCGCTATGGACGGAAAGCCAGATGAAGGCACGCAAAGATTTCATGCTTCCCGTTCCGCCAATGGGACTGCACGTGATAAATTCCTCGATCGCTGATTGGCAGGCTTAATCAACATCTCACAAGGCTTTGGCCATAAGACCAAGTGGGTATTTGCCTCGACGCGTTTCTTGGGCCCGGAAGCTGAACCTTAGGGCGGCGCGCTGGAACCCTCATTCGTAACAGCGAGCCGCCCGATAAACTGTCCTCGCGGATTACTCATGTGTCCGGCGCATTTGGAGAGCATGTTGGAGGAGGCGCAGCTTCCTTCGCGAGAGAATCTGGCGTGCAGCGGTAGAGGGAGTTTTTTTCTAGTTTCTTTCCTTCCAGCGAGAGAACTGCAACTCCTACCGCGGTCACGCTCCGGCAACTATTTCGAAGAGGCGGGTTCTGCGAGGCAGCTCGCGTGTTAACCTGTCAACCGTGTCAACCCAAGAATAGGCCGGACGAGCTGGCGGAATTTCGGGGCGCGCTTGTGCCGTAAGGGGGAGGGGCCAGGGGGATCCGCCTCAACTAAAGCACGCCTTGCTTGATTTGCCGCGAGATTGCACGCCCGGCATTCGTCGCGCTCCATGACAGCCGCCCATTGATACCGGGCTCCACGGAGTATCGGGCAAGTTGGTGGCGGACGAGCTCTGTCACTTCCTCATCGGAAATCTCACTCGCGCTCAGAGTCCGCCGGTTTCACGCCCGGCGGGCTTAGTTTAGTGGCCGCATCCAAACTCTCTTGAAGCGGAAGGGTTAGCCATTGAGTACCGGTAATCCCGATTTCAAGCCGTCTTGGCAAACATCGTCAGGACACCGTCGGCGATGTTGATAGCCACGACTTGTGACGAGTTCAGGCCCTTGGCCTTAAGCACGGCTGCCGCCTCCGGTGTCGCGTCAATAGACTTCCGAAGCGACCGAACATCTTCCTCGCTTGTGTGGACCACGAGCTCATCGACCTTCGAGCGCACCGCCGGTTGCAGATCCTTGACGTCGACGACCTGTATGCTCCGTATGACCGTGCCGGACTGAGGAGTCCGTGCCTCAGATTGCGAGGGCGCTCCTTGTGCCTGCACGAAAGCCGGCGTCCCCAGAGAGAGGGCTGCAATGATAACGGATGCCGAAACTATGCGCATGCTCACTCCTTTTCAGTTTGACTGGAAAAACTTCTATCTACGAAATTTGGTTGGCGTCTGATTCCCATGCGGCCATTCAGTGTAACCAATGCGGCTGCAATGCGCACGCACAAGCCCGCCGGTTTACGCCGGCGGAACCGTTGCGCTGCTCGACAGCTTTATTATGATGACAGCGGCGGAACCGGGAAACCGGCAGTCGTGTAAAGAGCCGCACGGAGTCCGGCTTCGTCTTGCGAAGTGGTGCGTTTGGCACGCCCGCCGATGGTTCTTTAAGGGCGCTGTCTAATCGCCCCAGACGGGCCGCCTACCGTCTGCAGCGGTTCACCAGCCGCACGGTCCAACGGCGGGTGCGGTCTAGCTAGTCCTACCGTTCCCGGAGGTGTTTCGTTGCTTGCCGTACGAGTGCTAACGGACTCGATGGTGATTGCAGCTGCGACCACAATGGCGGTGGCCAGGGCGAGGCCAAACAAAACAACGGCTGTCTGATGTTGATCCATCGATAGAACTCCGCGAAACGGCACTAAATGAACCATGCTGCAAAACCATCATGCCGAGACACACGGTCCGCTATAACACCTCTGCGCGAACCCGGGCGACGCCACGATCGGTAATCCCCAAGCTGCGAGCAGCGGCCAACGACAGGTCGATGACGCGACCGCGAACCCAAGGTCCGCGATCGGTGATGCGAACGACCACCGATTTGTTGCTTTTAACGTCAGTGACGCGAACGTGCGTGCCGAAGGGCAGCTTGCGATGAGCTGCAGTTAGCGCATTCCGATCGAACGTGGCGCCGCTCGCCGTCTTCTTTTTCGAATACGAGTAGTAGGAAGCCTTCCCGGAAAACACTCGGTTGAAAGATTGAGTGGCTGGACGATCTTCCGAACTGCGCGTCGGCTCTTGTCCGATTGGAGGTTGCGTTTGCGGGCTCTGGTCAGTCTGCTCCGGTGCCTCAGGAGCCGGGTCGGCGTGTGCTTTTGGAATGATGGACCATCTATCGTTGAAGTCCTGTGCTGCAGCAGAGTCTATATGGGTCCACATCCACGCCGGGAGTGTCGCAATCGCGACCATTCTACAAAGAAGGCGCATGTTTGGCCTCGCTACAATACTAAACAAAAAGACAATGCAAACTCATGAGGTGAGTTCCTGAACAGGCATTCCGTGTCGGCGACAGGTGAGTGCATACCGATGTTATCGCGAGGTGCGCGTAGGCGCACCGCAGCAAAGCAGCTGTCCCGTTGCAGCGCACCACGCTGGCCGGGGAGCTTCGTTCTTTACGAAATGAAGGGCTCTAATCGGCCCATGGGCAAACTTTTACGGACGGTGACCCCGTTCAAATCAAATTTTTTAGAAAGGCAATTTTAGAAAGGCAATAATGACTATCCAGACCTACAAACCACCCAAGCACCTTAGCAAGGACGCCGCAGCATTCTTCAGCGGCGCCGTTGAAGAATACGAATTTGAGCCGCACCACATCATTCTTCTTACCAAGGCGTGCGAAGCCTATGACCGCGCGGAAGACGCCCGGAAGGTCCTTCTCGACTATGCGAGAGATCTCGTGCCTGCCGACGTTGATGGCTTGCACCGACGCGTCAAACCCAAATAGGCAGTCTGGGTAACCCTACCGCGTTAAGTTTAATTTCAACGCCAGTTTGCAGCTTGCCTGCATTCCGCGGCAGGATCACCGACGCCAGTCGTCTGATGACAGAATTGGCAAGGGCCGCCAGTTGATCCGAGGGCTGGAAAGCTGGCGGCCCACACGCCATACCTACGGGAACCCCCGGGACGTAGCAATCGTTGCCTGATATGCCAAAGCATTCGGCCAGACCGAAGCAGCTATCGGGAAATCTTGAGCGGCAAAGGCTTTAACGATGCAGCGGCGCGCGCAAAGCGGGCGCGCGCCAGCATGGAAGCTGCCTTCGAAGATGCCATAGTTACAGATTTTGACAACTTCTTGCCGGTTGCGGCGGCTCTGCCCGATCCCGGCGATCACCGCGTTGTTGCTGCGGCGGCCAAGACGCAAGCGGCAATGATCGTAACGGAAAACCTCAAGGACTTTCCGGCGTCAGTTCTTTCCGTTGAATATGGAGGCCAAATCCGCCGACGCTTTCATTGCGGATACCATTGCACTCGACGAAGCTCGCGCCGTTGCAGCTATTCGGCGTATGCGCGAACGCTTCAAAAAACCGGAAATGACGCCAGGAGAGCTATTGCTCGTGATGGAGGCTGCGGGACTAATCGAAACGGTTGACCTGCTGAGGCCACACGTCGAATCGCTCTAGTCGAACGAAGTCCCACAGTGAGCGGTCCCGTCCACCGCGACTTCGCCTGACGGGAAAACCGTCGCGAACCAGATGTATAATTCAAAGTCGTCAGCAAAATCGGCTTCGGATATTCCATAATGAAGGTTATGCGAATCACTAAAGCGTATGCAAATCAATGGTTTACGCTTCGTTTGCGACGCTTCAAAGTCGAGTCCAGCCCCGACCGACCTTACGACGCGTTCGCCTGTCTTCGCCGTACAGTGTCCCGTTGGCGCCGCTTTCGGTCGCGCTTGCGCCGAACTGGCGCTATCGAAGGCATCAGTGACAGAGTCGTGGCCAGCGCCGGCTCCTCGACGGCGCGGACGGGAGTTAGCTCCGTTGCTTGGGCGGATGCGGACCGCGCCTCCATAATATCGAGAACCGAGCGCCCCTTGTCTGTGACACGCCAGCCGCCGTTCATCCGCTCGATGAGACCTTGGGAGAAGATATCCAAGTCGGGTACGCGGGCCGCCTATCGCTTCACGCGTTCGGCCCAGTCCCGTCCGCTGGTCGCCAGGATCGCCATATCGCGCTTAAGGTCCGCCATCACGGCAAGCCCGTCTGGATAGCTAACCAGCACCTTGAGAACCGTCACCTGGAAGTTCACTGCCCACACCCCTACCCGGCTTCCGGCGAACTTACTCCCTCGACATCTTAGATGTATCCGTGAACCTCTGTCGACTCACGACATTCATCCGCTGGTCTTCGTGGGGAGGCTACGGGGACTTGGTTGTCCTGAATATCGAGCGATGGCCAGAAGGCCAGAAGCGCAATCGCCAGAGCAAGCGCGCGCCGCGCCTTGCACGACCTCGTTCAGCCTTGTCGAGGCTGACATTTCGCCAGCCGTTTCCGTCGCACAGTTGTAGGTGCTTAGCGCAGTAGCGCAGTTCCCCTTCGTGCTTGCCGGAGCAGCCTACGCCCGACGACCCGACTTTGAGCTCGCCCTGATACACATCGAGATAGGCATTCGGAGACGCGGTGCCTATGCGAACACAGCAATGGTTGGCGCCCGCCAACACCATGCCCCCTACCGGATTGGTCTGCGTCTGAAGGACCTTCGGCTGATCGGCCACCGCCGCGCCATGCACGAGCAGGGCCAGGACAAGAGAGAAAATACAAACGCAACGCTTCTGGCAGAAGGCCAAAGCGCAGGGCGATCCCGCGCATTCCTCACAAGGCTGGCTCGTCAAACCGGATTTCGACGCTGTTTGGGCCGCCCTTCTTTCGCTTTTTGCGATCGCCTGTTGGTACTCGGCGTGGTCGGAGAGGATGCCGTAGTGGTCTGACAGAACCTTGGCGACACGCGCCACGGCGCTTTCCAGGTCATCGATCAGGGCGCGCTGCCTGGCCAGCGTGGAGCCCACGATCGCATCACAGAGGTCGTTGACGTCGACATGTCGGCGCCTCCTAGTACTCGTCGGCCCGCATGACTATCATCACGCGTTGAGTAACGGACGGATCAGCCGGATCGGGCGATGCAAATCTGCCAGCCAGGTCGTAGTAGTCGATCTTGAAGAAGTACCAGGTCGCGTCGAGCTCGATGCCGCCGAAGTCGCGCTCTCCGTGCGGGTCATTGCCAGGAGTGAAGCGGTCGAACTTGCGTACCAGCTCTAGCAACTGAGCTTGGCGCTCGATCGGTAGGCTGGCGAGGCCGGGCGTGAGGAAGCCGCCGAAGACGAGTGTCTGGCGAAAGCTGTCGTTCAAGCCGCGGATTTTGATGGTGTCGGTCATGTGAGGTCTCCCTTTGGTTATCGGCTGCGCCATCGCGGCCGGTCGGGAGAATTCGAGGGCAGCAGGCCTGAGGACCAGTCAAGGAGGCTCCGCGTGCAATGCCGCTTGGATGCCTTGACGGGTTGCGTTGCTAACCTATTCACCCGACCTTACCGGCCGGGTGGTGCGGACGATCATTGGCGGAGCTCACCTAGTGCTGACGCCCATGGATACGCTATGAGTCGGCCGCGTCGAAACTTCCCAGCTCATCTTCCGGAGAGCGGGATTCTTCAGCATCGCTTCCGCGCGGATTATATCGCCTGCCGCGCACTCGATCGGGAACGGGCACGGCTCTCTTCGGATAAAGTATCTTCGCCTTTCGGCGCGTGGACAAATCTAGGATGGGATACTCGGTGACCTCCCATACGAAGAGTCGCCTACCCAAAAGACTGTGTGTGCCCTTCCCCGTTCGGACAACTATGGGAATAGTCTGCGCAAATGGGTAGACCTTAACGACTTGAGGGGCCCCGCCGATCGCACGAATACCACCGACGTCGGGCTCTCGGAGCAACGCCTGTAGCGCCTCTACTGGTTCATAATCCCAGTGCAGAATTATCTTCTTGTTCTGTTTCTTTGGTGGCGCAGGGTAACGCTGTTGCAGGATATCGCTGAGCTTGGCGAAGTACTCTGATTTGTAGTCGCCGATAAAGAACAAATCAGCCTTTGCTCCAGCGCGCCAAGGATGCGGCAATTTGACCCCAGCCCGGTGAAATTGGAATCGGCAATCGCGCTGCAATTTGAAGATACCAATGTGCGGTTTCTCGAAGCGCCAGGACCAGCCAGCAAATAGTATAGTCGTGCCTGCTAGCTCCTCCGCCTTTTCAGCGGTAGGCAGCTTCCAGGCATCGATCATATTGTTCAACATCTTCTCAATGCGCCCGGTAAGGCTCGTCACATCAAGGGCGCGAGAGCTTGTTCTAAAATGATTGTCCAGAGCAACGCTCACCTGGACAAACAGTGGGTATGCGATCTGGGCATCGCCGCAAAACGAGAGACAACAGTCACCTCGCCTGAGCTGATAGATTTTTTGCGCCTGATCCATCGGACCACGGGTTCTGAGGCGGCTGTCTGAAGCGATAACTATCTCGGGCGGCGTAAGGTGATGCCTCACCCATGCAAGCGTGATTGTCATAGTCCCCCCTTCAGCATGCGCCATGGCGGCAAGGTCCGGCGCGGTTCGGTCGTTTGCTGCTGCGCGGCATCGTCCGCCTAATCCAAACGTCTAGATCGAAAAAGAGGCGCTCAATAGCCGTTGTCCCAATGATCAACTAGCGTTTCCCCGTGATCAACCATAAGATGAGCACTCGGGGGGACCGCTTATGAAAAAGCTGAAGGTTGAGCTACAGCATTGCTACGGCATCAAGAGCCTGAAGGAGCAATTCGATTTCGCCTCGGCCAGCGCCTGTGCAGTCTACGCCCCCAATGGGGCTATGAAATCCTCCCTGGCAAAGACCTTCCAAGACATCGCCGACGGTAAGGCGTCCGGAGACCGCGTTTTCCCGCAAAGGCCGACATCGCGAAGCGTTATCGATGAGACCGGCACGGCGATTCCGCCCGAGTGCATTCTCGTTGTCAGACCGTACGACGAGGTCTTCGGGCATACCGAGCGGACATCGACCCTTCTCGTGAACGCGGCCCTGCGAGAGGAATACGAACGACTGCACGTGGAAATCGATGCGGCCAAAGAGCGCTTGCTGGCGGCTTTGAAAGCGCAGTCAGGCACCAAGAAAGATATTGCCAAAGAGATATCGCTCACCTTCACAAAGGACGAACAACAGTTCTACCGGGCCCTGATCCGTATCAGGGACGAATTAGCCTCTCAGAAGGGTCATCCCTTCGCGGACGTCAATTACGACATCATTTTCGATGACAAAGTGCTGGCGCTGCTCAATACGAAAGACGTCCGATCAGCGATCGAGACCTACATCAGGAAGTATAACGAGTTGCTGGCAGCCTCGACCTACTTCAAGCGCGGCGTTTTCAACTACTATAACGCGTCAACCATCGCGAAGAGCCTCGCCGACAACGGTTTCTTCAAGGCCAAACATTCGCTGCGCTTGAACGCCGACAAGATAGTCGACATCGCCGACGAAAAGGAACTGGAGCAGCTTATCAAGGCTGAGAAGGAACAGATCTCTACGGACAAGGAGCTACGAAAGAAGTTCTCCGACCTCGAAAAACTCATTCAGCGTAATGCGACTGTACGGGAGTTCGACGAGTACGTTTCCAACAACGAGCATCTGCTCCCCGAGCTCGCCAATATCGATAAATTCCGGGAAGAGGTATGGAAGTCTTATCTGAAGGCCAATTGGGACGCGTATGTTGAAGTCGTGGACAAGTTTCAGGCCGCCGAAAAGCGGCGAGCTGAAATCGAGGCCCAAGCGGCGGCCGAACGGACTCAGTGGGAACAAGTAATTGAGGTCTTCAACAGCAGGTTCTTCGTTCCGTTCAAGCTGGAGGCAAAAAACCGCATACCGGTGATGCTGGGCCAGGAACCGATGCTGTCGCTGGGTTTTCGTTTTGAGGACGGCAAGGACGTCGCTGTGGTGGACCGAAACAACCTGGTCGAGGTGCTGAGCACCGGCGAGAAGAAGGCCCTTTACGTCCTGAACGTGATCTTTGAGATCGAGGCCCGGCGCAAGTCGGGCCAAGAAACGCTATTGGTGGTCGACGACATCGCGGATTCCTTCGATTACAAGAACAAGTACGCGATCATTCAATACTTGATGGAAATCGCTGAGGGTGACATTTTCACGCAGTTGATCCTGACGCACAATTTTGACTTTTTCCGCACGATCAACAGTCGAGCGCTGGTGCCCTATTCGCAGTGCTATATGGCATCGAAGGGCGACAGCGGGCTTCAGCTCGCGCGTGCGTCGGGCATTCAAAACGTGTTCGTCAATGACTGGAAGAAGGAGTTTTTCAAAGATCCGATGAAGCGGATCGCCTCCATCCCATTCATGCGCAATCTGATTGAATACACCAAGGGCGACACCGACCCCGACTATCTGCGCCTGACGTCTCTGCTTCATTGCAAGGCCGATACCGCCTCGATAACCGAGGCCGACCTCGACAAGATCTACAACGGTCTGTTCGGGGGAGGCGGCGCGTGGAAGTCCCCCGGGGACAAGGTAGTGGACACCATTCTAGCGCAGGCGGCGGCGTGCATGAAGGCCGGGAGCACCCATAAGCTGGAAAGCAAGATCGTGCTCTCTCTCGCCGCGCGGTTCGCGGTCGAAAGTTTTATGGTTGGGAAAATCAATGATCCGGCAAAAGTCGGTGCGATTAATACACTTCAAACGACCAAACTGCTATCGCTCTATCAGAGCTGCCGGGACTGTGAGGATAAAGCGGTTCGGGTCGTAAAGCGGGTTGTTCTAATGACTCCCGAGAATATTCATCTAAATTCGTTTATGTATGAACCGATCCTCGACATGTCGGACGACCATCTCCGCGCTTTGTATCAAGACGTCTGCAATCTCAGCTGAGGTTGGACACTGGATGAAACTCGCGTTGATATTTGCCGCGCTCCTGATGGTCGCCGGGCCGGCGTTGGCTCACCCGTACCTCTGTTCCATTGACAACAACTGCCGAAGCTACATCGGCAAACGCCTGTGGGTGCTCATTCCACCGGGCAATCCCAATGTAGTCGAGTTGAGCTTCACGCAAAACGACTGGACGACGTCAGCCACTCTCAAACTTAAAACAGGCGCATCGTTTGTCGTGAAGGACCTGACCAAGGCGTCCGTTTCCCCTTCTGATGACTACGACGTCGAGCTGGGCGACGGTCGCCGAGGATGGATCGGCTCTGCTAACCCGTTTCTTGTCGACTACGACCCGATTGCCCGGACCAGGTATGCCGCCGAAGATTGCGCAGGTCGAGGCCCGCCAAAGGTTGGGATGACATCCAGTGAGCTGTCCGAAACCTGCTGGCGGCACCCGAAGAACGTTGTGAAAAAAACAACAGTTGCGGGCGTGGAGGAACTTTACGTCTACGGCGCCGGGCGCACTGTCAAATTGGTCGACGGCAAACTTTCCGAGATCATCGAGGCGCGATAGTCTCTAAATCGCGGCAGGCGGCAGTCCGCGGTCGCTTAGAGCATTATTCGGCAGCCTCGATTTGGCTTTTTAACTCCGCGAATTTCGCCGCCATCGTGGGGTTGCCCCGGGTCAACTTCTTGATCGTCACGTCCTGCGCCTTGTCATTTGCAAGGCGTAGGTTGCGGTCAGCGCCGATCAACGCATCCTTCGTCTTCTGCAGATGGTCGATTGACTTATCAATCTCAGTGATCGCCGTCTGGAAGTTTCGGGAGGCGAGGTCGTAATTCTTGGCGAACCCGGTCTTGAACGTCTCCAGCTGGTTTTCGAACTGGGTGATGTCGATATTCTGCGCCTTAATCAGCGCCAGCTCGGTCCGGTACTTCAAGGAATTGAGAGAGGCATTCCGCAGCAGCGTGATCATCGGCAGGAAGAACTGCGGCCGGATGACGTACATTTTGGGATAACGGTGGAAGACGTCGACGATACCCGTATTGTAGAGTTCGTTGTCGGGCTCGAGCAACGAGACCAGGATGGCGTACTCGCAGCCTTTCTCGGTGCGATCCCGATCAAGTTCCTTGAGGAAATCCTCGTTCTTGCTCTTCGTCGCGGTTTTGTCGCTCTCGTTCTTCATCTCGAACATGATCGAGATGATCTCGGTGCCCGCCTCGTCCGAGTCGCGGAAGATGTAATCGCCCTTGCTGCCGGTCCGCGCGTCGTTGTCTTTCTCGAAATAGGCTCGCGGAAACGCCATCGAGCGCACCCTGTTGAACTCGGTCTCGCAGTGCTGTTCGAGGGTCTCGCCGACCATTTTGGTCGAGAGGCGGGCCTTCATATCCTTGAGGCGTTCGATCGCGTCATCACGATCCTTGATCTGGGTTTCGTACTTGTCCTTGAGCGACTGCTCGGAGAGCTGCTTTTCAAGCTGGACCTGCTTAATGCCGTTTTTCAGCTCGTCGCGTTCTTTCTCGAGGGCGCCGACGGCTTCGGTCACGGCGAGCTTTTTCTCAAGCTCGATGGCCTGGAGTTTAGCCTTCAGCTCTTGGATTTCTTTTTCCTTAGCAGCAGAGATTTTGTGCTGCTCGCTGGCCAGAAGCGCCTGAGCAAGCTCTGAGGCAGCCTTCTTCTCGCGTTCCGCTTGCGCGAGCGCGTTCGCGAGCGTGTCACGCTCCTTCTCGACCGCACTGAGCGCTTCGGTAACGGCGAGCTTCTGAGAGACCTCACTTGCCTCCAGCTTGGACTTCAACTCCTGGATTTCGGCATCCTTGGCGGCCGCGGTCTTGTGCAGATCACCGCTGACCTGGGCTTTGGCCAATTCAACAGCGCTTCGCTTGTCGCGCTCGGCCAACTCCAGCCGTTCGTGCAGTTGCTTTGCGAAATCGGCGTCACGGACCTGCTTCAGAATCTCGGCATAGCCGGATTCGTCGACCTTGAAGGCCTTGGCACAGTGGGGACAGATGATCTCGTGCATGGTTCCTGCCCAGATGGGCGCTTGCTGTTTTCGTCGAAAAGAGGGCTGCGGGGCCCACAGAATCGTCCCCTCCCACTTGAGAACAAAATTAGAACAAGCCAATTTGGAGGGTCAAGGCGGAAGCCGCGGATTTGCGCATTTTTCGCTGGCAATCCCCTGCTTTCCGAGGCACCGGCAATGTTCACTCGGAGGCTTGAAGAGAGACGGAAGCTGCCGAGCAGTGCACTGTTTGCCAGCTTGGCCTTACTAGCCCGTCCGAGCGTTCGATAATTCACACGTGAAATTTCGCTATTCTGATAATCCGTAATTTAGCTTGCGGCGTCGGGCAAAACAGTGGTCAGATGGAGCCATCGGGAGATTAATCCCTGCTCAAGTTACTGGTCGGCCAAACGAAACTGACAATTAGGGTTTGATTAACTTCGTTTTTGCCTACCCGCCGTATCATGCCTTTCGGACGTCGTTGCAGTGAGGATCGTCGAAGACGGCAAAACCATCGGTGGGTTGCGAGAAAAGCCCGTGCAGTCACCTTATGGGACATACCGGCGAAGACAGGAGGTCGAAGTGTCGGAACAGGAGATGAAGTATTCGGATCTGGTGGAGATCGCCAGATGCAGCAGCGATCTGAAGCAAAGCTATGGAGAAAATAAAGGAGCGCTCCTGACTGCCTTCATGGCTTACCTTGCCACCCGTCCTCGATCCCTTGTGCGGCCCTGGTGGATCGCCGCAGGGATCGCGATCCTCTATGGCGCTTTGAAGCTGTGGCTGCACTAGAGGGACGATCATCTTGTCGTATGATCCGGTCCGTCATTCGCCAGCGGGAAAGCGCTGTAGATATATGGGTTCACCACCCCCTAGAATCCGTGATATGCTTCGCTCATGACCGATAAGCGTAAAGGCTCCAGCATCAATTCCTCCTCCCGCATTTTGGGAGACAAGACTTTTGCGGCCATTTCGGCTGTCGAAGGTTTGAAGCTTGGTAGAGCCTCGAAGGAACGCCTTTCGGCCCTTCGCGAAAAGAAGCTGACACCCGCCCAAAAAAGGGCGGAGGTGTTGCGGGCGTACGTCCAGCCTAAGGGCCGTTAACGGCCTTGAGCGGCTACGACGTCTTCGACGACCCGTACTGTTACAAACGCACCTCCGTCCTCAAGAACCGAGCCCGCCTTAGGGAAGCCAAGACCCTGGAAGCGTTCGAGCTCGAAATGTCGACACTTCGCTCGGAAGAACCGCTCCCGGCCGGAAGGTTCACGCCTGCGCACTATAAGCGCATCCACCATCATCTGTTTCAGGACGTTTACAGCTGGGCTGGAAAGTACCGGAAAGTCCGCACCGCCAAGGGCGGGAACATGTTCTGCTATCCGGAACACATAACCTCCAGCATGGACCAACTGTTCGCGAAGCTTGCTCTCCCTGCTTTCCATTCCGGCGCAGAGGCATTGGCATTCCTGGATGCAGCCACTGATTTTTTGGCCGAACTCAACGCCATCCACCCCTTTCGTGAGGGCAATGGGCGATCGCAGCTGTCCCTCATGTACCTTCTAGGACAGCGAGCCAGCCATCCGCTGGCGCTCACTCGCATCAACCGTGACACCTTCATGCCCGCGATGATCGCGAGCTTCCTCGGTGATAACGGGCCACTTAAAAACGAGCTGCGGAAACTGCTTTGAGCTACTCGCCGGCCTGACGGGCCAGGAGTTTGCGCGCGCGGGCCAACCGAGCTTTCAGGTCTTCTTGAAAGGCGGGGTCTTTGCGCCGGCTCTCGATGTGCTCGCTGATCGCGGCACGAATCACATCCGAAATTGCCCGCTGCTCAACCGATGCGACGGTTTCGAGCGCTTCAGCCTGCTCATCGGTCAGGCGGATGGTCATGGCTTTGGTGGTTTTCATGGGGGAAATTTGCACCTTAACACCGGACTTGTCAAGCGTCACAGTATCGTGGTATCTTGGTATCAATCAATGGAGGTACCACAATGGCTGAGCACGACGAATCCGGCGTCCCGACGAACCGCGAGAAGGAGCTGGAAGCCTTCAGGGAGCGCCAGTTGCGTGAGCTGCGGGAGTTTGAGGAGCGCCAGAAGCAGGAGCTGGAGCAGTTCGAGCGCCAGGAGCTGGAAGAGCTGAAGGAGTTCGAGGAGCGTCAGCATCCGTACGAGATCAAGATCGACCGTACCGAGTTCAAGGTGAAGGAGCACTTCCTCACGGGCGCCCAACTGCGGGCACTACCCAATCCGCCCATCGGCCCCGACCGGGACCTGTTCGAGGTCGTGCCGGGCGGCTCCGACGAAAAGATCGCGGACACGCAGAAAGTGAAAATGCGCGACGGCCTGCGCTTTTTCACTGCGCCCGCGCAGATCAATCCGGGCCTCGTCTAAGGAACGACCGCCGTGCTGCCTTCACACGACATGGAATTTCTGAACGCCAAGGCCCCCGGCCATCAGGTCACGACTGAAGGCGGCGTTATCTGCGTCCTCGTTCCATCTTACCCGCTTCCGAAGGGGTTCGACCAGGAGACCAGCGACCTGCTGATTCGCTTGGCCCCTGGTTATCCCGATGTGCCGCCGGATATGTGGTGGTTCGACCCACCGGTACGGCGAACGGACGGTGTTGTCATTCCAGCTACTGAAGCGCGCGAGGGCCATCTCGGGCGCCAATGGCAGCGATGGTCGCGCCATTTCACAGCCGGTCAATGGCGCTCGGGCATCGATTCACTTCAAAGCTACTTCGCCTTGATCAGAAATGAGCTGCTGAAAGCGGCCCCAGGAGCATCATGACAATTACACTGGTCCTGACAGGACCGCTTTTCCAAGAGATCGAGCAGACCGCCAGACTTCCGTTGGAAACCGCGGGCGTGCTGCTCGCTGGCATCGCCCGCGCGCCGAACGGCGAGATCCGGCTCCTTGGACGGGGAATGCGCTGGGTGCCGCAAGACGCCTATCTCGCGCGTGAAGGTGATCATTTGGCAATCGCATCACAAGGCTATGTCCCTGCCCTTGCCGAAGCCGAGTGCATTGGCGCCATTCCGATCTGGTTTCACACGCATCCCGGCATGATCGGTCACCCAACACCGAGCATGGCCGACCGCAAGGTCGACCAAGACATCTCCGACCTCTTCCGGTTGCGATCGGGCTCGGAACTGTACGTCACGCTTATCGCGTCGCCGCGCGACGACGGGATCACGTTTACCGGCGAGGTGCATTTCGGCGACGGCGGAAAAGCACCGATCGACCGGTTGTGGCGCGTCGGCGACAAATGGCAGCTTGTGAACTCTTTCAATTCAAGCGCGCCGCAGATCCCCGCAATCTTCGACCGGAGCGTCCGCGCGTTCGGCCCTGATGTCCAGCAAACCCTCGGGGCGTTGCGTGTAGGTGTCGTTGGTTGCGGCGGCACCGGGTCGGCGGTCTCCGAGCAGTTGGTGCGTCTCGGCGTGCGGCATCTTACGCTGATCGACGCCGACACGCTGACCGAGAGCAACGTCACCCGTGTCTATGGCTCTACTCCTGCCGCAGTCGGCAAACCAAAGACGGAGATGCTGCAAAGCCATCTGACAGCGATAGCACCCGATCTCGAATGCCATACCGTGGCGGCGATGGTGACCCTTGAGAAAACGGCGCGCGAGCTGATCCCTTGCGACGTTGTCTTTGGTTGCACTGATGACAACGCCGGCCGCCTGGTTCTGTCGCGGTTCTCGACCTTCCTGGCCACCCCCGTGATCGATTGCGGCGTGCTACTGGGCGGCGATGGAGCTTTGGCAAGCATCAACGGCCGCGTAACCACCCTCACCCCGGGCGGCGCCTGCCTCGTCTGCCGCGACCGGATCGACCTCGCCCGCGCGCAAACCGAGCTGCGAACGCCGGAGGAGCGGATACGGCTTGAAAACGAGGGCTATGCGCCCGTCCTGGGAGGCATAGAACCAGCGGTGGTGACCTTCACCACCAGCATCGCTTCAGCCGCCATTAACGAGCTTCTGGAGCGCCTGATCGGGTTTGGGCCGAGCCCGAGGCCGACGGAGGTGCTGTTCCGCTGGCACGAGCGGGAGATCTCGACCAACAACGCCAAGCCGCGACTGGGTCATTACTGCAATCCGGAAAGCCAGAAGATTGGCAAGGGCGATGGTCATCCCTTCCTCGAACAGGCTTGGCCCGGGGCATGAAGATTCGTTGGTGGCAGTGGCGTTGGACCGATTGGCTCCCGCAGTCGCTGACGCGTCTGCCGCGATGGCTACCGCTCGATTTGCTGCCTGAATGGATAACAGGTCAGCCGCCGCTGTACTGCATCGGCCAGGTCGAGTCGGCCGATGAGATACCAGACAAGCTGCCGAGCAACGCCGCCATCGTTGTCGGCGACGCATCAAGGCCGAAATGGATTGCGTTCGACTGTCCATGCCGAAGCGGTCACCGCATCATGCTCAACCTGGATCGCGGGCGCAGTCCATTCTGGCAAATATCTAAGGTTGATGGCCCCCTTTCGCTTTCGCCAAGCGTGAACTACTATGATGGCCGGCGTAGATGTCATTACTTCATAAAAAACGGGAAAGTCGATTGGATGGGGGATTCATTCGGTGAGTGACAACGACCAGGAGTCGCTGCCGGCGTCCGAAGCTGCGCCGCTCAAGCCTGAACGGCAGCTTACGAAAACGCCGATGTATGCGGCGATGAACGCGGGCCGCTACCAAAGGCAGGAACTCATCAAGCAGATAAACGCCTCCGAGGGCACAAAGCTCATCTGCTACGTTTCGAGCCTGGAAACCGAGATCGACCGCAACGATGTCATGGGCTTTGTGGAGATGCTTCACAACATTCCCGAGAACTCGTCGATCGACCTGCTTCTCAATACTGGCGGTGGTGACGTCGACGCCTGCGAGAAACTGGTCAAGCTGATGCTCTCAAAAGCGGGCACGCAGCCGTTCCGGGTGATCGTCCCGGACCTGGCTAAAAGCGCCGGCACCCTGATGGCACTTGCCGCCAGCAAGATTATCATGAGCAACACCTCTGAGCTCGGCATGATCGATCCGCAATTCCTCTTGAAGGACGCCCGCGGCAATGAGCTGACGTATTCCGTCATGGGCTATCTGGAGGCCTACGAAGAGCATTGCGCTGTGATGCGCAAGAATCCTAGCGACCCGATTGCTTTATTGATGCTTGATAGCTTCGACGCCAGGACTGTTAAGAAATTTCAGGGTATTCGCGACCGAGTGAGGACGTTTGCCGAGGATATGCTCAAGCGCCGTGGAGCGCCCAGTTCAACGATCTCCCAGGCACTGATGAGCGCCACCCAATGGAAAACACATGGCCAACCCATCGACTACGCCGATGCCAAGCAGCTCGGCCTGCCAATCGAATATCTCTCGCCGGAGGATAAGCGTTGGAGCCGCTATTGGGAGCTCTACTGTCTTCTTCGCCTTGAAACCCAGGAGGGCAAAAAAATCTACGAATCGGCTTACGCCTCGCAAATCGTCTAAACTCCTAGGACATCGGCCGCACGAATTGCATCGTCAGGGGCTCGTGCGTCCTGCCGTCATCCCAGCTCACTGTCAGCCAATTGGTCGAAGCCGGGTACGCTATGACGAATCTTCCCGGCCGATATCGTGCCCCACGCAGAAACGGATACTTGCCCTCGTCCAGAGGTTCGAGCAGCAACACAAAGCTTAAGCCTAAGATGTTCAGCGCCAGCGCTTCGATATCTTCCTGGGCATTTGTGAGCGGCTGCAGCTGGAAGCGCTTATGGTTGGAGGTTCGGTCGCCCGTGTTCATGGTGCAGTAGAGCCCAGCACCTTCAGGCCAATGACGGGGGTCGTCGAGCATGTCCAATAACACGGCGTCGCGCGAGAACGCGCCAGATAGTGGCGCCCTGCCTCTCGCGAGATTCTTCGAGACCGCCGCCGCCTTGGCCGTCTTGAGCAGCCATCTTTCCAGGTCATGCCCCGACACGAGGGCGTGTCGCGATCCCGCATCCACCTCCAGGTACGATTTCAGCGAAGAGAAGAAATACTTGGCGGCATCATCAAGTGGATGAAGAGTGCTGTTATGCTTGGCGCAAAGACAGTTCGTTCGCAGATTCTGGGGCGCGAGTATCCTCTCCTCGTCCGGCGCAAGCCAGGGGAGCCCGCCGACGGAGAAATCGCCGTCGCCCATCAGCACCCGGATGACCGACTCCGAAATAATGTGCTCCCCCGAAATAGGGCCGACACACGAACCGAGGTCGCGCATATAGCATTTGGCGACGCTTGATGCTTGAGGAAGTGCCCTTAACCCAAGGACAGCGGATCGCTTGTGCCAATCCTTGCCATTGAAACAACATGCCCGCCCAGGGCGCGTCGAACCGCACGGGCACGGGCCATTCAGTACCGCCTCTCTCTTTCGCTTCGCTTCGCCCACTTTTTCAGGGCCTCCCCCGACTGTTGTAAACCGCGATCCATGCTTCATGCTCGGCTTTGAGGTTTTCGACGAGCGCATTAACCGTTAGTTCGTTGATCGCCTGAGGCTTTCCGTGGCTGAACTCGTTGCGGCGCCTGTGAATGTCACTGAGCAGGTCGGCTACCGTTAAAAATCCGTGGTCGCGGAGATCGTCGAAATAGGTCCTACCGAAGAATATCTTGTACAAATCGAAGAGACGGCTTCCGATCCCGGAATAGCGTTTGAGCTGGTCATCTAGAACGCGCTGTGGAAGCTTGCGCATCGCCGAACGGTGAAGTCTCTCGATTCGGGTCTCAAAGTAGCCCCAAAACAGCAGCACGAGGGCCGCCCGGGCAGACGGGCGATCGGCATCGGAAGAATTTGCAAACGCTTGAAACTCGACAACTGGCCGCTCCCACTCGCGCTGGAGCATCTCGAGATAGATGTAGTCCTCATAGCGACCTTCGGCGCCGGGGACGGTGAAGGCGGTCGTTCTGCGACCATCGATTGCTATTGTTGTCGACGAAAAGTGAACCGGGGCCGCACCACAGGCGGGGCACGGGCCCTCGTACCTGCGGATGCCGGGACAATCCCCACCACACAACATGTAGCCAGCCCAAAGGCTGGCCCATGATTTTCCCGCTAGCTCGTCGCACCACATGAGATTTCCCTCTAGCGATACCCCCGCCTCTGCTTCTCTATCCACTTGGAGATCAAGGCAAGATCAGCCTTACCACGAGTCGGGTACTCCTCAATTCGAACGGTCCCCGGCCGCCCAATCCGCCCCCATTCCCTGACGAGTGAGCATTCCCCGAACAGTGTCGGTTGGATGTCCAGCTTATAGAACCGCGCCATGTTGCGGTGGTTACCCGAAGGGCCGAGACCCGCTTTCGGGGCTCGGTGGGCATGCTCATAGAGCCTGGTCCGCAAGACGGACGCGTCCCGGGGTAGTCTTTGGATTGGTCAACGGAAAAGGGCCTGGCTGCTATCACCTGCCAGTTTTTGCGCGGCGAGCGCTCGCCCTACCCGCTGGGAGGATTTCAACTAGCGAATGCCGATGCACCTTGATACAATTCGGACAGGATTGTTTCAGGTCGGCAAGATGGCATTCGGGCTTCTCGAAACAGTTTTGGAGTGGGGCGCCAAGACTGGCCTAGAGGCCGTCCTGAAGTCGCTGACGCCGAGCGAGCTTTCCTCAAGGTTGAAAGCACCCATCAAAAGCTGGGTCGAATCCCTACCCTCGGGCTTTGACATCGATCCTGGCGCCGTCCTGCGTCTGCGAGACATTAGCGCCGGTCCCGCGCGCAAGTTGATATCACAACGTATGACAGATGGTCGGTTGCCTACTCAAGAAGAGTGGCTTGATGCTGTTACGGAGTGGTGGAATGCCGCCGACAAAGGCTCCGATATGCAGCCCTTCTTCCGGCTAACGGAGCCTGACGTTGCGCCTCACCTGCGCGACTTGGCGACGCGCCTCAACGACGTCTGCCAAACTGACAAGCAAATGTGTCTCGGCGTTTTTGTAAGAGCCGCCGAATGGCGGCAGCTTGAAGACACGCGTAGCGATCTGGAGCAACCGAACGTCCGCCTGTTTATCAATGAGATCATCGAACCGCCAAACTATGCGGAGTATTACGTAATCGACTTTCACGCGTACAATTCCACCCAGGACGAAGTGCTTGTCAATCGAATGCGTATCGAGGTTCAAGAGGTACGCAAAATCGACCTGCACCGGATCGTGACGCCGGGACATCCCGGCACGCGATACAGCTTTGCGGCTCATCTGACTGTGAATAGCCCTAGGGTCTGTACCTAATTAGCGATCTCTGATTCCATGGCGCCGAGTTGATTCGGGCCCGGGGACTTCGATGCGCAAAGGACTGTTCTGGCTGAACGA
>NZ_JADPKS010000122.1 GCF_023074175.1 Bradyrhizobium sp. 139
TGCGCCAGAAGCTGCCGCGCACCAGCTCGCAGGATATTGGTCAGTGGATCATCGATCTCGTCGGGCTGACGAAGCGGGACAATGTTGCTAGTCTCGTTCGTGGCGTATCGCTCTCCTTGAGAGGTTCTGGCAGGCTCGACACCCGCCTCGATACGCCGCCTATCTCATTCCGTCATCACCCACTTTCCTGCATAGCTCCACCATCGGCAGGTCCGGCGCAATCCGCTCCCGGGCCTGGATGCCGGTCTTCTCGTCGATGGAGACCGTGCGATGAGTGTCGTCTGCATCGGCCGCGGCCTTGTACACCGCGCAGATATCCGCGGACTTGGCATCGAAGTCGGGATCGGCCTTCGGGGTCAACCAATACTGGAGCCGATGCGGTTTGAGGTCGGCTTCTTTTTTAAAAAACGCCCCACTGAGCGCTGCGAGACGTGTGGCACCAAGCCGCGTCGCATCGCTTCGTCGGCAATCTCGCGTTGGCTCCAATGGCTGATCGGCCGATCGCTCGCCGCGGGCTTCTCGCATGTCATCGCAACGATCGCGCAGATCTGCTCCGGCGTGTACGTCCCCGGCGCTCCGGGCCGCGGCGCGTCGGCCAAACGCTCCGGCACGGACGCCCCGTCGGCCGCCTGCCGCCACCGCTTGCGCCATCGGCGGACTGTCCTCGGCCACACCTCTAATCGCTGGGCACTCTCGCGCACACCCACGCCATCCGCGGCAAACAGCATGATGCGGGCGCGAACCGCCAACTGCTGCGGCGTCGAATAGGTACGCACCAGTTGTTCCAGCACTTCGCGCTGTTCGGGCAAAATCGTCACCGGCTCGGCGGCCAACAGGGGCATAGCAACCTCCCGTCTCTGCTTTGGATTCATCATGCCACAACACCAGCGATTCGACTCGGTTCCGGGGCCGACGCGCCTGCCATTCACTGCATCAGCCCACTTTCACCAGTGGACTCGCCATTTCTGCTCGGCAGAACTAGCGGCCCGCTGCGCCCGGTTAGTTGAAGGCGAACGTCGGGATCAGCCAGCGTCTCGGCGTCTTGCTCACGGGCGTTGATGCGCGGCATGCGTTGCCAGAGCCCAAAGAAGGGTGACACCAGCATTAGTCCCGCCGAAATCAGAAGAGTTGTTTGTACACCGCTGAGATCAGCCAGATATCCCCACGCCCAGCTGCCAACCGCAATGCCACCTGATCCTGCCGCCTGGTAGGCCGCAAGCGAACGGCCGGCGACCCAGCGCGGTGCCGACAACTGCACCCCAATATTAAACAGTGCCCACGCAATCATCCATGCGGCACCCGCGAGGAACAGCGCGATCGCTGTTAATACCGGCGAGCCACTAAGCGCCACTGCGGTAATTGCTCCACCCATCGACAGCGCGCAGGCGCGGACCGCCGCCTCGCCGCTCATGCGCTTGCGGATCTCGGTGATGTTGAGCGCGCCGAGCACCGCGCCCAGGCCGAAGGCGCTGAGAATCATGCCATATGTCTGTGCGGCACCATGCAGCAGGTCGCGAGCTACAAGAGGCATGAGCGCGATGATTCCGCCGCCGATCAAGCCCATTACCGTAGTGCGAACGAGGATGATCTTGATCGATGGTGCATTGATGATGTAGCGCACACCTGAGACGATAGCGCGTCTGAGCTTTTCAGGCGGAAGACGACTCGGTTCAGAGATGCGTTTCCATAGAAATAGGGCGAGAATCAGTGGAAAATAGAGTAATGCGTTGAGCGCGAAGGTGGCTACCGCGCCCCCGGTTGCAACCACAATGCCGCCGATGGCGGGACCCACGCTTCGCGCAATGTTGTAGCTGATGCTGTTCAGCGCCACCGCCGCAGGAAGGCTTTCCAGGGGCACTTGCTCACTCACCGAGGATTGCCAAGCCGGATCCATCAGGGCCATGCCACTGCCGACGACGAAGCACAGTACCAGCAACAAGTTCGGGGTGATCAAGCCTAACCAAGCGAGTGCCGTCAGCGCCGTCGCGCCGGCGAGCGCGATACCAACCGAGACAAGGGTCACTATACGTCGGTCGTGCATGTCAGCGATGGCACCAGCCGGTGCCGAGATCAGCATGACCGGCAACATCAGAGCGGTCTGCACGAGCGCGACCTTGTCGGCCGACGATGTCATCTGCGTCATCGCCCAAGCCGCGCCGACGCTGCGAATCAGAGCCCCCAAATTGGCGAGTACACTCGCAAGCCAGATGCGCCTGAAAGTCATATGGCGAAGTGGTGCGGTGATGCTGTCGGCGCTAGCCGGGACGGGCGCGGACGAATTGGTCATCTCGGCTGCTGCGTTGCCTCAGAGGACTGGACTGAGCGGGCCGTCGCATTCATGGTCCGTCGAAGCAAGGTAACGTATCTGATCGACTGAATCGCAGCTGAACTTTGGCCAAATTATCGTGTTTTGCATTGTCTCGTCAGAGTGGAAGGGGCGCGCGATCAATTGAGATGCGTGAAACCGACCTGAATTGATCTGAAAAGAGGGCTGTCACTAAGTTAGGCGCATCTAGATGATGGTTTCTGGCGTTGTATGCGAAGAAGCGATGAAAAACCGCACGATGGTAAAATAAAGGAAGAGACTCCCGCGTCAATACTCGGACGGGGACTCAGTTGAAGCCTCTCTCGATCGCCGATATTCGTCCAGAATTCGTAGGGATCAGTGATATTGGGTCGTGCTCGACGGAGGTCCGCAAGGCATCGTCGGCGCACTCATGGTCCTCGAGGGGAGTTCGACAAGCTTCTAGGTAACGGCAGTCGCGTAAGTCAGCTAATTGTTGGTCACCTCCAGCCGGCTTTGATCATCCATCTAGGCGCCATCTCCTTCACCTCCCTGCATCGGTTTTGTTGACGGCAGGGACCCTGGAGCGCCAGTGGTATCGGTCTGTCGAGTTCAGGTTTTCGTGGCGGTGCTGCCAGCTGGGGCAGCGCGGGCGCGGCGAGCGAGGTTGCTGTTTCGGCAACGCCTAAGCCTGCATCGCCCACGTCCCAAGCTCCGAATGTCTCTCGACTTGCCCTGGCTCGAGCGCCAATCTGCCGAGCCACGATTTCCCGCCTAAAACAAATGGTTTCCAACTTCCGCGCCGCTGTGAACGACGGACTCGCCATCCAAATCCCTCGCTGCTTGCATTCCGAAGCCTCGGCAACGGAGGAACTTGCCTGCCGGGGCCATCACAAAAACGTTGGCATTTTGCAAAAAAAGGCCGAATTTCTGCGAAACTACCCGGTATTCCCGTTAAATTCCTCGTTGAAGGAGATGCTATGCTGTCGAACAAAGCAGCTATGCGCCTTCAATAGGGAGAAACGAGCATGTCATCATCGCGTCGCGAATTTTTGAAAAGTGCTGCCTCCGCCGCCGCTCTTGGCACGGGCATGTCGTTAGCAGGTGCGGTGGGCGCCCGAGCTGACGAGACAATTACTGCCGTCGAGTGGGGCGGCAACTACGGCAACGAGATGAAGAAGCTTGCAGCCAAGCAAGCGGATGTGAAAATCAATTGGCAGCTGCACGCGGGCGGCGCCTTGGCGATCTTGCCCAAGATTAAGGCGACATGGCCGCGGCCAGGCATAGACCTTCTGACCGGTTGGGATGCGTCGTGGCAGGCAATTGCCCGCGAGGGTTGGGCGGAGGCCGTGACGCTGGATAAGGTTCCCAACCTGGCCGACATTCCGCAAAAACTGCTGGTCAAGGACGGTGCCGGAAACATCGTAAATATTCCTCGCACAATTACGGCGCTAATCTGGTTTTACCTGGAAGACAGAGTCCCATTCCAGATCACCAAGATCGAAGATCTCTTGGACCCCCGGCTGAAGGGAAAGATTTGTTTCCCCGTCCCCACACTGGGCAACAACCTCCAAATGGTAACGATGGCGCTGCATAAAGGTGGCGATGAGAGAAATATGGAGCCAGCATGGGAGTTCATGAAAGCGCTGGCGCGCAGCGGAAACATTGGACGTGTAGCGACCTCGGACACCGACATCACCAGTTCGATCACTTCGGGCGAGACTTGCATAGGCATGCGGAGCGGCCCAGGCGCGATTGACGTTGGGCGTAAGTTTAAGACCCGAGTCTTGAGCAAAATGGACAAGACATCAGGTTTCAGGACCTTCGTTTTACAGGAGGGATGGTGCGTTCTGAAGGGAGGTCACACGGATGCGGCATTCAAGTTCGCGAACTTTGCAATCAGCCCGGAGGCCAATGCGGAGTTCAACCAGGCCATCCATGCGGTGCCTGCAAACATGAAATCGAAGATATCAGACGAAACTAAGCCCATTGCGTTCAGCAACGAAGAGATGGAGAAGTACGTCTATATTCCGGATTTTGCTTATCTCTCATCGCAATTAGACACCTGGATGAAGCGGTGGGAGCAGGAAATCGCGCCGCTGCTTTAGCGGCGGAACGCGCTACGACTAACTAACACACGGTAGCAAGTGTTGCCTGGAGAGAACGAATGACGGCTGCGAGATCTAAACTGATGCTGCTGCTTCCGGCAGTGGCAGTATTCGTTCTCTTCTTGGTGTTCCCGATTCTGATGGTACTCAATGAGAGTTTCCACACGTTCGAGCCCGGTCGAATTGGATCGGTTGAAGGAGGTCCGCTCACTCTCGCAAACTATGAGGAGCTCTTTCAACCGGTCTATGCGCAGTACTTTGCCCAGACATACGTTCTAGCGATCTGCTCGTCCGCTATCTCGATCATCTTTGCCTTCCCGATTGCCTATTGCATTGCGAGAACTGAATTTGCATGGATTCAGAAAGCTTCGATCTCCGCGATTGTGGGGCTCATGTTCCTAAGCTCTCTCGTGCGGGTCTATGCGCTTGAGCTGACTTTTGGCTCCGTCGGAGTGCTTGCTCCACTAATGTCGATTATGGACATCAATACCAATAGCCGGCTCTATATCAATTTCGTGATCCTCGCGGGATTGCTTCAATATTCCATACCGATGTCAATCCTGATCCTGATCGGAGCGATCAAAAACCTGAACCCGCGCCTGACAGAGGCGGCTCTGTCTCTTGGCGCCTCTGCGCTTGCGGCTCACATCACCGTAACGATCCCTTTATCCATCCGAGGGATTGTGTCGGCATTCTTAGTCTCAATGACCCTTGGCGTAAGCGCATTCGTCATACCCTTGATTCTCGGGCGAGGGCGCATCCTGTTCATTTCGAATCTTATTTACAGCCGGTTCAGCGAGATCGCCAACTATCCGAGCGGCGCCGCGATTTCGATTGTCATGATGGTCCTCGCGTTGCTTCTGATTCTTGTGATGTCCAGACTGGCGACGTCACTTGAGCGAGCGTGAGAATAAGATGCTCAGCACCAAAGAGAGGCTCAACGCGGACGTGACGGTCAGAACAAAGGCGCTCGTCGGCGCGAAACCGATACTCAGCAAGCGACGTGTCGACATCCTTCTTGCCATTGCCGTGACTGCGATCATTGCGGTGACTGCATTGTTCCTTCTTTTCCCGGTCGTCGTAACCGTACTGATGGCATTCGACGCGCGCGACTACATTGGTCCATTCCCTCCGACGGAGCTTTCGACCCGATGGTTCGGCAAGCTGCTTGAGGATGCGTACATATGGGCGGGCTTCAGAACCAGCCTGCTGCTGGCAATTGCCACGACCGCCGCTGCGGCAGCTATGGGTGCGCTGGCCGCTTTGGCGATCAGCTGGATGTCGCCGCGATGGCGTGACTTTGTCACTACCATGTTTCTGTCGCCGCTCGTCTTGCCGGGGGTGATCATTGGTTTTGGTCTGCTCATGTTCTTTGCGGCTTTCAACCAGGTGCCTGTCTTTCTAAAACTGTTCGCAGGTCACTTGATCATCACGCTTCCCTTCACAATAAGAATGACGTTGGTCGGACTTGCCGGGATCAGCCAAACGCTACGCGAGGCGGCATTATCGCTCGGTGCGAACGAGCGGCAGGTCTTCTTCACGGTCACGTTGCCGCTCGCCAAGAATGGTATTGCCGCGGGCGCGATTTTTGCCTTTGCGGCCTCCATGGACGACCTTACGATCAGCTTGTTCATGAGTGACTTCCAGACGTATACGCTTCCCCTCGCGCTCACCACCCTAATCAAGTCGAGTTTCGATCTGACCATCGCGGCGGCCGCAGTAGCGCTGATGGGCCTTACGATTGTTCTACTGATCGTGCTCGACAGCGTGCTCGGGCTCGAGCGGGCAATGGGGCATGGAACCAATAGGATTCGATAGATGAATGTTCTTGAACTGAAAGACGTCACGAAAAAGTATGGCGGCTTCACTGCGGTCGAAAACGTCTCCCTGGAGCTAGAGCCAGGAAAGGTGCTTTCTCTCCTCGGGCCAAGCGGCTGTGGTAAAACGACTACACTGCGCATCATTGCAGGTTTCGCCGCACCGGATGGCGGTACCGTTCAAATTGCGGGCGAGGATGTCGGCCAACTGAAGCCTTACGAGCGCAACGTAGGACTGCTGTTTCAGGATTATGCGCTCTTCCCTCACATGACAGTGGCCCAAAATGTTGCCTACGGAATGCGGTACCGCGGAACGCCGGCAGCTGCGATACCTTCTCGGGTCAAGCAGATGTTGTCGCTTGTACAATTGGCCGGAATGGAGGCGAGATATCCCAGTCAACTGAGCGGCGGACAGCAGCAGCGTGTCGCGCTTGCGCGGGCGCTCGCAACCGATCCCAAGATTGTTCTTCTCGACGAGCCATTGTCGGCACTCGATGCCAAGCTTCGACTCGAATTGCGCATCGAGCTGAAGGAAATTCTCAGATCTGTCGGTGCCACAACGATCGTTGTCACGCACGATCAAGAGGAAGCTTTGAGCCTGGGCGATGAAGTCGTCATCATGCATGCAGGCAAGATCGTTCAGCGTGGAGCTCCGACACAGATTTACCAATCGCCCGCCAGCAAGTTGGTCGCCGAGTTCGTCGGACGATCCAATTGGTTCCAGGCAACCAGGGGCAGTTCATCGATTGCGGGCTTCACCTCCTATGTAACAAGCGATGGAGTTGAGATCCGGGCGAAATCGCCGCCGTCCGATCGCGATGGCCGCGTTAATCTTTGCGTGCGACCGGAACACATTGAGCTCATGGACAGTGCCGTTACTGAAGCGCCTCGAGACGCAGACCATAACAGCATAGCGGGTGTTGTTCTCGACGTGGCATCTCTCGGTCCTGACGTGCATGTTGTTGTTGAGCTTCCTGGCAAAGCTCGTTTCTTAGCGATCCGCAAGAATGTTAGGAAGATCCCAGGACTTGCCCCCGGACAATGTGTGCGGGTCCTCTTTTCGGCCTCGGACGTCCTCGTATTTTGAAGTGGATTGGAGACAAGGCGATAGGTGTGTGAGAGAGATGGAAAGGAAGCTGCGTAAAGTCCCTCAACCGGATCGCATCCTACTGATGGGTGCTAAAAAGCCGAACAACTCAAATTTAACGCAGCGCGGGCTCGGCGTATGCCGAACCAATTTTCGATACGGCTCGCTTTTACCTAACTCCAACGTTGTGCTTGCGGAGATCGAGTCATCGTCGCAACGTGAGGTCCCCGCCGTAGGCCACGTGCTAGTCGCATGCATATGCGCTGAGGTTCGGGAAGAACACTATTTCGCTCGACGGTCATACCGAAAAGTTTTCATCGAGGCCTCGATCGCCCTGACCACACGGCTTGGAAGAGAAATACAAGGCGCTTTGATGGGGGAGCGGGGTTCAAGGGCAAAAGCTTCGCATTCGTGCAAATCACCAGGCAATTTAAGCCGAATGAGCCTTAAGATCGCAGAGAAGCGGCTTTGGATCGCTTAGCGTTCGCACAACACATACCAAGTTGCCGAACATCGGAATCGCAACGAGGGGAGTGAAACCATGAGCTTTTTGATGAACCGTAGCCGCGTCCTTTAGGCGGGCTCGTCCGCCGTCTTGGTAGGCGCAATGAATTCGATGACTAGCGGTGCTCTCGCGGTAGTGACGGACGAACTGCGGGTCGTAGTCCACGGTGGGGACGTAGCGAAGGCGTACATCGAGGCCTACGTGAAGCCGTTCCAAGCCGAGACAGGAATTAAGGTCCATGCGATCACCGACCAAATCACTTTCGCCCAGCTCGAACTCATGGTGAGTACCTAAAGCGTCACGGCTGACGTCGTCCCCCTCAGCTAAGGCTCTACCATTGCTGCTGAGAAAGGCCTTCTCGAGTTTGCCACTAGGTTCGGGCGAAGCGCTGGGCGGCCACCCCTGTATCAAGCCCCAGGCAGCAGCCGCTTATGGAAAATGGTTGGCATGGCCTTTGTGGCGCTTGTCATGTTCTACCTGCTGTTTCCAAGCCTTGTTGTCATTGTCATGTCGTCTAGCGGCGGGCCGTCGCTGCAGTTCCCGCCGTCAACTCTTTCGCTCCAGTGGTACCGATCCTTCTTCTACAATCCCTCCTGGACCGACGCTGCGGCAACCAGCGTTCAAATCGGCGTAGCAGTGGCATTCCTATCGACTTTTGTCGGCACGCTCGCGGCCTAGGGCCTTAATCGCACCTTTCCGAGACTACGCAGTAAAGCAGTAAACTGACGATGGCGATCCTCACCCCAATCACCATTCCAAGCATTGTTGTCGGTATTGGAGCTTATCGAGGACTGCTCAAGTTTGCGCTCATAGGTACGAAGACCGGAATCATCCTGACGCACAGCATCGGTGCTACCGCCTATGTAGTCGTGATCGTCTCGGCGACTCTGGCAAATTTCGACCAGCGTTTGAAGCTGGCGGCAAAGAGCATGCGGGCCAATCCATTCCGAACGTTTACAAGAGTGACGCTGCCGTTGGTGCGGGTCGGCGGTGCCCTGTTTGCCTTCCTTCACTCTTTCGACGAAGTCGTCAAAACATCACTGGTTAGCGGATTCTCGATCCGCACGCTGCCTATGAAGATGTGAGAAAACATGCGGCATGAGATCGATCCGACAATTGCCGCGATAGCATCGATGCTCGTGCTTCTGCCTGTGGTTTGGCTAATCGTTTTTTGGTGGCGGTCAAGGCCGAAAGTTGCTGGCGCCGTTCTAGAAAACGCTGCTTAAACGGCTAACCTCGAGGTCACAAGATCGACTTTAAAACAACTGCTGGACCCTGGGTCGCGCCAGTGCCTCCTATCGCATTTCTTGCTTCTGACGGACGCGCATAAAAAGCTCGTATACCAGCCTTCAGAGACAGAATTTCAAAGTTAAACACCTCTCCATTAGGATATTTCGGCGCTCAGTTCTTGGTAAATTTTTTGCAAGGAGATGAACACAACAGGACTATAAGAGGCAATTCTCTAGCAAAAAGTCGATCTCCGAAGGAGCCGCTGAATGATGGGCGCATGCTGGGCGAAGGGGTAAGGATCTTCACCGAGGGGCAAATCGATGGAGTTTGGTGCTTGGCATCATGTGAGGTGTGATCTTGCGTCCGCGCGACAGAACGCTTCGGCGTTCCTAAATGGTTTACTGCCAGAGAATGATCGCTCCCAATTGGCTCGGCAGAACTGGGGCGCAACCTGGGCCGGGACCGGCGACGCTTATTGCCGTCTTGCTGACCTCAACATAATCAAAAAGGAATACGATGGGGCCACGGAGGCTTGGCTTTGCGCGCTCACTGCCTTCGAGGTCGCCAGGAGGCTAGTCCCGGACGATGATCCGCGAAGGGCGCATTTTTCAGCCAAAGTCGAAGCTGGCCTTCAGAGGATCGGACTATCCTTCCGCCATGAGGTGGAGAGCGCATGGATCGCGTGTGGCGATCTGGGGGAGTTTCTCGCCTGCTATCTGCCTGCAGGAACTCCGAATTCGCGCGCGCCGGCGGTCATTTGCGTCAGCAACGAAGAGGAGAAGGGAGCGACGCTGCTCGGCAGGCTCTTGCCTGTGGTGATTGGTCGGGGGATATCCCTCCTGGTTATCTCTCACGAGAACACCGCAAATCACGCACGCGGTGGATCCGAAATCGTATTGTCCCATTGTTTGGATCATTTGTCGCTTCGACCTGATGTTGATAGTAGCCGGATCGGCATTTATGGAGACGGGTTATCGGCCTCTTTAGCTACTGATTTTGCCGCCTACGATCGCCGCATTGCTGCGGCGGTATGTGATGGTGGCATTTGGAATCGGACGCGCTCCCTAAGATCCGTCGATTGGATGACATCGACCGATGACGGCGCAGATAGGGACATGGTGTCGGGGCTTTGCTCACGGCCGGCTCGACTGCCGAACTGTCCAATACTCGTGGTAGCCGGTGGGCGCGGCGTCGTCAGCGTGTGCGAGGCTATCAAACTGCAGACTGTTTGCATGGCGGCGCGCATCGACGTGGACTTGGTCATGCCGCAGTTAATTCGAGGAGGCCTGGGCGAGGAGATTGACAACTTCGTTAGCTCAGATGACTGTATCTTCAGATGGCTGGAGCAGAAGCTCGCACCAACTCCAGAGCGAGTCGTCGGCTAGCGGCGCTGCGGTTCTCTCCCGATCTTTTCGCAGGAGCTCTCATTCAGTCGTAAGTTGTAGGCGAAGTCGATTGTTGTGCGGAGCCTGGATCGGTGTTCAGTGCAGTGGAGGTGGGCGATGCGGCCTGGAGAAGTCCAAACGATGGGTCCTGCCAAGATGGACTCAAGTGCGTGCTAGACGCCATCTCCAGAGTTAGCTGCAGTGAAGCGGTCCATCTTGGTCAAAGACGCGAATGATGGAAACGGCCAGGCTGATGCGGCCGTCACCCGTTCAGGCCTACAACACGCCGATACTCAGCTTTTGGGATGCCAATCGGCTATTCTTAGCGATCGAGGTCAGCCGCTTGTTGAGGTAGTCTAGTGACGCCTGGTCCAGCCCTTCCAATAGCGCGGAGTTCAGAGCCTCCCTCTTGCTCGACAGCTTTGAGATTTCTGCTCGAGCCTTCTCAGTCAAGGACATTTGAACGAACCTTGCATCATCTGGGGACGGCTCGCGCGCCAGAAACTCCATCGCCTCTAGCTTTTTCGTTTGGTTGGTAACGAACGCGGGATGAATTCGAAGTTTGCTTGCAACTGCTATCCCCGAGACACCGCGACCTTGGTCGAGTTCGTCGATAGCCATGAGGATCAGCCACTGTGGCTCGGTCAAGCCCAGTAGCTCTGCCCAGCTCTTATGTATTTCCTCAATTTGGGAGTGGATCTCGACAACATTCCAGATGAAATCCCTGACGGCCCTGTCGATTGCTGGTTTTTCAGCCATGTTGTTTGTTCCGCCAACCCCAGCGACGCCCAATAAACCGTTGCGACGTTCCCTTGGTATCTGGGTTTAGCCGCCCCTGAAAGGCCCCGTCGAGCATAGACACCATGTAAAAAATCAATTGATATCTGCAATTATTTCTGGCATTATTTTTTCAGATCATCTGAGGATCTCTTCGATGATCATGTAGAATCTCCAAGGAGAACCTCCGGGATGCCCCCTGGGGGCTCTTATTTTGCCAAAAATGCATTCGAATTGGGTCGTAGAAAGGGTTCTGTCGCACAAATGCCATACCAGGCTAGTGAAACAATACTTCTTGTAATTAATTAATTGCAACAATTGACGTGGCGGAATAGACCATGAGCTGACGGAAAGGGGGCGCCTCGACGTCGTCCGTCAAGCACCCGCCCAGTAGGTGAGGCTAGCCGCGCGGATCTTTGAAGGACGGAAACGACGTTTCCAACTTGGAGGTTCAACAATGAAATTGATGAAGAGCTTTATCCTCGGTTCGGCCGCAATGTTCGCTGGCGCCGGGGCTCAGGCGGCGGATCTTCCCGTCAAGGCCAAAGCAATCGAGTACGTGAAAATCTGCTCGCTGTATGGCGCTGGCTTCTACTACATTCCCGGTACCGACACCTGCATCAAGCTCGGTGGTTACGTGCGTGGTTCGACCCAGCTGGGAACGAACAGCGTCTGGGGTGCGGCGGCCAGCGGCCTCGGTGGCGCGCACAACCGCCTCAGCAACTACTACACTGCGCAATCTCGGTTCGATTTCAGCACCGATACGCGGACGGCGACTGAGTATGGCGTCCTTCGCACGTACGCCGAGTTGGCTTTCACTTGGACGGCCGGCGGATATGGTGGCGCCGGGAGCAACCTGATCAATGGCGCGACCTCCTACACCGGAAGCAATCCGGCCGGGAGTGGCAGCGGCATGGTTTCTGGTGGTTCGCTCAGCGTGTATTATGCTTTCCTGCAGTTTGCCGGTTTCACCTTCGGCAGAGCTCAGTCGCAGTTCTCGTCGCCTTGGACTAACTATCCCGGCAACTCCTTCGACGGCATGCCTGGCGGCGGTGGGTGGGAGGCCGTCAACCAGATCGCCTATACCGCTGACTTCGGCCAGGGCATCACGGCTTCATTCTCGGCCGAGGATCAGGTTAGCCGTACGACTAACATCTGGAACGTCAGTGGTGCGACGGCTGCGGGTCTTGCCACCGGAACGTATGGTGCGGGCGATATCGGCGGCTCCCGCGCTCCCGATCTCGTAGCCATGCTGCGGGTCGACCAGGCTTGGGGCCTTTTCCAGGCATCGGTCGCCGCACACGACAATCATGCTGGCTATTATGGTGTCGATGAAACGACAGGGCATCCGGGCGACAAGTGGGGTTGGGCCGGTCAGCTTGCGTTGTCCATTAAGAATATCCCGACCGGTGCCGGTGACACTATCAACGTCCAGGGTGTCTACACGAACGGCGCCAGCATTTACAACTTCCAGTCATACACCCCGTTCCTTATGCCATCTACGGCGGCACGGGACTGGGAGGGGCTTACCAGAGCGTCGGTCTCGCCGGTGTTTCTGACTCTGTGTTCGTCGCCGGCGCGGGTCAGCAATTGACGACTACATACGGTTTCAATGGCGCGTACACTCACAACTGGAGCCCGTACTGGAACTCTGCGATCTTCGGTGGTTGGGGTGCGGTGCGTTACAACAGCGCAGCCAAGGGGTCCATCTGCGGCGCGTTCGTCGCAACTCTCGCGCTGTCGAGTGGCGTTGCTGGTTGCAATCCCGACTTCAACTACTCGGTTGTCGGCGTGGCCACCCGCTGGAATCCGGTCAAGGGTCTGACCTTCTCGACCGAGCTCGCTTACACGATGTTGGACCAGAAATATGCGAGCGGAAGCACGGTCGCCTTGCCGGTGCAGGCTGGCATCGCCAAGCCCGCGGCTACCTACGAGCTGAAGGATCAGAGCAGCCTGCAGGTGATGTTCCGCGCGCAGCGCAACTTCTAAGTCTTCTGTCGAACCAGCAAAGGAGAAGTGGCTCTATCGATTTAAGTTAACCTCCAAGAAGGCCTCCGGCATGCCCGCCGGAGGCCTTTGATTTGGCGCCCGTTGCTGACTTAGCATGAAGGTCACCTCGCCCGGCATCTTGGACGAGCTTGTTTTTGGTGGAAACTCACCCCGACTGCATCGGATGAGGGCCGATGTCCCTAAAGGATTTGCTCTGGATCGCACTGCTATCGCCTGGATCCTCCGCTGCAAAGTGCAAGGGGACAGCTCCGCTAGTCTCGAGAGGGAGCGATAATCATCACGGCGCAGCATCACCTAAGCGGGAAGCGAGCGCTCCCCCAATGCTCAGCGCTCAATTGAGCAGCCGATTTGCAGGCGAAGAGATTATCGTTCGCGACGTGCAGAAACCAGAATGCGCAGCGTGCAAACGAACTCTGACTGCAGTCCCGCCGGAGGGCGCATAGCTCGGCTCAGGGGGCACATCACTGCAGGCGCAAACCGTGAGCGTCGTGTGATACGAGGCGGTTCAGCGGACGCGGCGGCTGCTGCGCGATCGTAGCTATTGGACACTATCCAGAGCGAGAGAACGGCTACTACGGTCCGGCAAAGTCAATAGTCCGGGTCTGTGTTGAATGGCGCCGCGAGAGATCAGAACGAACCTAGCGCTGCTTGAGAGTCGCGTTGATCAAGGGCGCGCTGTTCCGCCCCATAATCAGGAACTCTGTCGAAAAAATTGCGATATCGACATCGAGCCGTCAGCATGAGTTGTCATCCCTTTGGTAACCACCACCGACGCGACAGACTCACCGATTCCGATGCGCGGTTTCTGCGAGTTGTAAAAAATTGTTAAGCAGCACGTGCCCCTGTGGCGTAAGTATCGACTCTGGATGGAACTGCACGCCATAGGTTGGTTGGTAGCGATGTGCGAGGGCCATAATCTCGCTTTCCTCCGAGCGCGCCGTCACCGCCACGTGCGCTGCGCATCGCTCGTCGAGCTCAACAACAAGAGAATGGTAGCGCCCAACGCCCAGAGGGGACGGGAGGTCCTTAAATAGCCCTCTGCCATCATGCGCTACGGACGAGCATCTTCCGTGCATAGGACGACGCGCACGCGTCACGCGTCCGCCAAAAACACTCCCGATACACTGATGCCCGAGGCAGATGCCGAGAATTGGGATGCGACCAGAAAGGTCGCGGACGACTGCCGTGGATATTCCCGCCTCCAGCGGAGTGCAAGGGCCGGGCGAGATGACCACTGCACGAGGCTTCAGGCCTACAATATCACTGAGACTGACCGCGTCATTGCGGACCACCTCCGTTGCTTCGCCAAGCTTTTGGAAATAGCGAGCGATATTGAAAACGAAGGAATCGTAGTTGTCGATGATGAGAATCAAGATGCACCGGATCCTTCAGCTCGAAACGCATCAAATATCCGTTGCGCTTTGGCGAGCGTCTCATCGTATTCGACCTCTGGTTCCGACATCGCCGTAATCCCACTACCTGCATGAAACACAGCCACGTTGTCTTCGATCGTGACCGTGCGGATCGCAATATTCGTGTCCATGTACCCGCTGAAGCTGATGAAGCCGATCGCTCCGCAATAGACCTCCCGCGCCACGCGCTCCATTTCCGCGATAATTTCCATCGATCGCACCTTGGGTGCCCCCGTGATGGAACCGCCGGGAAAGCAGGCCCGAAGCAGGGTAACGGCGTCCTGGTCTGCCGCCAGCTCACCCGTCACGATCGAAACCAGGTGGTGTACCGAGGCATAGGACTCCAGGTTACACAGCGCTGGGACCTCGATCGATTGCGGTCTGCACACCCGCGACAGATCGTTGCGCAGGAGGTCGACGATCATTGTGTTCTCGGCGCGGTCCTTTTCGGACGCTAGGAGAAGTTTTGCGCGATGCTCGTCCTCTCTGGAATCAGCCGAACGCCCGATCGTACCCTTGATAGGGCGCGTTTCCACCTGCCGTCCGTCAAGCTTCAGGAAACGTTCTGGCGAGCTGGATGCAATGGTAAGCTTGCCGTATCGCAGGAGGGCTGCAAAAGGAGCCGGGTTCAATAATCGCAGCCGGGAGTAAAAGGCTAATGGATCAAATGAGCTCGACAGCCGGGCGCTGAAGCGTTGCGCAATGTTCGCTTGGAAAACGTCGCCAGCCAGAATCAAGTCGATGACGCGCCGTGCCACCGCGATGTAGCCCTCGCGGCTGAAGTTCGAATGCCACGCGCCCGCCGTGCCTGGGCAGTCATTCGAGGACGACATTGGGCTGCCAAGCAGGGACGCAAACTCATTGGCTCGACTGCGTGCACGTTCGCTCCGACGAGCGCGATCCTGCTCCGGCCATCCGGTCGACACGATCCAGCATCTCTGATCGCAGTGGTCAAAGCTGACGACCACGTCATACATGTGCAAGATGGATTCTGGCAATCCAGTACCGGCATCTGCCGGCATCGGCAATCGCTCCAACGTTCTATTGAGATCGTAAGCCAGGAAGCCGGCTACGCCCCCTTGAAACGGCGGGAGACCGGGACGATGCTCTTGCGCATACCTGGAGAGAAGGGTGCGAAGAACAGCCCATGGATCACTCTCGAAAGCCTCTTCATTGCAGCGAGCCCGTCCTTGCGCGACCATGTAGGTATTGAACGGGTCGCAGCTCAGATATGAGTAGCGTCCAAGCAACCCATCCCGTACTGCACTATCGAGAAACGTAAGATGCTCTCGATGCGCAAGGCACCGCATCGCTGTGAGAGGCTCAATCCAATGCATTTCGCGAACGTGCATTATCAGTCACCGGGGACGGCGTCCCATGGAAACGCCCTGTGAATGCGATCCGAGTCGAGCGACTCGTTCGATCTTCTGAAATCGTTGCTCAGGACGATCTCCGCCAATAGCCGCGGCGCGACGAGAAACGTGTCCTATTGCTTTGGTTGATCGGGACGAGCATCTCTCGCTACGTCGTAGTCGGCCGCGAATCGCAGCTCTCGGAGTGGTCGTACCCGCCTGATCGATTCCTGGTATAGACGATGCGCCTTGTATGCGGCGAGTTCCAGCTCGCTAGCGAATTCACCATACACCACGACGTCGATATCGTTCCCGAGCTGGTCCCTCTTGCTATTGCGAGCAATCTCGATTCGGCTTGCATGTGGGATCGTGGTGAGCAGAGACAGGCCTTCAATGATTTGATCGATATGGGCCTTATCCTTGGCGGAGAATAGGACGATGTGACGTATCATGAATCGCGGCCGTGAAGTGATGCTAGGACGTCGCCTACGTACCTTGGGATCGAGCCCGCTGCAACGGCTGCTGCGTTCGACATCGGGCATTCACGCGGGTACGCCGACGCCCGGCGCCGAAATCCATTGAGATGCCAAATCTTGCAGGATTTCTTCAAGTTGGCCCAAGTATTCGCGGTTTTTGAGTGTCGAAGGCGCCCTACATTTTTTGTGAGCGCCAGCTGAGGAGTGGCAAGCACTACAGTCACTCAGGGCCCTCGTTGAACGATACTTGTCGATCGGCTCGTGGGCGTGGAAGCAAGTCATATGGCTGCTGGTGTGGTAATGGGCGGGAGCAGGGCGCCGGTTCGTAGCGACTGGAATCGCGCCGACGCCGACACGCTTTACCGTTTGCCATTTGCTGACCTGACGTTTCAGGCGCAGGGCATTCATCGCGATAACTTCGATCCGAACCGCGTCGAAACCGCAAGCCTGCTCAGCATCAAAACCGGAGGTTGCCCGGAAGACTGCGGCTACTGCTCGCAAAGCGCGCATTATGACACTGGCCTCAAGGCGACTCGTCTGATGGATCATGCCGAAGTGGTCGGCACCGCGCATCGCGCCAAGGATGCTGGCGTGGCTCGCTTCTGCATGGCTGCGGCTTGGCGCAGTCCAAAAGACCGGGATCTCGATCAGATATGCAGCATGATCACGGCGGTTAAGGGGATTGGCATGGAGACGTGCGTCACGCTCGGCATGTTCACGCCGAAGCAGTCCGCGCGGCTCGCTGATGCCGGGCTCGATTTCTACAATCACAATATCGACTCCTCGCCCGAATTCTACGGAAAAATCATCACGACGCGGACCTTGCAGGATCGCACCGACACGCTTGCCCATGTGCGCGAGGCGGGCATCAAGGTCTGTTGTGGTGGAATTATTGGTATGGGCGAGCACGTCGACGACCGCCTTGGCATGCTCGTGCTTCTCGCCAATCTCCCCCGCCAACCGGAAAGCGTGCCGATCAATCTCTGGAATGAGGTCAAAGGCGTGCCGGTCAATGAAACCGCCGAGCGCCCGGACCCCATTGCGCTCGTGCGCCTGGTCGCGACCGCCCGGATCATGATGCCGAAGAGCGTGGTGCGCTTGTCGGCCGGACGGCAGTATGTGACGGACGAACTGCAAGCACTTTGCTTGCTGGCCGGAGCAAATTCGATCTTCATCGGTGATGTGCTGTTGACGACCAAAAGCCCGCTACGAGACCGCGACAAGAATTTGCTGGAGCGGCTAGGTATCACATCCGGGCTTACCTGAGTGGAGCTGAGCAGCGAGTGCGCTCTGCGCAGAACCCGGCTTGGGAGGGGAATGCAAGTTACGGTGATGAAGGGCAAATCTCATCGCTCGTCGGTGACGGAGACTGATCTGTCGGTGAAGGCGCGATTTCGATTGATCGTGCGGCGCTCGATGTGACGAGGTTTCCGATCAATAAGAGCGCGGAGATCTGCAATCTGGAAACCGGAGCGCGCTTCGCCACCTCTCTTGTTGAGGCCCCTCCCGGATCTCAAAATAGACTTGATCCGTGCGGCCTTGCGGGCTCGCAACGCGCGGCCACAAAGGTACGATCATTGCCTACGCCTCCTTCGACAAGGCGGAAGCCATGCTCTTCGGACCACGCATTGGCCTGGTCGAGCAGGAAAATCGCATCTTGCGAAGTTAACCCAAGAAGACGTTGCGGAAGACCCAGACCATCGCGCCGCCAGAGCCTCTCGCGAGATGGATTGCTACTTGAGAGTGACGAATGGATTCGAAGCACGCCGCCAGATTTCGCAATTATGTCGCAGCCCTGCACGCCCTGAAGGATGACCACCGGCTGCGCGGCCTCAAGCCACGCGCGGGAATCGATTTCACTTCAAACGACTATCTGGCGCTCGCTAGCGCGCCGCGTATGAAGGAGGCTATCGTGGCTGCCCTGCACGCCGGCACGCCGATCGGAGCTGGCGGTTCGCGGCTTCTGCGCGGCAATTGCGAGGAGCACGAACGTCTCGAAGCACAAGCCGCCCAATTCTTCAGCGCGGAAGCAGCGCTTTTCTTCAGCAGCGGTTACGTCGCAAATTTTGCCGTCCTGACAACGCTGCCACAGCGGGGCGACCTGCTCGTTCTCGATTCTCTCGTGCACGCTAGCATTCATGAGGGCGCGCGAGCCGGTCGGGCCGACGTTCGGATAAGCGAGCACAACGATCCTCAGTCGGTCGAAAGCACGATCCGTGACTGGCGCACCAGCGGCGGAGTGGGCCGCGTCTGGATCGCGGTCGAAAGTGTCTACAGCATGGATGGTGATTTCGCTCCCCTCGGAGAGCTGGTTGCGGTTGCAGACAGATACGATGCGTTCCTGGTGGTCGACGAGGCCCACGCGACAGGCGTCTACGGTGAGCAGGGACGTGGGCTCACCGCGACCTATGAGCGACGCGGAAATCTATTGGCCGTTCATACTTGCGGCAAGGCGCTGGGGGCCGTCGGCGCGATTGTTACGGCCGCCGGCGCGCTGCGCGATTTCATGGTTAATCGCTGTCGTCCGTTCATCTTCGCCACCGCACCGTCACCATTGATGGCTGTAGCTGTGCGGGAGGCACTTTCAATCCTGCAGGAAGAGCCCGAGCGTCAGCAGAGTCTAGCCAGACTGGTCGCGTTTACGCATCGGGAGATCGGTTTGCGCGGTCTCCAGACTCCTTCGGACACGCAGATCGTGCCCTATATTGTTGGCGACAATGCGCGCGCGATCCAGCTCGCCTCCGCATTGCAGGCTCGCGGCTTCGATATTCGCGGGATTCGGCCGCCAACCGTACCGGCGGGGACGGCCCGTTTGCGAGTTTCAGTAACACTCAACGTCGGGGAGGATGACGTGCGCGCAATGCTAGATGCGCTCGCAGAGGAGACGCGGGGTTGGCCTCGATGAGCCGGCGGATCGTGGTGACCGGCACCGATACCGGGATTGGAAAAACCGTCTTTTCCGCGGGCCTGGCCCATCTGCTCGGGGCAAACTACTGGAAACCGATCCAGGCTGGCCTCGAAGCCGAGACCGACACCCAGCTCGTTGCACGGCTGGGAGGTCTCTCAAGCGATCGGGTCATGCCAGAGCTTTACCGTCTGCGAACGCCTTCTTCGCCACATCATTCCGCGGAACTCGACGAAAAGCGTATCGATGTGGATTCGCTTCATCTGCCGGACACCGGGGAGCGGCCGCTCGTGATCGAGGGGGCCGGCGGGCTGATGGTGCCCCTGACACGAGGCGCACTTCTCATTGAGGTTTTCGAACGATGGCAGCTTCCTGTGGTGCTGTGCGCGAGGACGGCACTGGGTACGATTAATCACTCGCTGCTATCGGTAGAGGCCCTGCGGAAGCGCCACATCAGCATTCTTGGGGTTGCATTCATCGGTGAACGAAATCCTGAGACCGAAAGCGCAATCTGTGACATCGGGCGAGTGCGCTGGTTAGGGCGATTGCCCTGGCTGTCTCCTCTCACGCCAGAGACACTCCATGCCGTCTTCAAAGATGCGTTTGTCCGCAATGACTTCCTGAACCTGTGATGCCAACGAAGAGATCGGCGATCTGGCATCCATTCACGCAACATGCACTTCAAGACGAGATGATCGAGGTCGCACGGGGTAGTGGTGCTTATCTCCATACCTCGGACGGTCGTAGTATCCTGGATGCAATTTCGTCTTGGTGGGCCGTGACTCACGGGCATTGCCATCCCCGGATTGTCAGCGCAATCCAGGAACAGGCTGGCAAGCTGAACCAAGTGATTTTCGCTGGTTACACCCACGAGCCGGCCGAAGAGGTTGCGGAACTGATTCTGAATGTCGCGCCCCGTGGGCTTGACCACGTCTTCTTTTCTGACAGTGGCTCGACCAGCGTGGAAGTCGCTCTGAAAATGGCGCTCGGCTACTGGCACAATATCGGCAAGCGGCGAACGCGTATCGTCGTGATGCAACATTCTTACCACGGGGATACGATAGGAGCGATGTCGGTTGGCGCCCGTGGCGTTTTCAACGCTGCGTATGGTCCGCTGCTGTTCGAGGTTACCTCAATCCCGTTTCCCGCGAGAGACCGTGAGCAGGCAACCCTCGATGAGCTCGAGTGTGCATGTCGAAACGAAAGTCCCGCCGCCTTTATTGTGGAGCCTCTGGTATTGGGCGCGGGCGGGATGCTGATGTACCCGGCCTGGATGCTCAAGAGGATGAAGAAAATCTGCGAGGCCTCAGACGTGCTGTTCATTGCCGACGAGGTCATGACAGGTTGGGGCCGCACCGGAACACTGTTTGCCTGCGGGCAGGCCGACGTCACTCCCGATATCGCCTGCTATTCGAAAGGCCTCACGGGAGGGGCGCTTCCGCTCGCAGTGACCCTCTGCCGGGCGGATATTTTCGACGCGCACTATTCGCAAGATCGTAGGCGAACCTTGTTCCATTCGAGCTCATATACCGCCAATCCGGTCGCCTGCGCCGCCGCAAAGGCCAATCTCGATATCTGGCAGGATCAGGAAACTCACCAGCGCCTGGCTTCGGTCGCCACGATGCAAGAACAGCAAATCGAGCGATTCCGCGCCGATCCACGTTTTGCAAACGTCCGTCGGACCGGAACCATCACAGCACTCGATCTCAAAACAAGTGATGCCGGCTATCTGGCGGGCATCGGTCCGAAGCTTCAGGAGTTTTTCAGGGACCGAAATCTGTTGCTGCGCCCGCTCGGCAACACGATCTATGTGATGCCGCCTTATTGTGTCACGGCAGCAGATCTTCAAGAAATCTATGCAGCGATCAGTGATGCCGCCGATGCGCTCTCGTGAGGAGGCTATTTGCGTGGTCATCTACGCAAGCTCCAGGAAAGATCTGGACAATACGGTTTACTGACCGGGGACGCGCCTCGCGCGCTCCCATACGCGCGCCCCGCAACGACCTGACGTGCTCTCTTAGAGGTCCGATCGGTCGAGACGTTCCTTGGCGATTGAGATCGCTGGACGTTTCCGCGCGTAGTGTAATTACAATGTGGCTGCACGAGATTGGGCGGGGCTGCTAGCGATCGCCGTTTGTCGAGTTAGCTGAAGATCGTCGAAGTTAGGCAAAAAGACGCAGAATTTAATCGCCGAGGTGCTGCTGATTGCATCAATCAAGATCAAAGTTTCTCTTACAGTAGGAAATCCTGGCGAGGCCGCCCGAATCGAGTGCGCCGCTTCGCGAAGGAGGCGCTCATCAGAGTCGCACTCTGGCGCCTGGTAGTCCGTAAATGCCGCAAGAATCGAAATTGGCGACGTCACACTTTGACGCGCGAGCGCGGTGCTGCGGAAATGGACAATGCACGAGCAAATCCACTAACGCCGACAGGAGGCGACAATGCGCAACGACCATCATACGTCCCATCGCGGTTCAGCGAGGTGCTGCGCTGTATGTGGCGGAAGGTTCGGGCTTATCCGCTACTACTGCTGGCAAACGGCGCTTTGTTCCAGGAAATGCGTCGCCCGCTTCAAGGCGCGGCGGGAGGCCGACCACAAATGGCTTCGCTGGTTGCGAATAGCTTGATGCGTCGTTTCCGACCCGCTACACCCGCACGTCCGCCCGGGTGACAGGTGTCAACGCAGTAGTACTGCAACAATTATCGAACCAAGCGTGACATGTCCAAGAGTGACAGGGACGATCAAGTGGCGGAAAGCTCGGCAACGATCATCGATTTCAACGCCTGCAGGATGAAGAAGCGCGCTTCGGGGGGCCCGTCATCAGGCCCGCCCAGCTCGATCGCCTCGTATGAAGTGGCCGCAGCATTCTATTTCTTCTGGTCCTCGCTAGCCTTGATCCCGTTTGCGTTGTCGGATCTGCTCGCCTCGAAACGGGAGCCTTCGTGAGCAATCCTCAAGGCCGTCGCGGTGGTGCTGCGCCGATAAGGCGACATCCTGCTCCTTTGCCGCATTTGCGCCGACTGGCCACTTGCTCTCGGCCACGCTCCAGCAGCCGCAATTGTCTGTTGGCCGTGACGGATTTACGTGGCGGCTCTCCGCCACTCTTTCGAGCGGTTTGGCAAGCCGTGCGCTGATGACTAGTAGACCTTCCGAATCAAAGACAGTCTCGTTGCCGAGCGGCAATTGAAAAATTCTGGCCGATGATTGCGCGAGCATTAGAGAGTTTTGTGCGCCCTCCCGCCTGATTGTGGAGAGGTGTATTCTTTCTCTTATCACGTCGTTGACAGCTTTCGCCCGGCATATCTACGAAGCGGTTATTACGAAAAGAGGGCTGCAAGGAAACTGAAGATGAGCCACAAGTCAGACGCGCGTGTTGAACCCATCAAAATTCCAGTTTTGCAGCGATGGAGGGAGGAGGGGCGGCGGAGAGCTATGCAGGAAAGTGGGTGATGACGGAATGAGATAGGCGGCGTATCGAGGCGGGTGTCGAGCCTGCCAGAACCTCTCAAGGAGAGCGATACGCCACGAACGAGACTAGCAACATTGTCCCGCTTCGTCAGCCCGACGAGATCGATGATCCACTGACCAATATCCTGCGAGCTGGTGCGCGGCAGCTTCTGGCGCA
>NZ_JADPKS010000070.1 GCF_023074175.1 Bradyrhizobium sp. 139
AGGAACCTTCAACGACGTCAGCGAACTCAAGACCGCGATTGACGAGTGGATCGAGCATCGAAACCAAAACCCAAAGCCCTTCAAGTGGACCGCCAGCGCCAAGTCCATCCTCGCAAAGCACCGCCGAGCCAAAAAAGCGCTCGCAATCACAAAAGCGGGATGCGAATGAATGAGTCAGAACACTAGCGCCGGGAGCGTACGCGCAAGCCCGGCGCGGGTCGCTCCTGGAGCACGTCGCGGCGGAAGCGGTAGAGCGCCGCCGGCCGTCCGCCCGTTTGTGTCGACATCATGCCGGTCGGTTCGACCAGGGCTTCCGTTTCGACCAGGCGGCGGAAATTCTGCTTGTGCAGGTGCCGGCCGGAGATCGCCTCCACCGTGTACTGCAGTTCGGTAAGTGTGAACTCGGCCGGCAAAAGTTCAAAGACGACAGGGCGATACTTCAGTTTTGCACGCAGCCGCGCGATCGCCGTCGCAAGAATCCGGCGGTGGTCGAACCGCATCGAGGTGCCGAGCGCGGGAAGCGCCTTGCGCGCCAATGCCGCAGGGCGACCGTCGCGCCGCGCCTCCTCGATCAGCCCGGCCTCGTAGAGCAGCTCGTAACGATCGAGCACGCGCTCCTCGTCCCACGGCGCGCCGTCGAGGCCGAAATAGAACCGTACGCGATCCCGGCGCGGCAGTGCGCGTGTGGTCTCCGGCGTCTCCTCCTCGACCCATAACGCCAGTGCCGGAATGATGTCGCGGGCGATGATCGCGGGCGGCTCCTCGCGCCAGTCTTCCCAGGGCAGGAAGCGATACCACGGTTCGAAGCTCGCGCCGGTCGCTGCGAGCTCGCCGCCCACCGCGCGCGTCAGTGCGAGATAGCCGATCGACACCATATGGGCGCCGGTGTCACCGGCCTCCGCATGACGGCCGCGATCACCGAACGTGTAGAGCTGCTCGACATAGCCGAGCCGCAAGCCCGCCTGTGCCTCGACCCAGGCGCGCAGGCCGATCTCGAAGGTGCGATGGCTGAGCGCATCGAACGGGCCGAACGGCAGGCCGGCGAGCCCATCGCTGCCGCGCGCGGTGAGGATCAGCGGCTCGTGATCCTCGATCGCGACGATCGCCGCGGTCAGGCCGATCTCGATCGGCGTCAGTCTGTCGCTCATGTGGCTGAGGTAGCAGGTGTTGCCACAAACTCGTCATGGCCGGGCTTGTCCCGGGCATCCACGTTCTTCGTGCCGCGGGAAATCTCGTGGATGGCCGGGACAAGCCCGGCCATGACGTTGTGGAAGCATCTGCGCACAGGCTCACCAAAATTACATGCGATTATTCGCCCCGCAAGCGGGAGAGGGACCGCACCTGTGCTGTGGCGCCGTGATGTCATTCGAGCTCGATCACGAAGGGGCGGCCTTCCACCATCATCGCGCCGGGGCCAATCTCGTCGAGCGCGCGCAGCATGCGGCCGTTGCGCCCCAGCGCGCGATCGGCGAGGCCGACGATGCGCCGGTTCGGCGAAGCGATCGGGGAGGCCGCGCGGATCTTTGTCGCGATCTCGATCTCGTCACGATCTGGATTGAGTGCGCAGACGGCCGCGAATGCGCTCGCGGTGGAGCGACTGATTCCGGCGTAGCAATGCACCACCAGCGGCGCGCTGCGGTCCCAGCCGCGGACGAAATTCAGCACCTGGTCGATGTGCGCCTCGGAGGGCGCGACGAAGCCGTCGATCTCCTCGGTGATGTCGTCCATCGACACTTTGAGATGGTTGGCCGGCAGCACGGACACCGGCCGCGCCACCTGTTCGACATTGGCCATCACCGTCAGCACATGGCTGGCCCTGGTGAGGCGGACGGTTTCGGGAAGGGCGGCGAGGGAACAGACGTGGATCATGGCGGACCTTTTTGCCGTTGATTATAGCGAGCATCGTAGGGTGGGCAAAGGCGCTAAGCGCCGTGCCCACCATCTCGCACCTCGCTCGAACTCGTGGGCACGCTACGCTTGCCCACCCTACGAGATCTGCGCGAACACCGCGTTGAAGCGCTCCAGAAACTGCTTCTCGGCCCGGGCTGCGGTCCAGGGCTGGAGATAGTCGCGCCGGACGCTGTCGGGGAGGCCCGGATCGCGGCCGAACAGGCGCCTCGCCTCGCTTTCGCTGAAGCCGGCGAGCTCGGTCGCCTCCAGATAGGCCGCGCCGCGATCGGCGGCCTTGATGGCCAGCGTGATCTCCTCGGAGAGCACCGGCGGCAGGCCGAAGCGGACGTGGATGGCGCCGAGCAGGCGCTTCTCCACCGCCTTGTAGTGGCCGTCCAGCACGGCCTTGAACGGCGAGATCATGTCGCCGATCACATATTCGGGCGCATCGTGCAGCAAAGCTGCGAGCCGCATGCGCTGGTCGACGCGTGGCATCTCGTGCCGCATCACGATCTCCACCAGCAGCGTATGCTGCGCGACCGAGAAGATGTGCGCGCCGGTGGTCTGGCCGTTCCAGCGCGCCACGCGCGCCAGCCCATGCGCGATATCGGCGATCTCGACATCGAGCGGAGAGGGATCGAGCAGGTCGAGCCGCCGGCCCGACAGCATGCGCTGCCAGGCGCGGGATGCCACATCGCGTGTCGTCTTCTTCGTGGTCATTTGTCCTTGAGGCGCGGCTTGCGCTGCGTCTTGCCGCAGCTCGCCTGACAATGGCAGTCGACGAGATGGTCGTTGACCATGCCGGTCGCCTCCATGAAGGCATAGACGATGGTGGGACCGACGAATTTGAAACCGCGCGACGACAGCTCCTTGGAGACCTGCACCGACAAAGGTGTCGACGCCGGCACGCTCGCGGTGGTCTTGAACTTGTTGACCTTGGGCGTTCCGTCCATGAAGTCCCACAGCAGCTTCGAGAAGCCCGGCCCCTTCTCCATGATCTCCAGATACGATTTCGCGCTGAGGATCGCGCCGTCGATCTTGGCGCGGTTGCGCACGATGCCGGCATCGTTCATCAACGCGTGCACCTTCTTCGCGTCGTAACGTGCGATCTTCTCCGGCTCGAAATCATCGAATGCTTTGCGGAAATTGTCGCGTTTGCGCAGGATCGTGATCCAGGAGAGGCCGGCCTGGAAGCCGTCGAGGATCAGCTTTTCATAGAGCGCGCGGTCGTCATATTCCGGTACGCCCCATTCGGTGTCGTGATAGGCGACATAGAGCGGATCTTCGCCGGGCCAGGGGCAGCGCGTCTTTCCGTCAGGATGCAGGCGAGGGGCTCGGCTCATGTGGTCGGTTGCTTCAAGGGAATACGGACGACGTCAGGTTCGGCGAGCGTCAGGGCGAGGCCTCCGGCGGTGAGCGGCTGGCCGGCATCGAGCGCATCGGCGACGCGGTCGATGCGCACCAGGGCGATGCCCTTGCCCTGCGCCGACGAACCCATCGTGCCGACCGGCTTGTCGCCGGCCAGAACACTGACGCCGGCCTCCGGCGAGAGATCATCGAACAGCACCTTTACGCTGCGGGTGCGCGCGGTGCCGCGATGCTGCATGCGCGAGACGACCTCCTGGCCGACATAACAGCCCTTGTCGAAATCGACGCCGGCAAGACGATCCATGTTGGTCTCGTGCGGGAACGCGTCGCTGTACATGAAATCGAGCCCGCCGCGCGGTACGCCGAGCGCGATGCGGTGCGCCTCATAGCCGGCCGCGTCGACCAGCTCGGCGCCGATGAGATCGGATAGCTTCTGCTTGAGATCTTCGGGGATCAGGATGCGATGGCCGAGTTCTTCATTGCGCGGATCGGCGAACGCGAGGTCCGGTTGAGCCGCGGGCTGGCCGTCCCAGGCGGCGAGCACACCAAGATCGTCGGAGAGGTTTTCCACTGTGACCCTGGCGCGCAGCTTGTAGAATTTCAGCTTGGTGGCGAGGCCCTCGGCCAGCGCCTTCGGGCAGTCGATCAGGAACCCGCCGCCATGGCCGGCGGGCGCTTCCGTGATCAGGAAATCCACGATGATCTTGCCCTGCGGCGTCAGCAGCGCGCCGAATCGCCCCAAGCCCGGCTCGAGCCTGTCAAGATCGGTCGTGATCAGGCCGTTGAGGAAGTTGCGCGCGTCCTCGCCCGCGACCTTGATCACTCCCCGGTCGGGAAGAAACGCTGATTTCATGCGAAAATCTCTTGCGACATGTTGCTCCGGAACGTAAGCCCGCAGGGATTAAACGACAAGACCTTGAGCCCCTGCGCTTGGGGATGAGAGAGGCCTCCAGCCATGACCCAGCGTTTCGATGTGATCCTCAAGGGGGGTACCGTCGTCAACCAGGACGGCGAGGGACTGCGTGACATCGGCATCGCAAGTGGCCGCATCGCCGAGATCGGCGCGCTATTGCAAGGCTCCGCCGCCGAAATGATCGACTGCACGGGCCTGCACATCCTGCCCGGCGTGATGGATACGCAGGTGCATTTCCGCGAGCCCGGGCTGGAGCAGAAGGAAGACCTCGAGACCGGTTCGCGCAGCGCCGTGATGGGCGGCGTCACTGCCGTGTTCGAGATGCCGAACACGTCGCCATTGACGGTGACGGAGGCCACCTTCACCGACAAGGTGAAGCGCGCCCATCACCGCATGCATTGCGATTTCGCCTTCTTCATCGGCGGCACCCGCGAGAACGTGCAGGACCTGCCGGTGCTCGAGCGCGCGCCTGGCTGCGCCGGCGTCAAAGTGTTCATCGGCTCTTCGACCGGCGCGTTGCTGGTGGAGGATGACGAGAGTCTTCGCCGCATCTTCCAGGTGATCCGCCGCCGCGCTGCGTTCCACGCCGAGGACGAGTATCGCCTCAACGACCGCAAGTCGCTGCGCATCGAGGGCGATCCGCGCTCGCATCCGGTCTGGCGTGACGAGACCGCGGCGCTGATGGCGACGCAGCGTCTCGTCAAGCTCGCGCACGAGACTGGCAAGCGCATCCACGTGCTGCACATCTCGACCAAGGAAGAGATCGAGTTCCTGCGTGACCACAAGGACGTCGCGTCCTGCGAGGCGACGCCGCATCATCTCACGCTGGTCGCGCCCGAATGCTACGAGCGGCTCGGCACGCTGGCGCAGATGAACCCGCCGGTGCGCGGGGCCGATCACCGCGCCGGGATCTGGCGCGGCATCGAGCAGGGCATCATCGACGTGCTGGGCTCCGACCATGCCCCGCATACGCTGGAAGAAAAGTCGAAGACCTATCCGGCTTCCCCCTCGGGCATGACCGGCGTGCAGACGCTGGTGCCGATCATGCTCGACCACGTCAATGCCGGTCGCCTGTCACTGGCAAGGTTCGTCGACCTCACCAGCGCCGGCCCCGCACGTCTCTACAACATGGCCTGCAAGGGTCGCATCGCCGCCGGCTACGACGCCGATTTCACCATCGTCGACCTCAAGCGCAGCGAGACCATCACCAACAAATGGGTCGCCTCCAAAGCCGGCTGGACGCCCTATGACGGCGTCCGCGTACAGGGATGGCCCGTCGGCACCTTCATCCGCGGCCGCCGCGTGATGTGGCAGGGTGAACTCCTGACGCCGTCGCAGGGCGAACCGGTGCGGTTCCTGGAGACGTTGAAGGCGTAGGGCAATATTGCGCCGTCAACTCCGCTGTCATGCCCCGCGAAGGCGGGGCACCCAGTACGCCGCGGCCTCTCGATTCAAATTGACGCCTCTGGAATACTGGATTGTCCGCCTTCGCGGGCAATGACAGTGTCGGGCAACGGACAACCTGAACGTGGGAAGCAACAATGACCACGCCAACACCCCTCATCTCCACCGAGCAACTCGCCGGGATGCTCGGCGATCCCAACCTTCGCCTCTACGACTGCACGACCTACAACGAGCCGGTGCCATCAGGCAGTGCCGTGCCTTATCGGGCAGTGCCCGGCGACAAGACGTTCGAAGCCGGCCACATCCCGGGCGCGGATTTCCTCGATCTGCAAGGCGAGTTCTCTGACACCTCTGCGCAACAGTTCTTCATGATGCCTGGCGTCGCCCCGTTAGAGGCCGCCTTCGGCCGCCACGGCCTCGACGCGACGAAAACCATCGTGCTCTACAGCATCGGCACCATGATGTGGTCGACGCGGTTCTGGTGGATGCTGCGCTCGCTCGGCGTCGATGCGCGGGTGCTCGACGGCGGTTTTGACAAATGGAAGGAAGAGGGGCGGCCGGTCGAGACGGGCGCGCCGAGGGGCTATCCCGCCACGGCCTTCAAGGCCGCACCGCGCGCAGGCTTCTTCGTCGACCAGAATGCCGTGGAGGCGCGCATCGGCGATCCCTCGACCGTGATCGTCAACGCGCTCGGGCCGCAGTTTCATCGCGGCCTCGAGCCGAGCCGCTACGGCCGGCCCGGCCGCATTCCCGGCAGCGTCAACATTCCCGCGTCAGCGCTCGTCAACGCCGACAAGACGTTGACGACACTTGCCGATGCGGAAGCGAAATTTGCGGCCCAAGGCGTCACCCGCCACAAGAATGTAATCTGCTATTGCGGCGGCGGGATCTCGGCGACGATCGACCTGCTGCTGCTGACTCAGCTTGGTTACGACAGGCTGACGCTGTACGACGCGTCGATGGGCGAGTGGGCGAGGGATCCGGCGCTGCCGATCGAGACGGACTAGGGGGCTTTTTCTTATCTCCCCAGGGGAGGGTTAGAAAGTCGGGAACCTTTTCTGCCGGCCCGCATCCAAGTCGGAGTGAATGGAAACAGGTGACCACCATGCAACGGACCGCAGCCGGCCTGTCCGCCGGCGCCAGAGCATCGGAAGCCGAGCTGGTTGACCGCGCGCGGGGCCGTGACGAGGCCGCGCTGCGCGAGATCATGCAGACCAATAACCGCAGGCTCTACCGTCTTGCGCGCAGTATCCTGCGCAGCGACAGCGAAGCTGAGGATGTGGTGCAGGAGACCTACGTTCGGGCCTTCACCCATCTCGACGGTTTTCGCGGCGAGGCCGGGCTGTCGACCTGGCTGTCGCGCATTGCCATCAACGAGGCGCTTGGCCGGGCGCGAAGCCGCAAGCTGCATGTTGAACTCGGCGCGCTGCCGGAAGAGGCGCTCCACGCGCAGATCATCCAGTTTCCCGTTTCTCCCGCAGGCGATCCGGAAAGGACCATGGCCCAACGTGAAATCCAGCGCGTCGTCGAGCGCGCAATCGATCAATTGCCGGATCTCTTCCGCATGGTCTTCGTCGCGCGGGTCATGGAAGGAATGAACATCGAGGAGACCGCCGATCTGCTCGGCGTCAAGCCCGAGACCGTGAAGACGCGGCTGCACCGGGCCCGCACCATGCTGCGCGAGAACGTCGAGAAGGAGATCGGCCCGGTGGTGATGGATGCGTTCCCGTTCGCGGGGTGGCGCTGCGAGCGCCTGACCGAAGCCGTGCTGAAGCGGCTCGGCATCGGCGGCTGAAGTTTTTCGGGAACGTTTGCGCGAAAATCCCATCCAACGCCTGTGAAGCAACGCCGGCAAACCGTCCGGCAGCACAGGAGTGTCAAACATGTTCACCCGATGGAGCGCGGCGATCGCCGCAGCAATTCTGTTGTCGAGCCCCGCGCTGCTTCGAGGCGCCAGTGCAGCCGACAAGCCCACTGATCCGCAGATCGCCCACATCGCCTACACCGCGGGCGTGATCGACATCACCGCGGCCAAGCAGGCGCAGAAGAAGGCCAAGAGCAAGGACGTGAAGGCGTTTGCCGAGGACATGCTGCGCGACCACGAGGCGGTCAACAAGCAGGCGCTCGCGCTGGTCAAGAAGCTGAACGTCACCCCTGAAGACAACGACACCAGCCGTGCGCTGTCGAAGCAGGCGAGCGACAAGCTGGCTGAGCTCGACAAGCTGAGTGGTGCGGCCTTCGACAAGGCCTATGTCGCGAACGAGGTCGCCTACCACAAGGCGGTCAACGGCGCATTGGAAACCCAGCTCATCCCGTCCGCCGGCAATGCCGAGCTGAAGAGCCTGTTGCAGACGGGCCTGAAGATTTTTCAGGGCCATCAGCAGCACGCCGAGCATGTCGCGGCCGAGCTGAAATAAGGAGTGTGGGATGAAGCCGGGACGCCTCGCTTCGATCGCGCTTGCGGTCGTCTTCCTGTCGATCGTCGTCCCGGCGCGCGCCGCGACCATTCAGATCACGATGGAAAACCTCGTGATCTCGCCGGCCGAAACGTCCGCGAAGGTCGGTGATACCATCGAATGGATCAACAAAGACGTGTTCGCGCACACCGCCACGGCGAAGAACGGCGATTTCGACGTGACGCTGCCGCCGAAGAAATCGGCGACGTTCGTTCTGAAGAAGGCGGGAACGGTCGATTACTACTGCCGCTATCATCCCAACATGAAAGCGACGCTCAAGATCGAGCCGTAAGGGAGGAGGGAGCGCATTCCCGACCGGCCCCGCCGGCGTGGCGGGGTCATTCTCGAAAAGCGCTTACTGCCGGGAGATGTCGACGGAGAATTCGCCGTTGCGGATGCGGCCGGGAAAGCCCTCGACGAATTTCGCCACCGCGTCCTCGCCATAGGTGCCGACGAGCTCGGCGAATGCCGCAAACAGGCTCGCCTGCGCCAGGCAGTCGCCGTCGACGCCATCATGGCGCGCTTCGGCCCAGGCCTCGTTGAGATAGCTCAGTGCAGCCTGTTTCTGCTCGTGATCGGGCAGCGGCGCGCGGGCGGGGGCGTAGGACACTGGATGGCTCATGAAACTCGATCAGGGCTGGGGCGCGATCCACGGCGATGCGCTGTGCGAGAGATGTAGCACGCGTGTTAACGCCCGCTAGGCCACATCTTTAAGAACGGTTAATGGCGGTGGACAAAGACGATGACAGAGTTCCGCAATTGCGCATCGTAGCTCTCGCTTCGCGCGCGGCAATGACGCAGAGGGCTCAGTTCGCGTAGCGCGCCGTGAGGTCGCGCGAAATCTTCGAGCCTTCCTCGATATAGCGACGGATCGCCACGGTGGCGGCCGGCGTGCAGTTCCGGTAGGTCTGTTGAAAACCGTTATAGCCGCGGTTGAAGCCGGCGATCATGCGGGTGCGGCGCTCGCCCGAGGGGGTTTCGGCGTCGATCAGCGCCTGCATTTCGGTGCGCCATTTGTTGCCTTCGTTGGTCCCACAGATGCCGCGCAAATAATGCAGGCCGCCGAGGATCTCCGCCAGCCGCTGCAAATCGCCGTCAAACGGCGCCGCCACGTCCTGGGCCCGGGCGGGCACCACGGCGCAGGCGAGAATCAGAGCAAGAATGGCCAAAAATCGCGTGGACATCGGCGGGGTGTATGCCCCCTCGGGGCGGTAGACGCAAGGCGGGAGCCGTCAGAGCCCGATCAGCCGGCCGGCCGACTCGATGACCTCCTCCAGCCCCCCGGTCAGCTTGAGGTCGCCGAGGCCGGCCAGGGCATCGGGCGCGATCCACCGGTAATCGTCGAGCTCGTCGTTGAGAGCCGGCTCCTTGGCCACCCAGCGGGCGGCAAAGGACATGATCAGGTAATGGCCGGCGCCGGCCGCGGCCGGCAGCACCTCGCGCCAGCTGGCCAGACCAATGATCTCGATAGCGAGCCCGGTCTCCTCCTCGACCTCGCGCGCCAACGCCTGGTGCAGCGATTCGCCAAACTCGACGCGGCCGCCCGGAAGCGAATAGAACCCCTTGGCGGGCGAGCGGGCGCGGCGGACCAGCAGCACCTTGCCGTCGCGAAAGATTGCCGCGCTGACCGCCAGCTGGGGATGGGTGGGCTGGATGACCGCGGGCATATCGCTTCACCTAACTTGGGCTCAGTTCGCCATGATGCTGTCGATGTCGGCTTCCGCGCCGCCATTGATGATGCCGCCGCAGGCGGCGATCAGCGGCTTGACCCAAGCCGTCGCCTGCTCGGCGAGGCGCACGCGCGTCGTGTCCTTCTCGACCTCGCGCATGGCCGAGCCGACCGCGGTCAGGATCGAGGTCATGGTGTCCGCGATGTGGTCGAATTGGGCGCGCACGTTCGGATCGGCCTTCTCATAGGCTTCGATTGCCAGATCCCGTGCCTTGAAGTTCGAGGCGGTGAAATGCTCCGCATAGGACAGCGGCGACCAGGTCAGAAAGTCTTCGGCGCATTCCGGCATGTCCGGGACCATTTCCAGCAGCATCACGGCTTCATTGAAATGGTTGAGATAGTCGGTGGCAAGCCCGGTCCGCGGGTTGATATTGGCCACGCGCAGTCGCTCGGCCCAGGTCTGCGCCTCCGGGTCCGTGTGTACATGCGTCCGCGCGGGCTGCGAGACCGTTGAGCTCATCCGCCGCAGTGTTAACGTTCGGGGTTAAAAGGACCTGAACGGACACTATATGGACCCTCAAGGATGTGTGGACGCTTCGTCATAACTTCGGCTCCCGCGGCTTTGCGGCAACTGTTCGGCTATGTCGAGCAGCCGAACTTCCCGCCGCGGTACAACGTGGCGCCGACGCAACCGATTCCGGTCGTATTGGTGGAAAACGGTGCGCGCCATTTCCGCCTGATGCGCTGGGGCCTGCTGCCCACCTGGGTCAAGGACCCCCACGGGTTTACGTTGCTGATCAACGCCCGATCCGAGACGGTGCTGGAGAAACCCGCCTTCAAGAATGCGATTCGCCGGCGCCGCGGCCTGATCCCGGCCGATGGCTACTACGAATGGAAGGCGGAGGGCGGCCGCAAGCAGCCATTTTTCATCCACCGCGCCGACGGCGCGCCGCTCGGCTTCGCTGCGATATTCGAGACCTGGGCCGGGCCGAACGGCGAGGAGCTCGACACCGTCGCGATCGTCACGGCGGCGGCGGGCGAGGATCTCGCCGCGCTGCATGACCGCGTGCCCGTCACCATCAGCCCGCGCGACTTCGAGCGCTGGCTCGACAGTCGCGGCGATGATGTCGATGCCGTGTTGCCGCTGATGTCCGCCCCGCGCATCCGCGAATTCGCCTGGCACCCGGTCTCCACCCGCGTCAACCGCGTCGCCAATGACGACGACCAGTTGCTGCTGCCGATCAGCGCGGAGGAGATGGAGGCGGAGGCGCCGAAAAAGAAGGTGGTGCGGAAAGCGGCGCTTGGATCGGCCGATGACGGGCAGGGCTCGTTGTTTTAGCCGGCGCTGGAAGCGACCAAAATTCCGCTGTCGTCCCGGATCTGCGCTGACGCTTGTCCGGGACGACAGCGACGTTTGTAGCAGCAGCGCTATACAATCTCCCTTGCCCGCAACCCCGTGATCTCCGCCGCATCAAACCCCAATTCGCCGAGCACCGCATCCGTATCCGCCCCCAGCTCCGGTGCCATCCGATCCAGCCTGCCGCCGCCATGGGCGAGCTTGAACCCGCTGCCGGCAAAGCGCAGGCGGCCGTAGGGCGTATCGAGCTCCTGAATCGCACCGCGCGCGGCGATCTGCGGGTGATCGATGACCTCCTCGACCTTCCAGATGCTGGCGCAGGGCGCGCCGGCGTCTTCCAGGATCGTCTCCCATTCGCGCGCCGGCTTGGCCGCGAGCGCCTCTTCGATGATGGCGCGCAGCGCGGGCTCGTTCTCGTTGCGTGCGAACCAGTCGGCGAAGCGCGGGTCTGACAGCGTGTCCTCGCGGCCGAGCGCAGACACCAGCGCGCGGTACTGTTTCTCGTTGTTGACGGCGAGCAGGATGTGGCCGTCGCCGCATTTGAACAAATTCGCCGTGGTCCTGCGGCTCACCGCCTGATTGCCCGACAATTGCTGGCGATGGCCGGCGACCGACCAGTCCGCGACCTGGCCCGAGAGAAACGCCATCGTCGCCTCCAGCATGGAGACGTCAATGAGCTGGCCCTTGCCGGTGCGGTCGCGCTGGTAGAGCGCGCTCGACACGCCGAAGGCGGCGGTTGCACCGGAAAGCACGTCGCACACTGCAAAGCCCGCGCGTGTCGGTCCCGTCTGGGGGTGGCCGGTGATCGCCATGATGCCCGAGAGCGCCTGCATCTTGCCGTCATAGCCGGGGCGCAGGCGGTCCGGGCCGGTCTGGCCGAAGCCGGACACCGCGCAATAGATCAGCTTCGGATTGATCGCGGAGAGCGCGTCATAGCCGATGCCGAGCTTGTCCATCACGCCGGGGCGAAAATTCTCCATGACGACGTCCACCGAAGCGGCAAGCTTCTTCACGATGGCGATGGCTTCTGGCTTTTGCAGATCGAGCGTCAGGCTGCGCTTGTTGCCGTTGACGGCCTGGAAGGCCGGCGCCAATCCCCGCTCGGCCCATTCGCGCGAAAGCGGCGTGCGGCGCATGTCCTCGCCCTCGCGCCGCTCGACCTTGATGACGTTCGCCCCGAGCAGCGCGAGCTGATAGCTCGCATAGGGGCCGGCCAGCACTTGCGTGAAGTCCAAAATCTTCACGCCCTCGAACGGTCGTGTCACGTCGCACTCCCTTTTGATTATCGTTATTGGAGGACGTCAGGCGGCGCGGTTGCCGCGCGCGATCTCCTTCTGCTTGTCGAATTCGGCGCGGCGGCGCGCCAGCTCTTCCGGCGAGAGCTGCGCGACGTTGTTGTAGTCGAGCTTCCAGGACGCGTCCTTGCTCCAGCGCAGCGGCGATTGCATGGTGGTCTGCGGGCCGCTCGCGGTCTCCAGCAGTTTCAGCGCCAGCTCCAGCGTCTGTGCCTGCGAGGCGACGTCGTGCGGCTTGCCGGCGGAATTGCCGAGCGGCAAGTCGGAAAATAAAAAGCGCGGCACGGCGGCGTGCTCGATGATGTCCTTGGCGCAGCCCATGATCACGGTCGGGATGCCGCCTGCCTCCAGGTGCCGCGCCACCAGCGCCGTGGTCTGGTGACACACCGGGCAGTTCGGCACCAGCAGGGCGAGGTCGACCTCGTCGGCAAGACAGCGCGCCAGGATTTCCGGCGCGTCGGTGTCGAGAGTGACGCGATGGCTGCGGTTCGTCGGCGCGCCGAAGAAGCGCGGCGCGACCTCGCCGATGCGGCCCGCGGCAGACGCCTTCAGGAGCTGCGGCAGCGGAAACCAGGTGCCGTTGTCGGTGGCCGAGGTGTGCTTGCGGTCGTAGCCGATATGCGAGATGCGCAGATCGTGCGCTTTCGACGTGTCGCCATCATAGACCTGGTAGAATTTCGCGCCGCCATTATACGCCGCGCCCGGCCCCTGGTCGCCCTTGGTGGGATCGAAAGGAGCGGCGGTCGTGATGATCGTGACGCGCGATTGCGAGAGCTGCTTCTTCAACGGCTGGAACGGCGCCTCGGTGTAATGCGCCCAGCGATACGCCGTGGTGTAGCCGATCGCGGCGTAATAGTCGCGCGTGCGCTGCATGTAGGGGACGGGGGCATCGTAATCGGGTGCAAAGCCGAATTCGTCGTCGCGCGAAGCGGACATGGGCGCGTCTCCTGGTTCTTGGTTGGGACCAGACTAGAGATAGTCGGCGGGCAGCTCAACGGGGGCGGGGGCGATGCAGGCCAGAATTGCAGTGCGCAATGGCTCGCCGCGAAGCAGGTGCGCTCCCTCGCCCCGCTTGCGGGGAGAGGGTTGGGATGAGGGGGAATCTCCGCGGGGACGGTGAGAGTTGGACTCGCGGATAGTCCCCCTCACCCGGAATTCGCGCTACGCGCAAATTCCGACCTCTCCCCGCAAGCGGGGCGAGGTGAAGAACGCCGAGCCGCTACCTGAACACATGCAGCGCCACATATTGCAGCAGCATGATCGTCTTGGCATCGATGATGCGGCCGTCGGTGATCATCGCCAGCGCCTCGTCGATCCCGAGCTCCAGCACCTCGATGTCCTCGCCCTCGTGTTCGAGGCCGCCGCCGTCGCTGACCCGCATCTCCGGCTCGTACTCGGCGACGAAGAAATGCAGCTTCTCGGTGATGGCGCCGGGGCTCATGAACGCCTCGAACACCTTGTGGACGTGGTGCAGGCGATAGCCGGTTTCCTCCTCGGCCTCGGCGCGGATGCGCACCTCGGGGGCGGCATCGTCCAGCACCCCGGCGGCCGCCTCGATCAGGAGATCGTCGTAGCCGCGGATAAACGCCGGCAGGCGGAACTGGCGCACCAGGATCACCGTGCGCCGTGCGTGATTGTAGGGCAGCACGGCTGCGGCGTTGTCGCGCTCATAGGTTTCCCGGTGCTGCGTCTGCCATTCGCCATTGGCGCGCCGGTATTCGAGCGTGGTGTTCTTCAGGATTGTCCAGTTGTCCGAGAGCACCCGGACGTCCTTGATGCGGACGCGGTCGGAAAGGGTCATGGCGGGGTCTCAGTTGTCGGCAGTCGTGTCGCGGCCGTCGAGCCACTTCTGGAACATCACCGAGGTCGATTCCTCAAAACCCAGCGACTGGTAGAACGCATGGGCCTGCGCATTCTCGCGCCGGACCAGGAGCTGGAGCTTCAGAATTCCGGCCCTGCGCAGCCAGTCCTCGGCGGCCGCCATGATCACCCGGCCATGGCCGCGCTTGCGGCCATCGGGATCGACCGCGACGTAATAGACCCAGCCGCGATGGCCGTCATGACCGACCATGGCGGTGGCGACGATGGCGCCGTCCTCGCGGCCGACCAGCACGGTGGAATTGTCGCGCCGCCGCGCCAGCGCGATGTCGGCATGCGGATCGTTCCAGGGCCGCGTCAGGCCGCAGCGCTGCCACAGCCTGACCACCGGCTCGACATCGGCGTCGGTGATCGCGGAGGTCGCAAGAATACTCACAGCACCTTCCCCGGATTCATGATGCCCAGCGGATCGAGCATCGCCTTGACCTGTCGCATCAGCGCGATCGCGGTCTTGTCCTTCACCTCGGGCAGTTCGTCGCGCTTGAGCACGCCGATGCCGTGCTCGGCCGAGATCGAGCCGCCCATGCGCAGCACGATCTCGAACACCACCGCGTTCATCTCGTGCCAGCGCGCGAGGTAATCCGCGCTGTTGGCGCCAACCGGTTGGCTGACATTGTAGTGCAGATTGCCGTCGCCGAGATGGCCGAACGGCACCGGCCGCGCGCCGGGGATCAGCTTTACCACGGCGGCATTGGCTTCCGCGATGAAGGCCGGCACGGCGGCCACGGGTACGGAGATGTCGTGCTTGATCGAGCCGCCCTCCGGCTTCTGCGCCGACGACATCTCGTCGCGCAGCTTCCAGAACCCGGCGCGCTGGGTGAGGTTGGCCGCGATCACGGCGTCGTCGACGATCTCCTCCTCCATGGCGCGGCCGAGGATCGTTTCCAGCGGCGTGCGGGCGTCGGCCCCCGGCGAAGACAATTCCATCAGCACATACCAGGAATGCTTGTCTGCAAGCGGATCGCGCACGTCGATGCCGTGGCGGACCGAGAAGTCCACCGCCATGTCCGACAGCAGCTCGAAGCTCGTCAGCGAATTGGCGGCCTCGCTCTGCGCGATGGTCAGCAGCTTCAGCGCGGCGGCCGGCGACTTCAGCCCGACGAACGCGGTCTCGATCGCCCGCGGCTTCGGGAAGAGTTTCAGCGTCGCCGCCGTGATGATGCCGAGCGTGCCTTCCGCGCCGATGAAAAGGTTGTGCAGATTGTAGCCGGTGTTGTCCTTCTTCAGCTTCGACAGCACATTGAGCACACGTCCGTCGGCCAGCACCACCTCGAGCCCCAGCGCCATCTCGCGCGCGACGCCATAGGCGAGCGCGGCGGTGCCGCCGGCATTGGTCGACAGGTTGCCGCCGATGGTGCAGCTTCCTTCGGCGCCGAGCGAGAGCGGAAACAGCCGGTCGACTTCGGCGGCCTTCTGCTGCGCGATTTGCAGCACCACGCCGGCCTCGCAGGTCATGGTGTTGGAGGCGGTGTCGACCTCGCGGATCTTGTCCAGCCGGCGCAGCGAGACCACGACCTCGCCATTGTGCGGCGTCTGGCCGCCGACGAGCCCGGTGTTGCCGCCCTGCGGCACCAGCGCGATTTTGTGCGCGGAGGCGAGCTTGCAGATTTCGGAGACTTCCGCCGTCGAGCCCGGGCGCAGCACCAGCGGCGAGCGGCCGTGAAACAGATTGCGCTCCTCGGTGACGTAGGCCTCGATGTCGGCCGCATCGGTGATGGCATGCTTCCCGCCGACGATCTTGCGAAATTGTTCGATCAGCTCGGGCGCAAGCGGCGGGGTGGCAGATTTATCGACGTTCATGGTCCTGTCTCTTCTCAAGCTTCTTACTCTTTGCGCATGATCTCGTCGGAAAACCGCGACACATTTTTCCGGATCATGCGCTATCGGGCAACCGCCGCGCGGCGCAGCCGGTCGTTGATCGCTTCACCCAGGCCGTCTTCGGGGATCGCCATCACCGCGATCGCGCGCGGGCTCTTCGCATCGAGGGCGCGAAGATAGCCGAACAGGTTGGCGGCGGCTTCATCGAGATCAGCTGCGGGCGACAAATTCATGACAGCGGCGGCGGCCTCCAGGCCCGGCAGGCGCGCGGGGCCGAACGCGAGCAGCGCTTCGCCCGGGGCCACGTCGCGCGCATTGAGCCGTACATTGGCGCGCGGCGCGTAATGCGAGGCCAGCATGCCCGGCGCCAGCGGCTGGCTGTCGTCGCCCGCGGCGTCCACAGGCGGCCGCGCCAGGGGCGCGCCGAGCACCGCCTCGATCCGCTCGCGCGACAGTCCGCCCGGGCGCAGCAGCATCGGGGCGCCGAAGCAGCCGACAATGGTCGATTCCACGCCGACCGCGACCGGCCCGCCGTCGACGATCAGGTCGATCCGCCCCGCAAGGTCGCTTGCGACATGGGCCGCCAGCGTCGGCGAGACATGGCCGGAGATGTTTGCGGACGGCGCCACCACGGCCCCGCCGAAGGCGCGCAGGATCGCTTCCGCCACCGGATGGGCCGGGATGCGGATCGCCACCGTATCGAGGCCTGCGGTCGCAAGCTCCGCCACCGGGCAGTTGTCCGTCTTCGGCACCACCAGCGTCAGCGGCCCCGGCCAGAACGCCTCGGCAAGCCGCAAGGCGCGCGCGTCGAACCGGCCGATGGCCTGCGCGGCGGCGAGGTCGGCGACATGCGCGATCAGCGGATTGAAGGCCGGCCGGCCCTTGGCGGCGTAGAGATGGGCGATTGCGGTCGCATTGGCGGCGTCCGCGCCGAGCCCGTAGACTGTCTCGGTCGGAAACGCGACCAGCCCGCCGGCCGTGAGCGTCCGGGCCGCCGCGGCGGCGGCAGCCTGGCCGGCTGGCAAGATCAACGTTTCAAGACCCGTTTTCACAGGGATAAAATTCCTCAGCTCGGCCGCTTGCGGTGCGCCAAACCCGACGCTATAAGCCGGCCTCTTGTCGGAGTGTGGCTCAGCCCGGTAGAGCACTGCGTTCGGGACGCAGGGGTCGCAGGTTCGAATCCTGCCACTCCGACCAAGAATTTCAATGACTTAAGCCTCTAGCATTTTTTAGGGCCCAAGGAAGGGCCCAAGAAATAAATACCTTGGGTCACAACGATCCGCGCGGGGCGTACCTCTCGATAGCATCCATGTGTGTTCCTCTTTGGAGCGCCGCGACGGAAGTCGCGCCGCATCAAAGAACCGTTCCGACTGCCAAATCCCCGCGGACACCGCTATCCCCCGGGCCTCCGGCGAGAGGCCCCGTGTTGCATCCCAAAGCCCGATGGCATGACCGCATTCCGAGGGCCGGCGCGAGCTGCCTGAGTGGCTACTTTTCGAGCGGCGACCCAAGCGTAAGGTTTCGATGATGGAACCGCGTTGAACTCTTCTTGGCATCTCCAAAAGCGAATTGCGAATCGAGAGTTTCGCAAAGTAGTAGCCAGTGGAAATACAAAATGCGGGGGCAATTGTGATCGTTCGAGTTGTGGGTGGCTTGCTGTTGTTTGTGAGTCTTTTTTCGATCGTCGCGCCGCCCCGCTTCCTGGGCTCAAACGGTCGCAAAAAGGCCATTGCAGCAGCGCTCATTGGGTGCGCTCTTCTTATCGCCACGGATCAAGGGTCCAAGCTGCCGGCAAAGGAGGCGATGGCGGTGGAGCGTGCTGTAGCGACCCCGTCTCAACCTCCGCCATTGAGCCGAGCGCCTGTCCAGTCGTCACCCGAAGAACCCAAGATGCCTACCGAGGATATTGCTCGTGCCCTCGCGAGCGGCCTTGGAGTGGCCGAGACGTCGTTAGATCGAAGCTGCTCAGATCTCACTGACGCAACCATTTGTAATTTCTATCCTGAGCTTGTCGACCTAAAGTTTAGGCTGGAAGGCGCCAACATGACCATGGGCGTCATCTCTCGGTCGCTCACAGCAGATGAAAATGGACCGCTGCCTCAAGGAAATTTCGAGCGAACGAGTAGAATCAAAGCATTCGTCAAGGGCGCTATTTTTTTGGTAAGAGCGGCGAAGCCGAACCTCACTGACGCCGAATGTGCCGACTTCCTCAAGACGGCGATTGAGCGAACCACAAAGCATTCTTCCATCAAAGAAGCTGCATGGCTCGATAACTCTCCACGTAGCTATCTGCGTTTTAAGCTCACAAGAGAGAACGAAGTGCTCAAATTCGAGGTTCAGATGAAACTCAATCCGGGTGCTTTCTGGCAGCGACCAATATCATTGGACAGCGCAATGCTCGTCGCGGCGATCGATGCTTCCTTTCCGGATCAGATTCAGGCGTTCGATGGTGGGAAGGCCCTATTTCGTGAGATCAAGACCGAAGGCAACGTGATATGCGCCGACGATTCACCGGCCTTGATGGTCGCCGATGTCAACGGCCAGTACATTGCGTTGAATGGGACGACCAGAAGCTGGAGCGAAAAAGGCCTTCGGGTTCTTCGGGGTGGCAAGTGGCACACTGTGATTGATCCCGGTCCCACAAATTTCGGCGAAGTTAACCGCATGATCGATGTCGCCCTCAGGCTGTGTCCCGCGCCAGACGGGATTGAAGAGGGCTACCGCCGAGTCTTACGAGCAGAGCAGACCCGAAAAGTACTCGGTTCGAAGTTTGGTCTCGACTAACCATTGTCGCTTAGAAAGCTAGGTCCGCCTGTCACAGAGTTGGCCTGGCCACAGGTCAGCTTGCGGTCTTTGGTGTTAAGGCAGATCGGATTGTCGCCAGAACCTCCATTGCCACCGAGGTATCCACCTCGACATCAATGATCAAGCGTGTCTTGCCGTCCAGGGAAGTGATGGCTTGTGCCGTCTGAATGGCCGGTGCTTTCGGCGCGATTGGCAGCAGGCTTTCCGGTTCAACACCCAAAGCCTTCGCGATGTAAGTTAGGTGCGCCCTGCTGGGTTCGTTTTCGCCTCGGCAGTACGCGCTGATGAGGTGGCGCCCAATCACATGGCGCTTATCGTTCTTTCGGTGCGACTCGGGCACCAGCTTGCTGGCTTCCCGCGCCAACTCCGCAGCAGACCAGTGGCGCTCCTCGAGCAGTCGCTTCAGGCGATGCGCGAACGCGATGAGATGATCTTTGCCGGCACCAGCCGTCATCCCGAACATTTAGTCGATAGAAGCTCCTACTACAACACCTACCAGACCTACCGAAGGGCCTAAGAACGGCCCAAGAATGACCGTGAACAAAAAAAACAGAAGATCGACGAAAATCGTGAATAAAAGTTGCCGATATTTCAATGGTTTACGGCGCGCTCACTGCCTTCGGGACGCAGGGGTCGCAGGTTCGAATCCTGCCACTCCGACCATTCTTCCAAAAGTCGACGTTTTTCCAGAGGCTTGGCGGACCGGTCGCCAGCGCCTCGGGAGCGCCTTTCTGCAACGATTTTCAGGCTGGGTCCACGGCCGATTTCGGTCGGCAGGGCCGCTTGTTTCGGCGACATGGCTATGCTTTCGCCGGCACCTATAGTCCGACGCTGCGCGGCAGGTCAGTAGCCTACCTCCGCGCCACCAGCACGCCCACCAAGAACGCCACCATCAGCGACGGCAGCGGCGCCTCCCGCACCATGCCGCGGACGATGTCCGGCCAGTGCTGCTCCGGGACGAGTTTTGGCGACCTGATTTCAGCCATCGGCGCCATGCCCCACTCCGTGGCAAGTTCGGCGATCTCGCTCGCGGCCAGCCGCACGTCGTCGCGGACGCGGAAGATGGCGGCGTCCGCTCGCTCGCGTGGCGCAAGCGCCATCAGCGTCGCGATCGCCGTGCGCAACGTCATCTCGCCATAGCCTTGCAGCCTCACCGACTCCTCCGGGGCCGATGTCATGCGAAATCCCTCACAGCGCGAAGTGGCGTGCGATGGTGAATGCTGCCGTCGCGCACAGGACCAGCGTGGACACCGCGCCGGCCACGCCGCGCGCGAGATGGGCTCGCCTCAGCTGTCTGGTCATGATTTTTACTCCATGCTGTCATGGAAATGGCCGCCGCGGAACTTGGTTCCTTGCGCAGCCTCGAATCGTCAGGTCCTGACTACTTCCGCAGCAGCTCGCTCAGCGCCGCTGTCGCCTCGGCGCAGCGGATGTCGTCGATTTCGCGCGACAGGTCGAACGCCCGCGACCTCAGTTCTTCAATCTTCCAGGTTTCCGGGTGCTGGTTTTCGAGCTGACCAAGACGCTTGTTCAGATCGTCCAGTCTGGTTTGGAGCTGCCCGATGCTGGCGGCCCCGTTCACTTTCCAAACGCGTTGTGCGCGCATCGTCGTTCCCCTGCTAGTCTCACGGCGTTGTGAGAGCGGTTCGTGGCCGGAATGGGAGTTTGTTTTGTCCAGCTTTAGATCGTGAGGAACCGTTGCAGATTGGCAACGAAAGTTCCTTGATTTCGGCGCGCACACGCTCGCCGCTTGCGAACAAGGTCGGAGAGGCACGGAATTTGATTGTGCGCCATCGACAAGCAAACAAAGGACAGACGCGTGGCTAGATTTGTGAATGTCGCGGCCGGCCAGCTTGGCCCGGTTGCGAGAAGCGAGACGAGAACCGAGGTTGTGGCGCGCCTGATCGCCTTGATGCGCCAGGCGCGCGCAAACGGCTGCGACCTGATCGTCTATCCCGAACTCGCGCTGACCACGTTCTTTCCGCGCTGGTATTTCGAGGGCCAGGCCGAGATCGACAGCTTCTTCGAGCGCGAGATGCCGGGCGAGGAGACGCAGGCGCTGTTCGATCTCGCGCGCGAGATCGGCATCGGCTTCTATCTCGGCTATGCCGAGCTGACGGTGGAGGCCGGAATTATCAGGCGCTACAACACCTCCATCCTGGTCGACAGAAGCGGCGCCATCGTCGCCAGATATCGCAAGGTCCATTTGCCCGGCCATGCCGAACACGAGCCGTGGCGCGAATTTCAGCATCTGGAGAAACGTTACTTCGAGCCGGGCAGCGGTTTTGGCGTGACCGAGGCCTTCGGCGGCGTGATGGGAATGGCGATCTGCAACGATCGCCGCTGGAGCGAAACCTACCGGGTGATGGGCTTGCAAGGCGTCGAGATGGTGATGATCGGCTACAACACGCCGGTGCACAATCCGCCCGCACCCGAGCACGACGACCTCTCGCTGTTCCACAATCATCTGGTGATGCAGGCCGGCGCCTACCAGAACGGTACTTTCGTGGTCGGCGTCGCCAAGGCCGGCACCGAGGAAGGCGTCGACCACATCGGAGGAAGCTGCATCATCGCGCCCTCCGGCGAGATCATCGCCGGATGCACGACCAAGGGCGACGAGCTCGCGCTGGCCCGCTGCGATCTCGACCTCTGCAATTCCTACAAGCGCACCACCTTCAATTTCGACGTTCACCGCCAGCCGCGGGCTTATGGGATGATCGTTGACCGGAAGGGCGTGACCCTCATGGCGGACGGAAGGCCGGTGCGGCCGACGGGGTAAGCTCTCCCTTGTAGCCAGGATGGAGCGAAGCGCAATCCGGGGCCGCTCGCCCGGCATTCGGCGCCTTCCCGGATTGCGCTGCGCTCCATCCTGGCTACGGAGCTACGCGTCCGAGCCTGTGTCGCCCTTCTGTCAATCCGCGCGCGCAAAAATATTCCACTTTACCGAAATTCGGAAATCGCGTATGTGTCGCCCATCCCGGCTTGACCTTGAGGGGCGATCATGTGTCGTCATTTTTCGCGAGCCGGGCTTGCGGTGGACGCGGCAGCGTCGGCACGAGAGGGTGCGGGCAGGGCGGGTAGCCCCTGTGAGCTCGAAACCGCGTGCGGA
>NZ_JADPKS010000075.1 GCF_023074175.1 Bradyrhizobium sp. 139
GCCTCTCCTCACATCCGCTGCCGACAGGCCACGCCTTGACGGCCGCAAGCGCGGCGTCATGCTTGCGGAAATCGGGGGCCATACTTAATGGTTGCTACGAAGCCCGCGTGTTCCGGCACTTCCTTGCCAACGCCACCATCTCCATCAGCATCGCTTCCCCGGCATCCACCAGTTCCTCCAGCGTGATCCGGGCCGCGCCCTTGCGTCTTGGCGCGCCACCGCGCGCGAGCAGCGGAATATGGATGAACGCCGCCAGCCGCGGCCCGCCCGCCTTCACGTTCTCGATCGCGCGCCAGCTCAGATAGTTGCAGAGATAGGCGCCGGCATCGCGCGAGGGGCGCGCATCGATGCCGGTGAGGCGCGCCGCGCGCAGCAGCCTTGCGGTGTGGGAGCCGAACGTCATCGCGTCCGCATGGCCGGCGATGCCGCGCTTGCTCGAGCGGGTGTTGGCGGCATCGGGCCAGAGCATGGTGACGGCATTGCGCGCGCGGGTCTCGATGCGCAGGTAAGGCGTGCGCGCGGCGAGGCCGAACATCAGCAGCGCATCCGGCTTCTCCTTCGCGAGCACATCAGGCAATTGCCGATCGACCGCGGCATAGGTGACCGGGAAGATGTGGCTGGACATCTCGACGTCGTCGAATGCCGGGCGCCGCAGCCGCGTCAGCCGTGCCACCAGCGGCTGCGTCGGGTTGTAGGGCGCGCCGGGGAAGGGCCCGAAGCCGGTGAGGAGAATGCGGAGCTTGTCGCTCATTTCAGCAGCTCCAAAATCTGCTCGGCGGCGAGCGCCGGGGTGAGATGCCCATCGGCCACCTCGGCCTCGACCTTCTTTACCTTGCTGCGCACCGACGCTTCTGTGCGGAGCCGGGCCAGCATGCGCTGCTCCAGCATCGACCACATCCACTTCACCTGCTGCTCGCGCCGCCGCGCGGCGAAATCGCCGGACGCGTTCATCGCCTTGCGGTGATCGAGGATCTTCTGCCAGAGCTTTGCGATGCCATCGCCAGTCAGCGCCGAATAGGTCTCGACCGGCGGATGCCAGTGTTCGGAGCGGGGGGTGAGGATATGCAGCGCGCCGCGATAGTCCGCGGCGGTGATGTTGGCGCGCTTGAGATTGTCGCCGTCGGCCTTGTTGATCGCGATCATGTCGGCGAGCTCGACCAGGCCTTTCTTGATGCCCTGCAATTCGTCGCCGCCGCCCGGCAGCATCAGCGCGAGGAAGAAATCGGTCATGTCGCAGACCGCGGTCTCGGACTGGCCGATGCCGACGGTTTCGACCAGGACAACGTCGAAGCCGGCCGCCTCGCACAAGAGCATTGCCTCGCGGGTTTTCGCAGCGACGCCGCCGAGCGTGCCCGAGGACGGCGAGGGGCGGATGAAGGCGTCGTCGGAGGCCGACAGCCGCGCCATCCGCGTCTTGTCGCCGAGGATCGAGCCGCCGCTGCGCGCCGAGGATGGATCGACCGCGAGCACCGCGACCTTGTGGCCCTGTTCGATCAGATGGGTGCCGAGCGCGTCGATGGTGGTGGATTTGCCGACGCCGGGCGAGCCGGTGATGCCGACGCGGACCGCCTTGCCCGTATCAGGCAGCAGCATCTGCACCAGCTCGCGGGCAGCCGCCTGGTGATCGCCGCGCCGGCTCTCGACCAGCGTGATGGCCCGCGCCAGCGCCGCGCGGCTGCCGGCGCGGAGGTCACGGGCGAGGGATTGGATGTCGACGGATTTGCTACTGGTCATCGTTTGTCTTCGCGTCCAGCCATTACCGGCCCGACATGCGAATGTGTCGTTCAGCGCACGATTTCAATGGCGGAAGGTGGATGTGGATGACGTCCCAAACGATCTCGGCTTTCGTCATGTGGTAGGCATGACGCAGCAAGTTTCCGAAATCGATCATTTTGCGCCAGTCGATCCCCGGCTCGGCTTGCTTTACATCCTCTGGGATGGATCTCGACGCTTCGCAGATGATCTCGAGAAGACGTTCGATTGCCAGCCGGGCGGTTTTTTCAGAGATGAATTGATCGAACGTGAAGCCCTTCACGACCGTTTCGATGTCGGTGATAGCCTCCAGAATATCTCGCAGCCGGTCTTCCACGGTCGGCGGCATTCAGAAGACCTCGACCAGATCATCTGCGATGCGCTCAGCCATGCGCGGCTTCAGCAGGTCCCGCATCGATATTTGCGCCTGAAGTCCGAGATGGTCCTCGATCAAATGCAGAACATTGAAGTAGTCGAACCGCGGCGATTCCCCCCGTGAGGTCGTCTCGATCAGAACGTCAAGGTCGCTATCGGGTCGTGCGTCGCCACGCGCGCGAGACCCAAACAGGTACAGTCTGGTAACGCCCGCAGCCCTCAGGGCGGGCGCCAGCTCTCTAAGCTTCCCGACAAGCGTCTGGAGCGGAATGTCTGCGACCTCGGTCATGGCGAAATACTAGCACAAGGCCGCCGGCCGGCCCAGCGTCGGCAGGCCTGATCAAAGGCCCAGGAAGGCAGGCGAGGGCCGCTCGCCCGATATCACCGAATCGTTGCCGCCGCCGTCTGCACCGGTTTCACCTTGCGCCACACCCACACCATCACCGGCCAGAGCAGGGCGCCGATCGCCATGGCGGCGAGGATCGCGGAGACGGGGCGCTCGAAGAACGGCAAAATGCTGCCGTCCGACTTGATCAGCGAAGTGACAAAGGCCTGCTCGACCATGGTGCCCATGACGATGCCGAGCACCATCGCGGCCACCGGATAGCCGTTGGCCTCCATCACGTAGCCGATCACGCCGAAGGCTGCGACGGTGACGACGCCGAACATGTTGTTGCCGATCGCGAACGAGCCGACCGCGCAGCACAGCATGATGATCGGCATCACGGTGGAGCGCGGCGCCAGCAGGATGTAGGCCGCGACGCGGATCATGGCGATGCCGAGCGGGATCATCAAAATGTTCGCGATGATGAACATCAGGTAGATTGCGTACATGCTCGACGCCTTTTCGGTGAACAGCGTCGGACCCGGATTGAGGCCCTTCATGTAGAGCACGCCGATCGCGATCGCGGCGATGGTGTCGCCGGGAATGCCGAACAGCAGCGACGGCACCCAGCCCGAGGCGATGCTGGCATTGTTGCTGGCTCCGGCTTCGACCAGGCCCTCGACATGGCCGGTGCCGAATTTCTCCGGCTCCTTGGAGAAGCGCTTCGACATCGCATAGGACACCCAGGCGGCCATGTCGGCGCCGGCGCCGGGCAGCACGCCGATGATGATGCCGACGATGTTTCCACGCGTCATCTGCCAATGGTATTGCTTCGTCAGCTTCCACTGGCCGGCCATGATGCTTCCGAATTTGCGGCGCGGCAGCGGCGGCGGCTCGGGCGTCAGCATCGCGCGCATCACCTGCGCCACCGCGAAAACGCCGACCAGCGCCGGGATCGGCTCGATGCCGCCGAACAGGTCGGTGATGCCGAAGGTGAAGCGCGGCACGCCGCCGGGATTCTCGATCCCGATGCACGAGACCAGCAGGCCGAGGAACATGCCCGCGATCGCCTTTACGGGCGAGGAGCGCGCGACCAAAGTGGCGCACATCAGGCCGAGCAGCGCCAGCCAGAAATATTCGAAGGTCGAGAACGACAGCGCGATCTCGGCGAGCGGCGGCGCCAAAATCATCAGCGACAGCACGCCGGCGATGCCGCCGACGGCCGAGAACCAGACGCCGGCGCCGAGCGCAAGCTCGGCCTGGCCCTTCCGCGTCATGGCGTAGGCTTCGTCGGCATAGGCGGCCGAGGCGGGTGTGCCGGGAATGCGCAGCAGCGCGCCCGGAATGTCGCCGGAGAAGATCGCCATCGAGGAGGCCGCGACGATGGTCGCGATCGCAGCGATCGGCGAGAGATAGAAGGTGACGGGGACGAGTAGGGCGGTCGCCATCGTTGCAGACAGGCCCGGCAGCGAGCCGATGACGAGGCCGTACACGGAGGCTGCGAACATCGCGATGATGACCTCCCAGGTGGAGATCAGCGCGAACGCTTCAACGAGGGTCTTGAGCATGGGATCACCAGGGCGTCGGCAGCAGGCCGGCAGGAAGCGGCACGCGCAGCAGCTTGCCGAAGATGAGGTGGATGGCGAACGGCGACAACGCGGCGAGCGGCAGCGCCAGCTTCCACTTGGCGCCCAGCGTGGTCGAGGTCACGTAGACCATGATTGCCGCGGTGATGATGAAGCCGAGCCGGTCGGCCGCGACCACATAGAACAGCAGCAAGGCCGGCGGCAGCAAAGCGCGCAGGCCGTAGAGCTTGCCCTGCGGCGGCGGCGCCGCCGCCACCTGGCCGTCCTCGATCGGGATCAGCTCTTCCTGCTCCTCGAAGGAATGGCCGATGCCGAAGACGATCGCGAGCCCGCACAGCGCGAGCCCGATGCCGATCACGAGCGGAAATACGTTGGGGCCGACCGGCTGCCCCGGTACCGGCGGCAGCAGCCAGCCGCCATAAGCCGCAGCCGCGCCGAGCACGACGAGGAACGATCCCGTGACGGAGTCGGGAAGGCGCATGACGAGAATCCTATGCGAGGTATTCTTCCTCTCCCCGCGAGCGGGGAGAGGCGAGCAGAGCGTGCAGTCCCGAAATCATTCCAGTGACTAGCTGCGGATCACGCCTTGCTCAGGCCCGCGGCCTTCATCGCGGTGCCCATCTGGGCGTCGCCCTTGTCCATGAAGCTGCCGAACTCCTTGCCGTCGCCCCATACCGTGCCGAAGCCGCGGTTGCTCATGAAATCCTTGAACTCGGCGGAGTCGTAGACCTTCTTCAGCGCCGCGGTGAGCTTCATTGCGAGCTCCGGCGGCAGGTTTTTGGGCGCGCCGATGCCGCGCCAGGCGCCGGTCGCATAATCGATGCCCATCGCCTCCTTCAGCGTCGGCACGTCGGGGAAGATCGGGTTACGCGCCGGTGCCATGATGGCGAGGCTCCTGGCCTTGCCCGCCTCGATGATGGCGCGCGCTTCCGGCACCGAACAGGTGGTGAGGTCGAGGCCGCCGGCGGCGAGATCCTGCATCGCAGGCGCCGCGCCGTTCGACGGCACCCAGGCGACCTGGTTGGCGGGCAGGCCCATCGCCTGCATCCAGCCGACCAGCGCGAGATGCCAGATGCCGCCCTGGCCGGTGCCCGACGCCTTGAACTTGCCGGGAGGCGCCGCCTTGATGGCTTCGGCGAGGTCCTTCACCGTCTTGTAGGGCGAGGAGGAGGAGACCTGGATGCCGGGGGGATCTTCATTCATCAGCGCCAGTGGGGTGTAGCTCCTCGGTGCCAGCTCAGTCAGCCCCTGCCAGTGCATCATCGAGATTTCGACCGTGAGCATGCCGATGGTGTAGCCGTCCGGCTGGGCGGTCGCGATCGCGGTATGGCCGACCACGCCGGAGCCGCCGGTGCGGTTGACCACGTTGAAGGGTTGGCCGAGATCCTTTTCCAGAATCGCTGCGACAATACGCGCAGTCGCATCGGTGCCGCCGCCCGCGCCCCAGGGCACGATCACGGTGACCGGCCGCGCCGGATAGGCTTGTGCGAATGCGGGTGTGAGGCCGAATGCGGCGGATGCGGCAGCGGCCGCAGTTGAGGCCACAAAGGTGCGGCGTGTAATCTTGGACATCAATGCCTCCCAGCGGCGCCCGTGATACCGGGCGCTCTTGTCAATGGCGGCATTCTAGTCGGCTTTGCTGCGCCGCTGCAAGATAGCGCTACCAGCGCGCTGTGAGCAACGTTGCGCTGCTCAAACGATGGTCACTGCGGCTCCTCCTCATCTTTAGGCCGCGCGCCGCCGAAGATGCGCGTGCCCTCGGGAGTGAGGTAAGGCTTCAGCATTTCCCACGGCACGAACGCGACATATTGGCCCTCGGCGTAGGGGCCGACCGCATAGGGCGGGTAGTGGAAGGTGAGGCCTGAGCTCTTGCCCGGTTCCGTCGACGACGCGAGCGTCACCGCGCCGATCTTGAGCAGGCTCGGTGCGAGCTCCTTGAACCACTCGTCGGTCGCGGTGTCGCTGGTATCGCGCTTCTTCTTCTCGATTTTGAGCGAGGCGATCACGGCCTTCGCCATCGCCTTCATGGTCTGGCCGTTGTCGGCGGTCTCGGTGAAGAACGGGCGGATCGAGATGCGCTTGCCGTCCGTCTTGTCCCACAGGATCGTGTTCACGTCCGAATTGGGATGGGCGCCATGGGTGTCCATGTAGTCGCTGCGCAGGACACTGACATAGCGGTCGGCGACGACAGAGCGGATCGCATATTTGCGCTCAAAATCCCAGCCGCCGTCCTTGAAGTACTGCGGATCCTGCTTGCGCGAGGCCGCAGCTTCGCGTGCGTTCTTGTCGAGCCACTTCTTGCCCTCAGCCAGACAATCCGCTGCCAGCACCGCATCCGCTTTGATCCCGTCGTCGAGGAAGACGCGCGCCTCGATGCTCTTGTTTTTGATGAGGGCGTCGGGTTGGGGGGCGGCATAGGCGGACATCGCGCAAGTTACGCTGAGCGCCATTGCGACGCTCAATCTTGTCATGAACTTCAAGAGTGGTGCTCCCGTACGAGCGTCAGAATATTTCGAGGATGTCGTTTGCGATGCGCTGTGCAAAGCGGGGCGCAATAGAGCGGCGGACGGTTGCCTGCGCCTGCAAGCCGGTCGCATCCTTGATGATGTGCTCGACATCGATCAGGTTGAGCAGCGAAAAGGAGGTGTCCGGCTCGATCTCAACCAGGACATCGATGTCGCTGTCCGGACGATAATCGTCGCGAGCCAGAGAACCGAAGAGGGCGAGCTTCGACACGCCCTTGCCTTTGATGGCATCGGCGTTCTCGCGTATCGCAGCGATGATTTCGTCGCGCGTCATGTCACAACCTGGCCGGTTACACGGCCAGTCTATCATCTACTCCGCCGCCTCGCTATGCCCGAGCCGCGCATTCAGCTTGCGGATCAGCTCCTCGGCCGCATCTGCGATGACGGTGCCGGGCGGAAAGATCGCTTCGGCGCCGGCCGCATAGAGCGCGTCGTAATCCTGCGGCGGCACCACGCCGCCGACGATGATCATGATGTCGTCGCGGCCCTGCTTCTTCAGCGCGGCCTTCAGCTCGGGCACCGCGGTGAGGTGGGCGGCGGCGAGGGAAGAGACGCCGAGGATGTGCACGTCGTTCTCGACCGCCTGGCGGGCAGCTTCGTCCGCCGTGGCAAACAGCGGCCCGATGTCGACATCGAAGCCGATGTCGGCGAACGCGGACGCAATCACCTTCTGGCCGCGGTCATGGCCGTCCTGGCCGATCTTGGCGACCAGGATGCGCGGGCGGCGGCCTTCCGCCTCCTCGAAGGCGTCGATCAGCGCCTGAACCTTCTCGACCCGGTTACCCATGCTGGACGCCTCCCGCTTGTAGACGCCGGTGATGGACTTGATCTCGGCGCGGTGCCGGCCGAACACCTTTTCCATCGCGTCCGAAATCTCGCCGACGGTCGCTTTCGCCCGTGCCGCGTCGATCGCGAGCGCGAGCAGATTGCCATTGCCTTCGCCGGCCGAGCGCGTCAGCGCGGCAAGCGCCGCATCGACGTCCTTCTGATTGCGCTCGGATTTCAGGCGCGTCAGCTTGTCGATCTGGAGGCGGCGGACATTGGTGTTGTCGACCTTGAGGATGTCGAGGGGAGCTTCGTCGGTCGGCTTGTACTTGTTGACGCCGATCACCGCCTGCTTGCCGGCATCGATCCGGGCCTGGGTCTTGGCCGAGGCCTCCTCGATGCGCAGTTTCGGCACGCCGGCCTCGATCGCCTTGGCCATGCCACCGAGCTCCTCGACCTCCTGGATGTGGCTCCAGGCCTTCGCCGCGAGGTCGCGGGTGAGACGCTCGACATAATACGAGCCGCCCCAGGGATCGATGATGCGGGTGGTGCCGCTCTCCTGCTGGAGGAAGAGCTGGGTGTTGCGGGCGATGCGCGCTGAGAAGTCGGTCGGCAAGGCGAGCGCCTCGTCGAGCGCGTTGGTGTGCAGCGACTGGGTGTGGCCCTGGGTCGCCGCCATCGCCTCCACAGTCGTGCGCATCACGTTGTTGAAGACGTCCTGTGCCGTCAGCGACCAGCCCGAGGTCTGGCAATGCGTGCGCAGCGACAGCGAGCGCGGATCCCTGGGGTTGAACGGCTTGAGCAGCTTCGCCCAGAGCAAGCGCGCCGCGCGCATCTTGGCGACTTCCATGAAGAAGTTCATGCCGATTGCCCAGAAGAACGACAGGCGCGGCGCGAAGCGGTCGACATCGAGGCCGGCGGCAAGACCGGCACGCAAATATTCGACGCCGTCGGCCAGCGTATAGGCGAGTTCGAGGTCCTGCGTCGCGCCGGCTTCCTGCATGTGATAGCCGGAAATGGAGATGGAATTGTACTTCGGCATTTTTTGCGAGGTGTACGCAAAAATGTCGGAGATGATCCGCATCGAGGGCGCGGGCGGATAGATGTAGGTGTTGCGCACCATGAACTCTTTCAGAATGTCGTTCTGAATGGTGCCCGACAGTTTTTCCGGCGCCACGCCCTGTTCGCCTGCGGCCGCGACGAACAGCGCGAGGATCGGCAGCACCGCGCCGTTCATGGTCATGGACACGCTCATCTGGTCGAGCGGAATCCCTGCAAACAGCGTGCGCATGTCGTAGATGGAATCGATCGCGACGCCGGCCATGCCGACGTCGCCGCCGACGCGCGGATGATCGCTGTCATAGCCGCGATGGGTGGCGAGATCGAATGCGACCGAGAGGCCCTTCTGTCCGGCCGCGAGGTTGCGGCGGTAGAACGCGTTGGAATCCTCGGCCGTGGAGAAGCCGGCATATTGCCTGACCGTCCAGGGCTGGTTGACATACATGGTCGGGTAGGGGCCGCGCAGATAAGGCGCGATGCCCGGATAGGTCTCGAGGAAGTCCAGGCCGGCGACATCGGCCTCGCCATAGGCGGGCTTCACCAGAATGCCCTCGGGCGTCAGCCATGGCTCGGCGCTGCCGGCAGTTGCGGCGGTGGCGGCCCGCTCGAAGGCGACGTCGGCGAAATTGGGAATGCGGCTCATGGTTTCAACCATATCATTGGCGCTCAATCATGGTCCGGATGCTGATGGCTGACGATGGTCGCCATCTTCTCCGGTCCGTAATTCTGCTGCGTGGTCTGGCTCGGCAGGTTGGAGATTCCGACCACCCAGCCGAGACGGGACTCCGTGCCAAACTGCCGTGTTGGCACGATTTGGTCAGGACGATCGAAGGCGCCGGTCATGATCTCGATCCGGTCGCCGCCGATGCGGCCAAAGCTCAGCGGCGTGCCGCAGGCGGCGCAATAGCCGCGATCGGCGATCGAGGAGGAGCGGAAGAACGACGGCTGGCCCTTGGTCCAGGCGAAGTCCGTCCGGTTGATGTCGGCGAAGGAGGCGAACGGCGCGCCGCTGGCCTTCTGGCACATCCGGCAGTGGCAGATCGAGACGCGGTTCGGCGCGGTGGTCACTGCAAAGCGCACCGCGCCGCATTGGCAGCCGCCGGTGAGAACGGGTTTGCTGGTTTCGGTCATGCCTGCTCCATCCGTCGGTAGGCGTCTTGCAGTGTCGCAAGCGCATCGCCTCCGGCGAAGACAAAGCCCGTGACGCCGGCCGCACGGAGTGCCGCCTCGGCATCGGTCGGACGGCCTGCCAGATAGATATGTCGCGCGCCGGCGGTTTGCAGGGCCTGTGCGGCAGCTTCCGCCTGGCCGGCATAGACCTTGTCGCTGGAACAAAGGCATGCGAGTTCCGCGCCCGAGGCTTTGAAGGCGGCTACGAGCGTGGCTGGATCGGCAAATCCCTCGCTGTCGACGGCCAAAATGCCGCCGGCCTCGAAGAAGCTTTTTGCGAAGGTTGCGCGTGCGGTGAAATCGGCAGGCGTGCCGAGATTGGCCAGAAACACTTTTGGCCGCGCGCCGCGTGCCTTCAACGCCGCATCGGATTTGTCGCGCAGCGCCTCGAACGGTTCCGCCAGCCGGATCGGCGGCAGAGCATCGAACTTGTATGTCTGCTCGCCGTAGGGTGCCAGCGCGACCGGCGTCGCCGTCAGCACCGCCGTCTCGCTCTCATGCAGGTTCGGAAACTCGCTGGCGCCGGTCAGCACCCCGCGGCGCTTTGCGATGTTGGCGTCGCGCGCTTTTCGCGCAGCCGCGACCTTGCTCTGGAACACGCCTTGCTGAAGCGCGGCAAAGGCGCCGCCGGCCTTCTCGCTCTCCTGGAACAGCGCCCAGGCCGCTTCGCACAGCTGCGCGGTCAACGTCTCGATGCCGCCTGCGCCGGCCGCGGGATCGCTGACCTTGGCGAGGTTGCTTTCTTCCAGCAGCAGAAGCTGCGTGTTGCGCGCCACGCGCCGCGCGAACGGGTCGGGCAGCCCCAGCGCCAGCGTATGTGGCAGCACCGTGATCGCATTGGCGCCGGCGAGCCCCGCCGCGAACGTCGCGATGGTCGCGCGCAGCATGTTCACGTAAGGGTCGCGCTGCGTCAGCATGCGCCAGGCGGTATCGGCGGCAATGAACAGCGGCTTTGGTGCCAGGCCGCACGCCGTCTCGATGCGCGCCCACAGCAGCCGCAAGGCGCGGAATTTTGCCATGGTCAGGAACTGGTCGGCGTCGGCGGCCAGCCGCGCATAGACCATGCCCTGCGCCTGCTCCAGTGGAATGCCGGCGCCTTCGATCGCGCGCAAATACGCTACGCCGCAGGCGAGCACGAAGGCGAGTTCCTGAACCTCGGTGCCACCGGCATCGTGGATCACGCGCCCGTCGGCCGAAGCAAACGGTCCCTTGAAGCCGAGCGCGGCGAGACCCTTGATTGCGCCGGTCACGGCCGGAACGATCTCGTCCCACGTGTAGGGGCTGTGACCCCACACCGCGCCGGCCGAGAGTGGATCGAGCCCAAAGCGGATGTTGCAGGCCGCGGGATCGAGACCCCCGTTCTTCACATATTCCGCGACATGGATCGCCGCCATCCGCGATTGCGGGCCGATCTGGAGCTCGATGCCGATGCCGGCATCAAGATGAATGTCCTTCAACACTTTTGAAACCGCATCGGCCGAAGGTTCCAGGCCGAAACCGTAAGCGCCAATACCGCCGGCGAACACCAGCGCCAGACCCGTCGCGCCATTTTCGAGATCGGTCAGTGCCTGCGCATTCGCGAGCGCCGCATCGGGATGGTCGATCCGCTGCATGATCTGCCAGGGCGCAGCCGCCGGCCGTCCCACCACGGGCGCAACGCCCGTGGCGCGCGGATAGAGCGGATCGATCTTGAGGCCGTCATAGGTCTTGCCGACCAGCTTCTCGAACGGCGCGCCCTTCAGCACGCCGTCGACCAGCTTGCGCCAGTCTTCGACCGTGGCCTTGGGGAAATCCGCCGCCAGCGGCAGGTCGTCAGTCACGGTGGTCATGCGGCGAAGGGCTCCCAAAATCTTGTTGTTCGCAGGCGAAATTGCCACGGCCGGCCGGCCCTGCAAACGGTTGTTTTTGGTTAACCGGTATCCGGAAGCCGCTCAATGCCTTGCGTCGAGACGCTGGCGAGCCCGTCACGCACACGAATGCCTGCGATCACGCGGTCGGGCGCGATTTCGGCGAGCGGCACCAGCACGAAAGCGCGCTCGAACAGGCGCGGATGCGGCAAGCTCAGGTCGGGCTTCTGCAAGCTGACATCGTCATAGGCGATCATGTCGAGATCGAGCGTGCGGGGGCCCCAACGCCGCTCCTTGTCTCGTGTGCGGCCGAATTTCTGCTCGACCCTTTGTAGCACGAACAGCAGCGCGTGCGGATCGAGGCCGGTCTCGATTTCGATGCAGGCATTGATGAAGGGGGCCTGGTCCTCGTCGCCCCAGGGCGGCGTCGCGTAGTCCGACGAGCGCGCGATCAGCACGCCCTGCGCCATGCCGCAGATATGGGCGATCGCCTTCTGGAACGTCGCGCGGACATCGCCGACATTGCCGCCGAGTGCGATCAGCACGTTTCCCATGTCAGGGATGCCGCGAGCGCGTCAGCATGATGCCGACGTCGTCGAAGATCGCAGCGATCGGCGCATGCGGCTTGTGCACGGTGATCTTCACGGCGCGGATGCGCGGGAAGTGCGACAGGATGGCGTCGGCGACCGCGCCGGCCGCGCGCTCCAAAAGCTTGTAATTGGTGTTCTTGAACGCCGCCGTCGTGGTCGCCACGACTTCGGCATAGGACACCGTATCGGCGAGCCGGTCGCTGCGCGATGGCTCCGACAGGTCGGTATAGAGTTCGAGATCAATGACAAAACGCTGGCCGACTTGGGTCTCGTGATCCATCACGCCGTGGCGGGCGTGGATCGACAGGCCGGTGACGAAGATCGTATCGGTCATTGCTTGCTCTCGATTGCGTGCGCCACCCGCAGGGCCTGCAAGGTCTCGGCGACGTCGTGGGTGCGGATGATTTTGGCGCCGCGCTGCGCGGCGATGAGGTGCGCCGCGATCGAGCCGGCGAGACGCGCCGACGGCTCCGACGGCGACACCGAGGCGATGAAGCGCTTGCGCGAGGCACCAACCAGGATCGGCAGCCCAAACATGTCGAATTCACGCAGCCGTGCCAGAGCTATCATGCTCTGCTCGGCCGTCTTGCCGAAGCCGATGCCGGGATCGAGCACGATTTTCTCGCGCGCGATGCCGGCCTTGGCGGCGATGTCCAGCGAGCGCTGAAAGAACCCCTTCATATCCGCGATGATGTCGATGGCGGGATCGGCGCTGTCGCGGTTGTGCATGACAATGACGGGGACGCCTCTCGCGGCGATGAGCGGCGCCATGCCGGCGTCGCGTTGCAGGCCCCAGACGTCGTTGGCGATTGCAGCGCCCTGGTCGAGCGCAAAGGCCACCACCTCTGCTTTCATGCTGTCGATCGACACGGGAACGCCGAGCGCCACCACTTCGGCCAGCACCGGCTCAAGCCGGGCGAGCTCGTCGTCCGCCGTCACCGGCCGGACGCCCGTGTAGGGCCGGGTGGACTCGGCGCCGATGTCGATGATGTCGACTCCGGCCTCAATCATCTCCCGCGCCCGCGCAAGTGCCTGGTCGGGTACGATGAATTCGCCGCCGTCGGAGAAGGAATCCGGAGTGACGTTGAGCACGCCCATCACCGCCGGGATGGACCGTTCCAGCAGCGTCCGCAGCACGTCAGGCCCGGCCGAGCCGGCCGGCGGGACGGAAGGGGAGGGCGAGGCGTTCATGTGGCTGGATTTGCGCGGTCGGGGAGGGGGAGTCAAGACGGGATTGATTGCTACGCGTGCCCATCGGTCACCCCCGCGCCACTCCTTCACCGTCCCCCCCGCGCAACGGCAAAGCCGTTGTCGCTGGAGGTGGCCGCTTCTTTAGCGGCCCTCCTCGAAGGGCGACGGCCCCGCTCTCGCAGCGTGGCCGTTCTTCGATCGAGGCTCCCCGCGCGGTGCTATGCACCGCACGGCTCGCGCCTAAGCTAATACGTGATCTTCGGCGCGAGCTTCTTCGCCTTGGCGATGATGTCGCCGACCGATTTTTCCGAGGGCAGGATGCGGACGAGCTTCTTCTTCTCGTTGGTTTCCCGCATGCTCTGGGCGAGCCTTGCCGGGTTGCGATAGGCAAGCTCGCGCACGGTGGTAACGCCGGCGGCGCGGACGAGGCCGACCTTGGCCCGGCCCATGCCGGGGATGCGCATGTAGTCGGAGACGTTGGCCCATTCCAGCAACTGCTGCTCGCTGATGCCGGTCCTGGCGGAAAGGGCCTTGCGGCCCTTCACGGTCGAGGCCGCCTCGAGCAGCGCGTCGGTCGTGCGGATTCCTTGCGCCTTCAACTTGTTGGCGGCAAAGGCCGGCAGGCCCTCAATCTCTGAGATCGGATATGTCATGATACTCGATATGAAAAGCTCAGGCGAACTGGCCGAGACCCGGCGTCCCTGCGATGATCTTGCCCATCCGATCCGCTCCGATTTTGTCTCGGCCGTAGCGGAAAAGTTCACGGGCGATGGTTTGAATATCGGACATGCCGAGTCCCAGGCTCATCAGGCGCGTGCCGACGGCCATCAGGCCACCGCCCATCAGCCGCGACAGTCCGCCGCCGGTCGTGGACGCTTCGATCACCGCTTCTGCACCTGGAATCTGGTCGATCAGGGCCTGGACGCTATCGGAAGGACCTTCGCTGCGGAGGAAGCCCAGGATAATGCCGACGGTCTTTTCAGCCACAGCACTATCTATGCTGGCGTTTGTCGCCAGCCGCCCGATCAACTCGTCCATAACGCCCGCCCTCAGCCGGTTTGCACGCCGGAGTATTACTTTCGAAAAATGATCTTGAGCCGGGGCGATGTGAAATACAAGCGATGAACGCACGCGACCTCGCGATTCACTCTCGAACGCACGAGAAGTGTTGCAGCGATGCAAGAGCGGAGACGAAATCATTGAGCAATTGCCGCAGTGCGAACGCGTCGCTTCGACTTTCGGCGGATGTCATTCGCGCGTTCTCCGACAATGTCGCATGTCAAGGTCGCGTGGAACGGTTTCAATCGGTGTACGACATGCGTTAAACTACTGTACTGGAGCGCGCGAGTTTCGATACGCGAAATTCCGCAGAAAGATCAGAGAGAATAAATGACGGCACAGGACAGCAAGCTCGGTGACACCGACGACAAGATCTTCGTCGGCAAGGGAGACGAGCAGGCATGGCTGACACTGGCGCTCGCTAATCGCCACGGCCTCGTCACCGGTGCAACCGGAACCGGCAAGACGGTGTCGCTGCAAGTCATGGCAGAAGGATTTGCGCGCGCCGGAGTTCCGGTGTTTGCCGCCGATATCAAGGGTGATCTCTCCGGCATCTCCGAAGTCGGCGAGGCCAAGGATTTCATCGTCAAGCGTGCCACCGAGATGGGGCTGACGTTTCAACCCGACCAGTTCTCGACGGTGTTCTGGGACGTGTTCGGCGAACAAGGCCATCCGGTGCGGGCGACCGTCACGGAAATGGGGCCGCTTCTGCTCGCGCGCATGCTCGACCTGAACGATGTGCAGGAAGGCGTGCTCAACGTCGCCTTCCGCGTCGCCGACGACAATGGGCTGACCCTCATCGACATGAAGGATCTGCGCGCGCTGCTCGACGCCATCGTGCCGGATGCCGGCAAGAAGGGGGCGGATGCCGAGGAAGGTGCGCTTGCCGACATCAAGAAGGCGGCCCAGGGTTTTGGCAACGTCACCAAGGCCACCGTAGGCACCATCCAGCGCCAGCTCCTGGTGCTGGAGAATCAGGGCGGCACCAAATTCTTCGGCGAGCCGGCGCTGACGCTGAAGGACTTCATGAAGACCGACCGCGACGGCCGCGGCATGGTCAACATCCTCGTCGCCGACAAACTGATGCAGAGCCCGCGGCTTTACGCGACATTCCTGCTGTGGATGCTGTCGGAATTGTTCGAGGTGCTGCCCGAGGCCGGCGATCTGCCGAAGCCGAAGCTGGTGTTCTTCTTCGACGAGGCGCATCTGTTGTTCAACGACGCGCCGAAGGCGTTGATGGACAAGATCGAGCAGGTGGTGCGTTTGATCCGATCCAAGGGCGTCGGCGTCTATTTCGTGACGCAAAACCCGGTCGACGTGCCCGACCGCGTGCTCGGGCAATTGGGCAACCGTGTGCAGCATGCACTGCGCGCCTTCACCCCGCGCGACCAGAAGGCGGTCGCCGCCGCGGCCCAGACCTTCCGGCCCAACCCGAAGCTCGACACCGCCAAGGTGATCATGGAGCTTGGCAAGGGCGAGGCGCTGGTCTCCTTCCTCGAAGGCAACGGTACGCCGACGATGGTCGAGCGGGTGATGATCCGGCCGCCATCAGCCCGCATCGGACCGATCACGCCGGACGAACGCAAGGCGATCATGGATGCGAGCCCAGTGAAGGGCAAATACGACACCGCCGTCGATGAAGAGTCCGCCTACGAGATGCTTCAGAAGCGCATTGCCGGCACGGCTGCAACTGCCGATGCCGGTACGGCCGGCGGAGGAGCCGGCGGCATCCTCGGCCAGATCGGCTCGATCGTCGGCACCATCTTCGGCACCAACGTCAAGCGCGGCCGCCTGTCGACGGGGCAGGTCATCGCGCGCGACGTCACGCGATCGGTCACAAACCAGGTGATCGGGGGAATGGCGGCCAATGTCGGCAAGTCGGTTGCCGGCCGGCTCGGTGGCTCGGTCGGCCGTACGCTCGTCCGCGGCGCGCTCGGCGGGCTGCTGCGTCGGTAGGCAGCAAAGCCCTGTTTGAGGCAATTCGTTCGCAAACCCGCCGCTTGGGCGCGACGGGTACAAATTCGGGTGAACAGGACTCTCCAAGCGTCCGTTGGTCTGCTAGGTGCTATGGCCCCTGACTGGACCCCACCGTGACCTCAACTGAACCTTTCGCCAACCGCGGCGCACTGCGAGCCCTGTCGTTGCGTGCGCCGCTCGACCTGCTCTTCCTGCTCTGCTGCTTCATCCTGACCGCGGACGTCCTCGGTCCCGAGATATTCGGTCATGGCAAGACCAAGGACTATGGGCTTTGGTACTGGGCCGGACAGCAGGTCCTCAGCGGTGGGCCGCTCTATCCCGGCGACATCGGTGCGTATTTCGAGTTCATCTATCCACCGCTGCCGGCGATCCTGCTGGCGATCCCGAGCTGGTTCGGCAAGATTGCGCTCTACACCGTGCTGTCGATCCTGAACGTCGTGGCGTGGTGGTACACGGGGATGTTTTCCAATGCCATGACCGGTTCTGGCCGCAGGCCCGGCCCTTGGCTGGAGGCGCTGCCGGCCCTGGTCACCGTGACTTTCGTGTTCGACATGTTCGATCTTGGCCAGCCGAACCTCGTCCTGCTGGCGATGATGCTCTACGGCTTCTGGAGCTTGCAGCATCAGCGCTCCTGGCTTGCAGGCTTCATGTTCGCGCTTGCCACCGCCATCAAGGTGTTTCCGATCGCGGTGCTGCCCTACCTGGTCTGGCGGCGAAAGTGGGCGGCCGTCGCCGCTACGGTCGCCTTCACCGGCATCCTTCTCTATGTCGTGCCGGCGCCCATTCGCGGCTTCGAACGCAACGCCGCCGAGCTCAAGACCTGGTATCAGGCCATGGTCGGATCGAGCTCGGAAAAGGGCTTTGGCCAGCGCGACGAGCAGAACTGGTCGTGGGTCAACCAGTCCCTCATTGCCGTGACGCATCGTCTGGTCCGGCCGATCAACTACAATCAGGAGGATCCCAACAAGCCGCCGCGCACGATGAATGTCATCGACGTCGACTACACGACGGCGAACTGGATCGTGCTGGCGCTCGCCGCGCTGCTCGGGCTCGGCTTCCTCGCGGTGATGCCACGGCAAGCGCGGCGAACGGCGCGCTCGGATGCAGAGGAGCTCGCCATCCTGTTCTGCCTGATGACGGTGGCATCGCCTTTGGCGCGGCAATACTATTTCATGTGGCTGTTCTTCCCGATGACGGTGCTGATGCATCGCGCCGCCTTCGATGAGCGGGCCAATGTGCGGCTGGGAACCTGGCTCGCGCTCGGCGCTGCCGGCATCCTCATGCTGCTGTCGCTGCCGTGGTTTCCAAATGTCATCCAGGCCTGGGGCAACAATTTGATGGCAACCGCTATCATCGGCGGTGCGCTCGCTTGGCACATCCGCCATCCGCCGGTTGCGGCTGGCCCCAAGGCTGTGACAGGACTAAAAGCGCAGACATCTTGAGCCCCCGATTTATCGAGACCCAAAGCAGGGAATACGACAATGGCCAATGCGCAGCTTCAATCCGTGCTCGACCACATCGACGAGGAGTTCGACAACAGCTTGGAGCGTCTGTTCTCGCTGTTGCGGATCAAGTCGATCTCCGCGGATCCGGCCTTTGCCGGGGATTGCAAGGCGGCGGCCGAGCATCTCGCCAAGGACCTCGCGGGCCTCGGCGTTGCGACCGAAGTGAGGCCGACCGCGGGCCATCCCGCCGTCGTCGGCAAGATCGGGACGGGCGGACGGCCGCACGTGCTGTTCTACGGCCACTATGATGTGCAGCCGGTCGATCCGCTCGATCTCTGGCACCGTCCGCCGTTCGAGCCTGTCGTCGCCGACCATGCCGACGGCCGCAAGATCATCGTCGCGCGCGGCGCCGAGGACGACAAGGGCCAGGTCATGACCTTCGTCGAGGCCTGCCGCGCCTGGAAGAAGGTCACGGGATCGCTGCCGATCGACGTCACCTTCCTGATCGAAGGCGAGGAGGAGGTCGGCTCGAAGAACTTCGTCCCCTTCATCGAAGCCAACAAGGACGAGTTCAAGGCGGACTACGTGCTGGTCTGCGACACCGGCATGTGGGATCGCAACACGCCGGCGATCACGACGTCGCTGCGCGGCCTTCTCTATGAAGAGCTGAAGATCACCGCCGCCAATCGCGATCTGCATTCCGGCGTGTTCGGCGGCAGCGCGATGAACCCGATCCGGGTGCTGACGAAAATTCTGGGCAGCCTGTTCGACGACGACAACCGCATCACCATCCCCGGTTTCTATGACGGCGTGAAGGATCTGCCGCCTGATATCCTGGAGCAGTGGAAGAAGCTCAATCTCACGCCGGAGATGTTCCTCAAGCCGATCGGCCTGTCGATCCCCGCCGGCGAGAAGGGCCGGCTGCTGATCGAGCAGGCCTCCTCGCGCCCGACCTGCGACGTCAATGGCATCTGGGGCGGCTATATCGGCGAAGGCTCCAAGACGGTGATCCCGTCGCACGCTTCAGCCAAAATCTCGTTCCGGCTGGTCGAGGGGCAGGATCCCCAAAAGATCCGCAAGGCCTTCCGCGACTACGTGACGGCGCGGCTTCCCGGCGACTGCAAGGTCGAGTTCGGCGATCATTCCGCCGCGCCCGCGGTGGCGCTCGACTGGAACATGAAGCCGCTTGCGGCGGCCAGCAAGGCGTTGACGGAGGAGTGGGGCAAACAGACCGTGCTGATGGGCTCGGGCGCCTCGATCCCGATCGTCGCCGATTTCAAGCGCACGCTCGGCCTCGACTCGCTGCTCGTCGGCTTCGGCCTCGACGACGACAACATCCACTCGCCGAACGAGAAGTACGACCTCCGCAGCTTCCAGAAGGGCATCCGTTCCTGGGCCCGGATTCTCGCGGCGCTGGCGGAGGTGAAATAGGAACGGTGCCGTAGCAACCATTAAGTATGGCCCCCGATTTCCGCAAGCATGACGCCGCGCTTGCGGCCGTCAAGGCGTGGCCTGTCGGCAGCGGATGTGAGGAGAGG
>NZ_JADPKS010000060.1 GCF_023074175.1 Bradyrhizobium sp. 139
TCGGCTTCTCGCTGCACACCCCGATCAACATCTTCCTCCTGCTCCCGATGAAAGCCTATGCGCTCTGTACCTTGAGCAACAGCGACTGGCTCTCGCGCAAAGTAGCGAAATCATCAGACGTCGATGAATCGAAGGGCTCGATCGAAGACGCCACAACTGGACCAAGCCTTAACCCGGCATCGGAAACGCCTGGCTCAATTCGCGGGGCAGGTCTTTCGTGCACTCCCTCGCAGCTGATCGCGTCTGGTGGCATTGCGGCCGAGACTGACTGAGAGCTTTGTAGGGGGACTTAGTGTGGACAAGATATATCAATCGTTGCAACGGGAGCTGACCAATGATGACCCGTGGCGGCTTGACGACAATCCGTTCGAACGTGAGCGTCACACCCAATTGCTACGGCTATCGCTGTCAAACGGCGCCGTCTCAACCGGCCTCGAGATCGGGTGCGCGGCCGGTGCATTCACAGAGAAGCTTGCTCCTCACTGCAAACGGCTCACGGTCATCGATGTTATGCCGCGAGCGATCGGTCGAGCGGTCCAGCGGACCAAGAGGTGGTCGCATATCAGCTGGGCGGCGACCGATATTCTGCAGTTCTCGACCGAAGAGCTGTTCGATCTGATCGTGGTCGCCGAAGTTCTCTACTATCTCGAAGACATGACACGGATGCGTACCGCAATCGATAAGATGGTGAAGATGCTTGCTCCAGGTGGGCATCTGGTCTTCGGATCTGCACGTGATGCCACCTGCAGGCGATGGGGGCATCTCGCTGGCGCCGAGACAGTCATCACGATTTTGACTGAAGCGCTCATTGAGGTCGAACGCGTCCAGTGCCAGGGGCAGTCGGCTGACGAAGACTGCTTGTTGGTCCGCTTTCGCAATCCGGAGCGATCTTCGATCCGTCCCAACGGCCGAGCTTGAAAGGAGCCACTATGCGTATCTGCGGTATCAAGTTGACGCATGACGGGGCAGTCGCTCTGATCGAGGACGGTCGGGTGGTGTTTTGTGTCGAACAGGAGAAGCTGAACAACAATCCGCGTTATCAAACCATTGACAACCTGGATGCCGTTGTTAGCGCCTTGGCGGAGCACGGGCTGCATCCGAGCGATGTTGATCAGTTCGTTATTGATGGCTGGGATGGAGAGTTCGAGTCGCAGTTTGAAGTCCTTAGTGGGACGACGACCATCAAGCTCAAGGGCGCGCCGTATGTCGAACGGCTAGGCGATAGCCCCCTGACGTCCCGCGATGGCATCGGCCTCATGCTTGATGGGAAGCTATATCCCTATCAAAGCTATCCCCATGTCACCGGGCACGTAGCATCCGCATACTGCGCCAGCTCGTTTGCCAAATCCGCGCAATCTGCTTTCTGCTTGGTGTGGGACGGCTGCATGTTTCCACGTCTCTACTACGTCGAGCCCCATGGCATCCGGTTCATCGAGTGCCTGTTTCCGATGATAGGTCACGCCTATGCGACGGCAGGACATCACTTTGGACCTTACAGGCGGGCAGACCGCACCAGCTGGGATCTCGGTATTGCCGGCAAGCTGATGGCCTATATCGCGCTGGGATCGCCCGACGAGGACTGTATCAAGACGTTTCATGAACTTTATGAGGCGCACTTTGCCACGGATGCTGAGGGCGCTTGTCCTGAGCTTGGAGAGATCAACAGCTCACAATCGCCGCTTGAAGCTCTGCACGACTTCTTCGATGCGTGCGCAATGCGATTGAAGGAAAAGCAAGCCGAAGACGTCCTTGCGTCATTTCACGTGTTTCTAGAGCGTCTGCTGGTTCGCACCATTGCTGATGTGGTGGAGCGGCATTCGGATCTTGCGGGGGCGCGTAACCTCTGCATAGCCGGCGGCTGTGGCCTGAATATTAAGTGGAATAGTGCATTTCGTGCGACCGGCCTGTTCGATGTCGTGTGGGTGCCGCCCTTTCCGAACGACAGCGGCTCAGCCATTGGTGCTGCTTGCTCTGCACTGGCGGCACAGCAAGGCTTTAGAGCTCTGGAATGGTCGGTCTACAGTGGACCGGCCGTTCGTCCCAGCGAAGTCCCGCCCGAATGGGAGGGCGCGCCCTGCACTATGGGCGAACTTGCGGCAATCCTCGCTTGCGACAAGCCCGTGGTCTTCCTTTCCGGGCGTGCCGAGCTCGGACCGCGAGCCTTGGGTGGCAGAAGCATTCTCGCGGCTGCGAGCTGGGAAGGAATGAAAGATCATCTCAACGATATCAAACTTCGTGAGCATTTCAGGCCGGTAGCGCCGATATGCCTGGAGGATCGTGCGGCGGACATTTTTAGCCCTGGAATACCCGATCCGTACATGCTGTTCGATCACCAGACGCGACCGGAATGGCGGGACAAAATTCCCGCCGTCGTGCATCTCGATGGATCTGCTCGTCTACAGACCGTTTCCAGAACCTCTCAGCATAAAGTGGCCGAGCTTCTCGTCGAATACGAGAAGCTCACAGCCATTCCGCTGCTTTGCAATACCAGCGCCAATCTGCATGGACGCGGCTTTTTCCCGGATGCTGCCGCCGCGTGCCAGTGGGGACGCGTCGATCACGTATGGTGTGACGGCCTGCTTTGGACAAAAAAGCGCGCAAGCGAGGAAGCGGCGCGAACAACGTCCGTCGCGATGGCGTAGGCAAAATGTCAACCGCGGCAGTCGACCTTTTCCAGGTGAGCAAGTTCTACGACGACAGGGTCGTCGTGGACGCTCTTTCGTTTACGGTCTCGCCGGGAGAGTGCTTCGGTCTGCTGGGACCAAACGGCGCGGGTAAAAGCACGCTCGCGCGTTTGATCCTGGGTGTTGCATCGCCCGACGCAGGTAAGATATGCGTGCTCGGCGAGCCAGTGCCGGCACGGGCGCGCTTGGCGCGGCGGGGGATCGGGGTTGTCCCACAGTTCGATAACCTTGATCTTCAGCTCACGGTGCGCGAAAACTTGCTCGTTTTCGGGCGCTACTTCGCCATGAGCGCGGCTGAGGTGAAAGCGGTCACGCCGTCACTGCTTGAATTCGCGCGCCTGGAGAACAAGGCGGATGCCCGCGTCTCCGAACTGTCCGGCGGCATGAGGCGACGCCTGACGTTGGCACGGGCCCTCATTAACGACCCGCAGCTCTTGGTGCTTGATGAGCCGACGACCGGCCTTGATCCGCACGGCCGTCACCTGATCTGGGAACGCTTGCGCTCACTATTAGCGCGCGGCAAAACGATCCTTCTCACCACCCACTTCATGGAGGAGGCGGAGCGATTGTGCGACCGTCTGTGCGTGCTTGAGCACGGCCGTAAGATCGCCGAAGGTCAGCCTCACGCGCTGATCGAGCAGCAGATCGGCTGCCAAGTGATCGAGATTTACGGCGGCAATCCGCATGAACTGCTGCCGCTGGTCAGACCCCAAGTGCAGCGCGCTGAGGTGAGCGGGGAGACGCTCTTCTGCTATGTCACGGATCCAGAGCAGGTGCGCCTCCGGCTTGCCGACCGCACGGATCTGCGCTTTCTGCAGCGTCCTCCAAATCTGGAGGATGTGTTCTTGCGGCTAACCGGGCGAGAGATAAAGGACTGAACGATGTGGCAACGTTTTGCGCCGGCGCTCCCTGCTAATCCATGGAGCTGGATCGCGGTATGGCGCCGCAATTTTCTGGTCTGGCGGAAAGTCGCTCTGGCATCGATTCTTGGGAATCTGGCCGAGCCGATGAGCTCTCTGTTCGGTCTCGGTTTTGGCCTTGGAATGATCATAGGTGGTGTTGAGGGCACCTCATACATCTCGTTTCTGGCGGCTGGCATGGTCGCCACAAGCGCGATGGTCTCCGCAACCTTCGAAACGATCTATGCGGCTTACGCTCGCATGCAGACAAATTGCACGTGGGAGGCAGTGCTCTGTACGCCCCTTACGCTCGGCGACATTGTTCTCGGTGAAGTGGCATGGGCAGCGAGCAAGGCCTTGCTCGCCGGGACCGCGATCACGATTGTCGCCGTCGCGCTGGGTTACGCAGAGTGGTCATCCATCCCCTATGCGTTACCAGCCATCGCCCTCACTGGCGTTACTTTCGCGAGCCTCGCAATGGTCGTTTCAGCACTTGCACCGAGCCACGACTATTTCATCTTCTACCAGTCGCTCATTCTCACGCCCATGATGTATTTGAGCGGGACCATCTTCCCAATGAGCCAGTTGCCCGGTTCATTTCAACGCATCGCGGCCTTATTGCCGCTGACTCATTCGGTCGATCTCATTCGTCCGGCAATGCTCGGTCGGCCGGTCGACAGCGTCGGATTGCATGTGGGCGCACTTTGCATCTACGCAGCATTTCCCTTCCTCGTCTCGGCCGTGCTGCTCCGGCAGCGCCTGATGCGGTGAGAGGAACAAGACCGAAAGCGAAGCATCGCGTGTGCGAGATGAGATATCGGGCGTAACGAACTTCCGATCGCGTGCGACGCTTATGTGAGTCTCGTCACGCTAGCGATGCCTGATCGGCCCCGCGGCGACGTGCGGCCTACTCCCAAAGCGAGCGATACCAAATAGGCCAACAGGCCTCTCAGGATTAACGGAGAACAAGATGCTGTGTCTAGGATTGAGTGGCGGCCTCGACAGGGTCTATGAAAATCCCCTTGGACTACCGAATACGTTTCTGCACGACGGCGCCGCGGTACTTGTCAAGGACGGGCGCGTGATCGCTGCCGTGGAAGAGGAGCGCCTCAACCGAATCAAACATTCAAACAAGCTCCCGAGCAGTGCGATTGAATACTGTCTTGCAGCCGCGGGTGTGGAGCTTCGCGACGTCGATCGTATTGCGTTCTACGCTACTGAAGCCTATTGCAATGCGATGCTCGAACGGTTGTTCATCTCACAACCGGAAATCTCAATTCCGCTAGATGCGAATCTGCTGTTACGGCACCTTCTAGCCACGGAGTTCGGTACCCAAGTTGATCCTTCGCGGGTGTCATTCGTAGGTCACCATCAGGCCCACGCCGTGAGCGCTCTGGCTATGTCGGGTTTTGAAGAAAGCCTAATCCTCGCGATCGACGGTTGTGGCGACTTCCTCTCAGGTCTCTTGGCGGTCGGGTCGGGCACCGAAATGACCGAGCTTATGACGTTTCCAGAGAATAACTCTCTCGGACTGTTCTATCTGGAGACGATCCGATATCTCGGCTACGGCCTGTTCGACGAGTATAAGGTTATGGGACTGGCTCCTTACGGAGATCCCGCACGCTATCGCGAGCTCTTTTCCCAATTCTATGAGCTCTCCGCAAACGGTGGTTACCGCGTTCACCTCGAACGTATCGGCCCGGCATTGCTGCGCAATATCGAGGTCCGGCGAAAGGGAATGCCGTTCACGCAACAGCATCGAGATGTGAGCGCATCGTTGCAGGAGGCGCTGGAGCGGATCGTGTTTCACATTCTTCGGCATTACCGTGAGTCGACCGGAATGAAACGGTTGTGCCTGGCTGGCGGGGTGGCCCACAACTGCACGCTGAACGGAAAACTCCTGTATTCAGGCCTGTTCGAAGACATCTTCGTGCAGCCGGCTGCGCATGACGCCGGATGCGCATTGGGCGCGGCACTGATGGTGTCGAACGAGGCCGGGCTGCCTGCGCCCCGCGAGCGACTACAGGCGGTTTATTGGGGGCCAGATGTCGGCAGCGACGACAGCATCGAACAGGAACTGAAGGGATGGGCCGGACACCTCGAGATCGAACGGACCGCTGAGGTCGCAACCAGAGCAGCCGAGTGGATGGCTGATGGCGCCGTGATCGGGTGGGTACAGGGCCGATCGGAGTTCGGCCCTCGCGCGCTCGGCAACCGCAGTATTCTTGCTGACCCGAGGCCCGCGGCGAACAAGGACCGGATCAATGCGATGGTCAAGAAGCGCGAGAGTTATCGACCATTTGCGCCATCGGTTCTGGAGGAGGATGCGGGCGCGTTCTTTGAGTTGCCGGATGGTCGCGCAGAATATCCCTTCATGAATTTCGTCGTTCGCGTGCGCGAATCCAAGCGTGCTTTGCTGGGCGCGATCACGCATATCGATGGTACCGCTCGGCTGCAAACGGTTTCCCGCACGAACAATGCCGCCTATTGGGAACTAATCAATGCGTTCAAGAGCCGGACAGGCGTCCCGATTCTGCTTAATACGTCGTTCAACAACAATGCCGAACCGATCGTCGATTCCGTTGCCGATGCGATTACGGCGTTTTTGACGACCGAGCTGGATGGTCTTGTAGTCGGGTCATTCCTCGTCAAGAAGCGGGCAACAACGCTCGAAAGCTGGACTGCACTCGCCGTATCACTGCCGCCCCATGTATCTCTTTACCGGGTTCGCGCTCACGCGGGCCGAGAACGCCAGGAGACAGTCTGCGAGATCCGCATGGGTCACTCCAGCCAGGACAGCGTGCGCGTCTCGCATGACCTGTTCGACATGCTGATGCAAATTGAGAAGGAAGCTGTTCTTGCCGATCTTCTCGCCAGGGTCACCTCTGACAGGACTAGGCGAGAAGCTCTCGTGAACGAACTGCGCGGGCTCTGGGATCTGCGCCGTATTCGGCTGCATCCGTCACAGACTGCGCGGTCGTAAAAGGTGAGCAATGCGGAAGAGGGCTCCTTGGACGCCTTTTGCATGACCTGCCAATCGCGGCGTGGAGGAGGGCTTGCGGGTTGATCGCCTTGCGTCCAGGTGACTAGCCGTCGATTGGCGTGGATCGGAATCGCAGATGAGTAGGTGCGCCACACAAAACTGATCTTACGCAACGAGAAGGGTTTGATAACTTGACGAAGGACCGCTTTGTTATTTCTCGGAGGCGTACCGGCTTTGGTGACTGCCTCTGGTCGCTGGCGTCAGCCTGGTCGTACGCGCAGCGGACCGGGCGGACGCTCGTCGTTGACTGGCGCGGTTCCTGCTACATCGACCAACCGTTCAGCAACGCGTTTCCGGTGTTCTTCGAGCCGCTTGAGGACATCGCTGGGGTACCGGTGATTTGCGATGACCGGGTCAACCAGCTCTCGTTTCCCGGACCGTTCTTCCCGCGGTGGTGGAATAGGCCATCGATCGACTGCATCAATCGTCCGGATGAGCAGATCTTCAAAGAACGTGACGAACTGACCGAGCTGTTCCAGGCAAGAGAAGATAACGAAGCCAACACCATTGTCTGTGACGCCTGCCTGATGTGGCGTTGTGGCGAGGAAGCCGAACGACTGATCTTTCGGAACATCAAACTCAGGTCTGAGATTCAAGCGCGGATCGACGCCTTGTATGAGGAACACTTTAGCGGCCATAGCATCATTGGCGTTCATGTTCGGCACGGCAATGGCGAAGATATCATGGAGCATGCGCCGTACTGGGCCGATTCGGAGCTCGCCCTTCGTCAGGTCTGCATGGCAATCCGTAAAGCCAAGGCTTTGCCATATCCAAAGCCTGTAAAGGTCTTCCTGTGCACGGACAGTGCACAGGTGCTCGATCGCGTATTGGGTCTGTTCCCCGATGTCTTCGCCGTACCAAAACGTTTCCAGGCCGATCGGGCAGGGCCGTTGCATAGTGCGGAAATGGGAATTGAAGGTGGAGCTTCCGCTCTCATCGACATGTATCTTCTTGCGCGATGCGCTGTCGTGATCCGCTTTCCCCCCACCAGCGCCTTCACGCGCTATGCCCGTCTGCTCGTGCCACGGATTATTGAATTCGACCAGAGCAATCCGGAGCACTTGACCATGATCGATAACCCATACGAGCATTTCGCGGCTTCATGAAGCGCAGAATGTGAGCCTGAGCAATGGCGGGCTAGATCATCGGTCTGATACTGCTGGCTTCGACACCATCGAGTTTCGCAACGTCTCGCAGGAACGGTGGATGGCGACGTCCGTCCCGCAAGCGACGGCTGACCGTCGCACTACCACGGATGCGGTGCGGTGGGAGGGCGAACGCCTGCGAAGCGTAAGGCCAATGCCGGCGGGCGCCGGCGGCCTTGCCCCGCAATGCTTCAGGCCCTCGTGTGTAAATCGAGTCGGGCGGAAAGGTTATGGTTCTGTCATCCTCCGGCCAAACCCGCCATCGCTGGCCAGACGGTGAAAAGCACGGCAATGGCGGTCCGGGTCGCCGAGTAAATCTGACGTAACAGACAGTCACGTCAGAATGTCCCAGCAGCAAGGAGGCGCGTCCGGTAGATGGATCGCCTTTGCTGGCAACCCTTTTGCGGTCAGCTCGTTTTCTGGACGACGGCTTGTTCATGCGCCGCTCGCAGGGTCCTTTCGGACGGAGGTGTGATGAACCGCGCGGCCGGCGGCCCATCGATATTGCTCAAGAGCCGCATGTGCGGCCGCGCGACCATGGCCGAGAGCAACTTGGACGAACTGGCCATTAAATCCTGATCTCCGCCAAAGGCAGCTAACCTATCTCGTCCAGCCCGCATGACCCACAGACCACTCGTGGAGGGCGACGCAGTCAGCTCGCCATGGAAACACCAGCCTCTCGGCTCGAAGGCTTAGCACGCAGTGGGCAGCACCCGGGAGCTCGACGACAGCCATTGCTGCGGCGTTGCTGGTGTCGAAAAGCAAACAGGCCAGATGTTCGGAACCTGCCATTTGCGTCGTAAAAGCGCGCCACCTGTGCCCTGCATCGCTCTGGCCCGGATCCTGCACCAGGTGCACAGGCGAGGGGAGCGGAAGGGAGTCGCGTGTGAATCTAGGTCTACCAGATGACAATGCGGTCGCAGCTCAATCGTCGGAAACGGTCCCTCGCGGTCCAATTCACGCCGATGGAGCCGGCCGTCCGCTGCGTGAGCGGAAAACGCTGGTATTGACCGGGGCATCGCGCGGTATCGGTCGCGCCACCGGAAGATTGTTTTCGGAAGCCGGTTGGCGCATCATTTCTTGCGCGCGCCAACCATTCGACGCGGTGCGCTGCCCATGGGACTCAGAGGGGGATAGCTATATCGAAGTCGATCTGAGCGATCATCGGACGCTGCCGCGCGCGATTGCCCAGATAAAGGAGCGCCTTGCCGGCGCACCGCTGCAGGGACTGATAAACAATGCCGGAAACTCACCAAAAACGCCAAACGGTGCCCGGCTGACGTCGCTGGCGACCTCAGTCGATACCTGGATGAGCGTGTTCCACCTCAACCTGGTGGCGCCGATCCTGCTCGCTCAAGGTCTGTTCGATGAGCTAAAAGCGGCTTCAGGCTCGATCGTCAATGTGACTTCGATCGCCGGCGCGCGGGTGCATCCATTTGCAGGCACGGCATATGCGACGTCGAAAGCTGCGCTCGCTTGTCTCACGCGCGAAATGGCGCACGATTACGCCTCAAATGGCATTCGCGTCAATGCGATCGCGCCAGGCGAGATCAAGACGGACATTTTGTCGCCTGACACGGAAGCGCATCTTGTGCCAAAGATCCCACTTCGTCGGGTGGGTACACCCGAAGAGGTCGCCAAGGTCATTTTCTTCCTATGTTCAGATGCGGCAAGTTATGTCACTGGCGCCGAAGTGCCGATCAATGGCGGGCAACACTTGTGAGTGAATCCGTCCCTGGCGAACCGGGCTAACTGAGCTTCATTGATGGAAGCCATGTTGGCCGGGGCGAAAAGTTGGAAAGAATAAAGCGGCAAATCTAGTCACTGTAAGTGCTGCCGGCGTGCCATGAAGAGGCGTCATCTCTCGCCCCGCCCTGAGAACTGGATGTCAGATCGAGGCAGGCATGCAACACGAGTCCAACGAGTCCGATCGAGGTGATGGGGAGGATCAAGAAAGGAACGGAGAAGTCATTATGCTGGACAGCGTTTCCGTGCGCGAAAAACCAAACTCAACCTCCGACGCGGACCCTTCCGCTTCTATTCTGCGGTCGCAAGAGAAATCGCTAAGCACGATCTTTGAAATAGCGCACACGCTCACCGGCCTATGCCGGCTCGAAGCCAAGCTGGCGAGCGTCATCGAGCGTCTGCCATCGCTCGTGCAGATGCGGCGCGGCATCGTATATCTGTTCGGTCATGACGGGGTGCCCGAGATCATCGTAGACGACGGCCGGAGCGAAGGGCGCGACGCGCGTTGCGGTGTGCGCTTGCCGCAAGGAGCAATTGATCAAATTGTGGCGACGGGGCGGCCGCTCATCGTCGAGAACGTAGCGCTGCATTCGATCTTCAGTTCTTCGGACGTCGAGATGCTGGACGCCGCCGGTAATACGCGTGTTGCGTTCATCGGCGTTCCCATAGACATTGACGAGAAAGTTGTGGGTACGCTGAGCATCGACCGCATCGCAGACAACGGGACGCATGCGCAGCTCGAGGATGACCTCCGTCTGCTGACGATGGTCGCAAGTCTTCTGGGCCAGACGGCGAAGCTGCATTGCGTATTTGTGCGCGATCGCGGGCAGCTTGTGGACGAGGAGTTCCGGCTGCAGAAGCAGCTGTCCGAGCTCAAGCCTCATGGGCGGGAGCGTAAGAAGGTCCAAGTCGAGGGAATGATCGGCGATAGCCCGGCGCTGCGCGCGTTGCTTGAGAAGATCGAGCTGATCGCAAAATCGAATAGCACAGTTCTGTTGCGTGGCGAATCGGGTACCGGCAAAGAGCTGGTCGCGAAGGCTATTCACGAGCGTTCAGCGCGCGCCAAACGCCCCTTTATTAAGCTGAATTGCGCAGCCCTCACCGAGACGGTGCTGGAATCCGAATTGTTCGGTCACGAGAAGGGGGCGTTTACGGGCGCATTCAACGCGCGCAAGGGTCGCTTCGAGCTCGCCGACAAGGGAACGTTGTTTCTGGACGAGATTGGAGAGATCTCGGCGTCGTTCCAGGCGAAGCTCCTGCGCGTGCTTCAGGAGCAGGAGTTCGAGCGGGTCGGCGGCAATCAGACGATCAAAGTCGACGTCCGCGTGATTGCAGCCACGAATAAAAATCTTGAAGAGGCGGTGGCAAGGAAGGAGTTTCGTGCCGATCTCTATTATCGCATCAGCGTGGTTCCTCTGCTACTGCCGCCGCTGCGCGAAAGACGCACTGATATTCCGCTTCTCGCCGCTCGATTCTTGAAGAACTTCAACAAAGAGAACGGCCGTGCTCTGGTGTTCGATTCAAGTGCGATTGACGTTCTTATGAATTGCGGATTTCCCGGTAATGTCCGCGAGCTGGAGAACTGTGTGCAGCGGACCGCGACCCTGGCGCACGGATCGTCGATCGTAAGAGACGATTTTGCCTGCTGCCACGGGCAATGCCTGTCGGCCACGCTATGGAAGTGCGGGCCGGAGCAACTGGCGCGACAGCCGAGCCCGATAATCTCACTCCCCGCGAGGCTGAGCATGCCGCCAACACAAGCTGTGGCACACGTTCAGCCGGTCGGTAGCGAACTGACGCCGCTAGAGCCACCCGGCCGACCTGTCATAGGTGCCGCCAAGATCACAGATCGCGAGCGCGTAGTCGCGGCGATGGAAAGGTCCGGGTGGGTACAGGCCAAGGCGGCGCGCCTGCTTGGACTGACGCCGCGCCAGATTGGCTATGCCTTGAGAAGGCACGGTATCGAGATCAAGCGCTTCTGAATAAAAAGTCGAGATCGCGTCTCTCTCGCTCGCGGCCCGGGCGCGGTAGGAGAACGTGCGCAAGAGGCGGTACTCTGGTCCATGAAGCGGATACGAAACCGATGTGCTCTGCTTGGGGGTGGCCATGCCGGGAAGCGTAAGCCCTCTTCGCGTTAGCCGGGTGCTGGTCATCGTCTGCTTGCATGTATTCGCCCTATGAGAAATGATTAGGGTGTCGAACTAGCGCAAGATCGCGGCCGCGCCGTTTCTGCGACTCAGATCAGAGAGAGATCACGTCCGCTTTGCGCAGCCCGTCGCAGTCCCGACAACGGTCTCACCATCAGTCGCCAGCCATTGCATCGTCCCTCATCGGCGAAATGCCTGGGGTGGTATGACAGTTGCTATTCGTGGGGAGCCTGCTCAACATCTTAGGAGAAGCATATGCACAGCATCGTCTGCATCAAACAGGTCCCCGACTCCGCACAAATCCGCGTGCATCCTGTCACGAATACGATCATGCGTCAGGGCGTGCCGACAATCATCAACCCATATGATCTGTTCGCACTGGAAGCTGCGCTCGAGCTACGAGACAAGTTCGGCGGCGAAATCACTGTTCTGACAATGGGGCCGCCGTCGGCCGAAGAATCTCTCCGAAAGGCGCTGACATTTGGTGCCGATCGTGCTGTCCTGCTCACTGATCGTAGTTTCGCGGGCTCCGATACGCTGGCGACGAGTTACGCGCTGGCGTGCGCGATTCGCAATATCGGGAAGGAATATGGCCCATCAGACGTCATATTCACTGGCAAGCAGACTATCGACGGCGATACGGCGCAGGTGGGACCTGGCATTGCGAAGAGGCTCGGGGTCCAGCAGCTTACTTATGTTTCCACAATCAAAGCGTTGGACTTCAAAGCACGCACGATCGAAGCGGAACGGCGCTGCGAAGGAGGAGTCCAGGTGCTGCGTTCCAAGCTTCCTTGTCTCGTCAGCATGTTAGAGGCAACCAATCAGATTCGCCGCGGTGCAATGATCGATGCCTTGCGTGCGGCCCGTGCCTCAATCGTAAAATGGAGCGCTCAAACTGCCGGCGTGGATGACATGGCCAAATGCGGTCTGAGGGGGTCGCCGACCGTCGTCAAGCGTGTCTTCGCGCCCTCCGCACGAGCGGAGAAGGCGACGTGGGTGGAAGCGGCCGAGCAGCCGGCGCAAGCGTTGATCGACGCCATGTTCAAGCGCAACCCTACGCTCGAGACGGAGCTCGCACAGCTTGCGCGCGGTACCTCATCCGCGCAAACTAGCGGTGTGTGAAGTCGCGGCTGATCGAGCGGAGCCAGCGCTGGCCTGGGTCGTGGTCATGCATTGGCTCGTCGCTCGGTGCACCAGGCACGATCCAAGCTTTTCGACCGCTCGCTAAGGTTTGGCGAGCTGCGATACACCGGTCCACTGGGGAATTCATGCAGCCTCAAGACGTGCCCGTTAAGTTTTCTTGGCAGCGCACGTGGAGCTCGCGCGAGGGATGTATCTCCCTCGCGCGAGCTCTGCCGTGTTTCACGTAACCGCGAAGTGCGAGCATTATCATCGCGCCGCTCGACCACAGAACGGGAGCGTGGCGATAGTGCTCGGCCATTCCAAGTCAACATCAGCGACGGCTCGTCCCGATACTGCTCGACTCGCATAGGAAGAACCGTGACCCGCAGAGTGGCACGCGGACCACCGCGAGATCACCGCAAGGACCGCCACGCACCCCGTTCAGTTCAGTGTTGGACGTGAAGGTCCCCGTGGGCGCGCTGCTAATGCGTGGTAAATTGCGCGCTTACGGTCCGGTTAGACCGCTCGGGTCGCGACAGCTTCGCAACCCTCTTGGTGTTTCCTGGATAAATGGTGAGTGCGGCGATAATGCCGAGCAAAGCTGCAAACATCAACCAGAAACCCGGCGAAGCCTTGTCGTCGGTCCGATCGATCAGCCAAGTCGATGCGAGCGGGGTAAAGGTGCCAAAGAGAGCTGCGGCGAGTGCGAAGGCCAAAGAAAAGCAAGTTGTGCGAACGTGCTTCGGCACGATTTCGACCAAAGCGCCCAACATGGCGCCGCTATAGGTGCCAAAGTAGAACGAGAACATCATCTCCACTATCAGCATCTTGCCAAAGCTTGGGTCGGTCACAAGCCAAGACAACGCCGGATATACAGTCACCAAGGCAAGGCCGGCAATGGTCAGCAAGACCGGCTTCCGACCGATTCTGTCAGAAATCGCGCCGCCAATTGGGTTCCAGATGAAGTTCGTCACGGCGACCAAAAGCGTCACCAAGAGCGTGTTCTGCGAGGACAGCTGCAATACGTGCTTGCCGAACGTAGGCGTGTACACTGTGACGAAATAGAAGGTCGTGGTCGTCAGCATCGCGATCATCATGCCGAGAATGACAATGCGCCAGTTCGCAATTGTGGAGGCAAAGACCTCGCGGGCCGTCGGGTGGGTTTTCATGACCAGAAACTCCGGAGTTTCCTCCAGCGTCCGGCGCAGGAAGAAGATAAGCGGAACGATCAAGCAGCCAAGGAAGAATGGGATCCGCCAGCCCCAGGCGGCAACCATTTCTGCCGGAAGTGCTTCGCTCAAAAAATATCCGATAAGAGCCGCGACAAAGATCGCAACCTGCTGGCTCGAGGACTGAAACGATGTGTAAAAGCCGCGGTTGCCCGGAGTGGCAATCTCGGAGAGGTAGACGGAAACGCCGCCAACCTCAACGCCGGCAGAAAAGCCCTGCAAGAGCCGTCCGAACAGCACGATCGCGGGTGCGGCAATGCCGATTGTTGCATAGCCGGGACAAAAGGCGATGATGACGGTGCCAATAGCCATGATCGAAAGCGTGATGATCAGGCCTTGCCGACGGCCAATCTGGTCAATATAGGCTCCAAGCACAATCGCGCCAACTGGTCGCATCAAGGCCCCCAACCAGAACACACCGAAAGTGTTAAGCAGTGAAGCGGTTTCGCTTCCTGATGGAAAGAACGCGTTTCCGATGGCACTGGCGTAGAACCCGAACAAGAAGAAGTCGAACTGCTCGAGGAAGTTGCCGCTCGTCGCACGTAAGATGGCGCCAATGCGCGATTTGGTATTTGACGCTTGCGCGATGGACGCTGGTGACATGGCGAGTTTCCTCTCGGTTTGAAATGGCCGGTTCCGGAGAAAATCTCACGCCAGCCGAGTGTAGTTTCATGGCCGCGAATCTGCCATCAGGGCACTATCGACCAACCCGTAAGCGCCTGACGTTTCCGGCATATTTTCGGCAATTGCCGCAAACTCGCACAGTTTTTCGGGCGTTATTCCGCTCGCGCCGCTGGAGTGACTGTCAAGCTACTGAAACCTCGGGCAATTCTCGATGACAAGGTTGTTGTCTGCGGCGTGGCCGAATTTCTCATTGAGCGCACCGACATGCAATGAAAAGGAAGGACGAGATGCATGGCATACGAGCAGCAGGGAAGAGCTCCGTGAGATGTCGTGCTAGAACAGCTCGCGAGCCTGCGATCGGGCCGAGGTGCGTTGGCATCTCACCCGATGTCCAGCGATTTGGCCTCGAGTTGCTCAAGTTAACCTGAGGTTTGACGGAAAAGATTTGGTGAGCGTGCTGGCGATCGAGCCCGTCCGATAGCGCCGATCGCCGCTCGGCAAGTGCCACGTTGTCCTTCGAAGCGAGGCGCGCCTCGTACTTCGAGGGCCGCTGCGGTCCTAATGCGGTCCAAAACCCGCGCTGACGGGGAACATAGCGGGCCTCCTCAGCGATAACGGGCATTCGTTTGGATCACTCGAACAGGTTCATCTGGCTTCCACGCCGTATGAAAAAACTTGGATGTTTGTCACGAATTATGACCAGGTCAAAGTAATCGGAATGCCGTGATAAGCCATACGCCACTCCTTGCTTGCCGGGGGCAACGCCACGCCAGCCTCGCAACCTGATTGGCCGTAGATTTTGCACATGAGTCTCAGCCTCCGTAAGAAAGGGCTATGAACCGGCACAAACCATGCGGTGGCATCGGGCCAGGAGCCGGGCGGCACATCGTAATTCGATCTGACCGAGGCTTGTGCGCATTCGGAATCTGACCACGACAATTCCAGGTCGCGTCACCTTGCCTTATTCGACGGTTACCGATTTCGCGAGATTTCGGGGTTGGTCGACGTCCGTGCCCATCAGGATGGCCGTGTGGTAGGCCAGAAGCTGCACCGGAATCGCATAGACAATCGACGTAAATGTCGTACCCATCTCCGGCAGCACAATCGTCGCGAGTGAATCCATGGATACCTCTGCGGCTCCCCGAGCGTCCGTTATCAAGATAATCTTGCCGCCGCGTGCGGCGACCTCCTGCATGTTCGAGATGGTCTTTTCGAACACCCGGTCGCAGGGAGCAATGACGATTACGGGAACGCTCTCGTCGATCAAGGCTATCGGGCCGTGCTTGAGCTCTCCGGCCGCATAGCCCTCGGCGTGAATATAGGAGATCTCCTTCAGCTTCAGTGCGCCCTCCATTGCCAGTGGAAACGACGTGCCGCGACCAAGATATAGCACGTCACGCGATTTGGCGATGTCGCGTGCGAGCTTCTCGATCTGCGGCTCGCTGGCAAGCGCCGCTGTAACTAGCCGCGGAATTTCGATCAGCGCTCGCACGAGATCGACCTCGTCGCTCTCCGGCAATTCACCGCGCGCCTTGCCAGCAGCGACCGCAAGCGCCGCCAGGACGACGAGCTGGCATGTGAACGCCTTGGTCGAGGCAACGCCGATTTCAGGTCCGGCGAGTGTCTGCAACACTGTCCCGCTTTCGCGCGCAATGGTCGAACTCAGTACGTTCACGATCGAGAGGGTATGCAGGCCTTGCGATTTGGCATAGCGGAGCGCGGCCAGCGTATCGGCCGTCTCGCCGGACTGCGAGATGAAGATAGCAAGATCTCCCTTGCGCATCGGCGCCTCACGATAGCGAAATTCAGAGGCGACATCGAGCTCGACTGGAATACGAGCCAGCCGCTCGAACCAGTATTTGGCGATATGGCCGGCGTAGCCTGCCGTACCGCAAGCGGTGATCGAGATATGTCCGATCTCGTTGAAGTCGAACGGAAGCTCCTGCGGCAGTGCCACGCTCTCGGTGGCGATATCGACGTAATGCGCCAGCGTCTGCCCGATCACCTCTGGCTGTTCGTGGATTTCCTTCGCCATGAAGTGGCGGTAGTTTGCTTTCTCGACGAGAACCGACGACGCGCCAGATTTCATCACCTCCCGGCGGACAACTGTGCCTTGTGCGTCGTAGACCACGCTGAAGTTGCGGTTGAGCACAGCCCAATCGCCGTCCTCAAGGTAGGTGATCAAGCCGGTAAGGGGCGCGAGCGCGATAGCATCCGATCCGAGATACATTTCGCCTTCGCCATGCCCGATCGCGAGTGGTGAGCCCTTGCGCGCACCGATCATGAGGTCGTGTTGACCCTTGAACAGGATTGCAAGCGCAAACGCGCCGACTAGCCGCGGCAGCGACGCTTTTACTGCCTCCTGCGGCGAGCAGCCATCTTTCAGATAAAAGTCGATGAGATGCGTCACCACCTCGGTGTCTGTTTCAGAGGCGAAACAGGCGCCATGCTGTTTTAGCTCCGCTCGCAGCTCGCGAAAATTCTCGATTATGCCGTTATGGACGACTGCAACATTGTCCGTTGCATGCGGATGAGCATTGTGCTCCGTCGGCTTGCCATGAGTAGCCCAGCGCGTGTGCCCAATCCCGACATGGCCTGAGAGCGGATGGCAGCGAACGCGTGTCTCAAGGTTCCTCAGCTTGCCCTCGGCGCGTCGAAGCTCGATATGGTTTCCTTTGAGCGTTCCGATGCCCGCTGAGTCATAGCCGCGATATTCCAGTCGCTTCAGTGAATCGATGAGACGATCCGCGACCGGACCGCGCCCCAAGATGCCGACAATTCCGCACATTTAATCAGTTTACCTCAAGTTCAAAACAGAGCGTCCCGCAAGGCGCGCCTGACCAATTCGCCGCTATAGTTATCGGCCAGTCTAGCCGTGCCTGCCCTCCATCGGGCACGCGGCACCGGAGGTGCGCGAGCTCCAGGCAACACGTGGAGCCCTGTCGAATTCGCCGGAAGATCCTAAAGCAACTTTCTGGCAATCGGACAATGAGCGCCGTCAGCAGTTAGCAGCTGCATGAGTCTCTCGTTTTGTCCGATGTACCCGATACCGCCAAGAAGGCCTGGTAGGTCTGCCGCACTCCATCTACAAGCCATGTCCTCGCGCGCCAGCCGAGCCTGGCGAGACGGCTGACATCGAGCAGCTTGCGCGGCGTTCCATCGGGACGCGAGGTGTCGAAGGTGATTTCGCCGCCGTAACCGACGACGTCAGCCACGACCCGCGCG
>NZ_JADPKS010000053.1 GCF_023074175.1 Bradyrhizobium sp. 139
GCGCGTGCGTCCGCGTGCTGAACCGCAATCTTAAGGAGAAGACTTGGCGAATCTCGGTTGAGCTGCACAAGAGGTTGGTACGGTTCGGCGCAGAAAGAGCAACAATCTGCCGCAAAGGGCGGTATCGTCCCGGAAGGAATGATTAAGCGCGGCGCGCCGCTCCACCGCAGCAATGTGGACCAGGCGGAGATTGGGGGGTGGTCAAAGCGCAACGAGGAAAAGCGCGGTTACCTCTCCCCAAGCTCGATGATCCCTCGTTCAACGTGGCGCCCTGTGCGATCTTGCTCGACCGATGATAGCGACGAAGCGTCATCGCTCATGCGTGGCTGCTGTGAGCACCGGTCGAGGCATATTCTCCGCCACCCCGGCCGACTCCAACGGGCGAGCCTCCGCTAAAACGATCAAGCACGTCCATGCTGTGCCGCCGATGCAGACCGAACCTAGGCAAGCGAAGGCCTCGCGCCAAGCCAGCGAAGGCACCCCGATCTGCGACAGGGCAAACACCACATGATAGCCAGCGATAGCTGCAGGGACGGCGAATGCGGCTGCGATCACGATGCGCAAGGTCCGGGACCGACAAACCGCGAGGGCGACCTGAGCGACAGCGAGCGTCAGTGCGCCGGAGGCCAATCCGATAAGCAGCGCGCCGACGACGCCGGCGCCGCCATGAAACGCCAACATCCCGATACTGAGTGCGACGAAAAACGGCAGCGCATAGACCGCCAGCGCAAAGATCAGCCAGCAGAACAACCCGATGCCGAGTGTGTTGAGAACAAGCCCAAGGGCGAGCATGGCGGTGGCTCCAATGCATAGATGTACTAGTCGCGCCTTCCACCACCACCGCGGCGCGGCCTCGGACGTAATGTCAAAACGAGGCGGAGTTGCGGCGTGCAACTCCACCTTGTCTTGGAGGCGAGCAAGGCGGCGCTCACGCGCCGCCGAACTTCCAGACCGGGATGCCGAGCCGCTTCGCCTTGTCCGCGAAATTGTCCTGGATTCCAGTCCCCGGGAAGTGCATGACGCCGATCGGCAGAAGTTCGAGCATGGCGTCGTTGCGCTTGAACGGTGCCGCCTTGGCGTACTTCGTCCAGTCGGGCTTGTAGGCGACCTGAGGCACCTTGCGGGTGGTTGCCCATTTCGAAGCGATCAGCTCGGCGCCCTTGGGCGAGCCGCCATGGAGCAGGACCATGTCGGGATGCTTGGCATGCACCTTGTCGAGGCGATCCCAGATGAGGTGGTGGTCGTTGAAATCGAGCCCGCCGGTGAGTGCGATCTTGGGTCCAGGCGGCACCAGGACCTCGGTCTCGGCGGCGTTTCGCTGCGATGAAGTCGCGGGAGTCGATCATTGCTGCGGTGAGCGTACGGTGGTTGACCAGTGATCCCGACCGCGGGCGCCAGGACGAGCCGGTGTGGACCTCAAATCGTTCGATGGCCTGGTCCCGGAAGAGCTCCAGGCAGTTGCGGCGTTCGATCAGCGTGATGCCTTCCGCCGTCAGGCGCTCGAGTTCGACCGATCGTACTTCGGAGCCGTTCTGCTCGCGCTGGCTCTTGTGCTGCGCCTGCTCATTGTCGTCGAGCTGGCGTTCGATGCGATCGACGGCACGATGGAACAAGTTGACAGTCGACCAGAGCAGATCGTCAAGGTCCCGCTCGAGCCGCGTGTCGTTCAGGGTCGCAACCAGGGCGTCGAAGATATCGGCGACGGCACCGGAGATCATCTTGCCTTCGGGAAGCGGTCTCGGATCAGGCTGGTCGTCGAACGGACGGTAACCGTAGAGCTGTAATTCTGTGAGGACGTGGTCGGTCGGAGAAGAGGCGTGCGGCGGTTCGACGTCGTCATGGTCGGTCATGGAGGGAGGTCCTTTGCCGGGTTTGGCCGCGCCCTTCGCGGCCTTCGTGGCGATCACTCAGACGGCGGACGGAACAGGCCAGAACCCGAAGGGCCGAAGCGGCAGCGGAGGATGGCGGAGGCCGGCTATTTTGCCTCGCGATGCAAAGCGCGCTGGCTAGACATAAGATGTGTTTTTCAATTGCCGGCGCGCGGCGGAAAATAGCCGGACGCAGCCATTGCCGGCCCGGGCCGCTTGCCGTCCGATCGCCCTCTAGAAGGCCGAGGTCGCGTCCTCTTCCGGTATTGGCCTTGCCCATGACCGACCTGTCACGGTCGATCGAACTGTCGCGACCTATTCCGCAGGCACCGTCGACGAATGCGGGAAGCGGACGACATCCTCAGGTACGAGTTGAATCCGCAAGGCTGCTCGGAGACCGTCAAGACCGAAGACGTGCAGATCTTCGTTGAAATCGCCCAGCCGCGGCGACAACGCGATCGCTTCAATGCCGGCGTCCGCTGCGCGCTGGGTCAGAACAGCGAGCACCGTATCACCGGCGGCATCGGCATCACGAGCGATATAGAGCCGACGCAAGCCAGACGGCAGCAACATGGCCGAGAGGTGATTGGCTGAAAGCGCAGCGGCCATCGGCATCGTCGGCAGCATGTAACGCAGTGACAGCATGGTCTCGATGCCCTCGCCGGCCGCGAGCACGTCGTCCACCACGCCGAAACGAACGGCATTGCCGAGAAGGTCGCCCATCGCGCGTCGTGGCGTATCGATCGGAGCCTTGCCCAGCCGAACACGATCAAAGCCGGCCGGGTCGAGCCAAGTACGGTGTACGCCGGTGATCCTGCCATCGAGGTCCGTGACAGAAGCGATCATCGCCGGCCAGGTCTCGGTCGGCAGGTGCTCGTCCGGCCGATAGTAGCAGCGTGGATGGAACCGCAAGCTGCCACCATGGTGCACATGGACTATTCCGCGCCCCCGCAAATAAACATCGACCACGGTCCTCTCGATCGGGCTGGATATCGCAAAGAGCCGACGGGCGGCCTCTTGCGATCCGGTTGGTGCTGCCGGACCGACGGGCCTTGCGACGAGTTCCGGTTCAGCGCGAGGCAGTTTCAAGAAGCGTCTTGCCTCCGCGCTCACCTCGCGGAAGTCGCGCAATCCCAGGCTTTCGCGGATCACGTCGAGGAGGTCGCCATGCTCGCCGGTCGCAGCGTCCGTCCATTTGCCGGCAGGCCCCTTCGGCGATTCCTGGAGCCGCACGAACATCGAGCGGCCGGGCGTGTTGTGGACGTCGCCGACCACCCAGTACCGCCCCGCCCGTCTGCCATTGGAAAGATAGTGTCGGCACACGGCCTCGGCCTCGCGCGCGAGGCGGCGTGCCAGGGCGGAAGCATCGCGCGACATCAAGCGGCTTCCCGCTCACTGATGCGCGTAACCCGATAGGTGTCGGGCACCTTCGAAAGTATCTCGACGCCGCTCGTATCCGTCGGCACGAACATGCGCAGCTTCCAGGAGATGATCTCCCCAAACAGACCATAAGCCCGCAGTCGGTCGCGCATCGTGTCATTGCACCCAGACAGTTCGATGCGATATGCGCCCATCACTCGGGCACGGCGAAGCTGGAGCCCCTCGGCGAGCTCGAGGACGGTCCGCCCCTCCATTAGCGCTGCAAAGGCGGCGTCCGGCGTCAGCGACGGCACGTCAGCCGCAAGGACGTTCGCGACCCAGGTCGCGGAGACCTTGCGGCCGATGACGCGCTCGCCCGCATCGGTCTGGAGCCGATAGACCCGCGTCGACTCGTTCGGCAGCCGCTTCCAGATTGGCAGTAGCAAGCCGGCCACGACGTGAATCGTGGTTTCCGTGAACTCGGGGACCTCGGCGAGCTCCGCAAGCCAGGCTGCGGCGAAGCCATCACAGTCGGCATCGACCCAATGGCTTTCCGCCATCATTTTGAGGGAGACGCTGTGCTGCTCCATGGGGCGGATCAGGCGCACGCGCCGATCGATCTCGCGGTCGTCGAGCATGAAGCTCGGGGCTGGGACCTGCACCGCGGCCCGTCCCGAGCGCTCATTGATCAGCAGGACGGCGCGAGGATCCGAAAGACGAGCGAGGGCATCAACCAGGCTCATAGGATGATTGCGTTGGCGCTGGGTAATCGTGAGCAGCCGGGTTTCGGCGCCAGTGCCGGGATGGACATAGATGGTTCGCCGGTTCGTGACGACGAAGCTCTCGGCACGAAGCGTTTCCAGCCCGACGTCGTAGATACCGGATGCAACCGCACCCTCGATCCGGGCGGTCAATAGCTGCTCGAAGACGGTGAACAGGATGTTCTGGAGCTCGATTGTGAGCGCCAGCAACCTGTTCAGGAACGTCGTGATCGGCGGCAAATCATCCCTGAGCCCATTGGTGTCCGTGAGCTTCAGGCCGGTCACTTCCTCAAATCGCTCGATCGAGCAGCCCTCGACCTTGCCGCGCGCCAGCTGCGTGTAGAGTTGGCGCAATGCGTCGCGGCCATACTGGCTTTCGAGATTGTCTTCGGGCCGGAACAGGCCCTGCCCTCCGGTCTGGCGCTGGCCACGCGTGATCGCTCCCAACGTATCGAGCCGGCGGGCAATGGTGCTGAGGAAGCGCTTTTCGGCCTTCACGTCCGTCGCGATGGGACGAAACAGCGGCGGCTGCGCCTGGTTGGTCCGGTTGGTGCGGCCGAGCCCCTGGATCGCGGCGTCCGCCTTCCAGCCAGGCTCGAGCAGATAGTGGACCCGCAGGCGGCGATTCCGCGCCGACAGCTCGGCGTGGTAGCTCCTCCCCGTGCCGCCCGCGTCGGAGAACACGAGGCTCCGCTTGACCCCGTCCATGAATGCCGAGGTCTCGGCGAGGTTGGCCGAACCGGCCCGGTTTTCGACGAGCAGCCGCTGGCCCTTGCGAACGATGCGGCGTGAGCGGCCGGTGACTTCCGCGACCACCTCGGTGCCGAAGCGCTGGATCACCTGATCCAGCGCACCCGGGACCGGCGGCAGCGAGGCGAGCTTTTCGATGAGACAGTCCCGGCGAGCGACGGCGTCCCGGCTCTCGACCGGCTGACCGTCGCGATAGACGGGCCGGGAGCAGAGATTGCCCTCCTGGTCGGTGAAGGGCTCGTAGAGCTGAACCGGAAAGGAATGGGCGAGATAGTCGAGAACATACTCGCGTGGGGTGATATCGACCTGGACGTCGCCCCACTCCTCGGTTGGGATCTCGGCCAACCGGCGCTCCATGAGTGCCTCACCGGTCGAGACGATCTGGATGACGGCGGCGTGGCCGGCGTCAAGATCGCGTTCGATCGAGCGGATCAGCGATGGCGCCTTCATCGAGGTCAGCAGGTGGCCGAAGAAGCGCTGCTTGGCGCTCTCAAAAGCAGATCGCGCGGCCGATTTGGCCTGGCCGTTCAGCGTGCCGGTCTCGCCGGTGATGTTCGCGGCCCGCATTGCCGCATCGAGATTGTTATGGATGACGCTGAACGCGCCGGCATAGGCGTCATAGATGCGTACCTGCTCCGGCGTGAGCTGATGCTCGACGAGTTCGTACGCGACGCCCTCGTAAGAGAGCGAGCGGGCCGCGTAGAGACCGAGCGCTTTGAGGTCGCGCGCAAGCACTTCCATGGCCGCGACGCCACCCTCCTCGAGAGCTTCGACGAACTCGGCACGTGTGGCAAACGGAAAATCGGTACCTCCCCACAAACCCAACCGCTGAGCATATGCGAGATTGTGGACCGTCGTGGCACCAGTTGCGGAGACATAGACGACGCGGGCATTCGGCAAGGCATGCTGGAGCCTCAGGCCAGCACGCCCCTGCTGAGAGGCCGCCTGATCGCCGCGCTCGCCCTTCTGGCCTGCCGCGTTCTGCATCGCGTGGCTTTCGTCGAAGACGATCACTCCGTCGAATTCGGAGCCCAACCATTCGACGATCTGCCGAACGCGCGAAAGCTTTTCGCCGCGTTCGTCGGTGCGCAGCGTAGCGTAGGTGGTAAATAGGATGCCTTCCGCGAGCCGGATCGGCGTGCCCTGGCGAAACCGAGACAACGGCGTCACGAGCAGCCGCTCCATGCCGAGCGCGGACCAATCGCGCTGCGCGTCCTCGATCAGCTTGTCGGATTTACTGATCCAGACCGCCCGGCGGCGACCCTTGAGCCAGTTGTCGAGCAGGATGCCAGCAACTTGCCGCCCCTTGCCCGCTCCGGTCCCATCGCCCAAGAACCAGCCGCGACGGAAGCGGACAGCATCTTCTGCGTCGTCGCGCGCGGCCGCGACAACGTCAAAAGTTGCATCGACCGTCCAGGAGCCCGCGAGGAATTCGGAATGCGCCTCGCCGGCGTAAATGACGCTCTCAAGCTGGGCGTCCGACAGGATGCCATCCGCCACCAGACTGGCTGGCAGATGCAGCCGATAGGATGGCCTTGGCGGCGCGACAGATGCCATTGCAGCCGACTGCACGAGCTTGGTCGGATGCGCGTGCGCGCCCGGAATACGGATCGACTGCAAAGCGTATTCCTCATAAAGCGCATCGGTAAGCCTGGCGCCTTCCGGCGGCAACCACTCAACCGTCTCGCACGAAAGTTCGACGCCTTCTTGCGCGGCGCCGCCGGAAGTAGAGGGCGGACATGGTGCAGAGACGCCGAGGAATCGTGATATCGGAGGGCGTCTGGCGACGTTGATCACGACTGGGGCGGCAACAGGCAACCTCGGAGGCACATGCTGGGTCACCCAGTCGAGCAAGGTAGCGACATCGCCCGCCATGCCGAGCGGAGCCGGAAAAACGTTCGGGTCCGCCGCGGGCTGCTTGTCGATGACAAGCAGCCGGGTGTCGATGCGTGTTCCGTGTTTCGCGTAGACGGCTCCGTCGACCGTGGCAGAGAAAACAACTCGCCCACGTTCCTGAAGGCGAACGAATGCATCTCGCCATGCCGGATTGTCCGGTCTGAAATTTGCGCCGGTGATGGCGACGAGACGCCCACCGTCGCAAAGGTGCGCCAAAGCCGAAGCAATGTGCCGGAGCGCCGCGTCCGCCATTCGCCGATCGACATTCGCCAGCGCCGAGAACGGCGGATTCATCAAGACGACGCTAGGTGCGAGATCGGCTTCGAGGTGATCATCGATCTGGGCGCCGTCGAACCGCGTGACCTCAACGCCGGCGAACAGGTGATCGAGCAACTCCGCCCGGGGTTCGGCCAACTCGTTCAATATCAGGCCACCGCCGGCGAGCTCGGCGAAGATGGCGAGCAAGCCGGTCCCCGCGGACGGCTCCAAAACGCGGTCGGCGGGTGTAATCGCGGCTGCGGTACATGCGGCCAGCCCCAACGGGATCGGCGTCGAGAATTGTTGAAGCGCCTGGCTGTCCTCGGAGCGCCGCGTATGGGTCGGCAGGAGACTGGCGACTCTCGCGAGCATCGGCAGCATCGCGGCCGTTGAGCCAGCCTTGATCCGGACGGCCGGACCGAACTTGCGAAGGAATAGAACGGTGGCCGCCTCGCAGGTGTCATAGGCGGTCTTCCAATTCCAGGCACCGGCCGCGTCCGAGGCGCCGAAGGCAGCCCCCATGGCGCCACGCAGGACCGCGGCATCGATGCGCCGGCCTCGTTCGAGATCGGTCAAGAGCTGTCGCGCAGCCCTGACCGCAGCGGAGGTGATAGTTGCAGCGGCACGCATCGAAAGCGGCGCAGCGGCGGCGCCGCCGGCGAGAGATTCGGTCATGGGATTTCTTTCGGAGAGCAGGAACGGGTCGAACCGCCCGGCGCTCTCCTCAAGCCGCGGCGATTCAAACCCTTCCCGGCCCCACTCTCCCTCTCAACCGTCTCCCAATAAAAATGGGGACCGGCGCTGCACACCGGTCCCCAAGCAAGTGCCGGACGGCTGGAGCCACCCGGTCGGCGATGCTACTCAGCCGCGTCGAGCTGTTGCGGATCCTCGTGGCTGGCGTTCTCCGGATCCTCCTCATCAGCGAGGAATTCTGGCAGTGCTCCCGCTTCACCTTCCGGCTCCACCGAAGACGGGCTGGAATCGACGAGACGCAGCGGCTCCGGCAACCAGCCCGAGCCATCCAGGAGACGCTCGGCCTCCTTGGCCATGTCGGCCTTCTTTAGGTGGTCGATCAGTTGTGCCGACGACTCGCCCTTGGCTTCCCGCACCGCCTCCAGAATGCGAGGCTTGGTGACTCGGCCGAGATAATTGTCGACGGTCGGTCTCCAGCCGGCCCGCACCATGTCGAGTTCGGCAGCGCGCGCCAGCACGTTGGCCTGGTCGAGACGCGTGCGGACGCCGTGGGCTGAGACGCGACCCTGATTGTAACGATTGGCCGGCTCATGGACGGCGTTGACCGCAAAGGACGCACAGTGCGCGAAAAGCGATGCCTGTGCACCACCATCGAGGGCCGTCAGGGCATCCCAGAGATCGTTCTCGCTCTTCGGCAATCGTGCCTTCCAGGCCTCATGCCGCACCTCGACAGCCTTAGCCGGGACGCTTTCCCTCAGCCCCGGAGCTTGAGCGGGAAAGGTTGGCGTGCGCAGCCCGATCTCAAGACAGCTCCCGGACGACGCGAACCGATAAAAGGCCGTCAACACGAAGTTGTGCAGCACCGCCTGGAACGCGATCTCGGGATTTTCCGCCAGCGCATCCCGCAATGCCAGCGTACGGTGCGCCGTCAGTTCGATGATGAGCCGATCCGGCAAGGGCCTTGTCGGGTCTTCATCATCCTCGTCCGGTTCGGTCGATGCTCCGGCGACCGAGATCGCCGTGCGCTGTACGGAAGCACCAGCCTCCCGCCCCTCAATCGATGACGCATCGGTGCCCTGATCGACGTTGGAATCGGTCACAGGCGCCTCATCCTCAGGCCGAACATAGCCCCGATCGACGCAAAGGCGTCCTTCGGAATCGATGCTGACGAAGACGCCGGCCCGGGCAATCTCGGCCGGATCGTAAGTTTGCGGCCGGTCTTCGAGCGCCAGCAGCGCCGCCTCGATCGCGCCGAGACGCAGGTCGACCGCTTCGGGCAGCTCATCCGCATCCTGATATTCGGTTTCGAGCTTCTCCTGCTCGGCGTTGAGAGCGTCGATGGTGGCCTGCTCCTCGGAGGTGAGATCGACAGGCTGGCCTTCCAGCTCGCGCAGGCGTGTCGTGTGTCCGTAGGGGAAGTCAACGGCGACTGAGATCCATTTCCATCCTTCCGCACCAATTGTTTCCGCCTCGGCTTTGAGCTTCTCCGTGACAAGACGGTCGAGCAGGGCGACGTCTTGAAGCCAGCCGCCATCATCGTGCTCGAACAGGTCGCGGAGAACGCCGCCACCTGCCTGCTCGTAAACATCCAGCCCAATGAACTGCACGCGGCGATCGGACGCCCGCACGGTATTTTCGGTCAGCATCCGCCGGATCTGATATGGCTCATCGTAGCCGGAGCGGCTGACATTCTCCCAGACCTGTTCCTGCCGCGTGTGATCCGCCGTGACCGAAAACGCCATGAGCTGCTCAAGGGTCATGCCGTCTTCGGCGTAGACGTCGTGCAGCTTTGGCGACACGGACGCCAGCCGGAGGCGTTGCTTCACCACGGCCGGCGTCACGAAGTGCCGGGCCGCGATCTCCTCCTCGGACAAGCCGGAGCCACTCAAGGTCTGGAAGGCTCGGAACTGATCGAGTGGATGAAGCCCTATCCGTTCGTCGTTTTCCGCAAGTGAATCGTCTTCGGCAATGCCTCCCTCGCGCACCACGCACGGAACCGCCTGCGTCTTCGCCATGCGCTTCTGCTTGACGAGAAGTTCCAGCGCGCGATAGCGCCGGCCACCCGCCGGCACCTCGAACATGCCGGTCTCTTTGCCTTCCGCATCTACAACCGCGCGCACATTGAGACTTTGCAGAAGCGTACGCTGTGCGATGCTTTCCGCGAGCTGCTCGATCGAAACGCCCGCTTTCACGCGCCGGACGTTCGACTGGCTGAGCTCGAGATTGTTGAACGGAATGTCCCGCGAGGGCGACAGCGTGATCTTTTGGACAGCCTTCGTCATGTCTGATCTCCACGACGGGCGGCCGGGAGCCTCTCTCTCGGCCTCCAACCCGTCGCGAAACCGCATCTCCCCTCTCACTCTCGTTTCCGAAGCTGCTGGCGAGGTCTTCACGCGGCCTCCTGCTCCGCTCTCTCCGTCGTCATGTCGACAGCGGATTCCGGCAGAAAGCCAAGCAGATAATCCGCGACCTTGCTGGCCCGTGATGCAGCACGCACTATGGCGCGATTGTCCTCACGCAGCACTTCAAGCCAGGAGCCGATGTAATCGGCATGTCGCACCGTCGGCACGATACCGAGCGACGCGCAACTGAACGCAGCCGATATCTCCGCGATCAACTCTTCAAAAGCATACTTCTTGGTACCGTAGGCGCCTGACAAGTCGCGGTTGAGACGTGATTGATGGCCACTGGCATGCGCCAGCTCATGCAAGGCGGTTCGATGCCAGTTGATCGGCTCAAAATAGGCTTGCGGCGGCGGCACCTGCACATAGTCTTCTGCCGGCGCATAGAATGCGCGGTTGCTGCCAATGCGGAAGTTGATGCCGGTCGCCCTGATGAGCTTTTCGACACGCGGCTCGATCAAGCCTGGCGGCGGAGGCGGCGCCGTCGTCATGATCTCCGAAGGCAGTTCGTCGCATTGATCAGTATTAAAGACCGTGAAGCGCTTGAGGAATGGTATGGTCTGCGCTTCGTCGCCCGTTTCGCTCGCGCGACGCTTTTCGTCGGCCGGTATGAAGCGATCGGCATAGACCACGGTTGTTCCACGCTCGCCTTTGCGGACGTAACCGCCGAGCGACAGCGCCTGACGGAAAGTAAGCCAGCTCTGACCTGTGAAAGCTCGCTCGGTGGCAGCTCCCCAGAGGATCAGAACGTTGATGCCGCTGTATTGACGGCCGGTCGCGACGCTTTTCGGCATTGCCAAAGACGCCTTCGCGGTGGGGCCCCAAGGCTGCACCCATGGCACTCGGCCGGCCTCAAGTTCGCCGATGATCTTGTTGGTGATTTCGTCATAAAGGTTCGCCCGATCCTCACCGGTGCGCGCCCGAGGATAATGTCTGGACATCGCGGGTCTCCGCGACGGGGCGCCGCGAGCCTCTCTCGCAGCCTGTAACCCGTCACGGCAAACCCATTCAGTTCTCTTACTCTCGGCCTCTTGCGCGGGGAAACAACTGCGTGGGACGTACGGGAGCCCGGTTCGGCCCTCGCCGCATACGCACACGTGAGAGAATGCGAAATCTGCGAGGCGGCCCACCTTACGTCCCATTTCTTCATGGGGAAGTGGCCTTGGGCCGCAGGCCCAAACCCGGCGTGCGCCAATAGCGCATCGCCCCACTGAAATGGCACCCGGAGAGCGTGAGCATAGCGACCCGAAGGGGCACGCGGGTCCGAGTGCAGCGACGAGACCGGTTAACAGCGGCACCCGGCACAGGGGCAGTAATAGCGATCGCCGAAGGCGAGCCCCTTTCCCGAGTGCCCCCGGCGAGGGGCTCCGCAGTCTCTGCGCGAGGGGATCGAAGCCGGACGGCCGAGACGCAAAGCGGTTCGGTTCACGAGAGCCCGGTGCGGCGAAGCCGCACGCGCCCATACGAGAAACGGGCAGTTCGTGGTCTCGCATTGCACGCCAAACTTCGCTCGCTCGTCATTGCGAATCCCAGCCCATCGCTAAACGGGGGAACGAATGACGGACTTAAAGGATTCGTCGTATCAGGAGCTATTTCAATGCTGCTGACGCGTGAACGAAGGCCAGCGATACGGACGCTGCGCGGATGGGCGATCCAGGTTCTCCAGGAAGCGGGCGCCATCCGCGAGTGCGACGAACACGGTTGGATGCAAGATCGCGCCGATCCGCACGCACGGGAGCGGGCCTTTGATATCGCCCGTGGAGACCCGCCAGCAGGCGTCTCCCCTGATGCGGCGGCGGCCGAGGTTCGCGACGTGCTCAACTCGATCGGTGATACCTGCCCGGAATGCCCCCCGGACTAGAAGGGCTGGTGGCGAGCCTCAACGCGGGCCCGGCCTTCCCATTTCAGCGGCCCAGCTTTTTCTCCACGCGCTTGCGCGCATTGCGGACCTTTTTGACGGCCTTTTTCACCGCCGGTGCTGACTTTCTGGTCTTCTTCGCCTCGTACTGCACTTCGTAGTTCTGCCCGCCAGCCACCCGCGCCGGTCCTGTTTTCGACCGCGCGCCGTCTTCGTCTTCTTCGCTACCGCCATGGGTGCCTCCTGTTATGACATCCAAGCAACGCGAATGGGATTCTGAGGTTCCGGAACGATTCGAACTGTGCCAATTTGAATCGGCTGTAGCGTGGAGTTCTTCAGTGGCGTTTCAGCGTAAAAAGCCCGAGGCGATCGGTCTCAAGGCGTCGCTGCCCGGCTTCGTCGAGCCGGCCCTGGCATCCTCGATCGACAAGGTGCCGTCAGGGGCCCGCTGGATTCACGAGATCAAATTCGACGGCTACCGTGTTCAGGTCCATCTAGCCAACGAGGCGGCGACGATCTTCACCCGGCGCGGCCACGATTGGACGCACCGCTTCAAGAAGGTCGCCCATGACGCCTGGCGGATCAAGGCGACCTCGGCCGTGGTGGACGGCGAGATCGTCGTGCCGACCGCCGACGGCACGACCGACTTCTCGGTCCTGCAGAACGAGCTCAAGGGCAAGTCGAAGAGCATCGTGCTTGTGGCGCTCGATCTGCTCTATCTGAACGGCCGCGATATCCGGAAGCTGCCGCTCTTTCAGCGCAAGGCCGAACTCAAGAAGATCCTGAACGGCACCGACATTCAGTTCAGCGAAAGTTTCGAGATAGACGGTCGCGAGATGTTTGCGCACGCCTGCAAGCTCGGTCTCGAAGGCGTCGTCTCGAAGGTACGGGACAGTGCCTATCCGAGAGGACGCACGAACGACTGGGTCAAGAAGACCTGCGTGCAGCGGGAGACGCTGACCATTGCCGGTTTCGCACTCGATGGGACGAAGTGGAACGGCCTCTATGTCGGCCGGCGCAAGGGCGCCGATCTGGTCTACGCCGGCAAAGTCGATCACGGCTTCGACAAGGTCTCGGCTTCCGATCTGCAGAAGCGGCTTAAACCCCTTATCCGAAAGACTCAGCACTATGCCAAGCGCATCAACCACAATGGCATCTGGGTCGAACCCAAGCTTCTGGCCGAGATCGAGTACCGCGCGAAGTCGGCCGAGGGAAAGGTCAGGCACCCGTTTCCGGGGCCTGCGGGAGGACCTGTGATGGATGCATTCGATCGCTTCTGGCAGTGGGCGGACAAGCCGCTCGACAGCCTTCTCACGATTGAAGCCGAGCTGCATCGGGCGGTCATGGAGCTCGCTCCGGAGGAACGGCTGATCCGCGAAAGCGTCAACCGGGCTGCGGCGAAGAACGAGAGAGAGAACTGTTAGACGTCCTTCTCATCCAGAGGCGGTTCTTAATCATGTGGCCTCGGAAGGCCATCGTTCTGGACGGCCAGTGCCCCTTTCAACTCCGCGGCCAGAAGCCTGAAGTGCCCTGCCAATCGGGTGAACAGCACGCGCTTTTTCGGATCCGTCGCCAAGTCGCGGATCATTTCGCAATCGGCGATCTGAACCTCCAGCTTTTCTAGGTGCGCTCGGATGTCCTTCATCTGTATGTCACCGCGGCGACCGCAAGCCGGGCGAAGATAGCCACTTGTCGATGCGTGAGGCCTTTTCGATCTGGTCGATCTTCTGAAGCAATTTCTCTTTGGCGGGACCGGGCGGAAGAGCCTCCGCCTGGTGGGCAAGGCGCGTCTTCTCCGCGACCAGCCGTTCTTCGAATGAATGTGGTTTCGACCGTTGGCGTTGCACGACGCTTCTCCGTTAGAGGAGGCGGGAGTGCAATTGGTCTCTCGGTCACCGGAAGATGCCAACGGCGGAGCCGGTGATGACGTCAGTAGATTCCTCTCCGGTTCCGGAGTCGAGACAAATCGGAACCAACGGCCGCACTCAGAAAGATCGGGGCCGGCCTATGCTCCGTCCTGCGACATGTCTCAAGGGGCATGCTAGGCTGAACTGTCTTCCGTCCTCGGATCATTGCCTTGAGAGGTTGATTATGCCCGCCTATTTCATTGTCCAAAACACCATCAAGGACGAAGCGCAGTATCAGCAGTACGTGCAGGCCGTCGTGCCGTTCATAGCCAGCTTTGGCGGGAGACTTGTGGCCAGACGCGCTAAAGTGGAGGTCCTGGAAGGCGAACACGACCAGCGACCAGTCGTCATGTTCGAGTTTCCCGACATGGAGGCGATCCACGCATTCTGGAATTCGCCGGACTACGTTCCGATCAAAAAGCTGCGCGAAGGCATAGCCACCATGAACATCTGGGCTTTTCCGGGCGCCTGATCGGCTTGATGACCGGCAGCGCGCGGCCCGCAGCAAGCCGGTCATTGCGGCGGTCGTCAGAACTGGCTGCCGAGAGCCGCAGCCTGTTACTCCCGAGACCGGCGCAAAGCTGCTTTCAGCTTATCGTTTTCCCTCTCCCATCGAGCGTCCTCGGCCTCCATCCGCTTCTCGATGTCGGCCCGTTCGGCATCGAGGGATTCGGCTCGTTCTTCGTGCTCTCGCTGCGCCTCGTCCAATGCCGCCTGCGCTTTCGCGACCAGCTTCTCGCGCTTGGTGCGCTCCTTCTCCCTCGCCGCCTCTTCCTTGCGGCGCTCAGCATCGCGCCGCTTCTGCTCGCGCGCGAAATCCGCGGCGGCCTTGCTGGCGTCCTTCTCGCTGATCTTGGGCGCCGGTCGCCTTTTCGGCTCCGCACGGCGGCTCTGCTTCCGCCCGGCTTCGCCTTCGTCGCCCAGGTCGGTCGGCAAGTCGGCGTGCTCGGCGAAGTGGCCGCTGGATCCCGCTGGGCGTTTGAGCACCACGCCGGGTTTCGACATGGTCGCGGCGACCACCTCTGGATCGTCGGTCTCCTTCGCAGCACCCTGATGGAAGAGGTTGCTGCCAGCGCCCCATGCCTCCAGTGCCGCCTTCATCGACGGCGCCGCGATCGCAAGATCGTAGAAGCCCAGCGCAGTCTGGAATGTCTTGAGCTTCCTCGGCATCAGGCTTGTGCCGCGGTTCGCGACGCTCCTAGCGCCGGAGAGTCATCCAGACACCCAACAGGAACGCGACGAAGAGCGACTGCAACGGTGCTTTCACGGTCACCTCGCGCAACCGGTCCGACAACCGCCTCGCGGCTTGCCGAGAATCGAAGTGAGGCGACTGAGGATTCCTTCCCGTTTCGCCGCCCGGCCTCGCTCCGGATGCGGGCGTGGTGGTACCCGCCGGATCGTCGACGAGACCCGAGGCTTCCGTCATTGCAGAGGTTTCCCTCATGTCCATGGCAATAGTCCTCCCGTAGTCGCATCGAAGCAACCAGGCCCAAAGCCGCTTGGTTCCTCCGCGGCAGCACTGGCGACTCCCTATGCCGACTTTCGCTGCGGTTTGGCCGCCGGCTTCTTCGTCGCGGCCTCTTTCGCCGGCTTCTTGCCGGCAATCGGCATCAGCATTTCCTTCTGCCCGGCCGCCGCCTTACGCGGCTTTTTCGCTGGCTTCTTCGGCGCCTCTGTCGGGGCCGACGCGGCTCTTCCAATGCTCTTACGCAGCGCGTCCATCAGGTCGACGACGTTCTCGCCTCGAGGGCGCGCCTTCGCGGTGATGGGTTTGCCGGCGCGCTTCTGGTTGATGAGATCGATGAGGGCGGTTTCATACTGGTCTGCGAACTTGTCCGGCTCGAAATGACCTGCCTTCTGATTGACGATGTGCTTGGCGAGATCCAGCATGTCTTTGGTGACTTTGACGTCCTGGATATCGTCGAAATACTCGCCTGCGGAGCGGACTTCGTAGGGATAGCGCAGCAGGGTCCCCATCAGCCCCTTGTCGAGTGGCTCCAGCGCGATGATGTGCTCACGGTTGGTCAGCACCACCCGTCCGATGGCGACCTTGTTCATCTCACGGATCGTTTCGCGGACGACGGCGAAGGCGTCGTGGCCGACCTTGCCGTCCGGCACCAGGTAGTAGGGACGGATCAGATATCTCGGATCGATCTCGTTGCGGTCGACAAACTCGTCGATCTCGATGGTTCGCGTCGATTCCAGCGCCACGTTCTCGAGCTCCTCCTTCGTCACCTCGATGAAGGTGTCCGTGTCGACCTTGTACCCCTTGACGATGTCCTCGTTGTCGACCTCCTCGCCGGTATCAGCATCCACCTTGGCGTATTTGATGCGGTGGCCGGTCTTCCGGTTGAGCTGGTTGAACGAGACCTTTTCGGATTCCGACGTGGCCGGATAGAGCGCTGCCGGACAGGTGACGAGGGAAAGGCGCAGGAAGCCTTTCCAGTTAGCGCGGGGGGCCATCGGGGGGAACTCCTTACTAGACGATCGTTTCCTTGATTCGAATCATATTCAGGCGGCCTCGGCAAGTTTGTAGGACCAGGTATGGATGACCGGATGGCGGTTGACGTCGTCGAT
>NZ_JADPKS010000054.1 GCF_023074175.1 Bradyrhizobium sp. 139
TCGCGCGCCGGGCCTGTCTGGTTCGTTGGCAGATGCGGCCCTATCTGAGCCCACTGCTTGTCGTTCAGCCAGAACAGTCCTTTGCGCATCGAAGTCCCCCGGGCCCGAATCAACTCGGCGCCATGGAATCAGAGATCGCTAATTAGGTACAGACCCTAGTGTTCCGTCCGAACGTTGTAGCGATAAGGGTGCAATATGCATTATCTGCCGGCAGCAAGGCTAGTTCGACGTTGAAGTCCGTCAATTGGCGAGGTCAGATGAGATGGCACGCCGCCTGATGACGGTTGTTCTTGGCATCGGCGTGGCGACGGCGTTAACGTTCCGATATAGGAACCCCGACTTGTCGTGCTTCCGATCGGCATCGACTGTGGGTGCCTATCTTGGCCTAACACCTCCGCGCAACAAATCTGGCGAAAACGGACATCAGTGGCAAGATATCACGCTGGGGCGACAGGCTCCTCCGTACATACCTGTTCGAGGCGGCGATTATCCTGCTTTATCGAACGAAGAAATGGTCCTCCTCAAGGCCTAAGGCGGACTGGGGGTAGGTTGAATCGATTTGGGATTGAACGAAGCCGCTGGCGCGGCATTGAATTTGTTGCTGGAGTCGGTGTGCCAACAACCTTGCCCTCGGCAGGTGGCGCTTCGGCGAGGCAGCGGCTCGTTCAATCCGGCTTCTATGAGGTCGCACGCTACGACAGAGCCCGCGGCTAAGCCTGCCCCCGCGACCTCACAGAACCCTCAAGATTCCCGATCGGTGTATTTCTGACTTACCATGCTGGCTGGATTGGAGGCCAGCATGGATGGGTAAGCCTTATTCTCTGCATCTTCGCAAGCGTGTCGTTGCGATCGAGCGCGGATGTCCCCCAAACAGGCAGCCAAGCAGGGTTTGGAGGCGCGATCAGCGCACCAATCGGTTGGATGCAGGGAGTCGAGCAGACCGGCAGCGTGGCCCCGGGCCAGATGGGCGGTCATAAGCCGAAGGCGGTTTCGGGAGATAAAAAAGCGTGGCGGCTGGCGAACGCGATCGACTCGTGGTCGCGCGGCGGCGAGCCCGTTGGACAAAACATCAACGTCAGGTCGAAGCTGAGCGGCTGGTTTTCGTCGACCGAGACCTGGACCAGGACCGATATGGCGCCCTTGCGGCGGTGGGCGCCGCGCGGGCGCAGACTTCACGCCAGGGTCCCCACGGCCGCTGGAAGACCATGACCTTCCTGTCGTCGCCAAACTGTTCTTCCAGCCAAAATACTCGACTGACCTGAACCCGACCGAACAGGTCTTTGCCAAGCTCAAGCATCTGCTCAAGCTGCCGCGCGAACCGTCGATCTTCTGCGCCGCAATAGGTCACGCACTCGATGCCTTCACCCTCGACGAATGCGCCAATTATCTTAAAAATTCAGTATATCGAACTTAATGCCTTCACCCTTTAGAGCGAGTTGCGATCAAAGCGGATTATACCCGCAATGACGGATGTAGTTGGCGCATTCTTCGGGGGTAAAGAGGCTGAGAGTGCGGCCGATGAGGTCCCAGAGGGCATCGACGGTTCTAGCTTGGGCTTGTCGCAACAGCTCCTTGAGTTTGGCGAAGGCCATCTCGATCGGATTGAGATCGGGGCTGTAGGGCGGCAGGAACAGGAGCCGCGCACCGGCACCGGCGATGAGACGCGCGGCCGCTTCATTCTTATGGCTCGACAAATTGTCGAGGATCACCGTGTCGCCTTCGCGCAGCGCGGGGACGAGGATTTGCTCGACATAGGCGAAGAAGCACTCGGCGTTGATCGGCCCGTCGAGCACAAACGGCGCTATCAGCCCCTCGCAGGTCAGGACGGCAAGGAACGTCGTCGTCTTCCAATGTCCATGCGGCGCATGGCCCAAGGCGCGTGTGCCGACATTGGCCCAGGCGTAACGACGCGTCATCGCCGTCGTCGTCCAGGTCTCGTCGAGGAAGATCAGCCGACCGCCAAGGCTGGTTTGCGCGCATCGCCACGCTTGTCGGCGCTCAACGACGTCGGGGCGATCCTGTTCGCTGGCGTGCACGGTTTTTTTTGAAGCTGATGCCCTCACCGGCAAAGAAGCGCGACAGCATCGACTTGTCAGCGTCGACGCCATGCCTGCGAAGCAGTCGCTCGGCGATCGCATCGAGCGTCAGATCGTTCTCCTTGCGCCGAAGTTCCAGCAGCCACTCCCGATGCGGCTTCAGCACAGAGCGCCGGTCTCCGCCGGTCGGCAAAGCCGCCGTGCGCTGGGTTTCCTCGAACGCCTTCACCCAGCGGATCGCGCTTGCGATCCCGACCCGGAATATCCGGGCCGCCTCGTTCCGCGAAAGGCCATCCTCAACGACGGCCTTGATCACCCGAATGCGAAGAGCCTCTCCGTGCGCCATCCCTGCCGGCCTCCTCCCGGCCTCAAGGATGAATCACGGTTCGCTCCCTTTGGGAATCCCTGCGATTCAATTCGCCCCCAAAATGCTCTAGGGAATGAAGCTCGCCCAAGCGGATTGGCGTGAGGAAGGCAAAGGTCGCCATCGCGGGCAAGACCGCCGTTGCACTGCATCTGGGTCGACGCTACATCGTTTGACTGCGGCCAGCCGAACGACCCGTGATCCTTTTTGAAAGTTTGTGGCTCGGGTCTCGACCGGCCGGCGATGTCCAGCTGGAATGGTGTTCTAGTGACGTTGGTCATTCGGCTATGGGCGGCTCGTCCGCGCTAAGCTGCATACGTTGAGGCCGCCCGACCCGGACCTCATTAAGAGGCGCTACGTGACTTCTAAAAAAAATGGCCCGGCTGAGAAATCAGACCCGTGCTCTACCGTTAACAACGCCGATCTTAGCAAGGCCCTGTTGGTCATCCTCCTCGTATCGCTCCGGTGAGGACCGCCTTGTGCGGTTTGATGGAGGATGAAGACATAGGCGTATGACTGACCATATGCCTATGCCGAAGGTTTCCCGACTTGAAGTCGTCTCGACGGGCGCTCGACGCCGTTGGACACTGGAAGAAAAGCAGCGGATCGTCACCGAGAGCTATGACGGGCCACGTCTGGTGTCGGTGACGGCACGACGTAACGGGCTGTCGACAAGCCAATTGTTCACGTGGCGCCGGTTGGCGCGAAGGCAAGTTAGGCGGGATGCCGCGCCGGTGCTTGTTCCGGTTGAGATCACGCCTGCGGCGGCTCCGATCTCGGGTGGCGCGCCACAATCGGTGTCTTCACCGACTGCACAACGTGCGAGGGCCGGCATTATCGAGATCGAGCTTGGCGGCGGCTGCCGCGTGCGTGTTGACCGAGACGTGGACACGGAGGCGCTGCAGCGGGTTCTTGAGCTTCTGAGACGGCGATGATCCCGATTCCGAGCGGCGTCAGGGTCTGGATCGCGACCGGCCACACTGACATGCGCCGCGGGATGCAAAGCTTGGCGCTTGCGGTCCAGGAGAGCCTGAAGCGCGATCCCCATGCTGGCGATCTCTACATCTTCCGGGGGCGCCGCGGCGATCTGGTCAAGATCCTCTGGCATGACGGGCTGGGCATGTCGCTCTAGGCCAAGCGCCTGGATCGCGGCAAGTTCATATGGCCTTCGGCGTCGGACGGCGCGGTATCGATCTCGGCGGCGCAGATGGCCTACATGCTGGAAGGGATTGACTGGCGGAATCCGCAACTGAGCTGGCGGCCGCTAAGCGCGGGCTGAGCGCAGAATCCGCAGCTTTTTGCATTTTGGGGAGTCCCATCGCGTCCATTCTGTGATTCACTGCGTCGCATGGATGCCGACCGCGACGCTGTTCCGGATGACATTGCCGCCCTGAAGAAGGCGCTGGCGGTCGAGCGCGCGAAGGGTTTGGAGATCGCCGCTGAACTTGCGGTCGCCCGCGCGAAAGCGTCGGAAGATGAAGCGCTGATCGCGCAGCAGAAGCTGCAGATCGCCAAGCTAAGGTATCAGATCTACGGCCAGCGGTCGGAGCGCTCGTCGCGCCTGATCGAGCAGTTGGCGCTGACGTTCGAGGAGCTGGAAGTCGACGCCACCGAGGACGAGCTTGCGGCGGAACGGGCCGTGGCCAAAACGATGACGGTGCGCGGATTTACCCGCAAGCGTGCCGAGCGCCAGACCTTCCCCGAGCACCTTCCCCGGGAACGGGTGGTAATCGATGGACCTGGGGCTTGTGAATGCTGCGGCAGCAATCGCCTGCGCAAGCTTGGCGAGGACGTGACGCTGACGCTGGAAGTGGTGCCGCGCCAGTGGAAGGTGATCGAGACGGTCCGGGAGAAGTTCTCCTGTCGCGACTGCGAAGATCAGCCAGGCGCCGGCGCCGTTCCATGCCGTGCCCCGGGGATGGGCTGGCCCGAGCCTGTTGGCCATGATCATGTTCGAGAAGTTCGGTCAGCATCAGCCCTTGAACCGCCAGGCCGAGCGCTACGCACTGGAAGGCGTGCCGATCGCACTGTCGACCATGGCGGATGCCGTCGGGGCGGTCTGTGCCTCGCTGGATCCCCTGCTGCGCCTGCTGGAAGCCCATGTCATGCGGGCCGAGCGCCTTCATGCCGATGATAGTGTGCTGCAGAAGCACACGGAAAGGATGATCGAGATGATCTGAAACTCTGTGTGCACAAGCTGTGGCAGCGATGAGGGTAGGCCCCTCGGGATCGACTTTCAGGAGTGGGTCCCAAATCACTTCAAGCGGCTTCGCTTAAGAGGCGCGGTCGTGAGCGTTGAAGCCAACGGTCGGGAATACCCGAACGGATAGGCGTCCGAGAGACGAATGAAAATGAACCCGCCGATGAACCGTCGTAACGTGGAAATCGTCGTCAAAACCAGAGGTGTGTCGTCCCTCTGGGATGAGCCCGCCGGAAGCCTGATGACCGGGCGGGCGGCGACCGGCGTTGAGGGGGCGTGAATCGGATGCAGGCGCAGCCGCGGAACTGCAGGAACCAGTGGCTCCGATGGAAAGGGAGAAGCACAAGCGGAGAAGACCGCGAGGCGAGAATACCGACGCGGAGCACTGGGACGGACCGATCCGTATTAGCGACGAAGGCTCGTAATGGGGCCGGAGCAAAGGGATCGGATCAGGAGGGCTGGCCACCGTCGCAACTGACAACAGGAGGACGACGGTGAACCAGCCGAGCAAACCGTTCAACATCGACAAGAGAGAGGTGTACGAAGCATATCTGCAGGAACGATCCAATGGTGGCGCAGCCGGTGTCGACGGAGTGACAATTGAGCAGTTCGAGTCCGACTTGAAGAGCAATCTCTACAAGATTTGGAATCGAATGAGCTCAGGCGCTTACTTCCCGCCGCCTGTTCGCGCCGTCTCCATTCCAAAGAAGAGTGGAGGCCAAAGGATCCTCGGGGTGCCCACTGTGGCAGACCGCGTGGCACAGACGGTTGTCAAACAACTAATTGAGCCGGCTCTCGACGCAATCTTTCTGGCGGATTCCTACGGCTACAGACCCGGTAAATCGGCTCTCGATGCCGTAGGCGTAACGCGACAGCGGTGCTGGAAGTACGATTGGGTTCTGGAGTTCGACATCAAGGGACTGTTCGATAATATCGACCACGAGCGTCTGCGCGGGCCGTCCGGAAACATGTGACGTGCGCATGGGCGCTGCTCTACATTGAAAGATGGCTGACAGCGCCGATGGTGCAAGAGGATGGAACGATAATCGAGCGAAGCCGCGGTACCCCACAAGGGGGCGTGGTGAGCCCGATCCTCGCCAACCTCTTCATGCACTATGCATTTGATCTCTGGATGGCACGGATGTTCCCCGATCTCAGGTGGTGTCGGTATGCAGATGACGGGTTGGTACATTGTCGGAATGAGATGGAGGCGCAAAGCGTTCGCGAAGCGCTCCAGGCTCGGCTGGCGGAGTGCTGCTTGGAAATGCATCCTACGAAGACGAGGATCGTCTACTGCAAGGACGACCGACGCCGGGGCAAGACTGAGACGGTGATGTTTGACTTTCTCGGTTATTGCTTCCGGCCGCGATCGGTCCTGGGGCCGCGTTCGCAGAAGATGTTCTGCGGGTTCACTCCGGCGGTCAGCAAACCAGCGCTGAATGCCATGCGAGCGACGATCCCGAGGCTTGAAACTTCGCAAGCGAACCGAGGTGACTTTGGACGATATTGCCCGCGAGCTAAACCCGATGGTTAGGGGGTGGATCGCTTATTATGGGCAATATACGCATTCAGCGCTCTATCCTTTGGCGCGCTACATCAACCAGACGTTGGCTATCTGGTTGAAGCGAAAGTACAAGCGCTTCCATCACCGTTTGGGACGCGCGCGTCTCTTCCTGGAGAAGATCGCGCGTGAGAACCGCAGGCTCTTTGTGCATTGGCAACTCGGCGATGGCGGCAAGCTTGCCTGATGGGAGCCGGGTGAGGCGAGAGTCTCACGCCCGGTTCTGCGAGAGGCTGGAGGTGAAATCCCTCTGGCCTACTCACCCGACCGTGCCGGTGCTGGCCAAGGGCAAAACCGATACGGGGCGATGCTGGATCTACATCCGGGACGACCGGCCGTTCGGCGGCACGGACCCGCCGGCGGCGATGTTCTATTACTCACGCGACCGCAAGGGCGAGCATTCCCCAGGCGCATCTGGCGGGGTATGCCGGCATCCTGCAGGCCGACGCCTACGATGGGTACAACCAGCTCTATCTGGCGGGACGCCAGCCCGGCCCGATCCGGGAGGCTGCCTGCTGGTCGCACGGACGGCGTCCGTTCTTTGCCATGGCCGACATCGCAGAGAATGCCCGGCGCAAGGCCGCTGGCAAGAAGGAGATCCCGCTCTCGCCGATCGCAATCGAGGTCGTGAGGCGGATCGATGCGCTGTTCGAGATCGAACGCTCCATCAATGGCGGGAGCCCCGACGAGCGTCTATATGCAGGAGCAGCTCGCCAAGCTCTCCCGTGGGCACGACCTGGCCAAGGCGTTCAACTATATCCTGAAGCGATGGGCGAGCTTTACGCTGTTCCTCCAGGATGGCCGCGTGTGCCTCTCCAACAATGCCGCCGAAAGGGGCTTGCGAGGCGTCGCGCTTGGACGGAAGTCCTGGCTGTTCTGCGGCTCTGATCGCGGAGGGCGGCGCGCCGCAGCCATGTACAGCCTCATCGTCACGGCACTATGCCGAGTGCGGCATAGTGCCGTTTGGACGAAGCCGCTCCGCGGCAGAACACTCGGCAAGAGTGGCCCATCGTCAGATGGAGGAATGCGGCTGAAGCAACTGTAACGGCTTTGGCGTGCCACGGTGAGACGTAATTTGCAGCGTTCATAGGCTTGGCTTCGAGCAAAATGACGTTGCTGCCCTCGGGCAGTTTTCGTTGTTTTGCCAAGGAGCCTTCAATGACCCCGCTTCGGTTACGCATGATAAACGACATGCAGATCCGCAATTTGTCACCGCATACGCAGGATTGCTATCTGCTGCAGATTTCGCAGTTTGCCCGTCATTTTGCCAAATCGCCGGCTTTGCTTGGGCCGGAGGATGTCCGCACCTACCAAGTCTATCTAGCGAACGAGAAGAAGCTGGCGCCGAAGTCGATCCACGTGACCGTCTCAGCGCTCCGCTTCTTTTACCGTGTTACGCTCGGCTTCGAATGGGATTTCGACCTCATCATTCCGTGTCCAAAGGTGCCCAAGACGCTCGCCGTCATCCTCAGTCCCGAAGAGGTGCTGCACTTCCTCGGCTGCGTGGAGAGCCTCAAGCATCAAGTGATCCTGACGACATGCTACGCCGCCGGTCTGCGCATTTCCGAAGCGGTACGCCTGAAGCCGGAAGTCATCGACCGACAGCGGATGGTGCTGCGCGTCGATCAAGGCAAGGGGAAGAAGGACCGTTACGTCATGCTCCTCGGCACGGTTGCTGGAGACACTGACCGACTATTGGCGCGCCGTCCGGCCGAAGACGTGGATGTTTCCCGGCGGTATCCCCAACGAGCCGATATCGACCAACGCGGTGCAGGACGCCTGCAGCAAGGCGCATCGGCTATCGGGCCTTGCCAAGCCCGTGACGCCGCATTCGCTACGGCATGCCTTCGCCGTCCATCTACTCGAGGCCGGCACCGATCTTCGCACCATCCAGCTCTTGCTTGGCCATCGCAGCCTGTCCACAACCGCGCAATATCTCCGGATAGCCACGAACAAAGTCTGTGCGGCGACCAGCCCACTGGAGCTGCTGCCGCGCCCAATCCCTAAGGCACCACCATCGCCGCCGCCTGAACATTTCTGACGGCGGCCCCATGGGACGCTCAGGTCCGGAAGTGGCGGATATCTTCCGCCGCTATGGTGCTGCCTGGCGCGAGCAGCACTGGAGGTCTCTATCGACCGAACGACGTGCAGCAATGACGGCGATCGAGCGCTGCCGAACGGCTGCGCTCGGTGGCCATGTCGAGCAGTGCGATCACTGCGGAGAGCGGCGGATCTCCTACAATAGCTGCCGCTCGCGCAACTGCCCCAAGTGCCAATCGCTCGCGCGGGCAGAATGGATCGAAGCCCGACAAGCGGAGCTTCTCGATACGCAGTATTTTCACGTTGTTTTCACCATACCCGACCAAATCGCAGCGATCGCATTCCAGAATGCTGGCACCGTGTACGACATTCTCTTCCGCACAGCTGCGGAGACTTTGCGGACTATCGCTGCCGACCCCAAGCACCTCGGTGCCGAGATCGGATTCTTTTCCGTCCTTCACACTTGGGGTCAGAACCTCCTTCACCATCCCCACCTCCATTGCGTCGTTCCCGGAGGAGGACTATCTCCGGATGGCAGCCGCTGGATCGCGTGCCGGCCCGGCTTCTTTCTTCCCGTGGCCGTGCTTTCCCGCCTGTTCCGACGGCTATTTCTCAGCGCCTTGCAAAAGTCGTTCGATACCGGCGAGCTACAATTCTTCTCGTCGCTGGAACCGTTGCGTGATCCGGCTGCGTTTCAGCGCTATCTGAACGATGTCCGCAGAATCAATTGGATTATCTACGCCAAGCCGCCATTTGGCAGCGCCGAACAGGTTGTGCACTATGTCGGCCGCTATACGCATCGGGTAGCGATCAGCAACAGCCGTGTCATCGATATCGAAGACAGCAAAGTACGCTTTCGATGGAAGGATTACCGCCACGGAAGCCAGCAGAGAGTAATGACGCTGGACGCCGGGGAGTTCATTCGGCGTTTCCTCATCCATGTCCTGCCCGAAGGCTTCAAACGTATTCGCTACTATGGTTTTCTGGGTAACCGCTACCGCAAGCAAAAGCTCGCTCGCTGCCGTGAACTGCTCGGAATGATATCCGCCGATACACGTTCGGAGCCGGAAGAGCCATCCGATTGCCCCGAGAAGGCTGAGCACTGCAATGCCGCTTCCTTGCGTCAATGTCCATCCTGTCATCAAGGGCACATGGTGTGCGTCGAGGTCTTGCAGCCAGGTTCGTTCAGTGCCGCTCGTTCACCGGACACTTCTTGATGCGAGACCTCGATCAACCAAGAACCGCCACCTTCCATTTCGCAATTCTTCCGGCCGCCGTGGCAGCCGATAGATGCCCTGTTGTCGTTCTTCCGACGTCAAACCTCCGGCGCTTCGCATTTTTCGGCTACTTCGCTTCCCAGATGTCGCTTCCACCCAGTACTTTCATGATAATGTCCGCTTTGGACTTGTCTCCAGTCCAGATCACGACGTCCACAAATAACGGCGCAGTGATTCAACACCCATAGCTGCAGCGGCGTGCCCGCGGCTTCGTCCAACACGTTTTTAGATTACCGGCGCCCCTCGCGAGTGCTCGTGTTGGGTACCGAACCACGCGCCGCCAATCTAAAAACGCTCTCTATTATGCCGCCCGCCGAACTATGCCGAGTCGGCTCGTTTTCCCCAGATTTCTGGCTGACCGGCGTTTGGTCGGTTCGGCATAGTTCGTTCTGTGCCTCCGCTTTCAACAGCGGAGAACAGAAAGATGGAAGTTGAAGAGTACTTGGGCAGAAGCCGGCTGTGCCGGCGTCTCAGAAGGGGGCCGCACGGACAGTTCGTCGAGCGTTACGCCGCTCGTCTCGTCGAAGAAAGGCTCATTCGGCACGGCACGTGGCGTTGCCTCAACGTGGTTGGCGGGCTCCTGAGCTGGATTACGAGCCGTCGCTACAAGCTAGTCGATCTCGATGAGCAGGTCGTTGAGCGGTACCTCCGATATCGAGGCAGGAGGCAGTCTATCCAACCCGGTGACCGAGCTGCGCTCAAGCGATAGCTGTCGGTGCGGCGCGAGGCAGGCGCGATCACGCCGTTGGTGCTCAGCCTCTCACCCCGCACGAACGGATCTTCAAGGAGTTCGATGCCTACCTGCGATTAGAGCGCGGCTTGGCCCCGAGGTCGATCGTCCGCCATCTCCCAGTCATCCGCAGGTTCCTGCACGAAATGTGCTCCGGCGGCGCCGGCGCCCTGGGCAAGATCAGCCAAGAGGACATGATCCGCTACATTGAGCGCCACGCCCAGGATTGGAGTCCGGGAACAGGCAAGGCGATGTGTTGGTCGTTGCGTGCCTTTCTCCGTTACCTCCACCATCGGGGGCTGAACTCGCATGGCGGATTGCGTTCCATCGATGCGCCGATGGAAGCTCGCAACTCTACCGACCTTTCTGCCTGCCGCTCAGGTGCGGAAGGCTCTCGACAGTTGCGACCGAGAGACAGTGATGGGACGGCGCGACTACGCCATTCTGTTGTTGCTGGCCAAGCTCGGCCTGCGGGCCGACGAGGTTGCGACGCTCACCCTCGACGATATCGACTGGCGCGCCAGCGAGATACTCGTTCGCGCCAAGGGCCGACAGCGTGCACGAATGCCGACCGCTCTCGATCGCGTTGGAATCGAAGGTTGTGCCCACCGCGGCGCCCATATCTTCCGACACGGTCTCGCTACCGAGCTTCTCCGATCTGGCGCGACCTTGTCGGAGATCGGACAGCTGCTGCGGCACGAGAACCACGACACCACCCGGATTTACGCGAAGGTCGACATTGATGCGCTGAGAACATTGAGCCTGCCCTGGCCGGGAGGCGTGCAATGACCGATCTGCGCTCCGCACTCGATAAGTACCTGAGCATGCGCAAGGGGTTTGGATACAAGTACGAGCACCAGACCCGTCGGCTCGCCGACTTCGTTGCCTTCATGGAGAAGCGCAAAGCCAGGATCATCACGACGAAGCTGGCAATGGAATGGGCAACGCTGCCGCCCGATCGTCATGCATCCTGGGCGCTGCGATTGAGCGACCTGCGCGGGTTCGCGCGCCATGTCGCCAACTTCGATCCGGGAACGGAAGTACCGGCCCTCGGCATGCTGCCCGGATGGAAGCGCGCCAAGCCCTATATCTACAGCGACGCGGAGATCGATGCGTTGCTGAAGGCAGCGCTGGCTCTGCCACCAGCGGGCGGGCTGCGCCGATGGACCTACCATACCCTGTTCGGGCTGATCGCGGTGACGGGCATGCGTATATCCGAGGCGATGGGCCTGGAGCGTGACGACGTCGACCTCGACGCCGGCGTGCTGACGGTCCGGCTAACCAAGTTCGGCAAGTCGCGGCTCGTGCCATTGCATCCGACGACAAGAACCGCGTTGCGCGACTACGCCCACCGGCGCGACGCGATGCTCGGATCACGCTGCTGCTCGACCTTCTTCGTTGCCGAACAAGGAGGCCGCTTGCTGCACCAGTACGTTCATCGCGTCTTCTGGCGATTGTCCCGAGAGATCGGGCTGCGGCGCCCAGGTGATCGTACCGGGCCACGCGTGCACGACTTCCGTCATCGCTTCGCCATCCGGACGCTGCTCGACTGGTATCGCGAAGGCAAGGACGTCGAGCAACTACTCCCAGTGCTCTCCACTTACCTCGGCCACGCCTGCGTGCGCGATACCTACTGGTATCTCTCGGCCTGCCCCGAGTTGATGGAAGAAGCGGCGCGGCGTCTCGATCGGCGATGGGAGGTGACGCCATGAAGCCCGCCTGCAACGTCGCCACGTTGATCGAGCGCTTCTTCACCGAGCGCCTCATGCGCCAGCGCAATGTTAGCGGCAACACGATCGCCTCCTACAGAGACGCGTTCCGGCTGCTGTTCATGTTCACACAGGTGCGGCTGCGGAAGTCCCCATCGGCCCTGACGCTCGCCGATCTGGATGCAACGTTCATCGGCGCGTTCCTCACCGATCTCGAGGTAACGCGCGGCGCCAGTGCGAAGACGCGTAACCTGCGTCTGACGGCCATCCGATCCTTCTTCAGGTTCGTGTCCTTCGAGGAACCGACACACAGTGCGCTGATCCAGCGCGTGCTCGCCATACCGAGCAAGCGTCACGACAAGCGACAGGTGCACTTCCTGACGCGCCCCGAGATCGAGGCGGTTCTCGCCGCGCCCGATCGAACGACGTGGCTTGGTCGCCGCGATCATACCTTGCTGCTGGTCGCGGCCCAGACGGGCTTGCGCCTCTCAGAGCTGACTGGCCTTGACCGGGATGCCGTCCACCTCGGGTCTGGTGCACACGTACGATGCGTCGGCAAAGGGCGGAAGGAGCGGACCACTCCGCTGACCACACTCGCTCGGTGTGCGCTCCAGGCGTGGCTCAAGGAACCGTTGCGGAAAGGAGCAACAGCGTTGTTCCCGAACGTGCACGGGGGCCGGCTCAGTGCTGATAGCGTCCAGTCCCTGCTAGGAAAGCATGTTCGTGTCGCTCACAAGATTTGTCCGTCTTTGAAGGCCAAGAGCGTGTCGCCGCACGTGCTAAGGCACAGCGCTGCGATGGAACTGCTGCAAGCCGGCGTCGACTGTTCCGTGATCGCGCTGTGGCTCGGTCATGAATCGGTCGAGACGACGCAGGCGTACCTGCACGCCCACCTCGCCCTCAAGGAAGCTGCCCTGGCGAAGCTCAAGCCGTATGAGCGCGGCAAGCGAACCCGCTTCCAGCCGAACGACCGCCTACTCGCCTTCCTCGAGACGCTCTGAATGACCAGACTATGCCGAATGGAATGGGGCTGCCCTGCACGCGATCGACGGTGCCAGCGTGACAACGGCGTTCCATACCAAATCCGTTCGGCATAGTTCGGCGGGCGGCATAAACGGCAAAGATGAACGGCATCGACCCGCAGGCGTGGCTTACGGATATCCTAGCCCGGATCGCCGCCCATCCGGTTCATCGGCTGGACGAACTTCTGCCCTGGAATTGGACGCCAGCGGCAGCGATCTCCGCTCGCGCGGCATGACCACCCACGTCAACAAAATCCATCACGTCACCACCATCCCCAAGGTCGCGAGGGACCTCGGCGAAGACGAAGATTGGCTGCGAGTTGCAAACGAAATGGAGATCGAGGACGGAGCCATCTGGGTCTTTGGCGTTGGCGAAGACGGCGTCCAGGCGTTCACCGACTTCGGCATCGAACGTCTCATCGAGCTCATCCAAGTCTATAAAGACAATCCCGAGTTGCTCAAACGCTGGTCGACCACATAATCCGCTCAAGCTCGCGGCCTACGCCGGATGCTTACTCCTCCTCCCCCGCGATCACTCTATATCCGCAATCCCGACCAGCTCCGACGGAGTGATCGCTACGGTACAACCTCGCGTGTTTACGCGGCTAAATATCGATTCTGAAGATTAAGCCTTCTCGCGAGCAACTGGAAACGCAGGGCGAGGAGGCCCGCGTAGACGGTCATTCCGATTGACAAGCCAATCCAAATCCCTATGGCGCCAAGGCCTACCCTCAGACCAAGCAAGTAGCTAAGTGAGCCGCCGATCAGCCAATAAGCGATACCAGCAAACAGAAGCGGCATCCGCGTGTCCTTCAGTCCGCGCAAGCCGCCCGCCGCAGTGCTCTGCGCGGCATTAGCGACAAAATAGCTCGCGCTGCCCAAAAGGAGATTTGCAGCAAGTCCGATCGTCGCATCGGGATCGCGGGCCGATTCGCCCAAAAACAACTCGGCGATCTGAAAACGCGCGGCGATCACCGCAAGCGTCAGCATTGCCGCGACCGCACTGCCGAGCAGCATCGCGATCAGACCTGCCCGCTTGATGCCGGCACTGTCATTGCGGCCGACTGCGCTGCCAACGCGCACGGCCCCCGCCATGCTAATGCCCAAAGCGATCATGCCCATAATCGTGGCGACCTGAACCGCGATCTGATGAGCTGCGAGTGTGCCGGCGCCAATTAGGCCTATCAGGAGCGCCGCGACCGAGAATAGTCCGGACTCCAACAAGGAGGCAATTGAGATCGGCATCCCGATCGCGATCAGCTGCCGCATTAACGGCCAATCGAAGCGCCAGAAGTGTGCAAGTATGTAGTAGTCACGGAAAGGACGGCGCGTTGTGGCGAACCACAAGCCGGCAAGAAACGTCGCACAGTTCACCAGGGTAGTCGCAAGACCCGCCCCAAATAGCTCGAGCCGCGGCAGGCCGAACTGCCCGTAGATCAACAGATAGTCCAGCAGGGCATTGACGGGGACGGCGGAGAGCGTGATCCACAAGATCGGGGCCGGTCGGTTGACCGCGCTCATGAAACTACGGATGCCGAGAAAACCTAACGCCGGCGCCACGCCCCAGGCCAGTCCGAACAAATACTGCTCGGCAAGCCGTGCCGCGGCCGGCGCCTGACCAAGAACGAGCAGAACTCGTTCTCCGCACTGCGAAAACGCCATGACTGGGAGCGATAGCAGCAGTGCCGCCCACAGCCCCATGCGCAGCGAGCGCCGTACCACGGCTAGATTGTTTGCCCCAAATGCCTCCGCCGCCAACGGTACGATCGCCGCGAGCAGGCCCACGCCGAAGGTGATGCTAGTCAGATAGACCCTGCCGGCCAGCGCTACTGCGGCGACCGCCTCAGCGCCGATCCGCCCTATGAAGGCGAGATCGGTCGTCATCATCGCGATCTGCCCAAGCTGCGTCAGCACCATCGGCCATGCAAGCTTCGCAGTTTCGCCGAGCTCGACAGCGACGTGATGGCCAACCGACCGTCTCGTTAGTTCGTCCCGCGAAGCCGATACGGACTTTGATTCGACTTTCTCGTCCATCGAAAGCATCCCTGCCAGCTTTACCTCGGTGGAAAAACGCCCCTTGTCTCACCGATATGGTTCTTTTGTTGCCGAGCGGCAGATCAACCACACAGCGTTTTCCTGCGACATCACCGTTCGATGTTGTTCTTTTCGAAATAGATCAAATCCGCTGATCTCGGATGGTCCCACAAGAACCAATCACTCGCTTCACGAGCATGGTCATGCTGATTCATGCTGCGACGCTTCCTGCCATTGCTGACGAATGATGCAATCGCAACCGACGCCCAGAAACTCACCGGTGGTAATTAAGCAATCCAACAACGCGGCTACTGCCCAGTCAAACCATCAACTCTGATAGTTGACGTCGTTGATGAGCGACCCAAGTGCGTTTCATGGTGAAAACCACCAAGTGGTCGAGGTGTTCTATGCGGTACCACGGAGCTTGATAGGCAGCGAGCGCAGGTGCTCGACTACGACCCGTCGTCGGCACGAGCCACTGCGAGACACGCCGAAGCTGAGCTTTATGTGGCTCCCCAGGCGAGGCGTCCGTTCAAAGTTAGTTAATCAGCAGCATCTCTATCCATCCGAGCTAAGAGGCTGACCGGAAATTAAAGTTGGGTGATTTCAGCAGGTTGTGATTCTTCGAGGTGTTCGAAGCCATCGGAGAAGCAGATGACCTGGACCGAAATCA
>NZ_JADPKS010000027.1 GCF_023074175.1 Bradyrhizobium sp. 139
TCCGCATCCGTACAATCGCTTGCATAGCGCAGCGCTCGTCTGTCATGCTGACAGCGGGTGATTTCGGTCCAGGTCATCTGCTTCTCCGATGGCTTCGAACACCTCGAAGAATCACAACCTGCTGAAATCACCCAACTTTAATTTCCGGTCAGCCTCTAAGCCTGACAATATGCTCTCTCAAGGCCGTCAAAGTCTGATGAAAACAGTGCCGTTCTCGACCTTTACTTCGTAAGTGCTCAGGCCGACGCATGCGGGTAGCGCGCGGGCTTCGCCGGTCCGGTAGTCGAATGTTCCGAAGTGCTTAGGACACTCGATGACATGGCCGTCGACAATGCCGCCCGCGAGATGCACCTTCTCGTGCGAGCAATGACCGTCCATCGCGAAGTAACGGCCTTCTGGTGAGCGAACAACAACAAAAGTGCGTCCTTCATGATCGAGACGAACCGCCTCTTCAGGCTCCAGTGCATCGAAGGCGCATGCCGCCACCCAACTATCTGCGGAGATCAACTTCGTCACCTCTGATATTGGCTTTCAATGACGGAAGAGTAGAGGTTGAGCTTGGGACCAGGCTTTGCGACGGGCAAGAGTAT
>NZ_JADPKS010000174.1 GCF_023074175.1 Bradyrhizobium sp. 139
CGGCTACGGGCCGCCCCAGCGCCACTCCGAGCCTAAATCCGTCAAACATTCCGACACGACCGCGTAAGCCGGCGACAAAACAAATAATTGCCCAGTCTCTGCGCTCCATCCGGGCTACCAGCGCACGATGGCGGCCGCCCTACTTCCCCGTGAAAACCGCCTTCCGCTTCTCGATGAACGCTTGCACGGCTTCCTTGTGATCGGCGGTCGTGGTCAGGCGGATCAGCCGTTCGGCTTCGTGGTCGCGAGCGGTCTCGAAATCGAACAACAGGGCCTCGTCGAGATTGTCCTTCATGTAGCGCAGCGCCAGACGCGGGCCTTCGGCGAGCGACTTTGCCAGCGCAAAGGCCTCGGCTTGCAGTCTGTCGTCGGGCACGACGCGGTTGACGAGGCCGATGGCTTCGCAGCGCGCTGCGTCAACGCGATCGCCGGTGAACAGCAGCTCGCGCGCCCGCGCGGTGCCGACGAGCCGGGTCAACAGCCAGGCGATGCCGTAATCGCCGCTCAGCGCGATGCGGGCGTAGCCGGTGGCGACGAAGGCCGATTGCGCGGCGATGCGGATGTCGCAGGCCATGGCGATGGCAAGACCCGCGCCGACCGCGGGGCCGGGCAGCGCTGCGATGGTCGGCTTGCGCACCGACACCAGCGCGCCGGTGAGTAGCCGCTGTCGCTCCTGGAGATCGGCGACCTTGTCGTCAAAGGACATTTCGAGCTTGGCTTTGTCGCGATGCGCGCCCATGCCCTTGACGTTGCCGCCGGCACAGAAGGCTTCGCCCGCGCCGGTGATCAGCAGCGCGCCGACGCTCGGGTTCTCGCCGCAGGTCCGGATCATCGTGCGCAGCGCCGGCGTCAGCGTGTCCGATAGCGAGTTGCGCGCCTCCGGCCGGTTCAGCGTGATCACGGCGACGCGGTCGCGGATGACGCAGAGGAGTTCATTGGTGCCGGTGTCGATGGTGGTTTCGGTGGTCATTGTTTTACCCGCCCTTGTAGAGTGGGCAAAGCGAAGCGTGCCCACCATTTGTTTCCTCGCCGCTTGTGGTGGGCACGGCGCAATGCGCCTTTGCCCACCACAAGCAGCTCGCCTCAAAACTTCTCCACCCACGGCCGCAGCTCCAGCTCCCAGCTCCAGGCGCTGCGCGGCTGCTGCAACACGTTCCAATAGCTCTGCGCGATCGCATCGGGATCGAGCATCGAATCCGGCTTGTCCGCGACTTCCGTCCGCGCCGCGCTCTTGATGCCGCCGTCGATGACGAAATGCGCGACATGGATACCCTGCGGCGAGAGCTCGCGCGCCATGCTCTGTGCGAGCCCGCGCAGCGCGAACTTGCCCATCGCAAACGACGCTGATTGCGCATAGCCCTTGACGCTGGCGGAGGCGCCGGTGAACAGGATCGCGCCGTGCTTGTGCGCCAGCATGCGCTTTGCCGCCTGCTGCGCCACCAGGAAGCCGCCATAGGCGCTGACCGCGATGGCTTGCGCGACATCGGCCGGGACCAGATCGACGAACGGCCCGCGCGCCCGGCCGCTGGCGTTGTAGACGACGACATCTGGCGTGCCGATCTCGCGCTCGACCAGGCCGAACAGGCGCTCGACTTCATCAGGCTCGGTGGCGTTGCAGGCATAGGCCTTGGCGCCGGTCTCGCTGCAGAGCGCGCCGAGCTTCTCGATTTTTCGCGCGGCGAGTGCGACGCGGATGCCTTGCGCAGATAGCAGCCGCGCCAGCGAGGCGCTCAAGCCTTCGCCCGCGCCGACAATGAGCGCGATCTTGTACTTTGGGTGTTCCATGGTGTGGTCCCTCGACGATAAGGAGCGGCTGATCTATGCATCGCGTGCGAGAACGGCCAGCGACGGCACCGAGGCGCTTGATCACAATTCCGCAGAGCGAATTGCTCCGGCGCGGCGATCATGCCTCCCTGACAATTTGCGGCTTTATCCACTCTCTCGGCTGGAGCATGATCGACATCATCCAAGGCGGCAAGCGCTAAAGCAGCGCAACTGACCGCAGGGCGGAAACGAAGAGGACGATCATGCAAAAGCCGGCCACAGCGCAGCCGAAAAATGTCGCGGCCGAGCAGTCCGGCCTGCTGGCGCCCGATACATCAGGCATGAATTTCTACCGCGCCGATCAGGCGCTCACCGATCTGTTGCGGATCCATCTGCCGGAGATGCTGTTCCGCCACATCGAGCCGCATCTCGATCGCCTCGGTGAACTCGCCGGCGGCCGTCTCGACGACTGTGCGCGGCTGGCCGACCGTCACACGCCGGTGCTGCACCAGCGCGACAAATTCGGCCGCGACGTGCAATGGATCGAATATCACCCGGCCTATCGCGAACTGGAGAAGGCCGCGTTCGGCGAGTTCGGCATTCACGCGCTCTCGATCCGCAAGGGCATCATGGGCTGGCCGGACAGATATCCGGTCGTGGCCAAGCACGCCTTTACCTTTCTGTTCAACCAGACCGAATTCGGCATGGGCTGCCCGATCAACGTCACCGACGGCTGCGCAAAACTGCTGGCGAATTTCGGCAGCGAGGCGCTGAAGGCAAAGTATCTGGACGGCCTGACCTCGACCGACATGAGCAAGCTGACCCAGGGCGGCCAGTTCATGACCGAGAAGGAAGGTGGCTCCGACGTCGGCATGCTCACGACGACGGCGGTGCAGGAAGGCGACCATTGGCGCCTTTATGGCGAGAAATGGTTCTGCTCGAATGCGGACGCCAAGGTGGTGATGCTGCTCGCACGCCCCGAAGGGGCCGGCCCCGGCACGCGCGGCGTCGGCCTGTTTCTGATGCCGCGCTTCCTCGATGACGGTTCGCAGAACCACTACCGGATCGTGCGTCTCAAGGACAAGCTCGGCACGCGCTCGATGGCGTCAGGGGAAATCAAGCTGGAGGGCGCGATCGCCTACGCAGTCGGCAAGCTCGACCGCGGTTTTGTGCAGATGGCCGAGATGGTGAATTCGTCGCGGCTCTCCAACGGTGTGAAATCCACTGCGCTGATGCGCCGGGCCTATCACGACGCGATGACGGTGGCCAAGAACCGCGTGGTGTTCGGCAACCGCATCATCGACCTGCCGCTCGGCCGCAGGCAGATGCTGAAGATCATGCTGCCGGTCGAGCAGGCGCTGTCGATGAGTTTTCTCACCGCGGACGCGCTCGACCGCGCCGAGGCCGGCAGCCAGGATGCGGCGGCACTTCTTCGCATCCTCACCCCGACGCTGAAATTCCGCGCCACGCGCGACGCGCGAAAAGTCTGCGGCGATGCGCTCGAGATGCGCGGCGGCATCGGCTATATCGAGGAATTCGCCACCGCGCGGCTGCTGCGCGATGCGCATCTCGGATCGGTCTGGGAAGGTACCGGAAACATCGTCGCGATCGATGCGCTGAGGCGCGCGGTCGGCCGCCACGGCGCCGAATCCGCGCTCGCCGCCGATCTGCACGCCCGGCTTGATGACAGCGCCTCCGTGCCGCAGGCCTGGCGCGACAATCTGCGCGGCCTCACCGATCGCGCGGTCGGCTTTGCGCGTGAGGTCGCGAGCAAGGCCGACAACGAAGCTGATGCGCGCCGCGCCACCAGCCTGCTTTATCACGTGGCAAGCGCGGTGGCGCTCGCCTGGGAAGCGCACCGTATCCACGACATGCGCGGCGATGCGCGGCGGTTACTGCTGTCGCGGCTCGTGATCGACCATCGGGTGTTGCCGAGCGATCCGTTCCGGCTCACGAAAAATGCCGCGCAAGCGACGATCGCCGCGCTGCTGCTCGGCGAGCGCACGGCCGGCATGAGCGAGGTTGGCGAACTGGTTCTGGCAGCGTAGGCTCACTTCACCTCTCCCATAGGGCTAAGGCGTGCACACATCTTTCGGCCGTTGGTCAGCATCAATAGAAAGCGCAAGTCTTTTCAATGATAGCTGACCGACCGCTCTTTGGGCGGTTCCGAAACCTGGGGTCATCTAAGTCCCTGTATTAGATTCCGTTTTTGAGATGTGTGCATGCCTTAGCCCATAGGGAGAGGTCGGATCGCGTCAGCGATCCGGGTGAGGGGTTACGCTTGAGCGAGATACCTGAACCCCTCACCCGGAATCGCATCTTCGATGCGCTTCCGACCTCTCCCTTCGGGAGAGGTGTAGATACGCCGGACGAAACAACAACAAACGAGGAAACACCGATGAAGGCCGCCGTCCTCTATGAAGTCAACCAGCCGCTGGTCATCGAGGATGTCAGCCTGCCGAAGCCGGGCCCGCGCGAGGTTCTGATCCGCACGGCGGTCGCCGGCCTCTGCCATTCTGATCTGCACTTCATGGAAGGCCTCTATCCGCATCCGCTGCCCGCGGTGCTCGGCCATGAATCCGCCGGCGTGGTCGAGCAGGTTGGCTCCGACGTGACCTACGTGAAGCCCGGCGATCATGTCGTGACTTGCCTGTCGGTGTTTTGCGGCACCTGCGACAACTGCACCACGGGCCGCACCGTGCTCTGCACCGACACCACCGTAAAACTGCTGCCGGGTGCCTCCAACCGCATGCAGTGGTCGAAACCCGAGAAGCTGCACCAGTTTCTCAATCTCTCGTCCTTTGCCGAACAGATGCTGGTGCACGAGAATGCGATCGTCAAAATCAAGAAGGAGATGCCGCTCGATCTCGCCGCGCTGATCGGCTGCGGCGTCATCACCGGCTACGGCGCGGTGGTGAACACGGCGAAGGTGACGGCCGGCGAGACCGTGGCGGTGATCGGCTGCGGCGGCGTCGGCATGGCCGCGATCAATGGCGCGCAGATCGCCGGTGCCGGCCGCATCATCGCCATCGACACCAATCCGGCCAAGCTTCAGCTTGCGACCAAGCTCGGCGCCACCGACATCATCAATCCCGCCGATGGCGACGTGGTGAAGCAAGTGCGCGACCTCACCAATGGCGGCGTGCATCATTCCTTCGAGGTGCTCGGCCGCAAGGAGACCGCGGAGCAGGCTTTTGGCATGCTGGCCTCGGGCGGCACCGCCACCATCGTCGGCATGATCCCGTTCGGTCAGAAGATCGAGCTGCACGGCTTCGACTTCCTGCGCGAGCGCAGGATCCAGGGCTCCTCGATGGGCTCGAACCATTTTCGCGTGGATATGCCGCGGCTGGTTGATTTCTACCTGCGAGGCCGGTTGCATCTGGAGGACTGGATTTCGGCCAAGCTGAAGCTGTCCGAGATCAACGAGGGCTTTGCCAACATGAAAGCCGGCAAGACGCTGCGCAGCGTGATCATGTTTGATAGCTGATCGAGGGCATTCCTCGTAGCCCGGATGGAGCGCAGCGCAATCCGGGATCTTTCGCGGACAGGCTGTCCCGGATTTCGCTGCGCTCCATCCGGGCTACATGCGGCGCCCCCGGAATTGGTTTGCTCCGTCATTGCGAGGCGCCCTTGCGACGAAGCAAATCCAGATTTTTTCCGCGGCGGCGGTCTGGATTGCGTCGTTTCGCTCGCAATGACGAGAGAACACTAATCATCGAACAGCTTCGGCGGCACGAACCCGCCGAACTCGCGCTCGATCAGTTCGGCGAGTTTCAGGGGTGTCCTGTCCTCGAGGAAGGGCCCGATGATCTGCACGCCGACTGGCAAGCCGTCCTTCGACAGACCGAGCGGAATAGCCGTTGCAGGCAGGCCCGTCAGCGTGGCGATGCCGGGCCAGGCCAGCTGGTCCGGATAAACATGGTCCTTGCCGTCGATGTCGATCCGGCGCTTCTCCTGCTCCGGCGAATGATCATGGGGATAGGCCGGGGTGGGCATGATCGGGCAGATCACCGCATCGAACGTCCTGAACAATTGCCGCCATTGCGCGCGCAGGCCGGCGCGAGCGCCCTCGTCGAACACCCAGGCCTGATGTGTGCTGGTCATGCCGCGCAGCCGCTCGGCAGAAAGGCTCTTGTCCTCGGGTGAGAGCTGCGCCGCCCCGGCACGCGCGCCGGCGAGAATGTCCGGCGGAAAGAAGGCGCCCAGAAAGCTCATCAGCATGCGCATGTAGAGGCGAGAGGCATCCGTGAAGTCGGGAAACAGCGGACTTTCGCGCGCGATGCTCGCACCTGCGCGCGACAATCGGTCCGCCAGCTTCTCGATCGCGCCGCGAATGTCTGCATTCGCAGGCAGCAACGGGTGACTGTCGATCACCAGCACGCGGAAATCCCTCAGCTCCTGGTGTCGCGCATCCGGCAGCGCGAGCTTGTAACCGACGCCGAGGTCCAGCGGATCCGGGCCTGCCATCACGTCCAGCAGCAGGGTCAGATCGGCCGCACTCCGCGCCATCGGACCGATCACCGCCATATCGCGCTCCATCGGGATGGCTGGAAATGGTGGCGGCGTATGGCCACGCGTTGGACAGAGACCGTAGGTTGGCTTGTGAGCATAGACGCCGCAATGGAAGGCGGGCACGCGCAGCGAGCCGCCAATATCGGATCCGAGCGAGAGCGGTCCGTAGCCTGCCGCGAGGGCCGCAGACGAGCCGCCCGACGAGCCGCCGGGCGTGCGGCCGAGATCGAACGGATTGTTCGTCGTGCCGTAGATCTCGTTGTAGCTCTGCCAATCCCCGAGCCCAACGGGAACGTTGGTCTTGCCGAGGATGACGCCGCCGGCGTTCTTCACCCGGGTGATGGACAGCGCGTCCTCCGTCGGCTTGAAATCCTTCTGCGGCGTCCAGCCCCAGGTCGTCGGCAGGCCGGCGACGTTGTAGGATTCCTTGATCGTCACCGGCAGGCCGAGCAGCGGCTTCCTCTCTCCGCGTGCCAGCGCCGCATCCGCTTCGCGCGCCGCGCCGAGCGCGCGGTCAAAGTCCCTGACGCAGATCGCGTTGACCTTGCCGTCGTGACGCTCGATGCGATCGATCGCATCCTGCGCAAGCTCGACCGCGGAGACCTTCTTCGCGGCCAACGCCGCCGACAACTCGAGCGCGCTCTTGAAACTCCATTCCGATTTGGCCACGACATGCTCCTGCGTTTCGTTGAAGGGATGATGCGCAGTTTGGCCAAATGCTGCAACCGCCGTTTGATCGCGATTGCCATGCGAAGGGATGGATGGCCTACGCCGCTCCGATCAATATCCCCACCGCCAGCACGATCGCGCCGCCGAGCACGATCTGGAATACCGCCTGGAGGAACGGCGTGTCCATGTAGCGCGCGCGGATGAAGGCGATCGCCCACAATTCGAAGAACACGACGATGCCGGCGATTCCCGTTGCGATCCAGAACGCGTTGGCCCAGCTATCGGGCACGAGATAGGGCAAGGTGTGCCCGAGCCCGCCGAGCGTCGTCATCAAGCCGCAGGTGAGACCGCGCAGCCAGGGCGAACCGCGCCCCGTGAGCGAGCCGTCATCGGACAGCGCTTCCGCGAATCCCATGCTGATGCCCGCGCCGATCGAAGCGGCAAGGCCGACCAGGAACGCCTGCCAGTTCAGGTGCGTGGCGAAGGCGGCCGCAAACAGCGGCGCCAGCGTCGAGACCGATCCGTCCATCAGGCCGGCGAGGCCCGGCTGCACATATTGCAGTACGAACATGCGGCGGTTGGTGCGGTCTTCCTCCGCGCGCACGTCGGAACTCAGGATCTGGTCCGTCAGCTTCGCGGCGGTCTCTTCGTGGCCCTTCTCGGCTTCGGCGAGATCGCCGAGCAGGCGGCGCACGCCGACATCCTGCGCCTGCTCTGCCGCCTTCACGTAAAAGCGCTCGGCCTGCATTTCCATGGTCTCGACCTCCCTGCGGATGGTGTCGAGCGACAGGTTCTTGGTGAGCCAGACCGGGCGGCGGCGCAGGAAGCCCTTGACGTCCTCGCGACGGATCGGAGGCAAATGCGGACCGAAGCGCTGCTCGTACATCTTCAGCAGCATGTGACGGTGGCCGCGCTCCTCCTCGGCCATCTGCTCGAAGATCTTGGCCGAGTCCGGGTAGCGGTCCTTCAGATCCTCGGCGAAGCTCATGTAGATGCGGCTGTCCTCCTCCTCGGAAGAGATCGCGACCGCCAGCACCTCGCGCTCGGTCAGATCGGCAAAGTTCTTCACGGCGCGGCCCTGCCTCGACAGTTTAGAATTATTCTAAACTATAGGGCGCCGCGGTTCCCGGGTCAAATCAGGCCGCGCCGGCTTTCTCCAGAAAATCGAGCAGCAGCCGACTCATCTCGGCCGGCTGTTCCTGCTGCACCCAATGGCCGGCGCCATCGACGAGGTGACAGCCGAGCATCTTCGTGCAGGCGCGCCCCTGCATCGCCTCGAACACGCCGGGGCGCTGATAGGTGCCCCAATCCTGCTTGCCCGCGATGAAGCAGGAGGGAACGTCGATGCTGCGGCCGGCGAACAGTTGCAACTCGTTATTGAGGGCACCCGACGTGCCGTAGCGGTACCATTGCAGCCCGCCCTGAAATCCGGTGCGACCGTATTCGGCGCTGTAATACGCAAGCTCGCTGTCCGGCAGCCATCGATTGGCGGCGATCGCGGCGGGCGGGGGCATTTCCTTTGCGACCGTCTCGGCCATGGTCTCGCCAGCGTCCATCACATAATAGGTCGGCAGCTTGGCCAGCTCATGCGCCGACCAAGACTTCAGCGGAGTGGGCTTGTTGTCGGTCCAGTCCGCGCTCTTGTGATGGTAATAGGCGCGCAGGAAATCATGCACGCCTTGTGGCGCGTGCTGCATGTCGGCGTTGGCCTCACGTATCGAATAGTACCACTGATAATGCTTGCGCGGCCGCGGCAGCGCGGCGAACTCGCGATGAACGGGATCTTCCACCGGCGGCTTCGCTGGCGCATCGGCCGTGTTGAACGGCAACGGCGGCGGCCCGCCGAACGGCGTGCTCATCATCGTCACCGAGCAAAACACGTCGGGCCGGATCAGAGCGCACCAGGCCGCGACCGGGCTTCCGAAATCATGCCCGGCCAGATCGACCTGCCTGTAGCCGAACGCCGACACCAGTCCGAGCGCATCGCGCACCAGGTTGAGCAGAGAGAAGGGCGCGAGGTCGCCGTCGTAATCGGCGCTCCAGCCCGTCGTGCGGCCATAGCCGCGCTGGTCTGGTGCGATCACGTGATAGCCGGCCGCAGCCAGAGCCGGCATCACCTTGCGCCAGGAGAAGGCGAGCTCCGGAAAACCGTGCAGCAGCAGGATGCAGCGCCGCCCCTTGGTCTCGAAGCCGGCTTCGAGCACATGCATCCGCAAGCCGTTGATGCCCTCGACGTAACGCGAGCGGATTCCGGCGGGCAGGGGGATGTCGGGGAGATCGGCCATGGTGTTTCCTCGTCATGGCCGGGCTTGTCCCGGCCATCCATGTTCTTCGTTGCCGTCGGATTGTAAGAACGTGAATGCCCGGGACAAGCCCGGGCATGACGTGAAGAGACGGGAAATCCCGGCGCTCACACCGCCGCGCAGACAAACCCGCTGCCCTTGCGCCTGATCTTCCCCACCGACGGTGACGGAAAATGCGCGGTGCAGCACAGCGTGTCGGTGTCGCAATAGCGCTCCAGAAAGCTGCGGCGCGTGGTTGCCGCCTGCGCCTGATCGAGGTCGAACTTGACCGACAGCTCCGGATAGAGCGTCTGGAGCGGCGAATGCATCAAGTCGCCGGAGAACACGGCGTCGTCCTTGCCGCGGCCCATCGTGATGGCGATGTGGCCCGGCGTGTGGCCGGGCGTCGGCAGGATGCGGACGTGATCGCCGATCTGATGATCGTTGCCGACGATCTCGTGGCGTTTGGCCTCGACCACCGGCAGCACGCTATCTGCGAAAGGCGGCACCTCCGCCTTCGCGTTCTGCTCGGACCAGTGATCGAATTCCTGCTTGGCGAAGACGTAGCGCGCCTTGGGGAAAGTCGGCACCCAGCGGCCGTTCTCCAGCCGCGTGTTCCAGCCGACGTGATCGACGTGCAGATGCGTGCACATCACGAAGTCGATGTCGCCGACCGAGAACCCCGCGGCGGCGAGTCCGCGCATGTAGGCGTCATCGGTCTTCATGTTCCATTTCGGCCGCGGCCGCGGCTTGTCGTTGCCGATGCAGCTGTCGATCAGGATAGTGTGATGCGGCGTCTTCACCACATAGGACTGGAAGCACAGCAGCAACACATCCTGATCATCCAGCGCCCTGGCCTCGCGCATCCAAGCCCGGTTCTCGGTCAGCGCCTCGGCCGTCAATCCCGGCAGCATCTCCAGCGCCGGGACGAACGAGGTTTCCTGCTCGATGACGCGATGGATGCTGAGATCGCCGACCGAGTATTTCAGGCTCATGAGAACTCCCGCGATTTACGCTGCCGGCGGTACCGAGATTTTCACCGAGGGCCGCTCCAGCATCTTTTGGTGGAACGCATCGAGCTTCGGATAGGCCTTGCGCCAGCCGCAATCGGCGAAGCGGAAGTCGGCATAGCCGAGCACGCAAACCAGGCCGATCTGCGAGATGTCGAACGGGCCGGTGAGGACGTCAGGCATGTTCTCGAAACGCGCCATGCCGGTCCAGGCCCGGTTCCAATGGTCGTCCGACCATGCCTGCCATTGCAGACCCTGCGGCCGCACCATCTTCTCGTAGCGGCACAGCAGCATGGAATCGAGCATGCCGTTGATCAGGGAGTGGTTGGTCTTCGCCTTCCAGCGTCGCGGGCCGTAATCGGGGATCAGGCTGCCGCCGGCGATCTCATTGAGATATTCGACGATGACGTAGGAGTCGAGAATCACGTCGCCGTCATTGGTGATCAGCACCGGCAGCTTCTTCAGCGGCGTGATGCGCGAATAGTCCTCATTGGCCTGGCCGGGCGCGACCGTTGCGGGGACGAATTCGATCTTGTCGATCAGCTCGAGCTCGATCGCGGCGATACGCACCTTGCGGGCAAAGGGCGAGGCGGGGGAGAAGGTGAGCTTCATTTCGAGTATCCGTCAATGAACCGATTTGTCTCGTCATTGCGAGGAGCTGGCGACAAAATTGCGAAGCAATTTTGCGCCGAAGCGACGAAGCAACCCAGACTGTCGCCGCGGAGGGATTCTGGATTGCTTCGCTTCGCTCGCAATGACGGTGTGGCGGCGGTGGTGATCGCCTACGCCGCCACGATCTCCTGGCGCTGCTCGCCGAGGCCTTCGATGCCGAGCGTGACGACGTCGCCGACATTGAGGAAGGTCGGCGGCTTCATGCCGAGGCCGACGCCGGGCGGGGTGCCCGTGGTGATGATATCGCCCGGCAGCAGCGTCATGAACTGCGAGACATAGGAGATGCACTTGGCCATGGAGAAGATCATGGTCTGGGTCGAGCCGGTCTGGCGGCGCTGGCCGTTGACGTCGAGCCACATCGACAGGTTCTGCACGTCCTTGATCTCGTCCTTGGTGGCGAGCCACGGTCCGAGCGGACCGAAGGTGTCGTGCGACTTGCCTTTGGTCCACTGACCCAGGCGCTCGATCTGGAAGGCGCGCTCGGAGACGTCGTTGCAGACGCAATAGCCGGCGACGTAGTTCAGCGCGTCGGCTTCCGAGACATACTTGGCGCGGGTGCCGATGATGGCGGCGATCTCGACCTCCCAGTCGAGCTTGGTCGAGCCGCGCGGCTTCTCGACCGCGTCGTTCGGGCCGGAGAGCGAGGTGTTGGCCTTCATGAAAATGATCGGCTCGGACGGGATCGCCGCGCCCGTTTCCTTGGCGTGGTCGCTGTAGTTGAGACCGATAGCGACGAATTTCGAGATCCCGGTGACGGGCGCGCCGAAGCGCGGCTTGCCGGAGACGGCGGGCAGCGAGGCGGGATCGAGCGCCGCCAGCTTCTTGAGGGACTCAGGCGAATAGGCCTCGCCGGTCAGGTCCTTCAGATGCGCCGACAGGTCGCGCAATTGGCCGGATTTGTCGATCAGGCCGGGCTTTTCCGCACCCTTTTCGCCATAACGAACAAGCTTCATTCTCGTTTCTCCCTGGAGATGGACCGATCGGTTAAATAGCTTCATGGAACAGGCCAGCGGGAAATTCAACCGCTCAAAGAGCGCGCATTGCAGCCCTTCCTTTGTACAAGGGTGGGCAAAGGCGCGGAGCGCCGTGCCCACCAACGCTCGGCTGACGCCACCCTACGATTGCAGCGCCACAAACCTGAACCCGTCCCCGTCCCGCTTGATATGACCGGCGGAAAAATGCCCGCCGATCACCAGCGTCGGCGTATCGGCAAACCGGCCGAACAAGTCGCGCCGCGTCGCGGCCGATTGTGTCTGGTCGGAATCCGCGGTCGAGGACCAACCGAGATGCGCCATCTGGCAGGGGTGGTGGGCGACGTCGCCGGTGAGCAGTCCCTGCTCGCCGTCCGATTTGATCAACATGCTCATATGGCCGGGGCTGTGACCCGGGGTCGGGATCATGCTGATCTCCTCGCAGAGCCGATGATCGCTCGGGATCAAATCGGCCCGATCGGCATCGACGATCGGCTTCACGGAATCGCCAAACACCGCCTGCTTGTCCGGCTCGGTCGAATGTTCCAGCCAGTGCTCGTATTCGGTCCTGCCGAAGACATAGCGCGCCTTCGGAAATGTCGGCACCCATTTGCCGCCCACGAGCTTCGTATTCCAGCCGACATGGTCGACATGAAGATGCGTGCACAGCACGGTGTCGATGCTGTCAGGGGCAAAGCCTGTGGCCGTCATCGTCTCCAGGAATGGCGTGCTGCGGTTATTCCAGGTCGGGACGTTGCGGCCCTGCTTGTCATTGCCGAGGCCGGTGTCGACCACGATGCGGTGCGAGGGTGTTTCCACCACGAGCGAATGGATCGACATTTTCAGCCGGCCGTCTTCGGTGGCGAAATGCGGGATCAGCCAGGGCAGCTTCTGGATCTCGTCTTTGCCCGCCAAAGGCAGGATGAAGCGGGTCGAGCCGACCGTCTCCAATTCCACCACCCTGGTGATTTTGACCCTGCCGACCTTCCACTGCATCGGGTGTTCCCCATTTTCTTGCTTTGGCGGCGAAAGATGCGGGTTTGCGCCGGTAAGCGCAATGGATCATCTGGTGCGATGCCGCGTTATCGGGGGAACCCAAGACGATTGTAAAAAGACAGCCAAACAGAGTGGGCCCATGCCAGAGCTTGCCATTTCCGCCGAGAAGGTCGCCTTCATCATCGAGAAGGCCCGCGAATTCGACGTCAAGGAAGCAGCCTCCGATCCGGATTCCGGCTCGAACGCTGCCGACGACGATATGACCGGCGTCCTGGAAGACAACGGCTCCGATCCGGCCGGTCGCGAGCTGAGCGGCTTCATCGGCGCCTTGAACGAAGACGAGCAACTCGATCTCGTCGCGCTGACCTGGCTCGGGCGCGGCGAAGGCACCATCGACGATTGGGATGACCTGCGCACGCGGGCGGTGGAGGCGCGTGCCGCCTATCGCGCTCCCGGGCGCGAAACGGTCCGATATCTGCTCGGCGATCCGATGCTGGGCGATCTGCTTGCGGACGGACTCGATGCCTTCGGCATCGACTGGACCGAAGGAGGCCTCACTGCCGATTCATCTGCTCCGAGCCAGCGGGATGAAGACGAGATCACGAAGCAGCGGTGAGTGACCTTACCTCGCCCCGCTTGCGGGGAGAGGTCGGGTCGCATCGTCAGATGCGATCCGGGTGAGGGGGACTCTCCGCGAGTCCGTCTCTCACCTTGTCCGCGGATGCGGCCCCTCACCCCAGCCCTCTCCCCGTAAGAACGGGGAGAGGGAGAAGAAGTCTTACAGCGTCCCCGGGAAAGCGCCGCCGTCGAGCAGGATATTCTGGCCGGTGATGAAGCCGGCCTTGGCGCCGCAGAGGAAAGCGCAGGCGTAGCCGAACTCGTCGGGCTGGCCGAAGCGGCCGGCGGGGTTGAGCTTGGCGCGCTCGGCGAGGATCTGGTCCGGCGTGACGCCGCGCTTGTCGGCTTCGGCCTTGGCGGTGCCGGTCAGACGGTCGGTCTCGAACGGGCCCGGCAGCAGGCCGTTGATGGTGACGTTGTTGATCACGGTCTTGCGCGACAGGCCGGCGATGAAGCCGGTGAGGCCGGCGCGCGCGCCGTTGGAGAGGCCGAGGATGTCGATCGGCGCCTTCACCGCGGCCGAGGTGATGTTGACGATGCGGCCGAACTTGCGCGCCATCATGCCGTCGACGGTCGACTTGATCAGCTCGATCGGGGTGAGCATGTTGGCGTCGATCGCCTTGATCCAGTCGTCGCGGGTCCAGTTGCGGAAATCGCCGGGCGGCGGGCCGCCGGCATTGTTGATCAGGATGTCCGGCTCGGGGCAGGCCTTCAGCACCGCCTCGCGGCCCGCCGGCGTCGTGATGTCGCCGACGATCTCGATGACAGTCACATCAGGATAGGCTTTGCGAATGTCGTCGGCCGTCCTCTTAAGGGCCTCGGCGCCGCGCGCGGTCAGCGTGACGTGAACGCCGGCTTCGGCCAGCGAGATGGCGCAGGCGCGTCCGAGGCCTTTGCTGGATGCGCAGACGATGGCGCGGCGACCTTTGATCCCAAGATCCACTGTTTCACTCCCGTAATGTCAGGCAGGTTTTAGAGGCCGTCACTCTAGCCAACCCCGGCGCCGCTGATAAGGGACGGGCCCGCGCCAAAATGCATGGCGCACGGCGCGGCGATGCAAATGTGGACTAGATTCGCCGCTCCTGCTTGAGGCGGTCGATGGCAGAGGCGGCCTCCGGCGGCAGCGACTTGAAGCCCATCTGGCCGGCCGCGGAGAACAGCGGCCGCAGATGCGAGCCGGCCAGGAACGGCGGCTGGCGGTTGGCCGGCACGATCTGGTCGAATACCAGCACCAGCGTGGTGGCGACGAGGTAGACCCTGATCGCGCCGAGCGCGGCGCCGCCGAGCCGGTCGCCGATGCCGGCCTCGCGTATCGTGTCGCTCAGCGCGAGGCGGCCGATATATCCAAACAGCATGCCGACAACGATGAAGATGCCGAAGAACCAGATCCAGTTCTGAAGCAGCGGCGAATTCGGGTTGCCGGCGATCTGCGGGACGATCAGCGGCATCAGCGCGACGGCGATGGGGGCGGCGAGAAGATAGGCGAGGATCGTCATGGCGCTGCCGAGCAGGCCGGTCTTGAAACCGAAGCCGATCGCAATGGCGAACGCCGCATAGACCACAAGATCGAAACTGTTCATGAGCGTTGACCCCTGCCTCGATGGAACGGTTGCGTCGATGGAACGAATGAACGACGAACCGATCATTCCGGTTTCAGATCGCTAAAATCGTCTGTATTGATGGTCTCCAAAAGCTCAGGGGTTGCGCCCAAGGAAACCGTCATGTCAGACCTATTCGACGTCAGTAAAGAAACCATCCTCGTGACAGGCGCGAGTCAGGGGCTGGGGCGGCAATTTGCCCGGGTTCTGGCGGCAAATGGCGCGGCCGTCGCGCTCGCTGCGCGGCAGACCGACAAACTGAAAGGTCTGGAGGAGGAGATCCGCGGCAAAGGCGGCCGCGCTGCCGCGGTCGCGCTCGACGTCACCGACATCGCTTCGATCGCGGCGGCGGTGGATGCCACGGAAGCCGCGCTCGGTCCAATCACGGTGCTGATCAACAATGCCGGCATCGCCATCGAGAAGCTCGCGACCGAGCAGACCGAGTCCGATTGGGACGCCGTGATCGGCGCCAACCTGAAGGGCGCTTATTTTCTCGCGACCGAAGTCGCGCGCCGCATGATCGCACGCAAGCAGTCAGGCAACATCGTCAACATCGCCTCTGTGCTCGGCACCGGCGTGCTGAAAGCGGTGTCGCCCTACGCGATCTCCAAAGCCGGCATACTCCAGGCGACCAAGGCGATGGCGCTGGAGCTCGCCGGCCAGAACATCCGCATCAACGCGCTGGCGCCCGGCTATATCGACACCGAGATGAACCATGCCTTCTGGTCGACGCCGGCGGGGGAGCGATTGGCAAAACGCATCCCCCAGCGCCGCGTCGGTGCCGAGTCAGATCTCGACGGCGCGATTCTGCTGCTGGCGTCACAGGCGTCGCGCTATATGACGGGGAGCGTGGTGACGGTGGATGGCGGGTTCTTGCTGAATTGACTTTCTTCGCCTCTCCCCGCACGCGGGGAGAGGCCGGAATTTGCGTAGCAAATTCCGGGTGAGGGGGACGCTCCGCGAGTCCGTCTCACACCGTTTCCGCGGAAGCTGCCCCTCACCCCAACCCTCTCCCCGTAAGAACGGGGAGAGGGAAAAGAGTCATCGCATCTCCGCCTTGATCATATCGGCCGCCTTCTCCCCGATCATGATGGTCGGCGCGTTGGTGTTGCCGCCGATCAGCGTCGGCATGATCGAGGCATCGACGACGCGCAAGCCTTCCAGGCCGTGCACCTTCAATGCCGGATCCACCACGGCCATCGCATCCGTGCCCATCCTGCAGGTGCCGACGGGGTGATAGACGGTGTCGACGCGCTGGCGCAGCAGCGCGCGGATGTCGTCGTCGGTGCGGACATTGGCGGTGAACATGTCCCTGGTCTGGAGCGCGCGCAGCGATGGCGTCTCCATCAGGCGGCGCGTGGTCTTGAAGCCCGCGACCATCGTCTCGAGATCGTCGTCCTCGCCGAGAAAGTTCGGGTCGATCAGCGGCGCCTGCATCGCATCGCTGCTTGCGAGCGCGACGCTGCCGCGGCTCTTCGGTCTGAGCAGGCAGACATGGCAGGAGAAGCCGGTCCCCTTGTGCCTCTTGCGGCCGTGGTCGTCCACCATCGCCATGCCGAAATGCAGCTGGATGTCGGGAATGTCGAGCTCCGGCCGCGTCTTCAGGAAGCCGCCGCATTCGGCGAAGTTGGAGGTGAGAGGGCCGCGGCGCTCGCGCCGATATTGCAGGATGGCACGGATCAGCCGCGGCGTGCCCTTGAGCGAGATGCCCGCGAAATTTGGATTGTCGGACATGTAGCCGAAGATGAAGTCGGGATGGTCCTGCAGGTTCTGTCCGACACCCGGCAGATGGTGCACGCTTGCGATCCCGTGCGCGCGAAGCGCATCGGCATCGCCGATGCCTGACAGCATCAGCAGCTGCGGCGATTGAAACGCACCGGCCGCGAGGATCACCTCGCGCCGCGCGCGGAGCTGCTTCAACGCCTTGCCCTGCCGGTATTCGACGCCGATTGCGCGCTTGCCCTTGAACAGGATGCGCGTCGCATGCGCCTGCGTTTCGACGCGCAAGTTTGCCCGCCTGCCGATGTGCGGATGGACATAGGCGCGCGCCGCGCTCCAGCGTTCGCCGTTCTTCTGCGTCACCTGGTAGATGCCGAGGCCTTCATGATCCTCGGCGTTGAAATCCTCGCGGATGCGGAATTGCCCTTCCTGTGCCGCCTGCAAAAAGATCTGTTGCACCGGATTGCCGGAGCGCAGTTTGTTCACGGCGAGCGGCCCGCCCTTGCCGTGATACTCGCCGTCGAAATCGGCATTGTTCTCCGATCGTTTGAAATAGGGCAGCACGTCGGAATAGGCCCAGCCGGTGTTGCCGAGCGAAGCCCAATGGTCGTAATCGGCGCGGTGACCGCGGGTATAGACCATGGCGTTGATCGCCGAGGAGCCGCCGAGACCCTTGCCGCGTGGCTGATAGCCGATGCGGCCGTTGAGCCCCTTCTGCGGCACGGTGTTGAAGGCCCAGTTGTTGACGTTGCCGGCGACCATCAGCACCAGCGCGCCCGGCGTGGTCACGACCCAGTTGTCGCAGGCCCCGCCCGCGTCGAGCAGCGCCACGGACGTCGCCGCATTCTCCGACAGTCGCCCCGCCATCGCGCAGCCGCCCGAGCCCGCGCCCACGACGACGAAATCGACTGTGTCCGTCACTGACATTTCCCCCTGCATTTTTCTTCTCGTCATTTTCTTCTCGTCATTCCGGGGCGCGACGAAGTCGCGAGCCCGGAATCCATTTCGCCACGGCTGATGCCGAGGAATGGATTCCGGGCTCGCGCTACGCGCGCCCCGGAATGACGATGGTGAGCCGGTCTACGACATGAACCGCATCAACTTCTCCAGCCGCGCGATCTTGCCGCCATAGGGCGGATAGAGGTCGGCGAGGCGGTTGAACCTCGAGCGGTAGAACACCGGCTTCAGTTTGCTGAACGTGCGAAAACCCCATTCGCCGTGATAGGCGCCGGTGCCGGATGCGCCGACGCCGCCCATCGGCTGGTTGATTTGCGTGAAATGAAACAGGCAGTCGTTGACGGTGACGCCGCCGGAGATCGTGCGCGCCAGCACCTCGTCGCGCGCGGCGCGATCCTTGCCGAACCAGTACAGCGCCAGCGGCCGGTCGCGGGCGTTGACGAAGGCGATCGCCTCCGCCGGCTCGCGATAGCCCAGCACCGGCAGCACGGGACCAAAGATCTCCTCCTGCATCACCGCCATCGCTTCGGTCGCACTGAGGATCAGCGTCGGCGGGAATTTGCGATGCGCCTTCCAGTTCGGATCGTCCGCCTTCGCCGGTTGCAGGATTTTTGCGCCGCGCTGTGCGGCGTCCGCAACCAGATTTTCCAGCCGCACATAGTGCCGGTCGGAGATGACAGAGGTGTAGTCCTTGTTGGCGGGATCGGTGCCGAACATGCGCCGCATCTGCGCGCGCACTTTTTCGGCGAAGGCCTGCACCGACCGCTCGAGCACCAGCACATAATCCGGCGCGATGCAGGTCTGCCCGGCATTGAGCAGCTTTCCGTAGGCGATGCGCTCGGCCGCCTCTTCGAGATCGGCGGAGGCATCGATGATCGCCGGCGACTTGCCGCCGAGCTCGAGCGTGACGGGCGTGAGGTTGCGCCCCGCAGCCTCCGCGATCAACCGCCCGACCCGGGTCGAGCCGGTGAACACCAGATGGTCGAACGGCAGGTGTGCGAAGGCTTTTGCGATCTCGTCCTCGACGCCGGTGACGAGCACCTCGGTCACATCGAAACGCTTTGCGATCGTCTCCTTCAGCAGGCCTGCGAAGTGCGGCGCGAGCTCGCTCGGCTTGATGATGACAAGGTTGCCGGCGGCGAGCGCGCCGATTGCGGGTGCGAGCGTCAGCTGGAGCGGATAATTCCAGGGCGCGATGATGCCGACCACGCCGAGCGGCTGCGGGATCAGCCGGTTGCGCGCAGGCAAAAATTGCAGCGCGGTGGCGACGCGCTGCGGCGCCATCCAGCTCTTGAGGTGTTTTGTGGCGTGCCGGATCTCGGAGAACACCAGCATCGTCTCGGCGATGGTGGTCTCGACTGCCGAGCGGTGGCCGAAATCGGCCGAGATCGCCTGCCTGAAACGTTCCTCGTTGTCGGCGACGACAGTGCGCAGCCGCGCCAGCCGGTCGAGCCGCTCGGCCAGGTCAGGCGCAGGCTCGGCTCGCGACCGCGCGACCATGGCATGGAAGGCGTCTTCGAGGACCCGCAGCGGGGGGCTCGTCGGGGAGCGGTCCAGGGATCGGTCCAGGGATCGGTCCAAGGCGTGGTCCATGGCGTTCTCCCTTTAAGTGACGTTTCCGCTTAGTTTGTTGCCCGCAAGCTGACCTTTTGTGGAACTTCTGGCAAGCGCGCACTAAACGGGCCGGAACTGGGCCATCTGCCTGTCATACGATCGAAAAAAACGTTCCCGCAGCCCTTTCCAAAGGCAGCCCGCCTTGATACATACGCCTCGCACCCGACGGGCTTTGGCCCCGGGGTCGCCTTCCAAGGAAGCCTTTGGGACGGAAGAAGCAAGCCACGCGAACAGCGTCGGCCCTCCATCCACCGTCCCCGGCATTTTCGCGAAGGCAAAGCAACGGTTAACGCGGGGTGGAGCAGCCCGGTAGCTCGTCAGGCTCATAACCTGAAGGTCATAGGTTCAAATCCTATCCCCGCAACCAAGACAAGGTGCTGATTTTTCAGCATGAATATGAAAAGCCGCTCCGATAGGAGCGGCTTTTTGCTTCTGAGAGTCGCCACCGGAAGAACATCGAGCTCACAAGCAGCGTCACGGCGCACACTGAGGCATGCTTTTGGGGTTGCCCATAACCCCTCAACGGCGTGCGAGAAGTCAGTCGGCGCTACGACGCATACGCGAATCGCAGCTCTACTTCCGCCATATGAGATCAAGAGAGACCAAACTGAATATTGTGGGCACGCCTCATGTCTTCCGTATTCGTGCCTTCATCGAACCATTGGTAGATGGGTTCTATCAGGTGCCGTGCCTCTTCAAGCCGACCTTGCGCCCGCCAGAGCTCCGCTAGGTCAATAGCCGCTCGCAGTTCGAGAGACTTTGCGCTTTGACGCCGCGCCACCTCAACTGCCTGCCTTAAATGTGACTCAGCACCGCTGACGTTTAACGCGTCAAGTGCTAAAAGTATGTCCGCCTTTTGACGATGCAATTCGGCATCCCACGCTCTGCCTCTCGCATCGCTCGACTCTGCCAATAGTTGCTCGACAATAGTCAGCGCCGCGGCATGCTCGCCAGCTCGAGCATGCATCTCGGCCAACCAGCTATTCATCATTGGGAGCATGTAGCCGACGCCTTGTTCGCGGGCTTCGGCGAGTCCCAGCCCGATATCGGTTTTAGCTTCCTCGACTTTTCCGAGGCGGCCAAGTGCGCAGCCCCGCGAAATCTGGGACAGAAGGGCATACAGCGAGAACCTCTGTTCTCTTGATACCTCGAGGCTTTTGTCGGCGTGCGCAAGGGATCGGTCAGGCTCTCCGCGAAGAAGGTGCACGGCGGACGTCATGTAGTGGGCGAATGCTATCGTGTACGGGTGTGCGAGTTCTTGCCCCAGCTGTAGAGCTTCGAGAACGCGGGATAAGGACTGGTCTTGATAACCAAGGAACCACAAATCCCAAGACAAGAGGAGTAATGAGGCCGCCTGGGGGTCCACCATATAGAGGTTGTACAGTGATCGCTTCCCTTTGCGCTTTGAGAGCGCAATTGACTCTTCAAAGTGTTGCCTCGACGTCTGAAATTCACCGATGCACAACAGTGTGCTTCCCATGACCCGATGCGCTACCATCAACGGAACGGCGTCGGTGGACGTCCGTGCTCGCGCTAGGAACTCATTGGCCATGTTTAGCGCATCATCGAGTTTGCCTCCCATCCAAGAATGTCCCCACATTCCGAATAGAGCCTGGAAATATTCAGGCTGGCCGTCAAGCTTCAGGCACAGGGCACGAGCCCGCGCAAACGCCTCCCGCGTTTCTTCGGCCGGATACCCTCGTACGGCGATGAGCGGGATGCCCAGCGCCAGCTGAATCTCGATCTCTTGCTTGCAACGCTCGGTCGTATCCGGCAAACCGCTAAGGGCCTCCAAGGCCTTTCGAAAATGAGCTATCGCTTCGACGTTTGCGGAGTGTGCGAGCGCGCGCTGTCCCGACTTGTACCAGCAACGCATAGCGAGCTCGTAGTTGCCGGCTTCAGAATAGTGATAAGCCAGAATCTCTGGTCGATTTTCGACTAGCTCACAAAAATGGTTCACCAGAACCGCAGCGATATTCGCATGACTCTGCCGTCTCGTGCTCCTGAGCAAGGAGTTGTAAATTGCATCTCGTAGCAAGGCATGTTTGAACGCGAAACGTATAAAAGGCGAAACGCCGACGCGATAGATAATGTCAGCCTGCTCGAGACGCGCGAGCGACCGACGCAGGTCGCTTTCGTCGATTTGCAATGCAACGGACAAAAGATCATAAGAGAACTCACGGCCGATCACCGCAGCGATTTGCGCCAATCTGCGACCTTGGTCGACACGATCGAGGCGTTCCATCAATGCATCGTGCAGGGTGTCCGGGACACTCGTCACCGGTTGTACGGTTTGTTTGAGACTATCCTCCTCAGCTCGATTTTCTGTCAGCGTTCTCAGGATACTGTTTGTTAGTTCTTCGATGAACAGAGGTATGCCATCAGCCTTTTCAATAATCTGGTCGAGAATGCCTTGAGGAATGCTCTGACCCATCACGAGGTCTCTGATCATTCCGGCCACTTCGCTGCGCGACAATCGAGTGAGGGAGTGAACCGTCACGTTCGCATCGGTAAACCATGCCGGTCGGAACTCAGGTCGGTGCGAGACAATAAGCAGGACGCCGGCGCGATTGAGTCGATTTATGGTAAGCTCAAGCAGCTCAAGCGTGGACGGATCTATCCAGTGCACATCTTCGAAGATGCATAGCGTTGGGCGTTGAGCGGAAAAGGCGAGGATTATGTCGACTAGCTTGCTTATGGTCCGATTCTTTATCTGTTGTGGCGTGAGTACCGCCAAGTCATGATAACTCGCGCTAGGAACTGACAGCAAGTTGGCGATCAGGAGAGTTGTTTCGATCGAGTCATCGGTCGAGTCAGGCAAGTACTCCTTTATTTTTGCGAATTTATCCGAATCGGAATCCCGAGTTGTCAGATTGGCTACCTGCTCAATATGTTCGATGATTGGAAAGAACGCGCTCTGGCTGTGAAAAGGTGAGCATTGATACTGCAAAACACAGCACGGTTCATGCTCGATGTTCGACTTCAATTCGTGGATGAGGCGCGACTTTCCGACTCCCGGGATACCCGAGAGCAACACGATCTGCCCGTCCCCTTCTTTGGCTTTCTGCCACCTGTCAAGCAGCAGGTTCAGTTCGGTCGAACGTCCGATGAGCGGAGTGAGGGCCCCCCCATGCGCAGCTTCGAATCGGCTTCCCGCGTGCGTCGGAGCGATGACCCGGTAAACGTGAAGAAGTTTAGTTACGCCTTTGAGTTCTTGGAGCCCAAGGTCATGAAGTTCGAACGCTGCCGACACAAGCCGTTTCGTCGATTCCGAGATGACCAGGGTATTGGGCGCTGCGAGTGTCTGCAAACGCGCGGCAATATTTGGCGGTTCGCCGACTGCATCCATCCAATCGGTTAACATCGCGCTGCTACTGCCCGCAATTTCGCCGACGACGACAGGGCCCGAACTGATGCCCGCCCTCGAAGCCAGAGTGACTTCTCCTGTAATCTTCGGGACTGCAGCAATAATCTCCAGGCCTGCGTGCACGGCGCGGATAGCGTCGTGTTCATGTGCGGAGGGCCAACCGAAGAAGGCCATCACACCGTCGCCGAAGTATCTAGCCACATGGCCTTGATAGTGCTCGATAGCCGTGATGCATGCTTCCCGATAGGCGTCAATAAGTACCTGAAGATCCTCAGGGTCTAGCTTCTCTGATAGCTGTGTCGACCCGACCAAGTCACAGAACACCACCGTTATTTGGCGACGTTCAGCCTCGCGATGCTTTCTTTCAGTCTCATGGTCCTGTCGTTCCGGTGCGCCGTGCTTCGTGGGAGCAGTTGCCTCTGTCGGGAGATTGGGGACGATAACGCTGCCGCTCTCCTGGCGCGCTGCTGCCAGTGCTTCGATCGCCCTCAGCAGCGTCTTGCGATGACCTACAGAAACTCCGAGGTTTACGAGATCATTCTCGTTCAAATCCGGCAAAACGGAGTAGTCGACGTGGTTTTCGATGAACTTTTGGGTGTACCTGCCCAGCCCGTATTTGCCCAACCACTCCGCCAATTCTGTGGTTGTTCTCGTCACCGCCGAACTCCCTATCCTGATCTGGGAGATGGGATTTGCATCTTTAGGTTATCACATTTTGCCAGCCCTGAACGCCCTGAAATGGTCATTTTCGCCTCAGCGCGAGGCATGTCGCCTCACCTCGCGTTCCGGTATATGCTAACTCACTGCAATCTCGGATTGTGCTTAGGCCGGTCTCTTGTTTCGAGGGCGAATGGCACGCATGAAGCTTGCGCTCGGGACTGCATGCTGAGCGTGAGGCAACAGCGCAGCCGATTTCCACGCTGGGCACTCTTATCCCAACGCCACTCAACTCTCTGGAAGTAAGCAGGACATCAATTGCGAGAACCTTAACTCACTCTTGATTTTGACGTGGGGCAACCCTAAGCTGCCCCGGTTGTCGCACTCACTTGACCAATATGGAGGCCGTTATGCCCCTACTTGATGGTGCCGGCACTGAAACCTGCATAGTCTATCATCCCAACGACAAATTGGCCGAGATAATCGCCCAAGCTTGGAGCAGTTCGGAGTACAGGGATCGACTACTGAAGGACACCGCCAACGTCTTTAAACAGGCGGGTATTTTCGTGGAAGATCCGATTGTGGTGACTGAGGCAGAATTCAAAAGTCGGAAATTCGACAAGGACAAGGATAAGGTCTTTGTGCTGCCTGATGCGCCTTCAGAGAAGCATTTTGACAAGTCGGCCATACAAGGCAATTTGATCGATACGGCACGCGTGAAGATGGCCTTCACGTGCTGCGGAATTTGAGGCTCCGGGTCGGGTCAAGTGCTCGTGGCAACCTCGACCAGTTGGCGGCACTTGGCTGATAAGCAAAATTGAGAGCATCACGCACACCCCTGCTGTAGGGATGTGGCGATGGTGCGCCTTTCCTTTGGATGGACGCCATGACTCATCTAGTAACGGAATGGGCAGAAGTTGCAGGCAATACGGTTATTATCGCCCGCGACGCGGGAGAGGTTTGGTTTTACGGCTCACACGGACTGGAGGAGGCGGCTCTTCCCTTCGCCAAGCCCATGACCTGCAAGGGTACATTGCACAGCACAGTTGGATTGCTTGATGGCGCAATCAGGCTCGCGTTTGAAAGGACGGATGACCAACCGGCGAAACCGGATCCTAGCCTAGTTCGTTACATCTATAGTTTGGTAGGCGCATACTATACATCGAAAGATACGCCTCGAAATCTCTTGCGGGCTGCCAAACGCTTCAAAGAAATCGGGAGAGCGGAGGTCAGCTGTTATCTCGAAATTCGTGCTCAGGAGGAAGCAGGTCACGAACGGCTGGCGCTCAAGGATCTTTATGCCTTGGGACTACCCGCACAGCAGATTGTGGCAAATTGTCAGCCGGCCAGTGTCAAGCCACTGTGCGAACTCTTTGATGATTATTGCTTTCAAGATTATCCCATGGACGCCATCGGATTTTCGTACTGTTCGGAACGTATCGCAGCCGTAAAGCCGAAGGCCGAAATCGAGGCGGTGAAGTCGCTCCTTCCGCGTGGGGTTGATGCTACGCGATTTCTTAGGAGCCACAGCAGCTTGGGAAGCGAAGTCTCGCACGTTGAAGAGACCATGGAATTCGTAGCAGCGCTTCCAGCAACCGATCGCATACAGGTCGTCCAGGCGACCTACCGATCCGCAGTGCTCATGGCAGAAAGGCGTCGTCTTGAGAGCATCAAGTCCGAGGCTGAGATTTGGAAAGAACTGGAGCTGGGCGCGGGGCAGAAGTTGCATCTGCTGAAAAAAGTTGGGGTTTCGAACCATTGAGCATGAAATGCGGGCGCTTACACCCAGTCTCGAAGAGCCGAAGCGAAACTATGAAATGGACCTTAGCGCGCTGGATCGGCCTCGGTTAGTAACTTCCAGGAATAGCCCATCCCTTCAACGAAGCATTCGCGCCAAATTCCAGAAAACTGTGAAATTCATACTCATAACCTGAAGGTCATAGATTCAGATCCTATCCCCGCAACCAAGTTCGGACTTTACCGGTCCCAATACGAAAATGGCCCGCCTCGCGCGGGCCATTTTTGTTTGACCACCGCTCCGGGTGGAAACATCAGCGATAGCTTGCACAACGCCGCAAATCTGCTGCAGTGAGCGAATGCTCTCAGTCGGGAAAGCTCAGGATCATTTTCAACAGTTTCGGAAACCGCGCGTTGATGTCCTCCTCGCGCACGACATTGCGGTGCTGGACGCCTTGCTTTGAGGTCCGGATCAGGCCGGCCTCGCGCAGGATGCGAAAATGGTTCGACAGGGTCGATTTCGCCATGTCCGGGCAAGGCGCCGCCTCGGTGCAGGACATGCAAGTGTTCTGCGCGGCCAGGCCTTTGACGATACGCAGCCGCATCGGATCCGCGAGGGCTCCCAGCACCCCGGCCAGTGTAATCTCGTCCCGCGATGGGTGAACGAACTGCACCATACCCAAAATATAGCACCTCCCTTGAACTCATTCAATAGTTCACTAGTATTGAACTATTGAATATCGGTATCCCGCCGAACAACGGAGACATGCGACGACCAAGAGACTTGAAGGAAAAGTTGCGCTCGTGACCGGCGCATCCAAAGGCATCGGTGCTGAAATCTCCGCTCGGCTCGCGGCCGAGGGTGCCGCGGTCGCCGTCAACTACAGCGCCAGCAAGCAGGCCGCCGACCGCGTGGTCGCCGCTATCATCGCCAAGGGCGGCAAAGCCGTCGCCGTCCACGGCAACCTGGCCGATGCCAAGGACGTGAAAAGCGTGGTCGCGGAAACCGTGAAGGCGTTCGGTGCGATCGACATCCTCGTCAACAATGCGGGCATCTACGAGTTCGCGCCGCTCGAGGCCATCACGCCTGAGCATTTCCACAAGCATTTCGATCTCAATGTGCTCGGTCTTCTCTTGATCTCAGGGGAAGTGGTGCAGCACTTCAATCCCAATGGGGGAAGCATCATCAACATCAGCTCCGGCGTATCGACCATCGCGCCGGCGAACACCGCCGTCTACACCGCGACGAAAGCATCGGTGGATGCAATCTCCGCCGTGCTGGCGAAGGAGCTTGCGCCGCGCAAGATCCGCGTCAACGCCGTCAATCCCGGCATGGTCGCAACCGAAGGCGTCGTGTCGGCCGGCCTGCATGAGGGCGACATGCGCAACTGGATCGAATCCGTCACCCCGCTCGGCCGCATCGGCAAGGTTGAGGAGATCGCCGCCGCGGTGGCCTTCTTCGCTTCGGACGAGGCGTCCTACGTCACGGGCGAGACGCTTCACGTCACCGGCGGCCTTCGCTGACGAGGCGCGTGCTCTGGCGGGCCGACGGTGCTGAAGGCCGTCGTCCCGGCATCGTCGGTGGTTGCCCCTCCCGCAACCAAGTTCGGACTTCACCGGTCCCGATGAGAAAATGGCCCGCATCAAGCGGGCCATTTTTGTTTGGCGAGCCCTCCAGGCTTTCGGCACGATCGCGGTCACCCGCGCCGAGCGCGCGGGGCGATGGCCGACGAGACGCCGCCGCCCATCGCGGCGCCGGACATGCTCATGGTCAGCATCACGCAGGGAAACACCAGCGCCATCGCAGCCAGCGCTTCGATCCCGAGACTGCCGATGTACGAGGTTTCCGCGATCGCAACCAGGGTGCCTGCCGAAAACGCGAGCGCATTCGGCCAAGCGAGGGAGAGCAGCGTGCGCAGGATCGGTCCGTCGAGCAACGCATTCGCGGCTGGGCGAGGCGGTGATGACATCGGACCTTCCCCGTTGATCTGTCAGATCTGACCCGAGGTCAGGACTTGGGAGGCTTGTGCGGACAGACCATCGTCAGATTGAGCAGCGTGGGCGGCTCGTCGTCGCCGTTGTGATATTCCCACTCCAGACGAATCTCATGCCGGTCCGCGTCGCGATCGGCCGGCACATGCGTGATGATGTGGGTCTTCATCGGAATCGGAGGCTCCGAGTTGAAGCACTTCCGGACGCAGGCATCGAGCAACGCGCATCGCGTCAGGGGAATCACGTCCGGCTCGTCCTTCGACAGCGGCGTGGTATTCGGTTGGGACGTGAGATCGACGCGAGCGCGGCCCTTCTCCTTCTGCCAGTGCTTTGCGCTTCCCTGCGGCCACTTGCTCTTCGGCGTCAAAATCAGGTGATATTGGCCGTATTCCAATGTCGGGAGGTGGATATTTTCCGAGGCCTTGAGCTTCTTTACGCTCTTCTTCATGTTCTCCAATGGGTAGTAATTGCCATTCATCAGATCCTTAAATGGCTTACCCGTATATACTCTCATGCCCATGTATTTTGCCCCTCAATGAGTACTTGGCTTCCCGGGAAATGTGCAGCTCCGCGAAGCTTCACGGCTAGAACACGAGCCTGGCGGTTCGTCATACGTAGCCTGTTTTTCGCGCAACTTTCGGCAAGCTACCACCTGGGACTGCGAATCGTCCAGATCAGCAACCGGTTCGAGGATGTTTGCCCAAGATGAACCGCATGCCCCGTTGCTAACCAGGTTTCCATAAGCGATCTTATTGCTTCGCTCGCAGAGGCCGACCGACGATGCCGCTGCAAAGTCTTGAAAGCACGGGAATGCACTGCGCGGCATGTCAGTCGACGATCGACCCAGGCGACAGCCGGTGCCCCAATTGCGGTGCAGGCGTGCGACACTCAGATCCCGACAGCGAACGACGGTTTGTCACAATTCTCCGGGCCGATGTGATCGATTCCACCGGGCTCGTTGCCGAGCTCGATCCGGAGGAGGCGGTCTCGCGACTGGAGCCGGCCCTGGCGGCCATGAGAGGGGCGGTTCGGCAGTTCGGCGGCATCGTCAGCAAGGAGCTGGGCGATGGGCTTGCCGCGGTGTTCGGCGCCCCGATCGCGGACGACAATCATGCCCCCATGGCCTGCCACGCCGCGATCGAGCTCGTCCGGCGCGTCGCAAGCCTCGGCGACCCCGGACTACAGGTGCGGGTCGGCCTCCACTCCGGCCATGTCGTGGCCTACATGGTCGCCAGCGAGTTCTCCAAGGTTTACGAGATCGGTGGTGCGGCCCAGCATCTGGCTGCAAGGCTGGAGGCGGCAGCCGAGGCGAACCAGATCTACGTCTCGGAAGCCTGTCAAAAGCTTGCCGAGGGACATGTCCGGTTCGAATCGTTAGGCGGCAAGTCCCTGCGCGGCTTCAGCCAGCCCGTGCCGGTCTATCGAATCGTGGGCGCGAACGACCTGTCGAGTTGGCGGGTGCGACGGGCGCGCAGCGTCTCTCGCTTTGTCGATCGCACGGCTGAGCGGGCTCTGCTGGGGCGCACCGCCGGAAACGCAAGGGCAAGCCGGCAGACGGTTCTGCTGCTCGGCGATGCGGGTATCGGCAAATCGCGGCTTGCGCATGAGTTTGCTCAGGAACTGAAGGCCGATGGCTGGCGATTGATCGACGCCGAGTCCAGCCCGAACCTCCAAGGCGCGCCGTTCAGCACGTTGAAGCGGATCTTGCTGTCGGCAATGGATGCGGCGGCGAAGGATCCCGACAGTCCGGGTGATCCTCGGAAAGACCTGTCGGCGATCCAGCAAGCCGCGCTCAACGCAGTGCTCGATCTGCCTATATCGAATCCGCACTGGGACGAGCTGGAACCTCACGCACGAGGGCGAGCTATCTCCGATGCAAGTTGTGCGATCGTCGAAAGCGTGGCCAATCGCCAGCGCACGGTTCTTCTGCTCGAGGATCTGCACTGGATGGACCGGGCCAGCGATGTCGTCGTAGCCGCCATTGCGTCGCTACAGGCGGCCGGTCTTCTCGTGCTCTTCACCTCGCGGCCGAATGGCATGCCGGTCTGGATCGCGCGCTGTCACGCCGAGATCGTCGCAATGCGGCCCCTCGACGACGATTCGGGGTTGGCGATGCTGGCGGACATGCTTGGCTCCTCTGAGACCAACGCCGATTTGAAAAGCCGGATCATTTCTCATACTGCCAACGTTCCCCTGTTCATCGAGGAGGTCTGCCGCGGATTGAAGGATAGCGGCACACTGCGCGGCCAATGGGGCGATCTTGCGCTCGTGCGTCCGATTGACGAACTCGGCATTCCCAGCAGCATCCAGGGCGTGATTGCAGCGCGCCTCGATCGGGTGTCGAAGCAAGAACGATCCATTTTGCAGATCGCCGCCACTTTGGGGCCGAGATCGAACGAAGCCATGCTGGGGAAGATCGCAGCCATGTCTGATGTTGTTTTGCAGGGGGGCCTCGCCGCGCTTGATCGCGCCGAGTTGCTTGTCAGGATCGATAGCGAACTGGAAAATTCACTGGAATTCCGGCATGAGATGGTCCGGCAGGTCACCTACGACTCCATGGTCGAAAAGGTGCGCGAAGACATCCATGCGCGCGTTCTTTCGGCTCTGGAGGATAGCGAAGGCGGTGCCGACGATCCCGACGAGCTCTGCTATCATGCCACGCGGGCGAAGGATTGGGACAAGTCGTTCAGTTACGGCAGGGCTTCGGCGAGAAGATGTCTGGCGCGATCTGCGTTTACCGATGCTGCTGACTATTTTGAAATTGCGATGAGGTCGTTGGATATGACTCCGGCGAATCCCTCACGAGAAGCAGATGCCGTAGATGTCCGTATCGAGGCACGCGCTGCGTTCATTGCGTCCGGACAGATTTCTGAATGGTTGAACCTCGGCAAGGAAGCCGAGCGTCGCGCCGATGCGATCAACGACATCGGACGCAAGGTGGCTGCCATGACGGTCATGGCAGCAGCACAGAATTTCTATGGTACGCCGATCGAAGCAGTTACCGTCGGCGAGGAGGTCGTGCGCCTTGCGAAGGAATGGGGCAATTCGGGTTGGCTCAATGCCGCGCAATATGGTCTCGGCCAAGTGTACTTTCTTGCTGGACGCTATCGCGAAGCTGACCAGTTGTTTGCAAGCGCTTGCGCCCAACTGTCGGGACCGGAAGCGAGCGCTCCTTTCGGCTCGACACCAAAATACGCGTTGTTGCTCTGCTGCATGATGAACAGCATCAACTGCACCGTGATGGGCGAGCTCGATGCCGCCGAACAGCTCCAGCGCGAGGCCGCCGCGATCGCCGAAGAGACGAACCGTCCCTATGACCGCGTCGCCGCCGCCTATAGCGGCGGCTGGCTGATGCTTGGCCGCAACGAGCCGGCGGCGGCCGCCGCCACACTCGAAGACGGTTTCGTTCTTGCGCAGAAGCACGGCATCCGGCTATTCGTGCCGGTGCTCGGCTGCCATCTCGGCATGGCCTATCTGGAGCAGGGGTTGTTCGACCGGGCGCGCGGCGTGCTGGGCGAGGCCCGCGAGGAGGCGAAGGCGGTCGGCTATACCTCGGCGGTGCTGCGCAGCTCGATCTACCTTGCGCACGCCACCTGGCGCCTCGGCGATGTCCGGGCCGCGCAGAACATGCTGCGCGAGGCGCGCAACACCGCCCGCCAGCAGGGATTTGCCGGCCTCGAGGCCGAGGCTCTGTTCGGCGAGGCCGTGGTGACGCCGGCCTCTGGCGCCGAGAACAAGACGGCCGTCCTCGCCGCCCTGCGCGGAACGATCGCGATCGCTTCCGAGAGCGGCGCGCTGCCGCTCCAGCACAAGGCCGAGGCGATGCTGAACGAGCTGCTGGCCCGCGACGACGAGCTGACCTGACTCTGCCTCCTGTCGGGTCGGCGATGGCGCCGCCACGGCCGATATCTGCCCGACGCCTCAAGTAATTCCGCAGGCGACGCAAGGCTTTAGCTACTGTGCATGGGGTTGTTTTCGACCATTTTGAATGGCGCACTATTGTGCAATGCAAAAGAAGGGACACAAGCTTTAGGCAGCATCCTTAGTGGATCGCCGCGTACATGATCCTCTCCTCCGTCGCGTCCAGCGCGGAGAATTCCTCCACGACCTTGCCCTGGCGTGAGACCAGGATCCGGTCGGACAGCGCCATGATCTCGGGCAAATAGGACGAGATGACGACGACCGCCTTGCCCTCGTCGGCGAGCTGGTTGACCAGCTCGTGGATTTCGACGATGGCGCCGACATCCACACCGCGGGTCGGCTCGTCGAAAATGATCAGGTCCGGCTCCTGCACCAGCGATTTTGCGATCACGACCTTCTGCTGGTTGCCGCCGGAGAGCTCGACCACCTTGCCGTGGTCGCCGATGGCGCGAACCCTGAGCTTCTCGATCCAGGTCTTGCCCACCGTCTCGGTCTCTCGCCGCGACAGCATCATGCGCCCCTTGGGAAACTTCGACAGCAGGCCGAGATAAATGTTGCGCGCGATCGAGGACGTCTCGAAGAAGCCCTCGACCTTGCGATCTTCGGTGACATAGGCGATGCCGGCCTTGACCGCTGGAGCCGGCACCCGGTAGCGCACCGGCTTGTCGTGCAGCAGAATCTCGCCGCCGTGGAAGAAGTCGCGCTTGAGCACGCCTGAGACGATCTTGAAGGTTTCGGTGCGGCCCGCGCCGACGAGGCCGAACACGCCGGTGATCTGCCCCGCGAAGACCGACAGCGAATTGTTCTTCACCATCGGCGCCATCTTCAGGTTCTGCACCGTGAGCACGCGGGCGCCGGCCGGCCGCACGGTGCTCTTCCGCGTGCCATAGAGTGTGTTGGAGAGATCGCGGCCGACCATGGCCTGAATGATCGCCGCGCGGTCGAATTTGGCGGCATCATCGGTGACGACATGCTTGCCGTCGCGCAGGACGGTGATGCGGTCGGCCAGCAGCAGGGCCTCTTCCAGGGCGTGCGAGATGAAGACGATCGAGACGCCGCGCTTCTTGAGATCGCGGACGAGGTCGAAGAAGTACTTCTTCTCCTCCGGCGTCAACGACGCGGTTGGCTCGTCGAAGATGATGACCTTGGCGCGGTGCAGGACCGCGCGCGCGATCTCCACCATCTGCTTCTTGGCAGCGCCGAGGCCGCTCACGGTCGCCGTCGGCGTGACGTCGAAATTGAGCGATTGCAAAAACTGCTGCGCGGAGATGTAGATGCCGCGCAGGCGGTTGTAAAACTTCTCCTGCCCGAGAAACAGGTTCTGCGCGACAGTCATGGTCGGCACCAGGCTGTTCTCCTGGAACACCATGGCAATGCCGAGATTTCGTGCTTCCAGCGGCGTCCGCGGCGCGACGTCAGTGCCATCGACCATCATGGCGCCCGAGGTCAGCGTCACCACGCCTGCCATCACCTTGGTCAGGGTCGACTTGCCGGCGCCATTCTCGCCGACCAGTGCATGAATCTCGCCGCGGCGCAGGTCGAAGTCGACCCCGTCGATGGCGGGTACGCCGGCGTAGAGTTTTGTGGCCTGGCGCAGCGAGAGCATGATGTCGCTCATGAGCAAAACTCCTCGGCAAGGCCGGCGAGGGGCAGCCGCAGGACACGGCCCGGTCCCTTGGCGATCAGGACGAGATCGTCGCCCATCTCGATGGCCGCAACGATTCCGTGGTTGGCGCCGTCGGCCCGGCTGTGCAGCGAATAAAGCGGCTGGCCATCGGCGTTGAGCCGGACGACGAGGCCATAGGAGCGCGGCGGCGCCCACGGCTTGATCACACCCATGGTTTTGATGTGCGCGCCCTGCATCGGCTCCTTGAACGAGACGCCGGAGCGCAGGCGCGGGGCAACCCAGTAAGCCGGATCGATCTCGGCCATCATGCGGCGCCGATAGGCCGGTTCACGCAACACGAACTCGATGAGCTGGGTGCGCGCGGTGAATGCGGTGAGCCAGTAGCCGCCGCCTGCGGCCTTCGTGAGCCGCGACGGATAGACGGGAAGATGACCGAGCACGGTCCGCGGCGCCGCGCCCGGCGTCATGGCAACGAGGCGGTGACGCCAGCTTTCGCTGACCAGCACACCACTGCCGTACGCGCACGCGCCGAAGGCATGGCCGAGCCCTTGGGTCAACAGTGTCACGCCCTTGTTGCCGGGATCCAACCTGAACACGCGGCCGGTCCGGTTGAGCTCCATCAGGTCGCGCGCCCAGTCGTCGACGCCGCATGTCGCTGAGCCGTCTGTCGCAATGAGCGTGTTGTCGTCCGCCAGCGCCAGTGCGTTGATGGCGTTGAATGCCGTATCGGCAAACGTCAGGCTTGGCTGTTCGGCCGAGGCGTTTGCGTAGAGGTGCACCTCGCGTCCCCCGAGCGCGACCGCAAGGCCGCCGCCGGGAAGGGCACACAGGGCCGAGATCGGCCGCTCGAAGGTCTGGACCTCCGATGTCGAGCCACCATCCAGACGCATCAGCCGCTGGCCGTCCGCGATGAAGAGGTTGCGGCCGTCGGTGGCGAGGTCCTCGGGCGTCTCGCATGTCAGCAAGGTCTCGGCGGATTCGAGCTTCTGGTTGGGTTTCAATGCGCCATCGAAGGACGGCACGGTGATGGTGGCGTCGCCGCGCCCGAGAAAGCGGTTGGCGAAGTCCCTGACGGCTACGATCACGAAAGCTTCCCCCATCGCTTGTCATACTGGACGAAGTTCGGGTCGGCGTTGTCGAGCTTGTAGCGGCCGATCCGGTTGTTGAGGATACCGCCGAGATAGAGGTAGCCGCGATGCTCTCGCATCGAGGTGATCATCGGATGGTTTTCGCCGTGCAGGTCCCAGAACGATTCGAGGATCCTGCCCTGCTCGTTGAACTTCACCACGCAGCCGGTGTTGATGTTGGGAAACAGCCATTCGTCCACCGGCACACGCTTGCCCATGCGGCGCCGGAAGCCAGGCATCTTCCAGGCGAGGTCGAGCGAGGGACTGCGCATGCCGACCAGCGCCAGCCAGTAGTTGCCGTCGGAGGCGAGATTGATGTTGTCGGGGTAGCCGGGCAGATTGTCCATGACGACCTCGACCCTGCCCTTCTTTGCCCCTGCGAACCAATAGCGCTTGATCGAGCAGCCGAATGTTTCGGCGAACAGGATCGATTGGCCGTCGCTGGCAACGCAGATCCCGTTGGGAAATTTGAGGCCGCGCAACTCGGTTCGCGTAACGCCGGTCTTGGTGTCGTAGGAGATGATGCGGCCGTTGCCGCGCGCCTCGAGGCCGTCGATCGGCCACTCGTCCATCTCGTAGCGCACGGTCGCTTCCGAGAAGAAGATCAGGCCGTCGTCGGTGATGTCGAGATCGTCCGCCAGTCGCAGGCGGCTGTCGTCGTTGACCGAACGCATGCTGCGGTTGGTCTCGTCGGTGGCCTTTTCCACCGTGCCGTCAGGTGTGATCCGATAGAGCCCCATGCCGCCGATGCAGACGTAGAGATTGTCTTCGCGGTCGAAGGCCATGCCGAGCGGCTGCCCGCCGATATGGGCGAACACCTCCATCTTCTGATAGTCGGGTGCGAGAAAGCGCATGATGTCGCCGTGGCGCGATCCCGCATAGAGATTGTCGTGGCGATCGAGGATGACGTCCTCGGGTGCCTCGATGCGGCCGAGGCCGATCGATTCGACGTGCCGTAGCTTATCGTTCTGCTCGAACGGTCCGCCTTGTCCGATCTCGGTGGGCGGCGGCGGCGGCAGCGCGTGATAGGTGGGCGCGACGTAGACCTTGCTGATGATGCGGGTCCGGTTCTTCTGCCAGCGGATATCGACCATTGCGGCGACGAGCAGGATGCCGGCGAGCGCCATCCGATTGACGCCGCCGCGCGCGTTCATGGTGGTCAGGCCGTTGGTGATCAACAGCACGATCAGCACCCCGACCGCCGATTTGGCGACCGAGCCCTTGCCGCCGCCGAGCGTGATGCCGCCCAGCACGGTTGCCGTCAGCACGATGACTTCAAGTCCGACGCCGATGTCGCCGCCGACCGTTCCGAGCCGGGACGCGAAGAACAACGCGGCGACGCTGGTCAACAGTCCGCTCGCGACGTAGCAGAGTGCAATGGTGCGGCGGACGGGAATGCCCGAATTGTAAGCCGAACGGCGCGATCCGCCAATCGCCGTGATGTGCCAGCCCGGCCGTAACCGGGTCAGGAAGATATGGCCGAAGATGGCGATGACGATATAGACCAGCGCCACGGTCGGAATGCCGAAGACACTGCCGCCGCCGATGAAATCCCAGGATGGGATGTCAGGGAAGGCCGACGCGATGGCGTTGGAGTAGCGCTGGATCAGGAGATCGTAGGCCGAGCGGTAGATGATGAGGGTGATCAGCGTGGTGATGAAGGCACGCAGCCGCAGATAGCCGATCAGCACGCCGTTGACGGCGCCAAGCAGCGCACCGCAGAGCAGCGTGGCGGCGACCACCGCCGGGACCGGCCAGCCCAGCACGTCGAGCAGATAAAGAGCGCAGAAATCAGTCAGCGCGAAGATCGAACCGACGGAAAGATCGATGCCGCCGACGATGACGACCAGCGCCAGCCCGAGCGCGATGAAGCCGATCTCTCCAGCCTGGCGCGCGGTGTCGGCGAGGCTCGCCGGCGACAGGAAGTTGTCGATGGATCGGCTGAGCGCGAGGCCGATGATCAGGAGAAGGATCACCGGAATGGCGGTCTCGGTCCATCGCTTGGACAGGATTTCACCGAGCAGATGATCAGGCCAGTAGCGGTAACGCAGGCTTGTCAGGGTGTCGCGCATCGGCATTCCGGGACCTTGCAAGTTTCGGGACCGCGTCCCGGACGACAGATCGTCCGGAACGCCTGGGTCTTGCGGGGCGACGGCTATTTCTTGAGGTCGCTGAGATTCCAGCAGGCCATCTGGCTGTCGGCGTTCTCCTTGGTGATCGGAATCAGCGTCGTGTATTCCGAGCCCTTGACGGAGCCCGGCTTGACGCCCGAGGACAGCAGCCACTTGATCGTGCCGGCCATCTGCGCGGCCTGGGTCGGCACGTCGTAACTCATGTTGAGATCGAACGCGCCTGATTTCACCAGCTCGCAGGCACCCTTGCGCTCGCCGCCGCCCGAGGTGGCGACGAACACCTTGCCGGTCAGGCCGGCTTCCTTGACGGCCGCTGCCGTGCCGATGTCCATGCCGTCCCAGAAGCCGACGATGCCGCAGAGATCGGGGTTCTGCTTCAGCACCGTCTGCGTGATCGCCTTGGCCTTGGCGGCATCCCAATCGGCGGCCTGGCTGGACACCACCTTGATCTCGGGATGCTTGGCCAGAACGTTCTCGACGCCCTTGAGCGTATAGGCGCTCGCGGCCGCCGACAGCGCCCCCTGGATGATCGCGATCTTGTTTGACTTGCCTTCGCAGGCCTTGACCACGCCTTCGGTCTGGCGTTCGCCGATCTCGACCCAGTTGGCGCCGACGAAGGCGGAGCTGCGATAGGCCGAGCCCATGTTGATCTGGATGACGTAGATGCCTTCGTTCTCGGCGCGCTGCAGCAGTTTGGCGTAGGTCTGCACGTCGGGATTATGCACCACGATCACGGCGGGCTTCTCGGAGATCAGCGACGTCACGGCTTGCGCGCCGGCATTGGTGTTCCAGTTGGCATCGCGGATCACGAACTTCACGCCGAACGGCTCGAGCTCCTTCTTCAATCCCGCATACCAGCCCTCGGTGAGGTCGAAGTTCATGGCGACCGGAACATAGGCTACAGTCTTGCCGGCCAGTGCTTCCTTGAACGGCTTCTGGAATGGCTCGTCCAGGCCTTGCTGGGCGAGAGCGGGTGCCGTCATCGCCGCGAGACCCAGTGCGGCCACGATCGCCTTTGTCGGGCTGCCGATATGTTTCATTGCTTCCTCCTCGGTTGTGATTGTCGTTGTCTGTCGTTGGTTCAGATGTCGCCCTGCTGTGCCGTTTCTTCGTTGCGCGGATTCAGGAAGGAGTCCGTGATGACGGCGAGCAGCAGCACCACGCCCTTGATGAGATTTTGGCCGGCGTAGGAGATGTCCATGATGGTCATGCCGTTGAGCATCGTGCCGATCAGGAGTGTGCCGATCACGATGTTCAGGACGCCGCCACGGCCGCCCGACAGCCCGATGCCGCCGAGCACCACGACCAGGATGACGTCATAGATCAGTGTCGAGTTGAAGATGCGGGTCGGCATCGAATTGACGGACGCAGCCATGACGAGACCGGCAAAGCAGCCGATCAGGGCGGCGACCACATATTGCAGGACGATGATCGGGCGGGAGGGAATGCCGGTCACACGCGCGGCGTAAGGGTTATCGCCGATCGCGTAGATGTAGGCGCCCCAGCGCGTCTGGCGCAGCAGGAAGGCCACAACGATACAGGCGATGGCGAACATCACGATCGAGGTCGGAATGCCCAGAATGGTACCCTGTCCGAGCCGCTCGAAGCCGTCCATGCCGGGGCTCCATTGCACCACGTCGAGCTGGAACAGCGCGGCTTGCCCGAGACCGGCAAGGAGCAGACCCGTCGCGAGCGTCGCAAACAGCGAAGGGACCTCGGCATAGGCAATCAGCCAGCCATTGACGAGGCCGAAGGCGACCGTCAGCAGCACGGCGGTCAGCAGCGAGGCCGGCAGCGAGTGGCCGTTCTGCACCATCTGCAGGACGAGGCCCGGCGGCACCGCGAGCGCCGCGATCAGCGAGATGTCGATGCCGCGTCCGATCACGACGATCGCCATGGCAAGGCCGAGGATGCCGAGCACGGAGACGTTCTGCAGCAGCGTCAGCATGTTGTCCGACGAGAGAAAGCCGCGCAGGAAAATCGAGAACAGCAGGAACAGCAGCGCGAAGACGGCGAAGACGATTTCCTGCTGATTGAACCGAATGCGCTTCATCCCTGTCTTGCCTCTCTTGCTCGGCCTCTGCGGGCCCGTCAGGACGATCGGGTCTCGATGCGATAGGTTTGCGGAAGTGGTGTCAGGCTCTCGATGAGCGCCTTGGCTCGATCCTGATCGTTGGAGTCCACCGTGACACGGACGAGCGTGTTCAGCCTCTCGTCCTTCTCGACGAGAATGTCCGCCGTGGTGCTCGGGCCGAAGATGCGATCGATCTCGGTCCTGACCTTCTCCTGAACGGCGAGATCGCGGAGCGTGGGCTTGAAGATCTTGCCGACCGCGGTGACGGGCAGGGCCTCAAGCAAGACGACGCGCTTCGGCTTCGCGGGAGGTTTATTGACGTTGCGCTCGAGATGCTCGCGCAGTTGCGCGAGGTCGATGCTCTGTCCGGGAGACGGCACCACGAAAAGAATCGGAACCTCCCCGGCGTAGGCGTCCGGCATGCCGACGGCCGAGCTCATCTGAACGCCGGGGAAGGCATTCGCGACGTCCTCGATCGCGGCAGGGTCGATATTGTGACCGCTGCGCACGATGAGGTCCTTCTCGCGCCCCGTCAGCACCAGCCGCTGGTCCGGGGTGAGATAGCCGACGTCGCCGGTGACGATCCAGTGGTCGTCCGTGAGCACGCCCTTGTTGTGCTGGGGATCGAGGTATCCGGGAAACACCTGCGGTCCCCGAGCGAGGACGAGACCGCTGGCGAGCGGCGGGCATTCCTCGCGCAAATCGGCATCGGCCAGCGCGACGATTTTCGTCTTTGCAAACGGCGCCCTGAAGCCGACGCTGCCTTGCACCGGTGTTCCGCGGCCCGGATTGAACGCGATTGCGGCTGCGGTTTCCGTCATCCCGTAGGTCTCGAACAAGGTGATCCCGGTTCGTGCCTGGAATCTCTCGCTGACGGCCTTTGGAGCCACGGCCCCGCCGGTGAGGGCCATTCGAACCGAGCTGATATCGGAGGACCCGATCGGCACCTCGGCAAGAGCGGCAATCGAGGTCGGCACGCCGCTGACGATGGTCGCGCGAAACCGCTCGACCGTGTGCCAATAATCGCGGCTCGCGTCTGGACTTCGGAGGCTGTAGGGCGAGGGAATGATCACATGGCCGCCGGCCGCGAGAATCGACAGTCCGAGCGTCATCGTGCCGCCGACGTGAAACAGCGGGAAACCGTTCACGGCGACGTCTAGCTCATCCAGTCCGTGAACCTGCGCAAAGCTCCACGCGGCATGGATCTGGTTTCCATGTGTCAGGCGAACGAGCTTGGGCCGCCCGGTCGTGCCGCCTGTATGGAAGAGGGCGCACACCGTCTGGCGATCCGTCGACGGCTCGAAGTCCAGGGTATCGCGCACGCCTGCGATCGCCTGATCGAAGCTCAGGAAGCCGCCGGGCAGGGGACCGTTAGCGCCGATGACAAGGATCGTCTTGAGCGATGGCACACGCTTGGCGATGTTGGTCGCCTTGGTCCAGATCGCGCGATCGGCCGCCTCGGAAGCAATGACCAGCACAGTTGCGTTCTGCGCCTCGAACAAGTCGGCGATTGCATCTTCGTTCAAGAGATAATTGATCGAGCTTGCGACACCCGCGACCTGGGCGCCGAGCAATGCCGGAAATAACTGCGGAAGGATCGGACAGAGAAACGCGACGGTGCCGCCACTCTGTCCGATCCCATGCGATCGGAACAGGTTCGCGGCGCGACTGATCTCCGCGAGCAATCGCCGATGCGTCAGCGTGACGTCGCCAAGCTCGCGCGAGCCCTTGGTCAAAACCGTCAGCGCGGGCCGGTCGGGATGCAGGCACGCCGTGGCTTCGAAGAGATGATGGAGATTGCGGGCAGGGACGAGGGAATCGTAAGGCCGCTGCTCCAGGGCCTCGATATCGGCGATGGTTTTGACCGGCTGCGTGAACCGCGTCGTGATCGGCGAAAACAGGGCGTTGCTCACGGGCACCGCCATTCGAGCGGCACGGCAGATTGTGCAGCGGCTGATCTGACCTGGTGCAAGCGAACGTTTCCCGCCTATTTCGTTGACCGTTTTTGTTCTTCATAGGCCACATGGCCGGAGGCGGCTTGCTCCGGAGCGCAAAGCTTTTGCTTCTCCGCGCAAACCGGTCTTGCGTGTAGGCGGCGGCCATCTAGAATCTCGTTGCCTGGCCGGCTTGTGCGATGCACAAACGTTCATCCTGGCCTCGCAACGGATGGGCGGGCGATGAACCTGGTATTTTCGACAGACGATCTGGAGCCGTCGAAGCGCTACGCGGCGTGGCAAGGCGCTATCTGCGATGTCTACGTCCATGTCGACGTGAACGCCGAGGAGCGATCCGACTATCACGGCTTCATTCGTGAGGCGCGGTTCGGCCCAGTCACGATGACGGACGTGCTGCTGTCCGAACAGCGGATATCGCGACGCGAGCGGCATATCGCGAAACTCGACAAGGATTGCTACTACGTCGAATTCGTTCAGCAGGGCCGGATCAACGTTCTTCAGGCCGGCCGGACCCTGCTGTCGAATCCCGGCATGGCCGCGATCTTTTCGGCCTCCGAGGCCTATGATCTCGAATGCGTCGGGAAGGTGCGATCGCTCTATCTCGAGATCCCGCGCCAGGAATTCTCGGCGCGCTTCAGCGACGGACGCCTGCCCGTCGTCACGACGATGGCGACGAGCCGTGGCCTCGGACGGATTGCCGCCGGGTTCTGCGCGACGCTGGCGGCGGAAGGCGCTTGCCTGGATGAGACCGCAAGGGCGCGGCTGGGCGGTGAGCTGATGGACGTGCTGGCGCTCGCGCTTGACATGGGAGACCGGGACGAATTCTCGGAAGATGCGAGCGCGCAGCAGGTCCGCCTGCGCTCGGTCAAGGCGTGGATCGAAGCGCACCTCACCGACGTGGACCTGTCGCTCGAGAAGATCGCGAAGAACAATCGCGTCTCGCTCAGGCATCTGCATTATCTCTTCCGGTTGACCGATGTCTCGGTGTCCGAATGGATTTTGGATCGCCGGCTTCAGCGCTGTTACGATGTCCTGACGCGTCCCGAGCTGCGTTCCCTATCGATCACCGAGGTCGCTTATCAGTTGGGATTCAGCAGCTCGTCATACTTCAGTACGGTGTTTCGCAAGAAGTTCGGGCACAGCCCATCCGACTTGCGACGCCGCTAGAGGACCTGCAACGCGCGAGGCGATGCAGGTCCGTCGTCGGAAAGCGTTATTTCAGTAGCGGGCAGCCGCCGTCCTTCAGCGGACGGAAGGCCTGGTCGGCGGGGACTTCGGCGAGCAGCTTGTAATAGTCCCACGGGCCCTTCGACTCCTCGGGCTTCTTGACCTGGAACAGGTACATGCTGTGCACCATGCGGCCGTCCTCGCGCAGCACGCCGTTGTCGGTGAAGGCATCCTTCACCGGCAGCTCGCGCATCTTCGCCATCACGGTCTTGGTGTCCTTGGTGCCGGCGGTCTGCACGGCCTTGAGGTAATGCAGCGTCGCGCTGTAGGTGGCGGCCTGGTTCATCGTCGGCATGCGCTTCATGCGCTCCATGAAGCGCATGCCGAACGCACGGGTCTTGTCGTTGAGGTCCCAGTAATAGGCCTCGGTGATGATCAGGCCCTGCGCGAGCTTCAGCCCGAGGCTGTGCACGTCGGAGATGAACATCACGATCGCAGCCAGGTTCTGGCCGCCGGCGACGATGCCGAACTCGCCGGCCTGCTTGATCGCGTTGATGGTGTCGCCGCCGCCGTTCGCAAGCCCGATGATCTTGGCCTTGGAGGCCTGGGCCTGGAGCAGGAAGGAGGAGAAGTCCGCGGTGTTGAGTGGATGCTTGACGCTGCCGAGCACCTTGCCACCGGCCGCCCTCACGACGTCGCCGGTGTCGCGCTCGATCGAATGACCGAACACGTAGTCCGCGGTGAGGAAGAACCAGGTGTCGCCGCCGTTCTTGACGATGGCGCTGCCGACGGTGTGGGCGTTGGAATAGGTGTCGTAGGTCCAGTGCGCGGTATAGGGAGAGCAAGATTTTCCGGTGATGTCGGAGCTCGCCGCGTCCGTCACGATCATGATCTTTTCGTACTGCTTCGACAGCTCCATCACGGCAAGCGCGGTGGCCGAGGTCGGAAGATCGATGATCATGTCGACGCCTTCGGTCTCCCACCATTTGCGGGCGATGGTGGAGGCGACGTCGGGCTTGTTGAGCACGTCGGCCGAGACCATGTCGATCGGCTTGCCGAACATCTGTCCGCCAAAGTCCTCGATTGCCATCTTGGTGGCCTCGACATTGCCCTGGCCGCCGATGTCGGAATAGACCGAGGAGAAGTCGGAGAGTACGCCGATTTTGAGCGGCGCCTGCTGGGCGGACGCGGGGGCGACCAGGGCAGCCGATAGCAAGCCGGCCGCAGACACGAGTGCAGCGATAGGTCTCATGGATACGTTTCCTCTTGTGCGGGACTATGCTGTCCCTTTGTCCGACAAAGTTAGAGTGGGGTTCCTCAGGAGTCAATTTGTTGCGTGCGCCGCATGAATGGCGCAATTTGACGACCTTTCCGGTTCGACCCTATAGTTTGTCCGACAATCGCCATTGGAGACGAATTTGCCCCTCGCGCCGCTGTTCCGTCCGATCGATGTCGCGCCGGCCTATCAGAAGGTTGCCGACGCCATCGAACGCGAGATCGTCAATGGCCGCATCAAGCCTGGCGATCCCATCGGCACCGAGCACGATCTGGTGCGCCAGTTCGGTGTCAACCGCTCGACCATTCGCGAAGGCATTCGCGTGCTGGAGGAGGGCGGGCTGATCAGCCGCGATTCCTCGCGCCGCCTGCACGCCTGCCTGCCGCGCTACACCAGGCTTGCAAGCCGTCTGAGCCGGGCGCTCGTGCTGCACGAGGTCACCTTCCGTGAGCTCTACGAGGCCTCGATGACGCTGGAGGTGGCGAGCATCGAAGGCGCGGTGGAGCGCGCGACAGAGGAAAATCTCGCCGAACTCAGCGACAATCTCGCACGCAGCGAAGCCGTGATCGGCGATCCCGCGATGCTTGCCGAATGCGATGCCGAATTCCACGTGCTGGTCGCAAAAGCTTCGCAGAACCGCGTGCTCCAGCTCGCGCGCGAGCCGGCGGCGCAGCTGTTCTATCCGACCACCGAGATGACCGTGACCGGTGTGGCCGAGGGCGGCCCGCGTCTTGTTGCCGCCCATCGCCATCTCATCGAGGCGATCCAGCGCCGCGACCGCGAGGCCGGGGTGCTCTGGACTCGCCGGCATCTGCAGGACTGGCGGCGCGGTTTTGAGAAGATCGCGTCACTCGATCGCTCGGTCGAGCACATGTACATGGAGCACGCGCAGGCGGCCCGGCGAAGATAACGCAAGATTTCAGACAATAAAACTAGCAAATAAAGACATCACACGGAGGGACACATGACCGGCGACATCGCAGCCACCATCTCGAAAGCGCGCGAGCACTCCATCGGCGATCTCCCGCGCCGTTCGGCGCGTCGCGAGCCGGACAAGCCGGCAGTGAGCTGCGGCAATATCAGCTGGACCTTCGCCGAGATGGACGCGATCTGCAACCGGCTCGGCCGCGGCCTGCTAGACCTCGGCGTCAGCAAGGGCGACCGTCTCGCGGTGCTCTCGCGCAACTCGCATGCCTTTGCCGCGCTTCGGTTCGCGGTGGCGCGGATCGGCGCGGTGCTGGTGCCGATCAACTTCATGCTCAATCCGGACGAGATCAATTTCATCCTGAAGAGCTCCGGCGCAAAGCTGCTGGCGACCGGTCCCGATTTCGTCGAGCCCGCGCGCGCCGCTTCGGCCAAGGACTGCGCGGTCGAAAAGATGATCTGGCTGCCGGGTGAGGATCCCGCCACGGCGCCCGCGGGCCTCACCACCTTCGACGATCTCCTCAGCCCGGACGGCTCGTTCCTGGAGGCGTCCGTCGACATCCGCGATCTCGCGCAGATCGTCTATACCAGCGGCACGGAATCACTGCCCAAGGGCGCGATGCTGACCCATGAGGCCGTGATGTGGCAGTATGTCAGCTGCATCATCGACGGCGGCATGAGCGCGGATGACAAGTTCCTGCACGCGCTGCCGCTCTATCATTGCGCCCAGCTTGACGTCTTCCTGGGGCCGCAAGTGTATCTCGGCGCCTCCGGCGTGATCACGGGCAAGCCGACCGCCGACAACATTCTGGCGCTGATCCAGGCACACAAGATCACCTCCTTCTTCGCGCCGCCGACGATCTGGATCGCGATGCTGCGCTCGCCGAATTTCGACAAGACCGAGCTGTCGACCCTTCAGAAGGGATATTACGGCGCCTCGATCATGCCGGTGGAGGTGCTGCTCGAACTCCAGCGCCGCCTGCCCAACGTGAAATTCTGGAATTTCTACGGCCAGACCGAGATCGCGCCGCTCGCGACCGTGCTGGGTCCTGCGGACCAGCTGCGCAAGGCCGGCTCGGCCGGCAAGCCCGTGCTTAACGTCGAGACGCGCGTGGTCAACGTTTCGATGGAAGACGTGAAGGTGGGCGAGGTCGGCGAGATCGTGCACCGCTCGCCGCATCTGCTCTCCGGCTATTACAACGATCCGGTGAAAACCGCGGCGGCGTTCTCGGGCGGCTGGTTTCACTCCGGCGATCTCGCCGTCGTCGATGCCGAGGGCCACATCACCGTGGTCGACCGCGTCAAGGACATGATCAAGACCGGCGGCGAGAATGTCGCGAGCCGCGAGGTCGAGGAGATGGTCTACCGCATCCCCGCGGTCTCCGAGGTTGCCGTGGTCGGCCTGCCCGATTCGCGCTGGATCGAGGCGGTGACTGCGATCATCGTAGTCAAGTCCGGAGAGAAGCTGGATGAGGATGCCGTCATCAAGCATTGTGCCGGCCAGATGGCGCATTTCAAGGTGCCCAAGCGCGTGATCTTCGTCGACAGCCTGCCGAAGAATCCGAGCGGCAAGCTGCTCAAGCGCGAGCTGCGCCAGCGCTTCGTCGGCGGCGAGACGCTCGACAAGGCGATCCAGAAGAACTTTGGGACGTGACGCGCGGAGCCTCTCAATACTTCTTCACCGCCGGGCCGAATGCGAACCACAGCGCCATCGACGCTAGCCCGAAACCGCCAAGCAGCAGGAAGGTTGGGCCATAGCCGATCCATTCCGCGATCCAACCGCCGAGCGCGGGGCTGAGCGAGGCGCCGACGCCCTGCACGGTGATGACGGCGCCTTGCCCGAGGTTGATGCGGCCGGTGCCGTTCAGTGAGCGGGCGACCATGCCGGGCACGGCGACCGTCTGAAGTCCCGTGCCGATGCCGTCGAGCACTTGCACGGGCACGACGCCCCACCACCCCGTGAGGAAAAAGGCGAGCACGCCGCGGACGGGTAAGAACAGGAAGGAGGCTAGGATCACCGGCCAGTAATTGCGCTTGCTCGCGACCCGCATCGCGATCAGCGAGGTTACGACCATCACGCCCTGCGCAATCACCACCGTGGTCGCGACGAAGCTTGGTCCGTTGGCCTGGGTTTCGCTGACGGCAGCGAGACCATAGAGGGGAACGATCGCGGCATTGCCGAGATGAAACAGGGCAAGGGCCAGCGCCAGCACGAGCAGCGGCTTATGCTTGAGCAGCATTGTGAGCGCGTCCGGCGGGCTGTCGGGATCATCCTCCTTGCTGCCGCGCGCGGCGCGATCGTCGATCGCCTTGGCCGGGATCAGCAGCACGCAGGCGATCGCGATGGCGCCGAATGCGGCCGCCAGCAGGAACACGGCGACGTAGCCGTATCTATAGCCGAGATAGCCCGACAGCGCCGCCCCGACCATGTTGCCGGCGTGGTTGAACGCCTGGTTGCGGCCGTTCAGCGCATTGAAGCCCTTTTGCCTGGCGATTCCGAGTGTAATTCCGGTCACCGCCGGAACGATCGCGGCGCTCGCCAGCGATTGCGCGACCTGGGAGAACGTCACTGCCCAGAAGTTCTGCGACAGCAGGATGATTGCGGACGCGAGCACTACGCAGACGCCGGGGATCACGACCCACATGCGCTTGTTACGGCTGGCATCGATGAAGCCGCCGATTGGCGTGGTGACGAGCATGCCCGAGACATTTCCGATCGTCATCGCGGTGCCGATCAGACCGCTCGCCCAGCCGCGCTCCTGAAGGAAGACGCCGACGAACGGCCCGATGCCCGACTGCATGTCCGCCATGAAGAAGTTCAGTCCAAACAGGGGCCAGAGACGGGGCGAGGAGGGGGACCGCGATGTCATCGATATGTCAACCGTGGTCTCAATCAGATTGGGGGCCGGGCCTATTGTGATCCTTTCAGCCAATCGTTCTGGCGTGGATGAAAGTGTAACCGGCGCCGATCGCGTTGGTTCCAGCGTCTTGCGACTTGGCGACCCTTGCAGTCCCTGCCGCTCAGTCTTTATTAAAGCGTCTCGTCACGGAGGAGAGCCATGCCGTTCTGGACTTGCGAAACCTGCGGCGCGCAATTTCCGGCAAGCGAGAAGCCGCCGGCGTCCTGTCCCATCTGCGAGGACGAGCGTCAGTTCGTGAACTGGAAGGGACAGACATTTCTCGCGCCCGAGACGCTGGCACAGCGCTGTCGCGTGGTGTGGCGCAACGATCTCGGCCTGACCGGCCTTGCGCTCGAGCCGAGCTTTGCCATCGGCCAGCGCGCGCTGCTGGTGCCGCTGGATGGCGGCTGCGCGATGTGGGACTGCGTGCCGCTGGCAACGCCGGAGGCGATCGCGCATGTGCGCTCGCTCGGCGGGCTGAAGGCCATCGCGATCTCGCATCCGCATTATTATGGCGCGCTCGCCGACTGGAGCGACGCGTTTGGCGGTGTGCCGGTCTATCTGCATGCCGATGATCGCCAATGGGTGACGCGTCCACATCCGTCAATCGTGCACTGGCACGGCGATCATCATCGCATTTCCGATGATTTGCAGCTGTTGCGCACCGGCGGTCACTTCACCGGCGCCACCATGCTGCACCATGCGCGCGGTGCGGATGGCAAGGGCGCGCTGCTCACCGGCGATATCGCGCAGGTGACGATGGACCGCCGTTTTGTCAGCTTCATGTATTCCTATCCGAATTACATGCCGCTCAACACCGCCGCCGTGCGGCGGATCGCGGCTGCGGTCGAGCCGCTCGCCTTCGACCGCATCTACGGCGCATGGTGGGGCCGCAATATCGCCACCGGGGCCAAGACCGCGTTCTCCGCGTCGGTGCAGCGATATATCGCCGCCATCGCCTGAGCCGCGATGGTCAGGAATCCCCGTTGCCTTCATCTAATAACTGTACTATAAGTACAGTTAATTAGCGCGGCGCAACGATGCGTTGCTGGTTCGGCACGAACGATGCATCGTCGTTCCAGCGGCGCGTTCTGCAGCCGCGTGAGCGGGAGTTGGACGCATGACGGCGCAGCGCGACTACGAGATTTTCGAGGCTGGCGAGGTTGCGCTTCAGTCCGGCGCCGTCTTCCCTTTGCTGAAGCTCGCCTACAAGACCTACGGCACGCTGAGCCCGACCAAAGACAACGCCATCCTCTACCCGACCTCGTTCAGCGCGCAGCACCACGATACAGAATGGCTGATCGGACCCGGCGGCGTGCTCGATCCCACGCGTTACTTCATCATCATCCCGAACCTGTTCGGCAATGGCCTGTCGTCCTCGCCGTCGAACTCCGGCGACGCGCCTTTCCCGCAGATCACCTATCACGATGCCATCGCCATCCAGCACAGGCTCCTCACCGAACGTTTTGGCATTACAAAACTCGCGCTGGTCTATGGCTGGTCGATGGGCGGCATGCAGGCATATCACTGGGCAGCGCTCCACCCTGATATGGTCGAGCGAGCCGCGGTCGTCTGCGGCAGCGCGCGCTGTGCGCCCTATAACCATGTCTTTCTCGAAAGCGTGAAGGCCGCGCTGACCGCGGATCCTGCCTTCCGCGATGGCCGCTTCGCCGAAAAACCGGTTGCCGGCTATCGCGCCATGGGGCGGGTCTATGCCGGCTGGGCGATGTCGCACGGCTTTTATCGCGACGAGCTCTGGCGCGAGGCGGGTTTCAGCTCGCTGGAGGATTATCTCGCCCGTGCCTGGGACGCGGCTTTTGCACGGCGCGACGCCAACGATCTCCTGGTGCAACTCGGGATCTGGCAGAACGGCGACATCAGCCGGTGCGGCGCGTTCGGCGGCGATTTCGATCGCGCGCTCGCCGCGGTCAAGGCGCACATGCTGCTGATGCCGGGCGCCACCGACCGCTATTTCGATGTCCGCGACAACGAGGACGAGCTTGGCCGGCTAGTCAACGCAAAATCGGCCGTGCTGCATCCGATCCCCTCGCTGCACGGCCATCGCGCCGGCAATCCGCTCAACAATCCGCCCGACCAGGCCTTCCTCAGGGCCGAGATCGCAGAGCTTCTCAGCAAGTAATACAGGGCCCCGACGATGACTGACGCGACTGTTTCAGAGCCCGACCATCGCCTGAAGCCGCTGACACCGGCCATGCTGCGCGAATTGTCGGTGCGCTCAAACATCAGAGGCGCGACGCAGAGCCTCGGCCATTACGGCGTGATCGTGCTGGTCGGCGCGCTGATCTGGATGGTTACGTCGCGCCATGGCGTCCTCTGGGCGTTGCCGCTGATGGCGGTGCAGGGCTATCTCGTCGCCTTCCTGTTCATGGCGGTGCACGAGACCGCGCACAAGACTGCTTTCAAAAGCCGTGGCCTCAACCTCGCGGTCGGCTATCTCTCGGCCTTCATCATTGCATTGCCTTACGAATATTACTGCCTGTTTCACTGGGATCACCATCGCTACACCCAGGATCCCGAAAAGGATCCGGAGCTGATTGTCGGCATGAAGCCGACATCCGACACGCAGCTTGCGATCGCCTATAGCGGCCTGCTCCAGGTCGCCGGCCGTCTCCGGCTGATGCTCGGCCAGGCCGTCACCGGCAAGGTGGTCGTGCCCTGGATCCCCGAGACCAAGCGCGCCACCATCGTGGCCGAAGCGCGCGCCTATGTCGCGCTCTATGTGCTGCTGCTCGCGGTCTCGCTGTGGTTTTCCTCGGCACTGCTGCTCTGGGCCTGGATCGTCCCGCTTGTGATCGGGCAATTCTTCCTGCGGCCCTATCTCTATGCCGAGCACACCGGCTGCGAGCGCACCCGCAGCGCCTTCCAGAATACCCGCACCACTTATACCGGCGCGATCGTCAAATGGTTTGCGTGGAACATGCCCTACCATGTCGAGCACCACGCCTATCCCTCGATCCCCTTTCACGCGCTGCCGAAGCTGAACGGGATCGTCGACGGCGAGATCGTCCATCGCGGCCGCGGCTACATCAGGACGACGCGCGAGACCTGGGCCTGGTTTCGGCGGCAGCGGCAGGGTGGCTAGCTGAACGCAAAGCCCCGGTCGCGGCGCGACCGGGGCTTTGTCGTGGATCCCATAGATCAGTAGATCCCGTAGGCGCAGACATTCACCACGCGCACGCGCAGGCCGCGGCGGGTCTGGATGACGCGCTCTCGGTAGCAGTTGTTGACGCCGGTGTTGACGTAGACGCCGCCAAAGCCCCAGCCCGGGCCCCAGTGGTGGTGGAAGCCGTGGGCCGAGGCTGCGCTGGGCGCGAGAGCGGCAGCGCCGAGCGAACCGGCAGCGATCAGACCAAGTGCAAGCTTACGAAACATCTTCATTCTCCAGTGTGGCGCGAAGCCGTTGTTGTGTCCCTGCTTCTCGGTCGGGCCGAGGCGCGAATGCGTTCACGGCGCGCGGCGGGAATCGTGTTTCAGGATTGTTTCGTGGGGCGCGGCAAGACGCGCCGCTGTCAGGCTTTCCGCGCCGCTGTGCGGTAGCGCGCAGCCGTTGCCTGCGTCAGCTCCGCCATCTTCTCGCGGAGGTCGGCGGGCTCCAGCACTTCGGCTTCGGGCCCAAGCCGCAACAATTCGGCCGCAGCATGCCATGACGTCTTGCCGGTCGGCACTCTGGCGATGCGCCAGCCGTCTTCATCGGCGGTCTCGTCAAGCTGTGTGCGCGCCCTGACGTAAGGCTGGCTCAGTGCCTCGAGCAGCTTGACGCCGAATGGCGAGAGCCTGACGATCGCGACATTGGGATGCATCTCGGCTTCGAGGCGAAGCGTCGCAGCCTGCCAATAGGCGGCGAGATCGAACTCCGACGGACGATCGAAGCGGTCGTCGAGCGCCGTGCAATCCAGCACGCGCGCGACACGATAGGTGCGCACACTGCCGTCGACCTCGCCGGCGAGATACCAGCTGCCGCCCTTCAGCACGAGTCCGAGCGGTGCGACGCGGCGCTGCTTCTCCGCGCGCCAGCTCCGGTAACGGATTTTGATCAGCGTTCCGCGCAAGGCTGCGCCGGCAATTGTGCGCAAATGTTTTGGTTCTTCCGCCTCGCCGAACCAGCCTGGTGCGTCCAGGTGGAAACGCTCCTGCATCCGGCTGGCATCCTGGCGCAGGTGGACGGGCAGCGCCGCCATCAGCTTGTTCTGCGCGGCGATCATCGCGGCATCGAGTCCGAGCGCCGCCGCCGGGCCCGGCAATCCCGTCAGGAACAGCGCCCCCGCCTCGCTCTGCGACAAGCCGTTCAAACGCACGCGATAACCATCGAGCAGGCGATATCCGCCCTCCGCCCCGCGGTCGGCGTAGACGGGAACGCCGGAGGCCGCGAGCGCGTCGATGTCGCGGTAGATCGTGCGCACCGACACCTCGCAGGCCTCGGCGAGCTCAGGCGCGGTGACCTGCCCTCTGGCCTGGAGGGTGGTGAGGATGGACAGCATCCGGCTCGCGCGCATGATCCCTTAGACCATATCTGACACAAGATGTCAGGTATGGTCTGCTACTAGACGCACCATCGCCAGCCGCCAGATGGAGACTGCCATGACCGATCCGAACCGCATCACGCTGTATTATTCGCCGCAGACGCGCGCCACCGGCACGCGGGTGCTGCTGGAGGAGCTTGGCGCGCCCTACGATCTCCACGTTCTCAACATGAAAGCCGGCGAGCAGCGCCAGCCGGCCTATCTCGCCATCAATCCGCTGGGCAAGGTGCCGGCGATCCGCCACGGCGAGGCGCTGGTGACCGAGCAGGTCGCCATCACCATCTATCTCGCCGATCTCTTCCCGCAGGCCGGCCTCACGCCCGCGCTGAACGATCCACTGCGCGGCCCCTATTTGCGCTGGATCACCTATTACGGGTCATCCTTCGAGCCGGCCCTGATTGACAAGTTCATGCAGCGCGAGCCGGCGCCGATCACGCAGTCGCCCTATGCCGATTACGACACCATGCTGGGCGCGCTCGAGGCGCAATTGGCGAAGGGGCCGTATCTGCTCGGCGAGCGTATGACGGCGGCGGATGTCCTGTGGGGTGTCGCGTTCAGCTGGACGATGATGTTCGGCATCGTGCCGAAGAAGGATGTCTTCGTCCGTTATGCCGAACGCATGACCTCGCGGCCGGCGTTCCAGCGCATCAATGCCGCGGATGATGAGATGGCGGCGCGGCATGCTGCGGCTGCTGGCGGGTGAGCGGTCGCCACATACTCCGTGTCGTCCCGGGCAAGCGTCAGCGCAGACCCGGGACCCATAACCACAGGGAAGAGTTTTGCGAAGACTCGTGGTTACCGCCTTTTGTCATAACCACTCCCTGTGGTTATGGGTCCCGGATCTGCGCGCGCTTAAGGCGCGCTTGTCCGGGACGACAGCGAGGCTGATGCCGCTCCCCCTCAAAACCTCGGCGGCCGCTTTTCCGCGAATGCCTTGATGCCTTCCTTGATCTCGTCGCCGCGCATGCTGTCGCGGTGGCGCTGGTCGGCGGCTTGCTCGTCGAGCTCGCCGCGGGCGAACTCGTTGATGGCGCGCTTCATGCCGCGCATTGCCTGCGGCGCGTTGCCGGCGAGGACGCCAGCAAGCTTGTCGACCTCCTCGTCGAGAGCTTCCTCCGGCACCATGGCGGTGAGATAGCCGATCCGCAGCATTTCCGGCGCGATGATCTTCTGTGCCGTGAGAAACAGCTTCTTCGCATTGTCGACGCCGAGCCGTGTCGCGTAGCGTTTGATGCCGCTCCTGTAGTAATGCAGCCCGAGCCGCGCCGCCGGCATGAACATCTCGGCGGTGTCGACGCCGATGCGGAAATCGCAGGCCAGCGCAAGGTCGGTCGAGCCGCCATAGACGCCGCCGTTGAGCCGGCAGATCGTCGGCACGCCCAAATCTTCCAACCGGTTGACGACCACTTCGAACGCCGAGCCGGCGCTTTGCTGCTCGCTCGCGCTCGCCGCGCGCTCGGCAACCGAGTTGAGGTCATAGCCCGCGGAGAAGGCGCGTCCGGTGCCGGTCAGCACTAGCACGCGGATATCAGGATCGGCCTCGACCCGGTCGAACAGTTTTATCAGTTCGCCGAGATCCTCTGCCTGGAGCCGGTTGAGATGTTTTGGCCGGTTGAGCCGGATGGTGGCGCGTGCGCCGTCGAGTTCGAGCAGGGGGCCAGTGGCTGCGCCGGCTGTGTCCGACATTCTTGTCTCCATTTACTTGTTTTCGAGCGTGCGCCGCTTTGCTTCGGCATCGATGGTCTCGGCGAGATCGGGATGGCGCGCCATCAGCACGCGGAAATCGACGAGGTCGAGCACCAGCAGCCGCGACACCTTCGTGGTCGAGACATTGGCGCCGCGCTTGTTGTTGCCGAGCAGCGCCATCTCGCCGAAGAAGGCGCCCTCGCCGAGCTGCACCTTCTTGCCGGGCAGGTCCACCTCGACCTCGCCGGCGGCGATGAAATACATGCAGTCGCCCTGCGCGCCCTTGCGGATGATCATGGTGCGCGCCGGCAGCTCCATGGTCCGCAGCATGTGGGTGACGTCGGCGATGGCCGAAGGCCCAAGAGCTGCGAAGAACGGCACCTTGCTGACGGATTCCCAGGTCTTGAGGAAATTGTCGCGCCGGGTCTCGGCGGCAAAGCCGGTCGCCAAAATACCGGTCCAGAGTCCGAACACGCCGAGGCCGGAGATCATCACCATCGCCGCCACCACGCGCCCGAGCGGCGTCACCGGCACGACGTCGCCATAGCCCGTGGTCGTCAGGGTCACCACCGCCCACCACAGCGCGGCCGGCACGCTGCCGAAGGTCTGGGGCTGCACGTCCCGTTCCAGGAAATATTCGGCAACCGAGGCCAGGAAGACCACCATCAGGAAGATCACGAGCACGCTCACCAGCGGCCCCGATTCCAGCACCAGCACGCGGCGGAGCTGCCGCAGGCCCGGAATGCCCGGCACCACCTTCAACACCCAGAGCACGCTAAGCAGCCATGCCGTCTTCGGCTCGACGCCGAGCATCAGCGCGACCGGCACGGCGGCCGCTCCGATCGCATCGACCAGCCCGGCGGAGGAGGACATGTAGAGCGAAAGACGCCCATCCCGTGCCATGTGGCGCAGCCGGACCACCCATTCGAACACGAAATAGACGAGGCAGGCCCACAGCAGGGCGTCGACCCAGCGGTGCGTCGTCTCATAAGCTTGGTTGACCGTCAGCACCACCATGCTGAGCACGCCGACGCCAACAGCAACATAAGCTGCCCTGGTCATGTTGCGGCCGGCCGTGGCGGCCACGAACTGGGCCAGAGCGGGGATCAGCGGCTTGGACATGCGGGAAGGCGGCTCGGTTTTGGCTTACGGTCCCGGCTGGAACCTTGGTGCCAAAGTGCCTGCCCGGGCCAAGGTCGTCAACGACGGGGGCGGCTGCCTGCAAATATCGTGGAAGAGGGACTAAAGAGCCCCGGTGCAGCAGCCGACGGGCGAGCTGCTACCTGAAATGTGGCGGCTCGTCGTAGCCGCGGCGACTGCTGAAGAACAGCAGCACCATCAAACCAACGCCGACAAGAATGGAAAATCCCGCCCCAAGCCCCAATGCCACATAGCCTTCCGTCGGGATCGGCTCGCCCTCGACCGCTATTGCGGAATAGGCGAAATATCCGGCCGCAATCAGCATTCCCAGCAGGACTATGATGAGGAGCGTACGCATGGCGCGTTCTCCGGTTGTATCCGGGAGCCAACGGTTGTGGACCGGGACGGTTCCCGAATTCAGCCCAGGGATTCCCGGGAAATGTCGGCAACGCGACATTGCAAGACCATCAAATCGATGGGTCAGGCACTCTGGGCTGTCTTCACCACCACGACATTGCTGTCGTCCTGCTGGGCAGGGCCGGCGTCGCGAGCCGCTTTCTCGGCCTCGCCGGCGTGGCGCTTGAGGTAGTCGCGGCGCATCCCGATCTCGTCGCGGACGAACTCGTAGCCGAGCTTGAAGGTGTCGAGCCCGTCGGTGCTGATCGTACCGTCCCTGAGTCCTATGACGGCACCGCGCAAGATGCCCTCGAGCTCGTCCTGGAGACATTCGAGCTGATCCAGCGAGTGGGCGTGCTCGATGCGCTCGCCGACGTCGAGGATTGCGGTGGAGAGCTCGCTGGCCTTCTCCGGCGCGATCCGGGTGATCTTGGCGTAGATCGCGGCGAAGATCGAGCCGATGACGCTGAGCGCGGCGGCGCCCAGATACATCAGGTCGCTGTACTTATCCATGAACGACTTGGTGTCGTCGTTGATGTAGTCGGCCGCCCCCTGGTGCGCCATCACGTAGGCGTCCTTCTCGACGGAGGCGGGCTCGATTCTGCTGGCAAAGCCGTTGTCGAGCCCGAGCGCGGATTTGTTCTCGTAGACTGTACGCGCGAGTTCGCCCGCCGTGGTCGGCGACATCCTGGATTGCGCAACCAGCAGCCATTCGAGCCCGATCGTGTCGAGGTCGTCGTCGGGAATTTCCGGCGATGCCGACAGCATGCCTGCGGTTAGGGTCTCGCTGGAAATGCCGGGAATCCTGCGCGCCAGCGCCTTTGCCTCGTCGATCGCGTTCAGCGTGAAGCCACCGCGTTTGGCGAGCTGCTCATAGGCCTTGTCCCTGATAGCCCTGGATGCGTGGACGATGGCGATCACCGCGCCAAAGCCGCTCGCCGGCGCAAACAGCTTGTCGAGCGTTGCGCCCTGCGGCGCCATCTGGATCTTTGCTGCGGCTTCTGATCCGTCGGGAATATCGAGAATGCTGCGCACGAAGGCGAGCGCGGATTCGTTCTCGGCCACGACCGCGACCTTCTTCTTCTTCAGTTCGGCAAGCGATTTGATCTTCTTGTTGCCGGGACCGAGCAGGAGCACGAGGTCGTGCTCGAGGATCGCGACCGTACGCGCCCGCAGTGGCACCTTGGCGTCGGTGCGCAGGATGGCGAGATCGGCCTGCTTGCGGTCGAACTGTGCGAGCGCCTTGGCGTTGTCTGCGTTGTTGACGACCTTGATCCGGAATCGCGAGACGTTGTTCTTCAGGACAGTGGCGAGCTTGGCCGCGAACAGCGCTTCGTCGCTGTTGGGGGCGCCGACGGCAAAGGTCAGCGTCTCCGAGCTGTGTACCAGCGTGCGGCCGCCCCAGACGGTGGCGAGCGACAGGAGCAGGGTCAGCACGACGTAGAGAAAGACCTGCTGCTGATTGGTCTTGATCACCTTGGGGCGCCGCGGCGGTGGCTCGGTCGGTGACGAGGTCGGGCCTTCAGTACGCATGGCGGCACGCTGGCCTTGTTCTTGGGTGGCGGACGGCTCGCGAGCTGATCGCGGCGGGCGTCCTGCAATGCCTAAACGTCTGAAAAAAGAACGATATTTTCTACCTTCAATGATAGCGCGCCGATACCGGGATGCAAATTTCGAGCCGAAGGTAACCTTACTCGATCCGGCCCGCGGCGATTGGTCATCCTATCACCAGTTAGCCACAGTTGACGATTTTCCAGTTCCCCCCGGCTGCATTCCGTCGCGGGAGCTGTCATAAATCACACGTTCCGGCGATTTGACCGGTCCAAGAAGAAGCTGCGCTGAACGCTCCAATTTTTCCTGTCACGTCAATGAGGGCGTCAGCTTTGTCGTTTCCACCCATGTCATCGGCGATTCCGGTCGAAGCGCTCATTGGCTGGATGCTGCTGCTCACCTTCAAGCACATCATCGCCGATTTCGTTCTCCAGACCGCCTGGATGGCGCAAGGCAAGGACCAGAAGCATGGCTGGGCTTTGCCGCTTCTGGTGCATTGCCTGATCCACCTTGCGGTTGCGCTGCCGCTGATCCTGATCGTGGCGCCGCGATTCTGGTTCGTCGCGTTCATCGACTTCGTGATCCACATCACGGTCGACCGGGCCAAGGGCCTCGTCTCCGCCAATTTCGGTGTCGACCTGGCGCATCCCTGGTTCTGGACCCTGATCGGCGTCGACCAGGCGCTGCACCATTTGACCGGCTTCGGTCTTTCCATCTTCATGGCGGCGAACTGAGGCGCCTGGTCGCGTGCTTGGCTTCATGGTTCGAGACGCGCCGTAGGGCGGCGCTCCTCACCATGAGGTCACCCCCGCGATTTCACCGCGAACCAGATCCTCATCCTGAGGGCCCGCCGAAGGCGGGCGTCTCGAAGGATGACCGCAGGGAGACTCCTGCCGTCCCCTCCGATTCGCGGCCAGGGCGCAAAGGACCCCGGGTGACTACCGGGCGGCGTGGTTAACCTTTCATTAGAGAATTGCGCTGCATCTTCGGCGTCGAGGGAGAACTGCAATGTTTTCAAGCCGCGCCACCTATGAAAGCGATTTCTGCCCGGTCCGCGACGAACTCCTTGGCGAGATGTATCGCGCCAGCGAGAGTGGCCTGCCGAGACTGGTTGAAAGTGTTTCCCCTGACGCACGCGCCAGGTTGGCGCTGTTCTGCTATCGCCGCAGCCATCTGCATTCGCTGGCGGTCGCGATCGCAGCCAGTTGCAACGAGCGTGACCTGATCGAAAACGGTGGCCGCGTCGGCTCGACGCTCTACGCGCTGTCGCGCCAAGGCACGGTCAAGTCGTCACCGTCGCTGTCCGGCGGACGCAAGCCGATCACACTGTCGACCAAGCCGCTCTCGGTGCTTGCACCGCTTGAGGACGAGGTCGACGACGAGATCAGCGAAGCCGTCCCGGCTTAAACGGCCTCTATCGCCGGAAGCCCGAACTTCCGCCGTGCCATCGCGCATTCGGCGTCGCCCGGCATGCATGTGCGGCACACCTCCGGCCGCACCGCATAGATGCCGCACGCGGTCGCCTTGCCGATCTCTCCCTGCAACGCCGAACAGCGATCGTTCTCGCAGCGCATGCCGGATTGACGCGCGTTGACGAGCGTTTCCGGGATCGCAGCAAGCTCCTCGTCGCTCTCGATCGAGAAGCGCGGCCAGTTCTCCGAATAGCCACAGCAGGCGCCGCAGCTCTGGCAACAGCTCGACAGATCGATGGGGGAGGTCTCTTCCATCACGCTCACGTATCCTTTGGCGGGCCCCAGACCAGGCTCTGCCGCCATCTCGCACGCAGCACGTCGCGCCGCTCTGGATATCTCTCGTCGAGATAGGTCGCTTCCACCACGCGGTCGGTGCGGAAGCTGCGGAAGTCGCTGCGCAGCTCGCACCAAGCCGCGAGCAGGCGCACGGCTTCGAGATAGCCGACCGAGATCGGCCAGATCATGCGCTCGCTCGGGCGACCCTGCTCGTCGCGATAGCGCAGCATGATCTTCTTGCCTTCGTGGATCTGGGTGCGCGTGCGCACCATGTCCAGGCGGTCCGGTTCCCTGTTCCAGCTCGGCCGCGCGCGGCTCGCGGGCTCCAGCACGAAGGGACGCAGGCGCTCGGGCACGGTGTCGGCGATCTTGGCCATCAAATCTTCAGCCGCGCGCGCCAGCGCGGAGTCGGCATGACCCGCGACCCATTGCGCGCCCAGCACCGCCGCCTCGATCTCATCCGGTGTCAGCATCAAAGGCGGCAGGTCAAATCCCTTTTCCAGGATGTAGCCCATGCCGGCTTCACCGCGGATCGGCACGCGCTGGCCCATCAAGGTTGCAATGTCGCGGTAGATTGTGCGCTTCGAGGTTTCGAGCTCGGCCGCGATGGCGTCCGCCGTCAGCGGCTTACGCGTGCGCCTCAGCACCTGGATGATCTGAAACAGCCGGTCGGCGCGTCTCATGACAATTCTCTTATCGGGGGCGGGTCAGAAAACGGCGCGTGGATGCTGACAGGATGTTGGCAGCAGGGGAGTTCTATACCGGGACAACACATCGACTGAAGGGGATTTGTCCATGATCATTCCGACCCATCTCGGCCCGGCCGGTCCGCTGTGGCGGGCGCAGGCCTCGCTGCACGCCTTGTTGTGCTCCTGGGCCCTCGGCCGCCTGATGTTTTTCGATCTCACCGTCATCGACCTCCGCGTTGCGCTCGCGACCATGGTGACACGCTCGCTGGCCCAGGCCGCGGACGGACTGGTCCGCCATTTCGTGGGCCGCGCCTGGCGAGGGGCCCGCTTTGCAGAAGATATCACGGCTGCTGCCACCATGGTGGCAGCAGCCCGGCGCTAGGTTCCGTCAACTCTTTCGGTCGTTCAGGAGAGCTCTCATGATCACGCTTTACGGCTTCGGCACCGGCTTCGGCCTGCCGGAAATCAGTCCCTTCGTCACCAAGACCGAGGTGCAGCTCAAGATGGCGGGACTGCCCTACCGGAAGGAGCGGGCGATGCCGCCGGCCTCGCCCAAGGGGCAGCTGCCATTCATCGACGATGGCGGCGAGGCGGTGGCCGATTCCACCTTCATCCGCGCCCATGTCGAGCGCCGCTATGGTTTCGATTTCGACGCCGGCCTGTCGCTGGCCGAGCGTGCGCAGGCCTGGGCGTTCGAGCGCATGATCGAGCATCACGTTTATTGGGCGCTGGTCGGGGCGCGCTGGGTCGATTCGGTCAACTTCGCCAAGGGTCCTGCGCATTTCTTCGATGGCGCGCCGGAGCACAATCGTGAAAAGTTGCGCGAGGATGCGCAATTCCGTGTCGCCGAGAATTATCTGCTCTCCGGCCTCGGCCGCCACGCGCCCGATGACGACGTCGATCTCGCGGTGCGTTCGCTGTTCGCACTCTCGGTGCAGCTCGGCGACAAGGCCTATCTGATGGGCAACAAGCCCTGCGGCGTCGATGCCACCGCCTTCGGCGCGCTCGCCGGGATTTTGACACCGTTCTTCGAATCCGGACTGCGCCAGCGCGCCGAGGGATTTGCGAACCTCACCGCCTATGTCGATCGGATGATGGACAATTACTATCCGGAGTTCGCCTGGACCCCGCTGCGGCAGGCGGCGTAGCGTCAATCCGTTGGTCATGCTTGGGGCACTGAGCTTCGACATCGTCATGGCCGGGCTTGTCCCGGCCATCCACGCCTTGCCGTGCGGCACGGAGAACGTGGATGCCCGGGACAAGCCCGGGCATGACCACCTGTTGCAATTGCGGCAGCTCACCCGTGAGCAAAACAAAAGAGCCGGCCCTATGGGCCGGCTCTCGTCATCTCCAAGTTTTTTCCGTGCTCATTTCACCAGCGCGTACTTGCCGTTCTTCACCGTGAGCAGGATGCGCGAGCGCTCGTCGAGGCCGTAGCGGTCCTTTTCGGTGAAATTGTACACGCCCTGGCTTGCCGCCAGCTCCTTCTCCGACAGCAAGGCCTGGCGGATCGCTTCGCGGAATTCCGGCGTGCCCGGCTTGGCCGTCTTGAGCGCCGCGGGAATGATGCGCTTCAGGATCTCGAATGCATCGTAGGAATGGCCGGCGAACTGGCTGCGGCTGTTCGGGCCGTACTTGCCTTCATAGGCGGCGTTGAGCGCGAGGCCCGGCTTCTTGGTCGCGGCCTCGTCCGGCTGATCCTCCGGGTCCATCACCGGGCCCGAGGCCATCAGCACGCCTTCCGCCGCTTTGCCGGCGATGCGGATGAAGTCCATGCTGGCCGCGCCATGGGTCTGGTAGATCAGGCCCTGATAGCCGCGTTCGCGCAGTTCGGTCTGCGGCAGCGCGGCCGCGGTGCCGGAGGCACCGACCAGGATCGCGTCGGGATTGGCGGCGACGAGCTTGAGCACCTGTCCGGTGACTGAGGTGTCGGGGCGGGCGAAGCGCTCCTCATCGGCGATGGTCATGCCCATCGGTCCGGTCTGCGCCTTCAGGTCGTTGAACCAGAGGTCGCCATAGGAGTCGGAATAGCCGATATAGCCGACGGTCTTCACGCCCTTGGCCTTCATGTGGTCGTACAGCACCTTGCCCACGATCGGGATCGGCTGCGGCATCGCCACCGACCACTTCATGCGCTCCGGCGTGATCGGGAACGGCGCGAGGCCGAAATGCGGAATGCCGGCTTCGTTGGCGACGTTGGAGACCGCGATGGTCGGCGGCGTCAGCGCCGAGCCCATGATGATGTCGGCCTTGGATTCGGTGACGAAGCGGCGGGCGTTAGTGGTCGCCGTGGTAGGGTCGCCGCCGTCATCGAGCACGATCACCTTCAGCGGCACGCCGCCGATCTCCTTCGGCACGAATTCCAGCGCGTTGCGCTCGGGAATGCCGAGCGCCGCGCCCGGGCCGGTCGTGGTGGTGGTGATGCCGATGGTGACTTCGCTGGTCTGGGCCAACGCCGGCAGCGCCGGAAGCGCAAGCGTGGCCGCGGCGATCGCGGCGGTCAGGTAGAAGCGTTTCATCTATTCCTCCCTTTATGTGTTTCTTTGAAAGCAGAAATCGAACGTGAATTCAGCCCCGTCTTTTGGCGATGCGGCGATTTAGCTCCAGACTTAACTCCCCGTGAATTTGGCTACCATTTCCGCCGGGAACGGTGCCGATTTCAGCTTGTCGGGGTTAACGGGATCGCGGCCGACCAGGACGCGCGTCTCAAAACCCTCAATGGCCAGCGCCTCGCCCTTGTAGACGTTGTGCTTCACCTCGAAGCTCGAGCGCTTGATGCTCTCGATCTTCGTTTCGATGGTGATCCAGTCACCATAGGTCGAGGGGATGTAGAACTTGGCCCGCGTGTCGACCATGGGGATGCCCACCAGGCCGTATTTGCGGACCAGGTCCTGCTTGGAGAACCCGGCGACCTCGAACAGGGTCGACGTCGAATCGTCGAACATCGCGAAATAGCGCGGGTAGTAGACGATGTTGGCGGGGTCGCAGTCGCCCCACTGGATCTGGACGTCGCGCCGGTTCACGAACATGCATCGCGCCCTATTTCGGCGCCATGCGCAGCGAGCCGTCGAGGCGCACCACTTCGCCGTTCAGGTACGAATTCTCGACCATGTGCAGCGCTAGCGCGGCGAACTCGTCGGCGTGGCCGAGCCGGCGCGGGAAGGGGATTGCGGCGGCGAGCGAGTCCTGGGCTTCCTGCGGCAGGTTGGCCAGCAGAGGCGTGAGGAACAGGCCGGGCGCGATGGTCAGCACGCGGACGCCGAACTGCGCGAGCTCGCGCGCGATCGGCAGCGTCATGCCGACGATGCCGCCCTTTGAGGCCGAGTAGGCCGACTGGCCGATCTGGCCGTCATAGGCGGCTACGGACGCCGTATTGATGATGACGCCGCGCTCGCCGGTCGCCTGCGGCTCGAGCTTGGACATCTCGGTTGCGGCGAGGCGCAGCATGTTGAAGGTGCCGATGAGGTTGACCTTGATCACCTTGTCGAAATCTGCGAGCGCCATCGGGCCGTCGCGGCCGACGACGCGTTTTGCCACGCCGATGCCAGCGCAGTTGACCAGCACGCGCGCCGGGCCGTGGGCCTTGGTCGCCTGCGCGATCGCGGCCTCAGCCGAGGCGGCATCGGAGACATCGCAGGTCACGGCGACGCCGTTGATCTCGGCAGCGACGGCCTCCGCGAGCTTGGCATTGAGGTCGCACACCGCGACCCTGGCGCCTTGCGCCGCCAGTTTTCGCGCGGTCGCCGCACCCAGTCCCGATGCGCCGCCGGTGACGATGGCTGCCTGATCTTTCAACAACATGGCGTTCTCCTGTGGCGGTGGTTTCTTAGCCGACCGATATCACACGGTCCGATAGATTGGCAGCGTAGAGCTCCTCGATCAGGACGCCGCGATGCTCGAGCACCGCGCGCTGGTTGATCGAGCCCTTGTCGGTGACTTCGCCCTTGTCGATCGAAAGCGGGGTATCCATGAGGATCGCGCGCGTGATCCGAGTCGAGGAGCCGGTGGCCGAGGCGAGAAAGTGCGTCAGGCGCTCGCGGAAGGCTTCACGCACCAGCCGGTCGCGCGTCGCGACGACGAGATCGTCAGCCGGCAGTGTCGGGTTGACCAGCCGGCAGCCGTCGAGATCGAGCACCACGAGTGCGGAGATCTCGTCGCGGTTGATGCCGGCGATGACGACATCGCGCACCAGCGGCGCGCAGGCGGCGACGAAGCGCGCGCGCAGCGGGCCGACGCTGACCCAGGTGCCGCTGCCGAGTTTGAAGTCCTCACCGATGCGGCCGTCGAAATCGAAGCCGGCATTGAGATCGTCGGGATCGGCGGGCTTGAGCGCGTCGCCGAGCTTGTAGAAGCCTTCCTCGTCGAACGATTTTGCGGTGATGTCGGGCTGGCGCCAGTAGCCGGGCATCACGTTCGGCCCCTTGCAGCGCACTTCCATCTTGCCGTTGTTCGGCACCAGCTTGGCGTCGTTGCCTGATACCGGCAACCCGACATGGCCGGAGCGGCTGGTGCGCGGATTGACCGACATGAAGAACGGCGCGGTTTCGGTTGCGCCGAGGCCGGTCAGCATCGGCACGCGATAGCCCTTTTCCTTCACGGCGAGCTCGTCGAGGCTGTTCCAGACGAATGGCGATAGCGCTGCGCCCGAGAAGAACATCGCATGCAGCCGGTCGAAGAACTTTGCGCGCAGCCCCTGGTCGTCGCGCAGATAAGACAGCAGCGATTCATAGCCCTTGGGCACGTTGAAATAGACCGTCGGTGAAATCTCCTGGAGATTGCGCACGCTCTCCTCGATGCCTCCAGGCACCGGCTTGCCGGCGTCCAGATACATCGAGCCGCCATTGTAGAGCGTCAGCCCGATATTGTGGTTGCCCCCGAAGGTGTGATTCCAGGGCAGCCAGTCGATGATCACAGGCGGCTCGTCCTTGAGGAAGGCGAGCGTCTCGCGCAGCATCACCTGGTTGGCGCAGATCATGCGCTGGGTGTTGATGACAGCCTTGGGATTGCCGGTCGAGCCCGACGTCAGCAGGAATTTTGCGATCGTGTCCGGACCGATCTTGCCGTGCGCTTCGTCCAGATCGCTGCGGATCGGCGTCGCCATGAGGTCGGCGAGCAAGGTGACGTCGCGGCCCGGCACCTTGCCGTAGGAAGCGGCGATCTCGGTGCCGAGCGAGACATTGGCGGAAAGCGCATCCGCGAACCTGTCGGCGTCCTCGGCGAAGACGAGGCCGGGCGTCAGCAGCTTCATCAGGTAAGAGAGCTTGCCGTAATCCTTCGACACCAGCGAATAGGCCGCCGACACCGGGCAGAACGGGATGCCGGCATAGAACGCGCCGAACGCGAGCAGTGCGTGATCGATCGAATTGCCTGAGAGGATGACGACCGGCCGCTCCGCCGACAGGCCGCGCCGGATCAGGCTTGAGGCGATGTGCCGGGACGCGATGAGCAACTCGGCATAGGTGATCTTGCGCCAGCCGCGGCCGCCTTCGCGCTCCGCCATGAAGACGCGGTCCGGCGTGGTCTTGGCCCAGTGATGCAGGCGGTCGGTGATGCGGACGGGATAGTCGCCAAGCGGCTGTTTGGGCCGCAGATAAATCGTGCCGTCGTCGCGCCGCTCGATGTTGACGACGGGATCGCCGAACGAAATGGGCCGCAGCGGGGAAGTGCTCGCGCCGCGCTCGATGCTGGAAGAGGACGGCTGCGCGCTCATGATTTGGGCTTCACCTTTGCGGTCTTGTGCTCGAGGAATTCGCGGATTCTGCGTTTTGCCTCCTTGTCGCTCTGCGCCACCGTCGCCATCAGCGATTCCATCAACAGGCCGGTCTGCGGATTGGCCTCCGCGATCATCGGCAGCGCCTGCAGCACGGCGAAGTTCGTCAGCGGCGCGTTGGAGGCGACCTTGGTCGCAAGCTCCAGCGCCTTGCCGAGCCCGTTGCCGGCCTCCGTGACATATTGCGCAAAGCCGTAGGAGGCGCCTTCGGTCGCGGAATAGACGCGGCCGGTCAGCATCATGTCCATCATCCTGGCGACGCCGATCAGCCGTGGCAGCCGCACCGAGCCGCCGCCGCCGACGAAGATGCCGCGCTGCCCTTCCGGCAGGGCGAAATAGGTCGAGGGCTCGGCGACGCGGATGTGGGCGGCGCAGGCAAGCTCCAGCCCGCCGCCGATCACGGCGCCCTTCAGCGCCGCGATCACGGGCACCCGGCTGTACTGGATGCGGTCGAACACCCGGTGCCACATCTGCGAATGCAGCAGGCCACCGGTGGCGTCATGGTCCTGAAGCTCGGAGAGGTCGAGGCCGGAGGAAAAGTGATCGCCGATGCCGTGGATGACGACCGCGCCAATATCCTCGGGCAGGGAAGAAAAACACTCGCCGATTTCCTGGATAATACCGTCGTTGAGCGCGTTGCGCTTGGCCGGCCGGTTCAGGCCCACGGTCAGAATCCGGTCCGCCCGCTCGATCCTCAAAAGCCCGGAGGCGCCCGCGTCAGCGGTCTCGGCGTTTCCCTGTGTCATTTGCGTCCTTGTCAGAATAGTTATGTTGTATAACGAATTCTGGGGGAGTCAAGGAGGGGCCCGTCGTAGTTGCGGGAGAGGGCGGCTTCGAACAAATGCAAGGCATTAGAGCGCCGCATTGGCGCAATGTGCTCAAACGCCTCAAACGGTTCCGGTCATCAACTTCTTCGCGGCCTGAGCCAGCAGGCCCGATCGGGTGTAGCCGTGGGCCTCGGCATATTTGTCGATCTGCTCCAGGACGTCGCCGGGCAAGGTGACATTGACGCGCACGATCTTTGGCTGCTCGTCCTTCACCGACACCAGAATGGCGACGCCTGAGCGGTTCTCCGGATCCGACATGATCTCTTCGAGCGACGAAGGTTTGGGAATCGCCTCTCCGTCGTCCGCCATGCCTTCGAGATGAAACGCCAGCGCTTCCTCGGCCATGTCGCGCGCTTCGTCGAGCGTGGTCCCTGCGGTCACGACGCCCGGCAGATCGGGAAACGACACGCCGAAATCGCTGTCGGCGTCCTTATGAATAAGACCAATGTAATGACGCATGGCGCTTACCTCAGCTTCAGGCCGGATTGCCGTTCTATAGCCTTCAGGGTGCCGAGCGGGACGTCCCGCTTCGGATGAGGGACCGTGACGCGGCCCGTCTTCGTCGGGTGCTTGAACTGGACGTGGCTGCCTTTTTTGAGCCACTTGAACCCAGCCATCCCTCTGAAGGGCCGAGACAATTTCCCGGCTATTCATCGTGTGTATTTATACACATCAGGCATGGATTTGTCAATCCGAGACTCACACCACCTTATGCACGTCGATCACCACGCGATCCGCATGGCGCGCGGCTGAGCCGATGAAGACGTGCTCCATCAGCCAGCGGTACTTCTCATGCCCGGTCTCGAACCGGGGCACGGTGCGGAAATAGATCAGTCCTGGATCGACCGGCTCGCCGCGCTTGAGCTTCTGCAAAAGCTCGACCAGGCCGAAGCGCATGCCCTTGTTCTCGACATAGACGGTGGCGCCGTCGTCGGTCTGGAAGGCGTATCTGGCTTCGAGATCGATCAGCTCGTTGGGCCGGATGGTCTGGAAGTCGGCGCCGAACGGCAGCACCTTGCCGGTGATTGCGCCCTTTACCTCGCCGCCGAGGATCGGAATGATCCGGCGGACGCCGATGCCGGTCTCGCCGACGGTGACGACGTCGCCGATCTCAGCGGTGATGGTGAAGACGTATTTGGTCTCCAGCGTCGGTGTGGTCATCGCTTCGCCTCTCAATGCGCCATCATGCGCGTCGGCAGCCATGTCGCCAGCAGCGGGAACGCGATCAGGATCACCAGGCGCACGAGGTCTGTCGCCACGAACGGGATCACGCCCTTGAAGATGGTGGAGAAGGAGACGTCCTTCACCACGCTCTTGATGACGAAGACGTTCATGCCGACCGGCGGATGGATCAGGCCGAGCTCGACCGTCATCACGATGATGACGCCGAACCAGATCGGGTCGAAGCCCAGATGCGTGATGACGGGGAAGATGATCGGCACGGTGAGAATGATCATCGCCATGGCGTCCATCAGGCAGCCGAGCACGAGATACATCACCATGATCAGCGCCAGCACGCCGTAGGGTCCGAGGCCGAGACCCGTGAGGAATTCCGTGACCTTCTGCGGCGTCTGCGTCACCGTGAGGAAATAGCCGAAGATCAGCGCGCCGATCAGCACGGTAAAGACGGCGGCCGCGGTGCGCGTGGCCTGGAGCAGCGACGCCAGAATCTTCTCGCGGTCGAGCCGCCCCGTCAGCACGCCGATGATGAACGCGCCCGCGGCGCCGACGCCGCCGGCTTCCGTGGGGGTGAAGCGCGGCAGGAACGGCAGGCCGTAGAGGCCGCCGATCACGAACACGAACAGCAGCACCGGCGCCCAGATCTCCTTCAATCCGGCAAAGCGCTCGCGCCACGGCAGCACCTTGCCCTTGGGCAGGAAGTCCGGGCGGAAATAGCCGATCAGGAAGATCGTGATCATGTACATCGTCATCGCCAGGATGCCCGGGATGATGCCGGCGATGAACAGCTTGCCGATGTCCTGCTCGGTGATGATGCCATAGACCGCGAGCACGGTTGAGGGCGGCAGCATCGCGCCGAGCGTGCCGCCGGCGGCGATCACGCCCGTCGCGAATGACTGCGGATAGCCGAAGCGGCGCATCTCGGGGTAGGCGACGGCGGAGAAGGTCGCTGCGGTCGCGACAGAGGAGCCGCAGATGGCGGCAAAGCCGCCGCAGGCGCCGACGGTGGCGATGCCGAGCCCGCCGCGCAAATGCCCGACGAACCCGTTGGCGGCGCGGAACAGCTCGCGGCTCATGCCGGAATTGCTGACGAAGGAGCCCATCAGCAGGAACATCGGGATGACGCCGAAGGTGTAGTCGGTGACCGTGCGCATCGAGGTCTGGCCAACCAGCTTCAGCGCCGGCGTGGCGCCGACGAGATAGGAGAAGCCGGACACACCCACGAGGCCCATGGCCATGCCGACGGGCACGCGCAGCAGCATCAACGCGAACAGGGAAACGAAGCCGAGAACGGCGACGGCATCGGTGCTCATGATTACTCCGTCGCCTTCAGCTTGGGGTCGTGCATCTCTTCGGGATGGAAGATCAACCGGTAGGTGCGGATCGCGATCAGCAGCACGGCGGAGACGTCGCCGATCCAGGCGATCGCGAAGAACGGCCAGGTCGGCATGTGCATGTCGAAGGTCTGCACATTGTCGTTGTAGGTGCCCCGCACCTTGTCGAACAAGGTCCAGGTCTGCACGCTGACGACGAACAGCAGAACCAGCGTTGCGAACACGTCGATCCAGCGCTGATGGCGCGGCCCGACATTGCCCCAGACCAGGTCGACGGTAATGTGGGTGCCGCGATAGGAGGTCGCGGCAATGCCCCAGAAAATGAGAATGCCAAGCAGCATGCGGCCGATGTCGAAACTGTCGGGGATCGAATAGTTCAGCGTGTTGCGCAGCAGCACCGACAGGAAGATGTCGAGCGCGACAATGCCGACGAAGCCGGCCGCGATCCATTCGATCGTATCGATGACGCGATCCATCCAACTTCGTTTCGTGGGAAGTGTCTCGTCGTGTGACGTCATGCCCTTTGATCCCGATGTCGCCGCGCACTTCGCCTCTCCCCGCGTGCGGGGAGAGGCCGACGCGCAAAGCGCGGCGGGTGAGGGGGACTCTCCGCGAGTTCGACTATCACCGCCCCCGCGGAGACTCCCCCTCACCCCAACCCTCTCCCCGCAAGCGGGGCGAGGGAGACGAAGCGCCGTGCGCCCCTCACCCTTCAGCGCGGGTGCAGAACAACAGCGGCGAGACGGCTCCCGCCGCCGCGTCCTTATCGAGGCGGCCTCACTCCGCCAGTGCGTTGTACTTCTTCAGCGACGCCTTCAAATCCGCAAGTGCTGCGTCCGGATCGGCACCGGTCTTCTTGGCACCGTCGGACCATGTCTTGACCAGCGGCTCGGCGGCCTTCTTCCAGGCGGCGGTCTGATCCGGCGTCAGCTTGTAGACCTCGTGATCGGATTCAGCCTTCACCTTGTCGATGCCGGCATCCTCGAACTTGCCCCAGTGCTCGCCGACCACGCCGGCCATTTCGGTCGAGCAGTTCTTGTCGATCGCGGCCTTCTGCTTGTCGGACATCGCATTGTACTTGTCCTTGTTGATCACGAACACGAAGGTCGTGGTGTAGAGCGGCGCCTCCATGTCGTACTTGGTCACCTTGTCGATGCCGAACAGCACCAGCGAACCCCAGGGGAAGGTGACGCCGTCGGCGACGCCGCGCTCGATGATGTCGCGCACTTCGGGCGCGGAGGACTGCACGTTGGTGCCGCCGAGCGAGGTGACGAAATTCGCCATGGTGGCGTGGGCGGGGCGGATCTTCAGGCCCTTCACGTCCTCCGGCATCACGATCTTCCTGGTGCGGGAGTGGAAGGAGGAGGGCGAGTGGACGAAGGCGAGGCAGTATTTGACGTCCTTCATCTCCTTCTCGGCATATTTGCGGTACCAGGCGTCGAGCCCCATCGATCCGCCCTTGGCGTCCGAGATCAGGAACGGCAATTCGCCCGCGCCGATGATCGGGAAGCGGCCGGGCTGGTAGCCGGGATTGACGTAGGTGACGTCGGCAATGCCGTCGCGTGCCATGTCGTAATGGTCGAACGCCTTGCCCATCTGTTGGGCCGGAAAAACCTTCCCCGTGATAGTGCCGCCGGAATCCTTATTCACCGCGGCCACCCAGTCTTCCAGTGATTTTTGCAGCGGATGCGAAGCCGGCACCCAGTGCGAGATCTTCAGGTCAAAAGTTTTGTCCTGCGCGAACGCAGGGCTCACGCTTGCTGCCAGCAGCAACGCCAGACAGGCTTTCCTCATCACGCGTCTCTCCCTGTTTTTGACGGCGGGCTTCGATGGCCCGGTCTCGTTAATTAACATGTTATCTAATTGGCGGACGCGTTCAAGCCTGAACTGGCGCGGCGCGCCGCCGCGTCATCTATGTCAGCCATGTTACATGGATTTGTCGCTGCGGCGACGAGCACTCCCCTTTACCCAACCGTTATATGATATAATTATCGCGCGCGGACGACCGCGACAAGCGAGCCGCGACGAAAGCCTACAGGATCGGAAGGAGCAAGTATTGCGGACAAAAGTCGCAATCATCGGGGCCGGGCCGGCCGGATTGTTGCTTGGGCAACTGCTGCACAAGCACGGCATCGACAATCTCATTCTGGAGCGGCAGAGCCCGGACTACGTGCTCGGCCGCATCCGCGCGGGTCTCCTGGAGGAGGGAACCGTCGCGCTGCTCGACCAGATCGGCGCCGGCGCGCGGGCGCATGCCGAAGGCCTGCTGCATGAAGGCATCGAGCTCGCCTTTTCCGGACGCCGTCACCGCATCGACATGAAGGGCGCGACCGGCAAGATGGTCATGATCTACGGCCAGACCGAGGTCACGCTCGACCTGATGAATGCGCGCAAGGCTGCCGGTCTTACCACCGTCTACGAGGCCAAGGACGTGCAGCCGCATGATTTCGACGGCGGTCACCCGCGCGTAACCTACGTGAAAGATGGTGTCACCCACACGATCGATTGCGACTTCATCGCCGGCTGCGACGGTTTTCACGGCGTCAGCCGCGCCAGTGTCCCGGCATCGGCGATCGAGGAGTTCGAGCGGGTCTATCCGTTCGGCTGGCTCGGCATCCTCTCCGATACGCCGCCGGTCAGCCACGAGCTGATCTATTCCAACCATTCCCGCGGCTTTGCGCTCTGCACGATGCGCTCGATGAAGCGCAGCCGATACTACGTGCAATGCTCGCTTGACGACCATGTCGACCAGTGGCCGGACGACCGCTTCTGGGACGAACTGAAGCGCCGCCTCGACCAGGATGCCGCCGACAGCCTGATCACGGGGCCCTCGATCGAGAAGAGCATCGCGCCATTGCGCAGCTTCGTCGCCGAGCCGATGCGCTTCGGCAAGATGTTCCTGTGCGGCGACGCCGCCCACATCGTGCCGCCGACCGGCGCCAAGGGGTTGAACCTCGCGGCCAGCGACGCGCACTATCTCGCCAGTGCTTTCCGCGAGTTCTACGACGAGAAGTCGAGCGTCGGGATCGACGCCTATTCCGCCAAGGCACTGGCGCGGGTCTGGAAGGCCGTACGTTTCTCCTGGTGGATGACCTCGATGCTGCACAAGTTCCCGGACACCGGTACCATCGGCGCGCGCATCCAGCTCGCCGAGCTCGACTACGTCACGCAGTCGCAGGCCGCGATGACGTCACTGTCGGAGAACTATGTGGGGCTGCCGCTTTAGGCAATACGCAACGGCCGTAGGGTGGGCAAAGCGTAAGCGTGCCCACCAACCTTGCATTCGTTGCGAGATGGTGGGCACGGCGTTTCGCGCCTTTGCCCACCCTTGCTACGGGATCGCGCGCCGCCTCCACATCGTGCCCATTTCAAACACCCGCGCAAATCCCGTTTAAAACTTTGTAGGCGGTGAAACTGTCATCCACATCGCGTTCAATGGCCCCAGCCAATGACGCGAGGCACGCATGACCACCATCGACATCCCCGACGGCTTCGAGCCGTTGTCCCGCAAGAGCCCGCTCACCGAACCCTGGGAGCCGATCTACGCAAAGAAAACCGAGAGGGCCGTCATCATCGGCCTTCGTCTGGCAAGGCCGCACACCAATGGCCGCGGCCTGATCCATGGCGGCCTGATCACCGCGCTCGCCGATAATGCCATGGGCTATAGCTGCGCGCAGGTGACAAACTGGACCACGTCGTTCGTGACGGTGTCGCTTTCGATCGATTTTGTCGGCTCGGCCGAGATCGGCCAATGGTGTTCGATAGAGAGCGATGTGATCAAGACCGGCAAGACCATCTGCTTCGCGCAGAGCCTGATCAAGGCCGACGGCGCCGTGATCGCGCGGGCCAGCGGCACGTTCCGGGTGGTGCCGAAGAAGGGGTGAGGCTCTTGCCCCGGACGCAGCGCAGCGCTTCTTCAGCGGTACGCTGCAGAGCCGGGGCCCATCGATCCACAGCTTACGCCCTGGCCTTCTGGTTCCCGGCTCTGCGCAGCAACGCTAAGGGGCGTTGCAGCGCGTCCGGGACACGAGGCCTTACCCAAACCTCCACTCGGCCGTCTCCACCACGAGGTCGATGAACGCGCGCACCTTGGCCGAGAGCAGGCGCGAGGTCGGATACACGATGTGGATCGGCAGCGCCGGCTGCTCGTATTTCGCCAGCACGATTTTCAGCCGCCCGCGCTTCAGCCCCTCGGCGGCCTGATAGGCCAGCACGCGCGTCACGCCGCCGCCGGCTTCGGCATATTGCAAGGCGGCATCGGCGCTGTTGCTCGTGAAGCGTGGGTTCGGCGTCACCTCGATGTCGCGGCCGTCCTGCACGAAGCGCCAGCTCGCGGAGGGGCCGAACGCGATGGTCTGGTGCTCGAGCAGCGCCTCCGGCGTCTTTGGCTCGCCGTGACGCTTCAGGTAGCCAGATGTTGCCACCGTGATCCGCCGCATCTCGCCGACCTGGCGCGCGACGAGCGAGGAGTCGGCGAGATGGCCGATGCGGACGGCAGCGTCGACGGCATCCTCGACGAGGTTGACGAGATGGTCCGATAGCCTGAGTTCGCAGGCGACCTCGGGATAGCGCTTGAGGTAGGCGGTCATGACAGGCGCGACATGCAGCCGGCCGAAGCCGATCGGCGCCGACACCACGAGACGCCCGCTCGGCCGGTTGCGCTCCTCCCGCGCGGAGCTGTCGGCCTCCTCGACATCGGCGAGGATGCGCCGGGCACGCTCGAGGTAGCGCGTGCCGACATCGGTCAGCCTCACCTGCCGGGTGGTCCGTTGCAGCAGGCGCGCGCCGAGATGCTCCTCCAGCGCCGCGATCAGCCGCGTCACCGCCGAAGGCGACAACCGCAGCTTGCGCGCCGCCGGCGCAAAGCCGCGCAAATCGGCGACGGTGACGAAGACATGCATGGCTTCGAGGCGGTCCATCACATTATTGCTTATAGTGCAATGATGAAGTGTCAAGCGGCCAAATTGTTTTAGCCGCCGGGAGGTCCATCTTGCCCAATGAAAGACGCAGAGATGCGCCGGGATTTCAGGAGATGTTCCGATGACAACAGCACATACTTACGCCAGCGACGTGGCGTTCACGCCGGCGGTGAAGTCGATCCAGACCCGAAAGGGATCACGAGAGGCCTACGCGCGTGCCGAGCAGCGCGGCTGGCGTAACGAGATCGACGAGAATCTTGCAGCCTTCCTCACTGACGCCAATAGCTTCTATTTTGCCACAGCCTCGGCCGACGGCCAGCCCTACATCCAGCATCGCGGCGGGCCCAAGGGCTTTCTCAAGGTGCTGGACAAGCAGACGCTCGCCTTCGCCGACTATGCCGGCAATCAGCAGTACCTCACGCAGGGCAACCTGTCTGAGAATCCAAAGGCCTATATCTTCGTGATGGACTACGCCCACCGCCGCCGGGTGAAGATCTGGGGCGAGGCCCGCGTGGTCGAGGACGACGAGGCGCTGACAACGTCGCTGATGCCCAAGGGGTACCGCGCGCGGCCGGAGCAGGTGATCCTGTTCAAGATCGCAGCCTGGGATACCAATTGCCCGCAGCACATCCCGCAGAAGTTCGACGCGGCGGATGTCGCGGCAGCGCTGGCGGCAAGGGATCAGCGGATCGCCGAGCTGGAGGCCGAGGTGGCGGCGCTGAAGGGGGAGACGGCGGCGGCCAAGTGACGAGTCCATCGTCACTGCTATCGCCGCATCCTACGGTGTCATGCCCCGCGAAGGCGGGGCATCCAGTACGCCGCGGCCTCTCGGTTCGAGCACAGTCGTCTGTGAATACTGGATCGTCCGCCTTCGCGGACGATGACAGTTTGAGTTCGTGGAGACGTCTCAGAATCACAATCCGCTCGCGCCTTCGTGCTGGAAACCGAGATAGCTTGCCGCCACGCGCTCGTTCGCCGCGATGTCGCTGGCCTTGCCGCTCAGCACGAATTCGCCAAGCTCCATCACATAGGCCTGGTCCGCGATCTTCAGCGCGGCCTGTGCGTTCTGCTCGACCAGCAGCACCGAGACGCCGCTGGCGCGCAGCTCGGTGACGATGCGGAAGATGTCGGCGACGATGATCGGGGCGAGGCCGAGGCTCGGCTCGTCCAGCATCAGCAGTTTCGGCTCGCCCATCAGCGCACGGCCCATCGCGAGCATCTGCTGCTCGCCGCCCGAAAGCGTGCCGGCGAGCTGCTTGCGCCGCTCCTTCAGCCGCGGAAACAGCGTGTAGACCCGTTCCATCGAGGCTTTCGCCTTGCTTCTCTCGATTCGGAAGGCCCCTAACTCGAGGTTGTCCTCGACATTCATGGTCACGAACAACTCGCGGTGCTCGGGGACGAGGCCAAGCCCCATCGCGACGCGGTCCTCGATGTCGAGCCGGGCGAGGTCCTGTCCGGCAAAGCTGACGCGGCCCTTCAGCGGAAAAATGCCCATGATGGCGGACAGCAGCGTGGTCTTGCCGGCGCCGTTGGCGCCCACGATGGTGACGATCTGGTTCGCGCCGACCTGGAGCGAGACCGAACGCACCGCCTCGACCTTGCCGTAGGCGACATGGGCGTCGGCGACGGACAACAGCGCGCTCATGCCGCCACTCCGAGATAGGCCTTGATCACTTCGGGGTTGGTCTTGATCGTGGCAGGGGGACCTTCCGCGATCTTGGTGCCGAAATCGAGCACCACGATGCGATCGGCGAGGTTCATCACGAAGCCCATGTCGTGCTCGACCAGCAGCACGCTCATGCCGCCGTCGCGCAGCTCGCGCAGCAGCGCGGCGAGGCGCTGCTTCTCCATGTGGCGCAGGCCGGCGGCCGGTTCGTCGAGCAGCAGCAGCATCGGATCGACGCACAGCGCGCGGGCGATCTCGACGATGCGCTGCTGGCCCAGCGAGAGCGAACCTGCGAGCTGATGCATCTGCTCGGCGAGCCCGACGCGCTCGATCTGGCGGGCCGCTTCAGCGAGCAGCCTGGCTTCATCAGCGCGGTCGAGCCGCAGCATCGAAGAGATCGGTCCCGAATGGCCGCGCAGATGCGCGCCGATCGCAACATTCTCCAGCACGGTCATGTCGGGAACGAGCTTCACATGCTGGAACGTGCGGGAGATGCCGAGCTTGACGATCTCCTGCGGCGGCGCCCTGTCGACCTTCTTGCCGAGCACCGAGATCGAGCCTGATGTCGCCGACAGCACACCGGTGATCAGGTTGAACGTCGTGCTCTTGCCGGCGCCGTTCGGCCCGATCAATGCGACGATCTCGCGGGCCTGCACGTCGAAGGAGACGTTGTTGACCGCGATCACGCCGCCGAACTGCTTTCGCGCTTTTTCGATCTGGAGCAGCACGCTCGACTGGCCGGATGCGCGGGTGCGTTGCTCCAGTTTCAGCGAGGTATCCGGCTTCTTGCCACGGGTTCGCTCGGGCAAGAATGCCATCAGCCAGGGCCAGACGCCGCCGGGCGCGAGTTGCAACAGTGCCACCAGCATGATGCCGAACACGATGGTCTCGACCTGGCCGGAGCCGGGCAGGATCAGCGGCAAATAGCTTTGCAGCACTTCCTTCAGGACCACGACGATCGCCGCGCCCAGCACGCCGCCCCAGACATAGCCGGCGCCCCCGACCACGGCGATGAAGAGATATTCGATGCCGGCCTGCGCGCCGAACGGCGTCGGGTTCACCGCGCGCTGGAGGTGCGCGTAGAGCCAGCCCGACAGACCCGCGAGCACGGCGGCGTGGATGAACACCAGCAGCTTTGCCCGCGGCGTGTGCACGCCAAAAGCCTCGGCCGCGACGTGGCCGCGGCGCAGCGCGCGGATGGCGCGGCCGGTGCGGGAATCCAGCAGGTTCATCGTGAGCAGGGCCGAGACGATCACGGCAACCCAGATCGCGTAATAGATCGAGCCGGGCGAGAGCATTTTGAACGACCCGATCGACAGCGGCGGGATCGCCGAGATGCCGTCGTTTCTCCCCAAAAATTCCAGCTTGCTGAAGAGATAGAACAGGCCCAGCCCCCAGGCCAGCGTGCCGAGCGGCAGATAATGCCCGGAGAGACGGACGGTCACCAGCCCGAGCAGCACCGCCAACGATCCGCTGACCAATAGCGACAGCGGCAAGGTCAGCCACGGCGACAGGCCATAAGCCGTCGACAGCACCGCGGTGGTGTAGGCGCCGAAACCGACAAAGGCTGCTTGACCAAACGAGGTCAGGCCGCCGACACCGGTGAGCAGCACGAGGCCCATCGCGACCAGGGCGGTCAGGCCGATATTGTCGAGCAGCACGATCCAGAACGGCGGCATGCCTGGTACGAACGGGATCGCCGCCATCGCGAGTGCGAAGATGAGGATGGGAAGCCGGCTCTGCATCTTGGCGTCAGTCCTTCTCTTCCTCGACCGCGGGCGCGGCGAGCGAGCGCAGCAGCAGCACGGGAATCAGCAGCATGAAAACGATCACCTCCTTGTAGTTCGAGGCGTAGAAGGACGAGAACGCCTCGACCAGGCCGACGACCAGCGCCGCGACGGCGGTCAGGGGATAGCTGACGAGGCCGCCGATGATCGCGGCGACGAAACCTTTCAGGCCGATCAGGAAGCCCGAGTCGTAGTAGAGCGTCGTGATCGGCACGATCATGATGCCGGACAGCGCGCCGATCACGGACGCGAGCAAAAAGGCGATCTGGCCGGACAGCGTGGTGCGGATGCCGGCCAGCCGCGCGCCGAGCCGGTTCACGGCGGTCGCGCGCAGCGCCTTGCCGTAGAGCGTGAACCCGAAGAACAGCCACAGCCCGACGATGAATGCGATGGTGATGCCGTAGACGGTGATGCTCTGGCCGGTGAAGCGCAGCGCGCCGGCGGTGAAAGAGCCGGACAGCACGGCGGGTCCGCGCTGGCCTTCGGCGCCGAAGAACAGCAGGCCCAGTCCCTGCAGCGCGAGGTGGACGCCGACCGAGGCGATCAGCAACACCAGCACCGAGGTGTGCGCCAGCGGCTGGAACGCGATGCGGTAAAGATACAGCCCGATCATCGCGACGATCACCAGCGACAGCGCGATGCAGACCGCCACCGGCGGCTTCTGGCTGGCGAAGTATACGGTCAGAGCCAGCACGATGGCCGGCAGCACGATGTTGGCGACGAAGCTGCGAACGATCAGGCGCCCGTGCAGCGCCTTGCGCGCCACGAACAGGTCGAACACGAAGGCGCCGATGCCGAGGGCAAGCGCGAGCTTTGCCGTGCCCGGCATCTGGCCCGCGGCCAGCGAGGCATAGGTCAGCGCGCCATAGGTGACGAATTCGCCCTGGGGGATGAGGATCACGCGGGTGACGGCGAACACCAGCACCAGCGCCAGGCCGAGCAGCGCATAGATCGCGCCATTGGTGATGCCGTCCTGCACCAGGAACAGCATGATGGTGGTATTCAAGACCGGACGCTCCCCCTCAAAGATCCGGGCCGGTCCCGCTCGATTGCGGTGGACGGTCCGCCTACAGCCATTGAAAAACGCTGGCGATATTTGATATGGTCCATAACAATTATCAAATATAACATCAAGGGTGGCGGACGATCCGCCCGAATTTAGCGGGATTACGAGCACGAGGCGATGACCGTTTCCAAGAGCGCCGAAAAATCCGCGGAGGCGACCAAGGGCCGCAAGGACGCGACCGACGGGCCGCCCGAAGCCCTCCAGCTCGGTGAGCTCTCCGAACAGCTCGGCTATGTGCTGAAGCGGGCGCAGCTCAAGGTGTTCGAGAACTTTCTGCGCTGCATGGCCTCGCTCCAGCTCACGCCCGCGCAGTTTTCCGTGCTGCTGCTGGTCGAGAAGAATCCGGGCCGTAACCAGACCGAGATCGCCTCCACGCTCGGCATCCTGCGCCCGAATTTCGTGGCCATGCTCGACAATCTCGAGAGCCGCGACCTCTGCGCGCGGATCCGCTCCACCAACGACCGCCGCTCGCACATCCTGGTGCTGACCGACAAGGGCAAGGCCGTGCTGACGCGCGCCAAGAAGCTCGTCGCCACCAAGCACGAGTCGCGACTGAACGAGCTGCTCGGATCTGCCAATCGCGCAGCCCTGATCGAGATGCTGTCGAAGATCGCCAACGAGTTTTGAGGAGGAGCCTACATTCTCCGGCGTGATGCCCGGTCTTGTCCCGGGCATCCACGCCTTTCCTCAGGCGTGGCGGCGCGTGGATGGCCGGGACAAGCCCGGCCATGACGGATGAGAGGCTTGAACCTCAATCCACCAGGATCACCCGGATATCATTCACGTTCGTCAGCGTCGGCCCGGGCATCAAGAGATCGCCGGTCGCCTCGAAGAACGTCGTCGCGTCGTTGTTGTCGAGATAGGCCTGCGGCTGCAGCCCCTGCGCTGACATCTTCGCGAAGGTCGCCGCGTCGATCAGTGCGCCGGCGGGATCGGTGGGGTGGCCGGCGCCGCCATCTGCACCGTCGGTGTCGCCGGCAAGGGCCGAAATGCCGGGCGTGTCCTTCAAGAGGCCGGCGAGCGCCAGCGCGTATTCCTGGTTGGGGCCGCCGCGCCCCTGGCCGCGCACGGTGACCGTGAGTTCGCCGCCGGAAAGGATCGCGATGCGCTTGCCTTGCGCGCGCGCCTGAAGCGCGAGCTTCGCGTGATCGGCGGCGACATCGCGGGCCTCGCCTTCGAGATCGGCGCCGAGATCGATGGTCTCGTAACCGGCCTCCTTCGCGAGCTTCACCGCCGCGTCGAGCGACTGCTTGGGGCGCGCGATCAGCTCGAAATGCGCGCGCGCGAAGGCGGCGTCACCGGGCTTGCAGCTTTCGTTGGCGGGAGCATCGAGCGCACGGCGGACGGCATCGTCGATGGCGAGCTTGTACTTCGCGACGATCGCGCGTGCATCAGCCAGCGTCGTCGGATCGGGCACCGTGGGGCCGGAGGCGATCGCGGAAGCGTCGTCATGCGGCACATCGGAGATCGCGAGCGTCACGATCTCGGCGGCATTTTTGCCTGCGCGCGCCAGCCGGCCGCCCTTGATCCGCGACAAATGCTTCCTGACCGTGTTCATCTCGCCGATCGGCGCGCCCGAGCGCAGCAGCGCCTTGTTGACCGCCTGCTTCTGCGCAAAACTGATGCCGTCCACCGGCGCGATCCAGTTCGCCGAGCCGCCGCCGGTGAGCAGCACCAGCAGCAGATCGTCCGGCCCGGCTTCGCCTGCAAGCGCGAGCGTATCGGCTGCGCCTTTCAAACCGGCTTCATCCGGCACGGGATGGCCGGCCTCGACGACGCGGATGCGGCGCGTCGGCACGCCGTAGCCGTGGCGGGTGGTGGCAATGCCGACCAGACGCTCCGGCGCGAGCTTGAGCGTGTCGAGATAATGCCGCTCGGCGGCCGCAGCCATCGCGCCCGCGCCCTTGCCGGCCGCGAGGCAGATCACGCGTCCCTTGGGCGCGGGCCGCAGATGCGGCGCCAGCACCGTGTCGGGATGAGCGGCGGCAACGGCAGCGTCGTAGAGCGCGCGGAGCAGGGGACGTCGGTCGGTCATGACGAAAAGCCTTGAGCGGACGGAAAAGTCCGGCAGCAAACGTGCCGGTTCACATGCCTACCGCATCAGGCGCGAAAGCGTAAGCGGGCTGTACCCTCATTCGATTGTGCAATCGCGTGATCATAATCGGCGCGCAAGATCGGCGCACAAGCAAAAGCCCCCTGCGATGGCTCGCAGGGGGCTTGTTGTCGTCGCGTGAGGCGGCTAGCCGCCGACGTCGGCGCTGATCACGTCCCCGAACAGCTCCCAACGCTCGCCCTTGAACTTCTCGAGCCGAAGCTGGCTGATCGGGGCGAAGTCGGTCGCAGATGTGTTGATCTGGATCCCCGGCAGCAGCGTCCCGGTGCGGAAGTCCTTCAGGCTGGCGGCCTGCTTCATGACGTTAGCGCGCGTGAGATCATCACCGCATTGCTTCAGCACCTGGACCAGCGTCTGCGCGACGGCGAAGCCGACGACCGTACCCTTGTCGAGCTTGTCGCCTTCCGGGAAGTACTTGTTCATGAAGGCGAGAAACTCCTTCATGCCGGCGTCGTTGTTCCATTCCGGATCAGCCGCGTCCTTGAGATAGTCGGCCGAGATGATGTCCTGGCCGTTCTCGAAGCCGGCGGGCCTCATCACGCTGCCGACGGAGGCCGAGACGTTGTTGAGGAAGTGCAGCGGCTTCCAGCCGATCTCAGCGGCCTTCTTGATCGCCTGCGCCGCGAATTTCGGCGTCGTGATGTTCATGAAGACATCAGCGCCCGTCGATCTCAGCTTGACGATGTGGCTGTCGATGGTCGGCTCGGTGGTCTCATAGCTCTCCTCCATGACAATCATCGAGGCGGCCTTGGAGCCGAGGCCATCCTTCAGGCCCTTGAGATAGTCCTTGCCGTAATCGTCGTTCTGGAACAGGACGGCGATTTTTGCATCCGGCTTGTTCTTGAGCAGCCACTTCGCATAGATCTGCGTTTCGCTCTGGTAATTGGGCTGCCAGCCCATGGTCCAGGGGAAGTTCTGCGGATCATTCCACTTGGTGGCGCCGGTCGCGACGAACAGCTGCGGCACCTTCTTCGAGTTCATGTATTTGTGGATCGCCGAGTTCGACGGCGTGCCGAGCGAGTTGAAGATGAGAAGCACTTCGTCGCTCTCGACCAGCTTGCGCGCCTGCTCCACGGCCTTCGGTGGCGAGTAGGCGTCGTCGTAGGAGATGAAATTGATCTTGCGGCCGTTGATGCCGCCTTCGTCGTTGATCTTCTTGAAATAGGCGGCTTCGGTCCGCCCGATGATGCCGTAGGCGGAGGCCGGTCCGCTGTACGGCATGATGTTGCCGATCTTGATTTCGGTATCGGTCGCGCCGGTATCGTATTTCTTCTGGGCCGATGCAGTGGAGGCCGAGGCCGCGATGAGCGCAAGCGCCAGTGACGCGGCCGCAAGTTTGCCGGTGACAGCGGGCATTCCTATCTCCCTATTTTCTCGGTGTGTGTGCGTCCCTTTTCTTGTGTCGATTGTTTTTGGCGACGCGACCGCAATTCAATACGATTTGGCCTATGCCTACAACTGAAAGCCCCCGTGACGGCGTCACAGGGGCTGCTTCTTTAGTAGTCAAGGACGCGCCAGATCTCGTGTGCGACTGCGAAGTCGCAGCTGTCTTGAGTTGATGAAGCAGTCGGAAGCTATTTTGCGTTGCACGACGTCAATGACCGAGCTCGCTCGAGATGATGTCGCCGAACAGCTCCCATTTCCTGCCCTTGAATCGCATCATCTGGAGTTGCTCGATCGGGGCGAAATTATCGGCTGCGGTGTTGATCTTGATGCCGGGCAGCAGCGTATCGGGCTCGAAATCCTTCAGGTGCGCGGCCTGCTTCATGACGTTTTCATGGGTGAGTTCGTCGCCGCACATTTGCAGCACCTTCACCATGGTCTGGGCCGCGGCATAGCCGAACACCACGCCGGCATCGAGCTTGTTGGCCTTGGGATCGTATTGTGCGAGGAACTTATAGAACTTCTTCATGCCGTCGTCGGCATTCCATTGCGGGTCGGAGCCGTCCTTGGTGTAGCTCGCCGACAGGATACCCTGCGAGATCTCGAGGCCCGCCGGCTCGAGCACGCCGCCGACCGAAGCCGAGACGTTTGAGATGATGTGGACAGGATGCCAGTTGATCTCGGCCGCTTTCTTGATCGCTTGCGCGGCGAATTTCGGCGTGGTGATGCTGATGAAGACGTCGGCGCCCGAGGCTTTCAGCTTCACGACGTGCTCGTCAATCGCGGGCTCCGAAGTGTCGTAGCCGTCTTCCAGCACGATCATCGACGCCTTGGCACCGAGGCCGTCCTTCAGCCCTTTCAGATAGTCCTTGCCGAAATCGTCATTCTGGTAGAGCACGCCGATCTTGCCGTCCGGCTTCGCCTTCATGATGTACTTGGCGTAGATTCGCGCCTCGCTGGCGTAGCTCGGCTGCCAGCCCATGGTCCACGGATATTGCCTGGGATCGTTCCACTTCGAGGCGCCGCTCGCCACGAACAATTGCGGCACTTTCTTCTCGTTCATGTATTTGCGGATGGCGCCGTTGGTGGAGGTGCCGATCGAGCCGAAGATCAGCAGCACGTTGTCGCTCTCGACCAGCTTGCGAGCCTGCTCCACCGTCTTTGGCGGCGAATAGCCGTCATCATAGGAGATGAACTTGATCTTGCGGCCGTTGATGCCGCCTTCGGCATTGATCTTGTTGAAATAGGCTTCCTCGGTCTTGCCGATCGCGGCATAGGCGGAGGCTGGCCCGCTATAGGGCATGATATTGCCGATCTTGATCTCGGTATCGGAAGCGCCGCTGTCGTATTTCTTTTGCGCGAGTGCCGGGCTGCTTATCGCAGTGCACAACGCGAGCGCGGCCGAAATGGCCGCAACCTGAAATCGAACAGCAGTCATTGGTCTCCCACCCCGAGTTGGATCGGCGCCGCAATTGAACAAAAGATTGACGTCTGACGTCAACAAAAAAGCCCCCGCGACGGCTCGCGGGGGCTCGTTGGCCTGGAATAGACCTGAACTATTGCGTCAGCGTGTCACTCCGTGGGGACGTCGCCGCTGATGATCTCGCCGAACAGTTCCCACTTTTCGCCCTTGAAGCGCTGCATCTGGAGCTGGGCAATCGGGGCGAAGTCGGTCGCGCTGGTGTTGATCTTGACGCCGGGCAGCAGCGTGTCCGGCGCGAAGTCCTTCAGGCTCGCGGCCTGCTTCATGAGATTGGCGCGGGTGAGATCATCGCCGCACATTTCCAGAACCTTGGCCAAGGTCGACGCTGCGCCATAGCCGTAGACCATGGCGGTGTCGGTTTTGTCGGCGCCGGGCATGTACTTGTCGACGAACTCATTCCATTTCTTCATGCCGGGGTCGTTGTTCCACTGCGGATCGGTCGAGTCCTTGGCATAGGCCGCCGAGAGGACGCCTTGCGAAGCTTCGAAGCCGGCCGGCTTCATCACGCTGCCGACCGAGATCGACACGTTGGTGAGGATCTGGAGCGGCTTCCAGCTGAGTTCGGCGGTCTTCTTGATGGTCTGGGCGGCGAATTTCGGCGTCGCATAGATCAGCAGCACGTCGGGATTGGCGGCCTTGATCTTGACGATGTGACCGTCGATCGAGGGCTCGGACACCTCATAGCTCTCTTCCAGGATGACCATGGACGAGGCCTTGGCGCCGAGGCCGTCCTTGGTGCCCTTGAGGTAGTCTTTGCCGAAATCGTCATTCTGATACAGGATCGCGATCTTCGCGTCCGGCTTCTCCTTGAGCAGCCATTTCGCATAGATCTGCGCTTCGCTCTGGTAGGAAGGCTGCCAGCCGATGGTCCAGGGGAAGTTCTTCGGATCGTTCCACTTGGTGGCGCCGGTCGCGACGAAGAGCTGCGGGATCTTTTTGGCGTTCAGGTACTTCTGGATCGCGCTGTTCGAGGGCGTGCCGAGCGGGTTGAATACGGCGAGCACCTCGTCGCTCTCGACGAGCTTGCGGACCTGCTCGACGGCCTTCGGCGGCGAATAGGCGTCGTCATAGGTGACGAAGTTGATCTTGCGGCCGTTGATGCCGCCCTTGTCGTTGATCATCTTGAAATAGGCGTCTTCGGTCTTGCCGATGATGCCGTAGGCCGACGCCGGACCGCTGTACGGCATGATGTTGCCGATCTTGATCTCGGTGTCGGACGCGCCGGTGTCGTATTTCTTCTGGGCAAGTGCCGCGCCGGAGGTGAGAGTCGCGGCCGCAGTTGCGAGCGCGATGGTTCGCAGTGTTCTTCCGAAAAGCAATTGGGGTCTCCTTGGTTAAACAACAGTCTTGATGGGAGTTTCAGTTCTTTCTGAGCTTGCCGGCGAGTTGTTGGCCCAGGATCGCGACTTGCCTTGCGCCATGCGGCACGAGGTAGATGACGAGGAACAGGAGCACGCCGAACACGGCGCCGGAGAGGCCCTTGGAGATGCCCTCCGCCATGTTCGGCACGAAGATGATGAAGGCCGCGCCGATGATCGAGCCGGGCAGCCAGCCCACGCCGCCGACGACCATGCCGAGGAACAGCGAGATCGCGAGCGTGATGGTGTAGCTGTCGGGCGCGACGAACTGCACCGCGATGGCGCCGAGCGAGCCGGCGATGCCGGTGATGGCGGCGGAGACGCCGAACGCCAGCGTCTTGTACAGCGCGACGTCGACGCCCATCGCGGAGGCCGCGATCTCGTTGTCGCGGATCGCCATGAAGGCGCGGCCCGACCGGGAGCGCAGCAGGTTTACCGAGAAGATGTAGATCGCAATCACGACGACGAGCGTGAAATAGTACAGCCACATGTCCTGCGACATCGGCAGGCCGAAGGGGGCATCGGGCTTGGTGACGACGAGGCCCTGCACGCCGCCGGTCCAGTGCTCGAGGAAGTTCAGCTTCAACAGCTGCGGCATGGCGGTGGCGAGCGCGAAGGTCGCGAGCGCGAGATAGACGCCGGAGAGCCGCAGCGCCGGCTGCCCGAACAGGAAACCGAAGCCGAAACAGACCACGCCGGCGATCGGCAGGGTCAGCGCGTAGTTGATGTTGAAGTGCTCCATCAGCACCGCGGTCGTGTAGGCGCCGACGGCGTAGAACGCGCTCTGGCCGAGCGAGAACTGGCCGGAGCCGCCGGTCAGGATGTTCAGCGCCAGCACCGCGAGCCCGTAGATCAGGAGCATCGTCATCTGGAAGATGATGAAGTTCTTGACGAAGACCGGCGCGATCAGCAGTGCCGCGAGCACCACCAGCGAGGTGCCGGTGCCCAGCGTCATGGCCCGCTTCGGAACGGCCTCGACCGCCGGGGCTTCCGTGACGACGTCTTCTGCAGCGCTCATGATCAAACTCGCTTGACGATGTGCCGGCCGAACAGGCCAGCGGGCTTGACGACCAGGACGGAGATGATCAGCGCGAGCGCGATCGGGAGTTTCAGCTCATTGCCGACGCCGGGAATGTAGGTGCCGGCGAGGTTCTCGAAGATGCCGACCAGGAAGCCGCCGACCACGGCGCCGAACGGGCTGGTCAGACCGCCGAGCACCGCAGCGGCAAAGCCGTAGATCAGCACGCCGCCCATCATGTTCGGCTCGAGGAACACGACCGGAGCGATCAGCATGCCGGCGATCGCACCGATCGCGGTCGCCATGCCCCAGCCGAGCGCGATCATCCAGGACGTGTTGATGCCGACCAGCCGGGCCGATTCAGGCACGGAGGCGGCCGCGCGCATCGCAAGGCCGATCCGGGTGTACTGGAAGAAGAAATAGAGGCCGAGCAGCAGCAGCACGGTGACGCCGATCATGCCGGCCTGATGGGTCGAGATCAGCTGGCTGCCCAGGAACGGCGCGGAGCCGAACGGGGTCGGATATTGCTTGATGGTGAAGTCCCAGATCAGGCCGGCCGAGGAGTTGATGATCGCAAACAGCGCGATGAAGCCGGCGACGTTGGTGAGCACCGGCGCTTTCGCGAGCGGCTTGAACAGGATGCGCTCGATCGCGATGCCGGCGACGAAGGAGAGCGCCAGCGTGACGATGAAGGCGGCCCAATAGGGTATGCCCCACTGCATCAACTGCCAGGAGATGAAGGTCGAGAACATCGCCATCTCGCCCTGCGCGAAGTTGAGATGGTCGATCGCCTGGTAGATCATGACCACGGCGAGCGCCATGCAGGCGTAGATAGCGCCCGTCGCGATGCCGGCCAGCACTTGGTTGGTGAATAGCTCCATCGTGCCGGCTCCTCAGTAGCCCAGATAGGATTTGCGGATTTCTTCGTTGTTCGCGATGTCCTTGGCATTGCCCGACATCACGATGCGTCCGGTCTCGATCACATAGGCCTGGTCTGCAAGCTCGAGCGCGAGCTGGGCGTTCTGCTCGACCACCAGGATCGACACCTTGTCCTCGCGATTGATCTTGCCGAGGATGCCGAACAGGTCGCGCACGACCAGCGGCGCGAGGCCGAATGACGGCTCGTCCAGCAGCATCAGCCGCGGCCGCAGCATCAGCGCACGGGCGACCGCGAGCATCTGCTGCTCGCCGCCCGAGAGCGTGCCGGCCTGCTGGGTGTGGCGCTGCTTCAGCACCGGGAAATGCGCGTACATGCGCTCGATGTCGGAAACGATGCCGGCGCTGTCCTTGCGGGTGATGGCACCAAGCTGGAGGTTCTCCTCGACCGTCATGGTGGTGAAGGTGCCGCGGCCCTGCGGCACATGGGCGATGCCGAACCGCACGATGCTCTCGGTGGAGCGGTTGCTGAGCGGCTTGCCTTCGAACTCGATCGCACCGGTGGAGCGCACCATGTTGCAGATCGCGCGCAAGGTGGTGGTCTTGCCGGCGCCGTTGGCGCCGAGCAGCGTCGTCAACGATCCTTCGTTGAGCGAGAAGGACAGGCCATGGAGCGCCTGGACCTGGCCGTAATAGGCGCGCAGGTCCTTGACGTTGAGCAGCGTCGTCATTGGTCCTTGCTCCCGAGATAGGCCTTGATCACGTCGGGGTCTGCCTGCACCTGGGCCGGCGTGCCCTCAGCGAGCTTCTTGCCGAAATTCAGCGCGACGACGTGGTCGGCGATCGACATCACGAGGCCCATGTGATGCTCGACCAGCAGCACGGTCATGTGGCGGTCGTCGCGGATGCGGCGGATCAGGTCGCCGAGCAAATAGACTTCCTCATGGTTGAGGCCGCCGGCCGGCTCGTCGAGCAGCAGGATCTTCGGATCCGCTGCGAGTGCGCGCGCCAATTCGACGCGCTTCTGCGTGCCGAAAGGCAGGCCGGAGACGACGGTATGGGCGACGTCCTCGAGCTTGAGATAGGCGAGGATCTCGTGGACCTTGTTGTTGACGCTGGTCTCGCTGCGCCGGACCCAGGCAAGTCTCAGGGAGTCACTGATAATGTCGCTCGAGGTCTTCGAATGGGCGCCGACGCGGACATTGTCCATCACCGTGAGGTTGGGAAACAGCGCCACGTTCTGGAAGGTGCGGCCGATGCCGATCTCGGCGATCCGGTGCGGCGGCCGCGTCAGGATGCTCACGCCTTCCATCAGGATGTCGCCGGACGACGGCTGATAGAGCCGGGACAGGCAGTTGAAGAGCGTGGTCTTGCCGGCGCCGTTGGGGCCGATCAATCCGAGGATCTGGCCCTTGTGCATGTCGAAGGACACACCGTTGAGCGCGACGATACCGCCGAACACGACGCTGACGTCGCGAACCGCGAGCAGAGGCGCTGTCCCCTGCGCGAGCTGTGCCTGCGTCATCTCGTCTCGCCCGCACTGTGCAGTGGGCGAAGGGGCGATGCGAACCGCTCCCGGCTATGACAAAAGCTATCTGATCCCCTCGGCCACACGCGCAACTTTCCCTCCTGATTTCAGCTTTTTGCTGGCGTCTTTTTTGGATTGCGGCATCAGTCCACCAAGTGCCGCTTCGATGTTCCTTACCATCGCAAGCAGACGCGGTCCAATGTCGTTGATCAAACGCTCTTCCGTGAAGCGGAATGCGGGCGCACCGCAATTGAATGCGTAAGGTCCGGTTCCGTCGTTGAGCTTGAGCGCGACGCCGGCGGCGCCGATGTCGTCGTGCCAGTCGCCGACGGAAATCGCGAAACCGTATTTCGCGACGGTTTCGCCGGAACGTTCCAGTCCGTCCCGCATCTTGGGCCAGCGGCTGCCGTAATGTTCGCGCAGGATGCGGGACACTTCGGCGCGATCCTCGTCGTCGAGCGCCCAGAAATAGGCCCGGCCCATCGCGCTGGTTGCAATCGGCACGCGGGAGCCGACGTCAAGTTGAACGCCGACCGTCTCGCTGCCGCGACTTTGCCCGAAATAGATCATGCTGTGACGGTCGCGGCCGCCGACGGCGACCGCGCCGCCGGTCGTGCGCATCATTTCTTCGCGAAATGGTTCGGACAAATGCCGAACGCCGAGATTGGCCAGCGCCGCGTAGCCGAGCGCCATCGCGGCCGGCGCAAGCTGATACTTCTCGAAACGGGGAACCGGTGTCAGATAACCGAGCTTGGTCAATGTGTAGGTCAGCCGCGACACGGTTGGCTTGGGCAGATTCGTACGAGCCGCGATCTCCTGATTGCCAAGAAGTCCGTCGTGGGGCTCGAATGCGCGCAATACATCTAGTCCGCGGGAAAGCGCGACGACGAAATTCCGATCGGTCGCAGTCTTCTTTCCTGTACGCTTCATCCCTGATCTGCTTCTTGCGCGGAGTCGTTGACAACGTGCGTGCTTCAAAATAACTCTGCCGTCAAGATGCGGAATTAAATTCCGCACCGCGAAATCGAACAAAAATTAACCCCACCAAGGAGGGATACCGTGAGCGAAGTGGTCAAGCTTGAGCGTCATGACGAAGTCGGGATCGTCACGGTCAACAGCCCTCCGGTCAATGCGCTGAGCGCCGCAGTGCGCGGTGGTATTCTCGAGTGCATCAAGGCCGCCATTGCCGATCCCGCGATCAAGGGCATCGTGCTGACCTGTGCCGGCCGCACCTTTATCGCCGGCGCCGACATCACCGAATTCGGCAAGCCGCCGAAGCCGCCGGGACTGAACGAAGTTCTGGCCGAGATGGAAAATTCGCCGAAGCCGATCGTCGCTGCGATCCACGGCACGGCGCTCGGCGGCGGTCTCGAAGTTGCGCTTGCCTGTCACTTCCGCGTCGCCGTGAAAGAGGCCAAGCTCGGCCTGCCCGAGGTCAAGCTCGGCCTGCTGCCGGGCGCCGGCGGCACCCAGCGCCTGCCGCGCGCGGTCGGGCCGGAACTCGCGGTCAAGATGATCGTCGGCGGTGATCCCATCGGCGCTGCCGAGGCGCTCAAGAACGGCCTGATCGAGGAGATCGTCGAAGGCCCGGCCTCCGGCGGCGAAGCCTTCGTGCGCAAATTGCTCGCCGAGAAGCGCCCGCTGCGCCGCCTGCGCGACGACGATTCCAAGCTCGCCGCGGCCAAGGCCGACCGCTCGATCTTCACCAATGCGGTCGCTGCCATGACCAAGAAGTCGCGCGGCCTGGAAGCGCCGTTCGCGGCGGCCGACGCCGTCGGCTACGCCATCGACCTGCCGTTCGACGAAGGTTTGAAGAAGGAGCGCGAGGGCTTCCTGAAGCTCGTCGCCAGCGATCAGTCCAAGGCGCAGCGTTATGCCTTCTTCGCCGAGCGCGAAGCCGCCAAGATCGCCGGTGTGCCCGAGGGCACCAAGCCGCGGCCCGTGAACCGCGTCGCGATTCTCGGTGCCGGCACCATGGGCGGCGGCATCGCGATGTCCTTTGCCAATGCTGGCGTTCCCGTCACCCTGATCGAGACCGGCGAGGAGCAGCTCAAGCGCGGCATGGGCATCATGCAGAAGAACTGGGAAGCGACCGCCGCGCGCGGCGGCATCCCGGCTGACGCGCCCGCCAAGCGCATGGCGCTGATCAACGGCGTCGTCGGCATCGAGAACGTCGGTGATGCTGACCTGGTGATCGAAGCCGTGTTCGAGACCATGGCGGTGAAGAAGGAAGTGTTCGGCAAGCTCGACCAATACGTCAAGCCGGGCGCCGTGCTCGCCTCCAACACCTCCTACCTCAACATCGACGAGATCGCAAAATCGACCAAGCGTCCGCAGGACGTGCTCGGCATGCACTTCTTCTCGCCCGCTAACGTCATGAAATTGTGCGAGATCGTGCGCGCCGACAAGACCGCGCCGGATGCCCTTGTGACGGCTGTCTCGATCGCGCGCAAAATTGCAAAAGTGCCGGCCGTGGTCGGCGTCTGCGACGGTTTTGTCGGCAACCGCATGCTGGCGCAGCGCGGCAAGCAATCGGAGAAGCTGTTGTTCGAAGGTGCCCTGCCGCAACAGGTCGACGCCGTCGTGACCAAGTTCGGCATGCCGATGGGACCGTTCGCGATGGGCGACCTCGCCGGCCTCGACATCGGCTGGCGCTCGCGCAAGGATCGCGGCATCAAGTCGGAGATTGCGGACGCGCTGTGCGAGGCCGGCCGCTTCGGCCAGAAGACCGGCAAGGGCTACTACAAGTATGAAGCAGGCAGCCGCTCGGCGCTGCCCGATCCGGAGGTCGAGAAGCTGATCGACGAGACGCTGCTGCGTCTCGGCCGCAAGAAGCGAATCGTCAGCGACGAGGAGATCCTCGAGCGCATGATGTATCCGATGATCAACGAGGGTGCGAAGATCCTGGAAGAGGGCATCGCGGCGCGTCCCTCCGACATCGACGTGGTCTGGCTCTATGGCTATGGCTGGCCGATCTATCGCGGCGGCCCGATGTTCTGGGCCGACAGCGTCGGCCTCAAGCACATCGCCGATCGCCTGGCGTTCTACGCCAAGGAGACCAACGACCCCAGCCTCGAGCCCGCGCCGCTGCTGAAGAAGCTCGCGGCCGAAGGCAAGACGTTTGCCTCGCTCGCGGTGGCATCGAAGGCGGCGTGATGGCCGCTGCCTATCCTCTCGTCATTCCGGGATGGCCCAAAGGGCCAGACCCGGAATCCATTTCGCCTTCGAGCGCGCGGCTCGGTGGATTCTCAGATGCGCAATTGCGCATCATAGCTCGCGACGGAGCCTGTCATCGGGCCGCGCTTTGCGCGGACCCGTTGGTCGCGCCCGGCAATGACGACTGATTGTGATGCAGAACATGACCCATCCCGGCGAACAGTTTTATCCAGAGGGCGTGCGCTGGGACGACACTATCGTTCAGGGCACGCTGCCCGACCTGTTGTCGAAAGCCGCCGCCGATTTCGGCCCGCGCACCGCGCTGGAATTCCGTGATCGCCCGGTCACCTATTCCGAGCTGGCTGGGATGGCGGAGCGTGCGGCCGCAGCGTTCCTGCGCGCCGGCTGCGGCAAGAACACGTCCGTCGCGCTGTTCCTCGGCAACAGCCCGGACCACCCGGTCAATTTCTTCGGCGCGCTGAAGGCCGGCGCCCGCGTTGCGCATCTCTCGCCGCTCGACGGCGAGATCGCGCTGGCGCACAAGGTCTCGGATTCCGGCTCGCGGCTGCTCGTCACCTCCAATCTCGCGGCGCTGCTGCCGACCGCGCTGAAGTTCCTGGAGAAGGGCCTGATCGACCGCCTCGTCGTCTGCGAGGACGATAATTGGGGCAAGGTCGGCACGCCGCAGGCGGCGATCCCTGATGATCCCCGCATCGTCACCTTCAGGAGCTTCGTCGAGGGCGCCACCGCGCCGGCAGAGTGGCCGAATGTGACCGCCGATGACGTCGCGCTGCTGCAATACACCGGCGGCACCACCGGCCTGCCCAAGGGCGCGATGCTCACCCACGGCAACCTCACCTCCGCCGTGTCGATCTACGACGTCTGGGGCAAGCCGGGACGCGCGACGCGCGGCGAAATCGTCGAACGTGTGATCTGCGTGCTGCCGCTGTTTCATATTTACGCGCTCACCGTCGTGCTGTTGTCCTCGCTCCGCCGCGGCAATCTGATCTCGCTCCACCAGCGTTTTGATGTCGAAGCGGTGATGCGCGACATCGAAATCAAGCACGCGACGTACTTTCCGGGCGTGCCGACGATGTGGATTGCGATCGCGGCACTGCCCGATCTCGACAAGCGCGACTTCTCCTCGCTTGCGACCATCGGCTCCGGCGGTGCGCCGCTGCCGGTGGAGATCGCCAGCTTCTTCGAGCGCAAGGTCGGCAAGAAGCTGCGCAGCGGCTGGGGCATGACCGAGACCTGCTCGCCCGGCACCGGCCATCCGCCGACGGGACCGGACAAGCCGGGCTCGATCGGCCTGATGCTGCCCGGCATCGAGCTCGACGTCGTGTCGCTGGAGAACCCCACCAAAGTGCTGCCGCCGGGCGAGGTCGGCGAGATCCGCATCAAGGGCCCGAACGTCACCAAAGGCTACTGGAACAAGCCGAAGGAATCCGCAGAATCCTTCGCCGATGGCCGCTTCCTCACCGGCGACATCGGCTATGTCGACACCGATGGCTACTTCTTCCTGGTCGACCGCAAGAAGGACATGATCATCTCCGGCGGCTTCAACGTCTATCCGCAGATGATCGAGCAGGCGATCTACACCATATCAGGCGTGCACGAGGTCATCGTGCTCGGCATTCCCGACCCGTACCGCGGCGAGGCCGCCAAAGCCTTCATCAAGCTGAGGCCGGACGCCAAGCCGTTTTCGCTTGATGAGCTGCGGGCGCAGCTCACCGGCAAGCTCGGCAAGCACGAATTGCCGGCCGAGGTCGAGTTCGTCGACGATCTGCCGCGCACGTCGGTCGGCAAGCTGTCGCGCCATGAGTTGCGCCAGCAGCAAAAACCATCACAATCCGCCCAACTCGCATCTGGAGGCGGAGGACGCGACGGGATTGTTTGAGGTGTTGCAGCAATTCACTGTCGTCCCGGCCTTCGACGGGACGACGATAAGAAGCTGGATTTCACAGGAGGATCCGATGGATCTCGCATTCACGAAAGAAGAGCAGGCGTTTCGCGAGGAAGTGCGATCATTCTTCCGCGACAACGTGCCGCCGGATACGCGGCGCAAGCTGGTCGAGGGCCGCCACCTCTCGAAGGACGAGATGGTGACGTGGTGGCGCATCCTCAACAAGAAGGGCTGGGGCGTCAGCCATTGGCCCAAGCAATATGGCGGCACCGGCTGGACCTCCGTGCAGCACTACATTTTCAACGAGGAGCTGCAGTCCTATCCGGCGCCGCAGCCACTCGCCTTCGGCGTCAGCATGGTCGGCCCCGTCATCTACACCTTCGGCAATGAAGAGCAGAAGAAGAAGTATCTGCCGCGCATTGCCAGTGTCGAGGACTGGTGGTGCCAGGGCTTCTCTGAGCCCGGCTCCGGTTCCGACCTCGCTTCGCTCAAGACCAAGGCCGAGCGCAAGGGCGACAAGTGGATCATCAACGGCCAGAAGACCTGGACCACGCTGGCCCAGCACGCCGACATGATCTTCTGCCTCTGCCGCACCGATCCCAGCGCCAAGAAGCAGATGGGCATCTCCTTCATCGTCTTCAGCATGAAGTCGAAGGGCGTCACGGTGCGCCCGATCCAGACCATCGACGGCGGCGCAGAGGTCAACGAAGTGTTCTTCGACGACGTCGAGGTGCCCATCGAGAATTTGATCGGCGAGGAGAACAAGGGCTGGGATTACGCCAAATTCCTGCTCGGCAATGAGCGCACCGGCATTGCCCGGGTCGGCGTCTCCAAGGAGCGGCTGCGCCGCATCCGTGATCTCGCCGGCAAGGTCGAATCCGGTGGCAAGCCGATCATCCAGGACGCCGCCTTCCGCGAGAAGCTCGCGGCCTGCGAGATCGAGCTCAAGGCGCTTGAGCTCACGCAGCTCCGCGTCGTCGCCGACGAGGGCAAGCACGGCAAGGGCAAGCCCAATCCGGCGTCGTCCGTGCTGAAGATCAAGGGCTCCGAGATCCAGCAGACCACCACCGAGCTCTTGATGGAAGTGATCGGCCCATTCGCCGCGCCTTACGACGTGCACGGCGACGACGGCTCGAACGAAGCCATGGACTGGACCGCCCAGATCGCGCCGAGCTACTTCAACAACCGCAAGGTCTCGATCTACGGCGGCTCCAACGAGATCCAGCGCAACATCATCGCCAAGGCGGTGCTGGGGCTGTGATGCAACAATGACGGTGTCGTCCCCCGCGAAGGCGGGAGACCCAGTACGCCGCGGCGGTCGTGAGAACGACAGGCGGTTAGCGTTTACTGGATCCCCGCCTTCGCGGGGATGACGTCTGAGGGTAGGGCGACGGCAGGGACAATGACATCCACCGTCGAATTTGGAGAGCAACATGGATTTTGATTTGAACGAGGAGCAGCGGCTGCTCAAGGACAGCATCGACGGCCTGCTGACTGATTCCTATGATTTCGAGAGCCGCAAGAAGTACATGAAGGAGAAGGGCGGCTGGAGCAAGACGGTCTGGCTCAATCTCGCCGAGCAGGGCCTGCTCGGCCTGCCCTTCAGCGAGGCCGATGGCGGCTTCGGCGGCGGCGGCGTCGAGACCATGATCGTGATGGAAGCGCTCGGCAAGGCGCTGGTGCTCGAGCCTTATCTCGCAACGGTGGTGATCGGCGGCGGCTTCCTGCGTCATGCCGGCACCGACGCGCAGAAGGCCGCGCATCTGCCTGCCGTCATCGACGGCAGCAAGACGCTGGCGTTTGCGCAGCTCGAGAAGAACTCGCGCTATGATCTGTTCGACGTCACCACGACGGCCAAGAAGAAGGGCGACGCTTACGTCATCGACGGCGAAAAATTCGTCGTGCTCAACGGCGAGAACGCCGACACGCTGATCGTCACCGCGCGCAGCAAGGGCGACCGCCGGGACAAGGCCGGCATCGGCGTGTTCCTGGTGCCGGCGAGTGCCAAGGGCATCACCAAGAAGTCGTACCCGACCCAGGACGGCCTGCACGCCGCCGACATCACCTTCACCGGTGTCGAGGTCGGCGCCGATGCGGCGCTCGGCAATCCCGACGACTCACTCGCGCTGATCGAGCGCGTCGTGGACGAAGCCCGCATCGCGCTCTGCGCCGAGGCGGTCGGCCTGATGGACGAGTCGCTCAAGACCACGATCGAGTACATCAAGACGCGCAAGCAATTCGGCGTCGCGATCGGCTCGTTCCAGTCGCTGCAGCATCGCGCTTCCGACATGTTCGTCGCCGCCGAGCAGGCGAGATCGATGTCGATGTTCGCGACCATGGCGGGCGATTTCGAGGACGCGAAGGAGCGCGCCAATGCGATCGCCGCGGCCAAGGTGCAGATCGGCAAGTCGCTGAAGTTCGTCGGCCAGCAGGCGATCCAGCTCCACGGCGGCATCGGCATGACCATGGAGGCGAAGATCGGTCATTACTTCAAGCGCCTCACCATGATCGAGAACAGCTTCGGCGACACCGACTACCACCAGCGCCGCGTGGCCGATGGGGGTGGGTTGATCTGAGTTTCGCCGCAGAGCGAGGCGCGCGCCGCGCAAAAGGTCGTCATGCCCGGGCTTGTCCCGGGCATCCACGTCTTTGGCGGCAAGGAAAGAACGTGGATGGCCGGGACAAGCCCGGCCATGACGATGGAGCAAGCGAGAATTGATCAGAAGAGAGGGAGCCAACAACCATGAAAAATACGCCGTTCGATCTCACCGGCAAAGTCGCCGTAGTCACCGGCTCCAGCCGCGGCATCGGCCGCTCCTCGGCCGAGCTGCTCGCCAAGCTCGGCGCCAAGGTCGTGGTCTCCTCGCGGAAGGCCGAGGCCTGCAAGGAAGTCGCCGACGGCATCAACGCTGCCGGTGGAGACGCCACCGTCATCCCCTGCAACATCGCGCGCAAGGCCGAGGTTGAGGCGTTGATCACAGGCGCGACGAAACATTACGGCAAGATTGACATCCTCGTCTGCAACGCCGCGGTGAATCCGTATTACGGCCCGCTGCTCGACATTACCGACGAGGCCTTCGACAAGATCATGGGCAGCAACGTCAAGAGTAACATCTGGCTCTCCGCGCTCGCGATCCCGCAGATGGCGGAACGCGGCAGCGGCTCCGTCGTCATCATCTCCTCGATCGGAGGCTTGCGCGGCTCGACCGTGATCGGCGCCTACGGCATCTCGAAAGCCGCCGACTTCGCGCTGTGCCGCTCGCTCGCCGGCGAATGGGGTCCGAAGGGCGTCCGCGTCAACTGCATCGCGCCCGGCCTGGTCAAGACCGATTTCGCCCGCGCATTGTGGGAAGACGAAGCCAACCTCAAGCGCCGCACCGCCACCACCCCGCTCCGCCGCATCGGTGAACCCGACGAAATCGCCGGCGCCGTCGCCTATCTCGCCTCCGACGCGTCGAGCTTCATGACCGGCCAGACCATCGTGATCGACGGCGGCGTCACCACCGCGGCGGTGTAGGTATCTTTCCCTCTCCCCTTGTGGGCTAAGGCGTGCACACATCTCAAAAACGGAATCTAATACAGGGACTTAGATGACCCCGGGTTTCGGAACCGCCCAAAGAGCGGTCGGTCAGTTTTCATTGAAAAGACTCGCGCTTTCTATTGGTGCTGACCAACGACCGAAAGATGTGTGCACGCCTTAGCCCCTTGTGGGAGAGGGTGGATCGCCGCGTAGCGGCGAGACGGGTGAGGGGTCTCTCTCCGCGAGTGACTCTTTCGCATTTGCATTCGCTGAAGCAAACCCCTCATCCGGCGCTTCGCGCCACCTTCTCCCACAAGGGGAGAAGGGACATCGTCATCCCAACTTGACCTTCCCGCCCTAATCCGCTCCCTTTGGCGCGACACAATGACCCCGTCAGCGCAAACGCCAGGGTAGCTTCCATGTCTTTCGTCCTTGCCATCGACCAGGGCACCACCTCCTCGCGTGCGATCGTGTTTCGCGGCGATATTTCCATTGCGGCGAAAGCGCAGGCCGAGTTTCCGCAGCATTTCCCGGCCTCGGGCTGGGTCGAGCACGAGCCCGAGGATATCTGGACCTCGACCGTGATGGTCTGCCGCGATGCGATCGCGCAGGCCGGCATCGCCGCCAAGGACATCGCCGCGATCGGCATCACCAACCAGCGCGAGACCACCGTGGTGTGGGACCGCGCCACCGGCCAGGCCGTGCACCGCGCCATCGTCTGGCAGGACCGCCGCACCGCCGACATCTGCGCCAGACTGAAAGCCGACGGCCGCGAGCCCGTGATCTCGCAAAAGACGGGGCTGATCATCGATCCCTATTTCTCCGGCACCAAGATCGCCTGGATCCTCGACCACGTTCCTGGCGCGCGGGCGCGTGCCGCGCGCGGCGAATTGATGTTCGGCACCGTCGATTGCTATCTGCTCTGGCGCCTCACCGGCGGCAAGGTGCACGCCACCGATGCCACCAACGCCTCGCGCACGCTGCTGTTCAACATCCACACCGGGCAGTGGGACGACGAGCTGCTGGAGATCATCGGCGTGCCGCGCTCCATGCTGCCCGAGGTGAAGGATTCCTCCGCCCGCTTCGGCGAGAGCGTGCCGGATCTGTTCGGCGGCGCGATTGTCATTGCCGGCATCGCCGGCGACCAGCAGGCCGCGACCATCGGCCAGGCCTGCTTCCGCCCGGGTATGATGAAGTCGACCTACGGCACCGGCTGCTTCGCGCTGCTCAACACCGGCACCACGCCGGTGGCCTCGAAGAACAAGCTGCTCACCACCATCGCCTATCAGCTCGGTGGAAAACGCACCTACGCGCTCGAAGGCTCGATCTTCGTCGCCGGCAGCGCGGTGCAGTGGCTGCGCGACGGCCTCGGCATTATCAAGCACGCCGCCGAGACCGGCCCGCTCGCGGATCAGTCCGATTCCATGCAGAGCGTCTATCTCGTGCCGGCGTTCGTCGGCATGGGCGCGCCCTACTGGAATCCGCGCGTGCGCGGCGCGCTGTTCGGCCTCACCCGCAACACCGGTCCGGCCGAGCTCGCGCACGCCGCGCTGGAGAGCGTGTGTTACCAGACCTTCGATCTCTGGGCCGCGATGCGCGCCGATTGGCCGAGCTCGGAGACCGCCAGCGTTGTGCTGCGCGTCGACGGCGGCATGACCGCATCGGACTGGACCATGCAGCGCCTCGCCGATCTGCTCGACGCTCCCGTCGACCGTCCCGCAATCCAGGAAACAACGGCACTCGGCGCCGCCTATCTCGCCGGTCTTGCGGCCGGCGTCTATCCCGAGCCGACAAAATTCGCCGACAATTGGCGCCTCGAGCATCGCTTCAAACCGGCCATGAGCCAGGCCACCCGCGAGCGGAAGCTGGCGGGCTGGGCGCGGGCGGTGAAGGGCGTGCTGGCGAGCGACGAGGGGGAGGGGTAGAGGGCGCTTTCGTAGCCGGATGGAGCGAAGCGCAATCCGGTAGCGTCAGGAGAACAGGAGGGGAGGATGATCGTCAACACGAGCTGAAACCTTTCGTAGCGATCCAGCGGGTTCGACTCCCGCCCGGTAGAGGCTGAGCCAGCCAGCCGGAAGCGAGCTTTGCACGTGACGGCAACGGAAGCGTGAAGCGTAAGACAGCAGGTGCCGAAGCTCACGGGTTAGCCCCGAAATCAGCTATTGCCGAAGCCTTCGCCGTCCGGATAGCGGGGGCAGCATCGATGTGGCCGTCATGGCGAGGATGCATCGGTTCGACCGGGGTCCTGGAACGGAGCAAAGGCACAGGATGGATCGCCTGAAGACCTGAGAGATCCCATTCGCGTCCACGCGCGAAGCGAGCCGGAGAGTGGGGTGGCCGGCACAAGCAAAGCCCCTGGCCCGGACGAGACCTCCGCTCGACCGGGAGCGCTTTGGGCGAGCACGAACGCAAGGAGGATCGCGTGGGCAGCGGGAGCGAACCAATAAGCGAGCGTTGATACGCGGATGGGAAGTCGTAGCGCCTTCATAGTACCGCTGAGAGCGGGGAACTGGGCTCACCAGGACCCGAAGGAGGAAAGGGAGGCGCCGCGGAGAGAGAGCCATTGGCGGGAAACACGGGAGGGAGCATTGGACCCCGCAAACCTGTCCACGAAACGACAACGGATAGCCGAACTGGCGAGACGCAAGCCGGAGACGGCGCTGTTCACGCTGCACCATCATATCGATCTGGAATGGATGCAGGAGGCGTACGAGTTGACCCGCAAGGACGGAGCGCTCGGCATCGACGGAGTAACGGCGAAGGACTATGAGGCGAACCTGCAGGCCAATCTTGCGGACCTGCTCGAGCGCATCAAATCCGGCCGCTACAAGGCTCCACCGGTGCGCAGAACGTACATTCCCAAGGCGGACGGCTCGCAACGGCCGCTCGGCATCCCGACCTTCGAAGACAAGGTGGCGCAGCGAGCGATCGTCATGGTGTTGGAGGCGGTCTACGAGCAGGACTTTCTACCGTGCTCGCATGGCTTCCGGCCCGGGCGCTCGGCCTATGAGGCACTGCGTGTTTTGTATGGTGCCCTCACCAGGCAAGGACAGTACTGGGTGCTGGATGTCGATATACGCAAGTACTTCGATACGATCCCGCACCATCACCTGCGAGCGATCCTCGACCAGCGAGTGACGGACGGTGTTATCCGACGGATGATCGACAAATGGCTGAAGGCAGGAGTGCTGGAAGACGGGCTCCTGCATCTGGCGACCGAAGGAACCCCGCAAGGCGGCGTGATCTCACCGCTGCTCTCGAACATCTACCTGCACCACGTGCTGGACGATTGGTTCGAGACCGAGGTGAAGCCGCGCATGGCGGGGCCCTGTACTCTGGTTCGGTTCGCTGATGAGTTCGTGATGACGTTCAAGAACCACCACGACGCCAAGCGGTGCTGGAAGTGCTGGGAAAGCGGCTTGAACGGTACGGGCTCACGCTCCATCCCGACAAGACGCGCTTCATCGACTTCCGACCCGAGCGGCCAGGTGGCACGCATCCAGACTGCAACGGACCACCGTTCGACTTCCTCGGCTTCACCCACACGTGGGCGACGTCGCAGAAGGGCAAGAAGGTGGTGCGGCAACGCACGGCCAAGAGCCGGCTTGCCCGCGCGCTGCGCACCGTCAACGACTGGTGTCGGGTCAATCGACACCAGCCGATCCGGTGGCAGCACGCCCGGCTGTCTGCGAAGCTCGTAGGTCACTACGCCTACTACGGCATCACGGGAAACATGCAGCAACTGGGCCGGTACCTCCGGCAGACCACACGGCTCTGGAAAAAGTGGCTGGAACGGCGAACGAGGTCAGAGCCGATCCCTTGGGATCGCTTCAAGGACCTCCTCGCACGTCACCCGCTGCCCAGAGCCCGCATCTTCCATCGGTACGCAACGTGAGCGAAGCTCTCTCGCGAAGAACCGGATGCGGGAAATCTGCACGTCCGGGTCTGTGGGGGGTGAGGGCCGTAAGGTCCTCACCTACCCGGCGGCTTTCTCACGCGCTGATCAAGCGGGATTCCGCTTCACTTGCCCCCACGACACGACTGCCTCTACGGTGTCATTGCGAGGAGCCCTTGCGACGAAGCAATCCAGTCCATCTCCGCGGAAAATCCTGAGTGTGGGCGCCGCCGTCGCTCTTCGAATCGGCACGTCAACGCGCGCCGGCGTCGTAGCCTGGATGGAGCGCAGCGCAATCCGGGGCAGCGTCCCCGCATTCCGCTCCGCGCCATGCGGGCTACGGCTCACCCCTCGCCGTCATTCTGGGGCGCGCCACTTGGCGCGAGCCCGGAATCCAAGGGAATGTGCACGCTGGATACCGGGCCCGCGCCCCGCGCGCCCCGGAATGACGGCAAGCCGCGAATTCGTATCTCGACCGAATGCGACGAAATCCGAGGCCGCAGATTCCGTTTTCGCTTACTGGATCACGCGCGGATGAGCACAGCGCAATTCGGGCCAGCGTCCCCGCATTTCGCTCCGCTCCATGCGGGCTACACGGCTTCCTCCAGCGTCATTGCGAGGAGCCCTTGCGACGAAGATTCCAGTCCAGCTCCGGGAAGTTTCTGGATTGCTCCGCTGCGCTCGCAATGACGGAGCGTGGGCGAAGCTGGCGGCGGCGAGCAGCGCGAGCATGGTCACGGATCGCAGGGACATGCCAAACTCCGGGTTGGCGGCACATTAACTCCGCCTTGTTGCGGCGAGCGCAACGTTCTCCTTCCGAGAATTCTGTTGCGGCCGACGCGCATTGGCGATGAACTGGTCGGCCCTGCCGTGTCCAACGAACGAGAAGAGCGAGACCCATGTTCCTGATCGGCCAATACGACTCCCCCTTCGTCCGCCGCGTCGCGATCGCGCTCCGGCTTTACGGCCTCGCCTTCGAGCACCGGCCGTGGTCGACCTTCGGCGATGCCGACAAGATCGCGCCCTATAATCCGCTGCGGCGCGTGCCGACGCTGGTGCTCGACGACGGCGAGGCGCTGATCGAGAGCACGATCATCCTCGATTATCTCGACGAGCGCGTTGGGCCGGAGAAGACGATGCTTCCGGGAAGCGGCGCCGAGCGACGGCGCCATTTGCGCATCTGCGCGCTCGCCTGCGGCCTCGGCGACAAGGCGGTCAGCCTGGTCTATGAACGCGTGCTGCGGAAGGAGCAGCTTGCGCTGTGGGTCGAGCGCTGCGAAGCGCAGATCGCCGACGTCCTGAGCGTGCTGGAAGCCGAGCGCGCCCAGGTGGCGACGCCGTACTGGCTGGGTATGCGCATCGGTCACGCCGATGTCGCGGTCGCCTGCGTCGTGCGCTTCACCCGCGAGGCACATCCACAACTGTTCGACACGGCGCGCTATCCGGCGCTGAGCGCACATGCCGATCACTGCGAAGCGCTGGCGCCGTTCCGGGAGATCGTGCAGCCGCTGGCGCCGCCGAAGGCGTGAAGAGTTGCGTCGATCCTATTTCCGCGTACAGGGCTTGATCTCGCCTGTCGCGGAGTTCAGGAGGATCGGATTCGGCGACAGTCTTATGCCAAAGAACAATTGAGAGCCGGACACCTTGTCGTCCGCGCCCTGGTGTACCTCCAGGTCGAGCTTCGCTGCGATCTCGGATGTCAGCTTGGCCTTCTCCTCCATCGAAATCGCGTTGTGACGAGGCCGATCACGACAAACACGCCGCTGCCAAGCCAAAGCCATTTGCGACTTCTTACTTCCCCGGGCAGCACAACTGATTTCGCTCGCCGCATGGCACGTAGCCTTTCGGACAGTCAGCCGCGGCAATCGTGGGCAGCACGACAAGAGCGATCGCGGCGACGAACAGTGCAATGAGCTGCTTCATATGCTCGATCCCAAACAAGTCATCGGTTTGATGCTAGTAGACCGACAGGGTAGCCAATCAAGGTTGAGCGGACAAGTGATCGAGTTCACAAGCCCGGATGAGCGAAGCGACATCCCGGGAGCCGGTCCCGCATATCGCTGTGCTCATGCGAACCTGCGGAAGGCCTGGCTCACGCTTCGCGCGACCCGGAATGACGGCGATAGGCGCTGTGGGCGATGATGGAATGTTACAGGTGTTTTGCCCGACGCCGCAAGTTGTTTCGGCAAGACCGAAATTGATCAGGCTTTTCAACCCCATCTCTACTGTGCATGGGGTTGTTGTCTCGTTTTTTTGAGTTCCGTCTCGGCGCTGACGAAAGATGATGGGTTTCGCTTCGCTCTATTCATCCGCGATTGCTTCATCACCGTCACCCTGAGGTGCTGGAGCGAAGCGGAGGCCTCGAAGGGCGACGGCCCCGCTGCACCTGCTCGGCCGTTCATCCTTCGAGGCTCCCCATGCGACGCGCTGCGTCGCATGGCTCGCACCTCAGGATGACGGGACCGGAATGACGGCGAGAGACGCGGAAATTACCCCGCCCCCGCGCGCTTCTTCTGCCAGACCAGATGCACCGCGCAGGTGCAGCCGGGCGGATGCGAGGCGAGGTCCTTCGACGTCTCGTCGTTCGCGGGCGTCGCCGCGAAAGCCTTGTTGGTTTGCTGCGACGGAATGTAGTTCAGCACCGGCGCGAGCCAGCGCTCGGTCTCCGCGACGCTCATGCCCTTGCGCGCAGCATAATCCTCGACCTGATCGCGCTCGATCTTGCCGACGCCGAAATAATAGCTCTCGGGGTTTGCAAAATAGAGCCCGGACACGGAAGAGCCCGGCCACATCGCAAAACTCTCCGTCAGCTGCACGCCGGCGGTCGCTTCGGCATCGAGCAGCTCGAACAGCGTCGCCTTCTCGGTGTGATCGGGCTGCGCGGGATAGCCCGGCGCGGGACGGATGCCCTGGTACTTTTCGAGGATCAACTCGTCGGTCGACAGCGCCTCGTCAGGCGCATAGGCCCAGAACTCGCGGCGGACGCGGGCATGCATGCGCTCGGCAAAGGCTTCGGCGAGGCGATCGGCCAGCGCCTTGCACAGGATCGAGGAATAGTCGTCATTCGCGTTTCTGAAGCGGTCGGCGACCACATCCTCGCCAATGCCGGACGTGACGACGAAGCCGCCGACATAGTCGGGCACGCCGGCACCAACGGGCGCGACGAAGTCGGCGAGCGCGGCGTTGAAACGGCCCTCGCGCTTCTCGAGTTGCTGGCGTAGCGTGTGCAGCGTCGCGACGCTCCTGGTCCGGCTCTCGTCGGCATAGAGCACGATATCGTCGCCTTGCGCATTGGCCGGCCAGAAGCCGATCGTGGCACGCGCCCGGAACCATTTTTCCCTGACGATCAGGTCGAGCATCTTGCGCGCGTCATCGTAGAGCGAGCGCGCGACCTCGCCGACCTTGGCGTCGTCGAGAATGGCGGGGAAGCGGCCGGCGAGCTCCCAGGTCTGGAAGAACGGCGTCCAGTCGATATAGGGCACAAGCTCGGCAAGATCGTAGTCGTCAAAGCTCCTGGTGCCGAGGAAGGTCGGCCTCACCGGCTTGGCAGCAGTGAAATCGACCGGTACGCGGTTGGCGCGGGCCGTGGCCAGCTTCAGCCGCTTCTTGTCGGCCTGCGCGCGCAGATGCGCGTCCGAAATTTTTGCGTATTCGGCGCGCACCTCGGCGGCGTAGGCGTCGCGCTTCTCGGGCGACAGCAGCGAGGAGGCAACGCCGACGGCACGGCTGGCATCGTTGACGTGGACGACGGGGCCGGCGCGATAGCTCGGGTCGATCTTGACCGCCGTGTGCACGCGGCTCGTCGTGGCGCCGCCGATCAAGAGCGGCAGCTTGAGGCCCTCGCGTTGCAGTTCGGCGGCGAAGAACGCCATCTCGTCGAGCGAGGGCGTGATCAGGCCGGACAAACCGACGATGTCGGCCTTCTCCGCCTTCACGATCTCGACGATCTTGGCAGCCGGCACCATCACGCCGAGGTCGATGACCTCAAAGTTGTTGCACTGGAGCACAATGCCGACGATGTTCTTGCCGATGTCGTGGACGTCGCCCTTGACGGTGGCGAGCACGATCTTTCCGGCGGAAGAGGATCCTTCGGTGCCGATGCCGTTGGCGAGATTGCGCGCCTTCTCTTCCTCCATGAACGGCATCAGCCAGGCGACCGCCTGCTTCATCACGCGGGCGGACTTCACCACCTGCGGCAGAAACATTTTGCCGTCGCCGAAGAGGTCGCCGACCACGTTCATGCCCGCCATCAACGGTCCCTCGATCACGTCGAGCGGGCGCGAGGAGGCCTTGCGGGCGTCTTCGGTATCCTGCTCGATGAACTCGGTGATGCCGTGGACCAGCGCATGCGACAGCCGCTTCGCCACCGGCCATTCGCGCCAGGCGAGATCGGCTTCCTTGGTCTGGGTCTTGTTGCCGCGGAATCTTTCCGCGAGCGCCAGCAGACGCTCGGAGGCGCCGGGATCGCGATTGAGGATGACGTCCTCGCAGACCTGGCGCAATTCAGCATCGATGTCGTCGTAGACGATCATCTGCCCGGCATTGACGATGCCCATGTCCATGCCGGCCTTGATGGCGTGATACAGGAACACCGAATGCATGGCCTCGCGCACCGGCTCGTTGCCGCGGAACGAGAACGACAAATTGGAGACGCCGCCCGAGATATGCGCGCCCGGCAGGTTCTTGCGGATCCAGCGGGTCGCCTCGATGAAGTCGACGCCGTAATTGTTGTGCTCCTCGATGCCGGTCGCGATCGCGAAGATATTCGGATCGAAGATGACGTCTTCCGGCGGGAAGCCGACGCGGTTTACCAGGATGTCGTAGGCGCGCTTGCAGATCTCGGTCTTGCGCTTGAAGGTGTCGGCCTGGCCGACCTCGTCGAACGCCATGACCACGACAGCCGCGCCGTGACGCCGCGCGATCTGCGCTTCAAAGATGAACTTCTCCTCGCCTTCCTTCATCGAGATCGAGTTGACGACCGGCTTGCCCTGCACGCACTTCAGGCCGGCCTCGATCACGGAGAATTTCGAGGAATCGACCATGACAGGGACGCGGGCGATGTCGGGCTCGGCGGCGACGAGGTTGAGGAAGGTCACCATCGCGGCCTCGGAATCCAGCAGGCCCTCGTCCATGTTGACGTCGATGATCTGCGCGCCGTTCTCGACCTGGTCGCGCGCGACCTGCAGCGCGGCGGTATAGTCGCCGGCGGTGACCAGCTTGCGGAAACGGGCGGAGCCGGTGACGTTGGTGCGCTCGCCGACGTTCACAAAGGGAATCGCGTCGGTCAGGATGAACGGCTCGAGGCCGGAGAGCCTTAAGCGAGGCGCGATCTCGGGCACGATGCGCGGCTTGTGCGGGGCGACCGCGGCGGCGATCGCCGCAATATGCTCCGGCGTGGTGCCGCAGCAGCCGCCGACGATGTTGACCAAACCATCACGCGCAAACTCGCCGACCAGGCGCGCCATGTACTCCGGGGTCTCGTCGTACTGGCCAAATTCGTTGGGCAGGCCGGCGTTGGGATAAGCGCAAACGAGAGTGTCGGCAACGCGGCCGATATCGGCGATATGCGCGCGCAAATCTTCCGCGCCGAGCGCGCAGTTGAAGCCGATGGTCACCGGCTTGGCGTGCCGCACAGAATGCCAGAACGCCTCCGGCATCTGGCCCGAGAGGAGGCGGCCAGATTTGTCGGTGATGGTGCCTGATACCATCACGGGCATGTCGATGCCGCGCGCTTCCGTGATCTCGGCGATCGCATAGAGCGCCGCCTTGGCGTTCAGCGTGTCGAAGATGGTCTCGACCAGCAGCAAATCGACGCCGCCGTCGAGCATGCCGTTGATCTGCTCGCCATAGGATTTGCGCAGATCGTCGAAGGTGACGGCGCGGTAGCCGGGATTGGAAACGTCGGGCGAGATCGAGGCGGTGCGGTTGGTCGGGCCAATGGCGCCCACAACGAAGCGTGGCTTGCCGTCCTCGGCTTCGACGCGCCTTGCGGCGTTGCCGGCGAGCCGGGCGCCTTCGCACGCCATCTCGTAGACGATGTCGGCAAGGTCGTAATCGGCCTGCGCGATCGAGGTGGTCGAGAAGGTATTGGTTGCGACGATGTCGGCACCGGCGCGCAAATAGGCGGCGTGGATGTCCTCGATCGCCTGCGGCTGGGTCAGGATCAAGAGATCGTTGTTGCCGCGCAGGTCGCGATGAAAATTCTTGAAGCGCTCGCCGCGGAAGGCGGCCTCGTCGAACTGAAGGTTCTGGATCATCGTGCCCATGGCGCCGTCGAGCACGAGAATGCGCTCGCGCGCGGCGTTCAACAGGGCAGTTCGCTTGGGAGAGGTGGATACGGTCATTGTGTCTTACGCCGCCTTTTGCGCGCTCTTGGCGCGAATGCCGAGCAAATGGCTGATCGCGAACACGAGATCGGCGCGGTTCATGGTGTAGAAATGGAAGGTGTCGACGCCGTGCTTGGCGAGCTTCTGCACCTGGCCGGCCGCAACGGTTGCCGCCACCAGCTTGCGGGTCTCGGCGTCGTCGTCGAGGCCGTCGAATTTTTCGGCGAGCCAGTCCGGCACGGACGTGCCGGCACGGGTGACGAAGGCTCTCGCCTGCTTGAAATTGTGCATCGGCATGATGCCCGGTACGATCGGGATGTCGATCCCGCGGGCGCGGACGCGGTCGAGATAGCGGAAGTAGAGATCGTTGTCGAAGAACACCTGGGTGATCGCGCGCGTCGCACCGGCATCGACCTTGGCCTTCAGCGTGTCGATATCGGCATCGAAGTCGCGGGCCTCGGGGTGCTTCTCCGGATAGGCGGACACGGACACCTCGATATCGGAATGCCGCTTCTTGATGCCGGTGACGAGGTCGGCGGAGCTCTGGTAGCCGTCGGGATGGCTGGCGTAGGGCGTGCCGATGCCGCCGGCCGGATCGCCGCGCAGACCGACGATGTGGCGGACGCCGACCTCGTGATAGCGGTCGACGATCTCGTCGATCTCGCCGCGCGAGGCGCCGACGCAGGTCAAATGCGCGGCCGGCAGCAGCGCGGTCTCCTTCAGGATGCGGGCGATGGTGGAATGGGTGCGCTCACGGGTCGAGCCGCCGGCGCCATAGGTCACGGACACGAATTTCGGGTCGAGCGGGGCGAGGCGGTTGATGGTGTCCCAGAGATTGCGCTCCATATCTTCCGTCTTGGGCGGAAAGAACTCGAACGAGATCGCTGGCCGCTTCGAGGGGAGGTGCCCATTTTGGAGGTGCCGGTCGTGCCCTTCGGTTTGAGCAGGCGTCGTCGGATCGATCATGGCACCACTTGCTCCAGAGGCTCGTCAGGTTCTTGGCGGCCGGCGGTCGGGTCTAGATTGGAGTGGCTAAGATAAGCCAAAGCGGCTGGGCTCGACAGCCCATCAGGTATGGGAAGTGGCCCACTTTGACCGGTAACCATCGAATTATTGCGCGGATAAGGGCATGAGTGGGAAGCGGGGATTTCTGCTAATAATATAAAGAAATCATCATTTGGGGTGATTCCAGTGCCGGCCGGAGCGGGTGAATTGTGTGGGCAGCTGGAAAGTGATGTTGCCATAACAATCCTTGTCCCACCAATCATGGCCGGCCTAGGCACGCCGGCTCGCGGGCCGCACACGCCAGACCTGCGCAGTCTGCCCATTGCCGCCGCGCCGCCCTCCATTACGTTGACGCGCTATGATCCCGCTCTCAGTCGTCGACCTCTCCGTCGTCACAACAGGCACAAAACCCGCGGCGGCGCTGCGCAACAGCATCGACCTGGCGCGCCATGTCGATGGTCTTGGCTATGTCCGCTACTGGCTCGCCGAGCATCACAACCTCGCCTCGGTGGCGAGCCCGGCGCCCGACGTGATGATCGGGCAGATCGCGGCGGTGACGAAGCACATCCGCGTCGGCTCCGGCGGCGTGATGCTGCCCAACCACGCGCCGCTGGTCGTGGCCGAGCGCTTCAAGATGCTGGAGGCGCTGTTTCCGGGCCGCATCGATCTCGGTCTCGGCCGCGCGCCCGGCACCGACGGCGCCACCGCCTACGCGCTACGGAGCCGGCTCGACCGCCGCGAGGGCGACGACTTCCTGGAGCGGCTGAACGAACTGATTTTGTGGGAGACCCGCGAATTTCCCTCGGGCCATCCCTACAATAATGTCGTCGCGATGCCCGACGACACCAAGCTGCCGCCGATTTGGCTGCTCGGCTCGAGCGACTATTCCTCGGAGCTCGCCGCGCAAGTCGGCATGGGTTTCGCCTTCGCCCATCACTTCGCATCGCATGATGCAATCGATGCGATGGTGCATTACCGCAACCGTTTCCAGCCCTCGGCCTGGAGCGCGAGTCCGCACGCGATCCTCGCGGTCGCCGTCATCACGGCCGACACGGATGAGGAGGCCGAAAAGCTCGCCACCTCGTTCGATCTCAACCGCCTGCGCCGCGACCGCGGGCAATATCTGCCGCTGCCGAGTGTCGAGGAGGCGCTGGCCTATCCCTATACGGACGTCGAGCGCACCTCGATCCTGCGCAACCGCTCGCGCCTCTTCGTCGGCAATCCTGCGACGGTGCAGCAGAAACTCCAGCCGTTGATCGATGCGAGCAAGCCGGACGAGTTGATGGTGATCACGGCAGTCTACGACCACGAGGCGCGGAAGAGATCGTATTCGCTGCTGGCGGAGGCGTTTGGACTCAAAGCGGTCGGATAAAGCTCTCGTGGCCCGGCTCTGCAGCGCAGCGCCACTTCGGCGCTGCGCTGCAGAGCCGGGGTCCATCGCGCCCCTGCGGCCTCTGGGTCCCGGCTCGCGCTAGCCGCGTCCGGGACACGAGGCTACTCCATCGTCGCGCGGAAGGGGTGTCCCGGATACACGCCGACGATGCGGAATTCGCGCGAGAAGAATTTCAATTCCTCGATCGCGAACGCCAGCCCCTTGTCCTCGGGATGGCCGTCGACGTCGGCGTAAAACTGCGTGGCGAAGAAATTGCCGTCGACCATGTAGCTTTCGAGCTTGGTCATGTTGACGCCGTTGGTGGCAAAGCCGCCGAGCGCCTTATAGAGCGCGGCGGGCAAATTGCGCACCCGGAAGACAAAAGTCGTGACCAGTGGTCCCGAAGCCTGCGCAGCCCATTTCGGCTCGCGCGCCAGCACCACGAAGCGCGTGGTGTTGTGGGCCTCGTCCTCGATGTCGTCAGCCAAAATGTCGAGGCCATAGATTTTTGCCGCAAGCCGCGAGGCGATCGCGGCGACGGTCTTGTCGTTGCGCTCGGAAATGTCGCGGGCGCTACCGGCGGTGTCGGCGTGCACGATCGGCTTGATGCCGAGCTTGCGGATGATGCGCCGGCACTGGCCGAGCGCGTGCACATGGCTCTCGACGGACTTGATGTCGGCAAGCTTGGTCCCCTTCACCGCCATCAGCTGATGGCGAACCGGCAGAAACCATTCGCCGATGATGAAGAGGCCGGAGGCCGGCAGCAAATGATGGATGTCGGCGACGCGGCCCGCGACCGAATTCTCGATCGGGATCATGCCGAGATCGGCTTCGCCCGACGAGATCGCCGACAGCGCGTCCTCGAAAGTGGCGCATGGCATCGGCTCGGCGTCGGGATAGGCCTCGACGATCGCGATGTGGGAATTGGCCCCAGGCTCGCCCTGGAATGCGATTTTCAGCTTGCTCATGATCGGCCTTGTAACAGCGGCTCAGGATTTGGAAAGGATGCTGCGCGCGGTCTCCAGGTCCGCCGGCGTGTCGACCCCGCGGGGCACCGTATCGACGATGGTGAAGTCGATCCGCATTCCGGCCTCCAGCGCCCGGAGTTGCTCGAGCTTCTCCTGCAATTCCAGCGGGGATGGCGGCAGCGAGACATAACGCTCCAGCGCGGCGCGGCGATAGGCGTAGAGGCCGATATGGTGATAGCGCGGTCCGTCGCCGGTCGGAGCGGTTGCACGGGTGAAATAAAGTGCGCGCATGCGTTTCCCGCCGAGCGAGGTTCCGATCGCCTTTACGACGTTCGGCGCGAGGTCCTCCTCCTCGGTATGGATCTGCGAGGCCAGCGTCGCGATATCCACGGCGGGGTCTTGCAGCGGCGGCAGCACCTCGCGGATATTGGCGACCGTGATGGTCGGGAAATCGCCCTGGAGATTGACTACGATCTCGGCCTTGCCGTCCGGATCAAGCTTTTGCATGGCCTCGTGGATGCGGTCCGACCCGGAGGGGTGCTCCGGGCGCGTCATTACCGCCTCGCCGCCATGGGCGGTCACGACCGAGGCGATCTCCGCCGTGTCGGTTGCGACCGCGACCCGGCCGATTCCGGCGGCCTCTGCCCGCCGCAGCACGTGCACGATCATCGGCAGCCCGGCGATATCGGCGAGCGGCTTGCCGGGCAGGCGGGTGGCGGCCATGCGTGCCGGGATCAGCACCAGGATGCGGGGATCGGTCATCGGTTCAAGGGCCTGGAAATGGAGCGTTTTCCGCGTCGAGAAATGGGGTGGGGATGGGCTGAAAGCCGGGTCGCTTATACGGGTTGCCAGACCCCGGGCAAACCGATATCTCAATGGCAAAACTCGGGGAAACAATAGGGAACGTTTGATTCTCCCGAGGCTCGTCCTGGCGGCCGCGCGGCCGCTCAATTTTTATTGCGGTGTGGGGCCTGGCCGGAAATGGACTCTTTCGAACTGAACAAGATTCTCGGGGCCGTGCTCGGCACCTGTCTCGTCCTGCTGGTGACGAGCTTCACCGCGAGTGCGCTGTTCTCGCCCAAGATGCCGGAAAAACCGGGGTTCGAGATCGCCGTGAAGGAAGACGCCGGCCACGGCAAGGAAGGTGGCGCCGCCGCTGCGCCCTCCGAGCCCATCGAAAAGCTGCTCCAGACCGCCTCGGTCGAAAAGGGCGCTTCCGCCGCCAAGAAGTGCGGCGCCTGCCACACCTTCGAAAAAGGCGGTCCGAATCGCGTCGGTCCGAACCTCTATGGCGTCGTTGGCGAGGCGCGGGGTGAGGGCCGTAACGGCTTCAACTTCTCGGCCGCCATGAAGGCCAAGGGCGGCACCTGGACGTTCGACGATCTCAACAAGTTCATCGCCAGCCCCAAGGGCTTCATCCCGGGCACCGCGATGGGCTTCGCCGGCATTCCCAAGGATTCCGAGCGCGCCGACGTCATTGCCTATCTGAATTCGCTGTCGGAGCATCCTCAGCCGCTGCCGACGGCCTCGAAATAAGGGCCTCGAAAATCCTCTTGGAATAAACGGCCAGGCTGAAAAGCCTGGCCGTTTGCTTATCCGGGCGTTGCGGCGTGGGCTATCGGGGCGTTTGGCCGCAGCGATCGGCCAGCCGGCCTTCCAAGATGAGGAAAAAGCAACATATTCCGTCGAAACCTCGCCTATATTGGGAACTTAAAGGAGTAGCCTCCTTCAAGACAGGAATGTTGATTTGGCCATGAACCGACGCGATCTCCTGCTCACCGGCACTGCTGCCGCAGCGCTCCCCGCCCTCGGTTCCATAGCGGGCCTTTCCGTCATCGGCAGTGCCGAGGCGCAGTCCGCGGGTGAGCTGCCTTCAAATGGGCTTCCTTGGCGCCATGCGCTGTCACTGTTCGGACAGGTCAAGTATCCCGCCGACTTCGAGCGCTTCGATTACGTCAATCCGGAAGCGCCAAAGGGGGGCGTCGCGCGCCAGATCGCCGTCGGCACCTTCGATAATTTCAACATCGTGGTGGCAGGCGTGAAGGGGCAGGTCGCCGGTGCCGTCGCATTCATCTATGAATCGCTTCTGACCCCCGCGCTCGACGAGGTCTCGACCGAATACGGCGCGCTGGCCGAGGCCGTGAGCCACCCGGACGATTTCTCCTTCGTCACCTATCGTTTGCGGCCGCAGGCCAAATGGCATGACGGCAAGCCGGTCACCGTCGATGACGTGATCTTCTCGCTCGAGTCCTTCAAGAAGCACCACCCGATGTACTCGGCGTATTACAGCCATGTGGCGAAAGCCGAGAAGGTCGGCGAGCGCGAGGTGAAGTTCGTGTTCGACGCGCCGGGCAACCGCGAACTGCCGCAGATCGTCGGGCAGCTCACGATTTTGCCGAAGCACTGGTGGGAGGGGACGGACGCGCAGGGCCGCAAGCGCGATGTCTCCGCCACCACGCTCGAAATGCCGCTTGGGTCCGGTCCCTACAGGGTCAAGGAATTCATCGCGGGACGGTCGATCGCGCTGGAGCGCGTCAAGGATTATTGGGGGCGCGACCTCCCCGCCAATGTCGGCCGCAACAATTTCGACGAGATGCGCTACGAATATTTCCGCGACGCCACCGTGGCGATCGAGGCTTTCAAGGCCGATCAGGTCGACTGGCGCACCGAGAACAGCGCCAAGAACTGGGCGACCGCCTACGATTTCCCGGCCGTGACCGAAAAGCGGGTGATCCTCGAGGAGTTCGCCAATCGCAGCTCGGGCGTGATGCAGGCTTTCGTGCCGAACCTGCGCCGCGCCAAGTTCAGGGATCCGCGCGTGCGTCGTGCGCTCAACTACGCGTTCGACTTCGAGGAGATGAACAAGCAGATCTTCTACGGCCAGTACAAGCGCGTCAGCAGCTATTTCGATGGCATCGACGAGCTGATGGCAACCGGGTTGCCGCAGGGCAAGGAGCTCGAGATCCTCGAGACTGTCCGCGCCGAAGTCCCACCCGAAGTCTTCACGACGGCCTACACCAATCCGGTCGGCGGCAGTCCGGAAGCGGTGCGCGACAATCTGCGCGAGGCCCTGCGGCTGTTCAAGGAAGCCGGCTACGAGGTGCGTGATCGCAAGCTGATCGACGTCAAGACCGGCGCCCAGTTCTCCCTGGAACTGCTGAACTCGGATCCGAGCTTCGAGCGGGTCACGCTGTTCTACAAGCCGTCGCTGGAACGGCTCGGCATCGCGGTCAGCGTGCGCACGGTCGATCCGACGCAATACGAGAACAGGACGCGCGAGTGGGATTTTGACGTCGTTACCAACTCCTGGGGCGAATCGCAGTCGCCAGGCAACGAGCAGCGCGAGTTCTGGTCGTCCAAGTCGGCTGACATCGCCGGGTCGCGCAACATTACCGGCATCAAGAATCCGGCTATCGACAAGCTGATCGAGCGGGTGATCTACGCCAAGGGGCGCGACGATCTGGTTGCCGCAACCAAGGCGCTGGACCGCGTGCTGTTGTGGAATCACTACGTCGTGCCGCAGTGGAATTATCCAAAGGTGCGTACCGCGCGCTGGGATCGCTTCGGCCGACCGGCGGAATTGCCCAAATACGGTCAGTCCGGCTTCCCGTTCATCTGGTGGTACGACGCAGACAAGGCCACGCGGATCGCAAGGAAATCGTGAAGGGCATTTCTCGCATGGCGCAGCTTTCACGCCGGCATGTGCTGGCCTTGGGCGTCGGCGGCGCGATCAGCGCGGCCCGGCTGCGGGGCGCGGCGGCGTCGGAGATGCCGGCCGAGGCGCACGGCATCTCCGCATTCGGCGATCTCAGATATCCCGCCGACTTTCACCATTTCGACTATGTCAATCTCGATGCGCCCAAGGGCGGTACATTCTCGCTCATCCCGTCGGTGCGTGCCTATAACCAGTCCTACCAGACCTTCAACTCGCTCAACGCCTTCATCCTGAAGGGGGACGGCGCGCAAGGCATGGACATGACGTTTTCGCCGCTGATGGTCCGCGCAAACGATGAGCCGGATGCGATGTACGGGCTTGCCGCCGGATCCGTGCAGATTTCGTCCGACAAGCTGGTCTATCGCTTCACGATGCGGCCCGAGGCGAAATTCCATGACGGCACCAGGCTTACCGCGCAGGATGCGGCGTTTTCGCTGATTGCGCTGAAGACGAAAGGCCATCCGCTGATCATCGTGCAGATGCGCGATTTGGTCAGCGCGGAAGCGATCGACGATGCGACACTCGTCGTCACGTTTGCCAAGGGACGGGCGCGCGACGTGCCGCTTTACGTCGCAAGTTTGCCGATCTTTTCGAAAGCGTACTATGCCGCTCGAGCCTTCGACGAAACGTCGCTGGAGATCCCGCTTGGCTCAGGGCCTTACAAGATCGGAAAATTCGAGGTCAACCGCCACATCGAATACGAGCGCGTGAAGGACTGGTGGGCCGCCGATCTGCCGGCCTGCCGCGGCAGCTACAATTTCGATGTCGTGCGCTACGAGTTCTATCGCGATCGCGATGTCGCCTTCGAGGGTTTTACCGGCAAGAACTATCTTTATCGTGAGGAATTCACCTCGCGCATCTGGGCGACGCGCTACGATTTTCCCGCCGTGAAGGACGGCCGCGTCAAGATGGAGGTCGTGCCCGACGACACGCCGTCCGGCGCGCAGGGTTGGTTCATCAACACGCGTCGCGACAAATTCAAGGACCCTCGTGTGCGCGAGGCTTTGATCGATGCCTTCGATTTCGAATGGACTAACAAGACCATCATGTACGGTGCCTATGCGCGCACCGTGTCGCCGTTCCAGAACTCGGATCTCATGGCGAGCAACGGGCCTCCTTCGCCGGAAGAGCTGAGGCTGCTGGAGCCGTTTCGCGGGCAGATCCCCGAGGAAGTGTTCGCCTCGCCATTTACGCCTCCGGTCTCGGATGGCTCCGGGCAAGACCGCAAGCTGTTGCGCAAGGCGCAGCAATTGCTGAACGAAGCTGGCATGCCCATCAAGGACGGCAAGCGAATGCTGCCGAATGGTGAGGTGTTCAGGATCGAGTTCCTGCTGGACGAGCCTTCCTTCCAGCCGCACCATGCGCCTTACATCAAGAATCTCGCGACGCTCGGCATCGAGGCGAGCGTGCGTGTCGTCGATGCCGTGCAACACAAGGCGCGCCAGGAAGAGTTTGATTTCGATATGACGATCCAGCGTTTCAGCATGTCGGCGACGCCGGGCGACGCCATGCGTGCGTTCTTCTCCTCGCAGGTCGCTGCGACCAAGGGATCGTACAATCTCGCCGGTGTCGCCAGTCCGGCCATCGACGCCATGATCGAGAAGATCATGGCGGCCGAGAGCCGCGGGGAATTAACCGTCGCCTGCCGTGCCTTCGATCGCCTGTTTCGCGCCGGCCGGTATTGGGTGCCGCAATGGTACAACAAGACGCACCGGCTCGCTTATTGGGACCAATTCGGTCATCCGCAGAAGCTGCCGCGTTACGCCAATGGCGTGGGAGCCCCCGACATCTGGTGGCATGACCGCGCCAAGTCGACCAAGCTCGATCAGGCGAAATAGCCATGAGCGCCTATATCGCCCGCCGCATCCTCCTGATGATCCCGACTTTGCTCGGTATCCTCTTCGTGTCCTTTGTCGTCGTGCAATTCGCCCCTGGCGGCCCGGTCGAACGCGTCATCGCTCAATTGTCCGGGGCTGATACCGGCGGCAGCTCGCGCATTTCTGGCGGCGGCGACTTTGCGCAGCGCGCGCCGGGACAGTTAGGGGCCGGCGGCGATGCCATCAACTCGAAATATCGCGGCGCGCAGGGGCTCGACCCCGACTTCATCAAGAAGCTGGAGGTGCAATTCGGCTTCGACAAGCCGGCGCCGGAACGTTTCGCGCTGATGGTGTGGAATTTCGCCCGCTTTGACTTCGGCAAGAGCTATTTTCGCGACGTCAGCGTACTCCAGCTCATCAAGGAAAAGTTGCCGGTCTCGATCTCGCTCGGCATCTGGCTGACGCTGCTGACCTACCTGATCTCGATTCCGCTCGGCATCCGCAAGGCGGTCAAGGACGGAACGCGCTTCGACACCTGGACCTCGAGCGTGCTCGTGCTCGGCTATGCGATTCCCGGCTTCCTGTTCGCGATCCTCCTGATCATCCTGTTTGCCGGGGGCTCCTTCTTCAACTGGTTTCCGCTGCGCGGTTTGACGTCGGACGGCTGGTCGCAATTTCCCTGGTACTGGAAGATCATCGATTACTTCTGGCATTTGACGCTGCCGCTGATCGCCATGGGGCTCGGCGCGTTCACCACCATGACGTTCCTGACCAAGAACTCGTTTCTGGACGAAATCCGCAAGCAATACGTCATGACCGCGCGCGCGAAGGGCTGCGGCGAGAACCGGGTGCTCTATGGCCACGTCTTCCGCAACGCAATGCTCATCGTCATCGCGGGCTTTCCCAGCACCTTCATTCACGCCTTCTTCTCGGGCTCGCTTCTGATCGAGACCATCTTCTCGCTGGACGGGCTGGGACTGCTCAGTTTCGAGAGCGTGCTCAATCGCGACTATCCCGTGGTGTTCGGTACGCTCTACATTTTTTCGCTCGTCGGCCTCGTGATCAACCTCATCTCTGACCTGACCTACATGTGGATCGATCCGCGGATCGATTTCGAGGCACGGGAGGTCTGATGACGCTGGCGGCCCCCACCACGCCGATCGAAACCACTGCGAAGTCGCCGCTCGGCGTTGCCGTGCCGATCACGCGGAAGCCGTTCGTGCCGTCGCCGCTGAACAGGCGGCGCTGGCAGAATTTCAAGGCGAACCGGCGCGGCTACTGGTCGTTCTGGATCTTCATGATCCTGTTCGTGGTGTCGCTGTTCGCCGAGCTGATCGCCAACGATCGGCCGTTCCTGATCAAATATGACGGTCATCTCTACTGGCCGGCCTTCGTCACCTATTCGGAGACGACCTTCGGCGGCGATTTCGAAACCGCGGCCGACTACCGCGATCCCTATTTGCAGAAGCTGATCAAGGACAAGGGCGGCAGCATCGTCTGGCCGTTGATCCGCTACTCCTACGACACCCACAATCTCGATCTGCCGACACCGGCGCCATCTCCGCCGACCTGGATGCTGACGGAAGCGCAGTGCAAACCCGTCGTGGAGAAGAAAGGCCTGAAGAGCTGCCGCGACCTCGAATACAACTGGCTCGGCACCGACGACCAGGGCCGCGACGTGGTGGCGCGGCTGATCTACGGTTTCCGCATCTCAGTGCTGTTCGGCCTCTGCTTGACCATCGTCTCCTCCGTCATCGGCATCGCGGCCGGCGCGGTGCAGGGCTATTTCGGCGGCTGGATCGACCTGTTGTTCCAGCGTTTCATCGAGATATGGACCGCGATCCCTTCGCTCTATCTGCTGCTGATCCTGTCGTCAGTGCTCGTGCCGGGCTTCTTCGTGCTTCTCGGCATTCTGCTGTTGTTTTCCTGGGTGTCGCTGGTCGGCCTCGTGCGCGCGGAATTTTTGCGCGGACGCAATTTCGAATATATCCAGGCGGCGCGGGCGCTCGGCGTGTCGAACGGCGTGATCATGTTCAGGCACTTGTTGCCGAACGCGATGGTCGCGACGATGACGTTCCTGCCGTTCATCGTCTCCTCGTCGGTCATGACGCTCACGGCTCTTGACTTCCTGGGGTTTGGCCTGCCGCCCGGCTCCCCGTCGCTGGGCGAGCTGCTGTCGCAGGCGAAGTCCAACGTGCAGGCACCTTGGCTCGGCTTCTCCGGCTTCTTCTCTGTCGCGATCATGCTGTCGCTTTTGATCTTCATTGGCGAAGCCGTGCGCGATGCCTTCGACCCGCGCAAGACGTTCAGGTAGCAAAATGGACGCGATCAACCAGCCCCTGCTTGCCGTTCGCGATCTCTCGGTGGCTTTCCACCAGGGCGGCGCGACGACGCTCGCAGTCGACAAGGTCTCGTTCCAGATCAAGCGCGGCGAATGCGTGGCGCTGGTCGGCGAGTCCGGTTCCGGCAAGTCGGTCAGCGCGCTCTCGATCCTCAAGCTGCTGCCCTATCCGAACGCCTCGCACCCTTCCGGAAGCATTCGCTTCAAGGGGCGCGAGCTGATCGACCAGTCCGAGCCGCAGATGCGCGGGATTCGCGGCAGCGACATCTCCATCATCTTCCAGGAGCCGATGACCTCGCTCAATCCGCTGCACACGCTCGAGGCGCAGATCGGCGAGATCATCCAGCTGCACAATCCGACCAGCAATGCCGAGGCGCGCAGGCGGACGCTGGAATTGCTGACACAGGTCGGCATTCCCGACCCGGAAACGCGGCTGAAGAGCTATCCGCACCAGCTCTCTGGCGGCCAGCGCCAGCGCGTGATGATCGCGATGGCGCTCGCCAACGAGCCGGACCTCTTGATCGCGGACGAGCCGACCACGGCGCTCGACGTCACCGTGCAGGCGCAGATCCTGACGTTGCTCGCCGAGATCCGCGCCCGGCTCGGCATGAGCCTTCTTTTCATCACCCACGATCTCGGCATCGTACGCCGCATCGCCGACACTGTCTGTGTCATGAAGGGTGGCGAGATCGTCGAGCAGGGACCGGTCGAGCAGGTCTTTACCAGTCCGAAGCATCCCTACACGCGCGACCTGCTCGCGGCGGAGCCGAAGCCCGATCCGGCGCCGCCGCAGCCGGATGCGCCGGTGGTGATGTCGGCCAACGATCTGAAAGTGTGGTTTCCCATCAAACGCGGCTTGATGCGCAAGACGGTCGGCCACATCAAGGCGGTCGACGGTGTGAGCGTCGCCGTGCGCAAGGGCGAGACGCTCGGGGTCGTCGGCGAATCCGGCTCGGGCAAGACCACGCTCGGGCTGGCGCTGCTGCGCTTGATTTCCTCGAGCGGGCGCATCGTGTTCCTGGGGAAAGACATCCAGGGCCTGCGCTTCAAGGAGATGCGGCCGTTCCGGCGCGACATGCAGATCGTGTTCCAGGATCCGTTCGGCTCGCTCAGTCCGCGCATGTCGGTCGCCGACATCATCGCCGAGGGTCTCTCCGTGCATCAGCCAAAGCTGTCGCGCGAGGAGCGCGAGGCGCGCGTCGTCAAGGCGATCGAGGATGTCGGGCTGAAGCCGGACACCCGTTATCGTTATCCGCATGAATTCTCCGGCGGCCAGCGCCAGCGCATCAGCATCGCGCGCGCGGTGGTGCTGGAGCCGGATTTCGTCGTGCTGGACGAGCCGACCAGTGCGCTCGACATGCTGATCCAGGCGCAGATGGTCGACCTCTTGCGGGAACTCCAGCGCAAGCGCGACCTCACCTACATGTTCATCTCGCACGATCTGCGCGTCGTCGCCTCGCTCGCGAGCCATCTCATCGTGATGCGCGGCGGCAAGGTGGTCGAGGAAGGCCAGGCCGCCGAACTCTTCAAGAGCCCGAAGACGGATTATACACGCGCGCTGTTTGCGGCCGCGTTCCGGCTCGAGACGGCCGGAAACGGGTTGGCGGCGACGTAACTCCCGTCAGAGCCGCGTGATCGCGATGACATCGCTGCCGGCCGCCTTGATCCGCGCGATCGCCGGCTCGGTCGCCTCGATCACCGTCGCGATGTGATGCGCGTTGGCGTGAACCATGGTGCTGCCATCGCGGACGATAGCGACGTGGCCCTTCCAAAAAATGAGATCGCCGCGCTGCAGCTTGCCACGCTCACGCGGCTCCAGTGCGCGGCCGAGACCGGCTTGCTGCATGTCGCTGTCGCGCGGGCAGCCGATGCCCGCTGATGTCAGCGAGACCTGCACGAGGCCTGAGCAATCGATGCCAAGACTGCTCTTGCCGCCCCAGAGATAGGGCGTGCCGACGAAACGCTCGGCGACTGCGACGAAATCCGGCTCGCGACGATCGAGCGGCGCGAGATGAGCCTTCGGCAGATATTGTCCGTCGCGCGTCAGGGCGAAGCCGCCATCCTCGCGTGCGACCGCGATCTTCGATCCCATCACGAGCGTATCGGCCGGCGGCAGCTTGATCGAGGGACCAGGGAAAGCGAACGTTCGGAGCGCGCTGATCACGTGGGTCGGGATGGCCGACGGCTTCATGAGCGCTGCATCAGGCAGCCAGCCGACATAACCATCGCCGGCAAGCTGGCCCCAGGCCCAGCCTTCGCCGTTGCGATCGTAGACCGTGACGCGCTCGCCGCGCAGCGCTTGTGTCATCAGCATCGCGTTCGACGACGGCTGCTCGCGCACGGGCGCGACCGCCTCGAACACCTCGAATTCCTCGCCCGTGACGAAGCGATCCGCTTGCAGCTCGCCTTCGAGATATTTCGCGGCGAGGTCGCCGCGCGCCGGTGTCAGCCTTGGATCGTGTCTTGGATCATGCATAGCGCTCGCTCAGCAATGTGTAGATCGCGCGCGCGGCCTGGCATTCGCCGCCCTCGGGCCGGGCCGGCTTTGCCGACGGCGTCCAGCCGTAGATGTCGACATGCAGCCAGCTCCTGGCGTGTTCGACGAAGCGTTGCAGGAACAGCGCGCAAATGATCGAGCCGGCAAAGCCGCCCGACGGCGCGTTGGTGATGGTGGCCGTCTTGGAGTCCAGCCACGCATCGTAGGGCGGCCACAGCGGCATGCGCCACAATGGATCGTTCTCCTTGATTGCGCAACGCGCGACATCGGCGGCAAGCGTCTCATCATTGGTGTAAAAGGGCGGTAAATCCGGTCCCAGCGCGACGCGTGCCGCGCCGGTCAGCGTGCCCAGGTCGATCAGCAGGTCCGGCTTCTCCTCGTCGGCCAGCGCCAGCGCGTCGGCGAGCACCAGCCGGCCTTCGGCATCGGTGTTGCCGATCTCGACCGTGATGCCCTTGCGCGAGGTGAAGATGTCGAGCGGGCGGAAGGCATTGCCGGCGACCGCGTTCTCCACGGCCGGAATCAGCACGCGCAGGCGGACCTTGAGCTTCGCATCCATCACCATACGCGCGAGCGCCAGCACGTTGGCGGCGCCGCCCATGTCCTTCTTCATGATCAGCATGCCGCTCGACGGCTTGAGGTCGAGCCCGCCGGTGTCGAAGCAGACGCCCTTGCCGACCAGGGTGACCTTGGGATCAGCCGGATCGCCCCAGCTGATATCGATCAGCCGCGGCGCGCGGTCGGAGGCCATGCCGACGGCGTGGATCAGTGGAAAATTCGTCTTCAGATCCTCGCCGATGGTGCAGGCAAAGCTTGCACCGAACTCGGCGGCAAGGTCTTGCGCAGCTGCGGCCAGCTCCTCCGGCCCCATGTCGTTGGACGGCGTGTTGATGAGATCGCGAGCCAGCATCGCGGCATCCGCGATGCGGTTGATCTCGGCCGCGTCGATGCCGTCGGGCGGCACCAGGCGGACGTCCGGGCGGTCAGCCTTGCGGTAGCGGGCGAAGCGATAGCTGCCGAGTGCAAAGGCGAGCGACGCCAGCCGCGCATCGTGCGGTGCATTGGCAAAGCGATAGGTGCCCGGCGGCAGCAGGCCGGGCAGGGCGCCCGGGCGGAACAGGTCGCGCGATCTCGCGCCATCGTCATCGAGGCCGAACAGCACTTGCGCGATCGCGCCATCGGGCGCGGGCAGCGCCAGATAGCCGCCCGGCTTGGCGGCAAAGGCGCTCGCGGTGGCGAATTGGCGTTGCGCCGGCGGCAACATCTCGCGCACCGCATCCCAGCTCGACCTGGTGACGAAGGTGATCGGGATGGCGGTGGGCGACGTCTCGAAGACAGAAGGCATTGGCGGGTCCGGAACGTCAGATCAAACGGGTCAAGGGTATGAAGCAGACTTCGCAGAGTTTCGCCGCCGCTGCAATCGGCTTGCTGTCACCGCTCGGTGAGCCGCTACTCGCAGCAGAGGGGCCATGCTAGGTTCCAGACAACGTCGTCAGCTGCGGAGACCGACGGCGACCGAAGACAAAGCCTGCCGGGAGGAAATGCAATGGATGTCGTGTGGAGCATCGTCACATTCATCGGCCAGGCGGTCGAGGCGGTTTTCAGCTATGTCGAGCATCATCATTGGATATTCGCTTTCCTTGCAGGCGGCTACGTCTTCTATCTCCATGACCGCTCCGTACACGCGCGGTTCAATGCGCTCGACAAGCGCATCGATGAAATCCGCAAGCGGCTTGCCATCGAATATTGATCGGGCGAGCGAAACCACGTCGCGGACGGCGCGGTGCTGCCGCAGGCACCGCAGTGAGGGACAGGCAGGCTGACGTTAACCGAGTGTTAGGGTTAACAGTCTATTGCTGGCGCGTTCGGCTCGATCAATCGGCTCGAGAGTCAAAGCGTCATGCGTCAACGGTTCAGTCTTGCCCGGCTTCTCGCGTCCACTTCGCTGGTCGCGGCGGTGGCCATGGGCCTCGGCGGCTGCACGGCCATGTCGAAGCTCTCCGAAGTCACGGGCTCTGTCGGGTCGCGGGCGGAAGCCGCTCCCGCCGATCCCCCGCGCGCCGTCGAGGTCTATGGCGAGCGCTACCGTGCCAATCCCAAGGACGCCGACGCGGCGCTCGGCTACGGCCAGGCCTTGCGCGCCAACGGTCAGCGCGCCCAGGCCGCCGCGGTGCTCGAGCAGGCGACCATCGCCAATCCCGGCAACAAGGCGCTGCTCGCGCAGTATGGCCGTGCGCTCGCCGACAACGGCAATTTTCAGCAAGCCTTCGACGTGCTGTCGAAGGCGCATTCGCCCGACAATCCGGACTGGCGCCTGCTCTCGGTGCAGGGCACAGCGCTCGATCAGATGGGCCGCCACGACGAGGCGCGTTCCTATTATGCGAGCGCGCTGAGGATCGCGCCGGGTGATCCCGGCGTGCTCTCCAATCTCGGCCTGTCCTACATGTTGTCGAAGGATCTGCCGAAGGCCGAAGAGGCGTTGCGGCAGGCCTACGCCTCGCCGCGTGGCAGTAGCCGGGTGCGGCAGAATCTTGGCCTCGTCGTCGGTCTCCAGGGCCGCTTCGCCGAAGCCGAGACGATCGTGAAGGCCGACCTGCCGCCGGACCAGGCCGCGGCCAATGTCGCTTACCTGAAGGAAATGCTGAGCCGCAGCGACGCTCCACGCGGCGCATCGAAGCGGACGCCGGTCGCCTCGCTCAGCCAGCCCGACTGATCAGATCCTGATCTTGCAATCCTGAAGCTGCCGGCGGACTGCGCGCGGTCCGCCTCTTGAGGTCAGTGCATCTCGGTGATCTTGATGCCGGTCGGTCCGAGAATGACCACGAACAGCACCGGCAGGAAGAACAGGATCATCGGCACCGTCAGCTTCGGCGGCAGCGCGGCGGCCTTCTTCTCGGCCTCGTTCATGCGCATGTCGCGGTTTTCCTGCGCCATGACGCGCAAGGAATGCCCGAGCGGGGTGCCGTAGCGCTCCGCCTGCTGAAGCGCGAGACACACCGACTTGACGCCCTCGAGCCCGGTGCGCCGCGCCAGGTTCTCATAGGCGACCTTGCGATCCTGCAAATAGGACAGCTCGGCCGTGGTCAGGGTGAATTCTTCCGACAGCGCGATCGACTGGCCCACGATTTCGGTGGCGACTTTCCGGAAGGCCATTTCGACCGACATGCCGGATTCGATGCAGATCAGGAGCAGGTCGAGCGCATCGGGAAAGGCGCGCTTGATCGAGAGCTGGCGCTTGGAGATCGCATTCTTGAGGAACAGCATTGGCGCCTGAAGGCCGAGATAGGCGGCGCCGACGCAGATGCCGATCTTGATCGGCATCGACTGCTCCATATGCGCGATCAGGAACACGTAGACGATCGAGCCGACGAACAGCACGAGCGGAGCCACCATGCGGGCGAAGAGGAATGTGATGTAGGGTGCCTGGCCGCGATAGCCCGCCATGATGAGCTTGTCGCGCGCGGCTTCCTGCGCGAGCCATTTGGCGAGGTTGAAGTCCTCGACGACCCGGGAGACGACCTGCTTCGGCGCTTGTCGTAGCGAGACCTTCTCGCTCTTGTTGAGGCGTTCGCGCTCGCGCTGGCGGATACGCTCGCGCTCGCTCGCCACAGCCTTCATGCGCTTGGAGAGGCCTTCGCCGGCGAAAAGCGGCATCACCAGCGTATAGACCGTGGCGCTGGCGGCGATGGCCGCCAGCAGCATGGTCATGAAGTGGACGTCATGCAGTTTCGAAACCAGAAATTCGACCATACGGCACCGTCAGAAATCGAAATTGATCATCTTCTTCATCACCATGATGCCCATCGACATCCAGACGACGCAGCCGACCAGCATAAGCTGGCCGGTGGGATGGGTCCACAGAATCGAGATGTAGTGCGGCGTCGTGAGATAGACGAGGAACATCACGATCGGCGGCAGCGAACCGATGATGCCGGCCGAGGCCTTGGCTTCCATCGACATCGCCTGGATCTTTTCCTTCATCTTCTTGCGGTCGCGCAGCACCTTGGAGAGATTGCCGAGCGCTTCGGAGAGGTTGCCGCCGGATTTTTGCTGGATCGAGATGACGATGCCGAAGAAGTTGGCTTCCGGCAGCGGCATGCGCTCGTAGAGACGCGAGCAGGCCTCGCCGAGCGGCATGCCGATCGCCTGCGTCTCGATGATGGTCAGAAACTCGCTGCGCAGCGGCTCAGGCGCGTCGGCGGCGACGACTTTGATCGATTCGAACAGCGGCAGGCCCGCCTTGATGCCGCGGACGATCACGTCGACCGCATCGGGCAGCGCCGCCAGGAATTTGCTTTCGCGACGCTTCTTCAGGAAGCCCAGCGCCCAGCGCGGCAGGCCGAAGCCGCCGGCAAAGGCAAGACCGGCGGCACCAAGCAGGCCGCCGCCGACGAACAGAGCGGCCGCGAACAGCACTCCCGCCACGACGGCGGACACGATCCAGAACTTCTGTGTCGTCCAGTCGAGGCCGGCCTGCGACAGGCGAACACCGAGCGGAACGCTCTTCTCCTGCTGGCGCCTCGCCTCGAGATCCTTGAGCGACGTCTCGACCTGCTCGCGGCGCGACCGCTGGCTCTTCTCGGTCTGCTTGGCCGCGGGCGCTTCGGCGCGCGCGATCGAGGCGCGGCGGCCTTCCGCCTTCCGCTCTCCGGACAGGAGCGGATAAAGGAACACCCAGGCGATGCCGCCGACGGCGGCAGTGGCGAGGAAGGCGAGGGCGAGGACCTGCATGTTCATGGCTGCGCCGATCTGCTCATGTATTCGGCGCGACTTCCGCCGCATCGAGCGCGGCGGCAAGGCGCTTCTCGTCGCCGTAATAGCGCGCACGCTCCCAGAACTTCGGGCGACCGATGCCGGTCGAGCGGTGCCGGCCGATGATCTTGCCGTTGGCGTCCTCGCCGACCATGTCGTAGAGGAAGATGTCCTGGGTTATGATGGTGTCGCCTTCCATGCCCATCACCTCGGTAATGTGCGTGATGCGGCGCGAGCCGTCGCGCAAGCGCGCGGCCTGGACGATGACGTCGATCGAGGCGCAGATCATCTCGCGGATGGTGCGTGAGGGCAGTGAGAAGCCGCCCATCGTGATCATGGATTCGCAGCGCGACAGCGCTTCGCGCGGATTGTTGGCGTGCAGCGTGCCCATCGAGCCGTCGTGGCCGGTGTTCATGGCCTGGAGCAGGTCGAACGCCTCGGGTCCGCGGACCTCGCCGACGATGATGCGTTCGGGGCGCATACGCAGGCAGTTGCGCACCAATTCGCGCATGGTGACCTGGCCTTCGCCCTCGATGTTGGGCGGACGGGTTTCGAGTCGTACCACGTGCGGCTGCTGGAGCTGGAGCTCGGCCGCGTCCTCGCAGGTGATGACGCGCTCGTCGTGCTCGATGTAGTTGGTCAGGCAGTTGAGCAGCGTGGTCTTGCCCGAGCCGGTGCCGCCGGAGATCAGCACGTTGCAGCGGACCCGGCCGATGATCTGGAGGATTTCGGCGCCCTCCGGCGAAATCGCGCCGAACTTGACGAGCTGATCCAGCGTCAGCTTGTCCTTTTTGAATTTGCGGATGGTGAGCGTGGGCCCGTCGATCGACAGCGGCGGCACGATGGCGTTGACGCGGGAGCCGTCGGCGAGGCGCGCGTCGCAGATCGGCGAGGATTCGTCGACGCGCCGGCCGACCTGACTGACGATGCGTTGGCAGATGTTGAGGAGCTGCTGGTTGTCGCGGAAGCGGATGCCGGTGCGCTGGATCTTGCCGTCGACTTCGATGTAAACGGTATCGGCGCCGTTGACCATGATGTCGGCGATATCGTCGCGCGACAACAGAGGCTCCAGCGGGCCGTAGCCGAGAACGTCGTTGCAGATGTCGTCGAGCAGCTCTTCCTGCTCGGCGATCGACATCACGATGTTCTTGATCGCGATGATCTCGTTGACGATGTCGCGGATTTCCTCGCGCGCGGATTCGGAGTCGAGCTTGGCGAGCTGGGCGAGGTCGATGGCCTCGATCAGCGCGCCGAAGATCGTCGCCTTGACCTCGTAATAATTGTCCGAGCGGCGGGATTCCATGGCCGGCGCTGACCGGGCGGGGGCAAGCGGCGGCGAGGCGACGGCCGGTGGGGGCGGCGCGCGCGACACCGCGGGCGCCGGAGCCTGGGCAGGCTCTGGCGACACGGCGCCGGGCTTGGGAGCCCGAGTATCGGTGTCTGTTCCGCTACGCTTACCGAACACTTAACAACTCCATGCGGGGACTTATCTTCCGCGCAACTTCTCAATCAGGGGTGAAAGCAAAGACGACTTTTGCTTCTTCGTCTCGCTGCGGCCGGTCAGGCGCTGGGCGATCTGAAGGAACATCTCGATCGACTTGTGGTTGGCGGATATTTCCGCGATCATCTGGCCGTTGTTGGCCGCCGAGCCGAAGATTTGCGGCTCGAACGGGATCGAGACGACCGGCTGGCTCTCGATCGCCTTGGCGAATTCGGCGGCGGCAATTTCGGGCCGTTTCGGGATGCCGACCTGGTTCAGGCAGTAGAGCGGAGGCCGGTCGTTGGGCCGTGCAGCCTTCAGCAGATCGAACAGGTTCTTGGCGTTGCGCAAATTCGCCAGATCAGGCGCCGCCACGATCAGGATGTCGTCCGCCCCGATCAGGGCGCGCTTGGTCCAGCCCGACCATTGATGCGGAACGTCGAGCACGATGCAGGGCATGGTGGAGCGCAGCGTGTCGAACACGGCATCAAAGGCGTCGGTGCCGAAATCATAGACCCGGTCGAGCGTCGCCGGCGCCGCCAGCAGGCTGAGATGGTCGGTGCATTTCGACAGCAGGCGGTCGATGAAGGCCGTGTCGACGCGATCCGGCGAGAACACGGCATCCGCAATACCTTGCGGCGGGTCCTGGTTGTAGTCGAGCCCGGCGGTGCCGAAGGCGAGGTCGAGATCGGCGACGACCGCGTCCATTGCGAGGTCGCGCGCGATCGCCCAGGCGACGTTGTGGGAGATGGTGGACGCGCCGACGCCGCCCTTGGCGCCGACCACGGCGATGATGCGGCCGACCGCCTTGGCTTCCGGCGCCGAGAACAGGTTGCAGATCGAGCGCACGACGTCGATCGCGCCGACCGGCGCGAGCACGTAGTCGCTGACGCCGCGGCGCACCAGCTCGCGGTAGAGCATGACGTCGTTGATGCGGCCGATCACGACCACGCGGGTCCCGGCGTCGCAGACCGTGGCGAGATGGTCGAGCCCGGACAAAAGATCGTTGCGGCCGTCGCTCTCGAGCACGATGACGTTCGGCGTCGGCGCCGAGCGGTAGGCTTCGATCGCGGCCGCCATGCCGCCCATCTGGATCTTCAGATGGGCCTTGCCGAGACGACGGTCCTCGCCGGCCGACTGCACCGCGGCAGCGGTCTCGACGGTCTCGCAGAAAGCCTGGACCGACACGCGCGGCGCAGGGGCAATATGCTCCTCGACCGGCGTCGGCGCGTCCGGCTGCTCTTGTTGAGTCTGGCGAGCGTAGCTGATCATTTGCCGGTGTCGCTGAGTTTGGCCTTGTCGGCTTCAGGATAGGTGGTCGCCGTCGAAGTTCCCTTGCGATACTTCTCGAGGGCCGTGGTGCGACGCGCCGTGTAGGACGGCGTTTCAGGCCGCGGCTGCTCGAGGTCCGACGGATTGTCGATCATCGCGGCCATGTTGCGCTGATAGGCGCAGCCGTAATTGTAATAGTCCTTGTTCTCGAACCAGCTCTTGTTTTTCATCGAAGGGCCGATGTCCTCAGGCCACAGGCCACAGGGACCCGCGACCGCGGCGATCTTGGAATAGGTGAGCCGGATCGGCGGCAGGAAGCGCTTGTCGTCCGGCTGGTAGGGGCGAATGTTGACGCCGCGCGGCGGAACGCCCGCGCCGGCCAGCATCGCCTGGATCTCACGCATCGTGTCCGCGACCGGACGCGCGTTGGGCGTGCCGGACGGCACGTCGATACGAATGGCGCCGGTGCCTTCGTGCAGCCAGGCCGAGGCGACGCCCATCACGTCGGCGCGCTGGGCGGCGGTCAATCCGCCGCGGGCGTGGCCGACGAACACGACGATCGAGCGGTTCTGCTCCTCGATCGCGATCGGATGGCGCTGCTTGTAGTCGTCGGGAATAGAGGCCGTGACCGCTTCGTCGTGCTGGCAGCCGCCGAGGGCGAATGCGATGCCGACGAGCGCGCCACTGAGGCGGATGGCGCGTTTGCGAATCTGGGGTGGTGCTGTGATCATCGTGAAGTCCCCGTTCCGCCTCAGTCGGTAATGAAGCCGTAGGTGCCGCGGTAGTTCTTGGCCGGTTCGGTCCGGCCGGGCACGCCGTAGATGCGATTGATATTGCCGATCAACTCGGCCTGCGGATCGGCGGGCGCGGCGAAACCGTCATCCGGCCGCGACAGGTCCTTTGGCGCCGCCGCACGAACGACGTAAGGTGTCACGATCACGACCAGCTCGGTCGCGTTGTTGACGAAGTCGCGGCTGCGGAACAGCGTGCCGAGGATCGGGAGCTGCATCAGCCCCGGCAGTCCGCTGACCGCCTGCTTGGTCTGCTGCTGAATCAGGCCGGCCATCGCCATCGCGCCGCCCGAGGGAATTTCCAGCGAGGTCTCCGCACGGCGGGTCTTGATCGAGGGCACCGTCAGCGAGTTGACCGACGTCGAGCTTACAGCCTGCGACAGCGTGATCGCATTTTCGTTCGACAGTTCCGAGACCTCGGTCATCACACGCAAGCTGATCTTGCCCTCGCTCAGCACCACGGGGGTGAAGTTGAGCGAGATGCCGAACTTCTTGAAACTGATCTGGGTGGTACAGACATGCGTGACGGGGTCGCACGCATAGCCTGCCGGCACCGGGAATTCGCCGCCGGCGACAAACGTCGCCGACTCACCCGAAATCGCGGTGAGGTTTGGCTCGGCCAGCGTCCGGATCACGCCCGCGGTCTCCATCGCGCGCAGGGTGGCCTGCACCGACGGCGTCGCGCCGAACTTTGTGGTCAGCGCGTTGCCATCCACCAGGTTCTTGCCAAGAGCCGTGAAGGGGTTGGAGTTGGTGAAGCTCACCACCGACGTGCCATAGTTCAGGTTCGCGGTGAGGTCGATTCCGAGCTGCTTGACGATGGTGCGCGCGACTTCGGCGACGGTCACCTTCAGCATAACCTGGTCGCGGCCGCGGACCACGATCGAGTTCACCACCTTGTCGGCGCCGCCGGCAAGGCGCGCCGCGAGATCATTGGCCTGCTGCGCTTCCAGCGGATTCACTGCCGTGCCGGTCAGGACGACGCCGTCGCCGAGCCCGTCGATCTGGATGTCGGAATTGGGCAGGATCTGCTTCAGCGCGGCCCGCACGCCGTTGAGGTCGCGCTTGACCGCGATGTCATAGGCCGCGATCTGCTGACCGGCGGAATCGAAGAACACGATGTTGGTTTGTCCGACCGCGGCGCCGATGATGTAGGCGCGCTGAGCCGAGCGGACTACCGCGTTCGCGATCTTGGGATCGGCGACCAGAACGTCCTTGATGTCGCGCGGCAGGTCGATCACGATCGACTTGCCGACGCCGAGCGAGACGAAGCGCGCGTTCATCTGACCGTCAGCCGCGGCCTGCGCCACTGGGCGGTAGTCGGCGGCGATCACGGGGGTGAGCACCGGGTTGAGCGTCAGCGCGAAGGCGGCCGAAAACGACAGGGCGCGGACCGCGGAGGTTCGCATCGTCGTCAAATCTGCCCTGCATTTCATATCGACAGTCCTCATCGTGCCTTCGCCGTCGAGCTTGGGATGCCGTAGCGAATGATCGACACCCCATCGCGCTTCTGCGCGGAATCATCGAGCGTGATCTCGCTCAACTTGACGTCGACGATGCTGCGCAGCGCCAGCGACAGCGTGCCGCTCTGCCGGGCTGCGGAGAGCGTCGCCGTCTGCGTGGGATTGAGCTCGAGGGTGACGGTCTTGCCGACCACCGCGTTCTGGCCATCCTTCTCCTTCGGCGCCTGGTCGATTGCCAGCACGCGAACATTGGCCAGGATGATCTCGGACGTCACGATGTCCTGAGCACCGTTGCTCTGGTCGGGGTTCTTGAGGCGGCGCGTCAGAAGCACGTCGACGCGGTCGTTGGGCAGGATGAAGCCACCCGCGCCGGTCTCCGGCGAGATTTCGGTCGAGATCGCGCGCATGCCGGTCGGCAGGATCGCCGCCATGAAGCCGGAACCCTCGGCCTTGACCAGCTTCTGGTCGCGGATCGGCTCACCCTGGATGAAGGGAGCACGCGCGATCGAGCCGGTCACCTGGGTCGCGCCTTCCGGACGCTCGTTGCGGCGAATGAAGGTGGCGCTGGCGGTCGCAGCCGGCCAGGTCTGCCATTGCACGTCTTCCGGTTTCACGGTCTGGCCGAGGCCGATGTCGTTCTTGGCCACCAGGACGTCGACGGTTGGAAGCTGCGCGACCGGAGCCGATGGCGGCGCAGAGTTGTCCGAGCCGCTCGCCAGGTACGCGGCGACTCCGCCGGCGCAGATGGCGACCGTCAGGACGACTATGCGTGCCCTATTCATACGCTTCACTTTCCACAAAACGCCGCGACGCAGCCGCCGCCTTGATCGGCAGTTGACCAGCTATTCGTCAAAGCATGGTTAATGAGGCGTATCTAAATCGGCTTAACGCCGGGTTTACCCGGTGTGTTCAGCGCAGGGCGAGGTGAGCGAGATCGATCGCCTTCACCCATTCGGTCTCCGGATAGACCATCAGCGCGCCAAGCGTGAGCGCAATGCCGTAAGGAATGCCGCTCTCCTTGTCGTGCAGCCGGGCCAGCCAGGCCTGGCCCGCCAGCACGTAAGGCAATGGCCATTGCCGGAACTGGAGCAGGAGCAGCGTCAGCGCTCCGCCGAACAGCGAGGCGTACAGCATGAAATCCATCAATTGGGCGAAGCCGAACCAGAGCGCGACCGAAGCCGCGACCTTGGCGTCGCCGCCGCCCATCCAGCCCATCGCGAAGCAGGTGAAGGCCACGACGAGGAGCAGCGCGCCGGCGCCGACATGGGTCAGCATCTCGTAAGGTGCCATGCCACCCGCAAAAGCGAGCACGAAGAAGCCTGCGACCAGCGCCAGCGACACGCGGTTCGAGATGGTCATCGTGAAGAGATCGCTCGCGGCGGCGAACGCCATCAGGGCCGGGAAGAGCAGAAGGCGCGCAAGGTCGAGGATCATGGGCTGCGTCTTGAGCCTGGGTTCGTCGCGGGGGCGGGGCGTCGTCGCATGCTAGCCGGCAGTTGCTAAACAAACCGACAACGGCGGCAGCGGCCCCCAAGAGCCGGAACCCGCCGGAGACGCGCTCACCAGATGCTGACGATGCGCGCGGCGAGGACGGCCATCGCGAGCAGCAGCGCAAGGCAAACCCAGTAGGCCGGCGAAAAGGCCTCGGCCTCCCCCGCCTCGCTCGCCGCAATCGCGGCATCGGTTCTGTACTCGCGCAACGCCACTGGAACTCGCCGCATTCAGAAAAACAAAGGCCCCGGAGCTCCGGGGCTTTTGCCGTCGTTCGTCGGTCGCTTACTTCAGCGAGGTGCTGATCGAGCCGAACTTGGTGTTCAGCGTGCTGCCGAGATTGTTGACGACGGTGATGATGGCCAGCGCGATGCCGGCGGCGATCAGGCCATACTCGATGGCGGTGGCGCCGGATTCATCCTTCGCGAAACGCGCAATCAGGTTCTTCATGAACTAAACTCCATCTGGGGTGTGATCGCCTCGTTCGGCGCTGTTCTTGACGCGACAACCATGAGAGCGAGCTGTTTCGGTAGAGTTAATTCGATCGGACAAACCCGCTTCCCGCCCGATGCTTCTGCCCAGAGTGAATTTGGCCTTAAGGGCGCAGTTGCATTTCTTCCAGTTCCAGATGCGCATCGCGCGCGCCGCCGACTTCACCGTCCCTTAAATTTCACGGAGTAGGCGTAAGCGGGATCAGAAATTCGGAAGAGAGGCGATGATGTCGAGCCTGCCCATGCAAGTCGCCCTGATGCTCGGCGAGACCATCGAGAAGGTGGTCCCCGTCACCTTCGTGCTCGCGGCGGTATTCACCGTACTTGAGCATTTCTGGGCCTGCAATCCCGGCGCCCCGTGGTGGCGCAAGCGCGAGATCCTCACCGACATCTGCTACTGGTTCTTCGTTCCGGTGTTCGCCCGCACCATGCGGATCGGACTCCTGATCGTCGGTGCCGGTGCCGTCTTCAACATCCACGACGCCGACGGGCTCATTGCCTTCTACGACAACGGCCATGGCCCGCTGGCGCAGTTGCCGCTGTGGGTGCAGGCCTTGCTGTTCCTGGTGCTGTCCGATTTCATGCTGTACTGGCTGCACCGGCTGTTTCACGACGGCGGGTTCTGGAAGTACCACGCCATCCATCATTCGTCGGAGGAGATCGGGTGGATTTCCGCGGCCCGCTTCCATCCCGTCAATCTCATGCTCGGGACGATCGGCGTCGACGTCGTGCTGCTGATGGCCGGCATCTCCCCGAATGTCATGATCTGGGTCGGTCCGTTCACCACCTTCCATTCGGCCTTCGTGCACGCCAACCTGAACTGGACCTTCGGGCCGTTCAAATATGTGCTGGCGACGCCGGTGTTCCACCGCTGGCACCACACTGCGCTTGAAGAGGGCGGTGACACCAATTTTGCCGGGACGTTCCCGATCTGGGACGTGCTGTTCGGCACCTTCCGCATGCCGCAGGGGAAACTGCCGCAGGATTACGGCAAGGACGAAGCGACCATGCCGAAGGAGATCGGGGGCCAATTGGCGTTTCCGTTCCGGCAGTAAGTGAAGCCCGTGTTAACCCAACCTTGACTGGCAAGTGTTCAAGTTGAAGCGCAGCGGAGGCCGCTCTGCTGGGCGTCTTGTGAGAGTAAAGCGTTATGAAGTCCGCCCGTCTCATCGTTCTGGCGATCGCTCTGGTGGCTGGCGCCGCCGCCGCCTATCTGGCCAGCAGATCCGACACCAGCAACGTGCCTGCGGCTCCACCCGTCGCGCAGTTGCCGACCGTCGATGTTCTTGTCGCCAAGTCGGATATCGGACTTGGTCAGACGGTGAATCCCGACCTCGTTGCATGGCAGACTTGGGTGAAATCGTCGGCAAGCGGCAGTTTCATTCGTCGCGACGAGCGGCCCGAAGCGGTTACAGAACTCACCGGCTCGATTGCGCGTCAACCGTTCATCGCTGGCGAGCCCATTCGCGACCAGAAGCTGGTCAAGGCCAATGGATCGGGTTTCATGGCCGCCATCCTGCCGTCAGGCAAACGGGCCGTTTCAACGGAAATATCGGCAGAAACAGGCGCAGGCGGCTTCATCCTGCCGAACGACCGCGTCGACGTGGTCTTGACCAAGCGCGAGAAGACCGCGTCGAATCCCGATGCTCCTCCGGCGGCGGATATCATCACGTCGCAGGTCATTCTCCCCAGCATACGTGTTCTTGCCATTGACCAGGCGCCGAAGGAAAAAGACGGCCAGAACGCGGTGCTGGGAAAAACGGCCACGCTGGAATTGTCGCCCAACGAGGTGCAGATTCTGGCGCGAGCCCGTCTCGGCGGGACCTTGTCGCTCGCGCTTCGCAGCATCGCCGACGCCGAGAAAGCGAATGTCGCGAGTGCCGGTGACGGCAAGTTCATTACCGTGTACCGGGGATCCTCCGGCGGTTCGGAAGTGCTCAGTTGCGATCCCATGTGCGACCGGCGATAGCCGTCCTTCACCCGGCGTGGTGAAGGGGACCGTTCAGCGAACGGTGGCGCGAAAGCCGATGATGGCTAACGGCTGATTAACGGAACGGACCCCGACGTTCCGGCTCCGCGAAACACTTCAACAATCAGTTTCCGTTATTGAACGGGGCAGATGATCGCCGCCGCTGGAGAGTTTGACGCGATGCCATCGCCTGCATCTACGAAATTTACGCTCCGGAAAGCGCTGCGTCGGTTTCGCAGCAACCGCCGCGGCTCCGCAGCCGTCGAGTTCGCGCTGGTCGCTCCGCTCTTCTTCGCGCTGCTGTTCGCCATCATCGAGACGGCGCTGATGTTCTTCGCGAGCCAGGTGCTCGAGACCATCACGCAGAATGCCGCGCGCGTGGTGCTGACCGGGCAGGCGCAAGCGCAGGGCGGCTCGGTGGCAGCCTGTCAGACCACGCCCGGCGTGGCCATGGCGTGCGATCAGACAACGTTCAAGGCCTATGTCTGCACTCAGATCCCGGCGCTGTTTGATTGCAGTAAGCTCTTCGTCGACGTCGTGAGTAACAACTCCTTCGGGGCGCTCAGCCTTCCCAGCTATGGCGATTCCTGCAACTTCAACCCAGCCGGCATGCAGTACAGTGCCGGCAGCACCGGCCAAGTCGTCGTGGTGCGGCTCTTCTATCAATGGCCGCTCATCGTCACTGGCCTTGGCTACAACATCGGGTGCAGCAACAAGCGGCTGCTGGTTGCGACCACCGCCTTCAAGAATGAACCCTTCTGAGTCACATGGATCTGGGCGAAACGATGTTGGCGATTGCGGATATCTGGAGGAATGGCCGTCGCTCCGTGCGCGATTTCGCCGCCGACAGGCGCGCGCTTGCGGCAACCGAATTCGCGGTGATCGTGCCGGTGATGCTGGTGATGTTCTTCGGCACCGTGGAGTTTTCGTCAGCAGTGGCGATCGATCGCAAAGTGACGTTGATCGCACGGACTCTGTCCGATTTGACATCGCAGTCGACGACGCTCGTCGATTCCGACATGCAGAATTCGTTTACGGCAAGCATCTCGATCATCATGCCTTACGACGCTACTCTCGTGAGGGGCACGATCTCCCAGATCTATATCGATGCCAACAGTATTGCCACGGTCCAATGGAGCAAGTCCGGCACCATTGCGAGCGGCGCGACACAAGCGACGCTGGCGACCTCGGCTCGGAAGGCCGGCGACAAGGTAACCTCGACAATTCCCGCGTCGCTCCTGATGCCAAAGACCTACCTCGTACTCAGCGAGGTGAGCTACACTTACACACCTACCGTAGGCTACGTCTTGAAGTCGAGCATACCGCTGAGCGATGTCTCCTACACGCGGCCGCGCCAAGTCAGCTGCGTTCCTTACAACGGCGTACCGTCGTCGTGCTGAAATCTGCGAGCAGACCCTACAATGAGAAAAAAAGGCCGCGCATCGCGCGGCCTTTTCCTTTGGCTTGCTCGCTTGAGCCGATCCGGGCCAAAGGCCCGTGGGCTCAACCGGCGTCGCGGAGGTTGTCCGCTGCCGACTTGCCGGAACGGCGGTCGGCCACGATCTCGTAGGAGACCTTCTGACCTTCACGCAGCGTGCCGAGGCCGGCGCGCTCGACGGCGCTGATATGTACGAAGACGTCCTGGCCGCCATCGTCGGGCTGGATGAAGCCGAAGCCCTTTGTCGCGTTAAACCACTTCACGGTTCCCATGCTCACGGGGTAGTTCCTTCTCAGATATACAGTGTCGAAGCCTACTTTCGCAGGCGGGTTAGATCGAGTTTCTGGAAGGGTCGTCAGCGTGTCTGAACCGGCTGTACCGGTGGATGCTAATGTCGTCCGGCCGAAAATCGATGAGCCGATTTTATTGGAATTAAGGCCTCAAAACAATCCTGACGCGCACGATTTTTTGATCCGCCGCGATGGACACGGCGGATCGGAATACAGGTCAGAATTCTACTTCCGCATGAGGTATTTGAAGCGGATCAGCGGCGACGGAACTGGCCGCCGCGCTGTCCGGGACGCGGAGGTCCGCCCGCCCCGCTGGGACGTTCGTCCTTGTGGCGGAAAATCAGCCGGCCCTTCTCGAGGTCATAGGGCGACATCTCCACCGTCACGCGGTCTCCCGCCAGCGTCTTGATGCGGTTCTTCTTCATCTTGCCGGCGGTATAGGCGACGATCTCGTGTCCGGCGTCGAGTTGCACGCGGTAGCGCGCGTCGGGGAGGATTTCGGTGACCAGTCCTTCGAACTGGATCAGCTCTTCCTTAGCCATGAATTTCTCCAGGTCGTGGACGGCTAGTGCGAATAGGGTTTGCGGGTCGGTTGGCCCATCGGCCGACTGTCCCGGCGCAAAAAGGCCACGCCTTGTATCCCATCAGGCTTGCCGGCGCTATGCGCCGAACGCTGTTCCGGTCGTTCGTTTGGCGATGCGTGCTTCTTGCCGCCGGACCGGGTCCGGCGAGAGCCGTTCGGGCCCTTCGCGGCATTGCCCGGCCTGCCGTCGGCATGCCGTCCGTCACCGGGGCGACCTTCGCCAGGCCTTCCGTCGCTCTGCTTGCCGGCACCATGCCGTCCGTCAGCACGCCGCACGTCACCATGCCTTGCGCCCTGCGGGCGCTGGCCCGGGCGGCTCGACCGGCCCGGGCGTTGCTGCGACGGGGGCGGGCCCGCGTCGGCGCGGCCCGCATCCGTGCGGCGGTCTTCCCGGGGCAGCGCCACCTTGATCAGCCGCTCGATATCGCGGAGATAGCTGAGCTCCTCGCCGCCTGCGACCAGCGAGATCGCGGTGCCCTCGGCGCCGGCGCGCGCGGTGCGGCCGATGCGATGCACATAGGTCTCCGGCACGTTAGGCAGGTCGAAATTGATGACGTGGGTGATGCCGTCGACATCGATGCCGCGAGCGGCGATATCTGTGGCGACCAGCGTGCGGATTTCACCGGTCCGGAACTGGGCGAGCGTCCGTTCGCGATGGTTCTGCGACTTGTTGCCGTGGATGGCGCTGGCGGGGATGCCGGCCTTCTCAAGCGTCTTCACCACCTTGTCCGCGCCGTGCTTGGTGCGGGTGAAAACCAGTGCGCGGTTGACCGGCTCGTCCTTCAGCAGCTTGGCCAGTAAGGCGGGCTTGGAAGAGAAGTCGACCTGGATGATGCGCTGCTGGATGCGTTCCACGGTCGAGGAGACCGGGGTGACCGCAACGCGGGCCGGGTCCCGCAGCATCGCGTCGGCGAGCTCGGCGATGTCCTTCGGCATGGTGGCCGAGAAGAACAGCGTCTGCCGCTTGATCGGCAGCTTGGCGACGATTTTGCGGATGTCGTTGATGAAGCCCATGTCGAGCATGCGGTCGGCCTCGTCGAGCACGAGGAATTCGACGCTTCCAAGCTTCAGCCCATTGCTCTGCACGAGGTCGAGCAGACGGCCGGGGGTGGCCACCAGAACATCGACGCCCGGCATCAGCGAGCGGACCTGACGGCCCATCGGCACACCGCCGATGGCAAGCGTCGAGGCTAGCCGGACGTGGCGCCCATAGGCATTGAAGCTGTCGAGGATCTGGCCAGAGAGCTCGCGGGTGGGCGAGAGCACCAGCACGCGGCAGGTCTTGGGCTGCGGCTTGATCCGGTTCTCCAGCAGGCGGTGCAGGATCGGCAGCGCGAAGGACGCGGTCTTGCCGGTTCCGGTCTGGGCGATACCGACAACGTCGCGGCCGGTCAGCGCCGTGGGAATCGTCTGGGCCTGGATGGGGGTGGGGGTGACGTAATTCTCTTCGGCGAGAGCACGCGCGATGGGTTCGGCAAGGCCGAAGTCCTGAAAGGAAGTCAAAAGATGGGTTCTTTCCATGTCGAAAGCGGGCGCCCGGCAATCAGCGGGGCACGCGCAATAAGGGTGTCGAATAGACACCTGCGTGTTTGGGGTGTCGGATGGCTTGTGGGATGGGGCAAGCCAGACGCCCGAAAGGGCTTAAGAACACGCGGCTCGCTACGACCGCTTGATTCGCAAGAGGTCTCGGACCCTCATATGGAACATCCACGGGGCGCTTTCAAGGCACGGCAGCCTGAAACGGCGATTGCGGTACAGAAATAGTTATGCCGGAAATTTAGACATAGCTGTAACTTTGCTCAAAAAATAACCAGCCTGCCGCATTAGCATACATTTTATTCGCCCAAATCTTGAGCAACCTCGCTGCGGCGAAAGTTGGATTGCGGTAAAATTGTCTAGTCTGACCAATAGGTTGGCATGTGCTCAGCCCATGGCATGGTTCTTGCGATTCCGTTAATCGCAGGCGGCCGTGGGGCCGTTTCGCAGCGTCTTATTTCACGTCTGCGTCAGGGAGATGATACCATCATGCTTACCAAATCCACTCACGATATAGCGGCGTCATTTAGCCGCCGCGGCGTGATCGCCGCGACCGCCGGACTGATGCTCGGTCTGGCCTCATTGACCGGCGCGAAGGCCGCCGACGACACCATCAAGGTCGGTGTGCTGCACTCCCTTTCCGGCACCATGGCCATCAGCGAAACCACGCTGAAGGACACCATCCTCTTCCTGATCGACGAGCAGAACAAGAAAGGCGGCGTGAACGGCAAGAAGCTCGAAGCCGTCGTCGTCGACCCCGCCTCCAACTGGCCGCTGTTCGCCGAGAAGGCGCGCGAACTCATCACCAAGGACAAGGTCTCGGTCGTGTTCGGCTGCTGGACCTCGGTATCGCGCAAATCGGTGCTCCCGGTTTTCAAGGAGCTGAACAGCATCCTGTTCTACCCCGTGCAGTACGAGGGCGAGGAAAGCGAGCGCAACGTGTTCTACACGGGTGCTGCGCCGAACCAGCAGGCGATCCCCGCCGTCGACTATTTGATGAAGGACGAGAAAGTGAAGCGCTGGGTGCTCGCGGGCACCGACTACGTCTATCCGCGCACCACCAACAAGATCCTGGAAGCCTACCTGAAGTCGAAGGGTGTCGCCCAGGAAGACATCATGATCAATTACACGCCGTTCGGTCATTCCGACTGGCAGACGATCGTAGCCGACATCAAGAAATTCGGCTCTGCCGGCAAGAAGACCGCGGTGGTTTCGACCATCAACGGCGACGCCAACGTTCCCTTCTACAAGGAACTCGGCAACCAGGGCATCAAGGCGAAGGATATCCCGGTCGTCGCGTTCTCGGTGGGTGAGGAAGAGCTCGCTGGCATCGACACCAAGCCGCTGCTCGGCCACCTCGCCGCCTGGAACTACTTCCAGTCGATCAAGTCGCCGGAGAACGAGAAGTTCATCAAGGCGTGGCAGACCTACACCAAGAATCCGAAGCGCGTGACCAACGATCCGATGGAAGCGCACGTGATCGGCTTCGACATGTGGGTCAAGGCGGTCGAGAAGGTCAAGTCGACCGATCCCGACAAGGTCATCGACGCTCTCCCGGGTATCGAAGCCAAGAATCTGACCGGCGGTACCTCCAAGATGCTTCCGAACCACCACATCACCAAGCCGGTGTTCATCGGCGAGATCAAGGCGAACGGCCAGTTCGACGTGGTCTGGAAGACGCCCGGTCTCGTTGCCGGCGACGCCTGGTCGAAGGAGCTCGACGGCTCCAAGGACCTGGTCGGCGATTGGGTCGGCAAGAAGTGCGGCAATTTTAACACCAAGACCAACAAGTGCCTCGGCTCGGGCTCCTGATCCTAGGGCTCTCCTGATCCTAGGACTTCCGGTCGAAGTCTGACGGCTCATTGCACGACCGGAGAAGGCGGCGATCCCGCTGCCTTCTCCAATCTTTTCTGCCGGGGTCTTCACAGTGCCAGCCAATTTGTCCGCCCGTCTCTGTTCGTTTGCGCTCTCGTTGTTCCTGATCGCGTTCGCGCTGCCGGCCTTCGCCGGCCCGTTCGAGGATGCGGTCGCCAAATTCGCCAACGATGATTATTCCGATACCGAAGAGGCGATCGGCGTGGTCGCGAGCAGCGGCAATACGCTGGCTTTCCCCATCATCAGCGCGCTCCAGGACGGCCGACTGATGGCCGACCTTGATAGCAAGAAGGTTTACGTCACCGGCGCCGACGGCAAATCGATCGATGCCGCGACCGGCCAGCCGGTGGCCCGCGTTCCCGACAGCGCGAGCGCGGTCCGCCTCAACAACCGCCTGCGCCGCAGCGTCGATGCCGCAGTCGGCAGTCTGACGCTGATGTCGCCGGACCTCGGAATGCGCCTTCAAGCCGCACAATCCGTCTTCAAGTCGCACGAGGAGGCGGCGCTCGAGGCCGTCGAGGGCGCGCTCGCGAAGGAAACCAACAGGGCGGTCAAGGCCACCTTGGGCGACGCTCGTGCCGCAATTCTGCTGTACAAGTCCGACGCGACCGAAGTGCAGAAGCTCGAAGCCGTTGCCACCATCAAGGCGCGCGGCGACCAGGAAGCGCTCGCTCTCCTCACCGGTATCGGCAGCGATCAGCCCGCCTCGGTGACGAAAGCCGCCGCCAGCGCAATCGGCTCGATTCAGAGTTCGCTCGCGGTCTGGTCCATGGTGCAGAATGCCTGGTACGGCCTCTCGCTCGGCTCCGTGCTGCTGCTCGCCGCGATCGGGCTCGCCATCACCTTCGGCGTCATGGGCGTCATCAACATGGCTCATGGCGAGATGGTTATGATCGGGGCCTACACCACCTTCGTGGTGCAGGAGGTGATCCGCACCCGTTACCCGGTCCTGTTCGACTATTCGCTGCTGATCGCCGTGCCGCTCGCCTTCCTGGTCGCCGGCGCGCTCGGCGTCGTTATCGAGCGCAGCATCATCCGGTTTCTCTATGGCCGTCCGCTCGAGACGCTGCTCGCGACCTGGGGCCTGTCGCTGGTGCTGCAACAGGCGGTTCGCACCATGTTCGGCCCGACCAACCGCGAGGTCGGCAATCCCTCCTGGATGAGCGGCGCCTTCGAGCTCGGCCAGATCACCATCACTTATAACCGGCTCTGGATCCTCTGCTTCACGCTCGCAGTCTTCGCGATCCTGCTCGCGATGCTGCGCTACACCGCGCTGGGGCTGGAGATGCGCGCGGTGACGCAGAACCGCCGCATGGCGGCCTCGATGGGCATCGCAACCTCGCGCGTCGACGCCCTGACCTTCGGCCTCGGCTCGGGCATTGCGGGCATCGCCGGCGTGGCGCTGTCACAGATCGACAATGTCAGCCCCAATCTCGGCCAGAGCTACATCATCGACAGTTTCATGGTCGTGGTGTTCGGCGGCGTCGGCAATCTCTGGGGTACGCTGGTCGGCGCCTTCACGCTCGGCATCGCCAACAAGTTCCTGGAGCCGGTCGCCGGCGCCGTGCTCGGCAAGATCGCCATCCTGGTGCTCATCATCCTGTTCATTCAAAAGCGGCCGCGCGGACTGTTCGCGCTCAAGGGCCGTGCGGTGGAAGCATGACCCCTCACATGCTGACGCGATCGCTGGACCGCGGCGCGACGATCTTTCTCGCCGTCGTCGCGGCCTGCGGCATCTTGATCCCGCTCTCCAACCTGCTGCTGCCCGCGGGCTCGTTCCTGCAGGTGCCGACCTACCTCGTCGCGCTCTGGGGCAAATATGTCTGCTACGCGCTCCTCGCGCTCTCGATCGACCTGATCTGGGGCTATTGCGGCATCCTCTCGCTCGGCCACGGCGCGTTCTTCGCGCTCGGCGGCTACGCCATGGGCATGTACCTGATGCGGCAGATCGGCACCCGCGGCGTCTACGGCAATCCGGTCCTGCCCGATTTCATGGTGTTCCTGAACTATTCGAAGCTGCCATGGTACTGGTACGGCTTCGACATGTTCTGGTTTGCCGCGCTGATGGTGCTGGTCGTGCCGGGCCTGCTCGCCTTCTGCTTCGGCTGGCTCGCCTTCCGCTCCCGCGTCACCGGCGTCTATCTGTCGATCATCACGCAGGCGATGACCTATGCGCTGCTGCTTGCCTTCTTCCGCAACGATTTCGGCTTCGGCGGCAACAACGGCCTGACCGACTTCAAGGACATTTTGGGCTTCAACGTGCAGGCGGAGGGCACCCGCGCCGCGCTGTTTACGCTGAGCTGCCTGGCGCTGATCGTCGGCTTCCTGATCTGCCGCGCCATCGTCTCGTCCAAACTCGGCAAGGTTCTGATCGCGGTCCGCGACGCGGAATCGCGCACGCGCTTTCTCGGCTACCGCGTCGAATCCTACAAGCTGTTCGTGTTCACGGTGTCGGCCTGCATGGCCGGCGTCGCCGGCGCGCTCTATGTGCCGCAGGTCGGCATCATCAATCCATCCGAATTCGCGCCGGGCAATTCGATCGAGGCGGTGATCTGGGTCGCGGTCGGCGGTCGCGGTACGCTTGTCGGCGCAGCACTCGGCGCCGTCGTGGTCAACTACGCCAAGACGTTCTTCACCTCCGGCATGCTCGCGCCGTATTGGCTGTTCATGCTGGGCGCCATGTTCATCCTGGTGACGCTGCTGCTGCCCAAGGGCATCGTCGGCACCTTCAACGCCTGGTGGGACTCGTCGAAGGAAAAACGCAACGCCGCGACCAGGGCGAGCGCCGCAGCCGAAGACGGCGTCACCGAACCCAAGATGGCGGAGTAGGTGCAATGAACGTCATGGACACCCGCGCGACCTCCGCGATGCTCTATCTCGACGGCGTGCACGTCTCTTTCGACGGCTTCCACGCCATCAACAACCTGTCGCTGACGCTCGAGCCCGGCGAGATGCGGGCCATCATCGGCCCGAACGGTGCCGGCAAGACCACGATGATGGACATCATCACCGGCAAGACCAAGCCCGACGAGGGCACGGTGCTGTTCGACGGCGTCACGGATCTGACGCGGCTGGACGAGACCCGTATTGCCGAGCTCGGCATTGGCCGCAAATTCCAGAAGCCGACGGTGTTCGAGAGCCAGTCCGTGCAGGACAACCTCCTGCTCGCGCTCAACGTCGATCACAGCGTCAAGGGCACGCTGTTCTGGAGCGGCAGCAGGGCGGAGTCCGAGCGTATCGACAAGGTGCTGGAGACGATCCGTCTCACCGAGGCACGCAACCGCCTCGCCGGCAGTCTCAGCCACGGCCAGAAGCAGTGGCTCGAGATCGGCATGCTGCTCGCGCAGGATCCGAAGCTGCTCCTGGTCGACGAGCCCGTCGCCGGCATGACCGACGTCGAGACGCATCTGACCGCCGAGCTGCTGAAAGAGATCAACAAGACTCACACCGTGATGGTGGTCGAGCACGACATGACGTTCGTGCGCGAGCTCGGCGTCAAGGTCACCTGCCTGCACGAAGGCACCGTACTCGCCGAAGGAACCATCGACCAGGTCTCGTCCAACGAGCGGGTCATCGAAGTCTATTTGGGACGCTGAGCCATGCTTGAGGTCAAGGACATCAACCTGTTCTACGGCGCCGCGCAGGCGCTGCGTGGCGTCTCGATCTCGGCCGAGCCGGGCAAGGTGACCTGCGTGCTCGGGCGCAACGGCGTCGGCAAGACCTCGCTCTTGCGCGCGATGGTCGGGCAGTATCCGATCTCGTCGGGCGCGATCGTGTTCGACGGCAGCGACATCACTTCGCTCAAGCCTTACGAGCGCGCGCGGAAGGGCGTCGGATTCGTGCCGCAAGGCCGCGAGATTTTTCCGCTGCTGACGGTCGAGGAGAACCTCAAGACCGGCTTCGGTCCGCTCAAGCGCGAGGACAGGCACATTCCGGACGACGTGTTCTCGCTGTTTCCGGTGCTGCAATCGATGCTCGGCCGGCGCGGCGGCGACCTCTCCGGCGGCCAGCAGCAGCAGCTCGCGATCGGGCGCGCGCTGGTGATGCGGCCAAAGCTGTTGCTGCTGGACGAACCCACCGAGGGCATCCAGCCCTCGATCATCAAGGACATCGGCCGCGCCATCTCGTATTTGCGCAACCTCGGCAACATCGCCATCGTGCTGGTCGAACAATATCTCGACTTTGCCTGCGAACTCGGCGACAGTTTTGCGGTGATGGATCGCGGCGCGGTGAAATTCACCTGCGACCGCACCAATCTTGATCCGGCCGAAATCAGCCGCCAGATGGCGCTGTAAGCCATTCTGCCGCGACCGGCTGGGGAGGCGGATGCGCAGCGACGTTTCAGTCACATCAACGGTGTTCGAGGCCAACCGGGCCCGCGGCGCGGTGCGCTTCGACGTTCATGCCCGCGACGGCGTGACACGTCGCGGGGTCTTGCATGAATCCGGCTCCCTGCGCGTGCGCTTTCCTTCGCCGGAAGGCGAGGGGCTCTCCGGCGTGTTCGTCAACACGGCCGGCGGCGTCGCCGGCGGCGATCGCTTCGACATCGAGATCACGGCCACCGATGCCGCGCGGCTGACGCTGACCACGGCGGCCGCAGAAAAGGTCTACCGCGCACCGGGACAGGCGGCAGAGCTCAATATCGCGTTAAAGGTTGCCGCGGGTGCGCATATCGGCTGGCTGCCGCAGGAGACGATCCTGTTCGACCGGGCGCGCGTGCGGCGCCGCTTCGATATTGAGCTCGATGAGGGCGCTTCGCTCCTGCTCTGCGAGATCGTCGTGTTCGGCCGCACCGCTATGGGCGAGCGGATGGAGCAGGGCGAGTTCGTCGACCGTTGGCGGCTGCGCCGCGGCGGCAAGCTGGTGTTCGCCGAGACCGTCAGGCTCGACGGCAATATCGGCGCAAAACTTGCGCGGTCTGCAGTGGCCAAGGGCGGCGCCGCAATCGGCACGGCCCTGATCGTGCCCGGCGACGAGGCGCTGATCGAGCGCATCCGCGAGGCCTCGGAATCCTTCGCCGGCGAGGTCGGGATATCCGCCTGGAATGGCTTTGCTATGGCGCGGTTCTGTGCCCAAGATGCGGCCCGCTTGCGCGCCGACATAATGGGCGTGCTGGCGCGCACCGGTGCGGTCCTGCCGCGGCTCTGGCTGAATTGACGGCTGGCTGAATTAACGATGTGAACGGAAGAGATTTCGCATGAATCTGTCTCCTCGCGAAAAGGACAAGCTACTGATCTCGATGGCGGCGATCGTCGCGCGTCGCAGGCTCGATCGCGGCGTCAAGCTCAACCATCCCGAGGCGATCGCGATCATCTCCGATTTTATCCTCGAAGGCGCGCGCGATGGCCGCACCGTCGCCGAGCTGATGCAGTCCGGCGCACAGGTCATCACCCGCGACCAGGTGATGCCGGGTATCCCCGAGATGATCCACGACATCCAGGTCGAGGCGACCTTTCCGGACGGGACCAAGCTCGTCACCGTGCACGAGCCGATCAGGTAGGAGCGCAACATGATCCCCGGTGAACTCTTCATCCAGGACGGCGAGATCGAGCTCAATGCCGGCCGCAAGACCGTGACGCTGACGGTCGCCAACACCGGCGATCGCCCGATCCAGGTCGGCTCGCACTATCATTTCTTCGAGACCAACCCGGCGCTGAAGTTCGACCGCAAGAAGGCCCGCGGCATGCGCCTCGACATCGCCGCCGGCACCGCCGTCCGCTTCGAGCCCGGCCAGACCCGCGACGTCCAGCTTGTCGCGGTCGCCGGCAAGAAGACGATCTACGGCTTTCGCGGCGACGTCATGGGGAAGCTGTGATCTCCACAGGAACGAGCGCGGCGCGGCACGGTTGAGGCGAAAACGGAGGTCTTTGCCATGCTGTCACCCGTCCGCCTCGTCTCCGAAGCTGCCGAGCTCGCCGCGCGCCGCCACAACGGCATGGCGCGCAAGAGCCGCGGCAACGAGCCCTACATCAACCATCTGGCCGAGGTCGCGAACCTGCTTGCTGCCGCAACCGAAGGTGCCGATGCCGAGCTGGTCGCGGCCGGCTGGCTGCACGATGCGATCGAAGACACCGACACCACGCGCGAAGAGCTCGCGCACAAATTCTCCGAGCGCGTCGCCTCGCTCGTCACCGAGTGCACGGACGATATGAGCCTGCCGAAGCCGGAGCGCCGGCGCAGGCAGGTGATTGATGCACCGAAGAAGTCGGCCGGCGCCAGGCTGATCAAGATCGCCGACAAGATCAGCAATATCGGTGCACGCATTCATTCTGATCCGACCGCCGAAGAGTGCGACGACCTCATGGACTACACCGGCTGGGCCGAGCAGGTGGTCGCCGGTTGCCGCGGCGAGAACTCTTGGCTCGATACGACATTCGACGACACGGTGCTCACAGCGAGGACCTCGCTGTGAGCATTGAGACAACATTCAAACGCAAACGGGGCTTGTGATGTCCGTCAAAATAAAGCGTTCCGTCTATGCCGACATGTTCGGCCCGACCACCGGCGACAAGGTGCGGCTCGCCGACACCGACCTGATCATCGAGGTGGAGAAGGATTTCACCACCTACGGCGAGGAGGTGAAGTTCGGCGGCGGCAAGGTGATCCGTGACGGCATGGGGCAGTCGCAGGTCACCAATCGGCAGGGCGCGGCCGACACCGTGATCACCAACGCGCTGATCGTCGATCACTGGGGCATCGTGAAGGCCGACGTCGCGATCAAGGAGGGTATGATCGCCGGCATCGGCAAGGCCGGTAATCCCGACATCCAGCCGGGCGTCACCATCATCATCGGCCCCGGCACCGACGTGATCGCGGGCGAAGGCAAGATCCTCACCGCCGGCGGCTTCGACAGCCACATCCATTTCATTTGCCCGCAGCAGATCGAGCATGCGCTGATGTCTGGCGTCACCTCGATGCTAGGGGGCGGCACCGGCCCGTCGCACGGTACCTTTGCCACCACCTGCACGCCGGGCCCGTGGCACATGGGGCGGATGATCCAGTCGTTCGACGCCTTCCCGGTCAATCTCGGCATTTCCGGCAAAGGCAATGCGTCGCGGCCCGCTGCCCTGGTCGAGATGATCAAGGGTGGCGCCTGTGCGCTGAAGCTGCACGAGGATTGGGGCACGACGCCGGCGGCAATCGACAATTGCCTGTCGGTCGCGGACGATCATGACATCCAGGTGATGATCCACTCCGACACGCTGAACGAATCCGGCTTCGTCGAGGATACGATCAAGGCCTTCAAAGGCCGCACCATCCACGCCTTCCACACCGAAGGCGCTGGCGGCGGTCACGCGCCCGACATTATCAAAGTCGCAGGCCTGAAGAACGTGCTGCCGTCCTCGACCAATCCGACGCGGCCGTTCACCCGCAACACCATCGACGAGCATTTGGACATGCTGATGGTGTGTCACCACCTCGATCCCTCGATTGCGGAAGACCTGGCGTTCGCGGAAAGCCGCATCCGGAAAGAAACTATCGCGGCTGAAGACATCCTGCACGACCTTGGCGCGCTCTCGATGATGTCCTCGGATTCCCAGGCCATGGGCCGCCTCGGCGAGGTCATCATCCGGACCTGGCAGACCGCCGACAAGATGAAGAAGCAGCGCGGATCGCTGCCGCAGGACAAGGGCAAGGACAACGACAACTTCCGCGTCAAGCGCTACATCGCCAAATACACGATCAATCCGGCGATCGCCCATGGCGTGTCGAAGCTGATCGGATCGGTCGAGAAGGGCAAGCTGGCCGATCTCGTGCTGTGGTCGCCGGCCTTTTTTGGCGTCAAGCCGGATTGCATCGTCAAGGGCGGCATGATCGTCGCCGCTCCGATGGGCGATCCCAACGCCTCGATTCCGACGCCGCAGCCGGTGCATTACCAGCCGATGTTCGGCGCTTTCGGCAAGGCGCGCACCGCATCCTCGGTGGTGTTCACCTCGAAGGCCGCGATCGCCGGCGGTCTGGCGCGCAGGCTCGGCATCGAGAAGAAGCTCTATGCTGTCCAGAACACCCGCAGCAAGATCTCGAAGAAGAGCATGATCCACAACGACGCCACGCCTGACATCGAGGTCGATCCGGAGACTTACGAGGTGCGCGCCGACGGCGAGCTGCTCACCTGCGCGCCGGCTGAGGTGCTGCCGATGGCGCAGCGATATTTCATGTACTGAAATAGCGTATAAACGCACCTGCCCGGCATGGGTCCGGGGACGGATTTACGGTTTTGCGTTCGATCCCGCCTGGTCTAATGTCCCGCCCGATCTTAACTCCAAGAAAAGCCGGGAGGATTTCTCGTGATCTACGTCGTTGCCACCTTGACCATCAAGCCCGAGACGCGCGCCGAATTCATTGCAGCCGCCACCGCCTGCATCAAGGAGACGCGGAAGGAGCCCGGCAATATCGCCTATGATTTGCATGAGAGCGTCACCGATCCCGCCAAGATGGTGTTCGTCGAGCAGTGGGAGAATGCCGAGGCGCTGGTGCCGCATCGCGGCCAGGAGCACATGAAGACGTTCGGCCGCGTGGCGGTGAAGTGTTTTACGGCGCCGCCGAAGATCGAAGTGATCACGCCCGAGAAGGTCGAGACACGGTAAACGGGGTAAGAGCGCATGATCCGGGCAACGCAGGTCAGGGGACAGCACCGCTTCACGAAAGCGGCGGCCGATACGGTCGTGCTCGATTTCGACGATCGGCACCGTCGCCGCATGGCAATGACGGGGACGCGGGGCCTCGAATTCCTGCTCGACCTGGAGAATGCCGTCGCGTTGCGCGGCGGAGATGCGCTGGTACTGGAGGACGGCCGACTGGTCGAGGTGGTGGCGGCGCCCGAGCCGCTGCTGGAGATCCGCGGCCGCGATCCACACCACCTCGTCCGTGTCGGCTGGCATCTGGGCAATCGCCATCTGCCGACACAGATCATGGCCAAGAGCCTGCGCATCCGCCGCGATCATGTCATCGAGGCAATGGTGAAAGGCCTCGGCGCCCGCGTGATCGAGATCGAGGCACCGTTCGATCCCGAAGGCGGCGCTTACGCCGATGCGGGTCATGCCCACGGACATGACGACCATGCCCATGATCATGGGCATCACGATCATGGTCACGATCACCATGATCATCACGGCCACGATCACGACCATCATGATCACGCCGCGCATGATCACCACGGGCACGATCATCACCATGACGAGCATTGCGACCATCCCGACCATCACCACGGCCACAAGCATGCTCATGACCACAAATGAGCCGGTCGGCGCCGGTGATCTCGCCGAGCGCGAGGCGGCGGCGCTGTACCGGCTGATGACCTGGCTGTCGCCGGCCTTTCCGGTCGGCGGCTTCTCCTATTCCAGCGGCATTGAATGGGCGGTCGAGGCGGGCGATATCACCGACACCGCGACGCTGGCCGACTGGCTCGGCGCGATGCTGGGCGATGGTTCCGGCTTTTGCGACGCGACGTTCCTGGTCCACGCCTATCGCGCCACTGAGTTGGGCGAGGACACTACCTTGAACGATATTGCTGAGTTCGCCGCTGCCTTCGTGCCGTCGCGCGAGCGGCAGCTCGAGACGATTTCGCAGGGACGTGCCTTCATCGACATCGCCCGGGCCGCGTGGGATGCGAAAGGTTTGGATGCCATGGTTGCGGCATGCCGCACACTACTGGTCTATCCCGTCGCCGTCGGTGTTGTTGCAGCGGTCCACGACGTGCCGCTGGCGTCGACGCTGCACGCCTTCCTGCATGCGCTGGTTTCGAACTGGATTTCCGCGGCGGGCCGGCTCATTCCGCTCGGCCAGACCGACAGCCAGCGTGTGCTCGTGAGGCTGGAAGCCGCGGTTGCCGCGACCGCGAATCGTGCGCTGAATGCGACATTGGACGACCTCGGCAGCGCGACGTTTCGCGCCGATCTCGCCAGTCTGCGGCACGAGACGCAATATACGCGGCTGTTTCGCTCGTGAGCGGTGCGGCCTTTCACCAATCAAGAGAGAGCAAGTGACATGTCGAAATCTCACGGCCCCTTGCGTGTCGGAGTAGGCGGCCCCGTCGGATCGGGCAAGACCGCGCTGATGGACCTGCTCTGCAAGACCATGCGCGAGCGCTATGACATCGCGGCGATCACCAACGACATCTACACCAAATGGGATGCGGAATTCCTGGTGCGCTCGGGCTCGCTGACGGCCGACCGCATCGCAGGTGTTGAGACCGGCGGTTGCCCGCACACCGCGATCCGCGAGGACGCTTCGATGAACCTGGCTGCGGTCGCGGACATGCGCGCAAAATTCCCCGGGCTCGACCTCGTGCTGATCGAGTCCGGTGGCGACAATCTGGCTGCCACTTTTTCCCCGGAGCTTGCCGACCTCACCATCTACGTCATCGACGTCGCGGCCGGCGACAAGATCCCGTCCAAGGGCGGCCCCGGCATCACCCGCTCCGACCTCCTGGTCATCAACAAGATTGACCTCGCGCCCCATGTCGGCGCCTCACTGGAGAAGATGGAGACGGATGCCAGGCGCATGCGCGGCGCGCGCCCCTTCGTCATGACCAACCTGAAAAAGAGCGAGGGGCTCGACCATATCGTTGGCTTCATCGAGGCCAAAGGCGGATTGAAGCGGGCGAGCTGACCAGCGCGACGACTTGGCGCAGCCTGTTCCGCCGTTAACGTCTGGGGCAAAGCTGCAACCCTGGAACAAATTCCCGGCAGCGCAATTGACTACTTTCGGTGCCCGCAGCAAGGCCGTCCCGACCAGATGACTGGCTAGGCGGATTAAGCTTATCAGGCGACCCAAGTTGCGTACGGATGCCTCCTCCTTCATTATCTCCATTACTGGGGTCCACTCCGTTTCGGCACATGGCCGTTCGAGCGGCGTTCACATGCTCCGTGCTTATTGCCGCCCCCCTGCTTTCGCCTGAGTAATCGCGTGGTTCGGCTGGGTTTCATCATCGGCTTCATCGCTCTGCTCGGAGCCCTGCTTTCCGGGCTCGCGGCTTATCGCGTCCACGACCAGGAGCTGGCACTGGACCGGATCGCGCTGGCGCGTGCGATCGATGTTCATGCGAGCCTGGTCCAGGACCGCCTGACCGAGCGCGAGCTGCTCGCGCGTGTCGCCTCCGGCCTGTTCCGTGCGCCGTCGGTGATCAAGCCGAACATGCTGGAGCCGCTGCGCTCGGCCATCTACGCGTTCAAGACCGATTTCGTGGTGGCCGGATGGGTCGCCCGGCTGAAGCCGAACGAGCTTGTGGCGGCGCAGGCTGCGATCGCGGGCGCCGGCTTTCCCAATCCGCAGATCCGGTCGTATGACGACAAGCCGATCGACCCGGCTGGTGTCACCCAGCCGATCGACGTGCTGATGGACCTCGAGCCGCGCAGCAACGAGACCAAGTCGCTGCCCGGCCGCAGCTACGACCAGGATCCGGTGCGTAGCGCCATGCTGACACGTGCCAGGGTCGAGAAGAGATCGGTCGCCTCGGACCCGATTCAGCTCCTGCGCGGCGGCGGGCCGGTCGGCATCATCGTGGCTGCTCCCGTCATTCCCGAGGGCGCGACGGAGCCGGCGGGCTTCGTCACATTTTCCTACGAGCTCGCTTCGCTGATGCTGACCAATGACGACATGTCGTTGTTCGCGGTCGCACTGAAGGATCCGCGCAGGGAAGGTGGTGAGCTCGTTGCCAACGACCAGGGCGTGGTCTCGTCACGCATGACGGCAGCGGACGGGCCGGTGCCGTCGGCAACGCGCACAATGAGCTTCGGCGGCCGCGACTGGCAGCTCGGCTATTACGCAAAGACCAGTTCGGCTCGGCGCGCCGAGCAGACCGCGATCATCGTGGCGGCGATCGGTTTTGCCATCACCGCGATGGTGTGCGGCCTGTTCGGCTATGTCGCCTACAACAATCTGCGGCTCAGCCGGGAAATCCAGGTTAGAATCGGATTCGAGCGCCGGCTGACCGCTGTCATCGACGAGCTCAACCACCGGGTCAAGAACATCCTGGCGGTGATTCAGTCGATCGTGACGCGCACGCTCCGCCACGGCTCGGACATCGATGTTGCGCGCGAACTGCTGATCGGCCGCATCCACGCCATGTCCAACGTGGTCTCACTGCTCAGCGAGAGCCAGTGGCAAGGCGTCAAGCTGAAGGGCCTGTTCGAGGCGCGCGCCATCCCGCATGCCGACCGCATCGCCGTCACCGGCCCCGACATCGCGGTCAGCGCGCGCGCTGCGCAAAGCCTCTCACTGCTGTTCTTCGAGCTCGCCTCGCACTCCGACGAAGGCCTGTCGCTGGTCGGAAAGCATCCGCACATCACCGCGAATTGGACCGTGACGGGCGAGGGGACCGACGAGATCTTCTATTTCCGTTGGGAGGAGTTCAACACCAGCGAGGCAACGCGCCGCCCGGATTCCGATTTCGGTCTGATCCTGCTCGACCGTGTCGCGCCCGAAGCGCTGGGCGGCATCGCCAAGCGCTACTTCACCGACGTCTCCTACGTCTATGAACTGACAGCGCCGATGGAAACGGTGGTCGATATGACCGAGCGCGACCGCACGGATAAAATCTCAGCGCCCGTCAGGCCTGTGCGATAGAGGTCGCGGTTCTAACCCTTCGGCCGCAACACCAAATCGACCAGATGGCGCGCGTAAGCCGGCGTGATCGGCGCGATCCCGAAGACGTAGCGGTAGAACAGGCTGCCATAGATGGCGTCGTAGAGATCCTCGGGCGCTCCCTCTGCCAGGATGCTGCCATCCGTCTGGCCGGCGGCGATCATCTCGACCAGCGCGCCGCGGCGGAATTGCAGGTAACGGGTGTAGAACAGCTCCGCCGAGCCGGTCTTGGAAATGCATTCGGAGACGACGGCGAGCTGCACCTTGCCGAACTCGCCCTGGAGCGCCTCGGCATAGGCCGCGGCATGGCGGCGTGCGCGCGCCGCAGGGCTGCCCGAGCTCGCAGGCGGCAGCGGCAGCATTTGCGCGGCCCGGTGAAGGAAGGCGTCGATCAGCAGCGCTTCGCGTGACGGCCACCATTTGTAGATCGTCATCTTGGAGACGCTGGAGTGGCGCGCGATGGCATCGATGGTGGTGGCGGCAAGGCCGGTGGCGGCCATGAGCGCGTAGGCGCTTTCGAGAATGGCGTTGGTGGTCTCGATCGACCGGGGCCGACCCCGTCGGGGCGCGCGGTCAGCCTCCTCACTTCCGCTCTTTGTCATCGTCACGCCCGGTCTCCTCGCGCAGAAGCCGCCTTCGCTCGGCATAGCGCAGCCGCAGCTTTCGGCCTAGCGGAATCGAAACGTCCGGGCGGCTAGCCCTGCTGCCGCAAGGCGGCCGGCAGGTCCTGCCGCTTCGACCAGGAGATGTAATAGGCCACCGCCGTCATTGCCGCGAAGCCAACGAGACTTACCGCGATCTGCATCACCACCAGATTGGCGCCGGTGATCAGGATGAGATGGCCGGCGAAGGACAGGAACACGCCGACGCAGAACACGGCGAGCCATTCCTCGCCGCATGTGATCACCGCCTGAAGCGGCTTCAATTGCAGGCCGGGATGACCGGCCGGAATGAGATGGGTTGCGAGGAAGGCGAGCGCGAGGAAATGGACCACGCGATAGGGCGCGAGGTTTTCCTTGTCGGTCGGCGCGATGCCGTTGAGGAGGAAGTCCGGCAAATGCACGGATAGCGCGGGCGAATGCCGCATCAAGGTGACGGCCATCGCGAAGATGAGATAGGCACCCGCGAGGATCCGCAGCCAGGGCATTCCGTGCAACGCGCGTCCGGAGGCGCCTGTTACGGCGAACCAGCCGCCCAGGACCATCAGCATCTGCCAGCACAGCGGATTGAAGGTCCACTCCTGGTCCGGATAGACCCGGAAATTCCAGTCGAACCAGCGCGCCGCAACGTACAGCGCGACCGATGCCGCCAGCGTCAGGTTCGGCCGCCGCAACAAACCCCACAGCGCAAACGGAAAGAACGCCATCAGCGGGATCATCAGTTGCAGGAGATCGAGATTCAGCGGTTCTTCCTGGAGCACGAGGCCACGAACCAGGATGCGCAGCGGATGCTCGAGAATGCCCGAGATATTGTATTCGTGGATGATCTCCGGCGCCATCGATTGCGAAGCGACATAGGCGATGGCGTCGATATAGATCACGAACAGCACGACATAGGCGGCATAGAGCCGCCAGACGCGGCGAAAGATGCGCGTCGCCGCGACGACGTAGCCGCGCTCCAGCGCCATCCTGCCGTGGATGATGGCGACGCCATAGCCCACCACGAACACGAACAGGTCCGCGGCGCCGCTGAAGCCGAAATTTCGCAGCGTCAGCAGGTTGACGACGTTGTTCGGAATGTGGTCGACGAACACCGACCAATTGGCAATGCCGAGCGTCAAATAGAGCCTGGCGTCGGGTTGGAATGCGGCAAGGTTCGCCTTGACGGACGGTTTCATCGCAGAAATGACTTTTGGAATCAGGGGCGCTGCTTTTAGCGGCAACCGCCTGCCTATCCGAGTAGCGTTTGCGTGAGGAGGCCCCGATTCATTCTGGAGGGCGAAAAACTTCGCGGAGCACGCCGTCAAATTCCGGTAAATCCGCTCGTCGCGCCGAGGACGCAACCTTGTTAGGGCTCTCGCCGTTATTCGGCCGGTTCAGCCGATGCTTCGTCGGATGCGCCGGCGCGGCTCGCCAGGATTCCAAGCGCGACGCCGCCGATCGCCAGGATAGGCAACAGCCGTTTGACGCCGATGGCACGAACGATCTGGACGCCTGTCGCCAGCAGCATGGGGTCGGAGAGCATGCTCTGCGCGGTCGATTTTGCGGCACGCTCCGCGGCGATCTGGGCGCGCTTCCGAATCTCCCGCTTGTAGCCCCAATAGCTCCCCGCCGCAGTGAGCGTCAGCAGGAAGAAGATGCCGGCGCCCGCGAGGCAGGCCTGCACGGGACCATATTTCTCGAGGACCAGGATGAAGGCCGCCGCGCAGAGAAAGCATGTGGTGATGAAGAGCGCGAATGCTGCGCCCGCGGCGAGCGACGTCAGGCGGACGGTTGTGCCCGTCGATGCGCTGATGCCGTCGATGATGCGCTGTAACATGGCCTTGCTCCTCAGATGCCCACAAGCGGGCAGCGGCGGCGTAACGGCACCGCCGTAACGTCAAGGTCTTGCGTCCGCGCTACCGGCGCCAGGCGGCACCGATCAGGAAGCCGATGCCGAGCGCGAGCCCGACGGTCGCGAGCGGCCGCTGCGTGATGGCGTCTTCCAGCGTTTCCTCGATCGAGCCGTAGGCGTCTTGCGCAGCACCCATCATGGCGCTGCTGCGGTCCGACATGTCGTCGATCGCGGAATCCACGTTCTCGCGGGCCTGGCGATAGCCGCGGCGGGCCTGCTTGCCGGTGGAATTGGCAAAGGTGTTGAGCGCGTCGGTGATCTGATCGGTGAGGGCGGCGATATCGCTTTTCACGGTTGCTACATCCTTCTCGAGGCGTTCTCTGGTGGCATTGTCGGGCCAGTCTCTCAACCCGGTTTCGCCATTGGTCGTTGACATCAGGAGCTCCAAAACGGTCGGCGGCTGAGATAGCCGGAAAACGTTTCGTCCTCGGGTAAGTTCCGGTCGGGGAAACCGATCATTCCTGCGGGAGCTGCGGCGAATTCTCCGGCAGCAGGTGCTCCTTCAGGATCAGCCCGACGATCAGCAGCGGCGACGAGAGGAACGCGCCCATCGGTCCCCACATCCAGGTCCAGAACGCCAGCGCGATGAAAACGGCGAGCGCGTTCAGCGCCAGCCGCCGGCCGATGATGGTCGGCGTGACGAAGTGCCCTTCCATGAAGGTGATGCCGCCGAAGGCTAGTCCCGCCATCAGTCCGCCTCCGACGGTCGGGAAGGCGACGAGCCCCACCACGACCAGGACGACGAACATCGCGACCGGTCCGATAATCGGGATGAAGTTGAGCGCCGCCGCGAGCGCACCGAGCCCGGCCGGATTGGGCATGCCGGTGAAAGCGCAGACGATGCCGGTCGCGACGCCCACGCCGATATTGATGACAGTCACCGTCAAAAGGTAGTTGCCGAGATGGACCTCGATCTCGTTGAGGATCCGCAGGGTGCGCAGCCGCGCTTCGCGGTCGCCGAACGTCATGATCAGCGCCCGCCGCAGGTCGCGCCAGCTTGCGATGAACAGGATCAGCGTGACGAAGAACAGCAGGAATTCGGCGAAAGTCGGCGACAGGAATTCCAGCGTTGGCTGCACCCACTCGAATTTCGGCAACTGGAAGCTTGGCAGCTCCTCGGAGCCGCCGACCATGGTTTGCAGCTCCTTCCACAGTGCCAGCGGCCGGTCGAACACGTGCAGCTTGTCCTTTAATTGCGCGCCGAGCTCGGGCAGGCGCGAGCTCCACTCCATCGCGGGCGCGGCAATCAGCGCGACGACGAAGGTGACGACCATGCTCACCGCGGCCACGATCAGGACGGCACCGACCGCACGCGGCACGCGCCGCCGCTCCAGAAAGGATGCGGCCGGCGACAGCATGGTGCCGGCGACGATGGCCATCACGACCGGGAGGAAGAACGCCCTGGCGACATAGAGCACCGCGACCACGGCAATCAGGAACAGACCCGCGAGCGCAAAGGCGACGAACTCCGTGCGGCGGATCACCGGCGGCGATTCGGCATGGCTGTCGGGAAGCGGGTCGCCTTCGTTGTTGCCGGAAATCAGACGTTCAGTGGGAAGGACGCGCACAATATCTCTCCCGCACGGAATGCTCCGCGCGCCCATTGTTAACCTTAAAACGTCCGGGAGGACGCACCGGTTCCATCGCGGTTTCGTGAAGTTTTGCTCGCTTGACTGTGACGTCGCCGCCGCAGCGAACGACGGAACCCGAATCGGTCCGGCTGCGTTTGTTGGAAGCCGCATCACCCTGATGCACACATCCAACGGGGCAGCACATGACAAGGCTCTCTCCAATCCGTCGCCGCTTCTCGCCGCGCATCGCCGCCTTTGCCTTCGCGACAGCTCTCCTTGCGGTGCCCTTCGGCGCCGCAAACGCGCAAACGCTCGGTTATGCGCCGATGCAGCCGCAAGGATATCCGCAGGACCCGAGCTATTCGCACGGTTATATCAATGCGGAGCCGCAGGCCGCCGACGAGGATGCCGCGCTGCCCGACCGGCTGCGCAGACAGATCGTCAGCTTCGACAGGAGCGAGCCGGCCGGGACCATCGTCATCGATACCGGCAACACCTATCTCTATTACGTGCTCGGCAATGGCCGCGCGATCCGTTACGGCGTCGGCGTCGGCCGCGAAGGTTTCACCTGGGCCGGCGTGCAGAGCGTCAGCCGCAAGGCCGAATGGCCGGACTGGCATCCGCCGGCCGAGATGGTCGCGCGTCAGCCTTACCTGCCGCGCTTCGTCGCCGGCGGTCCCGGCAATCCGCTCGGCGCGCGCGCGATGTATCTCGGCTCGAGCGAATACCGTATCCACGGCACCAACGATCCCGCCACGATCGGCAAGTTCGTGTCCTCCGGCTGTATTCGCATGACCAACGAAGACGTCAAGGATCTGTTCAGCCGCGTCAATGTCGGCGCCAAGGTCGTGGTGCTGCCGAAGAAGGCTCCGCTGATGGCGAAGGGTGGCGACGCGGTACGCAAGCGCCCGCCGGTGGCGACGCTGCCTTCGGGGCGGCAGGCGCTGAACGTCACGACGTCGGCAGTGAACTGAGAGTTGAGCGAGGTCATATGAAGAGACGTTCGATCGGCAAACTGGCCGGTGGCGCGGCGGCGTGCTTTGCCGTCGCCTCGTTTGGCCTCGCGTTGACGCCGTCGGCGCATGCGGAAGACTTCTTCTCGGCGCTCTTCGGCGGCTTCCGCGCGCGCTCCGCGCCGGAGATCCGCATGCCGTTCCCGACCGATGACATGCCGCGCTACGACACGCCGCGCCAGCGGGCCTCCTATGGCAGCGCCTATTGCGTGCGCGGTTGCGATGGCCGCTACTTCCCGGCGCAAGGAAACGACGCCGAGAGCAAGGCGCAATCCTGCAAGAGCTTCTGCCCGACGTCCGAAACCTCGCTGGTCTATGGCAGCAATATCGACGACGCCGTGACGGACAAGGGAAAATCCTATTCCGAATTGCCCAATGCGTTCCGCTACCGCAACGAGATCGTCGCGGGCTGCACCTGCAACGGCAAGGATCCGGTCGGACTCGCCCAGATCAAGGTCGAGGACGATCCCACCTTGCGCAAGGGTGACATCGTTGCGGGCCGCGATGGGCTGGTGGTCGCCAATCGCAACGCCAACGACCGCCACGGCATCGCGATGAATTTTTCGCCGCTGCCGGAGTCGGTGCGCGCCAGGTTTCGTCAGCTGCCGGTGGTGGCGAAGGAGTAGGGGGGCTGAGTTGCCGAGCTGACAATAAAGATTGTCGTAAAGATTGTCGTCCCGGACAAGCGCGCCCAAAGCGCGCGCAGATCCGGGACCCATAACCACAGGGAGCGGTTTGGCGACGACTCGGACTTACCGGCTCGCGCCGCAACTGCTCCCTGTGGTTATGGGTCCCTCCTTTCGCAGGACGACAGCGAGAGTGTGGCAGTAGCTTTCTATCCAACCCGCAAGTCCTAAGCCGCGCGTATCTTTCCCAGGAAGTCGCTGACCTGCTGGCCGAGCTGGCGGCTCTGCGTTTCCAGGGTTTCCGCGGCTTGCTTGACGTCGTCCGCCGCACCTGCTGCGGTGTCGGCATCGGCCTTCACGCCGATGATGTTGTCCGAGACGTTCTTGGTGCCCTGCGCCGCGTACTGCGTGCTGCGGGTGATCTCCTGCGTCGCGGCGCCCTGCTCCTGCACGGCGGCGGCAATCGTGTTCGCAACCTCGTTGACCTCGCCGATGATGCCGCCGATCGCCTGGATCGCGTTGATGGCATCGCCCGCAACCCGCTGGATATCGGCGATCTGCTCGGAAATATCTTCGGTCGCCTGCGCGGTCTGGCTCGCCAATGATTTCACCTCGGAGGCGACGACCGCGAAACCGCGTCCGGCTTCGCCGGCGCGGGCAGCTTCGATCGTGGCGTTGAGCGCGAGCAAATTGGTCTGCGCCGCGATGGTGTTGATCAGCCCGACGACCTCGCCGATGCGTCCCGCGGATTGCGCCAGCCCCTGAACGGTGCCGTCGGTCTCGCGCGCCTGGTTGACGGCGCGGCTGGCGATGCCCGCGGCGTGGGCGGCCTGCTGGCTGATGTCGTTGATCGAGGCAGATAGCTCCTCGGCGGCTGCCGCAACGCTCTCGACGCTGGTGGAGGCGTCGCTCGAAGCCTTGCCCGCGATCTCGACGCGTTCATTGGTCTGGCGCGACACTGTGGAGAGATCGCCCGAGGTCTTGCGCATCTCGCCGGACGCCTCACTCAGCTCGCCCACCGATTTGCGCACCACGCCTTCGAACTCGCCGACATAGGCCTCCATCGCGCGCTGGCGCGCGGCGGCGCCGGCATTGTGCTCGCGCTCCTGCTCCTCGATCTTGAGCTTGTCGATGGCCTGCTGCTTGAAGATTTCGAGCGCACCGGCAAGCGCGCCGATCTCGTCCTGGCGGTCGAGATAGCCGCTGTCGACACCGAGATCGCCGCCGGCGACCTTGAGCATCGCATCGCGAATTCTATGCAGCGGCGTGATCACGCGGCGGCTGACCGCCAGCATGGCGGCGCCGGTCAGGACGATCGCAGCGATGAGCAGCGCGGTATTGATCAGCAGCAGCTGCACCGCGGCCGCGCGCTGCGCGGCGGAGTGGTCCTTGGCGGCTTGCAGGGCCGCATCGGCGAGCCTCACTGCGGTCATCATGCGGGGGACCGAATAGGGGCTCCATTGGTTGGCGGTCATCGAGGGCTTCTCGCCCTTGGCGATCGTCGCAATGACCCCGTCGCGCGTCGAGGCATATTGCGGGTCGAAATAGGTCGATTTGGTTATGGTGATCGCAGCCGCCAGCGCCGGCGGCAATTGCATGCCCGATGCGGCAAGCTCGATGGCGGTCCAGGCGGTGTCGGTGCCGCCAACCAATTTCGTGTAGGCCAGCTGCACTTCGGGCGCGATTTTGCCGGCGTTGAGCGCGTTGCCGACGATCTGTGAGGACTCGCCGGCGGTGTTGCGGAGCAGCCAGGCCATCTGCTTGATGGTCAGGAGCTGGTCGATGGTCGCGTCCTGGTGGTTGACGCTGGCGGCGAGCGCGCCCGAGAGCCTTTCGAGCTGCGCCATCAGCGCATCCTCGGTCGCGACATAGTCCTTGGCGAGGCCCGCGCGGCGCTCGGCCTTGGGCTTGACGACCTCGATCCAGAACTCGGCCTGTGCCGCCAGCAGCGTCTTGTTCAGCGTGCCGAGGTCGGCGAGGAAAGCCTCGCGCTGCACGACGTCGGTCGTGGGCAGGATCTCGAGCGTGCGTGCCAGCGCCGGCATCAGCGCCTCGCGAATTTCGCGGGTGTATTTCTCGATGTCCTTGTCCATCGCGACATCGGAGGTGAGCTGGCGGTTGCTGGTCGAGCGGTCGGCCCGGATGTTGGCCATCGCCTTGAACACCTCGGCCGAGGCTGCCGAAACCGCGACGATCCGGTTGGCCTGCTGAAGCCGGTCCCATGAGCTCCATGCGCTGATCGAGAAGCCGATGACGACGACAAATGCGGTGGAGAGGATCACCGCCTTCAGCAGCGTGGATACGGTCAGGCGATTGAGCATTGGACACTCCGGTACGCGTTTCGAAGTTCGTGGCCGATACCGGCAGCCCCCTACGAACTTCGAACGACCAAAGGGATGCACGCAGAAGCGCCTGCCCCCGGCAGGCGCGTGAAGCGCATCTGGCCCGAAAAGGGTAAAAACTTAGACAGTGTTCCTGCCGTAACATTACGGGGGCCGGGGATGGTGTTGCGCAGCAGCCCGGCGCTCTGCCTGATCGACAGCAGCTGGTCGATCACGGCATCCTGGTGGTTGACGGTGGCGGCGAGGATGTTCGAGAGCTTATCGAGCGTCTCGAGCACGCCCTGCGTCGTCTCCATGTATTCCTTCGGCAGGCCTGCGCGGCGCTGATCCTTGGATTTCGCCACGTCCTCCCAGAACTGCTTCTGCTCGTCCGTCAGCAGCTTGTCGAGCCGCGCGAGCTCCGGCACCAGCGCGCCGGACTGCGGGAAGTCGATGCTGGGCAACAGTTCGAGCGCGCGCACCATCGCCGGCATCTGCGCATCGCGCAAGGCAAGCAGGTATTTCTCGATTTCTCGATTTCGGAGTCCATCGGCTCGGTCGCGTTCAGCAGCCGTGACGTCGTCGAGCGGTCGGTGCGCAGATTTGCATCGCCTTGAACAGGTCGGCAGAAGCGTCCGCCATCTGCGAGATGCGGTTGGCGGTCTTCAGCCGATCCCAGACGCGTATGCAGTGAGCGAGAGCGCAATTACCACGCAGACCGAGATGATCGCGATCACCGCCTTCAGCAGCACCGTCAGACGATTAAGCATCGAAGCCCCATTCCCATCGCAAAGTTCGTCGAGACGCCCGGCAACATCGAAAACGGAGGGCACGCAGATCGCAATCGCACGCCGTTTGCGGCGCATCGGCCAAACGGTCTGCATCTGAAACGAAAAGGGGTAAAGTTTTAGGCCGGCGGGCTGTCGTGGAAGTACGAAAATACCAGAAGTTGCAAGGGGTTGCCGAAATGGAACCGATGCGGGAGACGGGCGTTAGGACACCATCGGTCATTTGCCTGAAGGGGGCCTCGCGATGCTGGTCGGCGTACTCGTCACCTTTCTCGTCGTTATTCTCGTGCTTTACCTCATCAACATGCTGCCGATGGATGGCCGCGCCAAGCAGATCGCGCGCGTGGTCGTCATCATCATCGGCGTCGTATCGCTGCTGAAATATCTGACGGTGTTTTAGGTGGGCAGGTTGGCGTGTAGCCCGGATTTCGCTCCGCGTAATCCGGGAGCCCAAGCAACGCCGGCCCCGGATTGCGCTGCGCTCCCTCCAGGCTACGAATACAAAAAAGCCCCGGCGTGAGCCGGGGCTTTCGTGTCCGAATGATTGCGTTCAACCCGCGGCCTTGTTAGCCAAGGGCTTTGGCCTCGCGGCGGCGCGCGGTGAGGATGTATTCGGTGTAGCCGTTCGGCTGCTCGCGGCCTTTGAAGATGAGGTCACAGGCGGCCTTGAAGGCGACGCCGTCGAAGGCGGGCGCCATCGGCTTGTAGATGGCGTCGCCCACGTTCTGCTTGTCGACGACGACGGCCATGCGCTTCAGCGATTCCATCACCTGCGCCTCGGTAATGACGCCCTGGTGCAGCCAGTTGGCGAGATGCTGGCTGGATATGCGCAAGGTGGCGCGGTCTTCCATCAGGCCGACATCGTGGATGTCAGGCACTTTGGAGCAGCCGACGCCCTGGTCGATCCAGCGCACGACATAGCCGAGGATGCCTTGGCAGTTGTTGTCGATCTCCTGCTTGACGTCGTCGGGCGCCCAGTTCGACTTCGACACCGGAATGGTGAGGATGTCCGAGAGCTTCGCGCGTGGGCCGCCCTTGGTGAGCTCCTGCTGGCGCGCGATCACGTTGACCTGGTGGTAGTGCAGCGCGTGCAGCGTCGCCGCCGTCGGCGACGGCACCCAGGCGGTGGTGGCGCCGGCCTGCGGATGGGCGAGCTTCTGGGCCAGCATGTCCGCCATCTTGTCGGGCGCGGCCCACATGCCCTTGCCGATCTGGGCATGGCCGGGCAGGCCACAGGTCAGGCCCATGTCGACGTTCCAGTCCTCATAGGCCTTGATCCAGGCCTGCGCCTTCATTTCGTTCTTGCGGATCATCGGACCGGCTTCCATCGAGGTGTGGATCTCGTCGCCGGTGCGGTCGAGGAAGCCGGTGTTGATGAACATGATGCGCTTGGAGGCGCGCTGGATGCAGGCCTTGAGGTTGACGGTGGTGCGACGCTCCTCGTCCATGATGCCGACCTTGAGCGTGTTCTCAGGAAGCGACAGCAACTTCTCGACGCGATCAAAAATCTCGCAGGTCAGCGACACCTCGTCGGGGCCATGCATCTTCGGCTTGACGATATAGGCTGAGCCGGTGCGGCTGTTCTTGACCTTGGAGTTGCCCTTGAGGTCGTGAATGGCGAGCAGGCCCGAGACGGCGGCGTCGAGCAGGCCTTCCGGAATTTCCTCGCCCGTCTCGTCCAGCACTGCGTCGGTGAACATGTGGTGACCGCAATTGCGCATCAGCAGCAGGCTGCGGCCGTGGAGCTTGACCTCGCCCTTGCCGTCCGGTGTCTTGTAGCTGCGGTCGGAATTGAGCGAACGCGTCAGCGTCTTGCCGCCCTTCTCGAAATCGGCCGACAGCGTGCCGTTCATCAGGCCGAGCGTGTTGCGATAGACCAGCACCTTGTCCTCGGCGTCGACCGCGGCGACCGAGTCCTCCATGTCGAGGATGGTCGAGACCGCGGCCTCCATGACCATGTCGGCAACGCCGGCCGGATCGTCCTTGCCGATCGCGCTGTTGCGATCGATCGTCACCTCGACATGCAGGCCGTTGTTGGCGAGCAGAACCGCGGAAGGCGCCGCTGCATCGCCCTGGAAGCCGGCAAATTGCGCAGCGTTCTTGAGCGCCGTGGCATTGCCGCTCTTCAGCTTCACCGCGAGCTGGCCCGCGACCACGCTGTAGGCGGTGACGTCGGTGTGGCTGCCGGTGGCGAGCGGCACGGCGGCATCGAGGAACGCCTTGGCCTTGGCGATCACCTTGTCGCCGCGCGCCTTGTTGTAACCCTTGCCGCTCTCGGCAGGATCGTGCGGGATCGCGTCGGTGCCGTAGAAGGCGTCGTACAGCGAGCCCCAGCGCGCGTTCGCCGCGTTCAGCGCGTAGCGCGCATTGGTGAGGGGCACGACGAGCTGCGGGCCGCAGATCGTGCCGATCTCCTCGTCCACGTTGGCGGTCTCGACCTTCTGCGTCGCAGGCTCAGGGACGAGATAGCCGATCTCCTTCAGGAACGCGGTATAGGCATTGAGATCGAACGCCTTTCCCTTGTTGGCAAGGTGCCAGTCGTCGATCCTGGCTTGCAGCGTGTCGCGCACCGCCAGCAGCGCGCGGTTCTTCGGCCCCAGATCCTTGATGATGGCGGCAAGCCCGGCCCAGAACGCATCCGGCGCGATTCCCGTCTTCGGGGCCGCTTCCTTGGCGATGAAATCGAACAGGACGGGGGCGATCTTCAGTCCGTGGGCGTCGACGCGTTTCATGATGGGCTTTCTTGTTGGAAATGGCTGTTTTTGGCTGCTTTTGACCCGACAGCAGCAAAATGCGCCCGCAAGGGGCGGCTTTCGGGTTCTATTAGCCCCAAAATCGCGGCCATGAGAAGACCCCCGACGTCTGTCAAAATGTCAAGGGAGACTCACCCGCGGCCATCCTTCGAGACGCCCGCCTGCGGCGGGCCCTCAGGATGAGGTCGTGTTCGCGGCGAGATATCAGACCCTCGTGGTGAGGAGCCCGCCAAAGCGGGCGTCTCGAACCATGCAGGCCGAGCACGTCCGGCAACCTCTCAGCTGCCAAATGCGATAGCCGTGCGGTCAAGCCGGACGACGATGAGTGGGAAAATACGAAAGGCTCAAATATTCGCGGCGAGATCCACGACCTCGTCGAACAGCACGCCGGTGGTCTTCAGCATCTGTTCGATCTCATCGGCCGCCTCGGCGACCGTCCGCGTCGAGGTGTCGATTACCAGCTCGGCGGCCTCGGGCCGTTCGTAGTCGTTGCCGATGCCGGTGAACGACGCGAGTGCGCCGGCGCGGGCCTTCTTGTAATGGCCCTTGGGGTCGCGCTCCTCGCACACGCCGGCAGGAGTCGCGACATGAATCTCGCGGAAATTTGTATCGGCGATGCGGCGCGCCGCGGCACGGTCCTCGCGGGCCGGCGACACGGCGGCGACGATCGCGATGTGGCCGTTGCGGGCGAGGTGCGTCGCGACTTCGGCGAGGCGGCGGATGTTCTCGCTGCGGTCGGCGGCGGAGAATCCGAGATCGCTGTTGAGCCCGGCGCGCAGCGTGTCGCCGTCGAGCAGGATCGGCGAGCCGTCATTGGTGAACAGCCGGCGTTCCAGCGCCTTCGCCAGCGTCGACTTGCCGGAGGCCGGCAGGCCGGTGAGCCAGACCACCGCGCCATTGTGCTGGTAGCGCGCGGAGCGTTCGTCGGGCCGCAGCGCCGATTCCACCGGCACGATGTCCACGGGCACGGCGCGCTGGCCGGCATCGACCGACAGCACGAGACCACCGCCGGCGATGCGCCCCGACACCTCGATCACGAGACGTCCGGTGCGCGGATTGTCGGTGTAGGGATCGGTCGCAATGGGATTGGACAGAGAAATGTCGATCTCGCCGACATGGTTGCGGCCGATCGCCTTGTTCTCGACGCTCGACAATTCGCCGGGATCGACCGCCTTCTCGATGGCGACCACGGTGGCGCGGCTCTCCTTCGGGCCGCAGCGGACCAGGAGCTGGTCGCCCTTGGCGAGCGGCTTGTCGTGCAGCCAGAATATCCTCGCGCGCAGACGGCGCGTTTCGCGTGGAGCGGAGCCGGCATGCGCGATGATGTCGCCGCGCTCGACGAACAATTCGCGGTCGAGCGTGATGCCGACCGAGCGGCCCGCGCCCTGCGGGCCAGCGACCGGTGTTGCCGGCCAGCTCTCGACCGACTTGATCTTTGCGATCTTGCCGGCGGGCATGATCACGATCTCGTCGCCGGCGTTGAGGCTGCCGGATTCGATGCGGCCTGCGACGATGCGGCGGTCGTCGAACTTGTAGATCGCCTGCACCGGCAACCGCAGCGCCAGCGCTTCCAGCGGACGCGCCGGTTCGAGCCTATCAAGCGCCTCGACCACGGTCGGGCCCCTGTACCAGCCGATGCGGTCGGTGCGCTCCGCGACGCCGTCGCCGTCGCGGGCGGAAATCGGGATCACTGCCGTGGGCTTCACGCCGAGGCCTTGCAAATGCGCCGAGATCTCGTCGCTGATCGCCTTGAAACGGTCGGCCGAGAAATCAACACGGTCCATCTTGTTGACGACGATTGCGACCTGTTTCACGCCGAGAAGATGCAGGAGATAGCCGTGCCGCCGGGTCTGGTCGCGCACGCCTTCGAGCGCGTCGATGATCAGCACCGCGCCGTCGGCCTGCGAGGCGCCGGTGATCATGTTGCGCAGGAATTCGGCATGGCCGGGCGCATCGATCAGCACGATGTCGCGCGAATTGGTGCGGAAACGGATCTGTGTGGTGTCGATGGTGATGCCCTGGTCGCGCTCGGTCTGGAGCGCATCGAGCAGGAACGACCATTCGAACGGCATGCCGCGCCGGGCGCTGACGGCTTTCAGCATTTCGAGCTTGCCGTCGGGCAGGCTGCCGGTCTCATGCAGAAGGCGGCCGACCAGCGTCGACTTGCCGTGGTCGACATGGCCGACGATGACGATGCGGACTTGCGGCCGCGTCGTGCCATTTGGCATCGAATTGGTGCTATTCGGCGTGGCAGGCGAGGCGGGCGTGACGATCATGTTCATACCGCGGGCGTCCTTGCAGGTCAGAGATAGCCGGCGACGCGCAGGCGCTCGAAGGCGTCCTCGGTCTCGTGGTCGAGCGCGCGGCCGGCACGCTCCGGCACCTTGGTCTGTTCGAGCTCGATCAGGATCTCGTCGATGGTCGATGCGGTCGAAGCGACCGGATTGGTGATGTCCTGATCACCCAGCGAGCGATAGCGCTGGCCGTCCTTGGCGAGATACAGCGGGATGATCGGAATGTTCTCGCGCTTGGTGTAGGCCCAGATGTCGGCCTCGGTCCAATGCAGGATCGGGTGGATGCGCAAATGGGCGCCCTGCGGCGGCGAGGCGTTGAAATGGTCCCAGAACTCCGGCGGCTGGTCGCGTACGTCCCAATTGCCTTCGAGGCCGCGCGGCGAGAACACGCGCTCCTTGGCACGCGTCGCCTCCTCGTCGCGGCGGATGCCGGCGATCAGGCCGTCAAAACCGTATTTGCCGAGCGCCATCTTGAGGCCCTCGGTCTTGCGCGCGGCGGAACGGGCGGCCGGCGGCAGCGTTGGGTCGACGGCATCGATGGGCGGGCAAGGCTCGACGCGCAAATCGAGGCCCCACTCCTTCCCGTAATGATCGCGGAAGCGATACATCTCCGGAAATTTCTTGCCGGTGTCGACATGGAGGGCCGGGAACGGCAAGCGGCCGAAGAAGGCCTTGCGCGCCAGCCAGATCATGACGTTGGAGTCCTTGCCGAGCGACCACAGCAGGGCGATCTTCTTCAGGCGGGCAAAGGCCTCGCGGAATATGTAGATGCTCTGTGCCTCGAGCTGGTCGAGATGGTCCATGCTGGGGGCAAGGTCGGCAGAAAATTCTTGCGCGCGCGTGCGCTCGGCGAGGGCCGGGCTGCTCGATCGATCAGCAGCCGAATCGTCCTTGAGAAGATGCATCTCTGCCACTTTGCGTTTGGAGGCGAAAATTCTATAGTTGCAGCGCGGGAGAGAAGAAAAAATTTTCTCTTTGCGCGCTCGAAACGACACATATATAGAAAATAATTCCAGTCAACCCCGGATGTGGGGGAAGCGAGTATCGCATGCGGTTCTTGCCGGTGTTTCTCGATCTCAAGGCCGGTCCGGTGGTCCTCATCGGCGCGGGCGAGCTGTTGCGCGCCAAGCTGCGCGTGCTCGCGGCCGCCGGCGCGCGCCTCCGCGTGCATGCGATCGATGGCAATCAGGAACTCGCTGGCCTCGGCGCTGACGATGCTGCCCGTGTCGAATTCGCCGATAGCGATCCGCTCACCGCCGATCTCTCAGGCGTCATCGCCATCGTCTGCGCGGGTGCGGGCGATATCGGGGTTGCGATGTCGGCCCGCGCCAAGGCGCTGGGCCTTCCCGTCAACGTCATGGACGATCTCGAGCATTCCAGCTTCATCTTCCCGGCGATCGTCGATCGCGGTGACGTCGTCGTTGCAGTCGGCACCGGCGGAACCTCGCCCGTGGTCGCGCGGCGCGTGCGCGAGAGGATCGAGGCGCTGCTGCCTGCGCGCATCGGCGATCTTGCCGAGTTCATCGGCGGCTTCCGCAAATCCATCAACGAGCGCATTGCCGAGTTTCCGCTGCGCCGCCGCTTCTGGGAGCGCGTCATCGACGGTCCGATCGGTGCCTCCGTGCTCGCAGGCCGCAAGGGCGAGGCGGACGCCGCGATCAGGGCGATTTCCGATCCGTCCGCGTTCGCGCGTGCCGACAAGCCGGAAGGCTCGGTCGCGCTGGTCGGCGCCGGCCCCGGCGATCCAGATTTGCTCACCATCAAGGCGCTGCGCGCGTTGCAGGATGCCGACATCGTCTTCCATGACGAGCTGGTCTCGCCAGAAATTCTCGACCGCATCCGCCGCGACACCACGCGCGTCGCCGTCGGCCGCCGCGTCGGCAAGCCCGGTATCGGCCAGGACGCCATCAACAAACGCATGATCGCGGCCGCGCAATCCGGCCAGCGTGTGGTGCGGCTGAAGGGCGGCGATCCCTTCGTGTTCGGCCGCGGCGGCGAAGAGATCGAAGCCTTGCGCGCCGCCGGTGTCGCCTATTCCATCATTCCCGGCATCACCGCAGGGCTCGGCGGGGCCGCCGATTTCGAGGTGCCGCTCACCTTTCGTCATGAAGCGACCCGCATCACTTTCCTCACCGCGCACAAGGCGCGCGACGCCGACACGGTGGACTGGTCGACCTTGACCGACACCAGGATGACCGTCGTCGTCTACATGGGCATGACCGCCGCACCCGCCGTGCGGGCCGGCTTGCTCGCGGCCGGCCGCTCGCCGGAAACGCCGGTCGGCGTGTTCGCCCGCGTCACGCGTCCCGATGCGCAAGGCGCCATCGGCATGCTGCGCGATTTGCCCGAGCTCGTGCGGCGGACCCATGGCGGTCCCGCTATTCTCATCATCGGCGACGTGGTCCGGCATGCCGGTTCGCTTCACCGCCAAACACCCCAGCAAACCCCAACGCAAATCATCTCTGACCTCCTGGATGCAGCCGAATGACCTCTCCACTCGAACAGAAAAAGATCAAAATCGCCGGCCCCTCGGTCGTGACCGCCAACCGCACCTGGGACGGCATCGTGGTCTACCGCACCGGCGCCAAGGGCTGGTCCGCGGACCTTGCGGAAGCCGCGATCGTGCGCAACTCCGATGAGGCGAAAGCGTTGCTTGCGGAGTCCGTCGCTGATGACGTCGGCGCGATTGGTCCTTATATCGCGCCGGTACAGGTCGGCGCGGACGGCAAGATCGAACCCGGCAATCTGCGCGAACAGATTCGCCGAACCGGCGTCACCATCGGACAGCCGGTCCAGGTTTAAGGCACTCTCTGATGTATGCTTACGACGAAATTGACCGCACGCTCGTCAACGAGCGCGTCCTGGAGTTCCGCGACCAGGTGAAGCGTCGCCTTTCCGGCGAGCTCACCGAGGACGAGTTCAAGATCCTGCGGCTCCAGAATGGCGTCTATCTGCAACTGCACGCCTACATGTTCCGCGTCGCGATCCCTTACGGCACGCTGGCGTCGAACCAGTTGCGGCAGCTTGCCCATGTCGCGCGCAAATACGACCGCGGCTACGGCCATTTCACCACACGGCAGAACATCCAGTTCAACTGGATCAAGCTCGCGGAGCTGCCGGATGCGCTGGCCGATCTCGCCGAGGTCGGCATTCATGCGATGCAGACATCCGGCAACAACATGCGCAACGTCACTTCGGACCAGTGGGCCGGCGTCGCGCCCGGCGAGATCGAGGACCCACGCATCTGGTCGGAGCTGATCCGCCAGCACACCACGCTGCATCCGGAATTCTCGTTCCTGCCGCGCAAGTTCAAGATCGCGATCACCGCGTCGGATCATGACCGCGCCGCGATCAAGATTCACGATATTGGCCTCAGGCTGATCAAGAACGAGAAGGGCGAAACCGGCTTCGAAGTGCTGGTCGGCGGCGGCCTTGGCCGTACGCCGTTCATCGCCAAGACCATCAAGCATTTCGTCCACGGCCGCGATATCCTGAGCTATATCGAGGCGATCTTACGCGTCTACAACCAGTACGGCCGCCGCGACAACATCTACAAGGCGCGGATCAAGATCCTCGTGCACGAGCTCGGCATCGAGAAGTTCTCGCGCGAGGTCGAGGACGAATGGCAGCATATCCAAAACTCCTCGCTTCAGATCGACGACGAGGTGATCGAGGACATCCGCTCGCGCTTCACCTATCCTTCCTACGAGAAGCTGCCGCACAGTCCGGACGAGCTGCGCCAGGCCGCAGCCGATCCTGATTTCGAGGCCTGGCGCAAGAACTCGGTGGCCCCGCACAAGGTGCAGGGCTACTCCATCGTCACGATCTCGCTGAAGCCGATCGGCGCCCCTCCGGGCGATGCCACCGCCGAGCAGATGGATGCGCTGGCCGATCTCGCCGACAAATATTCATTCGGTGAGATCCGAGTCGGCCACGAGCAGAATCTGGCGCTGCCGCATGTCGCCAAACGCGATCTGCCAGCGCTTTGGAAGGCTCTCGACAAGCTTGGCCTCGCGACACCAAACGTCAATCTGATCACCGACATCATCGCCTGCCCGGGGCTCGACTATTGCTCGCTGGCGAACGCACGCTCGATCCCGATCGCGCAGGAATTGACGCGGCGCTTCGCCAATCACGAGCTCGCCAATCTGATCGGCCGGCTGCACATCAACATCTCCGGCTGCATCAACGCCTGCGGCCATCACCATGTCGGTCATATCGGCATTCTCGGCGTCGAGAAGAACGGCGAGGAGGTGTATCAGATCACCATCGGCGGACGTGCCGACGAGAACGCCGCGCTTGGCAATCTGATCGGCCCCGGCGTCAAGTTCGATGAGGTCGCGGACGTCGTCGAGGACATCGTGGAAGCCTATCTGGCGCTGCGCGAGCGGCCCGAAGAGCTGTTCATGGATACGGTGAAGCGCCTCGGCGTCGAACCCTTCAAGGAGCGCGTCTATGCCACTCGTTAACGGCGGAAAAATCGCCGAGGACAGCTTCGTCAAGCTGGCCGTGGACACGCCGCTGCCGGCGAGCGGCGACATCCTGGTGCCGGCCGAGCGCTTCGTCGGCGAGGCCGAAGCGTTGCTCAAGCGTGCCGGCAAGGTCGGCGTGATCTGGCCGAACAACCGCGACATCGACGAGTTCGTGCCCTATCTCGGCAAGGTCGCCGCCGTGGCACTGGTGTTTCCGACCTTCCGCGACGGACGCGCCTATAGCCAGGCGCGGCTGCTGCGCGAGCGTTACAATTACCGCGGCGAATTGCGTGCGACGGGTCAGATCCTGCGTGACCAGTTCGTGTTCATGTTGCGCGCCGGCTTCGATTCATTCGAGGTCAAGAAGCAGGCCGACGCGGAAGCCTTTATGCAGACAGCGAAGCGCTATTCGGTGTTCTATCAGCCGACCGGCGATGGCCGGATCACGGCTCTGCACCGGCGCATGCAGCTGCGTCACTCCGAAGGGGTCGGCACGTGAACGCAATCGCGCCCCAGGTGTCGTCAAGATCCGTCTCTGCGCTGCCCTCGGCGGAGAAGCTCGATCATGCCTTGCGCGTTGCCTCGCCCGCCGAAATTATCGCCGCGGCACTGAAGACGGTCGGGCGCGAGAAGCTCGCGCTGGTGTCGTCGTTCGGCACGGAATCGGCGACGCTGCTGAAGGTGATGGCCGACGTCGATCCGGCGATCCCCGTGATTTTCCTCGACACCGGCTGGCTGTTCGAGGAGACGCTGGCCTATCGCGATACGCTGATCGCGACGCTGGGCCTGAAGGACGTCCGCTCGATCAAGCCGGCAGAGGAGACGCTGTCGCGCGACGATCCCGAACGCGACCTCTGGTTCTCCGATCCCGACGCCTGCTGCCGTATCCGCAAGATCGAGCCGCTGACGCGCGCGTTGAAGCCGTTCAATGCCTGGCTCAACGGCCGCAAGCGTTTTCAGGGCAGCTCGCGCGCCGACATTCCGGTGGTCGAGGACGACGGCGCGCGGTTGAAGTTCAACCCCTTCGCCAATGTCTCACGCGAGGAACTCGAGGCGATTTTCGTCCGCGCCAAATTGCCGCGTCATCCACTGGTGGAGTCCGGCTTCCTGTCGGTTGGGTGTATGCCTTGCACGAGCAGATCGGCCGAAGGCGAGGATGCACGCGCCGGCCGTTGGCGCGGCCGAGCCAAGACGGAATGCGGCATTCACACGAAGAAGACTTCGTAGCACAGCTGATCTGCCACGCTGCGAACAAGGAAATCCGGTTCCGTTGACTTGAACGTGTTTCGCCCCGATTTATGCCTGCACGCCTTCGCTGACACTGGAGTCGTCGAAGTGAATGGAGATGGACATGATGCGTCGTATCGTTCCGCTCGCGGCAGGAGTGCTCTTTGCAAGTGTCTTGTTTGCAAGCGTGTTGCCGAGCTCGGCTCTCGCCGCTGACATCAACCTGTTGAACGTGTCGTACGATCCGACGCGCGAGCTCTATGCTGAGTTCAACAAGGCGTTCGCAAATGCCTATCGGAAGGAGGCCGGCAAGAGCGTCGAGATCAAGCAGTCGCATGGCGGCAGCGGTTCGCAGGCGCGCGCGGTCATCGACGGATTGCAAGCTGATGTGGTGACGCTCGCGCTCGCCTATGACATCGACGCCATCGCCGGCAAGGGTCTCACCGCAGCCGACTGGCAGAAGCGGCTGCCGCAGAATTCATCGCCCTATACCTCAACCATCGTGTTCCTGGTGCGCAAGGGCAATCCGAAGGGCATCAAGGACTGGGACGATCTGCTCAAGTCCGGCGTCGCCGTGATCACGCCGAACCCGAAGACCTCGGGCGGCGCGCGCTGGAATTATCTCGCCGCCTGGGGCTTTGCCCAAAAGAAATACGGCTCCGCCGACAAGGCCAAGGACTTCATCGGCAAACTCTATCAGCAGGTGCCGGTGCTCGATACCGGAGCGCGCGGCGCCACGGTGACCTTCGTCGAGCGCGGCGTCGGCGACGTGCTGCTGGCCTGGGAGAACGAGGCGTTCCTCGCCTTGAAGGAGTTCGGACCGGAGAAGTTCGAGATCGTCGCGCCGCCGCAATCGATCCTCGCCGAGCCACCCGTGACGATCGTCGACAAGGTTGCCGATAAAAAGGGCACGCGCAACGCCGCGGATGCCTACCTTCAGTATTGGTATACCAAGGAAGGCCAGGAAATCGCCGCGCGCAATTTCTACCGTCCGCGCGATCCCGAGATCGCCAAGAAGTATGAAAACGCCTTCGCCAAGCTCGAGCTGTTCACGATCGACGATGTGTTCGGCGGCTGGACCAAGGCGCAGAAGGAACATTTTGCCGATGGCGGCGTCTTTGATCAGATCTACAAGAACTGATCGGGCGCTGTCGGAGGGGCTGTACAGGGGGCCTGGTGAGCGCAATCGCAGCACGACGCAGGACATTGCCGGGCTTCGGTCTCACGATGGGACTGACGCTTTCCTGGCTGTCCGTCATCATCCTGATTCCGCTTGCCGGACTGTTCCTGAAATCGCTCGAGCTTAGCCCCGAGCAATTCTGGAACATCCTTTCCAGCCGCCGCACCCTCAACGCCTTGCGCGTCTCCTTCGGCCTCGCCTTTGCGGCGGCCTGCGTCAATCTCGTCATGGGCAGCATCATCGTCTGGGCACTGGTGCGCTACCGCTTCCCCGGACGTCGCCTGTTCGACGCCATTGTCGACGTGCCCTTTGCGCTGCCGACGGCGGTCGCCGGCGTCGCGCTGACCGCGCTGTTCGCCGAGAAGGGCTGGCTCGGCGCGCCGCTTGCGGCGCTCGGCATCAAAGTCGCGTTCACGCCGGTCGGCATCTTCGTTGCCATGATCTTCATCGGCATCCCCTTCGTGGTGCGGACCGTGCAGCCGGTGCTCCAGGACCTCGACCCCGAGATCGAGGAGGCCGCGGGCAGCCTTGGCGCCAGCCGCTGGCAGACCATCATCCGCGTGATCCTGCCCTCGCTCGGGCCGGCACTGCTCACCGGGCTCGCGCTCGCCTTCGCCCGTGCGGTCGGCGAATACGGCTCGGTCATCTTCATCGCCGGCAATCTGCCGAACGTCTCCGAGATCGCGCCGCTCCTGATCGTGATCCGGCTGTCCGAATTCCGCTATGCCGACGCGACCGCGATCGCGGTGGTCATGCTTGTCGTATCCTTCGTCGTCATCTTCGCCGTCAACCGGCTCCAGCGCTGGGCGCAGAGCCGAATCCCGGCGCGCTGAGGGCGGACCATGACGATGCAGATCGCAGATTCCGTTTCGCTCTCGACCTCCGAGGCGAAGGCGCGTGCGCATGCGGCGGCTGCGCGCGACAATTTGCGCACCGAGCCGAGGGCGGTGCGCATCGTCGTCATCGCGCTGGCGATGATCTTTCTCACGGTGTTCGTCGTGCTGCCGCTGGTCGTGGTATTTGCGCAAGCCTTCTCGAGGGGGATCCTCGCCTATCTCGCCGCGCTGGCCGAGCCGGAGGCGTTGTCTGCGATCAAGCTGACGCTGCTGGTCGCGGCGATTTCGGTCGGCCTCAATCTCGCGTTCGGCCTGGTCGCGGCCTGGGCCATCGCGAAGTTCGAGTTCAGGGGCAAGACCTTCCTGATCACGCTGATCGACCTGCCGTTCTCGGTGAGCCCGGTGATCTCGGGCCTCGTCTTCGTGCTGCTGTTCGGCGCGCAGGGCTATTTTGGCGGCTGGCTGCGCGATCACGACATCCAGATCCTGTTCGCGGTGCCCGGCATCGCGCTCGCCACCACCTTCGTGACCTTTCCGTTCGTGGCACGTGCGCTGATCCCCTTGATGCAGGAGCAGGGCACGCAGGAGGAGGAGGCTGCGATCTCGCTCGGCGCCTCGGGCTTGCAGACCTTCTTCCGCGTCACGTTGCCCAACATCAAATGGGGCGTGCTCTATGGCGTGCTGCTCTGCAACGCGCGCGCGATGGGTGAGTTCGGTGCGGTCTCGGTCGTCTCCGGTCACATCCGCGGCGAGACCAACACCATGCCGCTGCTGGTCGAAATTCTCTACAACGAATACCAGTTCGTTGCCGCCTTCGCGATTGCCTCGCTGCTCGCGATGCTGGCCCTGATCACGCTGATCGCCAAGTCCGTTCTCGAACGCCATCTGCACGAAGGAGACGAGCTCCGTGACGATTGAAGTCAAGAATCTCGTCAAGAAGTTCGGCAGTTTCAAAGCCATCGACGGTGTCGACCTCAAGGTCGACAACGGCGAATTGCTGGCGCTGCTCGGGCCGTCCGGCTCCGGCAAGACCACGCTGCTGCGGATTATCGCGGGGCTTGACTGGCCCGATTCCGGCGAGGTCTCGTTCAACGGCGAGGATGCGCTGGCGCAGGGCGCGCGCGAGCGTCACGTCGGATTCGTGTTCCAGCACTACGCGCTATTCCGCCACATGACGGTGTTCGAGAACGTGGCCTTTGGTCTGCGTGTGCAGCCGCGCGCCATCCGTAAGGATGAGGCCACCATTCGTGCGCGCGTCAAGGAGCTGCTCGATCTCGTGCAACTCGACTGGCTCGCCGACCGCTATCCGAGCCAGCTCTCCGGTGGCCAGCGCCAGCGCATCGCGCTCGCCCGCGCGCTTGCGATCGAGCCGCGCATCCTCTTGCTCGACGAGCCCTTCGGCGCGCTCGATGCCAAGGTGCGCAAAGAGCTGCGCAGATGGCTGCGCTCGCTGCATCACGAGATCAACGTCACCTCGATCTTCGTCACTCATGACCAGGAGGAGGCGCTTGAAGTCGCCAACCGCGTCGTGGTGATGGACAAGGGCAGGATCGAGCAGATCGGCTCGCCCGATGACGTCTATGAAAGCCCGGCGACCGCCTTCGTCCACGGCTTCATCGGCGAATCCATCGAGCTGCCGGTCCACATCGCAGGCGGCGTTATCCGGCTCGGCGACCGGCCGCTGCGGCTCGCGGCGGACGGGCTTGCGCCTGGCGCGTCAAAACTGTTCGTGCGGCGACATGATATGCTGGTCGGCCCGCCCGGAAGCGGTGCCTTCGAGGGCGCCGTGCAGCACGTCCGGAATTTCGGCCCCGTGCAGCGGGCCGAGGTGGCACTATCCGGCGGCGAGACCATTGAGATCGACGCACCCCGCGACAGGGAACTGCGCGTCGGCGACTCGGTCGGTCTCCAGCCGCGCCGCTACCGGATATTTGCGGGCTAGGTGTCTCTGCCAAAAGCTCAAATTGTCCTCAAAATTCACCTTTCAGCCACGGTTGGTATGCAACAACGGCCCTTCATTTGGGGGCCCCTGAACATGCGCGCTGCGGCCGCGATATCAATCACTTTGCTTCTCGCCGGCTGTGCCAGCAATGAAGCACCGGTCCAGCAGCCGTCAATGTATGCCGACATGTCGGTCCCGGGCTCCAAGCTCGATGCGCAGGCGGCGGCGATCATGATCTCGCAATACCGCCAGAACAACGCCCTCGGCACTGTCGTCATCGACCCCGATCTGATGCGGCTTGCCGAATCCCAGTCCCAGGCTATGGCGGCCGCCAACAAGATGGACCATGATGTCCGCGCGCCCTTGGCCAAGCGGCTCAGTACCGGCGGCTATCCGGCCACCGTCGCGGTCGAGAACGTCTCGGCGGGCTATCATACGCTGGCGGAAGCGTTTTCCGGCTGGCGCGACTCGCCTCCGCACCGGGCCAACATGCTCAAGAGCGGTGTCACAAAGTTAGGCATCGCGGCGGGTTATGCTCCCGGCACCAAGTACAAGGTGTTCTGGACCATGATCCTGGCGTCGACCGAGCCTCGATAAGCCAGACTTGATCCCGGGATGCATTGACGCCGCGGCGGACTGTCGCCACGGTCGCTCGCCATCTGCTATTGTTCCCGCATGACCGATCACACCAGTCCGGAATCCACCAGCATCCCCGCAAATGCGCAACGCGTCCTGGTGTTGCAGGGCGGCGGCGCGCTCGGCTCCTATCAGGCCGGGGCCCATCAGGCTCTGTGCGGCTATGGCTTCGAGCCCGAATGGGTCGCCGGCATCTCGATCGGCGCGGTCAACGCCGCCATCATCGCCGGCAATGAGGGGCACACCCGGGTCAAGCGGCTCAAGGAATTCTGGGAGATGGTGTCGGCGCCGGTGCCGTGGAAGCCGATCGGCAAGAGCGATCACAGCCGCGAGCTGTTCAATTCGACCAGCGCCGCGCTGATCGCGACCTTCGGCGTGCCCGGCTTCTTCACGCCGCGCATCCCGCCCGCGCCGCTCTGGCCGCCCGGCCACCCCCAGGCCGAGAGCTATTACGACACCGCGCCGCTGAAGAAGACGCTGGAGCGCCTGGTCGACTTCGATCGCATCAACGACCTGAAGACACGCCTGTCGGTCGGCGCCGTCGGCGTCACCTCCGGCAACTTCAAATATTTCGACAATTACGAGTTCAAGAAGCTCGGCAAGACAATCGGCCCCGAGCACATCATGGCCTCCGGTGCGCTGCCGCCGGGCTTTCCGTCCGTCGTCATCGACGGCGAGCATTATTGGGACGGCGGCATCGCCTCCAACACGCCACTCGACTACGTGCTCGATGCAGAGACCGATCGCGACCTCCTGATCTTCCAGGTTGATCTGTTCAGCGCCCGCGGCGATCTGCCGACCTCGCTGCTCGAGGCGACCGAGCGCGAGAAGGACATCCGCTTCTCCAGCCGCACGCGGATGAACACCGACAAGAACAAGCAGGTGCACAACGCCCGCAGGGCCGTGCGCGACCTGATCAGCAAATTGCCGGACTATCTGAAGAATGACCCGTCCGTCGAATTTCTCGCGAAGGTGTCGCGCGAAAGCACCATCACCGTGGTGCACCTGATCTACCGCAGCAAGAACTACGAATCCTCGTCCAAGGACTACGACTTCTCGCATGTCGCCATGGTCGAGCATTGGGAAGCCGGCGTGCAGGACGTGCATCTGTCGATGCGCCATAAGGACTGGCTCGAGCGGCCGCAGTCCGGCGAGACCATGGTGGCCTATGATCTCACGGGGGACGTCACTGCGCCCCCGCCAACAAGGAGCGAATAATATGGGTAGTCTGTCAGGCAAGAACGCCGTCGTGACCGGGTCGACCAGCGGCATCGGACTCGCTTATGCGCGCGCCTTCGCTGCCGCCGGCGCCAATGTCGTCATCAACGGGTTCGGCTCGCCGGAGGACATCGAGAAGGAGCGCGCCAAGATCGAGTCGGACTTCGGCGTGAAAGCGGTGTATTCGCCGGCTGACATGACCAAGCCGGCGGAAATCGCCGGGATGATCGCACTCGGAGAAACGAGCTTCGGTTCGGTCGACATCCTCGTCAACAATGCCGGTATCCAGTTCGTCTCGCCGATCGAGGAATTCCCGCTGGAGAAATGGGATCAGATCATCGCGATCAACCTGTCCTCGGCTTTCCATGCCATCCGCGCCGCGGTGCCGGGCATGAAGAAGAAGGGCTGGGGCCGCATCATCAACACGGCGTCGGCGCACTCGCTGGTCGCCTCGCCTTTCAAGTCCGCCTATGTGTCGGCCAAGCACGGCATCGCCGGACTGACCAAGACCGTGGCTCTGGAGGTCGCGACCCACAAGATCACCTGCAACTGTATCAGCCCCGGCTATGTCTGGACGCCGCTGGTGGAGAAGCAGATCCCCGACACGATGAAGGCGCGCAATCTGACGCGCGAGCAGGTCATCAACGACGTGCTGCTCGACGCGCAGCCGACCAAGGAGTTCGTCACCTCCGAGCAGGTCGCCGCGCTGGCGCTGTTCCTGTGCGGCGACGATGCCGCGCAGATCACCGGCACCAACCTCTCGATCGACGGCGGCTGGACCGCGGAGTAGGGCGGCGAACCGTAGCAACCATTAAGTATGGCCCCCGATTTCCGCAAGCATGACGCCGCGCTTGCGGCCGTCAAGGCGTGGCCTGTCGGCAGCGGATGTGAGGAGAGGC
>NZ_JADPKS010000140.1 GCF_023074175.1 Bradyrhizobium sp. 139
CCCCATCTTCTCCCCCCGCCCAGCCCTGGTCCGACCGGCTGCGGCACTCGACCATCATCCTGATCGCTGCGGCGCTGGCGCTGTCGGTGGTGGTCTCGCTCGGCGAATTGTCGGTGATGCGGGCGGCGACGGTGTTCCTCTGCATCGCGGCCGCGGCGCTGATCCCCTGGCGGCTGCACGACAACGCCGCCTCGCGCGACGACACCCGCCGCGTCAACCCGGTCGAGAGCGCGGCGGTGGCCGCGGTCGTCGCCGGCATGCCGGATCCGGCGGTGCTGCTCGACCGCGCCGGACGTGTCATCCATCTCAATGCCGCCGCCGCCCAGCTGGCGCCGGCGCTGCGCAGGAACGAGCTCGCCCAGTTCGCGCTGCGCTCGCCGGAGATCATCACGGCGCTGCGTGAATCGATCGCAACCACCGAACCGCGGCGCGCGACCTATCTCGATCACGTCCCGGTCGACCGCTGGATGGAGCTGACCATCACGCCGGTGCCGGTGCCGACCACTTTCGGTGGCGCCGACAAGTGCATGCTGATGACGTTCCACGACCAGACGCCGCTGCGCCGGGTCGAGGAGATGCGCGCCGACTTCGTCGCCAATGCCAGTCACGAGCTGCGCACGCCGCTCGCCGCGCTGTCGGGCTTCATCGACACGCTCCAGGGCCAGGCCAAGGACGATCCCAAGGCGCGCGAGCGCTTCCTGGGCATCATGCACAACCAGGCCACCCGAATGGCGCGCCTGATCGACGATCTGCTCTCGCTGTCGCGGGTCGAGCTGTCGGCCCATGTGCGGCCCGACACCCTGGTCGACCTGCTGCCGATCATCTTCCAGGTCGCCGACGGGCTCGAGCCGCTGGCGCGGGAACGCCAGGTCGAGGTCGAAACCCATCTGCCGGAAGCGCCGGTAATGATCGCGGGCGACCGCGAGGAATTGCTCCGCCTGTTCGAGAATTTGATCGAGAACGCGCTCAAATACGGGGCCTCGGGCGGTCGCGTCATCGTGTCGCTGACCTCCGGCGCGGCGCCTGATGGAGCTCAGGAAATCCGGGTCATGGTCCGCGATTTCGGCCCCGGCATCGCGCCCGAGCACCTGCCGCGGCTGACCGAGCGGTTCTACCGGGTCGATGTCGGCGACAGCCGTTCGCAGGGCGGGACGGGGCTCGGATTATCGCTGGTGAAACATATCCTTAACCGGCATCGCGGCCGGCTCTTGATCGAGAGCGTGCCCAAGCAGGGTGCCGCTTTCACGGCCTGTTTTCCCCAGGCGAAGACCGCGGCTTCGACCTGATATTCAAGCGATTTCAAGCGCTTGAATGTGTCATCCAGCTGTCACCAAACCTTCGTAAAAGCACAGCCGACCGCTCCTAAAGGGGGCGGCACGGGGAGCGCGATCGGGCGCGGATGGCGCTTCGCTCCCCTGGATGGAGACCACCATGAATTTCATCAAAACGATCGTCGCTGCTGGCTTTGTCGCCGCATCGACGTCGGCCTTCGCTGCCGATATCACGGGCGCCGGTGCGACCTTCCCGTTCCCGGTCTATTCGAAGTGGGCTGATGCCTACAAGAAGGAGACCGGCAACGGTCTGAACTACCAGTCGATCGGTTCCGGCGGCGGCATCAAGCAGATCCAGGCCAAGACCGTGACCTTCGGCGCCAGCGACGCGCCGCTCAAGGCCGAGCAGCTCGAGAAGGACGGTCTCGTCCAGTGGCCGATGGTGATGGGCGCCATCGTTCCCGTCGTCAACCTCGAGGGCGTGAAGCCCGGTGAGATGGTGTTCGACGGCGAGACGCTTGCCAGCGTCTATCTCGGCAAGATCACCAAGTGGGACGATCCGGCCATCAAGAAGCTCAATCCGAACGTGAGGCTGCCGTCCGAGGCGATCACCGTGGTCCGCCGCTCCGACGGTTCGGGCACCACCTTCAACTTCACCAACTACCTCGCCAAGGCCAGCGCCGACTGGAAGAGCAAGGTCGGTGAGGGCACCGCCGTCGAGTGGCCGGTCGGCGTCGGCGCCAAGGGCAACGAAGGCGTGTCGGGCAACATCAGCCAGACCAGGAACTCGATCGGCTACGTCGAATACGCCTATGCCAAGCAGAACAAGCTGACCTACACCGGCCTCGTCAACAAGGCCGGCAAACCGGTGCAGCCGACGGTCGAAGCCTTCCAAGCGGCCGCTTCCAACGCCGACTGGGCCAAGGCTCCGGGCTACTACGTCATCCTGACCGACCAGCCCGGCGAGAAGTCCTGGCCGATCACCGCGGCGACCTTCATCCTCATGCACAAGGATGCCACCGACAAGGCGGCCTCGCAGGAAGCCATCAAGTTCTTCCGCTGGGCCTTCAAGAGCGGCGGCAAGGCGGCTGAAGAGCTCGACTACATCCCGATGCCCGAGGGCGTCGTCCAGCTGATCGAGAAGACCTGGGCCGCCGACATCAAGAGCTAAAGCGCTCTTCGCGACGAGCATCGTGCAGCCGCAAGCGACTGCACGGTCAACCAGACGATTTCGGCCCCGGATCAGCACCGCGCTGAGCCCGGGGCGCGAGACCGGTGTCACAAGAACAAGTACAGTCAGTGCAGGGGATCGGCGTGGCAGAGATGGCCGTTCAGAGCGATGTAATCGACGACGCCGGACCGTATGATCGCGCCAAGGCCTTGAGCGCGTTCAAGCTCGGCGACGTCACCTTCTACTGGATCGCGCGGCTCTCCGCGATCTCGGTGCTGCTCATCCTCGGCGGCATCATCATTTCGCTGATCGTTGGTGCCTTCCCGGCGATGAAGGAATACGGCTTCTCCTTCCTGTGGACGCAGCGCTGGGCGCCATCGGCAGATCCTCCCGTGCTCGGCGCGCTCGGACCGATGTACGGCACGCTCGTCACCTCCTTCATCGCGATGCTGATCGCCATTCCCGTGGGTCTCGGCATTGCGATCTTCCTGACCGAGCTCTGCCCGCAATGGCTGCGCCGCCCGATCGGCATGGCGATCGAGCTGCTCGCCGGCATCCCCTCGATCATCTACGGCATGTGGGGCTTCTTCGTGCTGGGCCCGTTCCTGGCCAATACCTTCCAGCCCTTCATGATCAAGATCTTCGACGGCGTCCCCGTGCTGGGCGCCATCTTCGCGGGACCGCCGTCCTATCTCAGCCTGTTCAACGCCGCGCTGATCCTCGCGATCATGGTGCTGCCCTTCATCACCTCGATCTCGGTCGACGTGTTCAAGACGGTGCCGCCGGTGCTGAAGGAAGCCGCCTACGGCGTCGGCTGCACCACTTGGGAAGTCGTCCGCAGCGTGGTGATCCCCTACACCCGCGTCGGCATCATCGGCGGCGTCATGCTGGCGCTGGGCCGCGCGCTCGGCGAGACCATGGCGGTGACCTTCATCATCGGCAATTCGTTCCGCATCTCGTCCTCGATCTTCGCGCCGGGCACCACGATCTCCGCGGCGATCGCATCCGAGTTCGCGGAGAGCGACGGCCTGCACCAGTCCGGCCTGATCCTGCTCGGCCTCTTGCTGTTCGTGCTGACGTTTTTCGTGCTGGCGGGCGCGCGGCTGATGCTGATGCGGCTGGAAAAGAAGGCGGGGAACTAGCGCCATGAACCCGATCTATTCACGCCGCCGCCGCAAGGACTTTGTCATCCGCGGGCTCTGCATCGCCGCTGCCGCCTTCGGCGTCACCTGGCTTGCGCTGATCCTGGTTACGCTGCTCTACAACGGCCTTGCGGGCCTGAATGTTCAGCTGTTCACCGAGAACACGCCGCCGCCCGGCTCGACCGAAGGCGGTCTGCTCAATGCCATCGTTGGCTCGCTGATCATGACCGTGATCGGCGTCGGCATCGGGGCGCCGCTCGGCCTGTTCGCCGGCACCTATCTCGCCGAGTACGGCCGCAACGACAGATTGACCTCGGTGATCCGTTTCATCAACGACATCCTGCTCTCCGCGCCCTCGATCATCATCGGCCTGTTCATCTACGGCGCGGTGGTGGTGCCGATGCGCGGCTTCTCGGCCATCGCCGGCAGCCTCGCGCTCGCAGTCATCGTCATCCCGGTGGTGCTGCGTACGACCGAGGACATGCTGCTCCTGGTGCCGAGCGCGTTACGCGAGGCGGCCTCCGCCCTCGGCCTGCCGCGCTCGCTGGTGATCAAGCGCATCGCTTATCGCGCCGCCCGCTCCGGCCTCATCACCGGCGTGCTGCTCGCGACCGCCCGCGTCGCCGGCGAGACAGCGCCGCTGCTCTTCACCGCGCTGTCCAACCAGTTCTTCAGCCTCGGCCTGAACAAGACGATGGCCAACCTGCCGGTCACCATCAACAACTTCGTCCAGAGCCCCTACGCCTACTGGAAGCAGCTGGCCTGGAGCGGAGCGCTGCTCATCACCCTGACCGTTCTTGCCCTGAATATTGGCGCGCGCATACTTGGCGCCGAGAGGACCGCAAAATGAGTGATCTTTCCGTATCGATGAGTGCGTCCGGCGGACTGCCCCACGCGCCGGTGCTGCCCGAGGCGCCCGCCAAGGTGACCGTGCGCAACCTGAATTTCTATTATGGCGAGCATCACGCGCTGAAGAACATCAACCTGGCGCTCGGCGCCAACCGCGTCACGGCATTCATCGGCCCGTCGGGTTGCGGCAAGTCGACCCTGCTGCGCATCTTCAACCGGATGTACGACCTCTATCCGGGCCAGCGCGCCACCGGCCAGCTGATGCTCGACCAGACGAACGTCCTGGATCCCAGGCTGGACCTCAATCTGCTGCGCGCACGGGTCGGCATGGTGTTCCAGAAGCCGACGCCGTTTCCGATGACAATCTACGAGAACATTGCCTTCGGCATTCGTCTCTATGAGAAGATCTCGAAGTCCGAGATGGACGGCCGCGTCGAGAAGGCCCTGCGCGGCGGCGCGCTGTGGAATGAAGTCAAGGACAAGCTCAATGCGTCCGGCCTGTCGCTCTCCGGCGGTCAGCAGCAGCGCCTCTGCATCGCCCGGACGGTTGCGGTGCGGCCTGAAGTGATCTTGTTCGACGAGCCGTGCTCGGCGCTCGATCCGATCTCGACCGCCAAGATCGAGGAGCTGATCCAGGAGCTGTCCGAGAACTACACGATCGCGATCGTCACCCACAACATGCAGCAGGCGGCCCGCGTCTCCGACAAGACCGCCTTCATGTATCTCGGCGAGCTGATCGAGTTCGACGACACCAGCAAGATCTTCACGTCGCCGACCGACCGGCGCACGCAGGATTACATCACCGGCCGGTTCGGCTGAGGAGACGGGACATGGGTTCTGAACATACCGCAAAGGCCTTCGACACCGATCTCCAGGAGCTCACCCGGCTGGTCGCCGAGATGGGCGGGATTGCCGAGCGCATGATCGTCGATTCCGTCGACGCGCTGATCCGCCGCGACGTCGCGCTCGGTCAGCGCGTCGTCGCCATCGACACCGAGCTCGACGCGCTCCAGAAGAAGATCGAGGAGCGCGCCGTGCTCACCATCGCCCGCCGCCAGCCGATGGCGGTCGATCTGCGCGAGATCGTCGGCGCCATGCGCGTCGCGACCGACCTCGAGCGGATCGGCGACCTTGCCAAGAACATGGGCAAGCGCGTCGCGGCGCTGGAGACCGATTTCCATCCGCTCAAGCTGTTCCGCGGCCTGGAGCACATGACCGATCTGGTGCAGCAGCAGGTCAAGTCGGTGCTGGACGCCTATGCCGCACATGACCTGCCGGCGGCGATGGCGGTGTGGAAGGGCGACGAGGAGGTCGACGCCATCTGCACCTCGCTGTTCCGCGAGCTCCTCACCTATATGATGGAGGATCCGCGCAACATCTCGTTCTGTATCCACCTGATGTTCTGCGCCAAGAACATCGAGCGGATCGGCGACCACGCCACCAACGTCGCCGAGACCGTGTTCTACATGATCGAGGGACAGGCGATCACCGACAAGCGGCCGAAGGGCGACATGACGACCTTCGCGACGACGGTCCCGAACACCTGAAGAGTTAAGGAGCGACGACCCGATGGGCGCACGCATTATGGTGGTTGAAGACGAGGAAGCTCTCACCGAGCTGCTTCGTTACAACCTCGAAGGCGACGGCTATGACGTCGAGACGGTGATGCGCGGCGACGATGCCGACACCCGCCTCAAGGAGCACATCCCCGATCTGATCGTGCTCGACTGGATGCTGCCCGGGCTGTCCGGCATCGAGCTGTGTCGGCGGCTTCGCACCCGTCCCGAGACCAAGCAGCTCCCGATCATCATGCTCACCGCCCGCGGCGAGGAGAGCGAGCGGGTGCGCGGACTTGCGACCGGCGCCGACGACTACATCGTCAAGCCGTTCTCGGTGCCGGAGCTGCTGGCGCGCGTGAAGGGCCTCTTGCGGCGCGCAAGCCCGGAGCGGCTCGCCACCGTGCTCGCCTATGGCGACATCGAGCTCGATCGCGACAAGCGCCGCGTGGCGCGCTCGGGCCGGCCGATCGATCTAGGACCGACCGAATATCGCCTGCTGGAGTTCTTCCTGGAGCATCCCGGCCGCGTGTTCTCGCGCGAGCAACTGCTGGACAGCGTCTGGGGCCGCGACATCTATATCGACGAGCGCACCGTGGACGTGCATATCGGCCGCCTGCGCAAGCTGCTCAATCTCGGCCGCGAGCAGGACCCGATCCGCACGGTTCGCGGTGCCGGCTACGCGCTGGACGATCGCTTCGCGAAGGCGGAGCAGGCGTAAGATTTGGCGATTGAGTTTGGCTGCGGCTACGATCTCAGCCGTCGTCCCGGACAATCGCAGCTCCTGACGCGCGGCGTTGTCCAGAGCGGAGCACTGATCCGACCCATAACCACAGGAAGTGGTTTGGCGAAGATTTGAAGTTACCGCTTCGCGCGATAACTGCGTCCTGTGGTTATGGTCCCGGATCTGCGCTTACGCTTGTCCGGGACGACACCGAGTGAGTTGCGCCGTCGTCATGTGACAGCGCCATTCTTGCAAGCAGCGAAATCCGTTAGCTCACCGCGTCGGCTTTGGCGCCGCGCGCCTGCGATCCGCCGCGGGCTGATACGCCACGCGCGAGTGCTGCGCGCAATAGGGCAGGCCGGATAGCGCCCTGCCGCCGCAGAAGAAGAAGTCCGGGCTCGAGGGATCGCCGACCGGCCAGTGGCAGGTCGCTTCGTTGAGCTCCAGCAGCGACAACCGCTGGCTCATCGGCACCACGTTGTCGTAGGTGACCGGATCCGGCTCCGCCTCGACCTCGAAGGCCTGGGCGAGCGCAGTGTTGCCGCGCGCGATCGGCCGGGTCACCCGCATCATGTGCTGGGCGGGGCGCGCCTTGCGCGGCCGGGGCGCAGCGGATGAGGGGCTCTTGGCGCGGCCGGACAGGCCGAGCCGGTGCACCTTGCCGATCACCGCGTTGCGGGTCACATTGCCAAGCTCCGCCGCGATCTGGCTGGCCGAAAGTCCGGCCTCCCAGAGCTTTTTCAGCTGCTCGACGCGATCCTCCGACCAGGTCAAAACCGTCATTGCACCCTTTCCTTCGCTGCGCGCCTGCCATACTGGGGCCTCACAGCGAATGCCTAAGCCTTGAAAAACCCGTGCCGTCAGAATCCCTTAAGGCTCGCCGGGCGCACCAGATGCGCCCGAACGCTTACGCCGGTACATGAGGACTCTTGGGATCAGAACTGCCGCACGAGATGTCGTATCTGACAAACCAAACGCTACAATATGGCGTGACTCACGCGCAAGAGTCCGCCGACTCGCTTCCACATGTTCCGTGGCGAAAATTCGCAAAATCGCCACCGCAAGACTACGGATTCAGCGTTTCGCGAGGCTTTCCGGGCGGCATTGACACCCGTTTCACCAGGCCTAAGATAGTCGTGCGTGCCGCCCTTAAAAGGCGGCACGTTTCGTTTTCCGGGCCGGTCAATGGTGCGTCGCGCAATGCACGCTCAAACCGTCCGCAACATCAAGTGATCGTCATGACTAACAGCGCAGCGCCGCATTTGCTCCCCGTTTTCGCCAGGTCCGACCTCGGTTTCGAGCGCGGCGAAGGCTGCTGGCTGATCGGCACCAACGGCGAGCGTTATCTCGATTTCACCTCGGGTGTAGCGGTGAATGCGCTCGGCCATGCTCATCCTGCGTTGGTCAAGGCGTTGCAGGAGCAGGCCACCAAGCTATGGCACATGTCGAACCTGTTCCAGAGCCCGGACGGCGAGCGCCTTGCCGCGCGTCTGTGCAACGAGAGCTTCGCGGACTTCGTGTTCTTCTGCAATTCCGGCGCCGAAGCGCTGGAATGCGTCATCAAGATCGTGCGCCGCTATCACGCTGCGAAGGGCCATCCCGACCGCTATCGCATGATCACATTCGAGGGTGCATTCCACGGCCGCACGCTGGCAACGCTCGCCGCGACGGGCTCTGCAAAATATCTCGAAGGCTTTGGTCCGCCCATGGAAGGCTTCGACCAGATCGCGCATGGCGATCTCGACGCTGTCAAGAAGGCGATCGGTCCGCAGACCGCCGGCATCTTGATCGAGCCGATCCAGGGCGAGGGCGGTGTCCGTTCGGCGACACCCGCCTTCCTCAAGGCACTGCGCCAGCTCTGCGACGAGCGCGGCCTGCTGCTTGCGTTCGACGAGGTGCAGACCGGCATGGGCCGCACCGGCGATCTCTTCGCCCATCGCCGTCTCGGCGTCACGCCCGACGTGATGTCGCTGGCGAAAGCGCTCGGCGGCGGCTTTCCGATCGGCGCCTGCCTTGCGACCGCGGAAGCGGCCTCCGGTATGACGCCAGGCTCGCACGGCTCGACCTTCGGCGGCAATCCGCTGGCGATCTCGGCTGCGAACGCCGTGCTCGACGTCATGCTCAAGCCCGGCTTCTTCGATCACGTGCAGAAGATGTCGCTGCTGCTCAAGCAGAAACTCGCCTCCGTGATCGACCGTCATCCCGATGTCGTCAGCGAAGTGCGTGGCGAAGGCCTCCTGATCGGCATCAAGGCCGCGGTCCCCTCCGGCGATCTCGTCGCAGCATTGCGCAATGAAAAGCTGCTCACGGTCGCGGCCGGCGACAATGTCGTGCGTTTCCTGCCGCCCCTGATCGTCACCGAGGCCGAGATTGACGACAGCGTCGGGCGGCTCGAACGCGCCTGCACCGCGCTTTCCGGCACCAAGAGGGCGGCAAGCTGATGAGCAAGGCGCCAAAGCATTTTCTGGACATCAACGAGCTGCCGCTGTCGGAGCTCAAGCGCATGCTCGCTGCATCCTCTGCGATGAAGGCGAAGCAGAAGGCGCACCAGCCGGAGCGGCCGCTCGAAGGCAAGACGCTGGCGATGATCTTCGAGCGTCCTTCGACCCGCACCCGCGTCTCGTTCGACGTCGCCATGCGCCAGCTCGGCGGCGAGCCCATCATGCTCACCGGCGCGGAGATGCAGCTCGGCCGCGGCGAGACCATCGCCGACACCGCGCGCGTGCTGTCGCGCTATGTCGATGCCATCATGATCCGCATCCTCAATCACGAGGCCTTGCTGGAGCTTGCGGCAAACGCCACCGTGCCGGTCATCAACGGCCTGACGCGCCGTTCGCACCCTTGCCAGGTAATGGCCGACCTCATGACCTACGAAGAGCATCGCGGCTCGATCGAGGGCAGGACGGTGGCCTGGACCGGCGACGACAACAATGTGCTGGCGTCCTGGGCGCATGCGGCCGAGCGCTTCAAGTTCAAGCTTAATGTCGCAACGCCGCCCGAGCTCGCGCCGAAGAAAGCGATGCGCGACTTCATCAAGGCGACCGGCGCGTCGATCGTGCTCGGCACCGATCCCGAAGCCGCAGTGCACGGCGCCGACTGCGTCGTCACCGACACCTGGGTGTCGATGGGCGACAAGGAAGGCGAGCACCGCCACAACGTGCTCAAGCCCTATCAGGTCAATTCCAAGCTGATGTCGCTGGCCAGGCCCGATGCACTGTTCATGCACTGCCTGCCCGCCCATCGCGGCGAGGAGGTCACCGACGAGGTGATCGACGGCCCGCAATCGGTCGTGTTCGACGAGGCCGAAAACCGCCTGCACGCGCAGAAGGGCATCCTGGCCTGGTGCTTTGACGCGGTGAAGTAATCTCACTGGAATCCCGGCGGCCGCCTCACATGCGATCGTCGTCCCGGACAAGCGTAGCTTCTGGCAACGCGCAGCGTTGTCCAGAACGGAGCGCCGATCCGGGACCCATAACCACAGGAAGTCGTTTGGCGAGGATTCGGAGCTGTCATCTCGCGCTATAACGTAATCCTGTGGTTATGGGTTCCGGATCTGCGCTTGCGCTTGTCCGGGACGACACCGGGGTTGAGGTTGCTTCGTACAGTTCGACTTGCATCCGGAACACGTCGCCTCGCGTCCCCCCTTCCATTTCCGCCATCCGACCCCAGATAAAACGCCATGGTTTCCCAATCCCCTGACATGAAAACCGGGTCTGAAGGCCCGGTTCGCGCGCCATCAGCGGTTCCCATCGATGACGCCGTGCTGCCCTACGAGGTCGATGCGCTCGACGTGCGCGGGCGCCTGGTGCGGCTTGGTCCCGCGCTCGACGAGATTCTGACCAAGCACGACTATCCCGCGCCGGTCGGCAAGCTGCTGGGCGAGGCCATCGTGCTGACAACACTGCTCGGCTCGACGCTGAAGTTCGAGGGCCGCTTCATCCTCCAGGCCCAGACCGACGGTCCGGTGTCGTTCCTGGTCGTGGACTACCAGGCGCCGGATCGTCTGCGCGCCTATGCGCGCTACGACGCTGCGCGCCTCGGCGAGGCCAAGGATTCTGGTACGCATTCCGGCGCGCTGCTGGGTCACGGTCATCTCGCCATGACCATCGACCAGGGTCCTGACATGAGCCGCTACCAGGGTCTGGTTGCGCTCGACGGCGGCAGCCTGGAAGACGCCGCCCACGAATATTTCCTGCGCTCCGAGCAGATCCCGACTCGCGTGCGTCTGGCGGTCGGCGAGGAGTGGCGTTCGGGCGACGGCGGCAAGCATCGCTGGCGCGCCGGCGGCATGCTGATGCAGTTCTTGCCGAAGGCGCCCGAGCGCGCGCGGCAGGCCGATCTGCATCCCGGCGATGCGCCCGAGGGTGTCGAAGCGCATGCTGTCGCCGAGGACGACGCCTGGGTCGAGGCGCGTTCGCTGATCGAGACCGTCGAGGACGTCGAACTGATCGACCCCGAGCTCTCCGGCGAGCGGCTGCTGTTCCGCCTCTTCCACGAACGCGGCGTGCGCGTGTTCAATCCGCTGGTTCTGAAGGCACAATGCTCCTGCTCGCGCGATGCGGTGGCATCGATGCTGAAGAGTTTTTCGCCGGACGACCGCACCGCGATGGTCAAGGACGACAAGGTCGTCGTGACCTGCGAGTTCTGCTCGTCGGTGTATCAGTTCACGCCGGATGAGGCGGGTGTGGAGAACGCTTGAGGCGTTAGCCCGTAGCCGGTAGCCCGGATGGAGCGTAGCGCAATCCGAGGCCGTTCGCCCGGCGTGGGGCACTTTCCCGGATTGCGCTGCGCTTCATCGGGGTTACGCGACCGCGTCTGTGTCGCCCTTCTGTCAATCTCATTGCATGAAAATATTCTGCTTTAACGAAATTCGGAAACGACGTATGTGTCGCCCATCCCGGCTCACCAAGAGGGGCGATCTTGTGTCGTCACGTTTCGCGAGGCGGGTGCGGTGGACGCGGCAGCGTCGGGCGGAAGGCGTAGGATGGGTAGAGCACTTGCGAAACCCATCATGCTTCCGCGTGGATGAGACCTGATGGGTTTCGCTTCGCTCTACCCATCCTACGGCTCTCGCCCGGACGTAGCGCAGCGCTTCTCCTGGATACCAGAGTGGGCGCCGCGCTAATTCAACACTCGCTTGTTGTCCGGGCTGTCCAGCGAGAACGTCGGCACGTCGATCTCGAAGCGTTCGCCGCTTTCGCTGACCATCTGGTAGCGGCCGGTCATGAAGCCTGAGGCGGTGGCGAGCGGCACGCCGGAGGTGTATTCGAAGCGCTCGCCGGGGGCCAGGGTCGGCTGCTCGCCGACCACGCCCTCGCCCTTGACCTCCTGCTGGCGGCCGGTGGCGTCAGTGATGATCCAGTGCCGCGTCTTCAGCTGCACGGTCTCATCGCCGGAATTGGTAATGACGATGGTGTAGGACCAGAAATAGCGGGAGCGGTCGGGCGACGACTGCTCGGGAATAAAGTTCGGCTCGACGGTCACTTCGATCTGGTGGGTCACGGCGCGGTACATGGCCGTCATCATAACGAAAACCCGGCCGGGAACCAAACGCCGCAGGCGATTTTGGCGACATCGTGCCGCCAGAATTGCCGAGGAAGTAGACCCCATGTGATCCGGCCGCTTTGCGAGACAACGGCCGGACCTGTACACTCCTTGATACGTCGCGATTTGCGGAAGGGTTTCGCGCCCCGATGACCATTGCCGACCAAGTGACGGGATCGACGATCACGGGAACCACCAAACCTGTGGAGGCCAAGCCGCGCGCCGCCGCGCCGGCCATCACGCTGCCCGCCATCGGCGAGCGCGAGCTCCGGCTCGACCTGTTCCGCGGGCTCGCGCTGTGGCTGATCTTTGTCGACCATCTGCCGCCGAGCCTTTTGACCTGGTTCACGATCCGCAATTACGGCTTCAGCGACGCCACCGAGATCTTCATCTTCATTTCCGGCTATACCGCGGCCTTCGTCTACGGTCGTGCGATGCTGGAAAGCAGTTTCGTCGTCGCCACCGCGCGCATCCTGCGGCGCGTCTGGCAGATCTATGTCGCCCACGTCTTCCTGTTCACGATCTTCCTCGCCGAAATCTCCTACGTCGCGACCAGGTTCGAGAACCCGCTCTACACCGAAGAGATGGGCATCATGGATTTCCTCAAGCAACCCGATGTCACGATCGTGCAGGCGCTGCTGTTGCGCTTCCGTCCCGTCAACATGGACGTGCTGCCGCTCTATATCGTGCTGATGCTGGCGCTGCCTTTGATCTTGTGGCTGATGAAATGGCGGCCCGACGTGACGCTCGGCCTCTCGGTCGCGCTCTACGCCGTGACCTGGGAATACGACCTCTATCTGTCGGCCTATCCGAACGGCTTCTGGGCGTTCAATCCCTTCGCCTGGCAATTGCTTTTCGTGTTCGGTGCATGGTGTGCGCTTGGAGGCGCGCGACGCATGTCGCGCATCCTGGCGTCCCGCGTAACGATGTGGATATCGATCGCCTATCTGGTCGCGGCATTCTACGTGACGCTGACCTGGTATGTGCCGCAGCTCTCCCAATTCATGCCGAAGCGGCTCGAGCAGTGGATGTATCCGATCGACAAGGCCGATCTCGACGTGCTGCGCTTCACGCATTTCCTGGCGCTGGCCGCGCTCACCGTTCGCTTCCTGCCGCGGGACTGGCCGGGCCTGAAATCGCCCTGGCTGCGGCCGCTGATCCTCTGCGGCCAGCATTCCCTGGAGATCTTTTGTCTCGGCGTCTTTCTCGCCTTCGCCGGCCATTTCGTCTTGGCCGAAGTCTCCGGCGGCGCAGCCATGCATGCGCTGATTAGTCTCTCCGGAATTCTGATCATGTGGGGCGTGGCGTGGGTGATTTCGTGGTACAAGCGGGTGGCTGACAAGAGCGGTGCGAAAACCAAGAACGCTGTCGGCAACGCCGATCTGGCGGGAGGGGGCTGATGAAGGCGAAGGTTCTCCTGAGCCTGGTCCTGCTGTGCGGTAGCCTCGCCGCGCCCCTGGCGCGCGCGGGCGATGCTGCGCCGATTGCTCCGGCCGCGCCCCAAGCCTGCGAATTGCCATCCTATCTGCTCACCACTGAAAGCCAGCTTCCCAAGGTCGCCGATGCCATCAAGGCCGGCAAACCGCTCGAAATCCTGGTCATCGGCAGCCGCTCGACCACGATTCCGGCCTCCGAGGACAGCTCCTATCCGGCGCGGATGCAGGCCATCTTGAAGGACAGGCTGCTGCCGTCGGAGGCCGTGCACGTCTCCGTAGAAATACAGAGCAAGAAGACGGCCGAGGAGGCGGCCGCTACCTTCGGTAAGCTGATGGAAGCAAAAAAGCCTACTTTGGTCATCTGGCAGACCGGGACGGTGGATGCTATCCGAGCGATCGATCCCGACGATTTTCGCGGCGCCGTAACCGAAGGGATTGCTGCGTTGCAAAATGCGGGGGCTGACGTCGTCTTGATGAACTTGCAATACAGCCCTCGTACCGAAACCATGATCTCGGTGCCGCCCTATCTCGACAATATGCGGGTGGTGGCGCAGGAGCATGACATCCCGCTGTTCGACCGTTTCGCGATCATGCGGCAGTGGAATGATCAGGGTCAGTTCGACCTGTTCAGCCCGTCCCGCGGGCCAGAGCTGGCGAAACAGGTCCATGATTGCCTTGGCCGGGCGCTGGCACAGTTCGTGATCGACGCAGCCCATCTGGGGCCGGCCCAGCAGCAAAATTGAGGTCTAGCGTTAATGAGTTCTCTCCGCCCTTTTCGCCTGACGACATGGCTGGCTGCGCCCGCAGCGGCTCTGCTGTTGCTGACGCCAGTGTCCCTGGCACCAGTGCAGGCGCAGGCCACTCAGGCAACGCCCGCGCCGCAGGCCGCTAATCCGGCTTCCGCTTCGCCCTCCCAGACCACCGTCGCCGCGACGTCCCCCGAACAGCGCGGCATCACCGCGCGCGCCATCGACAAGGTGAAGCAGGTCGCGAAATCCGCCGGCGACATTTTCAGCCGCGTGCCGTGCCTCGCGCCGAAGGGCGGCTCGAAGGCGATGGGCTCGCTGCCGCATGTCGCGGGCAAGCTCGTCGCCGGCAAACCCGTCACGATCGTTGCATTCGGCTCGTCGTCGACGGCAGGCTTCGGCGCGAGCTCGCCCGATTTCAACTATCCGAACCGTCTCGCCGCTCAGCTCCGCCGGCAATATCCGACCGCCGATATCACCGTCGTCAACGCCGGCGTCGGCGGCGAGGACGCGCCCGAGATGATGAAGCGCCTCCAGAAGGAGGTGATCGACATTCATCCGGATCTCGTGATCTGGCAGGTCGGCACCAACGCCGTGCTGCGCAATCTCGATCCCGGCGACACCGCAAAACTGGTCGAGGACGGCATCTCCCGCATCCAGGCCGGCGGCGGCGCCGACATCGTGCTGGTCGATCCGCAATATTCGCCGGCCGTCAACCAGCGCGCCGAGAGCGCCGGCAAGATGGTGAAGCTGCTCGGCAAGGTCGCCGAGCTTCGTCACGTCGGCATCTTCCCGCGCTTCGAGGTGATGCGCGACTGGCATGAGAAGCAGGCGATCCCGGTCGAGAGTTTTGTGATCGCCGACGGCCTGCACATGAACGATTGGGGCTATGCGTGCTTCGCCCAGCTGCTCGGTGACGACATCATCCGCTCCGTCGGCCAGATCAAGCTAGGCGTCAACGTGCCCGCGGATGTGCGGGCGTACCGGCCGATGTGAGCTCCGCTGCCGTAGCAACCATTAAGTATGGCCCCCGATTTCCGCAAGCATGACGCCGCGCTTGCGGCCGTCAAGGCGTGGCCTGTCGGCAGCGGATGTGAGGGACG
>NZ_JADPKS010000041.1 GCF_023074175.1 Bradyrhizobium sp. 139
GCTTGCCTTCCAACCAAGCCGCGCGACGCGCGCCACAAATAGCGCCGTAGCTAGCGCGGCTTGGCTGGAAGGCTGCCCGGGGCCCGTTACCCCATCTACGAACTGCGTGCAACGCTCAGTGCCTGACCACCAGCACCGAGCACTTCGCGTACCGCACCACATGCCCGGCATTGGAGCCGAGGAAATAGGTGCGCATCGCCGGCCGGTGCGAGGTCATCACGATCAGGTCGGCCTTCATGTGCACGGCTTCCTCCAGGATCTCGTGGTAGATGCCACCCTGGCGCACCACGCTGGAAATACGGCCTGCCTCGATGCCGGATTCGCGCGCGACGATGGCGAGTGCTTCTTCCGAGGTCTGGCGCTGCTGCTCGTCGAAATCGGCCGGCACATATTCGGCCAGCATCACCGGCGTCATCGGCAGCACGTTGAGCAGGCGCACGGTGCCGCTCCAGGTCTGCGACAACGTTGCCGCGGTCGCGATCGCCGGCTTTGCGAGGTCGGTGTCGGCGAGGTCGATGGGCACGAGGATGGACTTGAACATCTGCGCCTCCAAATCTTCCAGTCAGCTTGCGTTCGAGCTGGATCGACCGGTCGAGACCGCGTCCGCGCGTCTCAACTCGATCGAAGCAGCCTGGGGCTGACGAACTGCACCAGTTTGCCGCGGCGGTAGGCCACGTCACCCCAATCCTTGACGTCAAAATCGAAGATCGCAAGCCCCGCCGTGGGCAAGTTGTCGGCGAGCGCCTTGGCGCCGGCCGAATCGCCGCCGCCCATCAGCATCAGGGCGGCCTCGTGCATGCCGGGATTGTGGGCAATCAGCAGCAGCTGTTTCGGGTCGGCGGGAGCGGTTGCAGTGCGAATGGAGGCCAGGATCTGCGCGGGATCGGCGCCGTAGAGTTCCGGCAGGACCTCGACCTGCGGCGCGGCGACGCGGTCCTTCATCGTCTCCCAGGCGACGTCCCAGGTCTGCCGGGCCCGGACGGCATGCGACACCAGCACGGTCTCGGGGAAGGGGGGATGGGCGGCGATCCAGTCGCCGATTTGCGCAGCATCCTTGTGGCCGCGGTCGTCGAGCCGGCGGTCCTGATCACGGCCGCTTGGCGCGTCGGTCTCGGTCTTGGCATGACGCAGCAGCAGCAAACGGCGCATGGAATTCTCGAATCGTTACGGTTCAGGATAATGGCGGCGGTTGAGGACTAGGTGACAAGCGCCCGATTAGTCCATAAAGCGCGATGAGATTAGGGCGAATCGTCATCGCGCTTTAGGTTATTGTTTTGAGCATGATCTCCGCGCAAACGCGTTCCGCGTTTGTCGCGAGGGAAAACCGCTGCACACTTTTCCGGATCATGCTCTAAGAAAACGACATGAGCGAGACTTTCACAAGCGTGTCCCAGGAAGAAGCCGGCTTTCCCGAGCGCGCGCGGCTGTCGTTCGACCTCGACGCCGACATCTGCGTGATCGGGGCCGGGCTGGCCGGGCTCTCCATCGCGCTGGAGGCGGCCCGACTCGGGGCCAGCGTCGCGGTGCTCGAAGGCCGCCATATCGGCTGGAACGCCTCCGGCAACCAGCTCGGCACCGTGATGCCGGGCTTCGCGCTGCCGCTCACCGAACTGATCGAGCGCATCGGCTTCGAGGACGCGCGCGAATTGTGGACGCTGTCGAAGGAGGGCGCCGGGTTCGTCCGGGCCAACGCCACCGAGGAGAACATGCCGGGGATCGCCCAGAGCAACGGCGTGCTCGTGGTCTCCAACGTCGATGCCGGCGACCGGCTGATCAGCCGGTTGCAGATGCTGAACGAGGATTTCGACACCGAGGTCGAGGGCTGGCAGGCCGATCGCATCCGCGGGGTGCTCAACACCGATCGCTACTTCCACGGCGTCTACTATCCCCGGGCGTTCCAGGTCGACGGCCGCAAATATGTGCACGGCCTCGCAGCACTGGCGCGGCGGGCAGGCGCCCGCATCTTCGAGGATACGCCGGTCGTCAGCATCGATCATTCCGGCATCCGCAAGCGCATCGTCACGCCCTCGGCGCGGCTGCGCGCCACGCACATCGTGCTCGCCGGCAATATCCACCTCGGCGCGCCGCTGAAGCGGCTCTCGGAGACTCTGCTGCCGGTCTGGCGCTATGCCGGAATCACCGCGCCGCTTGGCGAGCGCGTGCACGACATCATGGTCTTCAAGGGATCGGTGATGGATTCCGACGGGGTCGATCATTTCCGTGTGGTCGATGGCGACCGCCTGATGTGGGAGAGCGCCGAGACCACCTGGGCCGCGCGTCCGCAGCGCTTTGCGGGCACGATCAGGCGGCGGATCCGGACCATCTTCCCGCAACTCGGCGATGTCGAGATTACCGATACGTTCGGCGGCGCCACCGGCCAGACCGTGCACGGCATGCCGCAGATCGGCCAGTTGCGCAAAGGCCTGTGGGTGGCGAGCGGATTCGGCCGTCAGGGCATGAACACCTCGGCCATGGCCGGACAGTTGATCGCGCGCAGCATCTTGCGGGGCGACGAGCGCTGGCGGCTGTTCTCGCCGTTCGAACTGGTCTGGGCAGGGGGCGCGACCGGACGGGTGGCGGGCCAATTGGTGGGAATTTGGACCAGGACGAGTTCAGCCGCCGCAGGCTCGCTCGCCCGCTACCGCGAGCGGGCGCGGATCAAGGACCGGGAACGCGAAGCCCGTCTGGCCGAAGCCAACCGGGCCGCCGGCACCGGTCCGCGCCGTCCGCCGCCCGGTGTCCGGCCGCGGCCGGCCCCTCCGCCGAAACCTGCGGCCGAGGCCGTGGAACCGGCCTCGCGGGACAACAGCGTCTCGCAATAAATCGAGAAAAATCCCGCCCGGAAGTGTAACGTCGGCCGTTAGAGCCCGTATCTCAGGGCGTGGACTCCCCGCGCACGGAGAATGAGATGTTTGACCGCCGCATCCTGTTGACGACTGTCGCCGGCCTGTTCGGCCTTTCGGCCTTCCGCTGGCTCAGAGCATCGCCTGCTGAGGCTGGAGAGAAGGCCGCGCAAAAATTCGAGATTGAGAAGACCGACGCCGAGTGGCGTGCCCAGCTCACGCCGCAGCAATATGAGATCCTGCGTAAAGAGGGCACCGAGCGGCCCGGGTCCAGCCCGTTGCTGAAGGAGCATCGCAAGGGCATCTTCGCCTGCGCCGGCTGCGACCTGCCGCTGTTTGCGTCCGACACCAAATTCGAGAGCGGCACGGGTTGGCCGAGCTTCTATCAGCCGATCGAGGGCAACGTCGGCAAGACCGAGGACCGCACTTTCGGCATGCTCCGCACCGAGGTGCATTGCAGGCGCTGCGGCGGCCATCTCGGTCACGTCTTCGACGACGGTCCGAAGCCGACTGGATTGCGCTACTGCATCGATGGCTTCGGGCTGGTCTTCCACCCGGCTGCGGCGTCGGCGACGTAAGGCTCTTTAGTTTGACGCGCTTTCCTCACGCGAACCGGTAGCCACTTCGCTCGAAACCGCCATGAGATCCCGGCAATTGTTGCCGGCCCGGCAATTGTGCCCCGGTCATCCGACCGGGGCATTCCTGTTTAAGTCATTGATTTCCTGAGAATACCCGCATTGGCACAGGCCTTGCGAAGTCTCCTCCGAATGCGGCCATGGGTCCGGCGGCCGCCGAGATCGGATCTGGAGACAAAGTTATGGGTATCTTCGATGCAATGAACACCTCGGTGGGTGGCCTGCAGGCGCAGTCCTATGCGCTGCAGAACATTTCCGGCAACATCGCGAACTCATCCACCACCGGTTACAAGGGCATCGGGACCAGCTTCGTCGATCTTATTCCCGACTCCTCGGTGCCGAGCAAGCAGGTCGCGGGCGGCGTGACGGCCAACGCCAAGGCCACCATCACCACGCAGGGCACGATCTCGGGCTCGAGCGTCGCCACCAACATGGCGATCACCGGCGACGGCTTTTTCGCGGTGCAGAAGGCGAACGGCATCGTCGACAACGTGCCGGTGTTCAACGGCGTCACCTATTACAGCCGCCGCGGCGACTTCCAGGTCAATGCCAACGGCAATCTGGTCAACGGCGCCGGCTATTACTTGATGGGTGTCGCGGTCGACCCGAAGACCGGCAATCCGACCGGCAGCGTGCCGACGGTGCTGCAATTCCAGAACAACTTCATCCCGGCGCAGGCGACGACTTCAATCCAGTATGCGGCGAACCTGCCGACCCAGCCGAACACGGTGGCGAGTTCGACGGCGGCAAGCGGCTCGCTGCTGGCGGCCGGCGGCCTGAACCCGTCCGATTTCGCCGCCAACCCGCTGGCGGTGGGCACGCCGCCTGCGCCCTATGCAAATGCCACGGCCTCCGGCGCTGCGGCCACGGGCAATATTCGCACGGCCTACTCGTCGACAAGTGCAACGGGCACGACTGCGCTTCAGAACAATTCCTCGGCTGCGGCATCGACGACCACGTCGCTCGATGGCGCCGCAGGCGTTCATCTTGCTTCCAGCATTCTCGCCGGACTTGCCGGCCAGACGCTGACGATCAACGGCAATACGATCACCTTCGACAACAGCACGACTGTCACGCCCAGTGGCAGCAACACCACGATCGGCCTTGGCGCCGGCACGACGGCGACGGTTGCCAGCATCCTGAACGCGATCCAGACCGCCGGCGGTACCGGCGTCACTGCAACGTTGACCCCCAGCGGCAACATCCAGATCGCCAGCGGCACGACGAGCGACGTGTCGATAGGCAGCGGCACCGCAGCCACGGCGCTCGGCATCAGCAGCGTGACGCGCGGCGGCAACGTGCTGTCCACGCCCGCGATCACGGGCGCAACGGTGCTGAGCGGGAGTGCGACGGCCGGCGGCGCCGAAGTGCTCTCGTCCGGCTTTGCCGCCGGCGACACTATCACTGTCAACGGCCAGACGCTGGCCTTCGTCGCCTCGGGCGCATCGGGTGCGAACCAGATCAACATCACCGACAACATCACGACCCTGCTCGGCAAGATAGACTTTCTCGCCGGTGCAACGGGGTCGTCGGTCGGCAGCGGCGGCGTGGTCACCCTGAACACCGGCACCGCCTCCAACCTGTCGGTGTCCAGCTCCAACAGCGCAGCCTTCGCCGCGCTCGGATTCACCTCGACCATCACCAAGAACCGCGACGGCGGCGGCACTGCCGGCACCGGCACGGTGATCGGCAACGATATCGCCACCTTCACCAAGGAATCGATCAGCGGTGGCGCGGTGACCGCCTACAACGCTGCCGGCACGCCGGTGAACCTGCAACTGCGCTGGGCCAAGACCGACAGTGCCTCGCTGGGAGCGGGCCATGCCGATACCTGGAACATGTTCTACCAGACCGATCCGAACGCGACCGGCACGCAGGTCGGCTGGGTCAATACTGGCCAGGCCTTCACCTTTGCCGGCGACGGCTCGCTCACCTCGCCGAGCGGCTCGGGCATCACCATCAACAACGTCACCGTCAGCGGCCAGTCGCTGGGTTCGCTCTCCTTCAACATCTCCTCCGGCGGGCTGACGCAATATGCGAGCACGAGCGGCGCGGTCACCATCAACACCATCACGCAGAACGGCTACTCCGCCGGTCAGCTGCGTTCGGTCGCCGTCAGCAACAACGGTCTCGTGGTCGGCACCTTCTCCAACGGCCAGAACCTCAACCTAGCGGCGGTGACGCTGTCGCACTTCAACGGCACCAACTACCTGAAGGCAATGGACGGCGGCGCCTATGCCGTGACCGACCAATCCGGTCCGGCGATCGCGGGGGCCTCGGGCACCATTGCGGGCTCGTCGTTGGAAGGATCCAACACCGACATCGCCGACGAATTCACCAAGCTGATCGTGACCCAGCAGGCCTACTCGGCCAACACCAAGGTGATCACGACCGCGAATTCGATGGTGCAGGACCTCTTGAACGTATTGCGCTGATCGGCGCGTAACGTAACCAAAGGCGGCTAGTCAACATGGGTTTGAGTTCAGCCCTCGCCAGTGCGATGAGCGGTCTGCGTGCCAACCAGGCCGCGCTCTCGATCGTCTCCTCGAACGTCGCAAATTCGCAGACGCCCGGTTACGTCGTCCAGACGGCGAACCAGATCGAGGTCACCACCGGCGACTTCGGCTCGACGGCAATGACCACCGGCGTCAGCCGGGAGCTCGACGCCTATGTGTTGAACCAGCTGCGCACCGAGACCGGTGGCAGCGGTTACGCCGACCAGATGGCCAACATCCTAAAGCAGCTTCAGAATGTCTATGGCAATCCCGGCGGCAGCGGCACACTCGAAACCGCGCTGAACAACTTCACAACGGCGCTCCAGGCGCTGTCGACGAGCGCGGGCTCGTCTTCGGCGCAGACCGTTGCCGTCGGAGCGGCGCAGGCATTGGCGCAGCAGCTCAACGTCACCACCAAGGGCATCCAGTCGCTGCGCTCCAACGCCGAGCAGGATCTCGGCAACTCGGCGCAGCAGGCTAACACGGCGATGCAGCAGGTCGCGGACATCAATACCAGGCTCCAGGGCCTGCCGGCGAACGATCCGTCCGCGGCAACGCTGATGGACCAGCGCGATCAGGCCATCAATACTCTCTCCAAATATGTCGACGTCCACGTCGTCACCGACGGATCGAACCAGGCGAACATCTTCACCACCACCGGCATCCAGCTCGTCGGCGCCGGGCTCGCCTCGCAGTTCACCTTTGCTTCTACCGGCGCGCTCTCGGCGACCTCGCTCTACGACATTGATCCGGCCAAGTCGGGTGTCGGTGCGTTCAACATCAAGCTTCCGAACGGCTCACAGGTCGACGTCGTCGCCAACAACGTGGTGTCTTCCGGCCAGATCGCGGCCGATCTCAAGCTGCGCGACCAGACGCTGGTGCAGGCGCAGAACCAGATCGACCAGCTCGCCGCCGCGATGTCGAGCGCGCTCTCGGACAAGACCACGGCCGGCAGCACGGTCTCCGGCCCGCCGGCCGGTTTCGACCTCGACCTTGCGGGCGCAGCGCCGGGCAACAGCATCAACATCACCTATACGGATACAACCAACACGCAGCGCCAGATCACGCTGGTCAACGTGACCGATCCGGCGGCGCTGCCGCTGCAGAATGCCACCAATGCCAACCCGATGCAGGTCGGCGTCAACTTCTCCGGCGGCATGGGTGCGATCGCGTCTGCGCTCAACACGGCGCTTGCCGGCGCGCATCTGACATTCTCCGCCGCCCCGTCGCCGGCCACCGCCACGACGCTGCGGGTCACCGATGACAACACCGGCCTTACCAAGGTCAACACGTCTTCGATCACCAAAACGATCTCGTCGCTGACCTCGGGCAATCCGCAACTGCCGCTGTTCACCGACGGCGGCCAGGCGCTCTACACCGGCGCGATCACGGCATCCGGTTCGCAGATGACCGGCCTTGCCGGACGCATCGCCGTGAATACACAGCTGGCCAACGATCCGACCAGGCTGTCGGTCTACAACACCTCGCCGACGACGCCTGCGGGCGACACCACGCGTTCGGACTTTCTCTACTCGCAGCTCACCAATGCGGTGTTCTCCTACTCGCCGCAGACCGGCCTCGGCTCGTCGAGCCAGCCGTTCACCGGCAGCGTCTCGAACTACCTCCAGCAGTTCCTGAGCGTGCAGAGCAATGCGGCGACGCAGGCGACCCAGCTTCAGCAGGGCCAGAGCGTCGTGGTCTCGACGCTTCAGGCCAAGTTCAACTCGACCTCCAGCGTCAACCTCGACTCGGAGATGTCCAACCTGATCCAACTCCAGAATGCCTACGCCGCCAACGCCCACGTGATGTCGGTGGTGCAGAGCATGATGAACACGTTGCTCCAGGCTCAAGTGTAACAAGTAACAGGGCTCTGAAACATGTCGATCAGCAGCATCAACTACTCTTCCTCGGTTCTCGGCGCACAGATCCGCAACATCAACCAGCAGCTCACCGACCTGTCGACGCAGCTGTCGACCGGCAAGCTGTCGCAGAACTATTCCGGGATGGGCACCAACGAGGGCTTTGCGATCGCCGGGCGCTCGCAGCTCTCCAACATTGCCGCCTATACCGACACGATCACGAACGTGAACGTCAACATCAACCTTGCCAATACCGCGCTCCAGTCGCTCACGACCATCCGCAACACGGTGCAGACCGGCTCCGCAAGTACCGCGCAGGATCTCAACGTCAACGGCCAGACCGTCGCGCAGAACACAGCCGCGGCGCAGTTCGGCTCGATGGTGGGTGTTCTCAACACGCAGTCGGGCAACCGCTATCTGTTCTCCGGGACGGCGTTCAACACGCAGTCGGTTGCCAATGCTGGCGACATCATCAACGGCACCACCACGCAGGCGGGCTTCAAGACCGTCATGGCGGAACGCCAGGCCGCCGACCTCGGCGCCGGCACGGGGCGGCTGGTGCAGACGTCATTGCCGTCGGGCGCGGTGCAGGTGTCCGAGGACGTTGCCGGATCGCCATTCGGGCTCAAGATCGCGGCGGTCTCCTCGACGCTGACGGGCGCGACGGTCACCGGCCCGAGCGGCTCGCCGGTGTCATTCTCGGTGAATCTCAACGGCACCAATCCGAACAATGGCGACAAGCTGAGCGTTCAATTCACGCTGCCCGACGGCTCGACCGAGCAGATCGACCTGACTGCGTCTACCGCCACGCCGACGCCCGTCGGCAGCTTTGCGATCGATGCAAGCGTTCCGGTCAACCCGGCCAACACCCAGACCAGTCTCAACACCGCGCTGAACACCGCGATCAAGAAGCTCGCGGGCACCTCGCTCGTGGCGGCGTCAGCGGTCACGGCGGGCGACAATTTCTTCAACACGGCAAGCTCCGTGACCGGGACCTCGGCGGTCACCAATCAGATCGCCCTGCCGGCATCGAACATAGCCACGGGCGCGACGGCACTCGCGGCCGCAAGTGGACCGGACTCGATTGCGCCGGGCTTTTCCGCCGGCGACACCATCAGTGTCAACGGCACCACGCTGATTTTCGTGAATTCAGGTGCGACCGGCAACCAGCTCAACGTCGGCGACAGCATCCAGACACTGATGAGCAAGATCGACTCGATCACGGGCACCTCGAAGCCGTCGACGATTCATGGCGGCGTGATCACGATCAACACCGACGATGCGGCGAGCCTGAACATCTCGGGCTCGACCCCGGGCGCGACCGCCGCGCTCGGATCGCTAGGCTTTAGCTCCTCGCCCATCACCGCCACGCAGCCGCCGTTGCGCGTCGGCTCGTCGCCCGCAAGCGGGGCGACGACACTGGTCAACGGCTCGGCCAATACCGTGAAATGGTACACCGGCAATGAAGGGCCCGGCTCGGCGCGCTCGACTGCGGTGGCGCGGGTCGACGATTCGGTCACGGTGCAATATGGCGCGCAGGCCGACGAGGACGCGATCCGCCAACAGTTGCAGGCGATCGCTGTGTTCGGGACGTTCTCGACCTCGCCGACCGGGCAGTATTCGGGCGGGCAGGTCGCCGCCTTGAGCCTGCGGGTGACGCAGGCGCTGACGAAGCAACCCGGCCAGCAGCGCCTCGAGGACATCCAGACCGACCTCGCGATGGCCCAGAACACGATGAAGGACGCAAGCACGCGCCAGACGCAGGCCAAGGCGCAGCTCCAGTCCATCGTCGACCAGGCGGAGTCGGCCTCGCCGGACCAGGTCGCCAGCGAGATCCTCTCGCTCCAGAACGCGCTTCAGGCGTCCTACCAGGTGACCTCGAACCTCGCGCAGCTCTCGCTCGTCAAGTTCCTGTAGGTGCGCATTAAGGCGCCGTTAACCATGCCTCTTTACCTCTTGGTGAGGATTTGAGCGGGGGCGGAGCCGTCAATGTCGGACGAGATGCAGCGGGTGGTGGCCACGCCGTGCTTTGGCATCGCTCCGGCGACACGCACATATCTCTCCGAGGACTTCGCCTTCTGCAAGCGCTGGACCGACATCCAGAGCTCGCTCGATCACGTCGGGCCGTCGGTGGTCCACGGTGACATCGCCTCGCAATTCGCGCCATCGCCTGCGGCGGCGGCCGATGCGGCGTGAGCCATCCGGCATGAGCGCCGGCGCATCCCGTCTGCCGGTCCCCGAGCGCAGGTTCGACGGCGGCTCGCGCTACCGCCTGCGCGATCTCTTCACGCCACTGGACACGCTGCTCGTCTCCGGCGGAGATCCGCGGCTGGCGCTCGATCCGGAAGATCGCGTCAATGCCTATGGCTGCGCGGCTTCGCCGGAGCCGGAGATCTGGAATTTCGCCTCCTCGACCGCGTCGACCATCTCGCAATTCGCCTATGACCGTGCCGCGCTGGCGCGGGAAGAGCTGATGCACAAGTGCCTGTTCGACGAGGTCGAGATTGCCTTCGACGCGCGCTGCGAGGAGATGCGCCAGGAGTTGCGCGGCCATCTCCAGCTCTCGCCGCGCGTCGAAATCGTGTTCTCCCCATCCGGCACGGACTCCCAGCTCCATGCCCTGTTCCTGGCACGGGCTGCGCTCGGCGCGCCGCCGGTGACGATCGTGGTCGGCGCCGACCAGACCGGCAGCGGCACGCCTCATGCTGCGCGCGGGCACCATTTCAACTGGATGACGGCAAGCGGCCTTGCGGTGCGCAAGGACGCCGCGGTCGTGGGCCTCGCCGGCGACAGCATCGCGGTGCCGCTGCTCGACGCCGCGTCCGACGTCGCGATGCGCGCGGATGCGGATGCTGCGGTCATGCGTGCAATCGAGAACAGCCTCGCGCAAGATCGCCGCGTTCTGTTGCAGATCATGGATTCGTCAAAACTCGGCTGGCGTGCCCCAAGCGAGGCCTGCCTCGACGAGATCGCCAAGCGCTGGCCACGCAAGGTTCAGGTCGTCGTCGATGCCTGTCAGGCGCGGCTCGGCCGCCGCCGGCTGCGGTCCTATCTCGACCGTGGCTACATGGTGCTGATCACCGGCTCGAAATTCTTCGGCGGGCCTGCCTTCAGCGGCGCGCTGCTGGTGCCGAAAGGGCTTTCGCGATCGCTTGACCGGATTGAGGGGATCGCGCCGGGCTTTTTCGACTATGCCGGCCGCTGCGACTGGCCGATGGCCTGGACGGCACTGCGTTCGCGCTTCGAGCGCCGGCCGAATTTCGGTCAATGGCTGCGCTGGGAGGCCGCGCTGGCCGAGATCAGCAGCTACTACGCGATGCCCGGAGCTTTCCGCGCCAAGATGCTGGCCGAGCTCGCCGCCGGCATCGGCAGCATGATCGCGTTGTCGCCGTCGCTTCGCGCCGTTCCGACCGCAACCGAGAAGGCGGCCGCGGACGACGAGGAGTTCGCGCACCCCACGATCTTTCCGTTCACGCTGCTGCGCGATGGCAAGCCGGTCTCGATTGCCGAGACCGGCGCCGTCCATCGGGCGCTGGGGCGCGACATGAACGAGGAGATCAGCGGCAGCGCGGCGGACCGGCAGATCGCCGTGCAGCGCTGCCAGATCGGCCAGCCGGTTCGGCTCGAGCGGCCGAACGAGGCGCCACAGTCCGTGCTGCGCCTCTGCGTCGGCGCCCGGCTCGTGACGGAGGCCTGGTCGCCGGATCCGGCGCAGGCGCAACGCAATGTACAGCACGTTCTCGATCGCATCGCCCATGTCCTGGTGAAGATCGAGCTGCTGCTCGACCGTGCGGTGGCTGCGCCGGGGAAGTCTGTGCTCGAGGTGTAAGATGCTGCATCCTGTTTCCACGCCGAACTATGCCGACCGCATCGGCTTTGCGCAGTTGACGCGCCGGGCCTTCGAGGGCGGCGATCTGCATCCATTGCGCGAGCAACTCCTGGCGCGGATCGCGGACGGCACGGCCGAGGCGGGCGAAGGCCTGGATCTGTCGCTCATTGCCCAGCTTCTCGGCGAGAAGGAGGCCGGGCTCGTGATCCAGACCGAGGTGCTCTCCTTCCACCAATTGTTTCGCACACCATGTGCGATCCCGAAACCCCGCCTGCGCGTGCTCGCGCTCGCGGCTGATATCGACATGGGCGGCAACACCCCGATCGAATTCCTGCTCGAAGGCTCCGACATCGAACTGCTGACGCTGTATGTCGTCAAGGGCGTCGGCCTGCCGGAGACATTGCCCGATCACGACGTCGCCATCGTGGTCGCGTCCGATTCCGAGGAATGCCGGGAAGCGCTCGCGCTGATCGAGAAGGCCGCGCCGCACTGGCCGCGGCCGCTGCTCAATCGCCCCGATCTGATCGGCAATCTCGACCGCGACAAGCTGTATCGGCTGCTGACAGGTATTCCCGGCCTCGACATTCCCGCGACCGTCCACGCGACGCGTGCGCAATTGTCGGATCTCGTGCAGGGCCGGATCGCTTGCGAGGAGATCGCGGGCGAACTGCACTTCCCGATGATCGCGCGGCCGCGCGGCACGCATGCCGGCGTCGGGCTCGCGAAGCTCGACGATGCGTCGGCGCTCGCTGCCTATCTGGTCGAGCGTGAGGAGCAGGACTTCTTCGTCGCGCGTTTCGTCAACTATGTGAGTCCCGACGGGCTTTACCGCAAATATCGTCTCGCCATGGTCGACGGCAAGCCTTACGCCTGCCACATGGCGATCGCCGAGCGCTGGGACATCTGGTATCTCAACGCCTACATGGCGTTCAGCGATGAGAAGCGGGCCGAAGAAGCCGAATTCATGCTCGACTTCGACCATGCCTTCGCTGCGCGCCACAAAGTCGCGCTCGACGAGATGAGCAGGCGCGTCGGCCTCGATTATTTCATCGTCGATTGTGCCGAGAACCAGGACCGCGAGCTGCTGGTCTTCGAAGCCGACAACACGGCCGTCGTGCACAATATGGATCCGCCGATCGTATTTCCGTACAAGCCGCCGCAGATGCGCAAGATCTTTGCGGCGTTCACGGCGATGCTGTCGCGGCATGCAAGAGCGGGCGAGGCGAGTGCAGCATGAATGAGATCATCCGCAACGCGCAACCAGCCGTAACGCGCACTTCCCTTGATCCGCAGGACTGGAGCGAATTTCGCGCGCTCGCCCATCGCATGCTGGACGAGGCGATCGACGGCATCGCCAACGTCCGCACGCGTCCGGTGTGGCAGCCGATCCCCGACCACGTCCGCGCGGCGTTGAAGGCCGACGTGCCACGCGAGGCCAGCGATCTGGCCGATGTCTATCACGAATTCGCCGAGCATATCGCGCCCTATGCGACCGGCAACGTCCATCCCGGGTTCATGGGCTGGGTGCATGGCGGCGGCACTGCGGTCGGGATGCTCGCGGAGATGCTCGCAGCCAGCCTCAATGCCAATCTCGGCGGACGCGATCACATGCCGATCGAAGTCGAGCGCCAGATTGTCGCGTGGATGCGCCGCCTGTTCGCTTTCCCGGAGAGTGCGAGTGGCATCTTCGTCACGGGCACGTCGATGGCCAACCTGATGGCGGTGCTGGTGGCCCGCACCGCCGCGCTCGGGACGCTGGCGCGACAGCACGGCATCGGCAATGACGGCGCGCTGCTTGCGGCCTACACGTCGCAGGCCGCGCATGGCTGCATCTCCAGGGCGATGGATATGGCCGGGCTCGGCACCGATGCGCTGCGCAAGATCGCTATCGACGCCGATCATCGCATCGACGTTGCCGCGCTGCGCGCGCAGATTGCGATCGATCGCGAAGTCGGCTTCAGGCCGTTCCTGGTGGTCGCCTCCGCCGGCACGGTCGACATCGGTGCGTTCGACGATCTCAAATCAATCGCGCAGTTATGCCGCGAGGAGGGAATCTGGCTTCACGTCGATGGCGCCTTCGGTGCGCTCGCGATTCTCTCGCCCGAGCTCGGGCCGCTGCTCGGCGGCATCGAGCTTGCGGACTCAATTGCGCTCGACTTCCACAAATGGGGGCAGGTGCCCTATGACGCCGGCTTCCTCTTGGTGCGCGACGGCGAACGGCATCGGCAGGCCTTTGCGCAGCCGGCGGCCTATCTGCGCCGCGAGGCGAGGGGGCTTGCGGCGGGCGCGGTCTGGCCCTGCGATCTCGGGCCCGATCTGTCGCGCGGCTTCCGCGCGCTGAAGACCTGGTTCACGCTGAAGACGTTCGGCACCGACCGGCTGGGCGCGGTGATCGCGCGAAGCTGCGCTCTCGCCAAATATCTGGAGACACGCGTGCTGGCCGAGCCGCGGCTGGAATTGCTGGCGCCGGTCAATCTCAATATCGTCTGCTTCCGCTACCGCGCCGACGATGAGATCAATCGCGAGATCGTCGCCGACATCCAGGAGGCGGGTGTCGCGGCGCCCTCGATCACGACGCTGGCCGGAAAATTCGCGATCCGCGCCGCGATCGTCAATCACCGCACGGACGAAACGGACATCGATGCGCTGGTTGCGGCCGTGCTGGAGTTCGGCGGACGGCGGAGCGGTGGCGGATTGATCGACGTCGAGGCGCCGCCGCTCGCGGCGCAGTGACTTCAGAGAGCTTAAGAATGAAAACGCCCCGGACCTGATCCGGGGCGTTTTCTCTCGAGATGCGAAGCGTGCTCAGGCAGCCGAGCTGACGTCGTTCTTGGGATGCGTGGCCTCGTACTGGTCCCGGAGCTTGTCTTCGTAGGCGATCAGCTTGCGGGCGTCCTTCAGGGCCCGGTACAGATCGCCGCTCATGATGTGGTTGTTGATCCCCTCGATGATTGGCCAGGCGCTCGGCACCGCGGTGACAATGTCCCGCACCAGGTTGAAATAGGTGCCGTGCTGGGTCTGCGGATCCGGTGAGATGTACATGAGCTGGACCGCCAGATAGACGAGCTTGGCGGGCGTATCGGCGGTCTCCGGCGTGAGGATGTCGCGCTCGCGCAGGATCGGCACGTTGTCGCCCTCGATCAGAAGGCGGGCGCGCTGGTCGGTGTTTGTGATCACGCAATTCCCGACAATGATGCGTTCGTGCGGCTTGAGTTCGACTTTGAGAGCCATGCCTGTTCTCCATCAACCCTTTTGTAACGAGCCTCGCGCGTGCCCCGTGAATGACGGCTGCCGGCCCTGATTTGGATCCAATCCTTGCTGAATGTGGTTAACGGGTTGTAAACGTCGGCCGCCGTCGCGGAAAATTGAACGATTTCAAGGCGCTGGTTTCGAGCGCAGTCCGGACTTCGGCCTCCGGAGGGGCCCTCCGAGCCCCGACGCAGACAAACCCGGGATTTCATTTCACTGATTGTTAGAGGCTTGGACGCACCGTGCGCCCGTCGTTTGATCAATCTCGATCAGACAGGACGCGTAGCTACCAGAAAGGTAACAGTATGTCCGGTATCGTTCTCTCCTCCTCGGTTCGTCAGAACCTGCTCTCCCTCCAGTCCACCGCCGACCTGCTCGCCACCACCCAGTCCCGCCTCTCGACGGGCAAGAAGGTGAACTCGGCGCTCGACAATCCCACCAACTTCTTCACCGCACAGTCGCTCGACAACCGCGCCAGCGACATCAACAACCTGCTCGATGGCATCGCCAACGGCGTGCAGGTGCTCCAGGCCGCCAACACCGGCATCACCTCGCTGCAGAAGCTGCTCGACAGCGCCAAGTCGATCGCC
>NZ_JADPKS010000034.1 GCF_023074175.1 Bradyrhizobium sp. 139
TGATCGCAGGTGTCAGATTCAACGACGGCATCGAGGTCATCCACATGCCGGCAAACCACGCCGCCTGATCACCTCGTCACCCAAAATCCCGCATAGCTCTACTGGCGACAGATGCGATCCTTTGTGCGTCAACCATCGCGCTCGGGATCGTTGCCGTGAACTCCTCGGTGCATACGAAGCCCACACTGAGTGGTCATCGCCCCCCAGGCCGGAGCCGGCAATTTCGGCAGCGCACCCCCGCAACGTGAACTCATCGTTCCTAATCCGCTGCATCCAGCAGATGATACTCCCGACTGCGATTCTCAAACCGCTTGGCCGCCTAGTTGCGAGATATTCCTTCCTCAATTTCCGCCACAGCACAATTGCGAGGATCTGGAGCGTAGGCTTGCCACCCCATACTGCCCTCCCGCCTGCCACGATGGTGAATCAGAACCCGCTGAAGGCTAGATCCACTCAAACGGAACCTCATCTCACCGTAATTGATCCCCACTGACACCACAGATCACCAACAACGCACAAAACTCGAATTTCCGCGGACATTTGTCGAAACTCAGCTTGAGCAGTCAGGTATTCTCACAGTTCAGTG
>NZ_JADPKS010000118.1 GCF_023074175.1 Bradyrhizobium sp. 139
CCGCATCGCATGCGCAAGGAGCGCCGCCGCTCGTGGGCGCGCAGGCGGCGCGGCCGCTGGCGGTCCCTTCGGGGGCTGCTTCGGTTTTCCGTCAGGGCCGGTCTCTTGCGGCTGCGCCTGCGCGACCACGAGCGGCGGCGCTCCTTGCGCATGCGATGCGGAGCTTGCGAATTGCATCGCGGTGAGAGCCGTCGTCGCAAGCAGCACGAAACGAAGGTTGGTCATGATGGTGAACTTCCCCGGAAGGTTCTTTGACGAAGTGGTGGGATGAACGGCTACGCGTTGGGCCGGAATGTGGCGGGCGAAGAGGTCGCGGCCCGATTTATTTCTGAACGCAAATCACGTCACGACATCGATGTTCATTGCGCATTCAGGCGCGGGTTACAATCGCCTCGCCTCATCCCGCGACGAGTTCGCGTCCGTCGCAGGATTGGGCGTGAGCGGTCCGTTCGGTCCGCGCGGTGGAATCTCTTCGGGCACGCGGCCCGGCAATTCGTCGGGCCGCGGTGGCGAGCCGGGCTCCCGCACCGGCGGCGTGATTTCAGGCTGCGGATTGCCCGGCGGAATTCCCGGCGGCGGCTCGGTCGGAGTCCCCGGCGTCGACGGTGGAATCTCGGGCGGTTCAATCGGCATCGGAATCATCGAGATCAGTTGTCCAGAGGACGACAACGATGGTGCCGCGCCGATGTTCCCCGTCGCGCCGCCCTTTTACTCGGGCGCGTGGCAGACGGCCTCGATGTTGTGGCCGTCGGGGTCGCGCACGAAAGCGCCATAGTAGTTCGGATGATAGTGCGGACGGATGCCGGGTGGCCCGTTGTCGCGGCCACCGGCCGCCATGGCTGCCTTGTAGAAGGCATCGACCGTGGCGCGGTCTTTCGCGCGGATCGCGACATGCACCGGCTTGTTCATCGCGCCTTCGCCGCCGATCCAGAAGTCCGGCTTGCCGTCGGCGCCGAAGCCGGCGGCGGGATCGTGGCCGGTCTGCTCTGCCGTCACTTCCATGATCAGGCCGTAGCCGAGCGGTGCCAGCGCCTTGGCGTAGAACGCCTTCGCACGCTCATAGTCGGAGACGGAGAAACCCAAATGGTCGATCATCGCAACCTCCATTATTAGCTGTCAGCGCGACAGGAACGTATTGCTCCGTGACTTGCGCACGATCGCAAAGCCGCGCGCGACCATGTCGGCAATACAATCCTGATGCCATTCGTTTTGTGACAGATGTTCGATCACGACCGCACGCGGCCACAGCGATTGCGGCGCGTCCCGGAAGAAGCCGATCAGCACGCGGTCCTCGAAACCTTCGACGTCGATCTTGAGTGCATCGACCTGCGCCACGCCGGCCTCGTCGAGAATGCGCGTCAGCCGCAGCGACGGCACCTTGATGGCATCAGCGCTGGGCGCGCCCGTCGCAACGTGCGTGGCGCCAAGATTGCCACCGCCGCTCTCGATCATCAGCTCGCCATCGCTGTCGCCCGCGGCGGCCTGCACCAGGTGCACCTGCGTCGCTTTCGATGCGGCCCGGTTGAACGAGAGTCGCGCGAAGGTCATTGGATGCGGCTCGATCGCGACCACCTTGCCGGCGGAGCCGACCTGCCGCGCCATCACCAGCGCAAAGGTGCCGACATTGGCGCCGATGTCGACGAACACGCCGTCCGCCGGCGTGTGCTGGCGCAGGAAGTCGAGCTCGTCGAGATTGTAGTCGGGATTGAACAGCGCGCCACGTTCGGTCGCGCTGCCCTGGTGATAGAGACGGAACGATGCGCCCTGATACTGCACGTCGACCGGACCGCCGCGCAGCAGATTGATCAGCCGCGACAGCCAAGGACGGAACGCGCCGCGCTTCAGCCCCGACCGCGTCGCGAGGCGAATGATCGCAGCCTGCGCAGCGTTTGGCGCAAACCTGCCGAATGGCGCGGACGAAGGATCGGAGTAGGGCGTCAAGCCAGGGGTCCTCGTTGCAAGCGGCGCATGCATAGCCGGTTTTGACGGGGACTCCAATCTTCACGAAAGGCCTGTAGCCCGGATGGAGCGCAGCGCAATCCGGGGTTCTCGCATCTGGTCGGCTTTTGCCCCGGATTGCGCTGCGCTCCATCCGGGCTACGAGTTCACGCCGCCTTTTTCGGTGGGGCCCTGCGCTGGCGCAGGAAGCGGCCGAGCAGCTTGCGTCTGCCCTTGCGTGGGATCAGGTCGATGTCGCTGACGAGTTTTGCGCCGCTCTTGCAGCGCTCCAGCACGATCTTGCGGCTGTGGAAGGCTTCCAGCTCGACGCGATGCGCGACGCTGACGATGGTCGCCTTCGGCAGCTGGTCGGTGAGCATCTTCATCATCTTGTCCTGGCTCTTCTCGTCGAGTGCCGAGGTCGCTTCATCGAGCACGACGATGTCGGGGCTGTGCAGCAACAGCCGCGCGAAGGCGAGGCGCTGCTTCTCGCCGCCGGACAGCGTCTGGTCCCATGGCCCCTCTTGCTCGATCTTCGCCTTGAGATGGTTGAGGCCGACCTTGTGCAAGGCCTCGCCGATCTCCCCGACGCTCCAGTCGCCCTCGGCGCCGGGATAGGCGACCGCGCGTCGCAAGCTGCCGGAAGGCACGTAGGGCCGCTGCGGCAGCATGAACAACCGCCGGTCGGGATGAAAATTGACGCTGCCGCCGCCCCATGGCCAAAGCCCCGCGATGGCCCGCACCAGCGTGCTTTTGCCGCAGCCGGACTCGCCGGCGACGAGCAGCCGCTCGCCGGGCTCGATCACCACCTCGGTCTCGCCGACAACAGCGGTGCCGTCGTCGAGCGTGACCGAAAGGTCGTTCAATTCCAGCACGGCGTCGTTGCTGGTCTCGCCGCGCTTGATGCGGCCGAGACCATCGCCCTGCTCGGCGCGCTCGAGGCCGTCGAGCGACACCATCAGCGAGGCGATGCGGCGCGCGCAGGCGTTCCAGTCGGCGAGACGCGGATAATTGTCGACCAGCCAGCCGAATGCGCTCTGCACGATGGTGAAGGCGGAGGCCGCCTGCATCACCTGCCCGAGCGTCATGCTGCCGTCGAGGAATTTGGGTGCGCAGAGCAGCAGCGGCACGACCGGCGCAACGAGGCCGGAGCCTTGCGAGACCAGCGTGGTGCGCATGTGCTGGCCGGCCAGCCGCGCCCATTGCCGCAACACGTTGGTAAAATTGCGGTCGATGCCGCCGCGCTCTTCTTCCTCGCCGCCGAGCAGCGCGATGCTTTCGCCGTTTTCGCGCACGCGTGTCAGCGTGTAGCGAAAATCCGCCTCCGCCTGGTTCTTGTCCTCGGAGATCTGTACGAAGCGCCGGCCGATCACCAGGATCGAACCGGAGGCGATCGCGGCGTAGAGAATCGCGGCGATCACGAGGAAGCCCGGGATGGTCATCGTCAATCCCGCAAGCGTGACCGTGAGCGCGCCGCCAATGGCCCAGAGCACGATGATGAAAGTGACGGCCGACAACAGCGCCGAGGTCACACCGGCGAGAAAATCGACCGGGGAGTCGGTCGCAACGCGCAGATCCTCGGCGATGCGGTATTCCGGATTCTTATGGTCGCCGCCGACCAGGTTGAGCTGATAGTAGCGCCCGTTGGCAAGCCAGCGCGTCAGCACGCTTGCCGTGAGCCAGGCCCGCCAGCGCCGCTGAACGCCCATGCGCGCAAATACCTGGACGACGCCGAGCAAGATGCTGCCGATCGCGAGCGGGAAGAACATGGCCGTGAGATGGAAAACGGCGGTTGCGTCGCGCTTCTCGATGGCGTCGAAGATCGCACGATTCCAGACGTTGATGCCGTACTGGAAGCCGACCGTCAGGATGATCAGCACGCCGAGCCCGATCGAGAATGGCCAGGCGAGGCGGTCGCCGTTGCGGCCCCAGAAGCCGCGTGCGCTGATCCAGAAGCGCGTCAGCAGATAGTCCTTGCGGGCCTGTTCGGCCTCTTCCGGTGATAGCTCGAGGTCAGGTTCGGCCTGCTCGGGCGGCGGCGGTGCGACCTCATCGCCGTTCTCGCCGGTGATCTCGACAATGGGCGAATCTTTGCCCTGTTCGCGCTTTGCGGCCGGCTTGTGCATGAGCGGATAACGCGAAAGAAATCAATCAGTTCCCGCCGGTTCCGCACCGCCCTCACTCGGCGGCGCCATCGCGGACCGGCCGGAGCTTCGCGGCCCGGTGGAGCACGCGCGACAATTGCTCGATCGAATAGGGCTTTTGCACGAGGTCGAACCCGGCGGCGCCATCTTGTGACAGCGCCTCACTGTAGCCGGTGGTCAGCACGATCGGCACGCCGACGCCGCGGTCGCGGATTGCCTTCGCCAGATCGAGCCCGGTCATTCCGGGCATCACGACGTCGGAGAACACGACGTCGAAGCGATCTGCGTCCACGGTGAGCTCGGCGAGCGCATCGGCGGCATTGTCCACCAGGGTGATGCTGTAACCGAGCTCGGTGAGGCCGTCGGCGGCGAAATTGGCGAGCTCGATATTGTCCTCGACCAACAGCACCGACATGCCGCTGCCGTCCACCGCCGGCGCGGTGGTGGGCGCCTGCCGCTGCGGCAGCAGGTCCGTGGGCACGCGCGGCAGATAGAGCGAGAAGGTACTGCCCTGGCCGACCTCGCTCTCGACGGTCACCTCGCCGCCGGATTGCCGGGCGAAGCCGAACACCTGCGACAGGCCGAGGCCGGTGCCCTGGCCGACCTGCTTGGTGGTGAAGAACGGCTCGAAGATGCGCCCCAATCGTGCAGCGGGAATGCCGATGCCGGTGTCGCTGACGGCGACGCTGACGAAGCCATGGTTGCCTGCAAGTTCATGGCTGCCCGACGGGTGCGCGAGCGCGTCAGGGACGGTCGTCGCCGTCTGCACGGCGAAGGTGATCCTGCCTTTGCCGTGCATGGCGTCGCGCGCGTTGGTCGCCATGTTGATCAGCGCCGTCTCGAACTGGCCGGCATCGGCCTTGACCAGGCAGGGCTCCGCCGGCAGCCGGATTGCGATCTCGATCGCCGGCCCGAGCAGCGTGGCGAGCATGTCGTGCAGCGACTGCATCCGCTCCCCGGCGTCGAACACTTCCGGTTTCAGCGTCTGGCGCCGCGCAAACGCCAGAAGCTGCGAGGTCAGCTTGGCGGCGCGCGCGACGGCGTCCGCAATGGCGGTGATGTAGCGCTGCCGCCGTTCCTCCGTCAGTTGCGGCCGGTTCAACAGGTCGACCGAGGCGCGGATCACGGTGAGGACATTGTTGAAGTCGTGCGCGACACCGCCGGTGAGCTGCCCGAGCGCTTCCAGCCGCTGGCTGTGCTTGAGCGCCTCTTCGGCCTCGCGCCGCGCTGTCGCCTCGGCGTGCAGATGCTGGGTGCGCCGGAACGCGAACGCGAGCAGCAGAAACAGGAGCGCCGTGGCCGGAATGCCGAACACCAGATGCTGGCCCATGGTGGCGAACCAGCGCGCGCGGATCGCCGAGGTCTCGAGCCCGGCGCTGACATAGATCGGATATTCGGCGACGCGCCTGTAGCCGACGCGCCGCTCGATTGCGTCCGAGGGCCAGGCGATGGTGATGAGGCCGTGCTCGGGGTGAGCGGCGATCTGCTGCCCGACCGGCCCGTTCGAATCGAGCCGGAAGTCGCGGTCGAGCCGGGGAAAATGGGTGAGCAGCACGCCGTCGGCGCGTCCCATGGCGAAGAAGCTGCCGGGATCGGAGCCGATCCTGGCATAAAAGCTCTCGAAATATTCCGGCAGGACGGAGGCCTGGATGACGCCGATGAAGCTGCCATCGTCGGTTTCGCGGCGCCTGCTCATGCCGAAGAAGCGTGCGCCCTGATAGGGTGGACGCGGCGTCAGGGCCGCGCCGAGGAACGTGCCAATGTTCTGGTCGACATGAACGTAGAAGTAATCGCGGTCCGCAAAACTCAGATCCTGCGGTGGCGAGACGAGGCTGTTGACCAGTGACTTTCCGTTCGCATCGAAGATCCAGGCCGATTTGAGCTGCGGCAGCGAATCGGTGAGCCGTTTCAGGCGGCGGTGCAGCGCCGGCTCGCGCGAGCGGATGATGTCGTCGGGAAGGCCGCGCACCACCTCGTTGATCTCGGCGAGGCTGCGGTCGATGGTCTCGAACACTTTGAGCGCGTGCTCATGGGCGACATCGAGGGTGCGCTCGATCTCGCGGTCGGCGATGTCCTTCGTCGATGTGTAGGACATCGTGGAGGTGAAGACGAACAAGGCAATCGGCAGCGCCAGGGATGCAGCCATCATCCACTGCAACAGTCTTAGCGAATTGCGTTGCGCGCCCTGCACGGCTCCGGTCCCTGACCGGAGAGCTTACCTGAATACTGCGCCGGGAAGGAAGCGGCTTATGGCGGGAACCGGAGGTTGCAATCTAACGATTCGCGCGCGCGGCGGGCCGCCGGAAAAATCATCCTGAACCGGTGCCAGCCGTAGAATGTCCCGGCCGTGGCGGCCGGGAATCGAGACGTGAATGGCGCCTAGATCTGGCGCTCGACCATCTTGAGCTTGAGCTCGGCGATGGCTTCCGCCGGGTTCAGGCCCTTCGGGCAGGCCTTGGCGCAGTTCATGATGGTATGGCAGCGGTAAAGGCGGAACGGGTCCTCGAGATCGTCGAGTCGCTCGCCGGTCGCCTCATCGCGGGAGTCGGAGATCCAGCGGTTGGCCTGGAGCAGGGCGGCGGGGCCGAGATAACGTTCGCTGTTCCACCAATAGCTCGGGCAGGAGGTCGAGCAGCAGGCGCAGAGGATGCACTCATAGAGCCCGTCGAGCTTCTCGCGGTCCTCGTGGCTCTGGCGCCATTCCTTCTGCGGCGTCGGTGAGGTCGTCTTCAGCCACGGCTCGATGGAGGCGTACTGGGCATAGAAATTGGTGAGGTCGGGGACAAGATCCTTCACCACCGGCTGGTGCGGCAGCGGGTTGATCTTCACCGCGCCGTCCTTCACGTCGTGCATCGAGCGGGTGCAGGCCAGCGTATTCTGGCCGTCGATGTTCATGGCGCAGGAGCCGCAGACGCCTTCGCGGCAGGAGCGGCGGAAGGTCAGCGAGGGATCGATGTGGTTCTTGATCCAGATCAGGCCGTCGAGCACCATCGGGCCGCAATCATTGGTGTCGACGTAATAGGTGTCGACGCTCGGATTCTTGCCGTCGTCCGGATTCCAGCGATAGACGCGGAATTCGCGAACCTCTGCCGCGCCCGCGGGCTTCGGCCAGGTCTTGCCGCCTGAAATCTTGGAGTTCTTCGGAAGTGCGAATTCAACCATTAGTCCGGCCTCTGGTTTCTCCCGTCATGCGCGGGCTTGACCGCGCACCCATCTTCGAAGGATGGATTGCCGGGTCAAGCCCGGCAATGACAAGTGGTGGTCAGTACACGCGCGCCTTCGGCGGGATGTACTGCACGTCATTGGTCATGGTGTAGTTGTGAACCGGGCGGTACTCGATCTTGATCTTGCCGGTATCGTCCAGCCAGGCCAGCGTGTGCTTCATCCAGTTCTTGTCGTCGCGCTCGGAGAAGTCCTCGCGGGCATGCGCGCCGCGGCTCTCGGTGCGATTGGCGGCGGAGTTCATCGTCACCACCGCCTGCGCGATCAGATTGTCGAACTCGAGCGTCTCGACGAGGTCCGAATTCCACACCAGCGAGCGGTCGGAGACGGCGATATCGGTGATGCCGCTATGGACCTTCTCGATCAGATTCTGGCCTTCGCTCAGGATATCGCCGGTGCGGAACACCGCGCAATTGTTCTGCATCACGTGCTGCATGCCTTCGCGCAGCTTCGCGGTCGGCGTGCCGCCGGAGGCGTAGCGGTAATGGTCGAGGCGGCCGAGCGCGAGGTCGGACGAGTTGGCCGGCAGCTCCGGCTGCTTGCCGTTGGGCGTGAGCTTCTCGGCGAGGCGGAGCGCGGCGGCGCGGCCGAACACCACGAGGTCGATCAGCGAGTTGGAGCCGAGGCGGTTGGCGCCGTGCACGGAGACGCAGGCCGCCTCGCCGATCGCCATCAGGCCGGGGATGGTGGCGTTGTCGTCGCCGTCCTTCTTGGTCAGCACCTCGCCGTGATAATTCGTGGGAATGCCGCCCATGTTGTAGTGCACGGTCGGCACAATCGGGATCGGCTCGCGCGTCACGTCGACATTGGCGAAGATCTTTGCGGATTCGGAGATGCCCGGCAGGCGCTCGGCCAGCACCGCGGGATCGAGATGGTCGAGATGCAGGAAGATGTGGTCCTTCTTCTTGCCGACGCCGCGGCCTTCGCGGATCTCGATGGTCATCGCGCGCGAGACGACGTCGCGCGAGGCGAGGTCCTTCGCCGACGGCGCATAGCGCTCCATGAAGCGCTCGCCCTCGGAGTTGACGAGATAGCCGCCCTCGCCGCGGGCACCTTCGGTGACGAGACAGCCGGAGCCGTAGATGCCGGTCGGGTGGAACTGCACGAACTCCATGTCCTGCATCGGCAGGCCGGCGCGCAGCACCATGCCGCCGCCGTCGCCGGTGCAGGTGTGGGCCGAGGTGCAGGACGCATAAGCGCGGCCGTAGCCGCCGGTCGCCAGGATCACGGTCTGGGCGCGGAAGCGGTGCAGCGTGCCGTCGTCGAGCTTGAGCGCGATGACGCCGCGGCAGGTGCCCTGATCGTCCATGATCAGGTCGATGGCGAAGAACTCGATGAAGAACTCGGCCGCATGGCGCAGCGACTGGCCGTACATCGTGTGCAGCATGGCGTGGCCGGTGCGGTCGGCGGCGGCGCAGGTGCGCTGCGCCTGGCCCTTGCCGTAGTCCAGGGTCATGCCGCCGAACGGGCGCTGGTAGATCTTGCCGTCCTCGGTGCGCGAGAACGGCACGCCCCAATGCTCGAGCTCGTAGACCGCCTCGGGCGCGTTGCGCACCATGTATTCGATCGCGTCCTGGTCGCCCAGCCAGTCCGACCCCTTCACGGTGTCGTACATGTGCCAGCGCCAGTCGTCCTTGTGCATGTTACCGAGCGAGGCGGAGATGCCGCCCTGCGCTGCGACCGTATGCGAGCGGGTCGGAAACACCTTGGTGATGCAGGCGGTGCGCAGGCCCGCTTCGCTGCAGCCGACCACGGCGCGCAGGCCGGCGCCGCCGGCGCCGACCACAACGACGTCATAGGTGTGGTCTTCGATCGGATAGGCTTTGCCGTTGGTCGCGGGAGCGCCGTTGCCCTTGCCATTCGTCACGGTGGCCATGGCTTACACTCCGGATGACAGTTGGAGAATCGCGTAGATCGAGGCGAGCGCCACCGCGATCGAGAAGAAATTGTTGAGCATGATCGCCGCGAGCTTCAGCTTCTCGTTGTGGACGTAGTCCTCGATCACGACCTGCATGCCGATCTTCATGTGCCAGGCGCTGGCGACGATGAACAGAACCATGATGATGGCGATCGGCAACGAGCCGAGTATCTGCTTGGCGCCGGCCTGGTTGCTGCCGTGCAGCGTCATGATGATCACCAGCGCCGGGATCATCAGCACCACCATGGCGACGCCAGTGATGCGCTGACGCCAGAAATCGGACGTGCCCGAATGCGCCGCGCCGAGATTGCGAACACGGCCGAGCGGGGTGCGCATGCTGCGCTTCGGCGTCTCGGCTGTGCTCATCGTCCACCTCCGATCGCGTAGGCGACGATCCAGATCAGCACCGTCAGGACGATGCCGCCGATCAGCGCGCCCCAGGTCAGGGCCTCGCGCTCATTGGCCTTGAAGCCGTAGCCGAGGTCCCACACGAAGTGCCGGATACCGCTCAGCATATGGTGCATCAGCGCCCAGGTGTAGCCGAACACGATCAGCCGGCCGATAATGCTGCCGGTGAAGGCCTGGACGTGGCCATAGGCGGCAGGGCCGGAGGCCGCGGCGATCAGCCACCAGGCCAGCAGCAGGGTTCCGACATACAGGGCGATCCCGGTGGCGCGATGGACGATGGAGAGCGCCATCGTCAGCGTCCAGCGGTAGACTTGCATGTGTGGGGAAAGCGGTCGTTCGATCCGTGCGGTCATGGGCTTTGATGTCTTGTGGCGGCCCAGCAGGGCGCGCGCGGGGATCGCGAAAGGTCGGCTCTATTTACGGAGTCGATTTCGCCTGCGCAATCACCAAATTGCCATCAAACGAACCCGGGTTCAGCGCTAGGGCGTTGATGAAACTGGGCCAATCAGGGTTGGTATACCAGAGCCTTGGCTAACCACCAAAGACTGAATCTAACTTCACTATTTTAGTCTGCTCGGCCATGGACGTTGAAATCGCTGTTGGAACGTCTCTAACCGGACCCTCCCGTCCAGATCGCTCAAGGCGCTCGCCAACCCTCCCCCCGACTCCGTCTGCCACCCGCCGCCTCACCATTTTTGTGCCCAGTCCCGGATATGCGCATCCTGCATTCCACCCCAGCCCGCAGGCGCGGTATGTCGACCGGGCCAGCCTGATCGCCTACAGCTGGGCGCGCAGTTCCTCCGAGCGGATGCTTCGGAGCAGTTGCGACCAATCGCCGGGGGCAGGTCAGGGGTGATTGCAGGTCTGAATCTTCAGGACATCATCGAACTCGCGCTGCTGCTGATCGCAACTGGCGCGCTCTCTGGATTCCTGGCCGGCGTGTTCGGCATCGGCGGCGGCGCCATTCTGGTGCCGGTGTTCTACGAATGCTTCCGCATCGCCGGCGTGCCGCTGGAGGTGCGCATGCCGCTCTGCGTCGGCACCTCGCTCGCGGTGATCATCCCGACCTCGATCCGTTCGTTCCAGGCGCATTACAAGCGCGGCGCCGTCGACATCGCGATCCTTCGGGTCTGGTGGCTGCCGATCGTGATCGGCGTCATCGCCGGCAGCGTGGTCGCGCGCCACGCGCCGGAGCGGCTGTTCAAGATCGTGTTCGTCTGCGTCGCCTGGTCTGCTGCGGTACGGCTGATCTTCGCGCGTGAGAGCTGGAAGCTCGGAGATGACCTGCCGAAGGGTCCATTGATGCGCGTCTACGGCTTCTGCGTCGGTATCCTCTCGACGTTGATGGGCATCGGCGGCGGCCTATTCTCGAATCTGCTGATGACGTTCTATGGCCGTCCGATCCACCAAGCGGTCGCGACCTCATCGGCACTCGCGGTCTTGATCTCGATCCCCGGTGCGCTCGGTTACATCTATGCCGGCTGGCCGGCCGCGGCGAGCCATCCGAGCGTGGTAGCACTGCAAATCCCATTCGCACTCGGCTACGTCTCCCTGATCGGCGCCGTCCTGGTGATGCCGATGAGCCTCGTCACCGCACCGCTCGGCGTCAGGGCCGCGCACGCGATGTCGAAACGGACGCTGGAGGTCGCGTTCGGCTGCTATCTCTTCATCGTGGGCAGCCGGTTTGTGCTGAGCTTGGCAGGCGGGCATTAAACCCCCCACACTCCGTCATTGCGAGCGCAGCGAAGCAATCCAGAATCCATCCGCCACGGCAGTCGGGATTGCTTCGTCGCATCAGCGCAAAATTGCTTTGCAATTTTGTCGCGAGCTCCTCGCAATGACGAGGCGAGAGAGCAACGCCCTACTTCTTCGCAAAAATATCCTTGTAGGTATCCCGCAGCACGTTCTTCTGCACCTTGCCCATCGTGTTGCGCGGCAGCTCGTCGACCACGAACACGCGCTTGGGCATCTTGAACTTCGCCAAACGCCCGTCGAGCGCCTTCAGCACCGAGGCTTCGCTGATCTCAGTACCCTTGTTGCAGACCAGCACCGCGGTGACGCCCTCGCCGAAATCGGCATGCGGCACGCCGATCACGGCGGATTCGATCACGCCTGGCATGGCGTCGATCTCGCTCTCGATCTCCTTGGGGTAGACGTTGAAGCCCCCGGAGATCACGAGATCCTTGCCTCGTCCCAAAATGTGGACATAGCCCTTGGCGTCGATCTTGCCGAGGTCGCCGGTGATGAAGAAGCCGTCGTCGCGGAATTCGGCTTTGGTCTTCTCCGGCATGCGCCAGTAGCCCTTGAAGACGTTGGGGCCCTTGACCTCGATCATGCCGATCTCGTCGCGCGGCAATTCCTTGGCGGTGTCGGGATCGGTCACGCGCACGGAGACGCCGGGCAGCGGAAAGCCGACCGCGCCGGGCACACGCTCGCCCTCATAGGGGTTCGACGTGTTCATGTTGGTCTCGGTCATGCCGTAGCGCTCGAGCACAGCGTGCCCTGTGCGCGCCGACCATTCGCGATGGGTCTCGGCCAGCAGCGGCGCCGAGCCCGAGATGAACAGCCGCATGTGCTTCGTCGTCTCGCGCGACAGCGCGGGATTTTGCAGAAGCCGTGTGTAGAAAGTCGGCACGCCCATCAGCACGGTGGCACGCGCCATCAGTTTGATGATCAGATCCGGGTCCAGCTTCGGCAGGAAGATCATCGCGGCGCGGGCAAACAGCGTGACGTTGGTCGCCACGAACAGGCCGTGCGTATGGTAGATCGGCAGCGCGTGGATCAGCACGTCCTTGTCGGTGAAGCGCCAGTAGCCGACGAGGCTCAGCGAGTTCGACGCCAGATTGTCGTGGGTGAGCATCGCGCCTTTGGAGCGGCCGGTGGTGCCGGACGTATAGAGGATCGCGGCAAGGTCGTCGCTCGCGCGCGGAACGGTCGCGAATTCGCCGCTGGCCTTGTCGGCGGCTTCGGTCAACGAGCCCTTGCCGTCAGGCCCGAGCGTCTCGACCTTGGCCTTCACCTTGGCGGCGATCGGGGCGAGGCCTTCCGCCTTGGCGGGATCGCACACCACCAGCGACGGCTCGGCGTCGCCGATGAAGTAGTCGAGCTCGTTGAGCGTATAGGCGGTGTTGAGGGGCAGATAGACCGCGCCGGCCCGCACCGTGGCGAGATACAGCACGATATTGGCCACGGATTTCTCGACCTGCACCGCGACGCGGTCGCCGGACTTCACGCCGCGCGCGACCAGAACGTTTGCGATCTGGCCCGCGCGCGCGATCAGATCGCCATAGCTGATGCGGGCGCCGTCATGCGTCTCGATCGCGAGGCGTTTGGGATCGTCCAGGCCGTCGAACAGGCGAGAAAACAGGTTGGCGTTGGCTGCTTGGTTCATGCAAGATTTCCTCGACGGCAAGCCTTGTAAGACAAGGCCGGTCAAAACCGAGGGCTGGATTAGCAAAAACAGCCCCAATGAAGCAACGGAGACAGTTTGCATGTCCAAAAACGGGAAACGCGTGGCTTGGATCACCGGGGGCGGCAGCGGGATCGGGGAGGCCGGCGCCGAGGCGCTCGCGGCCGACGGCTGGACGGTCGTGGTGTCCGGCCGGCGTAAGGACGCCCTCGATGCCGTGGTCGCCAAGATCGCGAGGGCCGGCGGGGCGGCCGAGGCCATCGCGCTGGACGTGTCTGATGCCGCCGAGGCCCAGAAGGCGGCCGACCAGATCGTCGCCAAGCACGGCCGCATCGACCTCCTGGTCAACAATGCCGGCATCAACGTCCCCAAGCGGAGCTGGATGGAATTGGAGCTGGAGGGCTGGGACAAGCTCGTGCAGGTCAATCTCAACGGCGTGCTCTATTGCATGCGCGCGGTGCTGCCGACGATGCGCAAGCAGCAGGACGGCTCGATCATCAACGTCTCGTCCTGGGCCGGCCGCCACGTCTCGAAGATGCCGGGTCCGGCCTACACCACGACCAAACATGCGGTGCTGGCCCTGACCCATTCCTTCAACATGGACGAATGCGTCAATGGGCTTCGCGCCTGCTGCCTGATGCCGGGCGAGGTGGCGACCCCGATCCTCAAACTCCGCCCGGTGGTGCCGAGCGAGGCGGAGCAGGCCAGGATGCTGCAATCCGAAGATATCGGCCGCACCATCGCGTTCATCGCGAGCATGCCGCCGCGCGTCTGCATCAACGAGCTCCTGATCAGCCCGACGCATAATCGCGGGTTTATTCAGACGCCGCACAACAGGGATTAGCAGTAGCAAGTAGCCCGGATGGAGCGAAGCGTAATCCGGGACAGTCTATCCGTATGCAGCAACCCCGGATTACGCTTCGCTCCATCCGGGCTTCTGTAACGGGCCTTGGTTAGTCAATCCCTTTTTGCGTCATCCGCTTGCCGGGAACCTGCTTCTGTACGGGATCAACGCGATGG
>NZ_JADPKS010000138.1 GCF_023074175.1 Bradyrhizobium sp. 139
AAGACGCGAGGCATCGACGACCTTCATTTCCGGAAGGCGCTCCTGGAGCGCACTTACATCGGCCGGCGCGAGATTCCAGCAGCCGAGCTCGAAACCTACCCTCTTGCCCGCCAATCCCAACCGCCGAAGAACTTCGGCGCACACCTTGGCAAAGTCTGGCTGCTCCGTATAGCAAACGATCTCGTCGATGAAGCTTTCTGCGCGAACGCCAGTCAGTTCGTATTCGCGGACCACATATGTCGGTGCTCGCCCCGGCACGAGGATCAACGGGAATGGCATGAAGTACGCGCCCATCCCATCGTATCCGCTGAGATACCGGACATGACCATGAGCGGTGACCACGACTGCGTCGAGGTCAGCTCGACTCACCGCTTCAAGCACCTTCTTCTGCCGCCGCTCGTACTCTGATTTCGGGAACGGGGCGCCGGTGAAAGGGATCGGTTTGAGCGCGGTCATAGATCAGTTCCTCTTCGCAACCATTGATGTTTCGTTTCGGTCGATCGGTTTGACGGCACGGTTATCCACCTCGCCCATTCTTATTCCAAACACCGTCCAGCCATCTCAGCTTCGTTGATGCGTCGAA
>NZ_JADPKS010000127.1 GCF_023074175.1 Bradyrhizobium sp. 139
AACGTACAAGGCCGTGGCCGAGAGCCTTGGCCTGCCATACTCGCCGGTCGAACAGGCTGCGGCCTGATCCCAGAGGCCTCCCAAGGGGGCGTTTCCTCCCTGACTTAGTGGGCCGCTCCTGCAGGGTGGCCCCTTTTTTCTCATAAACTTGCGAGAGCAAGTTCCACAAAAATCGCCATGTCGGTCGCTTTACGCTTTCATGCATCTAGATTCTTGACCTTACGCGCTACGCCTGCGGAGTCCTTGTCCGACATTCTGTTGGCGCGCCCCGCGCCACTTGAGCGTGTCGAGAGCTCGCACCAAGCCGAACCCATCGAGACGACGACCGCGTCGTCAACGGCAGGGAGATCATGGTGATGTGCGAAGGACTGTTCCCGAAAGACACAGTCGACCACTAGCTTACGATCTAGCAAATGCCGGTATACCCTGCGGCCCAGCGATTTCGCGGAGGGTTTCTTGGATCCACATGTACGAGAGCGCGGCATGTGGCTGAAGACTAGGCGCAGTTTCTCCCCGGTAGAATGCGTTAACGACTTAAGTCCCACGATTGGTCGCTTTCTTGATGTCGGTCGGCCAGTAAGGACCGAACTTGAGCGGTCATAGCTCAAGAATCGAGCAGCCCATCACCCAGCGGGCATTGCGGCCGGGGCTACAGCCAGGTGGCGGCCCCGGCGCTTAATATCCGAGGGTGCAGTCATCGTTTCGCGAATAGGCCCCGATGAGCGGCCGTGTCCCACTCCCAATTAAGCCAGACCGCCTAGCATTCGCCCAAAGGCGACAACTATGTTGTCGTCGTGTGACCTCTCTTTTTGGCACCGGCGGCTTCCGCATTCAGCCGGATCATCCGACCGCGGTCTCTACATTCTGAGCTGAAGCCGGCATCCTCAAGAAGCGTCACAGTTGATATATTGAAATAGAAGGAGATCTTTCGAATACGAATTGACGCGCTCCATCATGATTTCCCACACACTTGAGAGAATCCGACAGAGATCCCAATATTACAGTTGGGACGAGCGCCCTCATTCGCGTTGAGGTTCTGCGCGGGATCAGAAAATCTGCAGAATGTATGCGCGTTATTGGGCGTTCTTCGCTGAATTTCATCTCCGCGAGACGGTAATTTCTTCTCAGGCAGCGCTCAACAAACGGTCCACCCTAAGTGCAAATTCAATACGCGCACGCAACGACAGCTTCCAGGTGAGCGGATGGTGCTGAAAGCGAGCGTTTGTCAGCGGCCATGCAGGGCTAAGCGCTGATCGCATCGGAAAGGTGAAGCTGGTCGGTGCCGCCTCTCCATGTCCAGCTGAGACCGCCGTTCTGTCTTGGACGTCCAGGGGTACGTCTGGGACAAACATAGTCGTTGTCGCAACTCGCTCGTCTCATCAGAAGATGGATGGCGAAGCATATGGGGTGCTGAAGTGCATGAGTTGATCCGCGATACTGCGTGCGGGGTAATCGGTAAGCTAACGAGAGGTGAAGTGACGCCACTCGATCTACTGGATGTATTGGAAGAACGGATTACCGAAGTCGATGGCAAGCTCAACGCGTTGCCGATCTTGTGTTTTGATCGCGCGCGAAAACATGCTGATGTCCTGATCAAGAAGCCCGTCAGCGAGCGTGGTCTCCTCGCTGGTTTGCCGGTGCCGATCAAAGATCTCACTGACGTCGCTGGTGTGCGCAATACTCAGGGCTCGCCGATCTTTAGGAACAACGTGCCCACGCGATCGGATATCCTCGTCGAGCGTCTCGAAGAGAACGGTGCGCTCATCTATGCAAGATCGAACACCCCCGAGTTCGGCGCTGGCGCCAACACATTCAACGAGGTGTTCGGGTCAACGCTCAACCCGTGGAATCCGGCGCGCTCGGCGTCCGGCTCCTCAGGTGGGGCTGCAGTGGCGCTTGCCGCCGGGATGGCATGGCTTGCGCATGGCTCGGATATGGGAGGATCGCTCCGGAATCCGGCAAGCTTCTGCAGTGTGGTTGGCCTGCGGCCCAGCATCGGCCGAGTTGCCCATACACCCAAATTCAAGATCGACCGTAATCTTGGTGTGCCGGGACCGATGGCCCGCAACGTCGAGGACGTCGCGCTGATGTTAGACGCGATGAGCGGTGAACACCCCGGAGACCCACTGTCGCTGCCAAAGCTGCCGAACTCTTTCCTTTCGGCCGCGCGCTCCGGCAAGCGACCAAAGCGGGTTGCCTATTCGGCCAACTTCGGCATCACCCCGGTGGATTCGCAAGTTGCCGCGATCACGCGCCAAGCCGCCGCGCGCTTTGTGGAAGCGGGCGCTATCGTTGGGGAAGCCCATCCCGATTTTCGCGAATCGCGGGAATGCTTTCACGTGCTCCGCGCCTTTGATTTCGCGGTCAGCAAAGCTGCGTTATTGCGCAGCCACCGCGATCTGCTGAAGCCAGAGGTCATCTGGAACATTGAGGAAGGGCTGAAACTTACGGTCGAGCAGATCGAGCGCGCCGAGACGCAGCGCCTCACGATGGCGGCGCGTGCAGTGGAGTTCTTTAAAGAGTACGATCTGCTCCTGTCGCCTGCGACCATTGTCGAACCGTTCCCGGTACTAGATCGGTATGTCACCGAATGCGACGGCAAGAAACTTGATCACTATGTAGATTGGGTCGCTATCGCCTCTGCGATCACGCTCGCTTGTTGTCCGGCGCTATCTCTTCCCTGCGGCTTCACCAGCTCCGGCTTACCGGTCGGCCTGCAAATAGTGGCCGCACCACGTGCTGAGGGGCAACTGTTGGCCAGCGCCAAAATACTTGAGGATATTTTGGGCATGCGCGACAGCACGCCTATCGATCCGCGGGAGCCGACTTAAGGATCATATCGCGACAGCGTCCGGTCCGCGGAGCTTCGCTACCGCACACCCGTTCAGCCCGGCGCCGTCATGCACGGGATGGGATTTACACGATCGATGCAGACCGTGCGGCAAGAGGCCGTTTGATACTTCATCTTGTTCGTAAGCTGACTGTGCTCAGAAGCGGTGCCGTCGGGCATATCCCCATACCTGGCTTCTCTAGTCTGACGGGAAGCGGTCAACAGGATCCCGGAAAACATCGCCGATGTTGCCGCTCTCTACGCGACTCTTGTTTTTTGTCCGCGTGTACATTGGTCGGTGCTTGGCCCTCATCTTCGAAAACGAATGCCACCGGGGTCAGCGTGTCAATCTTCGCTCGGAATATCTATTGGAACGGCAAAGCCTGCTTTAACGCGGTCTAGAATCACCATCGTCTTGAAACCCTTGATGTCTGAATTCTGATAGAAGAACCGCCGGGTGAACTGCTCATAGTCATCCATGCTGCGCGCGGAAATATATACGACAAAGTCAGCGTCGCCGGTGACGTAAAATCCATTGACCACCTCAGCAGACGATTTGATAGCCTTCTTGAACTTATCAATTATATCCGCACGCTCCCGCTCCAAAGTCACTAGCACGAGCATTTGAATGGGTCTTCCTACCGCCTTTGGCGAAACGATAGACACATCGCCCTCAATAATGCCTTCCGAACGAAGCCTCTTCAGTCGTCGTTGACACGCGGTTGCAGAAAGCCCCACCATCTCGCCGATCACCTCGGAGGTTAGTCGGTTGTTCTTTTGCACGACCTCGAGAATGCGGGCGTCTATTTGATCGTATTGCATACGGCCCCGTCCCTTCCGATGAATTTCATCGCAAAATGCCTGCAGTGCGCAGGAAATCATCTCAATGCCAATGCGACGTAAAGATGTCTTCAGCAGTATGCTGATTGACGAAGCAATTTCAACAACTGGCCGCGTCTTAGTTCAATGGTCCTTCAAACGATGCGACGCAAACTGCGTATTCGATCCGTTCCGATGCTAGGGATTCTGGGTTCGCATAATTCTCGGAGGCACTTACAACTCCGCCACGCGAAGCGATCGGGATTACGTGCATGCAGCGAGCGATCTCCATCTTTGAACCGAAGCATCGTCTGGTACGAATCGAACCGATCCGGCGGCGCAGCGGCTCGGTCACGAGACTGGATTGCCAGCGGACAAAGAGGCGATCCGGATGCTGCCGCAACTCTCGACCTCGAACATAGTAGGTCAACTTGCGCCTCTTCACCCGGGGTCCGCATCTCTCTCTCTCTCTCTCTCTCTCTCTCTCTCTCTCTCTCTCTCTCTCTCTGACGTGATCACGGACGATGCCGGAGCCGCACGGTCAAGCTACGTTCCGGCTCGCGCCAAATCCGCACGGTGAGGCCAGTCGTGTGTGCGAGTGGGCTTCGAGGTGATCAATGATGCACAGCTTTGGTGCCCCGCTTTCTGTAGGCATCGGCTGCGAAGCGTTGGCATATAGGACCTGACCGCCCTTCTGTCGACACCAAGTTGCTGCCGTCATCGGTTCTGAGAGTGTGATCCTTCAAAAGGGGAGCGTCGACGATTCGCCCGGTCAGGAAGCTTCAGTGCCGGAGACCTAGATGGACGGCTTGCTGCACTATGAGCTGCTGCCGTTCGATGTCACACCGGGATCACGTGTTTCACGGGCGGGAGACGGGCGATGGGACGCTGGAAGTTCAACCGAGAATTCAAGGTTGACGCGGCGAGGCGAGTGACAGCCGCGATTGGTTCCGTTGCTCAGGCCGTACGCGGCCTCGACTTCTTGAGAACGTGCTTCAGAGTTGGTTAAAGGAGTTTGGAGCCGATCCGGCCCATCCACGACGTGGACACACGAAACCCGAACAGCGAGAGATCCAACGGAGCTTGCGCAGGAAAGTCCCGAGTGGAATCTGAGCGGGACATCTTAAGAAAAGTCCCAGCCTACGTCGCGAAAGCTGACATGAGGATCTGCTTCATCGCGAACGCCAGACGATCTGGCGTTTACTCGACGACAAGGTCATGGCCACCTTTGTCGCAAACGCCTTCAAGCCTTCACGTATATGGGCGCCGCGTCTGGCGCGATCTGCTCGCCGACGGGCGAGCGGCGAACTGCGGTTTACACCGCGTCGAGCGGTTGATGCCTCCTGCAAGGCCTGAGCGCAACTGCGACTGCCGCAGCGGCGATCTCAAGCCAGTCGCCAGCGAAACTCCCGGACCGGGAGTTCACCGCCGAGCGTTGAAGCCACGATTGGATCGCCGACTCACGTATCTCTCGGCGGCCTAGGGGCTGGTTCTAGGTTGCGGCGCTGATCGACTGCGCTCGCGCCGAGTGTCCTCTGGTCGATTAGTGCGGCGATGCAATGTTCATGACCGTCTGGCGGCGAACGGCAGTTTGCCGCACGAGCCGCCCCGGCGGAGTGTTTTTCTCCTCACCCGGGATCGAGGAAACAGCTAACAAGTTGCAGAACTAGAGACGAGGCAGGGCGATGTCTTCGACTTCATCGAAGGAGTCTGCGCACGATCGGTAGGCGCTGGACCATTGGCTTCTCGGCCGGGTTGAGTTCGATCTTAAGAACTCAAATGGCAGCAGTTCGATTTCCAAAAGCGTGCCCGAGGGGCCGATATTGATGCAAGGCAACGCAACCCTATGAAATTGAAGCAGGCGCCACTCAAAACAAATTGCGCGTTCTATGCGCTTGGGAAAGAGATCCGCAGCCGCATGTATCCGCAAACTTGGCTCACGATCACGCCGCCCGGGCTTCAAAAACATCCGCCCTAGAATTCACACAGGGCAGGCGCCCCGTCACGGCTGTCTCGCCAGCGCGGGGATGAAACTTTCGCGCGGTCATTTATTGAACGCAGCTAGCGTTCAGGATAATGTCACAGTCTGATTTACGTCGCGCTTGGCCGCCGCTGGGAGGTTTTCCTGCATGGGGCAGGCATTTTGCGACGGATTTACCGGGAGGGGAGCCCGTATGCAATACGATCGAATAGACGCCCGCATTCTCGAAATCGTCCAAAAGAACAACCGTCTCACCTCTGACGTGATCGGTGAGATGGCGGGGCTTTCTGCAACCGCGTGTCAGCGGCGACTGAAGAGGCTACGTTCGGACGGCATCATTGAGGGCGATGTCTCTATCGTTTCACCGAAGGCGGTAGGAAGACCCATTCAAATGCTTGTATTCGTTAACTTAGAGCGTGACAGCCCAGACATAATCGACAGGTTTAAGAAAACCATCAAATCGAGCCCTGAAATCGTCAGTGGCTGTTCCGTTACTGGCGAACCCGACTTCGTCCTCTACATTTCCGCCCGGAGTATGGAAGATTATGACAGGTTCACTCAACGTTTTTTTTACGAGAATTCGGATGTCAAGGGCTTCAAGACGATGGTAATATTGGATCGTGTAAAAGCGGGCTTTGCCGTCCCGATCGAGATTCCTTGCGAGAATTGACGTCTATCAAGTCATTATCATTACTTCTGACACAAAGGTCGGACCTGCAACGATTTCAGTCCGGTGGGCCCTGACAATGTGGTACGTACCCGGTCCACTCCCCGGCCAATGTGTTGGGCCCGCCGATGAGTTCTTACGCATTCAATGTCTTGCCGAGCAAGTCTGCTGTTGCCCCATCGCAAATCGGGCAGCTTCGAAATAGCGATAGCTCCCAGCTCGTGGCTGGGAGCATGGTCTTGCCGGCCAAGTAGGCCCCACCAACCAATGGCTATTGACGATGCGTGGCTCTGGCATCGCTCGTGATGACGTCGGCGACCATCTCGGCCGTCGCTGCCGATAATGTCCAACCGAGATGACCATGGCCGGTGTTGTAGAAAACGTTCGGCCGTTTGCCCCGCCCAACCCTGGGCATCATGTTAGGTGTCATCGGACGCAAGCCAGCCCAAGGCACCACCTGGGCGGTGCAAACATCTGGAAACAACCGCTCCACCCACTGCACCAAAGGTCTAATGCGGTCCGCACGGATGTCCCGGTTCTCGCCGTTCAATTCAGCCGTTCCAGCGACACGGAAGCGATCTTTTCCAAGCCGGCTGGTAACGATCTTGGCGGCCTCGTCCAAGAGGCTAACATGTGGCGCAGCCTTCTGGCTTGCTTCATCAGTGAGATTCACCGTGATGGAATATCCCTTGACCGGATAGATGTTTAGGCGGTCTCCAAGCATCGAAGCAATCCGCCGGCTGCCGATTCCAGCGCAGATCACTGCCCTATGAGTGCGTAGTTCATGGTTCGAGGGCCCCTCCTGCCAGCGTACGAGCACACCTTCCGAATCTGCTCGCATATCGCTTATCTGTGCCCCGAAAACAAAACGCACTCCCTTTCGCTCGCAGGCCGCAGCAAGACCGCGCGTAAACTTGTGAATGTCGCCAGTGGCATCAGAGGGAGTGAAGAATCCGCCAAAGTGTTCGCCTTGCAGCGCGGGTTCTATCGCTCGCATTTCGGAGGGCGTCACGGGGCGCCGGTCAAGTCCGCCCTCGCGCAGCAGCTCGTTCACACGAGATGCTGCATCGAACTGAGCCTTGTTGGAGTAGATGTGCAAAATCCCCCGTCGTTCTAAGTCAAAAGCGATGCCTTCCCGATCGGCGAGCTCAAACAGATGATGGCGAGCGGCTATCGCCAGTTTTGTCGTCTCGATTGTATTGCGACGATAATGGGGGATCTGACCTATGAACTCTGCCAGCCAAGTATATTTGTGAAGACTTGGACTTGGGTTCAAAAGAAGGGGGGCGTCCTTGCGGAGCATCCATCTCAGGCCCTTTATGATGGTTGCTGCATTGTTCCAAACTTCGGCGTTGCTTGCAGATAACTGACCACCATTGGCAAACGAGGTGTCCATCGCAGGATAGCGCTGGCGGTCAAAGACCGTGACCGAATAGCCACGCGTGGCGAGCGCATAGGCGGTTGTAACTCCGGTGATACCGGATCCGATAATTGTGATCATGCTCATCGTGTGCTCCAGGACAGAAATGAAATGAAACGGGGAAATGGCCTTCGCCATAACTCCGTCCCCAAATCTGTCCGTGAACCTGAGAGCTTCGTCCGCTATCCAATGAATAGCGGTCCCCTTCGGTGGATGCCGCTTGGCACCTCTCTCCAGATTGTCCTCGGTGTGCAGTCCTGGGCCTGAGAGTTTCCTTGGGGAGTTGCTCCGTCGGCGACGATGCGCCTGTCGGCTCATCGCACTCTCCCGCACACCATCGTCAGACCTCACAATATTTTCAGGCGTACCGCGCCCTGTCAAGCAGTCGGGCAATGAACTTCGACAAATGTCTATGCGTGCAGACGGACTCATACATCGCGATAAAAACGTGCGCTGTCACAAGAGAGGGACCAAGAACTCACTCTTCGATCCGCAGCCAAAACTCAATTCGATTCTTGAATCGCGCTTGCAACGTCGCCGAGATCGCGCTCCGGCACATCTTGGTCCAACCGTGAGCACCCGCCGAATTCAAATGCGTTTACAGGTTTCGCCTGAAGGCACGCGAAGCGCGGTGAATCGCGGCGTTCGATGGCTGCGCCTCGCAGGAAATCCTCCAAACTCTGCTGCATCCGACGCAAATATGTTCGCTGCATCGGTATCCTGAACCTAAGGTCGCGTTCAACAAAGAACGCTTAGGACGTTCAAATGCAGCGGCGGGTCAGGAATTGCGGTGAGGTGCGAAGTGGTGTGAGCGTATCGAGCGCGGTCGGTTCCGCCGATCAATCACCAAAGACTGCTGCTTGCAAGGCAAGCAGCAATCGACATTTGGTCGCTGTTCTCACGCTGCATCATGAAGTGCGCTATTTCGTTATGCTGGTGGTGACCATCGAGGCTGGATCTATGAGATCATTCCGATCCTAGAAAGTGCGGCGCGCCGATGATTGGGCTGACTCCATCCGCTGGGTTTTGGTCGATGACTTTCCGGTTCAAGGGACACGGGCAATCGGCCCGACTGTTGTCCGGTGATCTTGAACCTAGTCCGGATAAATAGAACGCAGAGAGGCGATAGACGTATGTCCGAGAGGGAAAATTACAAACTCTTTATCGATGGAGCGTGGCGGCTAGGTGGGGACGGTGATGATCTGCCGCTTTTGAATCCCGCCACCGCGCAGCAATTTGGGCGCGTTGCCGTCGCCACCGCCTCGGATCTTGAGGACGCTTTGTCATCTGCACGAGCCAGTTTGCGGCGCTGGTCAAACACGCCTGCTCGTGAGCGAGGGGCGCTCCTCCTTCGGGCTGCCGAGATTCTGAAGGGGAAAGTCGAGGTTGCGGCTGCTGCTCTTTCTAGAGAGCAGGGGAAGCCGTTGGCTGACGCGAACGGCGAGTACGCGCGCGCGATCGAAACCGTGGAGTGGAATGGCATTCACGCAGAGAAAGTCTCGGCTTCATTTCCGATAGATCAGAATCGGATGATCGTGCCGGAAGCAATTGGTGTAGTTGCTGCATTCACGCCTTGGAACTACCCAGCCGTGCTCAGTGCCCGGAAAGTCGCCCCTGCTCTCGCAGCGGGTTGTCCGGTAATCCTGAAAGCTGCTGAGGAAACTCCGAGCGCGGCCGTCCACCTGGTTGAAGCTCTCGAGGAGGCGGGGATTCCCCCTGGCGTTGTGAGTCTTGTTTTCGGAAATCCTCGGATGATATCCGAACACCTGCTCGGTTCGCCGTCCGTCCGAGTTCTGTCTTTCACTGGCTCAACACCGGTAGGCAAGCAACTTGCGAGGATTGCAGCAAATAACTTGCAGCGGTGCATTCTAGAGCTCGGCGGCCACTCTCCTGTAGTTGTCTTCGAAGACACAGACGTGTCGCGGGCGGCTTCTGCAATATCCGAATACAAGTTTAGGTTTGCGGGCCAGAGCTGCAATGCTCCGAGTCGCATTCTGGTCGCGCGATCGATTTATCGGGATTTCCTGGCGAGACTCGTTCAGACGGTTGAAAGGATCAAGATCGGTCTGCCCGACGATCCTGAGACGGGCATGGGCCCGATGGCAAATGCACGACGCCTTGAAGCGATGGAGCGCCTAACGAAGGATGCAGTCGCTCGCGGAGCAAGCGTTGAAACAGGTGGAGAACGCCTCCATCGACCGGGGTTCTATTGGAAGCCAACAATTCTGAGCAACGTTCACCCCGAATCACGGATTCTTCACGAAGAACCATTCGGACCGATCCTGACCGTTGCACCTTTCGATACGATCGAAGAAGCAATTGAGGAGGCCAATGCGACCGAATATGGCCTGGCGTCCTATGTTTTCAGCGATTCCCCCGACCTTCAGCAACAAATGGTTCGGAGCCTTTCGACGGGGGCTGTCAGCGTAAACTTTCTCAAGGGTGTGTCGGCTGATGCGCCACTCGGCGGCATCAAGCAGAGCGGTTATGGTTACGAAGGAGGGGTTGAGGGAGTGAGAGCATTCCAGAACCTCAAGCTCGTCAACTCTGCCAATATCCTATAGTTCTAAAACCTGTCGCTCAACGTCCTGGCTGATCGCTCGTGATCCATTCTCTCTGGTTGAACGCGAGCAGAAGGGCGAGCAAGTGACTGAGCCGAAATAAGCTAATGATTGCAGAGCAGGCGCACCCGCTAAGTCTTTCATTCTTGGGTGCGCCTGGATCAGGCAGCGTTTCAGTCCGGAAAGCTGGGTTGCACCCCGCTCATCGAGTGCAGCGAAAATTACGACTACTAGCAAAGGGCGCGGTTCAGAAATGAAGCCTGGGCCGCAGGATTAGGATGCAAAAATTCACAGCTGTTGGGCCGGTAATCGACTTGCGCAGCGATACAGTGACCAAACCGACGCCCGCTATGTTTAGCCGCATGGCCAGTGCAGAGCTTGGCGATGACGGTCGTGGCGACGACCCCACTGTGAAGGAGCTCGAAAGGGCTTCGGCAACCTTGCTCGGCAAGGAGGCGGCTGTATTTTTGCCCTCGGGTACGATGAGCAATCACGTCGCGATTCTGGCGCATTCCTCTTGCAGGGGCGAGGTCATCGGCGAGGCTTCGTCGCACATTTTTCGTTCGGAAATGGGCGGGCTGTCCTTGCTGGCTGGTTTGTATCCGCGGCCTTTACCCGGCCGTGCAGGAGCAATGCATATCGACGAACTCGAGGCTTGGCTGCGGCCGCCTAGCCTGACATCGCATTCGCTTGGCACGGCGGTCGTATGCATGGAGACGACGAACAGCGTAGGGGGAGCCGTTCTTTCGCTGGACCATATGCGTGATGTCTGCACAAAGAGCTGGCAGGCCGGTGTTCCCGTGCACCTCGACGGCGCGCGCCTCTTCAATGCAGCCATTGCGCTAGGTGTTCCCGCTTCAACTATCGCTGCATTCGCGGATTCGGCGACATTCTGTCTCTCGAAAGGACTGAGCGCTCCAGTTGGGTCGGTATTGGCAGGATCGCGCTTATTTATCGAGCGTGCCCGCGGATTTCGCAAAATGTTTGGCGGCAACTTGCGCCAGGCTGGCTTGCTGGCCGCCTGCGGTCTCGTGGCGCTGGAGGAATGTACCCAGCGTCTGGCTGACGATCATCTTAATGCGCGGAGATTGGCCGATGGCCTGCACCGAGTTGATCCGCACTTGGTCAATCCTGCTGACGTTGCGACCAACATGGTTTTGGTCAATGTTGGAAGGAGCGTCGCGGACGCCGAACAATGGATGAGAGTGCTGTCTGATTATGGTGTGCTGACAGCACCTGTCTCAACAGACAGGTTGCGGCTTGTTGTGCACCGTCATGTCGATGTATCTTCCATTGAGCGCGTCCTGATCGTTTTCGCAGAGATCTATCTGACACGCCCAGCTACTCTCTTTGCTATGTGAAAGGGTCACCGGCGTGCGCGGCATAACGGCGCGAGTTATCAAACTGGATCGAAGACGAGCCGCGCACGTTTGGCGCTACACAACCGAAATATTTCGATGCCGCATCACGTTGACTTGTCGCTATCGAGGGCCAGCCCGGTATAGAAGAATAGGTGAAAAACCTTGCATTCACAGACCAGCTAAACCAGGAACGCACTGCACGATGCAGGGCGGCATGTCGTGCGATAGCGCAAGGTAGCATTCTATGAGCGCTGTAGAACGATTAATCGAGAACCCGTGTCCAAGGCAATCTCGCAGAATGCGGAGTGTTGAGCCTCTTCCTATTTCTCTGCCTGGTGGTGGTCACGGGCATGCTCAACCTCAATTCTCAGCGGCCGATGCACCATGATAGTCGACTATCTCAGATATGTTGCCTTCGCTGGACGTTTGCGAGACTTCTTCGACCGAGACCTTTCTGACTATGTCGAGCCAGAGGCGACCACCGGACAACATCTCCGATTTGCCCCTGAGTGTATCGAAACGCGGCTAGGTTGGCGCGGGCAGACAATTGTTAGGGATTTGCACTGGGATCCACACGCTCGGGATTTGATCTTTGAGGAATTGAAAGAGAAAATTGGAGTCGCTATCGTCGCCGATGGCCTGTCAGGGGACCACTTTCGAGTTAGCAATCGACCACCCACACACCTTTATGTGGAGCTACGAGCGCCGCAACTTGAAATCATCGTTGATATTCATCCCCACCACTGGTCAGACAGATATCTGAACCGTAGATCATATCACAAAACCCCCGTTATCTATCGTAAGTCAGGACCAGCAACCGGCAACGCGGGGGTGAGAGTTCAAGAGGCTTCGCGAGCGCCAAACGTTCACGGAACAATTTGTGGAATATTCTTGGTCAATGATCAGCCTGTTTTTGCCCTGACATGTGGACACATTCTTCGGCTCGGATCAGAAGCTTTAGTGGAGGAACCTCGTAGGGTTTGGAAGCTGCGGCTTGGATCGCATTCCGCTTGCCTCGGAAAAACAAGTCATCATTCAATGAGCGACGACGGCGAAATACAGCAAATCGTCGAGACGCGCCTTGATGCATCGCTGGTCAAGTTGAAGGCACCTGCGGCACTCAATTGGCGTGGGCGAGCTGTGCGAGCTGCAGTAATCAAGCCGATTTCGTCGCTTCTGCAGGAGGAGCCTGTCGCATTTCGTGGTGCAAACCGGACTGCCGATACTTTGGCGCGAATCTCGGCGATCACGATAAGGAAGTCGATTGATTTGTTCGATAGCGAGAGGCTTTCATCACTTACGGATGCCTTGATGATTGGACATAGGCATCCAATGTACATATTGCTGCCGATCAGTCGTCCAGGAGATTCAGGCGCAGCACTCCGGCAGGGCTTTTCCTTTGCAGGGGCCGTCACCAAGGAAAATCAGTGGTACGGGATGATCGTTGGTGGTGACGAAACCTCGGCATATGCCACTCACGCTGAGTCGTTGTGGGGTTGGGCCGCCGAAGCAACGAATAACCACAATCTGGAGTTTGCATTTTGTATATGAGCGGCGTCGGCCTCGGCTGAATGCACGAAGCAATCTTCACCGCTGTCGAAAGTGTCAGATAGGTTCGGCGGCCTTCACAAACATCACGTAGCTGGATCCGCCTTTCATTGTCGACTTGAAAGGCGGATCCCAATGGTATCGAGGGTGTTTTATCGGCGTGCCGGTCCGAAGAGCGCTATAACTTCAAGCTGGACGATCATCGGCTCCGACTGCGGCGCGCTTCAAGCGACGCCCAAAGCGGGAATGCGTTCGATCGTCAGGGTGATGATGTGCCGCATTCGTTCGATAATCTGGCGCACCTGATCTTCTGTCACGATCAAAGGTGGACACAGGGCGAGAGTATCGCCAATGGCGCGCAGGATCAGACCCTGTTCATGGGCAATTTGCATCGCCATTGCGCCCACTCGTCCGGGCTCCGAGAATGGGCGCTTCGACTTCTTATCAGCAACTAGTCGCCCGATTCATTCAGATTGCGGGGTAGAGGTGCTTGAGTTTGATACGGGCATTGAAGGTTGAGAATTGCCAATTGGCCTTGGCGTGGTTGGCGTTGCGGTCGTGCTCCCATGCGGCGATTTCCTCAACGAGGGTCTGTTTATCGGCAATCCGAC
>NZ_JADPKS010000071.1 GCF_023074175.1 Bradyrhizobium sp. 139
TCCTGCCATGATGTCGCTCCTCATTGCGCCAATCGCAAACGAGGAATCCGCCAACACCCAATCAGTTCCGACGCAGATTTCTTGGAATCGATCGTCTAGATCGCCATAGGGGCCGGTCATCACCGGCCCCTTGCTTCTTCGGGGGACGACCATGCTGATTGCATTAAAACTGAAACTGCTGCTCGCCTGCGCCGCCGGGCTCGCAGGACCGATCCGCGGTGACGCCGCTCGTCTCGGACATGGCGGTCCACGGCATGGCGACGGAGCCCGTCATCGTCGGGGTCGCGTCGGGCAGTCTCTCCTATCGCGAGGCCGGCGATTTCACCCGCGCCGGGCGGCAGGCCGAAGTGCCGCTGCGCGCGATGCACTTCGAGAGGCCGCTGCACATCATGCGGCACCAGGTCTCGTCATCCGACTATCAGCTTTGCGTGCAGGACGGCTCCTGCCGGGCACTCGATCGCGGCGTCGCGATTGCGTCTGATCGTCCCGCGATACAGGTGAGCTGGCACGATGCGCAGGCTTATGCAGGCTGGCTGTCGCGCAAGACCGGCCACAATTACCGCCTGCCGAGCGACGCGGAATGGGCCTTTGCGGCGGGCTCCAGGTTCAAGGATGACGGCGCTCCTGTGGACGCAGACGATCCTTCGAAGCGCTGGATCAGCCGCTACGAGCGTGAATCCGAACGCGACCTCTCCGACACCATGGCTTATCGGTTCGGCAAGTTCGGCCCCCACGAGCATGGCGTCGAAGATCTCGCCGGCAACGTCTGGGAATGGACCTCGACCTGCTTCGTGCGCTCGCGGATCGATAAAGCCGGCGGTGCCGGCCGCCCGACCGTGAATTGCGGCGTGCGCGTCGCCGAGGGTGCGCACCGCGCCTACGTCACCGACGCCCGCGTCGGCGGCTGCGCGCAGGGCGTGCCACCCGCCAATCTCGGCTTCCGCCTGGTCCGCGAGGAGCCGTTCTGGGTCGCGAGCGTGACGGCGCGATGGGGCAAGGTGTGGGCGGCGAGATCGTAGCGAATTCAATACGCAAATTGGAAAAACGACGGCGGCCCCTCATGCTCGTGCGAGCGCAGCGAAGCGATCCAGAGTCTTTCCGCGGACGCAGCCTGGATTGCTTCGCCGCAAGGGCTCCTCGCAATGACGGTGTGGAGACGATGCGCTCAGATTATCCGCACAAACATGCGAAATCACGGTACTCCGATCAGCGCCTCGAAGGCGGAATCACACTTCTCGTCCGCAAAGAAAAATCCCGCCTTGGCATAGGCCCGCTCGGCAGGTTCGTTGCCGATCAGAAACGAGATCGTCGCCCGGGCAAATCCAGCCGCGCGTCCCTTATCCAGCGCGCGCGATCAGCGCCTGCACCAGGCCGCGGCCGCGATAGGCGGGATCGGTCGCGACATACTCGATCATCCAATCGCCCTCGCCGCCCTGAACCCAGCAAGCCCGCGTATAGGCGCCGCGTTGACGGATGGCTTCCAGCTCCGATGCAGCGAGCCCTGTGGCTGCTGCGACTTCCTCGATCGCGTGCCAGGCCGCAGGTCCGGTGCCCGCAGCGGGCAACGCACAGAGCGCCGCCGCCGGCTTGCCGTCGACCTCCGCGACCAGAAACTGCGAGACGTGCCACATCGACACGGCGCGCGCGACCGCGACGCGCGCGATGAAGTCGCGGCACTGCGCTTCAGGCCAGCCGAGCGCGATATCGAACCAGCCGCGCGGCCGGTGGCCGCGCTGCGATGACAAGATCGCACTTGCGATGAAATCAGCGTCTTCGGGACGCGCAGACCGTATCGTCATGCGCGCCCCGTTGCGAAGACTTTACGTGTTCTTCAGCGCGACGCGGAATTCGGCCTCGGTCTTGGCCTTGACCTCGTCGAGCGAAACGCCGTCGGCGAGCTCGACCAGCGCCATGCCGCCGTCGCCGTGCTTGTCGATCGTGAAGACGGCGAGATCAGTGACGACCATGTCGACCACGCGTTCGCCGGTCAGCGGCAAATTGCAGGTCTTCAGCAGCTTCGAGCCGTCCTTGGCCGAATGCTCCATCACGACGACGACGCGCTTGACGCCGGCGACGAGATCCATCGCGCCGCCCATGCCCTTGACCATCTTGCCCGGAATCATCCAGTTGGCGAGGTCGCCGTTCTGGGCCACTTGCATGGCGCCGAGGATCGACAGGTCCATGTGGCCGCCGCGGATCATGCCGAAGGAGTCCGCGCTCGAGAAATACGAGGTCGACGGCAGCTCGCTCACGGTCTGCTTGCCGGCATTGATGAGATCGGCGTCCTCTTCGCCCTCATAGGGGAACGGTCCCATGCCGAGCATGCCGTTCTCGCTCTGGAGGCTGACGTCGACGCCATCAGGGATGTAGTTCGAGACCAGCGTCGGAATGCCGATGCCGAGATTGACGTAGTAGCCGTCGCGCAATTCCTTCGCGGCGCGCGCGGCCATCTGTTCACGGGTCCAGGCCATGTAAATCTCCTGATGCGTTAGGCGGCTGTGCGCGGGCGGGTATTGCGGAATTCGATGCGCTTCTTGGCCTCTCCGACCTCGACGATGCGCTTCACGAAGATGCCGGGCGTGTGGATGTGGTCGGGATTGAGTTCACCGGCCGGAACCAGATGCTCGACCTCGGCCACCGTGACCTTGGCGGCAGTCGCCATCATCGGGTTGAAGTTGCGCGCGGTCTTGCGGTAGATGAGGTTGCCGGCGGTGTCGCCCTTCCAGGCGTGGACGATGGCGAGGTCGGCGAACAGGCCGCGCTCCATTAGATACTTCTCGCCGTCGAATTCCTTCACTTCCTTGCCTTCGGCGATCAGCGTGCCGACGCCGGTCTTGGTATAGAAGGCCGGGATACCGGCGCCGCCGGCGCGGATGCGCTCGGCCAGCGTGCCCTGCGGATTGAATTCGAGTTCCAGCTCGCCGGCGAGGAATTGCTGGGCGAACAGCTTGTTCTCGCCGACATAGGACGAGATCATCTTCTTGATCTGGCGGGTTTCGAGCAGGCGGCTGAGCCCGATGCCGTCGACGCCGGCATTGTTCGAGACCACCGTGAGCCCCTTGACGCCGGACTCGCGGATCGCATCCGACAGCGCCTCGGCGATGCCGCAGAGGCCGAAGCCGCCCGACATGATCATCATATCGTCTTTCAGAACGCCCTCGAGAGCCGACTTGGCGTCGGGATAGACCTTGTTCATGCAAATAACCCTCGAGTGAACCTTCGGCTGGCAGGCGTCACGCCTCATTGGCGGCGATTATTAGGCGAAATCGTCCGAAGCCGTCAATGATACGGGGTTCTCCGTTCCGCAGCCCGGTGATAGAAGCTGCCCACGCCGTGGGCAGAACCGTCCGCGGCCTTGAAAGCGACAAGAAAACCCATCAAGTTGCGCGGGTTGGGCGTGGGCACGCAGGTTTCCGGCCCGCCCTTCCGGCTCCAACGACCAACCCGATCAGGACACGCCATTGACCATGGCCCAAGGAATGAAGCGCCTCGGGACGCCGATCGCGGCGCTGCTCGGCGTCGTGCTGATCGCCCTGATCGCGACCTCCTGGCTCATCGACCGCGACGCGCTGCGCAAGGCAGTGGAGGCGCAGATTCGTGACGTCACCGGGCTCGAGCTCGGCATCGCCGGCGCGATCGACATTTCGGTGCTGCCGGCAAGCTACATCTCATTCCATGACGTCGGCCTCAAGGGCGGCGGCACCAGCGATCCTGCGCTCCATGTCGACGTGCTCAGCGCCAATCTGCGGCTGCTGCCGCTGCTGCTGCAACGGTTCGAGATCGCCGACCTGACGCTGCTCCGGCCGCAGATCCATGTCAGCCTGAAACCGGACGGCGAGAGCAACTGGACGCCCTTCATCCAGACCATTGCGCGCACCATGAAGCCGGGCGCCGACAACCAGGTGTCGTTCTCCGAGATCAGGATCCAGGACGGTGTGCTCAACTACGAGGACGCCGCCACCCACGCCTCCGAGAAGTTCGAGGACATCGACCTGTCGCTGGCCTGGCCCTCGATCTCGCGGTCCTTCGCCGCGACCGGACAGTTCGACTGGCGCGGCGAGCGCGTCGACGGCTCGATCAGCTTCGCCGATTTCGTCGCCGCCCTCTCCGGCGACCGCTCCGGGCTGAAGGCGCGAATTGCCAGCGCCCCGCTCAAGCTCGCCTTCGACGGCAGCGTCGCCAACCGCACCAGCCCGATGATGGAAGGCACGCTCACCATAGACAGCCCGTCCTTGCGCAACGCGCTGCGCTGGACCGGCCAGCCGCAGCCAGGCAGCGGCGGCTTCGGCCGCTTCGCACTGAAAGCGCGCGCCAATGTCGTCGGCGCCTCGATCGCACTCACCAACGTCAATGTCGAGCTCGACGGCAACGCCGCCGAGGGCGTGATGACCTACGCCAATAACGGCCGGCAGACGCTGCAAGCGACGCTTGCCGCCGACGCGCTCGACTTCACACCTTATATCTCGACCTTCCGCCTGCTCGCCAGCGGCGCCCGCGACTGGAACAGGCAGCTGTTCGATCTCAACGGATTGTCGACCACCGACCTCGACATGCGCCTGTCGGCAGCCAAGCTGACGGTCGGCACCTCGAAACTCGGCCGCACCGCGATCGGCGCCAATTTGCGCAACGGCACGCTGGCGCTTTCGGTCGGCGAGGCCCAGGTCTATGGCGGCATCGCCAGGGGCTCGTTCGGGATCGCGCGCTCCGACACCGTCGCCGACATCAAGGCGCAATTCCAGTTCACCGATGTCGATCTTCAGGCCTGCGCCTCCGAATTGTTCGGCCTCAACAAGCTGTCCGGCCGCGGCAACATCAACGTCTCGCTGCTGGCCTCCGGCTCGAGCCCGTTCGGCCTCGTGCAATCGCTCGATGGCACTGCCACCGTGACCGGGCACGACGGCGCGATTTCGGGCTTCAACGCCGAGCAGCTCCTGAAGCGGCTGGAGCGGCGGCCGCTGTCGGGTGGCGGCAATTTCCGCAACGGCTCGACCCCTTATGACAATCTCACCATCGCGGTGAAATTCTCCGATGGGGTCGCCACCGCCGAGGACATCCGCATCGAGGGGCCGGCTGCAAAGATCACGCTGACGGGCACCGCCTCGGTGCCGACGCGCGAATACGACATGAAGGGCGTGGCGAGCCTCAACACGACCTCGGGCTTTCAACTGCCTTTCATGGTGCAGGGCCCCTGGGACGATCCCCTGATTTTCCCCGACCCTGAAAGCCTGATCCGCCAGTCGCCTGCGGCTTCCCCCTTCCTCGACCTCCTGAAGCGGCGCCTCACCGGCGAGAAGCACCCCGCGCTGCCAGATTCGCCGACGGCCGAGAACACCAAGGAAAACGCCAAGGACAACGCGAAGTCCAACTGAGGACGGCGATCGTCCGGCGCTGCCTGACCATCGCGAATTGATGCGGTGATTGGATCGATGCGTGCATTAAGCATCTCCTCTGGCCCGACACCCCACGACCTATGTCTGACAAGATGCCGCTAGATCGGCTGACGGCCATGCGCTAGTGTTTTATCCGACCGGTTAAAACACCGGCGGCTTGAGGGAGAAAACAAACGTGAGATCCAAAGTTATTGGCGCAGTATCACTGGCGGTCGCTGCGGCCGGGCTGTTTGCAGCCGCTGCACCCGCATTTGCGCAGCAGAAGACGATTACGGTCTGGTGGGGCAAGGGCTTCTACCGCTCCGAAGACGACGCGCTGATCGAGACGATCAAGAAGTTCGAAGCCAAGACCGGCATCAAGGTCGAATTGGCGCAGTACGCGATCCAGGACATGATTCCGAAGACGGTGGCCGCGCTCGATGCCGGCACCGTGCCCGATGTCGCCTATTCCGACTCCTATGACGTGCAGGCGCAGGGCAAATGGGCCTATGAGGGCAAGCTCGAGGACCTCACGGACGTCATGGAGCCGATCAAGGGTCGGTTCGTGCAGAACACGCTGGACGCGTCGATCCTCTATAACGATGTCACCAAGAAGAAGGCCTATTACGGCTTCCCGCTGAAGCAGCAGAGCATGCATGTCGAGATCTGGAATGACATGCTGGAGAAGGCCGGCTTCAAGCTAAGCGACATCCCGACCGACTGGGAAGGCTATTGGAAGTTCTGGTGCGACAAGGTGCAACCGGGGATCCGTAAAGCCACCGGCCAGCGCATCTATGGCGTCGGCCAACCGATGGGCGTTGAATCCACCGACGCCTTCCAGTCGTTCTACACCTTCATGGACGCCTACCACGTCAAGCTGGTCGACGACGACGGCAAGCTCACGGTCGACGATCCCAAGGTTCGCGAGAACCTGATCAAGGCGATGAAGGACTACACCGACACCTACATCAAGGGCTGCACGCCGCCCTCCTCCACAACCTGGAAGGACCCGGACAACAACGTCGCCTTCCACAACAAGACCATCGTGATGACCCACAACTTCACGATCTCGATCGCGGCGAAGTGGTTCGAGGACTCGCAGAACCAGGCGCTCACGCCTGAGCAGCGCGAGGCCGGCAAGAAGGCCTATGAGCAGGACATCGTCACGGCGTCCTTCCCGAAGGCGCCGGACGGTTCGACCATCCGCTACCGCTCCGACGTCAAGACCGGGCTGGTGTTCACCGCGGCCAAGAACAAGGCCGAGGCCAAGCAGTTCATCAGCTTCCTGCTCCAGGAAGACAACGTCCGCCCCTATATCGAGGGCGCGCTCGGCCGCTGGTTCCCGGTGACGAAGGAAAGCCAGGCCAGCCCGTTCTGGCAGGCCGACAAGCACCGCAAGGCGGTCTATAGCCAGTTCACCGGCGGCACCGCGGCGTTCGACTTCACCAAGAACTGGAAGTTCACGATCCTCAACAACGAGAACGTGTGGGCCAAGGCGATGAACCGGGTCGTCAGCGAGAAGGTTCCGGTCGACAAGGCGGTCGACGAGCTGATCGTCCGCATCAAGCAGGTCGCCGGTTAGATCATCCTTGCCTCTCCCCGCCCTGCGGGGAGAGGTGCTAGAATAGCACCGGCCGCGTCTCGCGGCCGGCAATTCGTTTGAAGAGTCCTAAAGTATGGCGATTACGCTCTCTGGCGATCAGGCACTTCCCGCGCCGCCTCTATCGTCGCGGCTGACCCCGGCGCAGGTCTGGGGCATCGTGCTGCTCGCGCCCTATCTGCTCGTCTTCCTTGCCTTCGTGGTCTATCCCGTCTGCTACGGGCTGTGGCTGGCGCGTGCTCCGGCGAACTATGTCGCGCTCTACAATGACCCGATCTTTGCGCGCGCGGCGGTCAACACGCTGATCTTCCTGGTCATCGGCATCAACATCAAGATGCTGATCGCGCTGTTCCTGTCCGGCTTCTTCGCGCAGCAGCGCACCTGGATCAAATGGCTCTCGGTGATCTTCATCCTGCCCTGGGCGGTGCCGTCGATCCCGACCATCCTGTCGGTGCGCTTCATGCTCAATCCCGAATGGGGCGTGATCAACCACCTGATCTTCTCTTTCACCGGCGATGACGGCCCGAACTGGCTGAATGATCCGACGGTGGCGCTGAGCATGGCGATCGGCGTCCACATCTGGAAATCGCTGCCGTTCTGGACCCTGATCCTGATCACCGGCCGCCTTGCGATCTCGCACGATCTGTTCGAGGCCGCCGAGGTCGACGGCGCGAGTTGGTGGCAGAAATTCCGCTTCATCACCTGGCCGTCGATGCAGACGCTCTACATCACCTGCACGCTGCTCTCGATGATCTGGACGCTCGGCGACTTCAACAGCGTCTATCTGCTCACCGGCGGTGGGCCGGCCGACCTCACGCATGTGCTGGCGACGCTCGGCATCCGCTACCTCCGGCTCGACCAGCTCTCGCTCGCGATGGCCTCCATCGTCTGCGCGATGCCGTTCGTCCTGCCGCTCGTGTACTTCATGATGAAACGGTTGTCGCGATGAAGATCCCTACGCTGCGCGAAGTCGCGACCGAAGCGCGATTGCTCCTGATCGGCATTCCCGTCTTCCTCTGGACGATGATCCCGATCTACCACATGTTCCTGTTCGCGATCTCTCCCAAGGAGGACGCGTTCTCGGGCAAGCTGTGGCCGGACCATCCGACGCTGCACAATTTCGAAATTGTGTTCAAGCAGCAGCATTACTTCCTGCGCGACTTCTACGTCCAGTTCTGGAATTCGCTGGTGATCGCGGCTGCCGTCGGCGTGCTGACGCTGTTCATCGCCACCGCGGCGGCGTTCTCGATCTCGCGGCTGAAGGTGCCGGGCGGACGCGTGGTGATGAACCTCGCGCTGTTCACCTATTTCATCCCCGCGGCATTCCTCGCCGTGCCGATGTACCGCACCATGGGCAATTACGGCCTGCTCAACAATCACTGGGCGCTGATCCTCGCCATGGTCACGATCGCCTCGCCCTACGCGATCTGGGTGCTGAAGCAGGCCTCCGACAAGCTGCCGGTGGAGTTGGATGAGGCAGCGGTGATGGACGGCGCGACGACGCTTCAGATCTTCCGCCTGGTCTACGTGCCGCTGATGATGCCCTCGCTGGTCGCGATCGGCACCTACGCGGTGCTGCTGGCGTGGAACGAATATCTCTACGCGTTCCTGCTGCTCTCGAACGACCGCGAGATTACGCTCCCCGTCGCGCTCGGCAACTTCCTCGCCGCCGATGATTCGCCGTGGGAGCTGTTGATGACAACCGGCTTCATCTACGCGCTGCCGCCGGCCGCGATCTACTACGCCTTCCGCCGCTACATGGTGGGCGGGCTCACGGCGGGTGCGGTGAAGTCGTAAGCTGATCTCGCGCGTTCGTCACGCAAACCTGTCGTAGCAGGCGCTACGACAGGTCGATCTCGATCGTTTTCGCCAATCGTTCGATTTCAAGCCGCTGGCTCGAAGAGGGCCGGAGATTGCCTTCTTTCGACAAGGAGGGCAGCCACTCCAAAGCGACACCGAATTCTCGATTCTCAATGAATTCGATCAATAGCTCTCGATCTCCATGAGAGATCTGAGACGATATGGATTCGACAAGGTTCGTGAGAGCTTCTTCGCGTTGACGCCATGCCCCGCTATGAGCCACCTCAGCCTCCGACAACACTACAGCGGCGCCGCGCTCTCGCCCTGCGAGCTGGACAATTTCGAGGCCAGCGAGGCGATGACGATGACCACCGCGATCAGGGCAATCACCAGCGTGCAGATCGCGTTGATTTCGGGCTTTACCCCGAGCCGCACCTCCGAGTAGATCCGGATCGGCAACGTCGCCGAGCCCGGGCCGGTGGTGAAACTCGCGATCACGAGGTCGTCGAGCGACAGCGTGAAGGCCAGCATCCAGCCGGCGACGATCGCCGGCGCGATCAGCGGCAGCGTCACGGCGACGAACGCGCGCACCGGGTTGCAGCCGAGGTCCATCGCCGCCTCCTCCAGCGAACGGTCGAGCGAGCCGAGGCGGGACTGCACGATCACCGCGACGAAGCACATCGTCAGCGTGGTATGCGCGATCGTCACCGTCCAGAAGCCGCGCTCGGCGTTCAGCGCGACGAACAACAGCAGCAGCGACAGACCGGCGATCACCTCCGGCATGACCAGCGGCGCATAGAGCATGCCGGAGAACAGCGTGCGGCCGCGGAAGCGCTCGCCGCGCGACAGCGCAACGGCTGCGAGCGTGCCGAGCAGCGTGGCGATGTTCGCAGAGGAGACCGCGACCCGTAGGCTCATCCAGGCCGCCTCGATCATGGCGCGATCGCCAAAGAACTCGTAATACCAGCGCAGCGACCAGCCGCCCCACACCGTCACCAGCCGCGAAGCGTTGAAGGAATAGATGACGAGGATGAGAATCGGCAGATAGAGGAATGCCAGCCCCAGCGCGAGCGAAGCGATGTTGAAGCGGGACAGGCGGGAGGCCTCGCTCATCGTCTCACCGTCCCTGTTCCAGTTGCCGCTTCTGGAGCCGTTCGTACAGCAGCAGCGGCACCAGTAGCACCACCAGCAGAACCATCGCCGCCGCGGACGCAACCGGCCAGTCCTTGTTGGTGAAGAACTCCAGCCACAGGGTCTGGCCGATCATCAGCGAATTTGAGCCGGCCAAGAGGTCGGGAATGACGAATTCGCCGACGATCGGGATGAAGCACAGCAGCACGCCCGCGCCGACACCGGGCAGCGACAGTGGAAAGGTGACGAGCCAGAACACTCGCCACGGCGGAGCGCCGAGATCGGAGGCGGCCTCCTCCAGCACCGGCTCCATTTTCGCGAGCGTGGCGTAGAGCGGCAGGATCATGAATGGCAGATAGGAATAGACGATGCCGATATACATCGCACTGTCGGTCGAGAGCCACACCACCGGCTGGCTGACCAGATGCAGCGCCAACAAAATCTGGTTCAGCAGCCCGTCGTGCTGGAGGATGTTGATCCAGGCGTAGATGCGGATCAGGAACGAAGTCCAGAACGGCACGATCACCAGCACCATCGCCACCCCCTGCCAGCGCCTCGGCAACCGCGCCATGCCATACGCGATGGGATAACCGATCATGAGCAACAGCGCAGACGCGGTGACGGCGACGGTGAGGCTGCGCACATAGGCGAACACATAGATGTCGTCGGAAACGAGCAACTTGAAATTATCAAGCGACAGCGCGGCGAACGCTGCCTTGAGCACCTCCCATCCCGCCATCAAGTCGAACACCGGCTCGTAAGGCGGCTGCGCGATCGCCGTCTGCGACAGGCTGATCTTGAGCACGAAGCCGAACGGAACCAGGAAGAACAGCACCATCCAGACATAGGGAGCGATCGCGGCAAAGCGCGCCGGCCGCGCGAAGATGCGGCGCCCGCTCATGACGACAGCACCACGCAATCATCGGGCGTGAACCAGGCGACGACCCGCTGGTTCAGACTGTAGGCGTCGACGTCGAGGCGCGCACTGTTGGCGACGGAAGCCTGCACTATCCCGCCGCCGTCGAGCTTCACCTTGTAGGTGCTGATGCCGCCGAGATAGCAGATATCGGCGACCACGCCGTCCAGGCTGTTGATCGCCGTCTCGTGACCGGCCTCGCTCACCGGACCGCGGTGCGAGAGCTTGACCTTCTCCGGGCGGATCGCAACCGACAATTTCGTCTGGCTGACCGGCTCGCGCGGCTCGGCCACCACCAGCGTGCCTGCCTCACGCGTGGCGATGACCAGGCGGTGGCCATCGCGCAATTTCAACTCGCCGTCGAACAAATTGACGTCGCCGACGAACTCCGCGATCCAGCGCGAGCGCGGCGCTTCATAGAGCTCGCGGGGGCTCGCGACCTGAGCGAGCTTGCCGGCGTTCATCACACCGATCCGGCTCGCCATGGTCATCGCCTCCTCCTGGTCGTGCGTGACGATGATGAAGGTCATGCCGAGCCGGCGCTGCAGCTCCATCAGCTCGCCTTGCGTGCTCTCGCGCAGCTTCTTGTCCAGCGCTGCGAGCGGCTCGTCCAGCAGCAGGAGTTGCGGCCTCCGCGCCAATGCCCGCGCCAATGCCACGCGCTGGCGCTGGCCGCCGGAGAGCTGGTCGGGCTTGCGCTTCTCCAGCCCCTCGAGCTTCACCAGTGCGACCATCTCCGCCACGCGCGTGGCGATGTCGGCACGGTGCATGCCGGCACGCTTCAGGCCGAAGGCGATGTTGTCGCGCACCGACAGATGCGGAAACAATGCGTAGTTCTGGAACATCATGTTGATCGGCCGCTCATGCGGCAGCGCCTGCGCGATGTCCTTGCCGCCGAGCAGGATGCGCCCTTCGTCCGGCGCCTCGAAGCCGGCGAGCATGCGCAGCAGCGTGGTCTTGCCGCAGCCGCTCGGGCCAAGCAGCGCAAAGAACTCTCCTGAATTGATGTCGAGCGACACGCCGTCCACGGCCCGGAATGTCCCGAACGTTTTGGCAACGCCCTCGATCCGCAGCAGCGGCTGGCCCTCCGCAGGAAACGCATCTCCGCCGCCCCTATCTGCCGCGACGTTCGCTCTCGGCAACTCGTCAGTCATGGTCCCAACCCCGATTCCGCCGCACGCTAGCGGCGGATCGGCCTTTGCTCAACCGGTTCGGGGGATCGTCTCAAAGGGGCCTTCATGCCGGACGTCAAAAGGCGTATGATGACAAAATGACCAAGTTGCTGGACCAGGCTCTGGAAATTGCACAGCGCGAAGCCAAATTCGGGACGGCAATTGGCAGCGCGGAAACTAAGCCAGTCCCAAGCCGCCATCGACGGCGAGAACCTGGCCCGTCAGCCATTGCGAGGCGGGGCCCGCAAGCTGGACAATCCATTCCGCGATGTCGTCGGGAACGCCGCGCCGACCGAGCGGAATCCGTGCGCGCTCGTCTTCCTTGACGGCTTCTGCCTGTTCCGTGGATAGCCCCATCATCCCGGTCAAGGCGCCGGATTCCGTGGGCCCGGCCGCGACCGCATTCACCCTTATTCCGAGCGGCGCGAGTTCGAGCGCCCAGCAGCGGGTCAGGTGTTCCAGCGCCGCCTTGCTGGCGGCGTAGTGCGATAGTCCCGCCGCCGGCCGGTGACCGAAGGTCGAGGAGATGTTGATGATGGTGCCCTGCGTCGCCGTCAGGTGAGGAAGGGCGGCGCGGGCCAGCAGGCTCGGACCGAGCACATTGACGGAAAAGATGTCTGTGATCCGATCGGCTGTCGCATCCGATAACGGAAGGATGGCGCCCGCGCCGGCGTTGTTGACGAGCGCATCCACTCGGCCCCAATTGTCGACCGCCGTGGCGATGGTCCGCCTGGCGTCTTCAGCAGAGGCGGTATTCGCAACGATGCCCGCGATATTCTTATGCTCCGCCGCCGTTTGCTCGACGGGGCCGGCGCGGCGGCCGGTGATGAGCACCTTGTCGCCCTGGTTGGCGAAACGGAGCGCGGCCGCCCGACCGATGCCAGAGCTGCCACCCGTTATGATCATGACCTTTTCGTTCTGCATGTTCGTTCGACTCATCTGTAAAGTTGGAAGTTGGTCAAAGCAGGCATTAAGCGACCGCTTCGGTTTCAGCGGCTCAGTGGTTGCGAGGTATTGAACCAGGGCGCGAATTCATACGCGCCCTGGTTCGGCCTCAACCCAACGAGCGGTCAGTAGTCCCAGAAGACCGGTACGAAACGGAAGGCGTCGCCGTCGGCCGCCACCCGGCCGATGGACGGGAACGGCAGGTGAGTGGCCACCAGCATCTCGCCGCTCTTAGCCAGCTCCCCC
>NZ_JADPKS010000049.1 GCF_023074175.1 Bradyrhizobium sp. 139
GTCTCTCATGACCTCAACTTCTCGAACCGCCCGGTGCGGACCCGCATGCCGGGTGGTGTGGCAGGGGAGCGACCCACAAGGTCGCCCCCTATGCCGATTGCCTCCACCGTCGTTGCGCGCGCCGCGAAGCCATCCATGATCTTTCCGCGGAGGGATTCTGGATCGCTTCGTCGCAAGAGCTCCTCGCAATGATGGCGCGGGAATGCTCTCGCGCTTTTACTGCTGAATGCTATATAGCTTCTAGAATGGTTCCAGATCAGACCAGCCTCGCCCCCGTCAAGCGCATCGTCATCGACGATCGCTCGCGGCTGCCCGGCCGGTTCTTCGGACGCTTCGCGACCTCGGCAACGTCAGAGCTTACGCGCGCAGCCTAAAAGCTGCGCTGACGATTTTGTTGCCCGCGCGCCAGCCGCGCTCATCGCTCACACACATTCCTGGAGCTGACGCTCATGTCCAAGCCGACCACCCTGTACGACAAGATCTGGAACGACCATCTGGTGCACGAGGCCGAGGACGGCACCTGCCTGCTCTATATCGATCGCCATCTGGTGCACGAGGTGACCTCGCCGCAGGCGTTCGAAGGCCTGCGCGCCACCGGCCGCAAGGTCCACGCGCCCGAGAAGACGCTCGCGGTCGTCGACCACAACGTGCCGACCACCGACCGCACCAAACCGAACCCGGATCCGGAGAGCATCGAGCAGATCAAGGCCTTGGCCGACAACGCCAAGGAATTCGGCATCGAGTATTACAACGAGTTCGACAAGCGCCAGGGCATCGTCCACGTCATCGGCCCCGAGCAGGGTTTCACGCTGCCCGGCACCACCATCGTTTGCGGTGACAGCCACACCTCGACGCATGGCGCGTTCGGCGCGCTCGCGCACGGCATCGGTACTTCCGAGGTCGAACATGTGCTGGCGACGCAGACGCTGATCCAGAAGAAGGCGAAGAACATGCGCGTCACCGTCGACGGCAAATTGCCGGACGGCGTGACGGGCAAGGACATCATCCTCGCGATCATCGGCGAGATCGGCACTGCCGGCGGCACCGGCTACGTGCTGGAATACGCGGGCGATGCGATCCGCGCGCTCAGCATGGAAGGCCGCATGACGGTCTGCAACATGTCGATCGAAGGCGGCGCGCGCGCCGGCCTGGTTGCGCCCGACCAGAAGGCCTACGACTTCCTGCGTGACCGCCCCAAAGCGCCGAAGGGCGCGGCATGGGACGCGGCGATGCGCTACTGGGAGAAACTGCGCTCCGACGAAGGCGCGCATTTCGACCACGAGCTGCGCCTCGATGCGGCAAAGCTGCCGCCCATCGTGACCTGGGGCACCTCGCCCGAAGACGTGATCTCGGTGACCGGCATCGTGCCCGATCCGGACAAGATCGCGGACGAGGCCAAGCGTCTGTCCAAGCACCGCGCCTTGAAGTACATGGGCCTGACTGCGGGCACGAAGATCACCGACATCAAGCTCGACCGCATCTTCATCGGCTCCTGCACCAACGGCCGCATCGAAGACTTACGCGCCGCCGCCAAGATCGCGGAAGGCAAGCAGGTCTCGGCAACCGTCAACGCGATGGTCGTGCCTGGCTCCGGCATCGTGAAGGAGCAGGCGGAAGCCGAAGGTCTGGACAAGATCTTCATCAAGGCCGGCTTCGAATGGCGCGAGCCGGGCTGCTCGATGTGCCTCGCCATGAACCCGGACAAGCTGAAGCCGGAAGAGCGCTGCGCCTCGACCTCGAACCGCAATTTCGAAGGACGCCAGGGTTTCAAGGGCCGCACGCATCTGGTGTCGCCGGCCATGGCGGCAGCAGCTGCGATCGCGGGTCACTTCGTCGACGTCAGGGAGTGGCGGTAAGCCGTTCTCTGCAATTTGAGCTAAAGCGGCAAACGGCCGTTAATCGGCAACGCCGACACTGCGTCCTCGCGACGGTTCGCGAGGACGCTCCTCATGGCCAACAAGCCTGAATATGTCGATCTGATTGGCGAGGCGACGCGCCAGCACCGGCGGCGCGCAACGCCCTTGCGCATCGTCGCCCAGCCCGAGGTCGGGGAGACCTCAAAGCTCAGCCGCTGGCCGCCGGCGATGTTCAAGCAGTGGAAGCTCGAAAACCTGACGCGGTGGAAGCCGGCGTCGTGGAAGCTGAAGGATTGGCTCTGAGCCACCTTCTCCATCATGGCCGGGCTCGTCCCGGCCATCCACGTTCTTAGACTTGCACAGAAAGATCGTGGATGCCCGGGACAAGCCGCGGGCATGACGACACAGCTCACATCACCAATAGCGGTACGGATGGTGCCAGCGATGCCAGCGGCAGACGCGGCGCGGGCCGTAATAGGTCCAGATGACCCGGCAGCGGCGCGGATAGCTGTAATAGGGATAGTAGCCACCGTAGTAGCGCCGATGGAAGTGGCGGTAGCCGTAATGCGGGCGATAGATCCCGTAGCGATGATAGCCGCCATAGCGGTGAAATCCGCCATAGCGATAGCCGCCACCGTGAAAAGCTGGCGCTGCGCGGAAGCCACCGCCATGAAATCCGCCGCCGCGGAAGCCGCCGACATGACCTCCGCCACCGTGGAAACCACCACCGCCGCGGAAGCCACCCCCATGTCCGCCGCCACCATGTCCGCCGCCGCCATGGCGAACTTGCGTGATCATGTCGTCGGCGGCGGCCTTCGCCGCCGGCAGCGCCGTCGGATTGATCGGAGTCATCGCCTCGGCGCGCCGCGCAGTCCCGGCCGACAGCATCAGCGTGGCGGCGGCCGCAAGCCCGAGCAAGCGCATCGGGCTGGCCCTGAGACCCAAGATCCTCAGCATGGAATCCTCCCTGAATCCGGACAGCGGAGTTGCGACGCTCGTAACCGGCCCGCGTCATCGCTGTTCATTGATGGTCGTTCCCACAAGGTTAAGCTAGGGACAGCGACGTGAACGCGCCATGAATGAACGGCGTTTCCGGCAATTCGCTACGACCAGCGCAGCGGCATCACCACCACGGACCGAAGCCGAGCACGAATGGCGCGGGCACACCGTAGGGATAAGGCCCGTAGTGGACAGGCCGCGCGTAGTAGTGTGGCTCGTAGGGGACGGAGCGGCGCGCGATCGGATGCTGCCGTGCTTGCCGGGCCGCACCGACATCGCTTGTGGGCGCGGCAGCGTCCGGCTTCGCCACGTTCCGGGCAAGGCACATGCATGGCGCCGCAGCGATCGCAACAGCGACAGCCAATCCGATCCATTTCATCATGACAACCTCCGCCACCGCGCCGGTCGGCAGCGCCGTGATGCAGTCCGGCGTCAGCCCCGCCGCCAGTAGCAGCTCATATGCGGCACGATCACGGTGCCGCTGGGCCTATATTCCTGCACATAGGTGGCATTGCATTCGCGGACCGCGTCGGGCCCCGGGTTGTAGCGCGGATAGACGCCGTCCGGGCTGTAATAGGGCGTGACGCGCAAGCGCGCCGGGGGCCGCTTGCGCGGCGGCGGGGCGTCGGGCGCGGCCGCCTGAGCCATCCGGACCTCAGCGCCGGCGGTCTGGGCTTCCGCGCCAACGCAAAATTGCGAAAACAACCCCATGCAAAGTAGAATCAGTATTGCTGTTCCCGCCCGCATCGCACCACCACTCACCTGAGCTATCCCCTTGAGGCGCCGTACGCTCCCCGTTTTCGCGCGCGACGTCAACTCTTCGCAAGCCTCCTATAAAGCCGGATGCATCGCCGCGGAACCCACGCTATGAAAAGCCCATGTGGACGGAATTGAAAGCGCCCTCGCTGGCTGAGATGGAAGCGACGGCCCATGACATCTTCGAGCGCCTCCCGGCGGAATTTCGCGGCCTCTGCGAGGGCGTGATCATTCGCGTCGACGACTTCCCGACCGAGGAAGTTTTGGACGAGATGGCATGCGAGAGCGAGTTCGACCTGCTCGGCCTGTTCCAGGGCGTCGGCCTGCCGCAGCAGAGCCTTGGCGACGTGGCGCGGTTGCCCAACATGGTCTGGCTCTACCGCCGGCCGATCCTTGACTATTGGGCCGAGCACGATGAAAGCCTCGGCCATATCGTCCGCCACGTCCTGATCCACGAGATCGGCCACCATTTCGGCCTTTCGGACGACGATATGGCCGCGATCGAGGCCCAAGAACCGGGTTGAGCAGACGAGATCTGCCGAATTCGCCCTAGGATTCGCGCCCCGATCGCGATAAATACCGGTTCCTCCGACCATTCCGGGAAAGCGCAACCATGGACAAGTTCACCACGCTGGAAGGCGTCGCGGCGCCGCTGAAGATCATCAATGTCGATACCGACATGATCATTCCGAAGCAGTACCTCAAGACCATCAAGCGCACCGGCCTTGGCAAGGGGCTCTTCTCCGAGCAGCGTTACAAGGACGACGGCAGCGAGAATCCGGATTTCGTGCTCAACCAGCCCGCCTATCGCAACACGAAGGTGCTGGTGGCCGGCGACAATTTCGGCTGCGGCTCGAGCCGCGAGCATGCGCCCTGGGCTCTGCTCGACTTCGGCATCCGCTGCGTGATCTCGACCTCGTTTGGCGACATCTTCTACAACAACTGCTTCAAGAACGGCATTCTGCCGATCCGCGTCAGCCAGGAAGACCTCGACAAGCTGTTCGACGACGCCGAGCGCGGCGCCAATGCGACGCTGACGATCGACCTGCCGAACCAGGAGATCCGCGGCCCTGACGGCGGCAAGGTCAAGTTCGAGATCGACCTGTTCCGCAAGCACTGCCTGATCAACGGCCTCGACGACATCGGCCTGACGATGGAGAAGAAGTCGTCGATCGACACCTATGAGGAAAAGCTCAAGAGCGAACGCGCCTGGGCCTGAGATCGATTTCCGTTTCGAGCCCCGGTGCTGACAGCGCCGGGGCTTTTTCTTTGCCCAAAATATCCCTTATAGCTTCGCGCATGCTGCCCGACATCGTCACCTTCTGGCATGGCCCGATGGACGCACTGCGCCAGACCTGTCTGCGCTCGCAGCTTGCGGCCGGCCACAAGGTCACGGTCTACAGCTTCGACACCATTCCCGGCCTGCCCGCGGGTGTCGGCAATGCGGACGCCGAAGCGATCCTGCCGCACGCGTTCTCCGAACGATTGCGGCCGCCGCAGCCGGATGGAAGCTGGCGCGACTGGACCACGCTTCAGTTCAGCGACTTCTTCCGCATGAAGCTGATGGCGAAGGGCCTTGGTCTCTGGCTCGATGCCGACGTGCTGCTGCTCAAGCCCGCCGAGATCGATCCGGCAAAACCCTACTTCGCCTGGGAGCGGCCGCGGCAGCTCGGCAACTCCGTGATCTATCTGCCGGCCGAGCACGGCATCGTCGCCGCGTTCGAGGAGCTGATGGAGCAGGAGGAGCTGACGCCGGACTGGCTGTCGCTGCGCCATCGCATCACCTTTGCGATGCGCCGCCTGCGCGGCGGCTCGCACCGGCTCTCCGACATTCGCGTCGCGATCTTCGGGCCGGCGGCCCTGACCGCACTCGCCCGCCGCACCGGCGAGCTGAGCTGCGCGCTACCGAAGCAATCGTTCTATGCCGTGCATGCCGAGCCACGGCTGTTCTTCGATCCCTCGAGCTATCTCGGGCTCGTCACCGACCCTGATATCATCGGCCTGCACATCTCGCCGAAAGGACGCGGCGGCGAGAAGCCGATTCCGGGCAGCCTATATGCATGGGCAGCGGAGCGGTTCGGCTGAACACCTAATTTGATCCAGCGCGGCAACTATCAGGGCTGCTGTGCCAATGCGTCGACGTTGGAAACGCTCGATCGGGTGACCCACGGCGCACTGAATCTGCCCTGCGCATTGCTGGGTTCCTGTGCCTGCTGCCCTAACGCTGTAAGCGGCTGGCAAGGACGAATATCGGCAAAGATGCAAGCTGCGCGGCGATTGCGAAGATGACGAGCGCCAGAATCGAGTGCTCATAGAGCAGACCTGTCACGACACTGCCGATCAACCAGCCAACGCCATAACCTCCATAGAACAGACCGAAGGCAAGGTTGCGCCTGCCTTCCGGCAGGACGGTCGCAACCAGCGCCTTGAGCAGCGTGTCCTGAGTGGCGTAGCCGATTCCCCACAATACGATGCCCACAAGCGCCGTGCCGAAGCCGCCGAAGAACACAAAGGGCGAGAACGTCGCCGACAGCAGAACTGCAACGAGCAGGACCGGCAGCCCGAAGCGATCGAACAGCTTCCCGAAAGCAAGACTGACGAGGACTCCGCATCCGGTGGAGATCGCGAGGAAGACAGGTATCCACTGCCCGGTCACGACGTGCGTTCGATCGAAATGATACGAGATCAGCTCAAAGCTCATAAGACCGGCAGCAAAGAGTGCGCCTGCGATCATGTAGCCCCAGAAGGCAGGCGAGAAATCACCGGCCGAAGCGGTCTGACCCTGCTCGAGCTTCGAAGGCACGGGAAAGCCGGCGCGCGCCACAGCGAGCGACAGGAATGCAAACAACGCCGGAATCAGCAGCAGCAGATAGCCCAGCTGGTAGCTGCCATTCCAGAAAAGGACGGCGGCAATCATGAGCGGTCCGATCGTAGCGCCGACCTCGTCGAGCGCGGTGTTGAGACCGTAAACCCACCCCTTGCCGAGTTCGCCGGTCGTGTACGAAATCATCGCCTCGACCGTCGGCTTGCGGATCGCGCGCCCGATACGCTCGGCCAGCACCAGCAGAGCGGCGACCTGCCAGTTTCCTGCAACTGCCATCGCAGGCACCGCAATCAGGTTGATGCCGTAGCCAATGAAGGTGATGAGCCAGTAGCGCCCGCTCTTGTCGGCAAGGTATCCGGAGAACGGCCGCAGCGCATAGCCAAGAAACTCTCCCGCGCCGGCGGTGATGCTGACCACGGCGGCGCTCGCCCCCAGCGTAGCCATGAACGGACCATTGATGCTGCCGCCGCCCTCATAGGTGACATCGCCGAACAGATTGACGATGCCCATGGTGAATACGAAGGTGAAGGCCGGCGAACTTCCTTGCCAAATGCGCATGAGGCAATTGCCCGCGTCAAGGCGGACTCCGATTGTCCCAGCCGCTCGATGCAAAGCAACGGCCGATGACTGCGTCGGTTCCCGAGAGACCCGCGCCTATCGTATGGAAGCGCCGAGCGAGGAGGCTGAACTACGGCTTGTTCATCGCTGCGATCGCGTCCGCGATCTCGATCGTGCGGCGCGCCATGTCGGCGTGCAGACGCTCCACCATGGCGCCATCGAGCCGGATCGCGCCGCGCGAGACGTTCTCCGGCAGGTCGAACGCCGCGATGATCTTTCGCGCGCGTGCGACTTCCTCTTCGGGCGGTGTGACGATCGCGTTGCAGGCCTCGATCTGCGACGGATGGATCAGCGTCTTGCCGTCGAAGCCGAGATCGCGGCCCTGCGCGCAGGCGTCGGCAATGCGGAGGCGGAGGCGATCCTGCCGCATGCGTTCTCCGAACGATTGCGGCCGCCGCAGCCGGACGGCGGCTGGCGCGACTGGACCACGCTCCAGTTCAGCGACTTCTTCCGCATGAAGCTGATGGCAAAGGGCCTCGGCCTGTGGCTCGACGCCGATGTGCTGCTGCTGAAGCCCGTCGAGGTCGATCCCGCAAAACCCTACTTCGCCTGGGAGCGGCCACGTCAGCTCGGCAATTCCGTGATCTATCTGCCGGCCGAGCACGGCATCGTCGCCGCGTTCGAGGAGCTGATGGAGCAGGAGGAGCTCACGCCGGACTGGCTGTCGCTGCGCCATCGCGTCACGTTTGCGGTGCGCCGCCTGCGCGACGGTTCGAACCGCCTCTCCGACATCCGCGTCGCGATCTTTGGGCCGGCGGCGCTCACCGCGCTCGCGCGCCGCACCGGCGAGTTGAACTGCGCATTGCCGAAGCAGTCGTTCTCGCCGTCCACGCTGAGCCAAAACTGTTCTTCGATCCGTCGAGCTATCTCGGCCTCATCACCGCCCCCGACATCATCGGCCTGCACATCTCGCCAAAAGGCCGCGGCGGCGAGAAGCCAATTCCTGGCAGCCTGTATGCGTGGGCGGCGGAGCCGTTTGCGTAACCCCTCTCACCCTGCCGCCACGGCAATCGCATTTGAGCATCGGCAAGAGGTCGTCGCCGTCATGCCCGGGCTTGTTGACGCAGCAAGGTCACCGACCCTGACGCTTCGCCTAGGCTAAGCACCGAAAGGCGATGATGACTGAGAACAAAAGCTGAGCCACGCGGTTAGAGAGCAAGCTCGCGAGGTGAGATCATGCGCCGTTCAGACTTAGCAACCCTCCTATTCCTGCTCTCTGGCTTCGTTCCCGTCACCGCGTCTGCTCAGCAGACGACGCCGGATACGAATCAATCTTCCAGCCAAGCTGGCCCTGATCGCACCCCTCAACAGTCGGGCCAGTCCCAAACCCAAAACACCCCAACTCAGCCGGGCCGCACACCTCAGCAGTCGGAGCAATCCCGCGACCGAGACCGCCGCAGCGCCGAAGACACGCGGATCAATCGAGATTGGACGACGCGGCAGCGTGGCGAGGACCGCATGGACATGGACCGCATGCGTCAGCGCCAGATGGAACGCATGATGGACCGGGATGAGGATCATCAGACCACGGGACGAAATTGGCGGCGCGACGATGATGATATGGATCGCGGCCCCGGATATGGCTCTGCAAATCGGAGCGAAGGCCGCTATTACCACGAAGTCCGGCCTCGCCCTCGCGTAAAGACCTGTCTCGAATACGAAAACGGGGACGAGTTCTGCCGATACCGCGATTAGCTGATGCGGTACGCGCCCTAGCCCTCAGCCCTTCCCCATCGCCGCGATCGCGTCTGCGATCTCGATCGTACGGCGGGCCATGTCGGCGTGCAGGCGCTCGACCATCGCACCATCCAGCCTGATCGCGCCGCGCGAAACGTTCTCCGGCAGCTCGAACGCCGCGATGATCTTGCGCGCGCGCGCGACCTCCTCTTCCGGCGGGGTGAAGATCGCGTTGCAGGCTTCGATCTGCGAGGGGTGGATCAGCGTCTTGCCGTCAAAACCGAGGTCGCGGCCCTGCGCGCATTCGGTGGCGAAGCCGTCGGGGTTGGCGATGTCGCTATAGGGCCCGTCGAGAATCTCGAGGCCGTGGGCGCGCGTTGCCAGGATGCAGTGGGTGATCATCGGGATCATCGCGGCGCGGCCCGGCAGCATCTTGATGCGCGTCTCGCGCGAGATGTCGTTCGGGCCGAACACGAAGCCGGAGAGGCGCCTCGATGGATCGCGCCCGGCGGCGGCCAGCTCCTCGGCATGCAGCACCGCGCGCGCGGTTTCGATCATGGCCCAGACTTTCACCGTCGGCGCCGCACCGAGCTCAGCAAGACGTGCACCGACCGTCTGGAGGTCTTCGATACTTGAAACTTTTGGAACCAGAATTCCATCCGGCGAAGCCTTCGCGGCCATCGCGACATCGTCGGCCCACCAGGGTGAGTCGAGGCCGTTGGTACGGATCAGAATCTCGCGCTTGCCGAACCCCTTGGTTGCGATCGCGGCGGCGATGCCGTCACGCGCCACCGCCTTGGCATCGGGGGCGACCGAGTCTTCCAGATCGAGGATCAGGCCGTCGGCAGCGAGAATGCGAGCCTTTTCCAGCGCGCGAGGGTTGGAGCCGGGCATGAACAGATGGCTGCGGCGCGGGCGGGTCATGCAAGCGTTCCTTTCCTCAAATCTATTCTGACCGAAGCCGATAGCACCTGGCATGCCTATTCGAAAGGCTTGTTCGCCCCTCTGGTCTATGGTTAGGCATAGGCCATGGTCACATTCCCGAAGCATTTGCTGGAAGGCTATCAGGCCTTCGCCACCCAGCGGCTGCCGACCGAGCAGAGCCGCTATCGCGAGCTGTCGGTGAAGGGGCAGTTCCCTGAAGTGATGGTGATCGGCTGCTGCGACAGCCGCGTCTCGCCCGAGGTGATCTTCGACGTCGGCCCGGGCGAATTGTTCGTGGTCCGCAACATCGCCAATCTGGTGCCGGTGTATCAGCCCGACGGCAACGCGCATGGCGTCTCGGCCGCGCTGGAATATGCCGTGACGGTGCTGAAGGTGAAGCACATCGTGGTGCTCGGCCACGCGCAATGCGGCGGCATCCGTGCCTTCGTCGACAAGATCGAGCCGCTCACCCCCGGCGATTTCATCGGCAAATGGATGCAGATGTTCATCAAGCCGGGCGAAGTCGTCGAGCAGCGCGACCACGAGACCATGGCGCAATTCGTCGAGCGCATCGAGAAGGCCGCGGTGTTCCGCAGCCTGGAAAACCTGATGACGTTTCCGTTCGTGCAGAAGGCGGTGGACTCAGGCCAGATGCAGACGCACGGCGCCTATTTCGGCGTCGCGGAGGGATCGCTGTTCGTGCTGGACAAGGCGAGCAAGGAATTCAAGAGCGTGCGAAGCGTGGCTTGAAGTCGCCCTTCCTAGGGTGGGCAAAGCGAAGCGTGCCCACGACTTCTTTCGTCATCCTGGAAAGATGGTGGGCACGGCGCGCGAAGGGCGCGCCTTTGCCCACCCTACGAGATCCCGCGCTTACGCTGCCTTTTTCTTCGCGCTGATCAGCTTGCGGTTGATCAGGACTTCCGCGATCTGGATCGCGTTCAATGCAGCACCCTTGCGAAGATTGTCGGACACGCACCAGAGAACCAGACCGTTCTCCACCGTCGCGTCCTCGCGGATGCGGCTGATATAGGTGGCGTCCTCGCCGGCCGCTTCATACGGCGTGGCGTAGCCGCCGGGCTCATGCTTGTCGATGACGAGACAGCCGGGCGCCTTGCGCAGGATGTCGCGCGCTTCGTCGGCGGTGATCGGGTTCTCGAACTCGATGTTGACGGCCTCGGAATGGCCGACGAAAACAGGCACGCGCACGCAGGTCGCGGAAAGCTTGATCTTGGGATCAAGCATCTTCTTGGTCTCCATCATCATCTTCCACTCTTCCTTGGTGTAGCCGTCCTCCATGAAGACGTCGATGTGGGGGATGACGTTGAAGGCGATGCGCTTGGGAAACTTCTTACTGACCAGCTCCTGATTGGTGTAGACGGCCTTGGTCTGCGAGAACAATTCGTCCATCGCGTCCTTGCCGGCGCCCGACACCGATTGATAGGTCGAGACCACGACGCGCTTGATGGTCGCCTTGTCGTGCAGCGGCTTGAGCGCGACCACGAGCTGCGCGGTCGAGCAGTTCGGGTTGGCGATGATGTTCTTCGCCTTGAAGCCGGCGGCTGCGTCCGCGTTCACCTCGGGCACGATCAGCGGCACGTCCGGATCCATGCGCCAGGCGGAGGAATTGTCGATCACGACGGTGCCGGCGGCGCCGATCTTCGGCGACCATTCCTTCGACACCTCGCCGCCCGCCGACATCAGGCAGATGTCGACGTCGGAGAAATCGTAATGCTCGAGCGCCTTGCACTTGAGGGTGCGGTCGCCATAGGAGACCTCGACGCCGACGCTGCGGCGTGACGCCAGGGCCACGACCTCGTCCGCGGGGAATTTGCGCTCATCCAGAATGTTGAGCATTTCCCGTCCGACATTGCCGGTCGCGCCGACGATTGCGACTTTGTAACCCATCGTTCACTCTCCGATGAAAAAGCCCGTTCCTGAAGCTGACGCTTAAACAGGAAGAGCAGCGCTTCTATGCGAGAACCTGCCTCAAGACAACGTTGGACCATGCCTGAAGGCTGTGGATGCAGTCGCCTGAGGCCAGCACGGCCGCAACCCCCACCCAGATCCATCTGGCGCTTGCAGCCTTCGCCGACGAAGTCGTCGCCACGCTGGCGCGCCTGTTCGCCTATGTGGGGGCGCTCGCCCTGTTTGCCATCCTCGCCCTTGCGGCGCTCGGCCAGCTGCCTGATCTGCGCGACGACGAGCCCATGGAGAAGCCGGGCTGGATCGTGGCCGATCGCTCGCCTCCGGCCTTTGCCCTCAGCCGGCTCGATTCATCAGAAAAAACAGCCTCTTACACCGTCCTCAGGCATCCTGAGGGCGGCCGCAGGGACGTGATGCGGTGGACCGGCGAGGCGGACAGGCCTCTGGCGGAGCTCGAGATTTACCGGGAAGGCGGTGAATTCGACGTGGCCCGCCCGGCGACCGCCGACCTGGCGGTCCACATGGGCCTGGCCGAGGCAACCCCGCTCGAACAGGCCGGCCTGATCGACACGAAATTCGGTCCCGTCGCCCTGTTCCGGCTAGCCGGCACGGCGGAGGGCGCGCGGGCGTGCCTGGGCTATCTCAAGCGCAGCGAGGAGCCGGCGCTCCAGATCTCCGGCTTCTCCTGCCAGGGCGACACCCTGCCCGCCCGGCGCGCGGCGATCGCCTGCACGCTGAATCGGCTGACGCTGCTGGCCTCGGGCAACGAGCCGAAGCTGGCGGAATTGTTCGCCCATGCGGAGCTGAAGCGCCGCGCCTGCGCTCCCCAAGGTTCGTCGGACTGGCTGCTGGGCGCCGCGAACGCGCAATTGCGCGGAGCGCTTTGACCCGTATCAAGCTCAAGTGGCTGGTATTGATGCAACTTTTGCCGGCGCGCACGATTATTCCGCCCTGGTGTGACCCAATAGACCTAGTTGCGGCCGCCCCGGCCGAGCTAGTATGGGGGTGAAATCGATTGGCGGCTTGCCGCCTGAAGGGGACGTGATGAGCTCGAATTTCTCTGCCGCGAACAAACTGGCGATGTGGCTTGCGGCCGGCGCCGTGGTTGCCATGTCCTCGGTCCTCGCGACACCAGCCTCGGCCGACACCAAGAAGCAGCGTTATGACAACGGCCGTCCCTATTACGGCCCGAGCGGCCCCAACGCGATCTATCAGCAGGGCCGCACCCGCCTCTATGTGAGCAAGCGCTCCTGGCTCGACGGCGGCACCGAGGTCAATCCGGGCGACCGCAAGTTCTCCGACTACGCATTCCCGCCGGCCGTCGGCTATCCGTCCTTCGCCCGCGAAAACCTCAACCGCCCGATCGATCGCCAGCCGCTGAGCCCGCCGTCCGATGTCGGCGGCTATCCGCAGAATTTCCCGCTGTACTGAGGCGGACATATCGACCGAATCGAAATGGCCGGGCTCGCGCCCGGCCATTTCTATTTGTCGTGTAGATGGGGTAACGGGCCCCGGGCAGCCTTCCAGCCAAGCCGCGCTAGCTACGGCGCTATTTGTGGCGCGCGTCGCGCGGCTTGGTTGGAAGGCAAG
>NZ_JADPKS010000150.1 GCF_023074175.1 Bradyrhizobium sp. 139
TCTCCTTGGTCCAAGTCCCATACGGCGCACGCATGTGCCGCACAGAGGCTCGGGGGCAGGCCATTCCGATGACCTTGTTCGTCGTGAGGATCTCGTATTCCACCTCATCCGGCATGCATTTGGATAAATCCGGGTGCGTCATTGTGTGGTTTGCGATTTCGTGCCCTTCTGCGATGATGCGCTGGATCAGCTCCGGCTGACCTGCTGCATATGCACCGATCACGCAGAAGGTGGCGGGGGCCCGATGCTGCGCCAGCACATCCAGGATAGCCGGCGTGCAATGCGGGTTGGGACCATCATCAAATGTCAGATAGACGCAGTGCTCTCCGCCGGCGTCGGCGTAGTCGCTCCGCGCTTCAGTCTTGTTGTCTGCGGACGTCACAGTTCTGGCCCGTTCCGTTCAATCATCTCACCGTCCGGCCATTCGCTCATTGGCCTCGCAATCGGCAGGACGAGGACGACCACGTCCTCCACGCGCGTCGGAGGCACAGTGAGATAGATATCCGGGCGAGCGGACCGGACACGGAGCCCTGGCAGAACAGTCGCCAATCCCTGTCGCCCGAGCAGCCTGGTAATATGTTTCTGCAGGGCGGATCGGACCGTGCCAAAGCCGAACGGCACGCCAAGATCTCGCAATACCGGATACATCACGCGGATGGAGTGGCTGATGCCGAGCCCCTCGAGATCCGGGCGTACCCCGTACAATCCGAGTTCAGCCACAAGCAGATCGACCTCACCAACTTTTATGAAGCGGCGCAGTGCGCCGATGTGAATCGCGACGCCACAATCATCGTAGCCGATTGCCCGAATCTCAGGCCTTGCGCCGGCCCAGCTTCGATGACCTTCAAAGGGCTTTGCATTGAATGCCCCGGTCGGACCATAGGTCTTCCGGAAGAAGTCGGACAATTCAATATGGTCAGCAAGTTGAAGCTCATTCTCCCAGCACAGCCTCCAACGAACTGGAGGGCGCGCCGAAACACCTCGTGTGGATTCGGGCGCGATCATTTTCATAGAGAGTAATTCCTATTCATTATCTGACTCCTGACGCAGGCCAGCAGTTCGCTACGCTGGAAAGGCTTGCTCAAGAACTGGAGTCCAGCTTGCAGGACTCGCCTCATATCGTCTTCGGAGTTGTCTGTGAGCAGAACGGTGGGAATCGCGCCTCCGGATGCAGCCAGATGATGGAAAAGCTCAAAGCCACTCATCACGCTCGACTGCATGTCCGCGATCAAGCACGACGTGATCAAACGGCGGCCCGATTTCAAGAACTCGTCTGCGCTCTCGAAGGGTTCGGGTACGTAACCCGCGGAAAACACCATATCTGTCAGAGCTTCACGCACTGACCGATCTGCATTCACAATGGATACGACGTCGAGCGTGTGCGCAACTCGCATCAGATTCGCCAAGGACGCCTTCGCTTGCATGTTCCGCACGATTTCTCCGCAGCAAGGACGCAATCGGATGCGACCAAAACACATTTGGCACCCACAACCGAAGGGGTCCAACTGGAGGGAAATCTACGGCCAGGTTGAGCGTTCGCTCAATTCTACAGCGGTACACGGCCGGTATAGAATGGGTTGGCGAAGCCATACAATGGTTTGCTCGTCCTATACGCCCACGCTCATTTGCGGATTCCCACCGTGCTATCTCGCCGAGATATGACTTGCGCAACACGCGCGAAACTGCGACCGCACGGTCCAGATGTCTTGATCGATCCCTGGCGCTGGGCTGAGACGCGGTGCGATTTGTAACCATTCTGATAGATCTGACATCTCGCTAAACTATCCTTTGCTATCCTCATTCGGTACAAATGGTAAAATCGATTGTATCGATAGAACACATTCATACGGTGGATCACTCAAGATTATGCGTTTCAAGGGCCTCGATCTGAATCTCCTAGTCGCGTTCGACGCCCTGGTGACGCAAGGCAATCTCACTGCGGCGGCAAGAAGCATCAACCTCAGTCAACCTGCCATGAGTGCTGCCGTCGCGCGGCTTCGCACTTACTTTCGCGATGAGCTATTCACGATGAGGGGCCGGAAGCTTGTCCCAACGCCGCGGGCTCAAGCGCTCGCAGTCCCGATTCGCGAGGCTCTCGCTCACATTCAGCTCTCCATCATTTCTCCGGACGGTTTCAGTCCGTCTCAATCGAACCGGCGATTCAGGATCATCCTGTCCGACTTCATGACTGTCGTGTTTCTTCGACGAATCGTGGACCGCGTCGCGCGGGAAGCTCCGACAATCAATTTCGAGTTGCTGCCGCCCGTAGAGGAACCCGATGAACTTCTCCGGCGCGGTGAAGTCGATTTTCTCATGTATCCGGAGATGTTCATGTCGAGTGCGCATCCCAAGGCGGCACTGTTCGAGGACACTTTCGTTTGCGTGGGCTGCCCGATGAACAAGCAGCTGGCGCCGCGACTTACGTTCGAGAAGTACATGTCGATCGGGCACGTGGAAGCCCAGTTCGGGCGCTCCCTGAGGCCCTCCTTCCACGAATGGCTCTTGCTCGAGCATGGTTTCAAGATACGCACCGAGGTCGCTGTGCAAGGTTTTGGTATGATTCCGCCTATGTTATTGGGCACCAACCGTATAGCGAGCATGCCCTCAAGATTGGTCAGCCATTTCGCAAACACGATGCCCCTGCGGGTCATCGAACCTCCGCTGCGACTTCTCACATTCACCGAGGCCGTCCAATGGCCGGCCATTCATAATACTGATCCTGCAAGCATTTGGATGCGCAACATGTTCTTGCAAGAGGCATCCATGATGCTCTCTCCGTCCGAGACCAACCAATGTCACGGCCCGTTCTAGGATTGTTCGGCCGTTTGCGACTTACTCTTCGTCAACCAGATCTACGCCAGGCTCGAAGCTCCGGTCCTCGCTGGTGTTCGGATTGGCGCGCTTGAGCGTAGTTTGATCGGGTCGGCGGCGCTATTGATCTCGCGCTGGCGTGACGATCTTGCGCGTCATACAGCTCGTTCGGCGGCGCTCCGCAATGACTTTCCGCTGATCCGACGGGCTGCATCGCAATGTTCTACATGAGCTGAGCTCAGAGCTCTCGAAATGATCCGGCCAGTCAGGTGAACGATGTCCAGCCTCGGCACTAGAATCCCTTGAATCGTACACCGCGTCAGGTTGTAGACCAAGACCTGCGATCGAGGCTGCAAACGTGGACACTGGTAGGCACCCGCACCGCTCTTCGCCTGCCGGTGGGCATTCTCCTTGCCGTCTACTGTCCCGGCGATCGCAGCAGTAATGCCGAAGCACGCCAGTAGCTAGACGCCTCTTGGCGGGCCGCCCCACAGGGTCGATGCCGGCTCGTTCGCGTCGAACCAACTTGTTCTGCCGAACGCCAACGCTGTCCACAGTCGCGTCCGGAAAGCGCAACGCGAGCTGGCGTAACTCGGGAGAGCGGAACCTGCAAGTGAGAGGTCTGCGCAAGGCTGGCATGGAGGTTGGGACACGTCATCTCAACGGCGCTTATCTTACTCTTAAACTCGATCCCGCATGACGGAGCGCAACCGCAAACTCGCTGGCCGCAGGATCAACCTGGATCCACCCGCCGTGAGCTCGCCCGCTGCGCGCGTGCTTGGGGGATGAGTGTTTATGATGAGAGGGCGGCAACTGTGCCAATGTCCGGCGCACGGAAGGGCTCGCCGCTCCCATTCGCCAAGCCCTGCTCCACCTACAGCTTTTGATCGTTTCGGGCGACATGGTCAATCCAGCCACATCGGATCGTGAGTGCAGGGTCATCCTTTCGGATCTCGCGACAGTCGTGTTATTTTCGAAAGTATCGTGGCGCGCGGGATGCCGCCGCCGTTAGCCCCGAGTTGCGGCCCCTCACCGCTGTCCCCGAAGAGCTACTTCGGTGCGGTAACATGATTTGCCTATCTTACCCAAAGCATCTATGTCCAGCGCTCGCACACCAAAGCGATACTGTTCGGGGATGAAAGTGAGTGAGCTTCTGGACGAGCAAGCCATTACCCGCGACAGCTGGACTGTGCTGCGCAACACTGATCCGGCTCACGTCTGGATATGCGAGTTATTGCTGTAGGAGCTATGGCACGTCGTGTTTTCCCGACGCGGCCGCGCGGCGCCGGGGCGTGTTGACCGTTTTGAGCGCCTACACGTCCAACGGATATCGGAGCGATCCTTCGAGGCTCGGTCCTCAATCGCGAGTAACGTTTCGCCAGCCGCGCGAGGTGCGCTTGCGTTGAGATACATGCCGGGAATGGTTTTGCGGCCCGTCTTTCTCTCATTCTACCGACGCTTTGCGTCGCAGACTTGCGCCGTTGAAGAGCAGCCATCATCTTGTGGCATTCCAAAACCCGATGTTGCCATGCGCGAACAACGCCTTAGCGCCCACAAAGCCATCTCAACAGGACTAGCAGCTTGTCGAAAACGCTGTTAGGAGCCGAGCGGGGGGCCGCGCCACGATGTGATGGTAAGACTGATCTGCGATGATTGACCAATCAACGCCCGGCTCGACGATAGACATTACAGCAAGGATTCGACCGAAGGAGGCCCATCTGATCAGATCAGTACTGTGTCTGGGCCGCCGTTCGTGAAGCTGTGTCTCAAGAGCAAGCGGGGCTGCATGTACCTGCTTTCGCTTCGCGTGGCGATCAGACAGCAGATGGCCACTGCTGCGGCAGCATCCAGCAGAAATTGCACAGTTTTCGGTTGGGGCAGTGTTGGACAAAAGGGAAGCAAACGCCGTGTTGCACAACGGCACCACACGAACGTCCTGTCACATTCTTTCGCGCACGTCGCCGCTCCGTCTCCTTTTTGCCCCACCACAGCCAAACGGCTTCGTCACGTGCGGCGCGGGTGCGACAATCAAAGGAGCTTACTCTTGGATAAGCCGAGCGGAGTCTACGATCCGGAGGATCTCGCGAGCTTGGGAAATCTTTTTGATAGAGCAATCGCGTCTTTACCGACATGCATGCGAACCAGCGAGAATCGCGTGGCGATCGCCAGACTTGTGATGCAACGCGCAGCGAGGGACGAATTGGCGTCGCTGGCGAACTTGATGCTTGCACTTGTCTCGGCCGCTTGATCAACAGCATGCGCTCAGTCCTCCCGGGCGTTCGCAGCAAGAGACCATCATCTAGATCATTGAAATAACTTGATTCTCACGTGACGTCAGGTTGTAGGCTTGCAAATTGAGGACCATGACAAACGCCACACCACGACGGCGCCGATGGCGCATTGGAGAACTTGCAGAGGCGACCGGCGTAACGGTACGCACTCTGCATCACTACGAACATACCGGGTTGTTGACGGTCTCGGAACGTACCGATGGCGGTCACCGCATGTACGATCGTGAAAGCCTACAACGCGTCTCTCAGATTCGCGCGCTACGTGAGCTCGGCTTCTCGCTTCCTGAGATCCGCAAAGCCATCGAGGGGCGGACATCTCTCACGGATCTATTGCGCAACCATCTGGAGCGAATTGAAGTTCAAGTCGCGCGGGCGACATTATTACGGGACCGATTGCGCAATATGACGACGCAAGGTGAGACAGAAGTCAGTGTCGACGAGCTGCCGGCCACGTTAGATGCAATGTCGCGGATCGAGGAGCGTACCCCCTCGGCCATCTGCACGTGCGCCTCTAACGCTAGCCGCGAAGATCGGTGGCGGAAGATTCGGGACGAGCTACGAAGCTGCATGGATCGGGGCGAGCCTCCATGCAGTGAGCGGGCAAATGCGGTCGCGCGTCAGGCTCGTTCGCTGCTGACTGAGATCGCAGGAGTTGACTCGACTGTCTCGATGATACTTAAGGTGCTGACGCGATTGACCGAACCACACAATCTCGCCGGCTGGGATGCGAGTCTCATGCGATACCTGGATCTCGCCCTCGCCGCGCTGGAGGACCAGCTGGGAAAGAGTTGACGCACCGGTTGCCCGCGACTCGGTTACTGGAATGTCTCTAAACCCAATGAACTGATGCTGATCCTTGTCTGACTGAGGATCGTTGGCCCGTAGCAATTCGCCTGCGAATCTGCGTTGTCGGCACTCTTTGGGGTCCTTCGCTGTGTGGATTTTGGCAATCAACCTCGACGAGCACCCTTCGAAGTACTTGATTCGTACGTAGCGTCACATTGTACCTTCTAAAAGCATCGACGCAGCGGCGGGGCGACCGACAGAGCGCCGGCTAGGCCGACGGAGACTCCAATGATCGGCATCACTTTCGGAAATTCCCGGTGAGAGCGCTGGGCGAGAACAAGTCGGTGGATGATCGTCTTTGGCCATTGCCGGCGACTGCGCAAACGGCACGCTCTTTACGTTTATGCCGGACTCAACGACGAATGCTGCAGGGGCAGCCGCTGTCGCCAAGCTTAATGGTTCGAGCCTATCTTCCGCAGGTTGCATGCTCTACGCTTATGCCGCAGTTCAAGCATGGGCAGGCTCGGTCAAACGGGCGGGCACCTTGTGCCACGCGGGTCGCTGCGGCCCTACCTCGGGCTCAATCGAAACGGCCATTGCCACGGTTCGATTCGACTCCAAGGGAGACAATGCCGCTCCTGGGTTCATCGTTTACCGCTGGCGCGACAATACCGTCGAAGCGGTCGCGCAGACCTGACCGCCCGCACCAACGCCGCACGGAGCGTTCGAATGATGAACCATCCTCGACATAGCGATTACGCGCTGCTCACGTGCATCGCAGTCGCCGCAGTCGCAGCATTTCTCGCCCTCGCGGCAATGCTATCGCAGCTGTCGTGCACGCCCGAACGGCCGTCCGAAGAGTACGTTCCCATTCGCCTGGTGCCACTAGAGTGAGCATCGCTTCCACATTCGTAAGGCCGACGAACATCGGTGACTTCTTCCAGCTAGTGAAACTGATGCGCACCTCGCTCTCGAGAGTGAGCTGCCAGGACCTCTTTAGAAGGAACGTAGCTTGTGGCAAGATATCAGTCGTGCGCAGTCTGTCTTCGGATTACGCGAGTTCAAGCCAAGCGTTAGCAGCGCTGTTCGGCCGAGTGGACGTGGCGTTGCCTCCCCTCGTGAAACAGGTATTCGCTGGGATAACGCCGTGTGCCGCCTGATCCGTGCTGATCGCTGCCGGACTTTGAGACGGGCTCTGATCCGGTGCGGCGCTTATATCTGAGCCCGCCTATGGCACCCCACCCCTCACATTCATGCACGCCTTCGCTTCCCGGCTCCGAACACAGCGCGCGCATCACGTAGGCTCGATGAAGGCCGTCAACTGCTCTCGCCGACAAAAGGGAGAACACCAAATTGGATGCAAAACTGCAAACTATGCTTTCCTCGCTCTCGCCGGTGGCTCGCGAATTGGATGCTCTACCGTCCGGGCGGCCCACCCCGGACAATACTTGCGTGAAGCTGAACACGAATGAGAACCCATTTCCTTTGCCGGCCATCGTGATGCGAAGCGCAATTGCAGCTCTTGAGGTGCAATACCGCTATCCAGAAGACGACAATGTCAGCTTGAGACAAGCGGCCGCAGCCGCCTATGGGATTGCCACTGATCGCGTGATGGCTGGCAATGGATCGTCTGAACTCCTCAGTCTCATTTACAGAGCCTTTCTTGCCCCGGGCGACGGCATCGCAATGATGTCGCCCGGCTTCTCATTCAATCGCAAGCTTGCCATGTTGCAAGGGGCCCGGTTCATTGAAATTCCCTGGTCTGAACCCGACTGCTTGCCGATGGACGAGCTGCTTTTCGGTCGGGCTAAACATGCCAAGTTCATTCTGCTGGCCAATCCGAACAATCCGACCGGAACCTTTGTTCCGCTCGCTGAGATCGAGCGCCTTGTTATACGATCTGATCGATTGATCGTATTAGACGAAGCTTATGTCGATTTCGCACCTGAGGACGGCCTACGCCTCGTTGAGCGCCATTCGAATCTTCTGGTCCTGCGCACGTTTTCCAAGAGTTATTCCGCCGCTGGCATTCGCGTCGGCTTCGGTTTCGGCCATCCCGAGCTGATTGGGCGGCTTCGCAACATCCAGAATGTTTTCAACATGAATGTGGTCGCTCATGCCGTTGGCATGAGCGTCCTTGCGCATCGCGACGCCTACGAGGAGAACCATCGCCACGTCAGGCTTGAGCGTCAGCGGGTAGCGGCGGCCCTCTCGGAATTTGGGTTCTCCGTAACGCCTTCCCACGCGAACTTCCTCCTCGCCCGTGTGCCGGTAGGCCAGGGTGGCAGATGGTGGCAGGCGGCGTTGCAAGACCAGAGCGTCCTCGTTGCCTTCTTTCCGGATGCCGGTCTGCAAGAGTGCATTCGGGTTAGCATCGGTACAAAGCGCCAGATGGATGCGTTTCTTGCGGCTGTCGGCAGCATTCTTAAGAAAGTGGGATGCCGTGGCTAGTGACCCCTTCCACTCAGGTCACAGATCCCCCTTCGTCATCGATCCGGACCCACACATGATGCAGCTTCGCGACGCAGCCGGAGTCAGTTTTGTCCGATCGGCGCATTGCGAGCTGTTGAGAACGGCTTCGCAGCATATGCACCGCAGTGCCAGCGAGCGCCTCTTGCACCCCAAAACCCGGCGGACTCCGGTCCTCTCTATAGGAGATAACTGAGTGAGAAACGTTCTTCCCTCAAACCTGACCTGCGGCATCTTTGATCATCTTGACGAGGACGGCCCCAATATCGCCCGGCAATACGCGGACCGCCTCGCGCTGGCGGAGGCCTACGACCGGCTCGGTTTCTATGCCTATCATCTGGCGGAGCATCATTGCACCCCGCATGGACGCGGTCCATCGCCGAACGTGTTTCTGTCAAGCGTCATACAACGCACACGGCGACTTCGCGTTGGTCCATTGGTCATGCTGCTCAACCTCTACCACCCGTTGCGGGCATTCGAGGAGATCTGCATGTTGGATCACCTGAGCAGCGGCAGGGTCGAGGTCGGTCTTGGTCGCGGCTCCCTACCGCTCGAACTGAGTTATTTTGGGGTTGGAGCCGATGTTGCCTCAAGCCGTTACGAGGAAGCTTCCCAAATCTTCGTTAACGCGATGAATGGCGGCCCGCTCTCGTACGAAGGGAAACATTTTGCGCTGAGCGACGTTCCTTTGACGCTTTCACCTCACCAGCGTCCTTGTCCCCCGACATGGATTGCTACAAATCGGCCAGAGTCCGCGCATTGGGCGGCGGCGAATGGCGCTAATCTGGCGTGCATGGGGCCCTCTTCTGCCGTTCGCAAGGTAACAGATCGCTATCGCGCTCATCAAAACGCCAAGCATGACGCCAACGGTTCAGCACCATTTCTCGCATTACTCCGCATGGTCGTAATTGCCAGCTCTGAAGCAGCCGCCCGCTCCCTCGCCGCGCCAGCCTACGAAACATGGCTTAAGAGCTTTAAGTTCCTGTACGAGCTCAATGACATCCCGCCTCCATCCAACCTGCCCCTAACCTTGGATGCCGCAATTGAGAGTGAACTGTGCGTTGTCGGAACGCGCGCTTCGGTGCGCCAAACTCTTCTCGATCACGTGGAAGAGGCAGGCGCCAACTATCTCCTTTGCCAGCTCGCCTTTGGATCTCTGTCACTGGATGCCTGCCTCAACACAGCAACTGCGATTCACTCCGAGCTCATAGCGGCAGAGCACTGACGGTGAGCCAACAGAGATTCCAATAAGTTCGTCCTTGACCAGGCAATAAATGGCAACACCGAGACCCATGAGCACCGCAGCCGGATGCATTTGTCAGGCCGTTCTTATGGTTCAAATGGCTCTTACGCGCATGAGACCCTTTCGACTACATCACCAAACAACGGCAATAAATGCCCTGTCTCCCATTTTGCGTGCGTTGACATTGCCCGAGCAGTGGTTTGCTTGGACAGGTGAGTTGGCACACGCTCATCCCGCTTTGGCGCGCCAGTTCGTCGATCGCATTCCACACGAATCCAAGATGCGGCTTATCGCACGGGCGGGCCTGTCGTGACGCGGTCCCGGCAGCGCTCCGACCAGACGGAGGAGATCGCGCGTAAGCTCGAGATCGTGCTGGCGGAGTTGGCTTCGCTGCGCATTCTGCTGGCTGCGCACGGAATTAGCACCCCTCCACCTCTGCATGAGGACTACCTCACTGTTCAGCGATTCGCAGCGATGAACCACATAAGCCCCGAAGGCGTGCTCTCTCGGATCCGCCGCGGCAAGTTGCGCGCGGAGAAGCGCGGTGGCCGCTGGTGGGTGAAATGCACGGTTTGCACAGCATAGCCGTGCAGTGGCGAGGACAGTAAGACAGACGAAATGAACCAATCAGAGATCGGGAATCCAGCACATGGAAATGATCTGCTCGTTTAAGTTGCAATCTTTTCTGAGCTCGACCGGACAGCCGATGGAGACTCAAGAGATCGATCGAGGTCGACGTGGCGCACGACCAACACACCATCGCCAGATCGGGAGGCTCGATCTCGATGCACCCACGCAATCACAAAACGGGTGGGCGCCCCGAGCACCGGGATATCGGATGACCACCTTTGCGTGACCGGGATCACTCACTCAATTCGGCCTCGTCAACAGAGCGATCCGAGTGAGAAAGCGGAAGAGCACGGATGCGTGGCAGAAGTCCAACTCCGATGCCGCTGCATGTATTGTGGCAAATGGAAAGCGGCGCACACCCTCCATGTCAGTTTTGCACGTGAGCCACCGCACGCTACCGGGTTACGGCCTGGAGCACAGGAAAGATAAATGCCTTGCTCGCAAATCGCACAGTTTGTGAGTTCCCCTGAGCATATCTTGAACGTCCGTCTCACGCCCGCTGGAGCGTAGCAGCGGACATGTATCCCAGTCATTCGCCTGTTCAGGGTCGCCTCGCGCGCCGGTGTCAAAGGGGACAGGTCTGATTTCGCTGGGATGGTCGCCAGAATCTGGCTGGAGAAGGAGATGGCCAATGATGTCACCAAGACTGATGTCAGTCCTCGGGTCGATGGTAGCAGTCGAGCGTATGTTTTGGAAACTTCGAGAATTGATCGATGGCGACAGCTCAATCTCACCTGAAGTTCGAGAGACGCTTCATGTCATGTTAGATGCAAAGCTTCTTTCCGCAAAAGATAAGATTATGAGCGACGCGCGCGCTGCGATTGACGCAACTCCTGATTTGCCGCAGGCGGTCCGCGATCGAGCATACAGGTCGCTCGACTTTGCAATGAAAATGTTCATGACGGGCGAACCGCGCCGCCCTCAGGATCCTTTTAACGAAGTCGGTATCTGCAGCACTCATCTCAAGATGCATTGATGCATGCCCCGCTCCGGCGATCGCTTGCCAGGTGTCGTCATTAGGCAGCGGCGTAGGCTCGACTCTGCTCGTGGGAAGCAGCGCTTGAGTTGATCCAGCTCAGGCGTCATGATTCGCGTTCCCGAGAGGGCTTCGATGCCTGGCTAGGACCTTCACCGAATGGACGGTCGCATGCTGAGCCATTCTTCGGCATGCGCCTGATCAATTGAATCAAGAGGATCGGCTCACGCCTCAATGTTGATGGATCCCTCTTGGCCCATCCACAGCATGGATACCTCGCATCAAAACAATAGATTTTACCAATATTCTCCAAATCCACATAGCTAACCGCCGGCTATCAAGGATGATTGAGGAAAAGGCGCGTCATGACGTATTCGCTATTTTCAATGCAATTGGCGGATGACGTGCAAGCGCCAGCACGTGATCACCTCTTGCGCCCAGATCGAGGCCCGTCTTGGTCGCGCTATCGGACTAGGGCGCAGTGCAACGTGTTCTATTGCATCAGCGAGCCACTGGCGCGCGGGAGCTGCTTGGATGCATCAATCTGGCCCGAACATCAGCCATGAGGCAGCATGGGCAGCTCGCCCTCAGATCTCTGGCCGGCCTTAGCGAGAACGGCGCAGCCCAAGCCAATAGCGACAAGGGCGATCTAGCGTCGCTGGGTGCAGCGCTCTGGCAGGCTGATCCCGGATGGCCGCGCTTGACGCGCATCTGTCCGGTGGCGCGCGGTGAGCCCTTTGCGAGTCAACAAGGAACTGGAGTGTTTTCGATGCGGGCTCGTGGCCGCGGCACATGCGTGCGCCGTATGGGACTTGGACCAAGGAGG
>NZ_JADPKS010000072.1 GCF_023074175.1 Bradyrhizobium sp. 139
TCGAACCCGTGATCGGACATCTCAAAGCCGAGCATCGAATGGGCCGAAACTATCTCTGGTACCGCCAAGGCGACGCTGCCAACGCCATCCTCGCAGCTGTCGGCTACAACTTCCGCCGCCTGATCCGCTGGCTCAGGCTTTTGTTGTGCCAGATACTCCTCGCCCTTATGGCAACGATTCAACCCGCTCCGGCTTAAAACCGGCGTTCTTCACGGACGACCAAGTAGACGAAAGCCCGCCACGGTGGGCGGGCTTGTCGCTCTCAATGGCCGGCGTCGAATTCAGCGGCGGGACGTTGGCGACGCGACCGCCTGTGCGAGCGTTATCAGCCGCTCCTACAGGGTTGCCTCCGTATGCTGATTGTTGCCCTTGCTTGAGCAACTCGGCAATGCTGCCAAACGCGCGAGCTTGAACGCGGTCAGCGAGTTGCCGATCCACATTCCGGGCGGCTTATCTGCCCTTCCGCATGATCTTCCATAGCCTGTAAGACTTGCCGTGCGAACATCGTAGGAGCCCGACGCTGCGAACAGTCGAAGGCACGGGTGGCGAACATTCAGTACAAATTGCCGGTACTCAGATTGAGCGGCCGAGGCGGTCATCGGTTTCGAACTGGAGGCGGCTCTAGAAGCACTTGCTTTAGACCGTCGGCGGTATCCACAACAATCACAAAGTACAGTGTCCCACCCTCATCTACTAAACCGCCGCTTATTGCCTTTCCGCGCGTTGATCGCTCAGCGACGACGGCATCCGACAAGTGTTGTCGAACGGCTTACCGTCGACACGAGTGCAATGCCGTTCTCGGGGTCACGTTTGATCTCATCGTGCTCCGCCCATGATTTGATGTGGGCTGCCTCCAGGGCCGGGGCGAGCTGGCATCCGGTCAAGGCACATCGCCAACCCCACATCTGATCACGCGATCCCTGAATTCGGCCTGGCCGATACGCGTGGCCTTTTCGGACTTGCCCTGCGTCTTCAGACCGCGGTCGGCCGCATGCGACGTCACACGGTTCCGACGAACCAGTCCATCGACGAATTCGATTGCCGCCGCGGTCTCTCCAGTTTCGAAATATCGGCCGAACCACGCCCAGCCTCTCTTAGAACACCAATCCTCATAGACAATGAAAGATGCGCGTCGAAGCGCCTCCTTCTTCTCATCGAGGAAGAAGTCCCAGTTCTCGTCCCAATCCTCGGGGACAAGCTCGACGAAACTGCCCTTCTCGGGGCCGCTCACGATGGTGTCGAGCAAGAATGCGTTCTTGGCTCCAAGCCCCACCCAGCATTGGCGGCTGCTCCCGAAATACCTGTCCGTGTATCCGCGGCGGAAATCTTCTCTACTCGTTCCAAACAACAGCGGTCATTGCCGCTGACTGACAGATCATGTCGAGCGCGGGCTCGTGGGTCCGCCGATATGAGTGTTTGAACTCCATGCCAGAACAGCCTGCTTGCAATGTTTAGTATCTCATGGTTCACTAAACAAATCGAGCTTGGCTGATCACTAAGAATCCAGGCAGGCACGAGGAAACGTCCGTTTAGTCGTTCAGCCCGTGAAGGACTGTATCGCTCTGCTCGAAGCATTCGAGCGGGTTGGAGAGTCGCGCCATGTCGATGGCCGGCCCCACTGGGAGGGAAAGCGTTATGAAACGAACAGTAAAGGCGCTTCTTACTAGTTTCGGAGTTCTCGCATCCGCGCTCAGTGCCGGAGTGGGGACGACCCCTGCGCACGCGCAGGCCAAGACCATCACGCTGTGCTGGGCCGCGTGGGACCCTGCCAACGCGCTGGTCGAACTGTCGAAGGACTTCACCGCCAAGACCAGCATCGGTATGAAGTTCGAATTCGTGCCGTGGACCAATTATGCCGATCGTTTCCTGAACGAGCTTAATTCGCACGGCTCGTTGTGCGATCTCATCATTGGCGATTCGCAATGGATCGGCGGCGCCGCGGAGAACGGCCAGTACGTCAAGCTCAACGATTTCTTCAAGAAGGAAGGGATCAGCATGGACGATTACATGCCGGCCACCGTGGTCGGCTATTCGGAGTGGCCGAAGAATACGCCAAACTATTGGGCGCTGCCCGCCATGGGTGACGCGGTGGGCTGGACCTATCGCAAGGACTGGTTTGCGCGGCCAGAGATCCAGAAGGATTTCAAGGCCAAGTACGGCCGCGATCTCGCTGCGCCGAAGACACTCGACGAACTGCACGATATCGCCAAGTTCTTCCAGGGCCGTGAGATCGACGGCAAGAAGGTCTATGGCGCTTCGATCTATACCGAGCGCGGCTCGGAAGGCATCACCATGGGCGTTTCGAACTATCTCTACGATCACGGCTTCCAATATCAGGATCCCAAGAAGCCCTATGCGATGGACGGGTTCGTCAACTCGCCCGGTGCCATCAAGGGACTTGAGGCCTACAAGGACCTCTATAAGTGCTGCACGCCACCCGGCGCATCCAACTCCTACATGTCCGAAGGCCTTGACGCGTTCAAGTCGGGTCAGGTTGCGCTGCAGATGAATTTCTTCGCCTTCTTCCCGGGGCTCTACAAGGATCCGAACGTTGGTGGCGACAAGATCGGCTTCTTCAGCAATCCCGCCGGCCCCGCCATACAGGCGACCCAGCTCGGCGGACAGGGTATCTCGGTCGTTTCCTATTCGAAGAACCAGGGCGAAGCACTGCAATATATCAAGTGGTTCTCCGGCGGGGATGTGCAGAAGAAGTGGTGGGCGCTGGGCGGCTATTCCTGCGCTAAGTCCGTGCTGAACGATCCGAGCTTCCCGAACAGCGCGCCGTTCGCCGGGGAGTTTCTGAAGTCGATGGGAATGATCGTCGACTTCTGGGCCGAGCCCTCCTATGCGCAACTCCTGCAAGCCGAACAGAAGCGCGTGCATGATTACGTGGTGGCGGACAAGGGCACCGCGCAGGAAGCGCTCGACGGTCTGGTGAAGGACTGGAAGGCCATCTTCAAGGAAGAAGGCAAGAAGTTCTAAGGCAACCGCCTGGAGCGCACGCGAGCGCGCTCCAGGCTCTCTTCGGCAATATCGGCAGTTGTCGCATAGCTGACGGTCCCGGCGCGAGATCGACCAAAGCCATGAACGATTTGAGTGCCCCATCGATCACCTATCGGGCCGTCCCGGTCCGGCCAGCCGTGGCGCGGCGTATCCGGGGCCTGTCGGACCAGGCGCTCGCCTGGCTCTTCATCACGCCGACGATCGTGCTGCTGCTGGCGATCAATGTCTTCCCGCTGGTGTGGGCGATCTATCTCTCATTCACTAACTACCGCGCCAATCGGGCGAACGCGCCGACGATATGGCTGGGCACCGACTGGTACCGGTCGATTCTGACCGATCCGGATATCTGGGCGGCGATGCAGGTGACGGCGCATTTCGTGATCTGGACCGTGCTCATCGAGACCGTGCTCGGGTTTGGTCTTGCCTTCCTCATCGACAAGAAATTCCGCGGCCATGGCATGTGGACAACGATCATTCTGCTGCCGATGATGCTTTCGCCGGCTGTCGTCGGCAATTTCTGGACCTTTCTCTATCAGCCGCAGATCGGCTTGTTCAATTATGTGGTCGCTTTCGTCACGGGACGCGACGCCTCGTCGTTCCAGATGCTGGGAGACGTGACCCTCAGTCCGTGGGCCATCGTCATCGTCGATGCCTGGATGTGGACGCCCTATGTGATGCTGATTTGCTTAGCCGGCCTGCGATCGATCCCGGACTACATTTATGAGGCAGCGGAGGTCGATCGCGCGTCGAATTGGCGGCAATTTTGGTCCATCACGCTGCCGATGGCTCTACCGTTCATCATGCTGGCTGTGCTCTTTCGTGGTATCGAGAACTTCAAGATGTTCGACATGGTCAATCTTCTGACCGGAGGAGGGCCGGGCTCAACCACGGAGGTTGCCTCGATCACGCTTAAGCGGGCAGCGTTTGAGAGTTGGCGCACCGGCTATTCCTCGGCCTTCGCTATCATTTTGTTCGTAACGGTATTCGGCCTCGCCAACATCTACGTCAAGGCGCTGAACCGGGTGAAGAACCGATGAGCGTCGCAAACGCAGCCCATTCAGTCGTCGAACCGTCGGCCCATGCACGCCGCTTCGCCGGCCTGCTCGTAATACTCTATGCCATCATCACGATGATTCCGCTGGTATGGATCGTGCTCACCTCGTTCAAGTCGCCCGACGATGCGATCTCCTATCCTCCGAAGATACTGTTCAAGCCGTCGGTCGAAGGCTACTGTAATCTATTCACAACCCGCTCGCGCCAGACGCCGGAATTCATCCAGACGCTGGGCCAGCCACGCGGGCTTTGCGACAGCATCGCGCGCAGCCGCAACATGGTCGTCGCCGGGCCGTCGAACTATGTGCCGCGTTTCGTCAATTCGCTGATCATCGCGTTCGGTTCGACGATGCTCGCTGTCGCACTAGGCACATTGTCAGCTTATGGCTTCTCGCGGTTCCGCGTGCCGCTAAAGGACGACCTGCTATTTTTCATTCTGTCGACGAGGATGATGCCGCCAATCGCGGTCGCAATCCCGATCTACCTGATGTACCGCACCCTCGGACTGTCGGATACCCGACTCGGGATGATCCTGCTCTACACCTCGGTGAACGTCTCCCTCGCCGTCTGGCTTCTCAAAGGATTCATCGACGAAATCCCGCGGGAGTATGAGGAAGCGGCGATGATCGACGGCTACACGCGGTTTCAGGCATTCGTGAAAGTAGTGCTGCCGCAGGCGACGACAGGAATCGCAGCGACGGCCATCTTCTGCTTGATTTTTGCGTGGAACGAATACGCCTTTGCTGTGCTTCTGACCTCTGGCAACGCGCAGACGGCGCCGCCTTTCATTCCGATCATCATCGGCGAGGGGGGGCAGGATTGGCCCGCAGTAGCCGCCGGTACGACGCTCTTCCTGGTGCCCATCGTCGTGTTCACGGTGCTGTTGCGCAAGCATCTTCTGCGCGGCATCACCTTTGGAGCCGTCCGCAAATGAGCCGCGATGCGAACACATCCACGCTCCGACGCGACCTCGCGGACAGGATTCTGCGACGCGGTCCGCTGGAGGCCGTCGCGACGACGATCATCGCCGCGGGAGTCGTCATGCTGATGCAGCCGTTTTTCCTCACGCTCTATTCTTGGTCGTTTGCGATCACGCTGTTCGGGACGGTGATGTTCACCATCGTCTCGAAGGTCAGGGAGTAAGGCGCGATGGCACAGATCAGGGTCGATGCGCTCGACAAATCCTTCGGGACGTTTCATGCGGTCAAGGCCGCCAGCTTCACGGTCGAAGACGGCCAGTTCCTCTGCCTGCTCGGGCCTTCCGGCTGCGGCAAGACGACAACACTGCGCATGATCGCAGGGCTGGAATTGCCGACCGCCGGCACGATCAGGCTCGGCGGCGAGGATGTTACGATGAATCGCGCCTCGGCGCGCGATATCGCCTTCGTGTTCCAGCTGTTTGCGCTCTATCCGCACATGAATGTCCGACGAAATATCGGCTTTCCCCTGAAATGCGAGCGCGTCGGAGCGGCGGAGCGCGACCGGCGGGTGGTGGAGGCCGCGCGTATTCTGCGTATCTCCCATCTCCTCGACCGGTGGGTGTCGGGCCTGGCAGGCGGCGATCGGCAGCGCGTCGCGCTCGGGCGGGCGATCGTCCGCAAGCCGAAATGCTTCCTGATGGACGAGCCGCTCGGCGCGCTTGATACGGAGATGCGCGAGGCAATGATCCATGAATTGCGCGCGCTGCATGACCGGCTCGGTGCGACCACCGTTTATGTCACCCATGACCAGCTCGAGGCCATGGCGATGGCCGACATGATCGCGGTGATGAATAATGGAGTCGTCGAGCAGGTCGCGAGCCCGCGCGACATCTACGACCGGCCCGCTTCGCTCTTCGTCGCAGACTTCATCGGCTCACCGCCTATGAATTTCCTGCCGTTCCACGGTAGCCTGCAAACCGGCGCGCAGGCGGTCTGGCTCGGCGAGCGCGAAATTGCAATTCCTGCTGCACGCGAGGCGCTGGCGGAAAGCGATCTCGTCCTGGGGGTGCGGCCGGAGCATGTGCGGTTCACCGATCGCGGCATGGTGCGGGGCGAGGTTTATGGGTCGGAATATCTCGGCACGACGCAGATCGTGACCGTTACTACGCGCTATGGCGCGCTTAAGGCCCGTTCGTCCAGCAGCATATACTTTCGGACTGGGGAAAGTGTCGGACTCGACTTCCGGCCCAATACGCTCTCGGTCTTCGACAAGGCATCGGGCCGGGCCATCCGCACTGCGTTGTATGAAGGAGGTGCGCATGGCTGAAGTCGAGATCAGGGCGGTCTCCAAGGCGTTCGGCCAGACTCACGCCGTCGTCGACCTGTCCCTCTCGGTTGGAGACGGCGAATTCGTTGCGTTGCTGGGGCCGACGGGTGCCGGCAAGACGACGGCGCTGCGACTTGTCGCCGGACTGGAGACGCCAGACAGCGGTTCGCTCCGGATCGGTGGACGCGATGTGACCGGCGATGCGCCGGCCGATCGCGACGTCGCCTTCGTCTTCCAGCAATATTCCTTGTATCCGCATCTTAGCGTGTTCGAGAACATGGCCTTTGCGTTACGTGCGCCGATCCGCCGCGTACCCGAGGCCGAGATTCGCGCGAAGGTCGAGGACGTTGCGCGTCTTCTCCACATCGAAACCAAGCTGCACAACAGGGCGACGCAGTTGTCAGGCGGGCAGATGCAGCGCGTCGCTATCGGCCGGGCCTTAGTGCGCTCGCCCTCCATCTATCTGATGGACGAGCCGCTCTCCTCGCTGGATGCCAAGCTGCGCGGCGAAATGCGCCTCGAACTCAAGCGCATCCAGACCGATCTCGGCGCCACCATCCTCTATGTCACCCATGATCAAACGGAAGCGATGACCATGGCTTCGCGCATCGGCGTAATCGAGGGGGGCCGGCTGATGCAGATCGGTACGCCGCGGGAGATTTACGAGAATCCGATCAACGCCCATGTCGCCGCGCGGCTTGGTCAGCCGATGATCAACCTGCTGCCGGCGGCTCTGTTTGCCGGCATTCCGCCCGGCGCCAAGACCATCGGCGCGCGTACCGAGCACCTGATGATCGCACGCAGCGGCGGAGACGTGTCGGCAACCGTCACGCGAGTCGAACATCTCGGCGACCAGAGCTATCTCCACCTCGACGTCGGCGGCCAGCCGGTCGTGACGTTGGCTGACCCCGAGGCGAGGTTGGGCCCGGGGGACATCGTCTCGCTCCGACTCAACAAGCCGCTGTTATTCGATGCGGCCGGCGGGAGGGTCGCGGCATGAGTCTTGATCGGGTTGCCAGGGAAAAGCTGGTGCGGGCGTTGGCGGAATCCGTGATCCAGCACGCCGACGAATTGACCAGCCTCGATCAGGCGATCGGCGACGGCGATCACGGGTTAAACATGAAGCGCGGTTTCGAGGCCGTGCTCGCGACACTGCCCGGCCTTGCCGACAAATCGCTGCCGGAAATGCTGAAGGCGATCGGAATGACGTTGGTCATGAAGGTCGGCGGCGCTTCCGGGCCGCTGGTTGGCACTTTCTTCATGGAACTAGGTAAGGCGCTTCCGGAGCAGTCGATCCGAGCGGATCTCGTCGCGGCGACAGCGAAGGCGATCGATGCCGTCAAGGCGCGCGGGCGCTCGGAGGCGGGGCAGAAAACCTTGGTTGATGTGCTGGTGCCGGTGCAGGTCGTGTTAGCGGGGGGCGGCGATGCCAATGCGATAGCTGCGGAAGCGGCGCAAGCGGCCGATCGGACCACGCCCATGCTTGCGATCCGCGGCCGTGCGTCCTTTCTCGGCGAACGTTCCATCGGTCATATGGACCCTGGTTCGCGTTCGGCGTCCCTTTTGATCGGTGCGGCAGTCGAGGTACTGGAATTCGAGGCAAATTCATGAACAGTTCAAGTTCCGGCAATGTCGGGATCGTCATCGTTTCACATTCGCCCAAGATCGCGGAAGGCGCGGCGGATATGGTGCGCCAGATGGTCGGCAACGCCGTGCCGCTCGCCTGGACAGGCGGCGATATCGATGGAGGGCTCGGCACGAATGTTGCCGGAATCCTTGAGGCGATCGAGACGGCCTGGTCGCCGGCAGGTGTGGCGGTGCTGGTCGATCTTGGTGGGGCGGAGACAAATTCCGAGATGGCGGTGGAAATGCTGCCTGAAGATCGACGGGCGCGCGTCGTCGTCTGCAATGCCCCGGTGGTCGAGGGAGCCGTGATCGCGGCAACCGAGTCTTCGGGTGGCTCGCCGCTTGCTGCCGTCAAGCGTAGCGCGGAGGAATTCTATGCATGATGCTCACGCCAGCCGGCCGGGCGAAACGCCGGTGCCGCTGACGGCCTCGGCGGTTCTCGTCAACAAAGTCGGTCTTCACGCGCGGCCGTCGATCAAGCTCACGCAGTGCGCGAAGGGTTTTACCGCGAAGATCGAGCTTGCCCTCGCGGCGGACGGACCCTGGACGGACGCCAAGAGCCCGGTGAAGGTGATGCGCGTGAAGGCGCCGCAGGGCGCAACGCTGCATTTCCGCGTCGCCGGCCCTGATGGCAAGGCAGCGCTTGCTGCCGTCCTGGCGCTTGTGCATGATGGTTTCGGCGAGGTCTGATCGCAGTGGCAGAGATCCATCTCATCGGCCGTGCTGCCTCGCCGGGTCTCGCCATCGGGCCGGTCACCATGCTGACTGCGGCTGTGGCCAGGCGGACAGCGAGCGACGATCCCGCGCAGGAGGCGGCGGCACTGCGGGCGGCGATTGAAGGCGCGAGGGCGGAGATCGCCGAGCAGATCAAGACGAACCAGGGCGAGGTGGCCGACATTCTGGAATTCCAGGTCGCCATGCTTGAGGATGATGCGCTGGCGGATCCGGCATATGGGGTCATCTCAGAGGGGATCGCTGCCGACCACGCCTGGCGCTTGGCACTCGACGTGGAAATAGCTGGCTATCGCGCTGCTGAAGATGAATATTTCCGTGCCCGGGCGGCCGATATCGTCGACATCCGCGACCGTGTGCTCGCGCATCTGAGCGGCGTGGATACGGTCGCCAGGATTGCCGGTGGCTCGATCGTAGCGGCTGACGACATCACGCCTTCCGCTTTTCTTGCCGCTGACTGGTCGCGCGGCGGGGCCATCGCGCTGGCTGCGGGCTCGCCTTCGTCGCATGTTGCGATGTTGGCGCGGGCGCGCGGGGCGCCCATGGTCGTTGGGCTCGGCCCGCTGTCGTGGAACGGACAGCCACCGGCGTTGGCGCTCGTCGATGGCGATGCCGGCACCGTGATCTTCGATCCCGAGCCGGAAACGCGCCGCCTGTTCGAGCATCGCATGGTGAACGCTGCGCAAGCCGCCGTCGATGCCGGCCGCCTCGAGTCGGCACGCACGGCCGACGGCCAGCGGATCGCGGTCCTTCTCAATATCGCCGCGCCCGAAGACCTCGCGGGCCTCGATCCTGCAATCTGCGACGGCATCGGCCTCGTGCGTACGGAATTTCTGTTCGAGGCGTCTCAAGGCCTGCCGGACGAGGATGCGCAATATGCAGTCTATCGGCGCATTCTCGATTGGGCCGAGGGAAGACCGGTGACGATCCGTACCCTCGATGCCGGCGGCGACAAGCCGATCGCCGGCTTGACGATCGATAACGAGCGCAATCCGTTCCTCGGCCTGCGCGGCATCCGTCTCTCGCTCGCGCGGCCGGAAGTGTTTCGCGGGCAACTGCGGGCACTGTGCCGTGCGGCTGTGCACGGGGCGCTGAAGGTGATGCTGCCGATGATCGCGGTCCCTTCGGAGCTCGACCGTGCCAGTGCCCTGCTGGATGCGGAGTTCACGTCGCTCAGGGCGGAAGGGATCGCCTGCGCCCGACCGCCGCTCGGCATCATGGTCGAGATCCCGGCGGCGGCGCTGCTCGCCGAGGCTTTCGGCGCGGCGTTCTATTCCATCGGCTCGAACGACCTGACCCAGTACACGATGGCGGCGGCACGCGACATCGGTGCCGTCGCGGACCTCAACGATACCGGCAATCCGGCGGTGCTGGCGCTGATCTCCCAGACGGTCGATGCCGGACGAAAGCGCGGCGTGGAGGTTTCGCTCTGCGGTGACGCCGCGGCCGACACCCGCCTGACGACGACGTTGATCGCCACCGGGTTGACAACTCTCTCGGTGGCGCCGATTGCCGTCGCGCGGCTCAAGGCCGCAATCGCAAAGGTGCGTTCATGACGGACGAAGCATGCGAGGATACCCGCGCGCCTGGTGACAGCAATGTGGCGGATTACAAGGCCATTCTGCGACGGGTGCTCGACAATCGGCCCTCGGGGACGCGGCTGAAGCTGGCGGCGGCGCTGGGCAAGAATCGCTCCTTCGTGACCCAGATCACCAATCCGGCGTATCTGGTTCCTATTCCGGCGAAGCATGTCACGATCATCTTCGAAGTCTGCCATCTGTCCGGCGCCGAGCGCGCGGCATTCCTCGAAGCCTATGGACGCGCGCATCCCGGCCGACTGCGCGCACCCCACCGCGAGGCGCGCACCCGCACCGTCTCGGTGACCGTACCCGACCTCGGCGATGACAAGAAGAACCGCGCGCTCGAACAGCTGATCGTGGATTTCGCCGCGCAACTCGCGCGCTATGCCGAAAGTGTGGGTTGAGCCATTGATTTGAACTTTAGATGAGACGGAGGGCGTTCATGAAAAAGCTGATCAACAGCACCGATACGATACTCGAAGAAAGTCTGGACGGTTTCGCGGCAGCCCATGCGGATATCCTGCTTCTTGGTGCCGAGCGCAAATTCGTCCGGCGCCGCACGTTGAAGCCAGGCAAGGTCGCGCTGATTTCGGGCGGCGGCTCGGGACATGAGCCGCTGCATGCGGGCTTTGTCGGCCTCGGCATGCTCGATGCCGCTTGCCCCGGTCAAGTCTTCACCTCGCCGACGCCAGACCAGATGATCGAGGCCGCGGAGGCCGTCGACACGGGAGCAGGCGTGCTCTTCATCGTCAAGAACTACGAAGGTGATGTGATGAATTTCACCATGGCAGCCGAGATGGCCGGGCGGGAAGTTGCGAGCGTGGTGACTAACGACGACGTGGCGGTGGAGAAATCGACGTATACGACTGGTCGTCGCGGCGTCGCGGGGACATTGATTGTGGAAAAAATGGTCGGCGCTGCGGCCGAGACCGGAATGCCGCTTGCCGCTCTCACGGCGCTCGGCGAAGAGGTCAACCGGCGCACCCGCTCGATGGGGGTGGCACTGTTGCCATGCACCGTGCCGGCGGCAGGGCGGCCAAACTTCGCATTGGCCGACAATGAAATGGAAATGGGCGTCGGCATTCATGGCGAGCCTGGCCGGCGCAGGGTGCCGCTGGCGTCCGCCGATGCGATTGCCGCCGAGCTGCTCGATGCGATCCTGAAGGATCTTGCACCCGGCAAGGGGAGTGAAGTGCTGCTTCTCGTCAACGGGTTTGGCGCGACGCCTCTGATCGAACTCTATCTGATGGTCAATGCCGCAAAGCGCATTCTGAACAGCGCGGGGGTGGCAGTGGCGCGCTTCCTGACCGGTTCCTACGTCACATCCCTCGACATGGCCGGTGTCTCGATCACCGTGTCTGTGCTCGATAGCAAGTCGACGAAATTATGGGATGCCCCGGCGCAGACCGCAGCTCTGCGATGGGGCGTCTGATGTCAGCTCACGGCTTAGTTTTGATCACAAACGATGACCTATCGACTCCGCTCCTGCGAAGCTAGTCGCCCGATTCATTCAGATTGCGGGATAGAGGTGCTTGAGTTTGATACGGGCATTGGAGGTTGAGAATTGCCAATTGGCCTTGGCGTGGTTGGCGTTGCGGTCGTGCTCCCATGCGGCGATTTCCTCAACGAGGGTCTGTTTATCGGCAATCCGAC
>NZ_JADPKS010000129.1 GCF_023074175.1 Bradyrhizobium sp. 139
AGCTCGTGCGCGAGCGAGAAACGGAAGCGGTCCCCGGCAACATCCTTGTTCATGAAGAAGAGCGGTGGCATGCCCTCCGAACGGAAGCTGATGCCGTCCAGAAGCTTGGTGTGGAAGCTCGTCATGATGACGATGCCGCCCGCCTGCTCAATCGTATCAACCACGCAGGCGACCGGCCCACGCGGCAGCATCCAGTACGCGCGCAGCCGCTCGGCGACCTTCTCTGGCGTGAGGCCGCTCTCGTCCAGGTCGATCTGAGGGATCGGCTTGGCGACTTCCAGGTCGTAGGAGCGCAAGAGCCTCGCCACGTGCTGACGCCGGATGTTGATGACCGCACCGATCCGCGCGAGTGGCTTCGCGCCGAGCTTCGTGCGCTTGCGGTAGTGAAAGGCGGGGAACCCGATCGCGCGCTCGCGCTGATGGAAGAAGGCTGTAGGGAAGCGGAGTGCCTTCGCGAGGTTGCCCAGCACCTCGTCGGAGGGTTGGCCGATCAGGCCGTGTTCGAGCTTCGAGATGAGCGCCTGCGTGACAGACGCCTCTCTCGCCAGATCAGCCTGGGTCATCTCGCGCGCCTCACGCGCGAGTCTCAGCATGTCAGCGTTGAAGACCGCGTCGGTCACTTAGCGTCCTCGTCTCGCACGCGCCGCCTCAAAGTCGGTCCGACCAGTGTCAGGGATCCGCTCCGGCGTGATGTCCACCCACGCAGCCTGGGCTTCCGTAGCGGTGACCTGCGCCGTCCAGATCACGTCCTTGCCGATCTGCCTGACAATCATCACCCGCTCGATCGCGGCCCCGGCGGCATCCATTTGGTAGCCCGCATACAGACGCACGGCCGCCTCGGGCAGATCGAGGAGGGGCATCTCGTCGTCATAATCCTGCTGTTGCAGGGTCTGGTAGTTAGCGTGTTGGCCTAACCCGTTCACCTTCTTGACCCGGATCAGCGCCTGATCCCGGTAGTTGAGCAGGTGAAGCCCCCGGCGATCCAGGAAGTTCACCCCAGGCGTGCCGTCGAAGCGGTCCATCAGCGCTCGTTCGGCGTGGTCGTAGATGCAGCACGCGGCAGCGCGATCACTGTGCTGCGCACGAACCGCATCCGAGTACCCGTCACCGTTGTAGGTGGCGACCGCCTCGTACAAGGCGTCGTGGATGCCGAGCAGCAGGGGCTCGATGATCGCCATCTGGCGCGACTGGTCTTCTTCCACGTCCATAAGGCCCTCTCCATCCGGCAGCACGTCGCGCCCTTGGAAGGATATGGCGGAAAATATAACCGTTTCAATAACCGAGCCGCAACTCCTTGTCGGGCCTTACGCTTTGGACTCCTGGGCGTCCCAGACGAGAGCCCTGGAAGCGCTACAATCCGATCTCGACAGCGAGATTGTCGGCGAACAGGGCCCCCTCACGGACGTACCGGCGCAGGGTGCTGAGCGAGGCGTGACGGGTCTGGTGAGCGATCCGGATCTCGCCAACCCCGGCATGGGCGGCCGAGGTCGCGAACCCCGCCCGCATGGAGTGGCCCGCATAGGCCGCCGCGTCGAGCCCGGCGGCGCCAGCGCGGCGCTGGACGATCAGCGCGACGGCGTTGCCGGACAGCCGCCCGCCGAGGCGGCCGTGACGGTCGACGGCGCGGAACGCCGCCCCCTCGGCGATCCCGGTCGCGGCAAGCCACGCCGTGTAGGCGGCGGCCGGACACGTCGCCTGTCCCGTGCGCCCGACCGCGAGCACCGCGCCGCGACCCTCGGCGTCGGTCTTGCTGCGCCGGATCGTGACCCGCAGGCCCTCGGGCAGGACGGCGATGTCGGCCACGTCGAGGGCGGCCAGCTCGGAGCGCCGCAACGCGGCGGCGGTGCCGACCAGGAGCAGGGCGCGGTCGCGCCGGTCGGCGAGGCCGTCGCCGAGCCCGGCGAGCACCTGCTTCAGGCGCGGCACGGTCAGGGCCTCGGCGCGGCGCTGGGCGGAGCCGCGCTCGCGCCGGAGGCCCGCCAGCACGTCGGCCACGGCCGGGTGGCGCACGTCGAGGCCGAGCCCGGCCCGGCGGTGCCGGGCGGCGAGGCTGCTCACCCGCCGGGCGAGGGTCGCGAGCGACAGCCGGTCGGCGCAGTCGGCGAGGTAGAGCCCGACCACGGCCGGGGCGGCGGGCAGCGGTTCGAGGCCGCGGGCGGCGCACCACCCCGCGAATTCCCGCCAGTCGGCCTCGTAGGCGCGGAGCGTGTTAGCGGCGCGCGCCTGCCGAGCGAGTCCGGCGGCGCGGGCGGCGACCGCTTCCAAGTCGAGCGCGGGGCCGATTGCGGTCTCTGCGACAGGGGTAGGAAGGGTGGTCACGGGGAACCCACGTCGTTGGAGGTTTCGGTCGCCAGCAGGTTCTGGATGAGCGTTCGGTGCGTGTGGTTGATTGAGAGGGTCCAGTCGATCTCGCACAGGAGGCGCTCGGCGCAGGTCCGCGCCTTCGTGCCGGGGTCGAGGCCGTGGAGGAGGTGAACTTGCCGTTCGCGCCGCCGCTCAGTCTCGGCGATCTCCCGATCTGCGTCCGCGAGCGCGTCATCGAGGAGCGATGAGGCCGGGACGGGCGCGACGGTCATCCCTGACCCCTCAGGTCCTGGAGCTGGAGTCGGGCCTCAAGGACAAGGCGTAGTTTCGCGTCGGCGAGATCGAGCAGATCCTGGGCGCTCGCCGGGAGGTCGGGGCGTTCCAGGGCCTCCTTCAGCACCCGCTGTTCCTGACGCAGGCCGTCCAGGGTGCGCATGTCCTCCGACATCAGCCGGTCCTGCTCGGCGGTGTCGGCCCCATCCCGGATTAGGGCGAGGAGCCCAGCAGTCCGCGCGGCCGAGCGCATCTCGATCGCGGCGATCTCCCGGCGCACGTCCCGGAGCATCTGCTCCAACAGCGCCACCATGACCGACTCCGTCTTGACCTCCGATAAGCGTCATTATCACAGCCCAGAAGACGCCACCCCGCGGCTGCCCACACCCTAGGCAGCTCCTTCACGAAACTGTGAATTGCCGCCAATTCGGGCTTTGGCGAGCCGCCAAATTCCATTAGGTTACTTTTAAGAATGTATTCACATGTGGCCAGTGAAGTCCATCGACTTCACTGGGGTGGCGAATGCCCCTCCACATGTGACGGGTCTCTCCCGTCTTTATGATGTCGTTCTTGCTCCTTGTAGCAGTATTTCTCAGCTTTTTCAAGATACTGTCTGCCGGTCCGGCCCACTTATCCAATGGTCTCCGCTCTGTACTTTCGGCAAAGAGCGATATTCATAGACGGCCTCGCAACTGGAAATGCCGGGGCCTCACATGTCCAACTCCAATCAGAACGAAGACCGCAAAGATCAGAATGCCTCCGCTGCGCCGGAAGCTTCAAACCCGCTGCGCCCTCATGATTGTCGATATCTCGTACAGGTCAGGAGAGCCGGTCACCTTTCATGGGAGTGCCGCAAGGAGAATGCCCTTCTTCTGAGTACCGCGACGTACGTTGCGGGCGTCCCCGTTCCGGAAGACGTGCGGATCGAACTCTGGGAATGCGAGATCGAGGATTTCGAGATCGATACCTGGGACCGCGTGCGGCTCCTCAAGCGTGACAACAAGGAAATCACGCCCGAGGACGAACGCGCGTTTGAGCGGATCCGGGTGCGCGTTGACCGGTGTCTGACCTGTCGGTGCAAGGTCCCACCGAACGTCGATGACGGGCCGAATTTCGACCGTACCATCGGCGATCTCATCATCGACGCGCGCGCCAAGAAAGACGCGGAGGCCAAGCCCGCTCCCGTCGTTCCTCAGCCGGCTCCGGCTCCGGTGCCGCCGAACCTCACCCCGAAGGCCGAACAGAAGCGCAAGCCCAAGTCCCGCAAGCCGGTTCGGAACGATGGGTGGGGCAGGGACTAGCGCGCCGGCCCGTGGATCGGCCGCTCAGCGGCCGATCCCACGTCCACGATCTCGCCGCATCACGGCGCGGACCCTCAGTAACTCCTGTTCGATACGATGGCGCTCAATCTCCTCTCGACGCAGGTCGCGCTCACGTGCCGAGGCCTGCTCACCATCTCCCAAAGCCAAGCGCCGCTCAGCTTGTTCGTGCCTCAACGCGCGCTGTCGTTCCTGTGCCTTGATGCGCTCATCGGGAGTCAGGCGCTCCCCTTCGCCGCGTGCCAAGCGACCCACCGACACCGCGAGGTTGGTATCCCGCAGCGAGGCCATGGCACCTTCGCTCAAGCTTTGACGCAGGCGGTCGCCGAGTTGCAACCGAAACTGCGCGGCCTTTCGGAGCAGCGTGCGCAGGGTCGCGGTCAGCGTTTGTCGGCGGGCACGCTCAATCCGGAGCGCGTCTACGGCCTCGCCTTGGTCGGTCTGAATGCCAGCGCGGGTTCGGAGGTGGTGTCCCCGCCCGAGCTTCGGCTCCGGCTTCCGATCAAGCACGAAAACCGCTGCGTCGGCTTCGTCCGCCTTCTCCGTGTCACCGCTGGCGCGCGCATCGGCAGCCTCAGCCTTGGCGTCCTCGCATTGTGCCGCGAGCGAGAGGTGGCTGACCCGCGTCGGCGCTCCGGCACGCTCGAGCGCTTCGTTCAGATGCGAAGCCCACGCTTCACGGAGATGCAACAGGGTGTCTCGAGCGTCGAGAGCTTTTTCCTTGCCTTCGAACCCATCGGGACCGACGCGACGAGTCGAGATCAGCACGTGAGCGTGCGGATTGCCGCCGTCCGGATCGTCTTTTCCCGTCCGTCCGTCGTGGTGCGCGATGTCCGCGACAAGACCGAGCGCGACAATCTCCCGCTCGACGAACGCGCGGACCAGCCGGACGCGATCCTCGACGCTCAGCTCGCGCGGCAACGAGAGTACGGCCTCTTTCGCGAGCCTACTGTCGACCCGGCGTTCGCTCGCCTCCACCATCTGCCAGAGCTTCTGGCGATCCGTGCGAGCCCATGCCGGTGCGCTTGGGGGAGCGAGGAGTTCGCGCGACGAGACGCCCTTGCGCCGCCTGTAGTCGAAGACTTGGCCGCGGCGGGCGCAGACCATCCGGGTGCCGGAGCGATAGGCGGCTGCGGCGACGGCCGAACGCCCGCCGGAGCGGCCGATCACCTTCAGCTCGAAGCGGTACAGCGCCATCCCGTCACCGCGCCCTGTGCGCACATACGTGGTCCAGCGGCCCGACGCTGGCTCGGTTTCAGGGTGAGGAACCCTGACGTCCGGCGCCTAAGCGCCGGACTGGGGGGAAGCCGTCCGGCGGGGCGCAGCCCCTGAGGACCGCGGGTGTCGGACGCAGTCCGAGACGTAACCGCGCCCTTCGGGACTCAACCCTAGCTTTGCCCGCCCCTCGAATGCAACTCTCAAAAAGCGAGCTTCGAACATGGACACGACCGAGACCAAGCCGAAGCGCATCAAGCGCACCCCGGAACAGAGGCTGACGGCGCTTGCCGCTGAGACCGCACGTGTGGAGGCAGAAATCCAAGCCAGGGATGAACGGGAGGCGAAGGTCGTCGGCGCTGTTGTGATCCGATGGGCCTACGACAGCCCTGCCAATGCCAAGCAGCTGGTCTCGATCATCGACAACGACGGTCTTCCGGATGTGGACCTCCGAAGGGTCACCGACCTTCTCGGCCGCCTGCACATCTTCTCCATGAGACAGGATCCTGTTCCGCCCACCGAGACGGAGCACTCGTAGGACCCTGCCGACAATGGACGGCGCGAACTCAACCGACCCCGTCATTGAGTTGCTCGACACGCTCAAGGCAGTCCGCCGCGACGTGGACCGACTCGGGCAGGACATGCAGGGGACGCTCAAGGCCGCACAGGCGGCCGAGATGGCGGCTGCAAAACCTCGTACCCTCACCCTCGACGTGTCGGCCCTCGGGCCGGCCTTCGGAACGCTGTCCGACCGCGTCGCGTCGTTGGACACGACGGTCTCCGCGCTCGGGGCCGACCGACTGCGCAGCGAGGTCGTGGCCGCGCTGCACGACGCGCGCGGTGAGATCGACGCAGCGACGCACGGGGTTCGACAGGCAACGGCTCGGCTGACACTTCGCCTCACCGCAGTTCTGAGCCTCGTCGTGCTGGGCGCCACCGGCGCACAGTTTGCCGGCGTCGCCGCGTCTACCTTCTGGGGTCAGGCGGAACGCGCCCGCCTCGCCGCCGAAGTCGAGCGCCTGCGCGTCGCATTGCCGACGCTCCAGGCGCGGGCCGAGGACTGGCAACGCCGCGCAGGCCGCGTGGTGCTGACGAACTGCCAGTCCGATGACAGGCGCACGCGCCTGTGCGTCCGCATCGACCTGAGCGCGCCGCGGTTCGGCCCGCGTGGCGAGTACGCCGTGCTCGACGGCTACTGAGTGCGCAGCGGGCCGTTCGGAATGACGATCGGGTGCATGAGCCTACCGCATGGATGGCACTCGCCGTGACGGACCCGGTCCGGAATCGGAAGGTGGCCTTGCCCTCGCCCGACCCTGCCTCCCGGCAGCTCTTTGCGACGTTTCCGCTGGCCGCTGACCGCTCCAAGATTGCGCTTTCTGAGATCCTCTGTCCGTGGGCTCGAGTTTTTTGAAGGCACCCCCCCCGGTTCGGCCGCCCTTCGCGATCCAAGCCCGCCAAGCGGCATCCACGATGGTGATGCGGTTGGGATCATTGCGCCGGCCGAGAAGGCGGCGCTCCTCGACGTGGAGAAGCCCGGAACGGGCAGCCGTCCGGATCGCGTTGCGTGCCGTCGAGGCCGACACCCCGGCTCGCGCCGCGATGGCCGACACGCACAGTTCACATGCGCCGCGCGCCCGCACCTCGTCGGCGATGATCCGTAACGCGGCGAGTTCGCCAGTCGTGTGCCGGGCCGCGAGCGCCGGGGGCATTGGACCAGAGGCAGCCAAGGTCCGCCGTCGCTCTAGTGACCGAGCGCGATCCGGCGAGCGCTGATGGCGTTTCGGGGGGAAGATGGACGGTCGGCCCGGCGGGGCGTCGCTCCGCGGCCGGGAGCTAGCAGGCCTTCGCGGCGGCACGGGCGCGGCCGGGATGACCGTCCGCCCCTCGATCAGCGCCGACAGCGCCTCGGCCTCGGCCTCACTCACCTGGCCCGCCCCGAAGGCGCGCCACAGCAGCGCCGCCACCTCGGGCAGCGCGCCCCGGGGCGCAACCTCGACGGCGCGCCTAAGTTCTTCAGCGAACATGTCCCAGCCCTTGCGGGCCACGGCACAGCAGCGAGCATCGCCTTAGCGGGCGACACCCTTCCACAGAACGAGCAAGACCGTTGACGGGATTGGCGTCCCGTCTTGACCCCTAAGGGTGCTCGTGAGACTGTCGGGAGGTGTTTGATCCCCCGCCGGTCTCTATGAGATCGGTCCACGGCCTCTCAGGTTGGCGCCTGAGGGGCCGTTGCTTTTTCTACGTTGCCGTCGTGGCGGTTATCTCCTCGAACCGGCACGAGTCCGGCATTCGCCCACCATCCCCGTACCGACACAGGCAGTCAACACGGCTACGGTAAGCCCTCCCTCGACGGGGGTCTCGAAAGGGCGGTCAGATACCCTTTCGAAAGAGTTATGGACACACCCTCTCGTCCGTCTCATTCCGAGTGACCGAGGGGCTGTCATGAGCGAGGTGTCGAAGGGGGTTTCGTCCCGCATCATGACGTATGCGGAGATCGAGGAAGCATTCTCTCTGAAACCGGCTTCAGCTCGGCAGCTCGTGCGCCGACAGGGCTGGCGTAGGCTCCCCGGTAACGACGGTAGGACCCGGATAGAGATCCCTATCGAAGAGTTTGAGCGGGCTCTCAAGAGAGGTGTCGAAACCCCTCTCGATGAAAGCGAAATCGATGCTGAGCCTCCTGTCGAAGGCCCTCTCGAAAGGACCTTCGTTGCCTTCCTAACCGCCCATATCGAACGGCTCGAGCGGGCTCTCACAGAGGCGCAGCAAGCTCTGTCGCAGGCGGTAGCTGACAGGAGCGCCGAGACTGAGAAATCCGATCACTTAGTCGGGGAGGTCGCCGCTCTCGCTCGGCAACTCGCCCAGGTCGTTGAGGAGGCCGGGGGTCGCGAGCGCGAGCTGCAAGCGCGATTAGCATTGGCCGATGCCGCAGCGGCTCAATCACGGGTAGAGTTGAGTGCTTTGGAGAAGAGAGCCGAAGCGGAGACCGCCCAGGCCCGCGCCGAGCTGGAAGCCTGGAAAGCACGCCCATGGTGGCGTCGGCTCGCCGGCTGAACCGCAGTTGTGCACCAGTCCGGATCTGGGAGGCTGTAAGTTCGTAGATCGTCGTGGGTACGGGTGTCCGTCATGAACGAGAGATCGCGTCGCCCACCACAGGAGCCAGGGCGGCCGGGATCCTACTGCAAGCGGCGTGCGGTCTCTGGTACCGGCAGATCGCGGCGGGCGGCCTCGGGGGCTTCCTGGCGGTCCGTGACCCAGATTATCGCAGCGCGCTCGGCCGCGGTCACAACCCGCCCTGGGCCTGCTGCACGGGCTTCCGAGATCAGGGCCTCCAGGGCCGATCTCAGCTCATCTGTGAAGGCGTCGTCGTTCACCCGGTTTGGACCTTTGGTATTTCGTCTACGCCAACTCGGGGTCATCGCAGAGGATGTTCGAAAACGTACGCTAAGCGCCCATACCTATGCAGATTGACAGCGCGGAGACGAACGTTCTCTCTCCGCCTCGTGTCCCGAGATCTCGCCTGCTTGCTTACCAGCATGAGCCGCTGCTGCACGCTAAGTTTTTAGGAAGCCAAGATCATAAATCATCGGTGCTAGCTTCGATGTCAGCGTCTCGTAGGTTGAGTCAAAGACAGCAAATTCGGTTTCGATTTTGTCTTTCTGTTCCTCGCGTCGACCAAGAGCGGATCGGATCTGATACCATCCAACATCGGGGCGATTGAGTTTGAGGCTTTGACGAACGCTATATACATCGGTGATGGAGAAATACGTTTGCCAAAGGATTTTACCTGCTCGTAAGACTGCGGAAGCCTCAACCGAAAACTTCTTTTTATGTAGGTATTGAACCATAAAATCTGATTCAAATCGGTCAGGTGCATTAACTTCAGCCTCGGTGAACGGAATAAAGTGATTGACCAGACTCCATTGGCGACCATTCCACTCCAATCCGTTCGCGCCAGCCGTCAGATTTTGTGTGCTGAACAACATCCAGACTAAGCAGTCCATCTTAAATTCTTCAGTAAGAGGCTCATCAGGCTGTAAGAACTGATCCCGATCATTGAGCCACGACGGCTTAACTAGACGCCGTACCGCAAACACAACTGCCGATTTCCAGAGATTTTCCTTGGTGACGAAAAAACCGCCTGCGCTACAGTACCCTGATGATAGCAAGGCGGTAAGATTTGCGTGTTGAACATCACCACCGGGCGCAATCATTCCGCCGATCGCTCCGTCTGCCCATTTAGTGCCACGCACATCTTTAATACTAGTCGTTGGCACGAGCGCGCCTTTCAAGGGCAGGGCGTCATCCTTATTAGACCTTGCCCGCTTAATCCAATTGCTCAGAAATCGCTCACTTGGTAGATTATAGAATTGCTTTTCGCCAATTGCTTCGCCTTTTTTATTAAGAACCTCCGCAACTATGTTTGTAATTGGTGTCTTCTTTTTTGCGGAATTATCGGTTTCCCAAATAAGGAAGCCAATAGGGAAATTCCCATTTAGACCATCGAATGCTTTGCTAGGCACCAAGAAACCGCCGAGATAAGATGCATTCCAAAACGACCTGAATGGCTCAAAATTTGGAGCATTTACATATTTCAAGGTACTGAACATAGCCAAGGTAGCGTTTGGTATCTCTTTGGCGATCCGCACTAGAAATTGCACGAATAGTTCGCGCGAAGCGTATCCAAAATCACTGATCGTTTTAGCAATCTGCGTCTTTGAAACGCTTTTTTTGCTCTCTGAATTTTTCCCACGAGAACTTGTGATGTTATCTATGTTTGCAGCTTCTGCATATGGCGGATTGATAAGTATCAGGATCTTTCGACCTTCGGCGATTGCCTGCCGCAGAGCGGGCGGCACTTTGTTGGTGAGGCTATAGTCAATTCTGCCATCAGCCGTAATGTCATCATTGAGATAATCATATTGAAACCGAGTGGCGGAAACGCAGGTTCTAGTAGCTTTCATAACATCGACGTCAGCTTGATCTAATGTACTCATAAAAACGTTTCGCGGGTTGGAATGCTTGGTTTCCAAGTTCCCAACGCCGCAGCACATGTCCCAAACTATGTAGTTCTTCTGCCAGTTCTTCCCAAGAACGTCGGCTAACTTATCGTAGGCTTTATCAACCACGTGGAGTGGAGTATAGAAAGCGCCCTTGAAGCTACGCTCGTCTAGCGGGATTAGGGAGTCGCGACGCTCTAATAAGTAATTGCGATACTCCTCATCTGGTGGGCGGTGATAAATTGACCAGAACTGACGGTAACCCTCACGATTACCTAGTTTATAAAGTTTACCGTCGAGGGAAAATACGGGCGCTTCTCCTTGATGGAGAAGTTCGGCCGGCAAGTTTTCATGAGTCGCCTTGGTTCCGTCATGCATGATGTCGGCGAAAAAGAGAAGGGCATATTTATCTACCGGAGCACCGCCGATTTCCCGACCGATCATCTCGACCCATTTATCGAAAACTTGCTTCAAATTATCTGGCGTGATCGAAATGCGGATAATATCGCCCTTTGTCAGAGCGGCTTTTACAGTACTGATGAATTCATCTTCGTGCGTCGCTATCCTGAACGAGACCATCCTTGTTCCAATGAACGCGGATACTTGGTCGAGCGCCTCCTTCGGGAATTTAGTAGCCGACTTGCCCCATTTTATCGTCTTCTTTTTCAAAAATGGAATAACATCAGCGGTCTTCATCAGAGCCGCCTTCTCAGTATCCATTACTGCCAGGAACGGTGGTAACTCGTCCCCTTTATTCAACCCATCCTGCACATAATGCAGAAGCTGGGTGAACATCTTATAACTTGAGTCCTTGCCGTGATGTTTAGCCTCGAACCACATTTCCTTCGTACGAATATCAATTAGCCCTTTGGTATATTTCTTCAAGCCTAACGCCTGAATGTAAACATCTTTGACGTCTTCCTCGCTGCGGACATCTTGTAGTTTTTTGTACAGAGACATTATGTTCCCGCTGGACCATGCCCGATGCACGGTAGACATCGCCGTTCGCATATGCCGTGGCAAGCGCTGTGGCAGCGTCGTGAATATCCTCACCCATGGGGTTCTCGTAGTCGAGGGCGGCGGAGACAACGCCTACTGGACACGCGTCCTCGTCACGTAGAAGGGGACCCAAAACTCAGTTCGAAACCACGAGGCGTAGGCCCTGGCGCGGGAGATACGCGCGCTCAACGTCGGCTTCGTTCGCAGCCAGAAGGCGCGCCAAGTCAGACAAGCTGTATCCAAGCTCGTTGCAGTGATACTTGATGATATCTCTAAGGCGCCAAGGTTCTTCTACCTGTATTTCGTATGGCTCACCCTCGTTGAAAGATTTATTATACTGAACATTCATGTTTTTGTACTGAGAATCAGTAATTAATTTTAGGTCGTAAGTTCTTTTAATCAAGCTTTTTATAGAGACCTTCCAGTACGCTTTCACTCTACCGAGAGCAGTAATCTTAGGAGATATCAAATATGATTTGATATCCGAGGCAGGCATGAGGAAAGCCGCAGCGAAGCGGTGCGCCTCCTCTTCCATCTTCTGATCGTCGTCAGGCACGGTGTGCATAACGATGTGTCCAAGCTCGTGCGCGAGCGAGAAACGGAAGCGGTCCCCGGCAACATCCTTGTTCATGAAGAAGAGCGGTGGCATGCCCTCCGAACGGAAGCTGATGCCGTCC
>NZ_JADPKS010000095.1 GCF_023074175.1 Bradyrhizobium sp. 139
CTTGCCTTCCAACCAAGCCGCGCGACGCGCGCCACAAATAGCGCCGTAGCTAGCGCGGCTTGGCTGGAAGGCTGCCCGGGGCCCGTTACCCCATCTACATCCACAGCATCTGCCGTGGCTGCTGAGCTCACGTTTTCCCGCCACCCCAATTCGCCGCCCGCTTCTCGGCAAACGAGGCCAGTCCTTCCGCCGCCTCCACGCTCTGACGCTTGACTGAATGCAGGTGCACGAGCCGCGCATACGCCGCATCGTCCACCGCCATCCCGCCGAACGAGCTCTCCAGCGCGAGCCGCTTGGTCTCCGCTATCGCCTCCGGCCCGTTGGCGAGCAACTGCTCGACCACCTTGGCGCCGGCGGCTTCCAGCTCGGCGAGCGGCACCACCTCGTGCACGAGGCCGATGCGGCGGGCGTCCTCGGCGCCGAAACGCTCGCCGGTGAGTGCATAGCGGCGAACTTGCCGTACACCAATGGCGTCAACGAGCTGCGGAATGATGATCGCCGCGGTCAGGCCCCAGCGCACCTCGGTGATCGAGAACAGGGCATTGTCAGCGGCGATCACGACGTCGCAGGCCGCGATCACGCCGGTGCCGCCGCCAAAGCAGCCGCCCTGCACCAGCGCGAGTGTCGGGATCGGCAAGGTGTTGAGCCGCTGCACGGCCTCGAAAGTCGCGCGCGACGCCGCCTCGTTGGCATCAGTCGATTGCGGCCGCACGCCGTTGATCCAGTTGAGATCAGCACCGGCCTGAAAGTGCTTGCCATTGCCCCGGAGCACGACGACGCGCAAGTTAGGCTTCTTGCCGAGATCGTCCATGGCCGCGAGCACGCCCGCGATCAGCGCACCGTCGTAGGCATTGTTGACCTCAGGCCGGTTCAGCGTGACGGTCGCGACGCCGCGTTCGTTGAGGGTCCACAGGACGGGGCTGGCAGTCATCGGCGTTCCTCCGGTCGTTTGTTTATCGTGCACTATGGCCGAGGCCGCGCACCCCGATCCATATCTTTCCGGCGTAGGGCGGCCGCGTCCATCGCATGGCGGCTTGTGTCATGCTGCTGCCGGGCGGCATCCAAAGGATAAGAGACGGGACATCACACCATGCGCATCTGCATTTTCGGCGCGGGCGCCGTCGGCAGCCATATCGCGGTCAGGCTGGCCCGCGCCGGCCATGAGGTCTCGTGCGTGATGCGCGGCGCCCATCTGGAGGCGGTCCGCGCCAATGGCCTGAAGCTTCGCGTCGGCGATTCCGAGGTCACCGCCAAGGTGAACGCCTCGGGCGATCCCGCCCAGCTTGGTCCGCAGGATGTGGTGATCTCGACGCTGAAGGCCACCGCGCTTCCGGGGCTGGTCGCCAGCCTCAAGCCGCTGCTTCAGGAGGACACCGCGATCGTCTTTGCGCAGAACGGTATTCCCTGGTGGTACGGCATCGGCCTGCCGCCGCGGCATCCGATTCCGCCCGACATTTCCTTCCTCGATCCCGGCGGGCGCTTGCGCGCCTGCATTCCGAAAGAGCGGATCGTCGGCGGCGTCGTCTTCTCCTCCAACGAGGTGATCGCGCCCGGCGTGGTGCAGAACCTGACGCCGGACCGCAACCGCCTGCTGATCGGCGAATGCGACGACCGCAATTGCGAGCGGATCACCAGGCTTCGCGGTGTCCTCAACGATGCGCGGCTGGAATCGCCGCCGGTGGCGGAGATCCGCGAGGCGATCTGGTCAAAGCTGCTGACCAACATGTCACTGTCGGTGCTGTGCCTGCTCACCGGCCAGACCGCGCGCGGCGTGCGTGACGACCCGGCCTTTGCCGAGGTCATTCCGCGCATGTTGAACGAGGCCAACGACATTGCGCAGCACTTCATTCCCGAGGTCAAGCGCGTGACGCGCAGCGGACCCGCCCCCAACCACAAGCCGTCGCTGCTGCAGGATTACGAGCTCGGCCGCGCCATGGAGATCGACGTGCTGGTGAAGGCGCCGGCCGCCTTCGCACGCACCGCCGGCCTGTCGACGCCGACGCTCGACCTGATCGCCGCGCTCGCGATCCAGAAGGCCCGCGACAAGGGGCTTTATGCGGCTTGAGTTCAGGGAAGCTCGTCGATCCAGGCCGTGAGCGTGTCGAGCACCTCTTCGACTGCCTCTTCATTGGTCCGGCCGGATTTCTTTAGCACCGCGAAGGAGTGATCGCCGCCTTCGACCTCATGCAGCGTCGCTTTCGTTCCAAGCGCTGCGATGACCGGCCTGAGGAGGCCGAGATCGGCAAGCCCGTCGCGCGTGCCTTGCAGGAACAGCATCGGAATCTCGACATGGGCGAGGTGCTCGGCGCGCTCCGTCGACGGCTTTTTGTCGGCATGAAGGGGAAAGCCGAGGAAGGCGAGCCCCTTTACATCAGGCAGTGGAGCCTTGGATTGCGCCTGCGAAGTCATGCGCCCGCCGAAGGATTTTCCACCTGCGACGAGCTTCAGTCCGGGGCACAGCCGCGCCGCCTCCTCGACCGCTGCGCGGATGGCGGCGTGCGCGACCGCCGGTTGGTCGGGACGCCCCTGTTTCTTCTCCATGTAGCGAAAATTGAAACGGAACGTCGCGATGCCGCGATTCGCAAGGCCCGTCGCGACCTTGTCCATGAACGAATGCCGCATATCGGCGCCCGCGCCATGCGACAGGATATAGCAGGCGCGCGCCTTGTCCGGCTGCGTCAGGATCGCCGAGACGCTGCCGATGCGCTCGATGGCGAGCTTGAGTTCTTTGGTTTTGACGGCTTGGGTTTTGATCGCCACAATCAGACATCCCGATAGACGCTGCTCCGGCCGCCTTGGTAGCGTCACCGGCGCAGCCTGAAAACACAATAATTGCCGCCGCCCGCTCGCCTACCAAGCCGGAAAGCTGCATTGACCGAGGTGACCATGTCCTACCGCTCCGCCTGGATGACCGAAGAACTCGACGTTTTCCGCGATCAGTTCCGGAAGTATCTTGCCAAGGATTTGGCACCGCATGCCGAAAAATGGCGCGAGCAGAAGATGGTCGACCGCTTCGCATGGCGCGGGCTCGGCGAGATGGGCGCGCTGCTGGCGAGCGTGCCGGAGGAATATGGCGGCTTAGGTGCCACCTTCGCCTATGACGCGGCGGTGCTGGAAGACCTCGAAAGCACGGTGCCGGAGCTGACGACCGGCGTCTCCGTGCACAGCGCCATCGTTGCGCACTACATCTTCAACTACGGCTCGGAGGAGCAGAGAAAGCGCTGGCTGCCGAAGATGGCCTCGGGCGAGATGGTCGGCGCCATCGCGATGACCGAGCCCGGCACCGGCTCGGATTTGCAGGCCGTCAAGACCACCGCGAAGAAACAGGGCAATTCCTACGTCATCAACGGCCAGAAGACGTTCATCACCAACGGCCAGGCCGCCGATCTCGTCATCGTGGTCGCGCGCACCGGCGAGGCCGGTGCCAAGGGCATCTCGCTGATCGTGGTCGAAACGTCAGGCGCGGATGGCTACAAGCGCGGGCGCAACCTCGACAAGATCGGCCTGCATGCCTCCGACACGTCGGAGCTGTTCTTCGACAATGTCACGGTCCCGCCGGAAAATCTGCTCGGCGGTGAGGAAGGCCAGGGTTTTGTGCAGCTGATGCAGCAATTGCCGCAGGAGCGCCTCGCGCTCGCGGTCGGCGCGGTCGCCTCGATGGAGCGCGCCGTAAAACTCACCACCGAGTACACCAAGGAGCGAAAGGCGTTCGGCAAGCCGCTGATGGATTTTCAGAACACCGCCTTCACCCTCGCCGAGCGCAAGACCGAAGCGATGATCGCGCGCGTCTTCGTCGACTGGTGCATCGAGCGCCTGGCCGCAAAAGACCTCGACACCGTCACGGCGTCGATGGCGAAATACTGGTGCTCGGACAAGCAGGTCCAGACCGCCGACGAATGCCTCCAGCTGTTCGGCGGCTACGGCTACATGCAGGAGTACCCGATCTCGCGCATCTTCATCGATTCCCGCATCCAGAAGATCTATGGCGGCACCAACGAGATCATGAAGCTGCTGATCGCAAGGTCACTGTAGCGCTTCTCGCCGTTAGTAGTTCGGATGCCACCAGCGGCCACCGATGACGACGCCTTCGGAGACGATCTTGCTGTTACCGATCAGGTGCTCGCCGACCACGTCCTCATAATCGAACTGGCCTTGTTTGACCGAGATCAGCGTGGCGTCGCCGACGCTGCCCGGCTTGAGGCTGCCGAGCTCGGGGCGCCGCAGCGCCATCGCCGCATTCACGGTCGAGGCAGCGACGACGTCGGAGAGCGACATGCCCATGCACAAAAACTTCGACATGGTCGTGACCTGGTCGAAGGCCGGACCGTCGATGCACAGCATGTGGATGTCGGAGGAGATCGTGTCGGGATAGAAGCCGTTGGCGAGCATCGCGCGCGCGGTCTTGAACGCGAACGAGCCCTTGCCGTGGCCGATGTCGAACAGCACGCCGCGCTCGCGCGCCTCCAGCACTGCTCGCTTCACCGTGCCTTGCGCGGTCGCAGGCGTGTTGGGGAAAGGCCGGAACGCATGGGTGAGCACGTCGCCGGGCCGCAGACGGGCCAGCACCTCCTCATAGCTCGGCGGCGGATGGTCGATATGCGCCATCAGGGGCATGCCGACTTCGTTCGCAACCTCGAGCGCGATGTCGAGCGGCACGGCCCCCGATGTGCCGGAGGAGTGCAGCCCCACGCGCACCTTGATGCCGACGATGAGATCGCGGTTGGCATCGGCCACCTTGGCCGCCTCGATCGGGTTCATCAGCCGCAATTCCTCGCTCTCGCCGACCATGATCCGGTGCGAGAAGCCGAAAATGCCGGCATGCGAGACGTGCAGGTAGGCGAGGATGCGGACCTGGCTCGGCTCGATCACATGCTTGCGGAAGCCCGCGAAGTTGCCGGGCCCCGCGCTGCCGGTATCGACGGTCGTGGTGACGCCGGACAGGCGGCAGAATTCCTCGGCGTCGATGCCGAGCGAGGTGCCGCCCCAATAGACGTGGGTATGGAGATCAATCAATCCCGGCGTCACGATGAAGCGCGAAACGTCGCGCACGTCAGTGCCCGGATCCGCCTTGAGACCGCTCCCAACCGCAGCGATCTTGCCGCCGGCGAAGGCGACATCGGTCACGGCATCGAGCTTCTGGGACGGGTCGACCACGCGGCCGCCGCGCAGGATCAAGTCGAAAGGCATGGTCGTCTCCGGATGGGGCAGTGAGGCGGGCAGTGAGGCGTGGCGGTCGGGCACATCAGCCGGGCCAGCAAAGAAGGAAGCCCTTCGCTTCTAGCAATTTTTGCGCCGATCGCCGGGGCAAACCGTGACGGTGGCCGATGAAAATGGCGATCCCGGGAAGACTCGAACTTCCGACCTACGGTTTAGGAAACCGTCGCTCTATCCGGCTGAGCTACGGGACCGCGGAACCCGCGAAACAGCATGCGGGCACGTGGCGTCTCCTTAGCAGAGCAGGTCCGGGATCGCCAGTGTCGCGATGGTTCGAAGGGGCGGCCTCAATCGTGCTCCTCGAGCTGAGCCGTCGCGCCGTGGACCGGGCAATTCGCGTCGGGAGCCGCCAGCATGCCGGCGGGCTCCTGCTCATCCGTGTGGTCGTCATGGGAAATGACCCGGCAGGTGCAACCCAGCTCGATCGCTTCCGCCGTCCCCGGTTTCGGCAATGCGCCGTCCGGCATTGCTGGTAATCGCATCGGGACCTCGGCCTGTTGGACGTCCGCCAAAACGAAACGTCGACCATCACCAATCGTTTCACTTGCGCTCTATCATCGCCGGGCGCAATCCACGACCAACCAGCGGGAGACTGCCATTATGATCGACGGGATCAGCGCCATCACCCTCGGCACCCATGACATGGACCGCGCCGTCCGGTTCTACCGCTCGCTCGAATTCGAAATCCTGCATGGCGGCGAAGCCGCCTCGTTTACGAGCTTTCGCGCCGGATCGGGCTATCTCAACCTGATCGCACAGCCGCAGGACAAGCACTGGTCCTGGTGGGGCCGCATCATCTTCTATGTCAGCGACGTCGATGCGCTCTATGAGCGCGCGTTGGCTGCGGGATGGCGCCCCTCGAGCGTGCCGCGCGATGCCGAATGGGGCGAGCGCTACTTCCATCTCACCGACCTCGACGGCCATGAACTCAGCTTCGCGCGGCTGTTGCAGCGTTAGCGCTGCGTCGTCCCGAAACCCGATCCCGGCGTCCTGTATTCTGGCCGTGGTGGACTGAAAATGTCCAGCACGCGGGCGCCGTCGGGGCCGGCGCGCATGGTGTGCGGCACGTTGCCGGGCGTGCGCCAGAAGTCGCCCTTCTTCACGGGGATCTCTTCGTCGCCCTGAACGCGGACGGCGGAGCCGTCGAGCAGCACGCCCCATTGCTCCTCGGGATGGTGATGCAGCGTGCCCTGCGCGTGCGGCGCCAGCGTCACCACCGACAGCATCGCCTGCTCGCCGGAGAAGATGCGCGTGGTCACCCCCGCCGCGAGCTCGCGAAACAGCCCGTCGCTGGTATCGTCGATGGTGTGGAATTCGTCCTTCTGGCTCACGCCATCCTCCCTTTCTTTTTCTCTGATCAGGATTTGCCGTACGAGCCCTGGTAGCGGCCCTCGCGGATTGTCTTCAGCGTCTCCTCCTCGCGCGCGATTTGGGCGCGCACGGCGTCCAGCAGCGCCGCCGCACTGGGGGCGGGAAACGACACCACGCCGTCCTCATCGCCGACCACGATGTCGCCGGGCGAGACCACCGAGCCGCCGATCGAGACCGGGACATTGATCTCGCCGGGACCGTTCTTGTAGGGACCGCGATGGATCACCGCGCGGGCAAAGCAAGGAAAGTCGTCCGCGGCGAAAGCCGCGACATCGCGGATTGCGCCATCGATGACATAGCCTTCGGCTTTGCGCCACTGCGCGATGTTCTTCATGATCTCGCCGACCAGCGCGCGGGTCTCGTCGCCGCCGCCATCGACCACGATGACATCGCCGGGACCAACCAGTTCGAGCGCGCGGTGAATGGCAAGATTGTCGCCGGAACGGGTGCGCACGGTGAATGCCGTCCCCACCAGCTTGCCGCCGCGATGATAGGGCTTTAGTCCCACCGCGCCGGACAGCCGGGCGAGATTATCTGAGATGACCGAGGTCGGCGCGCCTCGGAAGCCCTCGATGATATCGGCCGGCGGCTTCGGCACGCCGTTCGCTGCGATGGTGATCGTCATATCCTGAAGTCCTTCCGCAATTGTCTTACCCGGCGGGCACCTGCGCCTTCGACGGCAGAATCCGGAAGGCGCGCCCCTCCTTCATCCACGCCGCGCGCTCGTCGCGCAACAGCGTGCGGCGGACTTTTCCGGAATCATCGCGCGGCGGGGTGGTGACGATCTCGAAGCTCTCCGGATGCTTGTAGCGGCTGAGCCGGTCTTTCAGAAAGTCCGCCATGCCGTCGGCGATGGCCTGACCGTCCGCATCGGGCTCCGGCTCGATGATGGCGTGCACGCGCTGGCCCAATTCCGGATCGGGCAATCCCACCACCACGCAGGAGCGCACGCCGGGGCAGGCGGAAACCGCGGCTTCGACCTCGGCCGGGTAGATGTTGGCGCCGCCGCGCAGCACCATGTCGGCGAGGCGATCGCCGAGATAAAGATAGCCTTCCGCGTCCAGCCTGCCGATGTCGCCGAGCGATTCCCAGCCGTCCGCGCGGCGCTTCGGCTCGGCGCCGAGATAGTGATAGGTGGCGTCCTTGCCATCATTGTTGAGGAAGTAGATCTCGCCGGTCTCGCCCGGCGCGACGTCGCTGCCATCCTCGCCGACGATGCGCAGCTTTGCCATCTCGCCTATCTTGCCGACCGAACCCTTGTGCGCGAGCCATTCCGTGCCCGAGATGATGCAGGAGCCCTGCCGCTCGGTGCCGCCATAGAGCTCCCAGATCCGCTCAGGCCCAAGCCAGGCGATCCAGTTCTCCTTCAGCCAGGGCGGCATCGGCGCGGCCATGTGGAATACGGTCTGCAGGCTCGATACATCGTAGGCGTTGCGCACGTTCTCCGGCAGCGCCCAGATCCGGTGCATCATGGTCGGCACGAAATTGATCCATTGCACGCGCTCGCGCGCGATCTGGCGCAGCGTCTCCTCGGCGTCGAACCTGACGAGGCCGGTGAGCTGGCCGCCGGCGAACAGCGCGTAGTGCGACACGATGAACGGCGCATTGTGGTAGAGCGGACCGGGATTGAGCAGCGAGACCCCGAAGGGGATGTTGAGCGGCGGCGCAGCGACAGTGTCGGTCACAGCCGGCTGATGATCGAGGATCACCTTCGGCCGGCCGGTCGAGCCGCCGCTGGTCATGGCTTTCCAGTAGCGGGCCACCGGGGCATCGAGCGGCGCGTCCGAACAACCGTCCGGCACGAAATCTGCCGGCAGGCGGTTCGGCGCGTTCCAGTCGGCCTCGCCGCCGACCACCAGCGCCGGCTTCAGTATGTCGAGCACCGCAGCGGCTTCGCCGCGCGGCAACCGCCACGACAGCGACGTCGGCGTCGCTCCGCACTTCCATACCGCAAACGAGGTCTCGAAGAACGCGTTGCCGTTAGGCAAACCGATTGCGACAAAGTCGCCGGGCTTGACGCCCTTGGCCATAAACGCCCGCGCGCGCCGATTGGCGCCGCGTTCGAGCTCGTCCCATGTCAACGTATCCTGCCCATGACGGACGGCGATCGTGCCTTGCGGTTTACGCTCTGCGTACCAGCGCGGCACGTCGGACAGGGGCAGCAGCATCAGGCGTTTCCACTTCGTCTTCTTGGCGTCGTCTCAGGATGAGGCGCTTCGCGAGACGAAGTGTAACAGCCGGAGCCAACCCTTCAAGGTGCCCGCCTTCAAGATGCCCGCCTTCAAGTTAGCCGCGTCAGCGCTCCGCCCCGCAGCCCGGAATATCGAACAGCGCCGCGAGCCCGCATTTCGAGGTCAGCATCTTGTCGCCGTCGTGGCCGACGCCGGCGACGTCCCAGACCCGGTGATTGGGCGTACCGCGGTCGCGCTTGGCCATCGCATCCGCATAGGCGTGGCCGCGGGCGTAGCGCGTAGGCCCCTGCGCCTTGGCCATGCAGCTCTTGTCCAGCGCGGAATGGTCGGGATTAGTGTCGAGCGTGCCGAGCAGATAGACCACCTCACGCTCGACATAACGCTGCTCGAGCGCGTCCGGCGTCGCGTTCGCAAGATAGGGCGGACGCCCGTCCATGCCGTATTTCCAACTGTTGTAGCCCGGGCAGGATGCGGCGATCGCCGGCACGGGCCGCGCGCTGCTGAAATAAGCGTAAGAGGAGGGATTGGCGACGACGTAGCGGACATCGATATGCTGGCGCGACAGCGCCGCCTCGCCTTTTCCGGCAATGGCGTAGCGTTGGGCGACCTGGCCGCCGCCGGAATGGCCGGCGATGACGATCTGCTTCAGGTTCGGGAAGATGCGCCGGTCCGAGAGTTTTGCGAGGATCGCATCGAGCGCCTCGAAGGATGACACTGGATTCGGCGCCAGCGCAGCATCGCCGTGCTCCCATCCTTCCAGCGACCAGCGCAGCGTGTCCGCTGGCAGCTTGTGCGCTTCGATATCGATCTCTGCCAAAAACTGCGGCACGATCATCAGCGCGGTCTTGCCGTCGTCGCCCGCGGCAACCTGCGCAGTATGGGCCGCCATATAATATTCGTCGGCGTTGCGCAGGCGTCCGTGCAGCACGATGATCGCGCGCGAGATCGCCGGCAGCGGCAGCGACCAGTCGCTGGAGAGGTAGAGCGGCAGTATGCCCTGGCCGCCGAGCGAGAGCCGCGCCTCGGCAATCGCCCTCACCGGCTTGCGGTTGGGCGCATTTTCGTCCGCTGCGAACGCATGGCTGGACATGAACGCCAAGGTAATTGCGGCGAGACGGGCCAACGCTCTCATGACGGATAGTTCCCTTTGAATTCAAACCGATAAAGTCTAAGCGGATCATGTGCCGCGCGGCTGTGACTCCGGCGCCACGTCAAGCAAAAAATGTCAGCATTGCAGCCATGAATTTTCCGAGTTCCACGGGTGACAAGCCGGCGATAAAGGGGCAAAAATCCGGCTCGACTCAGTTCGGGTTGAGTTTTGCAAGGAATGCTCCCGTAGCATGTCGTCCGTGTTCGCATCGCGTCTTGTGGCGCTTCTCGTTGCCACAGCAGGATTTTTTCTGCTGACGCCGTTGCATGCCCAGGCGCAATGGTGGAAGCGCGCACCTGTCGATTTCGAGGAATGCGCCGACGCCGCCGAGAAGGCCGCGAACAAGACCGAGAAGACGGCGGCGCTTGCCGATTGCAACGCCAAGTTCGCCGGCCGCCGCAAGACAGGCGGCGGCTATTCCTATTACGATTTCCTCCAGGACCGCACCTTCGACATCGCCGGACCGAACCCGACGCCGGAGGAGCAGAAGAAGATCGACGAATCCTACACCGCCTACCTCGCCAATCAGCGCCGCAGCAATGAAGCGGCTCAAGCCGCCGCGCGCCAGCAGCGCGAGCAGCAGGAACAGCAAGCCCAGCAGCTCCAGCAGGTCGCGCTGCGAACCGAGGTCGAGCGCGTGCCGGTGCCGGTCGAACGGCCGAAGATGCAGCAGGCCGTTGGCCCGCGACCGAAGGACGCGCCCTGCACCAAAGGCTCGTTCTCCTGCGAATGGCCGCGGCTGTCGGGGGGATTGAACGATCTGAAAAAGCTGTTCAACCCGACGCCGAGCAAGCCGGCGAAGAAGGGCTGAGCTGAGACTCCGGCCGAATGTAGATTCCATGGGGCGGTGAGCGGGCTCTTTCCGATAGGTTTGGGTTTCCACACTCGAACCATCGGAGAGTTTGATGCAAGCATCGATCGAGAGCACG
>NZ_JADPKS010000042.1 GCF_023074175.1 Bradyrhizobium sp. 139
CCTGTCCTCGATCGACCGCATCAAGGAAATCCTGGCCGGGCTCGAGGCGACCGAAGCCGAGCCCGAAGGCACCGACCGCGACCTGATCGACAAGCTGGAAGCGATGGTCGAGCAGGGCATGGCGGCACTGGCCGCTGGCGCTGCTGCTCCTGTCGCCGACGCGCCGCCGCTGGTGCCGGAAGCGCCGGCTGCCGTCGAAGCCGCTCCGCCGAAAGAGACGCAGGGCGCGCTGATCGACCAGACCCTGGAGCGCCCGCTGCGTCCGGGCGAAGTGTCGCTCGACGAGCTCGAGCGCGCCTTCCGCGAGACCGCGATCGAAGCCCCGGCCCCTGTTGCCGAGATCAAGGCCGCACCCGCCGTCGAAGCCCCGGCGCCTGTCGCCAAGGAGGCTGTCAAGCAGGCCGTCAAGGAGGCCAAGGCCAAGGTCGCGCCGAAGAAGTCGATGGCGGACGAGGGCGCCTCCGAAGGCGACCGCATCGCCAACCAGTCGATCCGCGTCAACGTGGATACGCTGGAGCATCTGATGACCATGGTCTCCGAGCTGGTCTTGACCCGCAACCA
>NZ_JADPKS010000045.1 GCF_023074175.1 Bradyrhizobium sp. 139
ACCCCCTAGTCCATCTACCCCGCCGGGTAACCCCCCACACCTAGGCTGTGAGACGGTGAGATTACAACCTCCCCGAACCTAGACTGAGCAGCCCGAGAGCAAAGCTGCCCTGCCTTTCACGGCAGATCGCCCCGACTTCTAATCAGGGTCGGTTTCACAACGCCGCACATCCGGTCCGACGAAAGTCGACGACCACGTTAAACGGGTGCAGGCTGGGCTGGGAAACGCCAGCAAGGGACTATCATCAAACCGTCGAATGCATGCTGCTCGTAGTGGTTACCTTGGCAAAGTAACCGAGTGGTCGCGTCGGAAGGTAGCAGGAACTCGTGAGTGGCGGGGCCTGTGATCTCTGAAGCATCAGACCAGCGTGGGGCAGCGTGCGACTTTCGGCGGGATTGGTGTGAGGTACCCACCACGCAATGCCGATAGGGGCCGGCTTACGAGCCGGATGCGCCGAACGGGTATTGCGTGAGGAAGTTACTTTGGGAGGTAAGCGGCGCGTGTCGGTAAGCACGCGCCGCTTGACCTTCTAACCATGCGATCGCGCGACGATCGTATCGTTAGATGGTTTCACTCTTGGAGGATCACATGTCGAAGAATGGCGGTGCCGTTCAGAAGCTCACGCTCAAGGCCAAGCAGTTCGCAATGAAAGAACGCTACGGCAGCTTCAAGCCGTTGATGGGCAAGACGCCTGTCGTCTTGAAAGACAAAGTTACCCGCAAGGGTAACGTGGTCGATCTTCACAGGCCGGAACGCTGGGATGTGGCAGACGAGACGCCCAAGAACACCGCACCGAAGGCGCGCAAGTTCATTGCGCCTGTGAAGGAAGGTTATCGCCCGCGTCCCTTTGGCAAGCGCGGCCTGTCGGGTTGCGTGTATCGCCCGCACTGAGTTCCCGTTAGTACATTCGGCAGGTAGTTGGAGCGTTTCCTATAGGTTTCTTTCTAATAAAATCAATAAGTTATCTATCTATATATATAATGTTCTAATGTTCTATGTTCTATTTCAATACAAGTCCCGGATTCTGAGGGTTACACGAAAGTTATAGTGCCCCGCGCCCTAACACCCTCGCACCCTACGATCTCTCCTCGCGCGGATCATTAAAAATGTGGCACATTAAGCCTAACCCTTTGATCCATCACGATTGAGACGCCCACGTAACCGAACACTCACCACCCATTACTCCAAGAGGTAACATGCAAGCAGTGGCTCACGCCGCGGCGCTCCTGTCTTATGGTGTGCCGGCTTTCAACTTCTCACGCCGCAAGGTTGGCGGCATCTGGTTCGTGAAGCTCGGACGCTTCAACGTCTCGTTCTGCATCTCGCGTGCCGAGGCTGCCCGGTGATCTACTCGCAAGTCTTCAAGACGGCAGAAGGCTGCCGCAAGCGAGCTCGCTTCGAGAACCAACACAGCAGCGGCCGCTACATCTTCTCGATCTTGCAGTTCCGCAACGGCAGGCAGGATGTTGCGCCCTTCGATCCGCAGCACGCGGACGAATACACTTGGCGCCTGAACCGCGAGAGCGTGCGTAGACCACGCCACTGAGCGCACTCACGCGCGCCACCTATAACACCATCACACCCTTCCACCCCGCCCGCCCTAACCGGCGGGTTTTTTCATGTCCCAAGCCCGAGAGGTATCCAATGGACATCAAGCTGCACTTCGCCATCGAGAAGCAGACGAAGGGAGCGGTCCGCTTCAAGGAAGTGAACGCCGACGGCAGCGACGCCTTCGACCCCAAGATCGGCACGCTCTACGTCCGCAAGAGCGCGATGGGCGGCCAGCTCGTCGAGAAGCTCACCCTCAACGTCACGGCGGCCTGAAAATAATTTTCGCAATGAGACCCTCGCGTAACCCTGGATCGTTACGCGAGGGAAAGCCCGTCAACCCTTACCCCACGAGGTAACCACGCTATGACGTCACTCGCCCACGACACCACCAACGACACCCGCTTGCAGGATTTCATGGCTGACGTCCGCGAGTTCGGACGCAACGCCGCGGCAGGCAAGGACGCACTGCCCAACCTCGCGATCGCCTTCTGCCGCGCTGTGCAGGATGGTGTGGTGGAGATGGGCAAGGACAAGGCCGGGCTCGACGGCGCTAGCCGTATCTTCGGCGAGTACGCCAAGGCCGAGGGCAAGAAGGCGATCCACGATCGCACCGAGACCGGGCTCAAGGCCAACGTCTCGAAGCTGCGGCAGATCGGTCTGTTCGCTGCGAACCCGAAATGGGACGCCACCGACATTCTCAATCAGGCTCACGTCACCCGGCAGAAGCTGAAGAACGACGACATCGATGTGAAGCCGGCCTATGCCGCCTTCGTCGACATCGCGAGGGAACAACTCAAGCAGGACACGCCGCTGACCGACGCCCAGATCGAGGCGACCGTGATGAAGGCGGAGAAAGAGACCGAGGTCTCTGTCGAGAAGGAGCTGAAGAAGATCGCCGCCAAGCTGGAGAAGATCATCACGGGCGAGAACACCCACGGCTTGCAGGATCAGTCGCCGGAGATCATCTCCGCCCACGAGCAGATCACCCAGCGCCTCGCTGCACTGATGACGGTGAAGCAGGCCGAGGACGACGACAAGATGCTGGCGCAGATCATGTCCCGCCGGCAGGGCAATGGCGGGCTGAAGCTGATCGAGCAGGCCGCGTAACCCGGAGAGGTAACGATGCTTGGCTGCCCCGGCTGCGGATCGCTCATCACTGGTCGGCACGCGCCGGGCTGCACCCGCCTCGCGCACTCACGCCGCCCCACCCTCAAATCATCGGACCATCAGACCATGACACGCATGCAGTTCGATACGATCATCACCGTCCTCGCCGCGCAGTTCTTCGTGCTCTGCGCCATCGCCGGCTGCCTCCTGGCTGCCCACTAACTCCGCGAGGTAACCGTGAATCTCACCCTCGAATCCGTGAAGCAGAAGGGCCGCGAATACTACGAGGCCGGCAAGCTCACCGCGCAGCATCCCGACGAGTCCATGCGCGAATGCGTCTACGAGACCAACGACGGCTATCGCTGTGTTGTCGGTGCCGCTCTCAGCGAAGAGCAACTGACGGAGATCGGCCAGACCAGCCATATGACGTGCTCAGTTGATCTGATCGGCTGCATCCATATGGATGCGACCGAGATGCCGCAGATCCGCAGCCTGCAGCGCCTGCATGATGCTTGGGCCAGCGACGCGCAGAAGTACGGCGACGATGACAACCGCACCAATCAGTCGCGGCGAGACTTCCTCGCCGAGCTCATGCGCTAACCCCACGAGGTAACCATGCCCGAGACCAGCACCCTCCTCCACCTGTCCACCTGCCACGTCACCAAGCAAACCGCCAAGCTCTTGGACGGCGAGACCGACTTCCACATGGCGAAGCATGAATACGGCTGGTTCGTCTGGGTCGATAGCGACGTCGCCGTTCGCGGTGACAAGGACTGGCCCGCCGATCTGGCGGCCTGTGTCGCATACGCCCACAACCTCGGCTGCCGCTGGATCTGCTTCGACCGTGACGCCGACGAGGTCGACGCGCTGCCCAAATACGAGTGGTAATGATGCGCTTCGTTCCTCACGACAAGATGCGCCAGTCCCTGGTGGAACAGGGATTGGTCGACGCCGCAACCGGCGACATCACCGCTGCCGGCCACGAATACGTCCGCGACCTGATGCGTCGCATCAACACCCACCGCCAGACCTCCAGCGGCAAGGCGGACCAATACCTCAAGGCGCAACCCTGATGCTCGTCAACATCATCCTCGCAAGCCTCGTCATCATCGGCGCCCTGCTGTGCCTGCTGGTCGTGGATCTCTATCACCGCACCACGATGCTCGCGAGGATGGACCACGAGCAGCGCATGGCCCTGCATCATCACCACTGGTTACTCTCGCAGGTAACCGAGAAGCAGCCGTGACGTTCTCGGACGACGAGTGCATTGCGATCGCGGTGCTCACTGGCGCGACGTTCGAGCGCGCCGCCGAGCACATGCAGCTCAAGCCGTGGTCGTGTCACCACCCCAGCGAAGACGACTTCGACTTCACATGGGTCCACTGCTGCGGCGACACGCAAGCCGACGCGGCCCGCCGCTACTGCATCCGCCACCACCTGATCTAACCAGGAGACCCAGCCATGAACGTGATGCCAAATTTCGGCGAGGACCACGCCCCGGAAGAAATCACCTATCACACCCTCGCAGCGCAGATCCGCGCGATGAACCCGCGCGCACTCACGCCACAAAATCACGACGACGTCGTTCTGCTGCTCGAATATTTGCACGACGAAACCGTGCGACGCCTGGACGAACTTACCTCGAAGGGTAATGCGCTCGCCATCCGCGAGAAGGAAGTGGCATCGAAGGAGCGCACCATCCGGATCAAGGAGCGTGCCGTTGGCGTGCTGCTGAAGAACCGCGAGGGCAAGCGCTGGTTCTTCTGGGGGCGGAGGTGACGGACGTGGCCGGCGTCGGCGCCACCCTGATCCTGCTGTTCGACGGCATGGCGCCCGGCCAGATCGCGGCAGCGCTGCACACCGCGCTCGGCGACCGCTATTACGGCATCGTCCACAACATCGGCGATCTCAACGGCGACCAATGGGTTGTGTTGGCGGCGCCCGACGTGCTCAGCGACTTCGACGACGGCGAGGAGGAATACGTCGGCACCCGCGCGGATCTCAACAAGCTGGTGGTGGAGCAGCAACTCTCGGATGGCATCTTCGAGACGCTGCGCCAGCACCGCGACGACATCGGCGACGAGCTGCGCAAACGCGGACTGGTCAAGCTGAAGGAGGGCGTCGATGCCCAGGACTGAGGAGGTCTATGACGAGTTCTGCCCGTGGCCCTATGGGCAGCCTTATGGACTGGTGAAGAGGATCATCGTGACCAAGAAGAAGCCGCGCAAGCCGCGCCGCCGCTCACCGGCCGCCGCTGCACTCGCTTTGCCGATCTACCGGGCGAAGAAGATCCCCAACAAGAAGCGCGCCACCAAGCGCAGCAAGGTTACTCTGGAGGGTAACAATGCCTGATCTGTTTCGCTGCCACGCCTGCGGCAAGCCCACGCACATCGACGATCTCGATGGCAAGCCCGAGCTGCGCAACCAGCCTGACCCCGACGGCAAGACGGACTGGACCCGCCTCGAATGCGGCGCGTGCTACGGCCCCGGCTATGTCAGCAACCGCGCACTCACCACGCCACCCAACCGCAACATCGCCGAGCACGAGTAGGAATGAGGCTGCTGGAGTTCGCCGCGATGCTCACCATCGCGCTCGTCATCTGGTTCGCCTTCCTGCTTCACACCATCTAACCCCGAGAGGTAACATGCCCGACCTGCCGATGCTGGACTTCCTCAAGGCGATCCAGCACGCCCTCAACACCATCCCGCGCACTCACATGCGCAACTGTCCCGGCGATTTCCGCGATACCTACGAGCTCGCCAACGAGGTCGATCGGCGCGTGGCGAAGGTCGAGCGGGGCCGCGCCGCCTTCGCGGTGGTCGAGGCGCAGATGGAGGCCGACCGCAATGCCAGATAAGCAGCCCGATTGCGCCCACCAATGGGCAACCGAATCCGAATGCTCGCCCTTGTTCCTCAACAAGTATCACTGCGATCACTGCGACGTGAGCTGGGAGGATCACTGGTCCTGCGGCGTCGACGACGAGTGCCCACAGTGCGGCAAGGACATCAGCCCCGAGTCCTCGGAGGAAGTGGGCGACTGCGCCTGCGAGTTCCCCAAAATAATTTGGGTTCCATCCGCGAATAAGACCCTCGTGTAACCCTCGAAAGCTAATCGACTCCACAGCGAAACCCCGCTGAACCGGAGTCGATATGACCATCAAACCCTCGAACCCCAAGGACGCCTTCGGGATCAGGAAAGTTCCAGTCTCGCCAATCCCTGCGCCGGTCCTCGGCGAAGTGGGGCTGGCGATGATGGAAGGCGCGCTGAAGTACGGCCGCCACAATTACCGCGTCATCGGCGTCCGCGCCTCGGTCTACTACGACGCCGTCATGTCCCGCCACATGCCCGCATGGTGGGAGGGGCAGGACAACGACCCCGACAGCGGGCTCAGCCACGTCACCAAGGCCATCGCGTCGCTCGTCGTGCTGCGGGACGCGATGATGCGCGGCAATTGGGAGGACGACCGGCCGCCGCGCAGCGACGACAAGTGGATCGAGGAGCTCAACGCCAAAGCGGTGGCGCTGCTCGAAAAATACCCCGACCCGAAGAAGCCGTACACCGAACGCGACAAGATCGCGGCGTAACCCCACGGAGTAACCGACATGAACGACTTGAAGTCCCGCCTCGCCGTGATCGCCACCCTGCCACAGCCTGCCGCGTTCGACGCGCTGCAGGATCTCGTCAAGGCCGACACGGCTCTGATCCTCGACAAGGACGTTGTCGCGCTCCTCAACACGCGCCCGTTCCTCGACGAAGCAAGCAAGCGCGTCCCGGTCTAACCCGCAAACCATAACCTTCGGGAGTAACCCTTGGTCTTCGCATTCAACCCTGACAACGGCCCGGCGCGCATCATCCGCTTCGTCGACGTGCTCACCGACAACGTGGTCGCGGTGCTCGACAAGAAGCAGAACGTGCTCACGATCGTGAAGGCGCATTACGAGTGCCTGACATCGGTGCAGCAACATCGGCTGCTGCGGACGCACGATCCGGTCACCCTGATCCACGACGTCGGCCACGGCGACTACCTGCTCGCCGCCTGACGCGCACTCACCACCACCCCACCCCCCACCTGGAGAAATTACCTCATGAAGTTGCACGACATCGCCAAGCGCATGCCCGGCTGGTATGCGGCGCGCCGCTCGATCTACCTCAAATCGGCGCCCGGCCGCGGCAAGACCGAGACGCTGTCGCTCGCCCCGACCATCCTCGCCGCCAAGTATCCCGGCAAGAGCTTCGGGCTCGTCATCCTCAACGGCCCGCTGCTCACGCCCGGCGACGTGCTCGGCTATTTGATGCCGCGGCGCCTCGACAACGGCCGGCTCGAATCCGTCTTCACCGATCCGTTCTGGTTCCGCACCCGTGAGGGCAAGCGGCTCGACGAATATGACGGCGGCGTCATCGTGGTCGACGAGGCCGACAAGATGGACACCGACCTGAAGAAGATCATGGGCGAGGCCGCGCTGTCCGGCCGGCTCGGGCCGCACTTCATCCCCGAGGGCTGGGTCATCTGGATGGCCGGCAACCGTGCCACCGACCGCTCCGGCTCCACCAAGGAGCTCGACCATCTGATCAACCGCCGGATGGAGATCGACGTCACCGACGACATCGAGGGCTGGCTGGAATGGGCCAGCGCCAACGGCCTGCTGCCGCTGACCCAAGCCTTCGCCGCGCAGAACCCGCAGATCGTCTTCACCGAAGGCGTGCCCGACAAACAAGGTGCGTGGTGCACGCCGCGCTCGCTGGCCGGCTGGGACCGTTACCTGCGCGAGGTAACCGGCGGCACCGAGAACATTCCGGACGATCCTCTGCTGGCGGAGGAAGCCAGCGGCATGATCGGCGTCGGCGGCTCCTCGCAATACTTCGCCTTCGTGCGGCTGGAGCGCGAGATGCCGCGGTTCGAGAAGATCGTCGCCGATCCCACCGGCACCAAGGTGCCCGAGAACAAGCCCGATGCGGCGATGCTGATCGCCTACAATCTGGCGCACCGCGTCTGCGACAAGACCATCAAGCCGGTCATCACCTATGTGCAGCGCCTGGAGAAGGAGTTCGCGATCACCTTCGCCAAGGCCGCCTGCACCCGCAACAGCGATCTCGTGATCCACCCCGCCATGCGCGAGTGGACCAGCAAGAACGCGTCGCTGCTGGCCGCGCTGAGCAGGTAGCCGGGCTGGGTGTAGGGCCGTCTCTCGCGACAATAACACTCAAAGCAGGGACTGGCCGCCCCTGCGCCCACCGTTACCCGACCAAGTAACCCTCGAACCCCGAGAGGACCGAACGCATGGCACTGGGCGAATGGAAGATCACGCTCCGCGTGGACTTCGACGACAAGAAGAAGCCGGAGCTCATGACCCGATTGGCGATGCAGCTGGCGAAGGAGCTGCTCGGCTCCGCCACCCTGATCGCCGACAAGCGCAAGCCGCAGGTCGCGGTCGAGCATGGCGACATGTTCGCCGGCAACAAGGAAGTCGAGATGGTCGACGACGAGGAGGTGCTCGATGAAGTTTGAACCCTGCGCACTCACGCCCACCCAGGAGAAGCTCTGGGACGATACCCGCACCGCGCTGCTGTGGTATTGCCCGGCGTTCTCGCACGTCTTCTACACCATGATGAACGAGGCCGGTTCGAAGCACACCGCGCTGTTCACCAAGGAGGTGCCGATCGCCGCGACCGACGGCGCCAACCTGCTGCTGAACCCGGATACGTTCTTCAAGTACAATCTCAGGGAGCGCTGCTTCGTCTGCGCCCACGAGATCATGCATTGCATCTGGGACCATATCGGCCTGATGCACCGCTTCCACAAGCGCGGCAAGGTCGCCTATCCCGACGGCACCGACCTGCCCTACCTGCCGAAGCTGATGAACGTGGCGACCGATCTGGTCATTAACGACCTCCTGATCAAGGTCGAGGGCCTCGCCTTCAACAAGGACTGGCTGCACGATACCAATATCGCGACCTCGATGGATTCGGCGCTCGACGCCTACAAGAAGGTCTACGACGACAGCAACGGCGGCAAGGGCAAGGGGCCGAGCGGCGAGCACTTCGACGAGCACCTTGAGCCGGGTACCTCGCAAGGTAAGGACCCGACCTCGGCCGCCAGCGAGCGCAACGCGCTGAAATGGCAGACCGAGGTGGCGGCCGGCATGAACGCCGCCCGTGCCCGCGGCAAGCTGCCGGCGGCGCTTGACCGCTGGTTCAACGACAACATCCTCAACCCGCAGGTCGACTGGCGCGACAAGATCCGCGGCCTGATGGCGCGCCGGCTCGGCGCCGACCGCTACGACTGGAAGAAGCCCGACAAGCGGCTGATCGTGCGGGACATCTACTACCCCGCCCGCTCCGGCTATGGCTGTGGCACCGTGGTGATCGGCGGCGACACCTCCGGCTCGATCAACGCCAAGACGCTCGACATGTTCTTTGCCGAGATCGCCGGCATCCTGGAGGACACCAAGCCGCAGCGGCTGGTCATCATGTGGTGCGACGCCAAGCTGCAACGGGTCGACGAGGCCGAGGAGGCCAGCGACCTCAATGTGATCCGCCACAAGGGCGCGCCCGGCGGCGGCGGCACCAAGTTCACTCCGGTGTTCGACGAGATCGCCGCGCTGGGGCTGGAGCCCGACGCGCTGGTTTTCTTGACTGACGGACTCGGCACCTTCCCGAGCGCCGCGCCGAGCTATCCCGTGATTTGGGGGTCGATCTATCCGCAAGCGACCTATCCGTTCGGCGAGGTCGTCGACATTCCGCAACAAGCCGCCTGATCCCCTAACCCCACGAGGTAACGACATGCAGTCGGTCGTCGATCGGCCGTTGCGGGTGCTGGTCGCCTGCGAGTTCTCCGGCATCGTGCGCCGCGCCTTTGCTGCGCTCGGCCACGACGTCTGGTCCTGCGACCTGCTGGCAAGCGACGACCGCAGCAACCGGCACATTACCGGCGACGCCCGCACCATCCTGCATTGGGGCTGGGACCTGCTCATGGTCGCCCATCCGCCCTGCACGCGGCTGTGTCTGTCCGGCGTGCGCTGGCTGCACGAGCCGCCCACCAAGCTCTCGACCGCGCATTACACCATCCGCGAGGTGGCGGCCTATGCCCGCATGAACCGCGAGCAGCGTCTCGCCTTCATGTGGGACGAGCTCGACAAGGGCGCGGAGCTGTTCTCCGCGTTCTGGAATGCCGACATCGACCACGGCATCCCGCGCATCTGCATCGAGAACCCGGTGATGCACGGCCACGCCAAGCAGCGCATCCGCAACTACGCCGAGCTCGCCCAGTCGGTGCAGCCTTGGCAGTTCGGGCACGGCGAGTGCAAGCGCACCTGCTTCTGGCTGAAGAACCTGCCGAAGCTGACGCCCACCAACATCGTCGCCGGCCGCGCCCAGCGCATCCACGGGCTCGGCTCCAATGTCGACCGCCGGCACGAGCGCTCGAAGTTCTTCCCCGGCATCGCCGACGCGATGGCGGCGCAATGGGGCGGCCACGCCCTGCAGCAGCTCGCTGCATAACCCCGAGAGGTAATCATGGCTGAGATCAAGCGCGGCTCCGACGTCATCAACGGCGACCGCTACAAATACGACCTCCGGCTCTGCAAGCCGTCAGACGGTTGGGCGCAGCTCGATACGAGGCAGGACGCCCCCTACTACGGCACTTGGGTCAACCCGGTGAAGCGCGAGCTGTTCAACTATTGTGAGGGCGATCTGACCCACACACTCTGCAGCGACGACGCCGATTTCACCACGTCGCTGCGCGCGTGCATCGATTGGAACAGGGAGCGCGACTACTTCATCGGCATCGACCCGTGCGGCGAAGAGACCATCCGCGCCGAGCTGATCCGCCTCGGCTTCGAGGCCGACCTGCACTGGCGCGCACTCACCAAACCATAACACCCTCAGATAACCCAACGAGGTCATGATGCCCGCCTTCAAGGACAGGACCATGTCCACCCTGCGCGAGAACATTCGCGAGCTCTACCAGCGCCGCAGTCGGATCGGCCGGCTGACGCTGACCCATGCGGAATACCTCGCCACGTTCGCCCCGCGCGAGGCGCGCCAGCTGTTCGTCGACATCGCGCCCTATGTCGGCAAGCCGGGTGGCGGCACCGCGCTGGCATGGTTGCATGGGGACGAGGTGGTGAAGTTCTGGATGTGGCGCGACTCCAGCAAGGACCGCCCTGCGCCTCCGGGTCTGGGCCAGCACTATCTGCAGCCCGACGCCCCGCTTGAGGTGATCGAGCGTATCAATACCTGGCTGGATCGCGGCGGCAACATCTCACGCGATTATGGCCGCGTCGTCGCGACACTGATCAAGCTCAACGAGCTCTGCAAGTCGCCGAGCCAGATCCGCTTCTTCTGGCCGTCGCTCATGCAGATCTGCGCCGAGAACGCGATGACCATGTCGCTGGTCAACGAGCTGCAGTCGATCCGCCCGCCGCAAGGGCTGACGTTACCTGCGGGGTTACAGCGCGCCTGCCGGCTCACCGCCGAGACGCTCGCGACCGTGGCGCTGCTCGACAAGAACACGCCGGAAGCCGACTACGGCGACGTCAACATCGTCTGCACGGAAGGCCAGAAATACAACGAGCCGGATCTCGGCGACTATCACGGCATGTAAAAAGCCGGCGAGGATCTGGACCATCCTCGCCGGCTTGTAGTCCCCCACCCACAGGAGATGCGTGTGAACGCCCGCCCTATATGGGCGGCCCCGAATCTCGTGTCAATGGGACAATCAACGTGCGGACAGTCATCCTCGATTTCGAAACCTACTACGACAAGGAGTACTCGCTCCGCAAAATGACGCCGGTCGAATACATTCTCGATCCGCGTTTCGAAAACATCCTCTGCGCCGTCAAGGAAGGCTGGCCGAGCAATCAGCCGACCTATTACGTCGACGGCGCCGATTTCGGCGATTGGGTCAAGGACGCCAAGCTCGATCAGTGCGTCGTGATCTCGTACAACGCGCTGTTCGACATGTGCATCCTGGCGTGGCGCTACGGCGTGGTGCCGAAGCTGATGGTCGACATGCTCGGCGTTGCCCGCGCCATGCTGGGTTACCGCATGAGGTCACTGGCGCTGAAGGAAGTCGCGCGGCATCTGCAGCTGCAGGCCAAGGGCGACACCGTCCACAACGTCATCGGCATGAACCGCGAGGCGATCAAGGCCGCGGGGCTCTGGCAGGCTTACGCCAACTACTCGATGGGCGACGCCGACATTTGCGCGGGCGCCTATGACCTGCTGGTGCGCAGCGGCAAGTTCCCGATGAGCGAGCTGTTCGTGCTCGACATGGTGCTGCGCTGCGCCATCCAGCCGCGCTTCCGGCTCGACCAGAACCTGCTGTGCCAGCATCTCGGCGAAGTCCGCGCCAAGAAGGAAATGCTGCTGGCGCAAGCCATGCTGATCGGCGCCGACGCCGGCAAGAGCGACCTGATGTCAAACGACAAGTTCGCTGCCCTTCTGCGCGGGCACGGCTGCGAGCCGCCCACCAAGGTCTCGCCGCGCACCGGCCTGACGACCTACGCCTTCGCCAAGACCGACAAGGCGTTCATCGAGCTCGAAGAGCATCCCAACCCGGCGGTGCAGATCCTGGTGGCGGCGCGCGCCGGCCACAAGAGCACGCTGGAGGAATCCCGCTGCGAGCGCCTGCTCAAGATCTCGCAGCTTACCTGGCCGGGTAACGAGCAGGGCCTGATGCCGATCCCGCTCGGCTATGGCCGCGCCCACACCCACCGGCTCGGCGGCGAGTGGAAGCTGAACCTGCAGAACCTGCCGCGGGGCGGCAACCTGCGCCGCGCACTCATCGCCCCGCCCGGTCACACCGTGCTGACCATCGACTCCGCGCAGATCGAAGCCCGCATCACGGCATGGCTGTGCGGCCAGGACGACCTCGTGCAGGCGTTCGCCGACGGCGAGGACGTCTACTCGTCCTTCGCCAGCGAGATCTTCGGTTACCCCGTGGGTAAGAAAACCCACCCCAAAGAGCGCTTCATGGGCAAGACCTCGATCCTCGGCCTTGGTTTCCAGGTCGGCGGCGAGAAGTTTGCCAACACCATCGAGGTGCAGTCGGTGCTGCAGCTCGGCACCGAGATTCCAATGCCGCTCGAAGAGGCGATCCGGATCGTCCAGCTGTATCGCCGCAAGTACAGCAAAATTTCCGGAACGTGGAGCCAGCTCCAGACGTTGGGCATTCCCGTGCTCGCGGGAAATGGTGGCAGCTATTCGCTCGGCCCTTGTGTGTTCGAGAAAGGAGCCGTGTCCCTGCCGAGCGGCCTGAAGCTGTACTACGACGATCTCCATCAGGAGACCGGCGAGCGCGGCATGCAGTGGGTGTTTTCCTACGGCAGGGAGTTCCAGAAACTCTACGGCGGCAAGCTGCTGGAGAACATCGTGCAGGCACTGGCCCGCATCGCGGTAATGGACGCCGCGGTGCGGATTCAGCGCCGCATCGCGTTGGCAATGCAGGTGCACGACGAGTTGGTCTACATCGTCCCGAACCATCTGGTGGAGACGGTGCGGCAGATCGTCATGGAGGAAATGTGCCGGCGGCCCGCATGGGCGCCCGAGCTCCCGCTCGCAGCCGAGGTGGGAGTGGGCCTGTCCTACGGCGACGCCAAATAACCCCGAGGGGTAAACGCCATGCCCAAGGCCGTCGCCATGCGCAAGGAACGGCGGGCCGTGTTCAAGCTGTTCGTGGAGCTCTCACGCGAGCTCCGCGAAAGCGTCTACAACGGGCGCGACGACAAGGACTGGGATGACATCACCACCGTCGTCGTCGCCTGCGCCGTCGGTGTCGGCCACATCGAGGGCAAGCCGATGGGTGCGACCAAGATCGGGCACTACACCGACATCCCGCGCACCACCGTGATGCGCAAGCTCAAGCGCCTCACCGAGATCGGCACCATCGCCGAAGTCCCCGGTCACGGTCGCGACCGCCCCTACAAGCTGGCGCTGATGAAGTGGCAGGACGCCAAGCCGGAACGAATCAACGGCTACCGCCGCGTCCTCGCCGAGGCGTATGGCGACCTCGAAGACCTGCTCGCCCCCAAAGAAACCCCCAAATAACCCTCGAACCGTGGAGCTACGGGATACGTCCAAAACGGACACCATGAAGCCCTCACAAGTCCAAAATGGACGATGGCAACATTGCGAATAGATGCCCCCAAATGGTCAAACTTCCCGACTTGTTAACCTTCAGGACACGCTCCGGAAACCTTGGTGAAACCTTTGAAATATATAGGGAATTTTCAGTCAACCCCTGTTGACTTCATCCCTAGATTGACTCATCTAGGTTTCGTAATTGTTGCGTGTTTGGGGCAGAAGTTGGAATTGGAATTGGGGAACTGCATCACCATGAGACCGACGACCAATACGCTGCCTTCGGACAGCGAAGAGACCGCCCACCTGCGGACCCGCGTCCGCGATCTGGAACTCGTGCTGGGGCTGCGCGACGAGAGTCTGGTGGCAACCTTCCGGCTCACGCCGGTCCTGAATAACGTGCTCGGCCTGCTTTTGAACGTGCCGGCGGTGACGCCCGAAATGGTGCGGCAGCGCCTGGAGATCGCGCACGACGCCAAGGTGGCGATCCACCGTCTGCGCAAGCACATGCTGCCCTACGGCATCACGGTGCAGTCGCGGCGCAATGTCGGTTACTGGCTCGACGACGAGGCCAAGATGAAGATCCGCGACATGATCCGCGAGCAGCTGGCCGGCGCGCCCGTGCCTCCGCATGTCGTCGTCGACAACACCACCGCCGCGCCGCAGCCCGCTGCGCCCGACGCCGTCGCCGAACTCCCGCGCGCTGCCAGCGCCTAACACCCCCTTACCGAGATCAAGCATATGGACAGGCTGACGCCGCTCTGGCGCACGCGCTTCCTTGCCCTCGCGCGCAACGTCGGCGCGTGGAGCAAGGACCCCTCAACCAAAGTCGGCGCCGTGATTGTGCGGCCTGACCGCACCGTGGTCGCGGTGGGCTATAACGGCTTTCCGCGTGGCACCTTCGACCGCGAGGACTATCTCGCCGACCGGCCCGAGAAGATCCGGCGCACGGTGCATGCCGAGCTCAACGCGATCCTCACCGCCCGCGAGCCGCTGCAGGGCTGCACGCTGTTCGTCACCCCGCTGCATCCCTGCGCGGGCTGTGCCGGCGCCATCATCCAGTCGGGCATCAAGCGCGTCGTCGCCGAGCTCGCCAAGCCTGCGCACGCATCCTGGCTGTGCGACTTCGACTCGGCCCGCCGCATGTTCGACGAGAGCGATGTCGAGGTCGAGCTCGTTACCCCCGAGCTCGTTACCCCGGAGGGTAAGTGATGGCATCGTCGCTGACCGCGCGCATGTTCGAGCAGATGATGAAAGAGGACCGCGGCTACGACCCGATCCGGGACGGTCTGAGGATGCCGCGCGACTATCTGACGGCGAACACCTTCCAGATGGCGACGACGACCAACGTCCCCGACATCAAGTCCACCGACGCGCATCTGAAGGACATGCTGTACTCGCGCATGGGCTGGGACATCAGCGTCCCCAAATGCCCGCTCGCCAAATGCTTCTGCAGCAAGCTCAACGACGAGGCGGTCGCCGTCTTCGTCATTCATAACGGCAAGGCGCTGGTGGTCGAGGACGATGCCGGCCTGTTCCCGAGCGACACGCTGGTGTCGCAGCTGCGCCTGCTGGGAGATAAGTGATGAACGCTTACGTCAAACCATTCGCGTGGAGCTACTCCCGGCTCAAGAACTACGAGTCCTGCCCGAAGCGGCACTGGCATGTCGACATCAACAAGGACGTCAAGGAGGAGCAAGGCGAGGCCCTGCTCTGGGGTAACGAGGTGCACAAGCGCCTCGCCGACCGCATCGGCAAGGGCACGCCGCTCGCCGCCGGCACCGAGAAGTTCGAGAAGTGGGTGCAGAAGGTCTCGGCCGGACAGGGCAATCCCGGCGTCCAGGTGCTGGTCGAGCAGCAGCTCGCGATCGACGCCAATTTCGCGCCGACCGCTTGGTTCGAGAGCGAGGCCCGGCGCGCCGGCAAGGGACTGCCGTGGTATCGCGGCATCGGCGACGTCCTCAAGATCGTCGGCCCGGTCGCCCTGATCGTCGACTGGAAGACCGGCAAGGTGCTGGAGGATTCGCAGCAGCTGGCGCTGATGGCGTCCTGCGTGTTCGCCCACTATCCCGAGGTGCTCAAGGTCCGCAGCCTGTTCGTCTGGCTCAAGGACGATTGCGAGACCAAGGAAGATTACCACCGCAATGACATGCCGGCGATGTGGAAGCATCTCTGGCCGCGCATCGAGGCCCTCAAGCATGCCCATGAAAACACGCTCTACCCGCCCAAGGCCGGAGCGCTCTGCCGGCGCTACTGCCCCGTTGCCGCCTGCCCGCATTATGGATCGAGCAACTGGTGAGCCTGTGGACTTCGACCTGATCACCCCGCAATCGGCCACCGTGTTCGGTGAGCTGGAGCTGCGCCAACACCTGCCGGACGATGTACCCCTCAAGGTAACCTCGCTCTACGATGCCGGCGTCGGCAAGTGGCTGGTTCGCGTGCAGTTCCTGCGCGAGGCCCGCCCGCCGCTGGATCTCGGCACCGAACCGCTCGGCATCTTCCCGAGCGAGCTGATGATCGCGCAAGCGATGCTGGTGGCGTGATGAAGAACATTCAATCACCACATCCCTCGCAGGCGGTCGAGGAGCTCCGCCTCCGCGTCATGACGCTGGAAGCCGCCATGAAGGTCGAGGACGATCCGTCGCTGCCGCTCAAGACGCGCTGGGAGCGCGAGGCCGGACGCAAGTCGCTGGTCGATCAGCTGCGCGGCTCCGTCGCCGAGGCCGGCCGCCACGAGCTCTGTCGCCGGTTCGGCGCGGGCCATTTCGGCCCGGTGCGGACCATCTTCAGCGAGCCCGCGAGCAAGTGGATCGTCCAGATCGAGGTCAACTGTGCCGACGGCAAGAAGCGGATCTGGGAGGACGAGGTGCTGCGCTTCCCGAGCGACGAGCTGATCGCCGAAGTGGCGTTGGTGACCTGATGGCGAAGGGCAACACCCCCGAGGGCAAGGTCAAGGCCGCGGTCAACAAGGTGCTCGGCGATTACCTCGCGAGTTACCGCTACATGCCGGTGCCCTATGGCTACGGCCAGTCGAGCCTCGATTATTTGATCTGCCACTACGGATTGTTCGTGGCGATCGAGGCCAAGGCGCCCGGCCAGAAGCCGACGCGCCGACAGCAACAAATCATCCGGCAGATTGAGACTGCCGGCGGTGTGGTTTTCGTCATCGACAGCGTCGATGGCTGCGGCGAGCTTGTCGCGTTCCTTGAGCAGGTGAAGTCAGATGCAAGTTCAGGTCAGCACCAAACACAAGATGGTGGCGGTGCCGTTCGCGGACAACGTCTTCAATCTTTTCCCCGCGGCCCGGCGAATCGAGTTCGCAGGCGCGCCGCACCTGTTGCTGCCGCATCAGCCGACCGAGACCTTCCTGCTGCGCCGGCTCGGCTTCGAGGTACCGGCACCGATCCTGACGCACTATGACTGGTGCGGCGGCAAACCCTTCAACTCCCAGAAGTCGACCGCGGCGCTGTTGACGCTGGAGCAGCGCGCCTATGTGCTCAACGGCATGGGCACCGGCAAGACCAAGTCGGCGCTGTGGGCGTTCGATTACCTCCGAAGTAACAACGTCTGCGGCAAGATGATCGTCTCGGCCCCGCTCTCGACCCTGACCTTCACCTGGGCACGCGAGATCTTCAACACCCTGCCGCACCGCAAATGCGCCGTGCTCCACGGCACCAAGAAGCAGCGGCTGGCGAAGCTGGCCGATCCCGACGTCGACATCTTCATCATCAACCACGACGGCCACACCGTCATCCTGGATGAGCTGTTGGCGCGGACCGACATCAACGTCATCTGCATCGACGAGCTCGCGGTGTTCCGCAACGGCGGATCGAACCGCACCAAGAGCATGCTGAAGCTGACGAGCCGCTCCGACGTCTGGGTCTGGGGCATGACCGGCTCGCCGATCCCGACCTCGCCGACCGACGCCTGGGCGCAGGCAAGGCTGGTGACCCCGACCCGCGTGCCGAACTATTTCGGCCGCTACCGCGACGAGCTCATGACCAAGGCCACGGCCTTCAAATGGGTACCGAAGGCGGACGCGGTCGAGCGCGCCTATAACACCCTTCAACCGGCGGTTCGTTTCACGCTCGACGATGTGGTGGAGCTGCCCGACGCGGTCGAGCGCTTCGTTGACGTTGAGATGGGCGCCAAGCAACAGCGGATTTACAAGGCGCTGGTCGACCAGTGTTATGCCGCGGTGTCCAGCCATGAGATCACGGCGGCGAACGCTGGCGCCGTGATGCAGAAGCTGCTCCAGGTCTCGACCGGCTGGGTCTACGACAGGGACCGCAAGGTCGTGGCGCTGGATAACAACAAGCGGATCGAGGCGCTGGTCGACGCGATCAACGCCACCGACCGCAAGGTGCTGGTGTTCGTGCCGTTCAAGCACGCACTGGCCGGCATCTCCGAGGCGTTGAAGGCGGAAGGCATCGACCACGCCACGGTCGACGGCGACACTGCGGCGAGCGACCGCGCGCAGATCTTCAACATCTTCCAGAACACCACGAAATACCGCGTCCTCGCCGCGCACCCGCAATGTCTGGCGCACGGCATCACGCTGACGGCGGCGGCCACCATCATCTGGTTCGCGCCGGTCACGTCGCTGGAGATCTACGATCAGGCCAACCACCGCATCCGGCGCGTCGGCCAGAAGTTCAAGCAGCTGTTCCTGCACCTGCAGTCGACCCCGGTGGAGAAGAAGATCTACCGGATGCTGCAGACCAAGCAGCTGGTCCAGAACAAGCTCCTGCGGCTGTTCGAGGAGCACACCGACATCACCGCGGAAGCGGCGTAACCCACGGAGGTAACCGACATGGCCGACATCGCAAAGCGCGTCGAACAGTTCGTCAAGCTGCGCGACCTGATCAAGGCGAAGAACGACGAGCATAAAAAAGCGATGAAGCCCTACAATGAGACCCTTGAGCAACTCAACGCGCTTTTACTGGCGCATCTCAACAGCGTGAACGGCAACAGCGTCGCCACCGACACCGGCACCGTCTACCGCACCGAGAAGAAGTCGGCCTCGCTGCAAGATGCTCAAGCGTTCATGGACTACGTCATCCAGAACAACGCCTGGGACCTGATTGACCGCAAGGCCAACGTCTCGGCAGTGGAAGACTTCATCAACCAGAACAACTCGCCGCCTCCCGGCGTGAATTGGTCAAGCACATACGTTGCCGGCGTCCGGCGCGCATAACCCCAACTCGAAAAGGAACACAGGAAATGAACGCTCTCGTCCCCCAGAACTTCGGCCCGGTGTCGACCCGCTTTCAGGGTGTCGCGGTCACCGACGATCTCTCCGCTGGCGTGCAGGCCGGCTTCGGCATCATGGGCTACAAGGGCAAGGTCTGGAGCTTGCGCAAGGGCGGCCAGGAAACCCCGCTGATGCGCCAAGATGGCGACGGCCCGCGCAATTCGATCGAGGTCGTGGTGCTCAAGGCGTCGGGCCACGTCTCCAAGATCTGGTACGAGAACGGTTATGTCGAGGGCTCCGCCGCGGCGCCGGACTGTTTCTCCGCCAACGGCGTCACCCCCGACCCGGCGTCGAAGAAGAAGCAGGGCAATGCCTGCGCCACCTGCCCGATGAACCAGTGGGGCAGCCGCATTACCCCGGCAGGTAAGCAGGGCAAGGCGTGCTCGGACTCCAAGCGTCTGGCCGTGGCGCCGGCCGAGGACATCAAGAACGAGGCGTTCGGCGGCCCGCTCCTGCTTCGCGTGCCGGCGGCATCGCTGCGGGACCTTGCCGCTTATGGCGAGAAGATGGGCGCGCTGGGCTACCAGTATTTCGCCATCGCCACCCGCATCGCGTTCGATCCCACCGAGGCGTATCCGAAGTTCGTGTTCAGCGCGATCCGCCCGCTCACCGACGCCGAGGCGGATCTCGTGCTGGAGCTGCGTGACAGCCGGCAGGTCACCACCATCCTGGCCGAGGGTTCGGAGATGGCGGCGCCCGCCGGTCCGGTGCAGCAGGCTGCGGCGATCGCGTCGGCGTTCGAGCAGCCGCCGATCACTCCGGTGGCCGCGCCGCAGATCGTGCAGCAGCAGGTGGTGCAGCAGCAGCCGCCGGTGCAGCAGCAGCCGGTGCAGCAGGTTGTCCAGACCGTGCAGCCGGCGTTCGGCGGCGCCGAGCCCAAGGTGGTGCAGCAGGTTGTCCAGCAGACCGTGCAGCCGGTTCAGCAGGTGACGACGGCGCCGGTCGCCCCGAGCGGCGATTTCGAGGCCAACCTCGATGCCGAGCTCGACAAGCTGCTCGGCAGCTAAACCAGCCTGACGAATGTTTTGCCGGCGGGGGTTACGACCCCCGCCCCACCCCCGCTTACCTCCCAAAGTAAGGTCATGCCAGAACACGCCCAGGAATACTTCGCCAAGGTGCTCGCTTGGCCGCAGGACGGCGACGCGCCGGCCTATGTCAATCTGCATTGGTCCATCGACAAACTCAGCGAAAAGACCGGCAAGCCGATCTATACCGGGCGCGCCGTGCGTTCGGTCGCGGAAGCCGTCAGCACGGTGAAGTGGGCGCTGTCCCTTCCCGAAACCAAGGACATCTATGTCTGCCTGTCCACGCAGCGCGAGGCGCTCGCCAAGAAGGCCAAAACCAGCGGCCGGGAGTATTTCGCTCCTGTTCGCTCGCAGCCCAATGCCGTTGCCCTCAAGAGCATCTTCCTCGATCTCGATGCCAAAGGCGCGGACAAGAACAGTTACGCGTCATTGCCGGAGGCCGTTACCGCCCTCGAAGCGTTCGTGGCCGCAGCGAGCATGCCGAAGCCCAGCGCCATCGTCACGTCAGGCGGCGGCTTGCATGTCTACTGGACGTTCGACCGCGCACTCACCGTCGCCGAATGGCAGCCTCTGGCGAACGCTCTCGCCGAGGCAACCAAGGTTCATGACCTTAAATGCGACACCGCTTGCACCATTGATGCCGCTCGCATCCTTCGCGTGCCTGGAACTTTTAATCGCAAGCTGGACGTGGCTCGGCCAGTTACCCTTGCAGGGGGTCGCACTGGCTTGGATTACTCGGTTGATCGTCTGGCACTGGCGTTAGCGCCGTTCGTCAAGGCGGCACCGGCCCCGGCGTTACCTCCGCGGGTACCTCTCACGGGCGTCAGCGATCTCGCGGCCGGCGTCGACATGGGCAACGCCGCGCCCGCCGACCTGAAGCAGCTCGCCAAGGCATGCGGCTTCATCAAAGAGGCCGTGTTCACGGGCGGCGCCGCCTACACCAACCCGCTGTGGAATCTCACCACGCTGATCGCGACCTTCACCAAGCAGAGCCGCGTCGCGGCGCATGTGATGGCGAGGGAGCACCCCGGCTATTCGGCGCCGTCGACCGACGAGCTCTATGACCGCAAGGAGCGCGAGAAGGCCGCCAAGGGCCTCGGCTGGCCGTCCTGCCGCACCATCTCGGCGTCGGGCTGCACCAGCTGCCAGAGCTGCCCGCATTTCGCCGCCGGCAAGTCGCCGCTCAACTATGGCGCGGCCCCGCCTGCGCCTCCGCCGCCGCCCGCAGCGGGCGCACCAAGCACACCGGGCGCCCCACTGCCGCCCAACTGGGACATGCCACCCGGCTACAAGCGCATGCCCGACAACCGCATCGCCAAGATCATGATCGATGCCACCACCGGCAGCTCCTATGACGAGGTCATTTGCCGCTACCCGCTGTTCGACCCGAGCATCCAGCCTTCGCCGCTCTACACGCTGAATTTCCACACCGAAACCGAGCTCGGCCGCACGCAACAGATCTCGCTGCCGACCAAGGAAGTCGCCGCCAAGGACGGCTTCAACCGCACCCTGTGGCAGCAGGGTGTCGTCACCACCGAGAATGAAACCAAAGCACTGAGGGATTTTGTCGTGAGCTGGATCGAGAAGCTGCAGAAGATCAAGGCCGCCGTGGTGTCCTCGGCGCCGTTCGGCTGGAGCGTCGACAACAAGGGCAATCTCGAAGGCTTCGTCTATGGCGGCAGCCTGTGGACGCCGACCGGCGATCGCAATGCCGCCAACCCTGATCCGCTTCTGGCGCGCCGCTACCGCCCGACCGGCAACCGTCAGGAATGGATCGACGCCGCCAAGATGATCACCGACCAGGACCGGCCCGAGCTCAACGCGATCCTCGCCTCGGCCTTCGCCGGCCCGCTGATCCGCTTCACCAACCAGCCGGGCATCCTGCTCTCGACCTACTCGACCGCGTCCGGCATCGGCAAGACCACCGCGATGCGCGTTGCTCAGTCGGTCTGGGGCGACCCCCGCCGCGCAATGGCCGGTCTCGACGACACCCAGAACGCGGTGTTCGGCAAGGTCAGCCAGCTGCGCTGCCTGCCGCTCTATTGGGACGAGCTCAAGGGCGACGATCAGGCGCGGAAGTTCGTCAAGATGGTGTTCCAGCTGACGCAGGGCCGCGAGAAGGACCGCATGACGCAGTCCGCCACGCTGCGCGAGTCCGGTAGCTGGCAGACCATGATGGTCTCCGCCTCGAACGACAGCATCATGGATCACGTCCTCGCCCACTCGAAGCAGACGCTGGCCGGCATGTATCGCGTGTTCGAGTTCGAGGTAGCGCCCAACACCACGGGCAAGGGCCAGATCTCCTCGGCGGTTGCCGACCGCATCGTCGGCAAGCTCGATGACCACTATGCCCAGATCGGCCTCGAATACGCCCGTTACCTCGGAAGTAACCATAAAACCATCGAACAGGAGGTGTTTCAGGCCAACGAAGATCTCCGCGTCGAGCTCGGGATGGAGAACGAGGAGCGGTTCTGGCGTGGGATGCTGGCGGCGCTTCTGAAGGGCGCCGAGTACGCCAACGCGCAGGGATACACCGAGATCAACCTGAAAGGGTTGAAGGGTTTCTTGGTGACTGTGTTGCAGGGGATGCGGTCCAAGAAGGCCGCGGCGCCGGTCGACATGAGCGACAAGCTGAACATCTCGAACGTGCTGGCGCAGTTCCTGAACCAGCACCGGGCGCGCCACACGATCCAGACCAACCGCATCCATACCGGCCTTGGGCGTCCGCCGGCCGGAACGATCAAGATCCTCACCGCTCACCCCGAGCGGCTGGAGGCGATCCATGTCCATGTCGGGGTCGACGACAAGAAGCTGCGCATCTCCAAATACACCCTGAACCAGTGGTTCAAGGACCACGAGTATTCCACCAGCGTCATGACCGATGCCTTGGAGAAGGAGTTCGGTGCCAAGACCACCAAGGCGCGCATCGCGTCCGGCACCCAATACTCCGGCGCGCTCGAATACCTGATGGAGATCGACCTCGCCGGCTCACCGCACGTCAACTTCCTGGACGAGGCGTGATGAGCATGTTCGCCATCGAGACCGACGTACCGCCGCCGGCGGCGCGCAACAACCACGTCTATGGGTTCGAGCGCCTGCAGGTCGGCGAGAGCTTCCTGGTACCCTGTGAAGGTGCCGAGCTCACTGCCACCGGCCAGCGCGTGCGGTGGGCTGTGAAGAGCTATCGCAAGCGCAACGCCCCGGAGACGCGCTGGCGCACCAAGGCATCGAGCAAGGGCATCCGTGTTTGGAGGGTGGAATGACCTCGCTTGCAAGTTGTTTAGGGGCTGCTTAAGTAATGATTCGTACAAAACGAAAAGCGGTAATTCGCGCGCTTGACCCCTCCGACCCTCGGAGCATGAGCCACCCAAACCACAAGAACGCTTGGGTGGAGTTCGCTGAGGCGATCGGACGTCTTGAAGCGCGCGAGCAGATTAGGCTGCAGAGTCACGGAGGCGACAACGACAATGCTCCACAGTGTCCACCACAATAAGAGGGTTGCGCTCTATGCGCGTTTCTCCAGCGATCTGCAGAAGGATCGCTCTATCGAGGATCAGTTCGCCGAGCTCGAAAGAACCGCTAAGCGGTTCGGGCTACAGGCGGACAGGCGGCATTATTACGCCGATCGCGGTGTTTCAGCCTCTTCCCTGTTCGATCGCCCCGGTCTGACGCGCGAGCTCATGGGCGCAGCAGCGCGTCGTGAGTTCGAAACCATTCTTGTCGAGGCGACCGACCGGCTCTCGCGTGACCGCGCCGATCTATTCTGGCTCGCCAAGCGGTTCAACTTCCACAACATCATCCTGTTTACGCCGGCCGGTGAAGTCAGCGATATGCAGCTGACGTTCGACGGGCACAGCAACGAGGACTTCATTCGCAAGCTGGCGGTGCGGGTGAAGCGCGGTCATGACGGCATTACCCGCGAAGGTAAGGTCGCAGGCAGCCACTGCTATGGGTACGACTTGGTGCCGGGCAAGCCGGGCGAGCGTACCATCAACGAGACTGAAGCCGCCGTCATCCGCCGCATCTTCGCTGAGTACGCCAGCGGCGCATCGCCGCGCAAGATCGTCGCCGCCCTGCGTCGGGACGGCATTCCCTCCCCCAGCGGAAAAGCGGTGTGGAACTACCAAGGCATCCTTGGCTCTGATAAGGCGGCAACCGGGGCGGGGCTTCTTCACCGCGAAATTTACCGCGGTAAGGTCGTGCGCAACCGCGCCAAGAGCCTCAAGAACCCGGACACCGGAAAGAGGCTGAGACGGCTGGCGGACCCCGACGACGTGATCGTGGTCGAAGCCCCGCATCTGAGGATCATCGACGAGGGACTATGGAACGCGGCCCATGCCGTCCGTCGCCAGCGCCGAGTGCAAATGAACCCCAGCGGAGTGGTCAAGCCGGTACTCGGCCGTAAACCACAACTGCTCTCCGGAATCGTCAAGTGCGCCACATGCAGCGGCGGGATGACGATTGTGTCCTCTGCGCGGGGTGGTCAGATCGGCTGCTCGAATGCCAGATACCGCGGCACTTGCGACCACACCAAACTGTACGATCTCGGCACCATCACGTCGGAAGTGATCGACAAGGTGGACCAGGAGCTCACCAATCCGGAGTTCCTGAAGGCGCGGATGAAAGCCCGCGCCCTCGAACTTGCGAAGGCCGAGCGCGAGGAAGGGGCCGAGCGGCAAGCGGTGCAGCGTCAGATCGATCGGCTCAACGTGCAGATTGCCCGACTGGTCGATGTCCTCACCGAAGGCGACCTGCCGGTACCGGAGCTCAAGGAGAAGATCAAAGCGAAGGAGGCCGAGCGGGTTGCCCTGAAGGAGCGGCAGCGTCTCCTCGGCGACGCCAACAACGTCACCGGCTTTCCGTCCGCATGCATGGCCGAATTTGGCAAGAGCATCGAGACCCTGATCGCTTTGCTCAAACGTAACCCCGACGACCCGCACTGCCGGCTGGCGATGGGCAACCTCATCGACTGTGTCTTGGTCCATCCGACGCCAAAGAAGGCGCCCTACGACCTGAGCCTGTACTGCCGAGTCTCAGCGATCGGCAATCTGAACCTTTTTCCGGCCCAGCGTTCTCACGATAAAATCGTTGCAGAAGAAGGGGTTAACCCGTTGTTCGGTACAGGCCATGCCGTTACCTCTGATTAACTATTTCTTATCACGCGACTGTCATTGGAAGTGCCCGGAACGTGTTTTGCAGATTTCCCGTTGGGAAGTTGCAATGAGGCAGCGGAGAACAACATGAAAATCTATCTGCTGATGCTGCTGATCGGTGCGCTGTTCATGGCGATCCGCCTGACGACTCCGCAAGAGCAGCAGTCGGAATCCCTTCCGCAGTAAGCCGTCACGGCTCCGCCAGCGGCAAGACCGCTCTCCCCTCCAGAATATCCGTCACCTGATTTTCAGTCACGCGTGACGCGTTCAGCATGAGACCCGGCAGCAGTCGCGTCGGAGCCCGGCCGCCTTTGACTGCGCGCACCAGTACGCGGATCGCGGGCCGTCCCGCCTCGCCGTGAATCGGCAGGATCGACAGGCTGCCGAAGCCGCGTGACAGCGCAGCCAAAACCTCCGCGATGCCATCTGCGCGCCAGATCAGGGTCAGCGCGCCATCCGATCGGAGGATGCGCCGCGCCGCATGCACCCATGCATTCAGCGTCTCCTCCGTCGCAACATGCGCGGTGTGGCGCGCCTGATCGGGCGAACCGCGATGGCGTGCGGGGTCATTGAAGGGTGGGTTCATCAGCACAACGTCGACGCTGTCGGGCAACAGCCCATCTGCCGCAAACGCCTGCGCATCCGCCGTGACATCGAGCACGATCGTCTCCGCGGCAATTCCATTCGCTGCCGCATTGGTGCGCGCGAGTTCCGCCAGTTCGGGGTCGATCTCGACCAGGCTCAGCCCGATGCCGGCGACGCGCCGGCCGAGCGCCAGCCCCGCCGTGCCGATGCCGGCGCCGAGATCGACCACGCGGTCGCCCGCCCGCGCTTCCGTCGCCGCTGCGAGCAGGATGGCGTCATGCCCGGCACGGTGGCCGGTCCGCTTCTGTCTCAGCCGCAAACGGCCGCCGAGAAAGGCGTCCTCGGTAATGTCTGCCAAGCCTTCAATCATCCAAGACTTCAATCTCCAAGATTTCAATCATCCAAGCCTCAATCATTGCCGCGCAGTTCATGGCTGAGGCCGGCCTCGGTCAGGAGCTGCCGGGCCTCCTGGGCGTCGTCCTCATGAACCAGGATCCGCCGCGGCAAAATGCCGAGCGAGCCCTCGATGATGCTCATGTTCTGGTCCAGCACAAGATGATGGATGTTGGCGCCGTCGAGCAGCGCGCCGATCGCCGACACCAGCACGATATCGTTGGTTCGAACCAGTTCACGCAAAGCAGGTCTCCTGCCTGAAAGGGGTTAAGCGGCAAATGTTAATGGTTCCGCAGCACTTGCCGCATCCGCCTCCAGTTTCTATTGTATTTCCATCAGAATAGCTCCTCCGGAGCAAATATTGGAGACCGGCGTGGCCGTCATCGTACCTTTCGAAACTCCCGGCGCGTCGATCGAAGAGCTGGTTGCCCTTGTCGCCGGCGACATGGAGCGCGTCAACGCCACGATCTTGTCGCGGACCGGTTCGGACGTGACCATGATCCCGGAGGTTGCCAACCATTTGATCTCCTCCGGCGGCAAGCGTCTGCGGCCGATGCTGACGCTCGCCATGGCCAACCTCGCCGGCTACGCCGGCGACGGTCACATCAAGCTCGCGGCCTCCGTCGAGTTCATGCACACCGCGACCCTGCTCCATGACGACGTCGTCGACGAGAGCGAGATGCGCCGCGGCAAGCTGTCGGCGCGCATGCTCTGGGGCAACGAGGCGAGCGTGCTGGTCGGCGACTTCCTGCTCGGCCAGGCGTTCCGCATGATGGTCGAGGTCGGTTCGCTCCGCGCGCTCGACATCCTCTCCGCGGCTGCCGCCACCATCGCCGAGGGCGAGGTGATGCAGCTCGCCGCCGCCAAGAACACCGCGACCACCGAGGACGAATATCTCGCGGTGATCCGCGGCAAGACCGCCGAGTTGTTTGCGGCCGCCTGCGAGGTCGGCCCCGTCATCGCCAACCGCCCGAAGGCGGAGCAGACCGCCTGCCGCTCGGTCGGCATGAATCTCGGCATCGCCTTCCAGCTCGTCGACGACGTGCTCGACTATGGCGGCAAGAGCGCCAAGCTCGGCAAGAACACCGGCGACGATTTTCGCGAAGGCAAGATCACGCTGCCGGTCGTGCTGGCCTTCCGCCGCGGCAACGACACCGAGCGCGCCTTCTGGATCCGCGCGCTGGAGCGCGGCGAGATCGGCGACGGCGATCTCGATCACGCCCTCGGCCTGATGAACAAACACCGCGCGCTCGAGGACACGCTCATCCGCGCCCAGCACTACGGCGCCATGGCGGTCGACGCGCTGGCGCTGTTCCCGTCCTCGCCGATGAAGAGCGCGCTGGAGCAGGTGGTGGCATTCTGTCTGGCGCGGTCGCATTAAGCGCGACGGCTTGACGCCGTTTCTGATTTCCGCATCACCGCTAGCTCCGTCATCCTGAGGCGCGAGTGGCGCGATGCGCAGCATCGCGCCGGGAGCCTCGAAGGATGAAACGGCCGAGATGCAGCCGGGCCGTCGCCCTTCGAGGCTCGGCGAGCGACGCTGTTGCGTCGCTAGCCTCACACCTTGGCGTGACGGTAATATGTAAGAGCTCGCTGCATCAACGTCGTCATTGCGAGCGCAGCGAAGCAATCGCTCCACGCTTGCTCTGCTGCTGCCCGCTAGTGACTTGCATTTTGCAAGTAACACCCCTAGCTTGGCTCCATGCAACCCAAATCCCCCTCGATCCTGGAATGCCCGGTCGGCCGCGCCGTTGAGACGGTCGGCGAATGGTGGAGCATCTTGATCCTGCGGGATGCGTTCCAGGGCGCAACAAAGTTCGACGAATTTTCGCAAAGCCTCGGGATTGCGCCGAATATCCTGTCGCGGCGCCTTGCCCATCTTACCGAGAGCGGCATGTTCGTCCGCCGCCGCTATCATGAGCGACCGCCGCGGTACGAATATGTGCTGACGGAGAAGGCACGGGATTTCTTTCCCGTGATCGTGGCGATGCTGGCCTGGGGCAACAAGCATCTCGCGCCGAAGGGCGAATCCATCCTGCTGGCGAACCGCGACGATGTTCGTCCGTTCGATCCGATCATGGTCGATGCCGCCGACATGCGTCCGATCACCCTCGCCAATGCGGTCGTCGTCGCAGGTCCTCGCGCCAGCCGCGGGATGCGCAAGCGGCTCGCTTTGCTCAAGGCCATGAACCCGGCCGTCGCGCCGGCAGGAGACTGACATGCGTCGTATCGTCGTGACGGGAATGGGGGCGGTGTCGCCGCTCGGCTGCGGCTTCGAAATATCGTGGCGCCGGCTGCTCGCCGGCCAAAGCGGGCTGCGTCCTCTGCCCGAATGGTCGCAGGCGTTGCCTGCGCGGATCGCCGGTCTCGTGCCCGACAAAGCCGACGATGCGGACGGAGGTTTCGATCCCGCGCAGGCCGCCGCGCCGAAAGACCAGCGCAAGATGGACCGCTTCATCCTGTTCGCGCTGCTGGCTACGGCAGAAGCGGTCGCGCAGGCCAAATGGACGCCGCAGGACGCGGCGGCGCAGGAACGAACCGCGACGATCATTGCCTCCGGCGTCGGCGGATTCCCGGCCATGGCGGAGGCAGTGCGCATCACCGAGCAGCGCGGCGCGCGCCGGCTTTCGCCGTTCACCATCCCCTCGTTTCTCGCCAATCTCGCCGCGGGCCACGTCTCGATCAGATACGGCTACAAGGGAGCACTGGGCACACCGGTCACGGCGTGCGCCGCCGGCGTCCAGGCGATCGGCGATGCCGCGCGCATGATCCGCGCCGACGAAATCGACGTCGCGATCTGCGGCGGCGCGGAGGCCTGCATCGATATCGTCAGCCTCGGCGGCTTTGCGGCGGCGCGCGCGCTGTCGAGCGGATTCAACGACGAGCCCGCGCGCGCCTCGCGTCCGTTCGATCGCGACCGTGACGGCTTTGTCATGGGCGAAGGTGCCGGCATCCTGGTGATTGAGGAGCTGGAGCACGCGCTTGCGCGCGGCGCCACGCTGATCGCGGAGATCGTCGGCTACGGCACGACGGCGGACGCCTATCACATGACATCGGGGCCGCCGGATGGCGACGGCGCCCGCCGCGCCATGGAGATCGCGCTCCGGCAGGCGAACCTCGCGCCCGCGGATTTGCAGCACCTGAACGCGCATGCGACGTCGACGCCGGCCGGCGACGAGAGCGAGCTCGGCGCGATTGCCGCACTGTTCGGCCGCAATCGAAACATCGCGGTGAGCGCCACGAAATCGGCCACCGGCCATCTGCTCGGCGCCGCCGGCGGCCTCGAGGCGATCTTCACCGTTCTCGCCCTGCGCGACCAGGTCGCGCCGCCGACGCTCAATCTCGAAAACCCCGACCCGGGCGCTGACGGCATCGACATCGTCTCCGGCGCAGCGCGACCGATGCCGATGCTCAACGCGATCTCCAACGGGTTCGGCTTCGGCGGGGTGAATGCCAGCGTGATCTTCCGCCGGATGGGCTAAACAAGGGGCCTTGCAATCGCGGCACGTTTCGTTACCAAAATGGGATGATTGAAACGAATTTCTGGCTGTTCCTGGCCGCCGCTCTTCTTATTGCCGCCGTTCCCGGCCCCGGCATTTTCTACGTCGCGGCACGGACCTTGTCCGAAGGGCGTGCCAGCGGTTTTGCGTCAACTGCGGGCACAGCGCTGGGCGGGCTTGTTCATGTCGTCGCGGGCAGCCTCGGCATCTCCGCGATCATCCTTGCCAGCGCCGAGCTGTTTGCCGCCGTAAAATTCGTCGGCGCGCTCTATCTGGTCTGGCTCGGCATCAAGACCTTCCGCAGCGCCGGCCGCGCGCTGTCGCTGGAGAGCGAGCCCGTCGGCGACAGGCGCGCGTTCCGCGACGGCGTGCTGGTCGAGGCGTTGAACCCGAAGACCGCCGCATTCTTCCTCGCCTTCATTCCGCAGTTCCTCGATCCCGCGGGATCGAACCCCACGCTGCAATTCATGATGCTCGGCACGATCTCGGTGATCTTGAACACGCTCGCCGATGTCGTCGTGGTGCTGATGGCCTCCGCGACACGCACGCAGCTGATTGGAAGGCCGCATCTGATGCGGCGTCTCACGCAAGGATCCGGCGTCTTCATCGCGGGCCTCGGCCTCTCGCTCGCGCTGGCGCGGCGGCCGGCGAATGGATAGTGCCCCGCAAAGCCGCTTCTATGAATCGCATGGCCTGCGGCTGCACTACGCCGACTGGGGCAACGAAGGCGCGCCCTTCGCCATCCTGGTTCATGGCGGCCGCGATCATTGCCGGAGCTGGGACGCCATTGCGCGCTCGCTGCAGCCGCATTTCCACGTGCTCGCGCCCGATCTGCGCGGTCATGGCGATTCCGACTGGACCAAAGGCGGCAGCTACGCGCTGACGGAGTATGTGTACGACCTTGCACAGCTCATCCGCAGCGTCGCAGCGCCTCAGGTGACCCTCATCGGTCATTCGATGGGCGGCATGGTGAGCCTGATCCTTTCAGGATCGTTCCCCGAACTGGTCGCGAAGCTGGTCGTGCTCGATGGTGTGACCATGCTGCCGGATACGCCAAAGCCGCCGGCGCATGAGCGCATCAGCAAATGGGTCGGCCAGCTCGACAAGCTGCACGACCGCACGCCGCGCCGCTATTCGACCCTTGAGGACGCTGCGGCGCAGATGGTGCTTCACAACAGGCGGCTGTCCCGCGACCTCGCGCTGCACCTCGCCACGCACGGCGCGCGGCAAAACGAGGACGGCAGCTATAGCTGGAAGTTCGATCCCTACCAGCGCGCCAGTGCGCCGCACCGGCTCTGGCCGGACGACCACGTCGCACTGTGGTCGCGCATCACGTGTCCGACCCTGCTGCTGAATGCCGGTGAAAGCTTTCTGGCTGGCGCGAGGGCCGCAGGCCTGGAGCGTTATTTCCAGCAGGCGCGCGTCGAGACCATCGCCGGGGCTGGACACTGGCTGCAACACGACCGGCCGCAAGAAGTGTCAGGTGCGATCCGAAAATTTCTCGAGCTGGCCAAGCACTGCGCGAGTTAGCTCAGCTATATCCTCGTCATTGCGAGCAGGCTCAGCTCAACGTTCCCGAATGCACCCACCAGGCGGGGTGATCGCGCCGGATTTTTTCGGCGGCGGTGCGGGCAGCAGCGATCTCGCCGAAGATCGCAAAGCACGTTGCGCCGGAGCCGGACATGCGGGCGAGCTTGACGCCGGCGGAGTCACGCAAGACTTCCAGCACGTCGCCGATCACCGGCTCGATCCGCAGTGCAGGCGCCTCGAGGTCGTTGGCGACGGTTTCGAGAACGTCGACCCAATCGGCGATCGACGCGCCTTCCTGCGGCCAGGAGATAGCGTCGAGGACGGAGGTGGCGCCAACCAGCAATTCGCCGTTGCGCAGGCCCAGCGACTGGAATACGTCCTTGGTTGCGACCGGCACGCGCGGATTGACCATCACGCAGGGCATGCTCGGCAGCGCGAGCGGCAGCAGCTGCTCGCCGACGCCCGTCATGTCGCAGGCGCGCGAAGCCAGGCACACCGGCACATCGGCGCCGGTCGCGAGCGCGACTTTCTGCAAGCGCGGATCATCGAGCGATAGATTGTTGAGACGCGCGAGCAGCCGCAGCGCCGCCGCGGCATCGGCCGAGCCGCCGCCGATGCCGGCCGCGACGGGAAGCACCTTGTCGAGCGCGAAGGCTCCCAACTTCAGATTCGGCACGGCCTCGACCAGAAGCTTGGCCGCCTTGAACACGAGATTGTCCGCGGCATCGCCGCAGGCCGCGGCCAGCGGCCCGGTGGTAACGAGCTTCAGCTCGCCGCCCGGCTCCAGCGTCAGCCGGTCTGCGCAGTCGGCAAACGCGACCACGCTTTCGAGATCATGATAGCCGTCGGCACGACGGCCGACCACGCGAAGGCTCAGATTGACCTTCGCGCGCCCCTCTTCAGTCAACGCCGTCATCAGCGACACGCCCCCAACTTCGCTCAGACTAGCCGCCCCTGCCGTCATCCTTCTTCTTCTCGGCCTGCGCCGCCGAAGAGTTCGAATTGTCTTCGGTGAGACCGTTGGCGATCTTGGCCTCGATCTTCGGAAGGTCATCCGGCTCGGGCTTGAGATCGCGGGCGTGCGACCACTGGAATTTGGCTTCCAGCGTGCGGCCGACACGCCAATAGGCGTCGCCAAGATGATCGTTAATGGTGGGATCCTCGGGCTTGAGGTCGATCGCGCGTTCGAGGTTCTTCACGGCCTCTTCGTAATTGCCGATGCGGTAATAGGCCCAGCCGAGGGAGTCGACGATGTAGCCGTCATCGGGACGCTGCTCGACGGCGCGCTTGATCATCTTCATGCCTTCGTCGAGATTCACGCCCTGGTCGATCCAGGAATAGCCGAGATAGTTGAGGACGTGCGGCTGGTCAGGCTGGAGCTCGAGCGCCTTCTTCATGTCGGCTTCGGCCTTGCCCCACTCCTTGGAGCGCTCCTCGCAAATGCCGCGATAATAATACCAGACGCTGTTGGCCTTGTCGTTGCCGGCCGGCAGCACGTCGACGCCCCGCGAATAGGTCGCGCCGCAATCGCCGAACTTCTTGCGGCCGCGCTCGATATTGCCGAGCGCCATGATGGCTTCGAGATCCTTGGAATCGTCCGAGGTGACGCCCTTGAGGATCTTGATCGCCTCGTCGGTGCGGTCGGCGGAATCCAGATCGATGGCGAGCTGGATCTGCGCATTGCGCTTCAACGGCGAGGTCGCGGGCACCCGTTCATAAACCTTGATGGCCATCTGCGGGCGCTTCACCGATTCATAGAGATCGGCGAGCGAGAGCAGCGCCAGCGGATGGGTCGGCTGGAGATAAAGCGAGAGCTGGAGATAGACCAGCGCCAGATCCTCGCCGCCGCGGCGGGTCAGCGTGGCGCCGATGCCGTAGAGCGCTTCGGCCGCACCGGCTTGCGCGGAATCGGCCAGCGGCGGCATCTTCTTGCCAGCCTTGGTGTCGCGCAGGCCTTCCACAATCAGCGGATGGCGGGCAAGCTTCTTGTCGAAAGCCTGGTAGACGGTGGTCGCGGCCGCGGAATCCTTGTTGCGCGACAGCCAGCGCGCATAGGCCTCGGTGACGCGCAGCATGGAATCGTCGAGCTTGTAAGCGCGCTCGAAGCGGGTGCCGGCGTCCTTCTCCTTGCCGGAGAGCTCGAGGATCATGCCGGCATGGAGGTCCTTGAACAGCGGATACCATTCCGGACCGGCGAGCTTGTCGATGGTGGCGACACCGCCCTTGGCATCGCCGGCACCATAGGCGGCCCAGCCCGACAGCAGTGTGGCGACGAGATCGGTGATCGGACCGCGGATCGACTGGTTGATGTTGGTCTGCGCGGTGGCGTATTTCTTCGTCTTGAGATCGTGCACCCCGACGACGAGGCGCGCGACCCGGTTGGTCTTGTCGATGGTGAGGATGCGCTCGGCGAGCTTGACCGCCTCGTCGATGTCACCGTCGGCAACCGACGAGATGAAGGCGCGATCGAGCAGCTCATTGTTCTTGGGATCGCTGCGGAGCGCCGAGCGGTAAAAGGCGGCGGCCGAAGCCGCATCGCGCTCGACGCTGGCATGGCGGGCAGCGAGATAGCTGCCGGAGGTCGTCAGCGACTTCAAATCGTTCCGGGTCGGAAATTGCGCCGCCGTATCGGACGGATGGTCCGGCGTCTGCGCCAGGACCGCGCCGGGGACCGTCGCGATCGCAGTGCCCATGAGGGCGATAGCGGCAACAGTCCAGCGGTTGAAACGATTTGAAAGCATCAGGGCTCGCCTTGAGTTGGTAGTGCCTGGGTTTGCAGCAGAAGGCCGTATCGCATGCGAACGCGGCCGGTGGCATCGGGACCCGGAACCGTCAGGCCGACAATGCCGCTTTTGGCGCTTCGCCGCAAGGATTCGGACCGGGCGATCCCCTCCGCAGGTCCAAATCGGCCAAGTGAATCCGCCAAGAGCGCCCCAAGACGCCGGTAGTATGGCCTTATCGTGGCCGCGAGCGCCGGTGGTAGCCCCGTCCTCACGCGAATGTGCGTCACAATGCCTGGTTCATGTAACCTTGGGCATATTGTCCCTATCTCGATGACCTTGGCCTACATCGCCTCGTAGTTCGGGCCGCCGCCGCCCTCCGGCGGAACCCAGGTGAGGTTGCCGTTAGGGTCCTTCACGTCGCAGGTTTTGCAGTGGACGCAATTCTGGGCGTTGATCTGGAAGCGCGGCGCCGCGCCCTCCTCGATCCATTCATAGACCCCGGCCGGGCAATAGCGATTCGAGGGACCGGCGAACACGTCATGCTCCGAGGTCTTCTGCAGGTTCATGTCCGTGACCTTCAGATGGACCGGCTGGTCCTCCTCATGATTGGTGTTAGACAGGAACACTGACGACAGCTTGTCGAAGGTAATCTTGCCATCCGGCTTCGGGTAGTTCTTCGGAGCGTGCTGCTTGGCCGGATCGAGCGTGGCGCGATCGGGCTTCCGATGCGACTGGGTACCGAACAGCGATGCGCCGAACAGCGTGTTGCACCACATGTCGAAGCCGCCGAGCGCGACGCCGAGCACGGTACCGAACTTCGACCATAGCGGCTTGACGTTGCGGACCAGGAACAAATCCTTGCCGACCGACGAGGACCGCCACGCGTTCTCGTAGTCGACGATCTCGTCGTTGGCGCGACCGGCGGCGAGCGCGGCCGCGACATGCTCGGCGGCGAGCATGCCGGTGCCCATCGCATTGTGCACGCCCTTGATGCGGGGCACGTTGACGAACCCCGCCGCGCAGCCGACCAGTGCGCCGCCGGGGAAGGTGAGCTTCGGCACCGACTGGTAGCCGCCTTCCGTGATGGCGCGCGCGCCATAGGCGAGCCGCTTGGCGCCTTCGAAGGTGCCGCGGATCGCGGGATGGGTCTTGAAGCGCTGGAACTCGTCGAACGGCGACAGATATGGATCGTCGTAGTTGAGATGCACGACGAAGCCGACGGCGACGAGATTGTCGTCGTAATGATAGAGGAACGAGCCGCCGCCGGTCTTCAGGTCGAGCGGCCAGCCGAAGGAATGCTGGATCATGCCCTTCTGGTGCTTGGCGGGATCGATCTGCCAGACTTCCTTCAGCCCGATGCCGAACTTCGCCGGCTCGCTATTGGAATCGAGTGCGAACTTCGCGATGAGCTGCTTGGTCAGGCTGCCACGGGCGCCTTCGGCAAAGAGGGTGTACTTGCCGAGCAGTTCCATGCCACGTGTAAAGGAGTCCTTCGGCTTGCCGTCGCGCCCGATGCCCATATCGCCAGTGGCGATGCCTTTCACCGCACCCTGTTCGTCATAGAGCACCTCGGCGGCGGCAAAGCCCGGATAGATCTCGACGCCGAGCGCCTCGGCCTTGCGCGCCAACCAGCGGCAGACATTGCCGAGCGAGCCGATATAGCAGTGATGATTGTTCATCAGCGGAGGCATCACGAAGTTCGGCAGCCTGATCGCGCCGCCGCCCGTCATCCAGTAGAAGCGGTCGTCCTTGACCTGCGTCTTCAGCGGGCAGTCGGAATCCTCGCGCCAGTCCGGGATCAACCTGTCGAGCCCGGCCGGGTCGATCACCGCGCCGGAGAGAATATGCGCGCCGACCTCGGAGCCCTTCTCCACCACGACGACGTTGAGATCGGCGTTGAGCTGCTTCAGCCGGATCGCAGCCGCCAAGCCAGACGGGCCGGCGCCGACGATGACGACGTCGAATTCCATGGATTCGCGCGGGGGAAGTTCTTCGGTGCTCATCTGATCTCAGCCCTTGACACGGTCCTCGGTCGTTTGCGTCCTCTTGTTTCCGATTTTTCCGGGTAGGACAACCACGGAAATGCGTTTCACGGGGATGCAAGGCGCCCTAAACTGAACTAATAGTCAGACTTTCCCATGATCCTCGAACCCGCCCCCACCGTCCGAGAGCTTCTCGCCTTCTATCTGGAGGCCGGGGTCGATTGCGCGCTCGCGGAGGAACCGATTGACCGCCTGGCGGAAGGGGACGCCCCGCCTCCGGCGCTGCGCGCGGCATCTCAGGTCGAGGCACCGCGCCCTGTCGCCGCGCCCGCGGTGATGCGCGGCGAGGCCGCACCCGCGCCCGATATCGCGATCGCCTCGGCGCGCGAGGTCGCGCGCACCGCGCCGACCTTGGAGGCACTACGCGAACTGATGCAGAGCTTTGAAGGCTGCGCGCTAAAACACACTGCGACGCGGCTGGTGTTCGCCGACGGCAATCCACAGGCGCATATCATGTTCGTCGGCGAGGCACCGGGCCGCGACGAGGACATCGAGGGGCTGCCCTTCGTCGGTCGCAGCGGAAAGCTGCTCGACCTCATGCTCGGCGCGATCGGGCTCAACCGCACCACTGCCTACATCGCCAATGTGATTCCCTGGCGGCCGCCCGGCAACCGCACGCCGACGCCGCAGGAGACGCAAATCTGCCTGCCCTTCATCCAGCGCCAGATCGAGCTGGTAAATCCAGATGTGCTGGTGACGCTCGGCAATCCCTCGACGCAGACGCTGCTGTCGACGCGCGAAGGCATCATGCGCACCCGCGGCCGCTGGTTCGACTACGAGACGGGCCAGCGCACCATTCGCGCGCTGCCGACGTTCCACCCAGCCTATCTGCTGCGCTCGCCGTCCTACAAGCGCCTGGCCTGGCAGGATCTGCGCGCGATCGCGAAGGTGCTGGCGGGCGGTTCAGCGTAGCTATGCACGCCGTCATTCCGGGGCTCGCGGCTTTGCCGCGCCCTGGAATGACACCTGCTTACGTCCCCTTCGGCCGCACGATGGCCCAGCCGATGCGCAGCAGCTGCTGACGGCCGGTCACCAGCCATTCGAAGGCACGCGGCACTTCGGGCACGATGCCGGGAAAGCGCGCGAGGATTTGCGGCGGTGGGGTGCCGGCGGTGTCGGAGGCGCGCCAGACCACGACGCCGCCGGTCTCGCTGAATTTGGCCTGATTCATCCACGGCGTACGCGCGGGCTCGGCATCAATGAAGAGATGTGGCCGGCCGGAATGCAGCGTGATCAGGCTCGCAAGCTGAGTCTCGCCGGCAACCGCGCGCAGGCGATGATTGGTGCGGCGGGCAAAACTCTCGTCGAAGAAGTCCGAGATCGCGCATGCTGGCATCGAGGTCGCGATCTCGCCAGTGCCAGTCCAGGGCATCAGCAGCACGGCGAGCACGACGCCGATTGCGGGGGCCACGACGGCGGCAGCCCACACCATCCGCAGCATCCGCGCGCGGCGCATCGCGATGAGATCGCCAGCCGCCACGACCACGGCAAGCCCCGACATGACCAGCACGACGCCGGCGCCGCCGACGACGGCGTCGAGCCCGAGCACGCCGGAGATCAGAACCGCGCCGAGCGCGGGCGCCAGCGCGAAGAAATAGACGAAGTTGCGCGCGAGCGGCTCGACCGGCGGCCGGTAGATGATCGGCGCTTCCTCGCCCTTGGCGACGAACAGGCCGGCATTGAGAAAGGTCAGCGCCGGGATCGCCGCGGCCCCGAGCACGAGCCCGCCGAGCAGCCAGGCCGCCTGCAGCGCGCGGGCGTTGAGCTCGAGGACTTGCGGCAATGTCGGCAGGACCAGCGTCTCGGCACGCATCAGCCAGATCGCGTAGGGCAGCGCCAGCACCGCGACGACGATCAGCGCGAACAGCGGATCGAGCGCGCGCAGCGTCCGGCGGCCACTGGCCGTCGAGATCGCGAAGACCACGAGCAGCGGGAGAAGGAGGATCGCCGCGGGCGTCGTTAACAGCAAAAGGCCCGCCTCGATCGACCAGGCAAACCATGCAGGGCCGCGGCGCTGGCCGATGATCTGCCAGGAATGCAGCAGCAGCAGCGTCCAGAGCGGTCGCGCCAGCACCAGGGGGCCGAAGTCGAGCGCGGGCGAGGAGAAGGCCAGTACCGTCATGGTCAGCAGCACGGCGAGCACCGCCTGCTGCGAGCCGACCACGGCGCGGGAGAGGTAATAGAGCGCGATGAAAGTCGCGATCTCGCAGAGTTCGGCGAGCACATAGACGCCGAACACGTGGCCGCCGGCGGCGCGATAGGCGATGTCGGCAAGCCAGACTGGCAGCGGCGGGCCAAGATCAGTGCCGACCTGATACTCGCGACCGAAGGCCAGCAGGGTTGCAAGGGAGCCGGGTGGGCTGCGATAAAACACCAGCGCCACGAACAGCCACATCGCGGCCTGCAGCAGCACGGCGATCCATACGATCAGTCGCGGCCGGGCGCGAATGAGCTCGATGATCAGGGAGGTAAACCGCATGCAACGTCCGAAAGATGCAGCCAACCCGTCCAGCCGGCCCTAATCGCTCACGCCTGTTTTGATAAAGCGCGCTGCGCGTCGTGGCAACGACAGTCTACGCTAGAGGCTCGCTGAAGCATCGATTTCGACGTCGACCTGCACCTCGACCTCGGTGACCGCAAACAAGTCCTGCGCCGGCTCGACCGTCCAGGGCATGTGCTTGGCGCGGGCGGCGGCGACGGGGGCGAAGAAGCTGCGGTGGTGGACGGTGGGACCGAGGCGGTCGAGCGCGTCGAGATGATCCGGGACGGCGTAGCCCTTGTGCTGCTCGAAGCCGTAGCCGGGGCAGTCCTGCGCCAGCGCGCACATCAGGCGGTCGCGCGTCACCTTGGCGACGATCGAGGCTGCCGCGATTGACAGGACGATGCCGTCGCCGCCAATGACCGCCTCGCAATCGCAAGGCGTGTCGAGCCGGTCGCGGCCGTCAACAAACACATGCCGCGGTGCCTCGGGCAGCGCCACCACGGCGCGCCTCAGCGCCCACAGCGAGGCACGCAGAATATTGTCGCGGTCGATTCGCGAGCGCGAGGCGACGGCAACCGAGACCTGCGCGGTGGCGCAGATCTTGTCGAACAGTCTTTCGCGCTCATCGGCCGTCAGGCGCTTGGAATCGTCGATGCCACGGGGAATGCGATCGGGATCGAGAATCACGGCGGCTGCGACCACGGGTCCGGCGAGTGGCCCGCGGCCGGCCTCGTCGCAGCCCGCAACCGGCCAGACGCCGCGCTTGATCAGCCCGCGCTCGCGGCGGAAGCTCGGGGCAGCAATGGCGATGATGGCGCTCGGCCGGGCGGCCGGGGTCTTACCAGCCGACGCCTTGGCCGCCTTCGCAGGCGCTGCCTTCTTGGCGGCGTCCCTCTTTGGCGCGTCTTTGGCCGGCTTCTTGGCGGACTTGTCCCGAATCATGGTCGGGATCGTGCGCAAGTGGCCCGGCGGGCGCAACCGGGAACCCTGGACAATTCCCGTTATTCAGGCCAACCGCCCTACTCGGCCAGATGCACTCGCCGGTCCTCACCGACCTCGATGCCTGGCGCGACCACGACTTCCCAGGGATGGCCGTCGGGATCTGCGAAATAGCCGGAATAACCGCCGTAATCGGTCTCATGCGCGGGTTTCAGCAATACCGCTCTCTTGTCGACCGCGAAGGCCAGCACGCTGTCCACCTCCTCGCGCGTCGCGCAGTTCCATGAGAGCGTCATGCCGCGGAAGGTCGCTGGCCTCGGATTGTCCGGCAATCTGGCGTCGGCCGCGAGTTGATCCCAGGGATACAGAGCGAGCACCGGGCCACCGGTATCGTAGAAAGCCACGGCCTCACCGGTCGCCTTCAAACGGCGCGAAAAACCGAGCGTGTCGTAAAAGGCGATGCTGGCGCGAATGTCGCTCACACCCAGTGTGATCACGGTGAGCCGCGGCACCGGGACCGGGAGTTCCTTACTCATGCTACGCCTCGTCCACTTCTCGATCAGAACAGGCTGAGCTGATCGCCGTTCCGCTTCGGCCTGGCAAAGTGATCGGTCGTCAGCTTGGAGCGCCGCTTGTTCAGTCCAAGTCTGTCGCAGGCGATCTCGAAGCGGCGGCCGATGGTCCAGGCCATCGGGCCGGTGCCTTTCATGCGCTCGCCCCATTTCGCATCGTAGTCGCGGCCGCCGCGCATGTCGCGGATCAGCGTGAAGACGTGGCGATAGCGGTCCGGATAGTTCGCCATCAGCCACTCGCGGAAGAGATCGCGGACCTCCAGCGGCAGCCGCAGCAGCACGTAGGAGGCTTCCTTGACGCCGGCATGGGCAGCGGCGTCGAGAATGCGCTCGATCTCGGAATCGTTCAGCGCGGGGATCACAGGCGCGACCATCACGGTGGTCGGAATGCCGGCCTCCGAGAGCTGCTTCAGCGCCTCCAGCCGCTTCGGCGGCGTCGAGGCGCGGGGCTCCATGGTGCGCGCGAGTTTTGGATCGAGCGAGGTGACCGAGATCGCGACCTTGGCGAGGTTGCGCTTGGCCATGCGCGCGAGAATGTCGATGTCGCGCACCACCAGCGCCGATTTGGTGACGATGCCGACGGGATGCCCGGCGCGCTCCAGCACCTCCAGAATGCCGCGCATGATTTTGCGCTCGCGCTCGATCGGCTGATAGGGATCGGTGTTGGTCCCGATCGCGATCATCCGCGGCTCGTAGCCGGATGCGGCGAGTTCCTTCTCCAGCAGCGCCGGCGCCTCGGGCTTGACGAATAGTTGTGACTCGAAGTCGAGCCCCGGCGACAGGCCGAGATAGGCGTGGGTTGGCCGTGCGAAGCAGTAAACGCAGCCGTGCTCGCAGCCGCGATAAGGATTGATCGAGCGGTCGAAGCCGATATCGGGGGAATCGTTGCGGGTGATCACCTTGCGCGAGGTGTCGATGCCGACCGTGGTCTTGAACGGCGGCAGCTCCTCCAGGCTCTGCCAGCCATCGTCGAAGGCGACGCGGGCCTCGGCCTCGTAGCGGCCGCTGGCGTTGGACTGCGCGCCCCGGCCTCGCCTGCGCTGGCGGTCGATGGCAACCGCCAGCTCAGGAAAGTCGGAAGGCGCACCCGCCGGCTCGGAGGGCGCCGTGACCGGCGGGTGCTTGAGAGCATGAGAGGATGCTGGACTCATGAAGCCAAGATAGCACGTCAAAGGAACAAATCAAGAACACAAACAAAAAACGGAAAAACAACCCCATGCAAAGTAGCCGCCCAAATTTCGGGCGCGGTCCCTTGACCTCGCGCAACACACCTGTGGTGGCGATCCCGTTCGATACCCGACAGGATCAATCGCACCGGAACAAAGTTGGTGACGATCGCTTGGGTGAAGGTCAGCAGGAACATGACAAATCAACAAAAATCGGCCGCTGTGAGCAGCGACCTCGATCTCCTCGATCGCTATTGGCGCGCCGCGAACTACCTCTCCGTCGGGCAAATCTACCTGCTCGACAATCCGTTGCTGCGCGAACCCCTGCGGCCCGAGCACATCAAGCCGCGTTTGCTCGGCCATTGGGGTACGACGCCGGGTTTGAACTTCATTTATGCCCATCTCAACCGCGTCATCCGCGCGCTGGACATCAGCATGCTCTATGTCTGCGGCCCCGGCCATGGCGGCCCGGGCATGGTGGCCAACACCTATCTGGAAGGCAGCTACAGCGAGATCTATCCAGACATTGCGCGCGATGCGGACGGATTGCGTAAGGTGTTCCGGCAGTTCTCCTTCCCCGGCGGCATTCCGAGCCACGCGGCGCCGGAAACGCCGGGCTCGATCCACGAGGGCGGCGAGCTCGGCTATGCGCTGGTGCATGCCTATGGCGCGGCCCTGGACAATCCCGACCTGGTCGTCGCCTGTGTCGTCGGTGACGGTGAGGCCGAAACCGGCCCGCTCGCTGCGTCCTGGCACTCGAACAAGTTCCTGAACCCGGTCCATGACGGCGCGGTGCTGCCGATCCTTCATCTCAACGGCTACAAGATCGCGAACCCGACCGTGCTCGGGCGGATGCGCGACGAGGAAATCCGCGATCTGTTTCGCGGGCTTGGCCATGAGCCGCTGTTCGTCGCGGGCGACGATCCCAAGCTGATGCACCAGGCCATGGCGGATGCGCTCGACGTCGCGCTCGCCAGCATCCGCTCGATCCAGCAGCACGCCCGCGACGGGCGCAAGAGCATCGAACGACCGCGCTGGCCCATGATCGTGCTGCGCAGCCCGAAGGGCTGGACCGGCCCCAAGGAAGTCGACGGCAAGAAGGTCGAAGGTTTCTGGCGCGCGCACCAGGTGCCCGTTTCCTCTTGCCGCGAGAATCCGGCGCATCTGAAAGTGCTGGAAAACTGGATGCGCAGTTACGAGCCGGACAAGCTGTTCGACGCGAACGGCGCCCTCGTTCCCGAACTCCAGGCGCTGGCGCCCGACGGCAGCCGCCGCATGGGCGCCAATCCGCATGCCAATGGCGGGCTGCTGAAGAAGGAACTGAAGCTGCCGGACTTCCGCAGCTTCGCCGTGGACGTGCCGCAGCCCGGCGGCGTCACCGGAGAAGCGACCCGCGAGCTCGGCAAATTCCTGCGCGACGTCATCCGCCTCAACGCGCAAGAGCGCAACTTCCGCATCATGGGCCCGGACGAGACCGCGTCAAACCGGCTCGATGCGGTGTTCGAGGCAACCGAACGGGTCTGGATGGAGCCGACGGAGCCTTACGACGTGCATCTCGCACAGGACGGCCGCGTGATGGAGGTCTTGAGCGAGCATCTCTGCCAGGGCTGGCTCGAGGGCTATCTGCTCACGGGACGGCACGGCTTGTTCTCCTGCTACGAGGCCTTCATCCACATCGTGGATTCCATGTTCAACCAGCACGCCAAATGGCTGAAGGTGACGCGGCACCTGCCCTGGCGACGTCCGATCGCCTCGCTCAACTATCTCCTCACCTCGCATGTCTGGCGGCAGGACCACAACGGCTTCAGCCATCAGGACCCCGGCTTCGTCGACCTCGTCGCCAACAAGAAGGCCGATATCGTCCGCATCTACTTTCCGCCTGATACCAACACCTTGCTGTGGATCGCCGATCACTGCCTGCGCACCTATGACCGCATCAACGTCATCGTCGCCGGCAAGCAGCCGGCGCCGCAATGGCTCTCGATGCAGGAAGCGGCCACGCATTGTGATGCCGGCATCGGCATCTGGACCTGGGCCGGCACGGAAGAAGCAGGACAAGAGCCTGACGTGGTGATGGCCTGTGCCGGTGACGTGCCGACGCTGGAAACGCTCGCCGCCGTCGACCTGCTGCACAAGGCGCTGCCCGAGCTCGCTATTCGCGTCGTCAACGTCGTCGACCTCATGACGCTGCAACCAAAGGAGCAGCATCCGCACGGCCTCTCCGACCGCGACTTCGACAGCCTGTTCACGCGCGACAAGCCGGTGATCTTCGCCTATCATGGCTATCCCTACCTCATCCACCGGCTGACCTATAACCGCACCAACCATGCCGGCATGCATGTGCGCGGCTTTGCCGAGGAAGGTACCACGACGACGCCGTTCGACATGGTCGTGCTCAACGGACTCGACCGCTTTCACCTCGCGATCGAGGCGATCGAGCGCGTGCCGGGGCTTGCGACCAAGGCCGCGCAGGTCAAGCAGCAATTCCGCGACAAGCTGATCGAGCACTCGCACTATGTGCGCGAACACGGCGAGGACATGCCGGAAATCCAAAAATGGGTCTGGCAGAACAGCGCCGGCGGCAACACGCCGGCCGAAGCCGGCGATTGACGGCCGCCATGTCAGACGCGGTTCTCGTCCTCAACTCGGGCTCGTCGAGCATCAAGTTCGGCCTGTTCGAGATCTCGGCGGCCGAGCCTGTCCTGCTCTGCAAGGGCTTGCTCGACGAGCACGAAGCAAAGCCCCGGCTTGTCGTGAAAAGCCCTGGGGGCGAAGACCTGTTCGAGACGCGGAGCGAGGCGCCAGACGTCGACGGCGGTCATCTGTTCGCCGACGTGCTCGCCTTTATCGAGGATCATTTTGGCAAATTCGATCTGCGCGCCGTCGGTCACCGCATCGTTCATGGCGGCCCGGACTATTCCGGCCCGGCGGAGCTCAAGGACGATGTCTACGCAAAGCTGGAGGCGCTGACGCCGCTGGCGCCGCTGCACCAGCCGCGGTGCCTGGCGCCGGTCCGCACCATCAGGGCGATAAAGCCCGACCTGACGCAGGTCGCCTGCTTCGACACCGCCTTTCATCACAGCATTGCGCCGCCCGCGAGCCGCTTCGCGATGCCGCGGCGCTATGAGGCGCGTGGCATCCGGCGCTACGGCTTTCACGGTCTCTCCTTCGAATATGTCGCGGGTCGTCTCGCCGAGATCGCGCCGCAGCTCGCCTCGAAGCGCACCGTGATCGCGCATCTCGGCAACGGCGCGAGCCTGTGCGCGCTGCACGATGGTCGCAGCGTCGACACCACGATGGGACTGACGCCGCTCGACGGGCTGGTGATGGGCACGCGCTGCGGCACCATTGACCCCGGCGTGCTGCTCTATCTGCAACAACACGAGAACATGTCTGTCGAGGCCGTCCAGCATCTGCTCTATCACGAGTCCGGCCTGCTCGGCGTCTCCGGGATCTCGGCGGACATGCGCGCGCTGCTCGCGCGCGGCGAGGCTGCAGCGCGCGAGGCGGTCGATCTCTTCACCTTCCGAGCGGCGCAGGAGGTCGCGGTGATGGCGAACACGCTTGGAGGGATGGACGGCCTGGTCTTCACCGGCGGCGTCGGCGAGCATGCCAAGGAAATCCGCAGCGCCATCGGCGAGCGTCTTGCGTGGCTCGGCGTGCGCATCGATGCCGCGGCCAACGGCGAGGCGTGCGAGCGCATCAACGGGGGCGATAGCGCCGTCGATGTTTTCGTCATTCCCACCAATGAGGAACTGACGATCGCTCGGCATTGTGCGGCGATGCTGCGAGCGATGGAAAGGTCATCCGATTAGCGCGTGATGTTAGCCACCCCGTCATTGCGAGCGAAGCGGCGAAGCGAGCAATCCAGCCTGGCTTTGGGGCGGGATTCTGGATTGCTTCGCGGAGCCCGTCATCGGGCCGCGCTTCGCGCGGACCCGTTGGCTCGCAATGACGAAGAATGCGGCAACATCGCGTATCACAACGCACCATGCGAACGCGCGGAGAGAGAAACCCCTCACCCGAGTGAATTCGCGTCTCCTTGCGGTGCTGCCCTCTCCCGCAAGGGGCGAGGGCACAGCAACGCGCATCTCGCTCGCGGCTCGCACAGATCCAACCGAAGTTCGTTCTAATGCGTCCCCGATAAAATCTGAAAGCACCCGATCGCGACCTCGATCACGATCAGGACCACCACCGCGATCTCGAGGCGGAGCGAGCGCTGGGTGTCGATGATGTCGGTGAGCGCGTTTGCGGTTTCCGATACGGCGGTGAGCTTGCGCTCCAGCGTGTCGAGCCGCTCCTTCAATTCGTACTCGTCCTCGAGACGGGCATAGAGCCGGTCGAGCTCGGGCTTCTCCCAGAGCACGTCCGGTTTCTCGGCCACCGCGACACGGCCGGCGACGCGCTGCTGGACCAGAAGCGCATTGCCGATCAATTGCAAGATGCCCTTGCGCCGGGGCGGCGTGCGGCCCTGCTCGGCGAGCTTGCGCGCGAAGGGCTCGATCACGTCGAAGACCCCGGCGACGCGCCGCTCGTCGCGGGCGAGCGAGGTGCTTTTGGCAAGCGCATCCGCAATCAGCAGCAACCGGTCGTCGGAGAACTTTGCCAGGCAGATCGGGCCGCCGGGCTGGATCGCCTCGGCGCTCTCGTCCTTGCACAACTGCGCCTGCGCTGTCTCTTCTTCATGAGGGCTGAGCTCGCCGATCACCCGCGGCTTCAGGCTGTCGATCAGCACCTTCTCTTCCGATGGAAGCAGGCCGATCAACACCACGACGCCGTAGCGGAAGATGACCACAAGGCCGGCATGGATGCGGAAGGCGACCGGCGTCGAGGATACCAGCGTGCCGAGCTCCAGGCCGGAGGCATTGATGCGTTCACCCAGCATCACGGCGCGGATCCGCAAGGTCGGCGCCCCGTCCGGCTTGGGCGATGTTGCCGGCATGTTGACAGCAAGTTGATCGACGTTCATTCGTAGCCCTCGTCGGCACCGAGGCTTGCACAGTTCTGGCGTTCCCGCCGTCCGTCAGGCAACGCATCCTCCGCTTGCAGGATTTGCGATCTGCCTGCATGCCACGCAATATCGGCAAGAACTCCGAGTTAATACCGTCAAGACGCGCTTGTGCCGCAACAATCGGCAACATTGGCACCCGGCGTGGGACACATTTGGTGGATGCGACGGCTCTGGCAGTTTACCATCGTACGCCCAAACGCCGCCGAAAAGTTGCACTCGGCAACGCCGCGTGTTTATGACAACATCATAAAGAGCTACGCTTCTCCCGAAGTGCAGACACTGAAGCTTCAATCATGCTGAGCGTCATCATTCCGACCGAAGGCGTCGAGCAGACGGCGGTCGCAACTCTCGCCGCGCTGGTACCCGGTGCCGCCGCGGGCGTCATCCGTGAAGTGCTCCTGGTCGACGGCACCCGCAATGGCGTCATCGAGCGCGTTGCGGACGTTGCTGGCTGCCGTTTCATCGGCTTCGAGGGATACTCGCAGGGCGCCGCGCTCGCCGCCGGCGCGCTCCAGGCCCGTTCGCCCTGGCTGATGTTCCTCCCCGCAGGCGCCGTGCTGGAAACGGGCTGGATCGAGGAGACCACCCAATTCATCCAGAGCGTCTCGACCAGCGGCCGGGACCGTGCGGCGGTGTTCCGCTATGCGCGCTCACCTTACTCCGATACCGGATTCCGCGATCTCATCCGCGCGGTGACGCGCAAGCTCGTCGGTCCGTTCGGCGATCAGGGACTTTTGATCGCCCGTGATCATTACGACCGGATCGGCGGCTACCCGCCCCAGGCCCGCCGCTCCGAGGCCCGCCTACTCCGGCGGCTCGGCCGCTCGTCCCGGATCATGCTGCGCAGCCGGATCGTCATGGTCGGCTGAAGCCACGCAATACTTGCCAAAGTCAAATAATCGTTTGACAATGGCACGTATCGAGGTGAGCCATGCCATCCAGCCTTTCGCCATCAAATCCGGCGCCATCAAGCCGTTCATCAAGTCTTGCGACCGAACAGGTCGCCGACAACCAGGTTCAGGCGGTTCGCGCCTTCAACCGCTTCTACACCCACAAGCTCGGGGTACTCGACCAGCAGCTCCTGAAGAGCCCGTTCTCGCTGAGCGAGGCGCGCGTGCTCTACGAGCTCGCCCATGGCGGCGAGCAACCGGCCAAGGAGATCGGCATCGCGCTCGGGCTCGACGCCGGCTATCTCAGCCGCATCGTGCAGAATTTCGACGAGAGCGGGCTGATCGTGCGTAAGCCGCTTCCGAGCGACCGCCGGCAGGTTCAGTTGAGCCTGACCGCGAAGGGTCGCCAGGCGTTTGCCAAGCTCGAACGCGTCACGCAGGACGACGTCGCCGCGATGCTGCGGCCGCTGCCGGACCAGGAGCGCAGGAAGCTCACCGGCGCAATGGAGACGATCGAGCAGCTGCTTAGGCTGCAGCGCACGCCGGCTCCGCGCGCGATCTTGCGCGATCCGCGCCCCGGCGACATGGGCTGGGTGGTGCAGAGCCACGGCGCGCTCTACGCCAGCGAATACGGCTTCGATTCCGGCTTCGAGGCGCTGGTCGCCGAGATCGTCGCCAAATACATGACCTGCTACGATCCATCGCGCGAGCGCTGCTGGATCGCCGACATCGAGGGCCGGCCGGTCGGCTCGGTGTTTCTGGTCAAGGCCAGCGACGACGTCGCCAAGCTGCGCCTGTTGCTGCTCGATCCGGCCGCGCGAGGACAAGGGCTGGGCCAACGGCTCGTCGCCGAATGCGTCTCCTTCGCACGCGCCTGCGGCTATCGGCGGATGACGCTGTGGACGCAGAGCATCCTGGTCGCCGCGCGAGGCATCTACCAGGGCGCCGGCTTCAAGCTCGTTGCGACCGAGCCGCATCGCAGCTTTGGGCAGAATTTGGTTGGCGAGACCTGGGAGCGGGATCTCTGATCGCGCGAGGCGAGATGCAGGTTACGGCGAGATGCCGATTGATGTGCCCTCGCCCCTTGTGGGAGAGGGCAGCGACGCTGGTGGACGCGCACTCACTTGGGTGAGGGGTCTGCCTCCGCGAGTATCCGTGTCCGCGGAGAGAACCCCTCATCCGGCGCTTCGCGCCACCTTCTCCCACAAGGGGAGAAGGAAAGAAGAGCCATCATCTGCTTCTACACCGTCGCGCCCTGTGCCTTTGCTCTTCGCAGATGCTCGTCCAGGCGCGGCATGATCTCGACGAAGTTGCAGGGGCGCGTGCGGTAGTCGAGCTGGGCTTTCAGGATGCCGTCCCAGCCGTCGCGGCAGGCGCCGGGCGAGCCGGGCAGGCAGAAGATGTAGGTCGCGCCGGCAACGCCCGCGGTGGCGCGGCTCTGGATCGTCGACGTCCCGATCTTGGCGTGGCTCAGCATGTGGAATGCAATGGAGAATCCGTCCATGCGCTTCTCGAACAGCGGCTCGATCGCCTCCGGCGTGACGTCGCGTCCGGTGAAGCCGGTGCCGCCGGTGGTGATGATGACGTCGATGCCGGAATCAGCAATCCAGCGACGGACAGCGGCGCGGATCGCCTCGACGTCGTCGGTGACGATCTCGCGCGCGGCAAGATGATGGCCCGCCGCGGTGAGACGATCGGCGAGTGTCTGGCCGGACTTGTCGTCGGCGAGCACGCGCGTGTCAGAGACGGTGAGCACCGCGATGTTGAGCGGGATGAACTGCTTTGTTTCGTCGATTGAGGCCACGACTTCACTCCTGCTTCCGCGCCCGCCGCCGTCATCCTGAGTGCCCTTGCACGCCTCGAAGGATGGGCCGGGGGCCTCGTCCTCCTCTTGGGCTCACCGAAGAGGCGAGCACCTCGGGATGACGCCACTACTTCTGGCTTCCGGTTCGCGCTGCGCACGCCCGGAATGACGGATAACGACTACGCCCCGCCGCCGAACGTGTTGCAGGCCTGGACCGTGCCCTGCTGGTAGCCGGTCATGAACCACTGCTTGCGTTGCGCTGCCGAGCCGTGGGTGAAGGAATCGGGCACGACGCGTCCCGTGGCCTGGCGCTGCAGCGTATCGTCGCCGATCGCGCTCGCGGTGGTCAGCGCGGCGTCGATGTCACCGGGCTCGAGGAAATTCGGACGCTTCTTCGCCTCCCGATTGACCCAGACGCCGGACAGGCAGTCGGCTTGCAATTCGACCTTCACCTGGAGCGCATTGGCCTCGGCCTTGCTGCCGGCCTGCTGCTGCAGCCGCGTCACGCGCGGAATGATGCCGAGCAGGTTCTGGATGTGATGGCCAGCCTCATGGGCGATGATGTAGGCGGTGGTGAAGTTGCAGGCGGACTTGCCGGAGCAGCCGCGGAAGCGCGTCTCGACCTCGCGGAAGAAGCCGGTGTCGAGGAAGATGGTGCGGTCCGGCGGACAATAGAACGGCCCCATCGCCGACTCTGCCCGGCCGCAGCGGCCGCCATTGGTGGCGTTGCGGAACAGCACGACTTTCGGACCGGTGTAGGATTGGCCCGAGGCCTGGAAGATCTCGCTCCAGCGGTCGTCGATCTCGCCGAGAATGCCGGAGATCATGCTGCCCATCTCGTCGGTCGGCGCGCCGCGCTTGGCGGTCGAGGACGACTGGCGATCGCTCTGGTAGCTCGGCGCCTGGCCGCCGCCGGTGAGGATCTCGGCGCCGCCGATCAGGATGCGCGGATCGATGCCGAAGGCATAGCCGACCAGGCCGAGCACGATGATGGTGCCGATGCCGAGTCCGCCGCCGCCCATCGGCAGGCCGAACCCGCCTCCTCCGCCGCCACCACCACCATCGTCGCGACGATCCTCGACGTCGTCGCTGCGGCGGAAATCATCGTAGCGCATGGCGGCCTTCCCCGTGGGGTCCCTGATGCTGTTTCGTCGGCGCGCAGGAACCAAAGCTCAACGCGCCACACACGTAGAAATTTCCGTTGCTCTTATCAATATCGTGGCCGGCAAAAATTGCCTAGTGCGACACCATGCCGGTGCCAGCAATTTTTTCCGGGAGTCGAGCAATTTTTTCCGAGAGAAATTTGGAGCCTTTTGGAGCTTCGGCTGCTCCCGCGACGCAGCGAAACGCGAAATACACTGTAAAATACGGCGAATGCGCACGACGACCCGCTTGCGAGACGCGATGCGAGGGTTGTTCACGAAAGCGGCGGATTAAGTCGATTTTTACTTTGCCCCTTCAAGGTAACGGTCAGTCGGTTGTTTGGTCCCGCGTCGCCGACAGCGTCGCCTGAGTCAGAGTTCTTGAGTCATGGTAGAGTCGCGTCGCGGGGCGTCTGCAAGGGCGCCCCGCACAAATTTCGAGTCCGCCTCGCATCGCATCATTCTGGGCGATTGCGTCGCCGAGATGTCGAAGCTTCAGGCTGGTTCGGTCGACCTCGTGTTCGCCGATCCGCCCTACAATCTCCAGCTCAAGGGCGATCTCAAGCGCCCCGACGAATCCCATGTCGATGCCGTCAACGACGAGTGGGACAAGTTCGATTCGTTCGCGGCCTATGACGATTTCACCCGTGCCTGGCTGCTCGCCGCCCGCCGCGCGATGAAGCCGTCGGCGACGATCTGGGTGATCGGCTCCTATCACAACATCTTCCGCGTCGGCGCGATCATGCAGGACCTCGGCTTCTGGCTCCTGAACGACATCGTCTGGCGCAAGTCCAACCCGATGCCGAATTTCCGCGGCCGCCGCTTCACCAACGCGCACGAGACCATGATCTGGGCCGCGCGTGACGAGAAGGCCAAGGGCTACACGTTCAACTACGAAGCGCTGAAGGCGGCGAACGAGGACGTGCAGGCACGTTCCGACTGGCTGATCCCGCTCTGCACCGGCGAGGAGCGCCTCAAGGGCGCCGACGGCAAGAAAGTGCATCCGACGCAAAAGCCGGAAGGCCTGCTCGCGCGCGTGCTGCTGTCGTCCTCCAAACCCGGCGATCTCGTGATCGATCCCTTCAACGGCACCGGCACCACCGGCGCGGTCGCAAAGCGCCTCGGCCGCTCCTATATCGGCTTCGAGCGCGACAAGACCTATGCGAAGGCGGCACAGATGCGCATCGCCGCGGTCGAGCCGCTGCCGGAGGCAAGCCTCGCCCCGTTCATGACCGCGCGCGACGCGCCGCGGGTCGCGTTCTCCGAACTGATCGAGCGCGGCATGATCATGCCCGGCACGAAACTGTTTGACGCCAAGAAGAAGCTCGGCGCACTCGTCCGCGCCGACGGCGCCATCATGCTCGGCGACAAGGTCGGCTCGATCCACCGCATCGGCGCCGTGGCGCAAGGCGCGCAAGCCTGCAACGGCTGGACCTTCTGGCACATCGAGACCAAGAAGGGTCTCAAGCTGATCGACGAACTCCGCGCCGAAATCCGCGCCGGCATGGCGGCGGAATAGTATCTCTCCGTCATTCCGGGGCGCGAACGGAGCGAGCGAGCCCGGAATCCATCTAACTACAGTACAAGCGGGCCCAATGGATTCCGGGCTCGCGCTTCGCGCGCCCCGGAATGACAGTGGTTGAACGCGGGCCTCAGCAGGACTAGGTTCACCGCATCGCTCCCGTCCTGGCCGGTCCGGCTCCCATGCGACGACAGTCCGAGACTTTGCTGCTGGTGCCGCTGCTGCCGATCTTCCTGCTCGGCATGTTTCCGATGTTCCTCATTGCGCTGCTGGGGTTTTTCGGGCTTGCGCTGTTCGGCGTGCTCGTGGTCTGCGTCGGGCTCGCCAGCAGCAACGAGGCCCACGACAGCTTCAATCACGACGTCATCGTGCACGGCTACGCGCGGGGATCGGAGCGTGCGGCGCGGGCCTCCGACATGCACATCGCGACGCGGCTCGGGCTGCGGCTGGAAGCGGTCGGCGCGGCAATGGTGGTTACGGCGGCAATCGGCCTTTGTTACGCCGGCTGATCTGCGCACCACGCAGATGCCGCCCGGCAAACTCGCCGGTTGCCCTCCCCGACGAGGTTCAGGCAAGACAAGGCCGCCGGCGGCAATGACGCTGCGTTCGCTCTTAGCCAACAGACACTGGAGAGATGATCGATGTTCAAATTTTATTTCAACGGGTCGCCGAACCCGACCAAGGTCGCGCTTTATCTGGAAGAGTCCGGCCTGCCCTTCGAACCGGTCAAGATCGACACCCGCAAAGGCGAGCAATTCGCGCCGGAATTTCTCAAGATCAATCCGAACGGCAAGGTGCCGGCGATCGACGACAACGGCACCATCGTTTTCGACTCGAACGCCATCCTGCTCTATCTCGCCGAGAAGACCGGAAAATTCCTGCCTGCCCCCGCTGTGCGCGGCGAGATGCTGTCATGGCTGATGTTCATCGCCACCGGCCTCGGCCCCTATTCGGGCCAGGCCGTGCACTTCAAGCACTTTGCGCCGAAGGATCAGAACCACGACTACGCCCATAACCGCTACCAGTACGAGACCGATCGCCACTACAAGATTGTCGACGGTCACCTCAAAGGCCGCCGCTACATGGTTGGCGACAGCTATTCGATCGTCGACATGGCGCTGTGGGGCTGGGCACGGATGGTGCCGTTCAAGCTCGGCGACGACGCCTTTGCGCGATACCCGAACGTCAAGCGGCTGGTCGACGAAATCTCGGGCAGGCCTGCGGCCGCGCGCGCGATCGCACTGAAGGACAAGTTCACCTTCAAGGCCGAGATGGACGACGAGGCCCGCGGCAACATGTTCAAGCACATGACGACGAAAGTGGCCTGATCGCACCACGCCGCGATTCGAAAGGCCACGCGCATGCGCGTGGCCTTTTGCTTTTGAGACTCAGGCGGCGTGGACCGAGTTCAGGAACCTGGCGACCTCTTGCTTCAGCCGGTTGCTGTCGGCCGACAGCGAGCGCGCCGCCGAAAGCACCTGCGAGGAGGCCGAGCCGGTCTCGGACGCGCCGCGCTGCACGTCGCCAATATTTGTCGAGACACGCTGCGTGCCATGGGCCGCCTGCTGGACGTTGCGGGAAATATCCTGCGTCGCCGCGCCCTGCTCTTCCACGGCTGCGGCAACCGCCGACGAAATCTCCGACAGCCGCTCGATCGTGCCGCTGATCTCCCGGATCGACCCGACCGACTCCTCGGTCGCGGCCTGGATGCCGGAGACCTGCTGGGCGATCTCGCCGGTGGCCTTCGCGGTCTGCTCGGCCAGCGCCTTGACCTCGGAGGCGACCACCGCAAAGCCGCGCCCGGCCTCGCCGGCTCGCGCGGCCTCGATGGTGGCGTTCAGCGCGAGCAGGTTGGTCTGGCCGGCAATCGTGCTGATCAACTCGACCACGTCGCCGATGCGGGCGGCCGCCCTGGACAGCTCGCTGACGCGTTCGTTCGTCCTGCTGGCCTGCCCGACGGCCTCGTTGGCGATGCGGGCGGATTCCTGCACCTGGCGGGCGATTTCCGTGACCGAGGAGGACAGCTCTTCGGTCGCCGACGCAACGGCCTGCACGTTGGCCGAGGCCTCCTGAGAGGCCGATGCCACTTCGGTCGACAGATCCTGCGCGCGCGTCGCGGTCGCAGTCAGCGTGCCGGCCGAAGCCTCCAGTTCGCCCGACGCTGACGACACGGTGTCGACGATCTCGCCGACCGCCTGCTCGAACTGGTCGGCGAGCCGGACCATGTCGGCCTTGCGGCTCTCGGCCTGCCGCGCCTCGAGCTCGCTCTGCTCCGCGCGCAGGCGTTCGGTGTCAAGCATGTTGGTCTTGAACACCTCGATCGCCTTGGCCATGTCGCCGATCTCATCGGCCTTGCCGCGGCCGGGAATCTCGACCTCGAGATTGCCGCCGGCAAGCAGCCCCATCGCGCGCGTCATCGACGTCAGGGGACCTACGATGCTGCGGGCAATCAGGAAGGCGACGATCAATCCGAACAGGGTGGCAAGGCCGCCCGCGATCTCCTGCACGGTCGTGGTGCCGTCGATCACGGCTTCGGCTCGGTTGCGCGATTCCTTGTAGTCTTTCTTCAAGGCGGTTTCCGCGACCTTGAGCTTGGCGATGCTCTCGACGATGAGCGGCGCGAGGTTCTTGTGGTAGATCTCGTCGGCCTGGAGCATCGCGGCCGACGTCGTCTCGAAGGCGGATTTGTAGATTCCGAGCGAGGTCTTCACCGGCGCGAGCGTGGTTCGCAATTCTGCCGCCTGCGGGCTCTTTTCGAGCGCCGCGAGCCGCTGCGCTGCCCTGTCCACATTGGTTCTGAAATTCGCGGGCCCCTTGACGTCTCGCAAGGCCAGGAAACGCCAGTTCGCGATTTGAACGAGTAGGAGCCTGGATTCGAGGTCGGCGACCAGGGCCGCGGTGTCTTCGTCAACGGCTGCACGCGCCGTGTCGACCAGCTTGCCCATCTTGACGGTCAATTCGTCGCCGCTCGGCAGCAGCGTCGCCTTGCCCGTTCGCGCCTCGTTGACGGCGTCGCCGAGATTGTCCCGCAGGCTGCGCATTTTCGCGATGTCGGCGATCAGATCGTTGTAGAGCTTCCGCCGCTCCTCCGAAAGCGTCCCCTGCGCCCCGACTTTCAACAGCTCGCTCGCCGCGGTCTCCCGCTCGGCGGCCTCCTTCATCGCTGGCTCGCTGGCGTCGTAGATGTATCGCAGATTGGCGCGCTGGATGGCCTGGAGATGGGTCGATATCTCCAGAACCCGCGCGGTGCTGTCCGAAAGCGCCGATTGTCTTGCGACCTGATCCTGCACGGCCCTGAGATTCCAGACCGCCACCACGGCCATGGTCAATCCTACCAGAACGAGAGCCGTGAACCCGGCGTAAAGACGTCCTCTGATCCCCAAACGAAACTTCGGCATTTCCACTGTCCACCCAGAAGCAACAGAATTAGGACAGCCGAATGCCTTCCGGTATTCGCCAGCGGCCGCCCTCGCAGCCACAAGGATCGCATCTTGAATCACTCATGCTGCAGAGCACACCATGATCGACACTTGTTAATCCTCTCCTTCTTTTCTCGGCCCGAGTTTCTGCAATGCCGACGAAAGCTGCTGATTTTGTTAGCAGATGCGCAGGAAACTCGCGTCAACGCGGTCAGCTCGCAGCCTTCGCGGCCATTTGCGGAAACGGTCCCAGCGCCTTCTCGGTCAGGATCGAGTCGCAATATTCCCTGATTTCCTTGATCTTGCCGTCCTCCAGGCGAAACACCAGGCAATAGTCGTTGTCGTAGCGCACGCCTTCTGGCGTGACGTTGTCGCCCTTGGCTTCGACCACGACGATGTCGCCGTCGGCGATGAAGCGGTGGGCGACCGTGCGCGTCCGGTCACGAAGGCGGGTCCGCACATAGCCGTGCAAATCGTTGAGGATCGCCTCTTTCCCCGTGAAGGTGCGCGACCATGAATATTGCCCGGTCACGACCCATCTGGCGTCATCGGCTAGGCTTGCAGTAAACAAAGTGCGGTCGCGCACGGCCGGATCGGGATTGGCGGCGACGGCAAAGATATCCTGCATCAGTTTCTTGTTGGCACTCGCGCTCATGGCGGCATCTCCGTTTGGTGACATCACGGGGATCATCACCGCTGGATGAGAATTCTTCAAATCGATAGCGAATATGATATCTATTCGCCTCATGAATTTGAATTCGCTTGACCTCAATCTGCTCACCGCACTCGACGCGCTGCTGCGCGAGGCCAATGTCAGCCGCGCTGCCTTGCGGATTGGCCTGTCGCAGCCGGCTGCGAGCCACGCGCTGCAGCGCCTGCGCAACATTTTCGGCGATCCGCTTCTGGTGCGCAACGGCGCGCGGATGGAGCTGACGCCGCGGGCACAGGCGCTGCGCGCGCCACTGGCGCAGGCGCTCGACCAGGTGCGCGGGCTGTTCGTGCCGGACGATTTCGACGCCGCGCGCAGCGAGCGGCAATTCCGCCTGATGATGCCGGACCTCGCGGTCGAGCTCCTGATGCCGGCGTTGATGGAGAAGGTGACGCGGGCCGCACCCAACGTCCGCATCGAAATCGTGCCGTGGCGGGGACCTGCGATCTTCCACGCCGAGTTCGCCCGCACCATCGATCTCGTGATCTCGATCGGCAACGCCTTTAGGGGTTTTCACCGCCAATTGCTCTATACCGACAGCGATGCGCTGGCGGTGCGACGCGGCCACCCCATGGGAGTGAAGCTGAAGCGGCGCGAGACGTTTTTGGCCGCACGCCATGTCGGCGTGATCATCCGCGGCCAGCCTGAGGACCTGATCGACACCTGGCTGCGCAGCAAAGGCATCGAGCGGCACATTTCGCTGGTGGTGTCAGGCTATCTCGAAGCGCTGCACGTCGCCGCCCGCACCGACCTCGTCGCCTTCGTGCCGCGCCGCCTGATCGCGGCACTGTCGAAGCAGTTCGGTCTCGTCACGGTGCCGCCGCCGCTCGACCCCGGGATCGACGAACAGTTCATGTTCCATCCGACCCGGGCGCAGATGGACCCCGGCTCGATCTGGCTGCGGCGGCTGATGCTGGAGACGGGACGGGAGCTGGAGAAGCGGAAGGCTTCGTAACTTCGTAGGGTGGGCAGAGCGAAGCGTGCCCACCACTTTTATTGCAATCTCGGAAAGATGGTGGGCACGGCGCTTTGCGCCTTTGCCCACTCTACAATCCGCGCCTCACGCCTTCTGCGCGTCCATCACCTTGCGCACGGCGGGGCGATCCGACATGCGCTTGAAATGGTCAGCGATCTTCGGCGTTGCGTTGATGTCGACGCTGTCGCCTTCGAGCCAGGTCGACAAGGTATAAAGATAGGGGTCGCAGATCGTGTACTGCTCGCCCATCACCCACGGTCCTCTGAACATCTTCTGCTCGATCAGGGAGAAGCAGGCGCCCATGGTCTTTGGGATCATCTGCTTCATGTCGGCGAACGAGCTCTCCTCGCTCGCCCAGCGCGCGCCGCGCATCTTGTGGGCATGGTTGATGTGCACGGTGGAGCAGAGATAGGAGTTGAACGATTGCACCTGGGCGAAGTCGAAGGGATCATCGAGCGGCGCGAGCTTCGCCTTGGGGAAGGTCTGTGCGACATAGGCCAGCATCGCCGGCGTCTCAGTCAGCACGCCACGATCGGTCACCAGCGCCGGCACGCGGCCCTTCGGGTTGATGGCGAGATAGTCCGGGCTGTTCTGCTGGTTGGTCTTGAAGCTCAGCCGTTCGGCCGCGTAGTCGGCACCGGCTTCTTCCAGGGTGATGTAGGTGGCGAGCGCACAGGTACCGGTGGCGTAGTAGAGCTTGAACATGTCGGACCTCATGAGAAAGCCGGAAGTTAACGGCTGTCGGCCTTCAGGTCCATAGCACGACCTTCTCTTCGCAGTTGCCCACCGCCGCCCGCCTGTGTCAAGACGCCTCCAATCGGAGGGGTTTTGTCATGACCGTACTCATCGCCGGTGGCGGCATCGGCGGGCTGACGCTTGCGCTCAGCCTGCACGGAATCGGTGTTCCAGCAAAAGTGTTCGAAAGCGTCACCGAGCTGAAGCCACTCGGCGTCGGCATCAACGTGCTGCCGCATGCGGTGCGCGAGCTGATCGAGCTCGGCTTGATGGACAAGCTGGACGCCAGCGGCGTGCGCACAAGCGAGCTCGCTTATTTCTCCAAGCATGGCAAACCGATCTGGAGCGAGCCGCGCGGGCTTGAAGCCGGCTACAAATGGCCGCAATTCTCGATCCACCGCGGCACGCTTCAGCAGCTCCTGCTCGATATCGCGATCGAGCGGCTGGGACGCGAGAACATTCTCACCAGCCATCATCTGACCGGCTGGAGCGAAACGGCCGACGGCGTGCGCGCCGATTTCATCGACAAGGCCACCGGCAAGGCCGCGGGGACTTATGACGGCGCGATCCTGATCGCCGCCGACGGCATTCATTCCGCCGCGCGAGAAAAGCTCTATCCGCAGGAGGGACCGCCGATCTGGAACGGCCGCATCCTCTGGCGCGGCGTCACGCCGGCCAAGTCCTTTCTCACCGGCCGCACCATGATCATGGCCGGGCACGAGATCCTGAAATTCGTCTGCTATCCGATCAGCAAGGCGCCGGATGCGGCAGGCAACCACCTCGTCAACTGGGTCGCCGAGCGCCACATGCCGCCGACCTATCAGTGGCGCCGCGAGGACTATAACCGCACCGCGCGGCTCGAGGAGTTCCTGCCCTGGTTCGAGAACTGGCAGTTTGACTGGCTCGACGTGCCCGGCCTGATCAAGAACTGCCCGCACGCCTACGAATATCCGCTGGTCGATCGCGATCCGGTGTCGCAATGGACTTTTGGCCGCGTCACGCTGATGGGCGATGCTGCGCATCCGATGTACCCGATCGGCTCGAACGGCGCCTCGCAGGCGATCCTCGATGCCCGCACCATCACCCGCGAGATCCTTGCGCATGGCCCAACGGCCGCGGCGCTGCGCGCCTATGAGGCCGAGCGGCGGCCCGCGACCACCGACCTCGTCCTGCTCAACCGCAAGAACGGCCCCGAGCAGGTCATGCAGCTCGTCGAAGAGCGCGCGCCCGGCGGCTACAGCGTGGTCACCGATGTGTTGTCGCAGCAGGAGCTGGAAGACATCGCCGCCAACTACAAGCGCGTCGCGGGTTTCCAGGTCGAGGCGCTGAACGCCAAGCCTGCGATTGTGAGCGCGGATGCGAAGCGCGTGGGGGCGTGAGTTTTCGCGCGAAGCGAGATGCACATTGATGTGCCCTCGCCCCTTGTGGGAGAGGGCCGCGACGCTGGTAAACGCGGAGAGATACCCCTCATCCGGCGCCTCGCGCCACCTTCTCCCACAAGCGGGAGAAGGGAAGCGGAGTGCGTGGCGCGACCAAACACTACCGCACCACTCTTGCCGCCTCCAGCAGCCGCTCGCTGGCTGTTGCGGTGGCGAGCACCGCGCCGTCCTCGGCCATCAGCTTCGCTTCGACGAACGCAATGGTCTTGCCGAGCTGCGTCACCCTCGCCTCGGCGATGATCGGGCCGGGCTTTGCCGGCGCCAGAAAATTCACGGTCATGCTGATGGTGGTGGTGTAGAGCCGGCCCTCGCTCATCACCAGCACGGCGGGGCCCATGGTGTCGTCGAGCATGGCCGAGAGCATGCCGCCCTGGATGAAACCGGCCGGATTGCAGAACTCAGGCTTGCCGTCGAAGGCGAGCTTGATCCAGCCTTCCTCCGGGCGGGCATCGAGCAGGCGCCATCCGAGCAGCTCGGCGCAGGGCGGCCTCTTGAAGTTGTCGAGCGCGGTCTTGATCATGCGACCCTCCGTTGCTCTGCGTGAGTAGCCCAGGGTTGCTGACAGCGTGGTGTCAGCAGGATGAGTCCTAGCGACCCAATCCATGCGCAATCACCTTGCGCATGACGTTGGGCAATGCTTCGTCGGCGAGGGTGGCGATGGGCACCCAGCGCATCCCCTCGGGCGCGTGCGTGCGGGCCTCGGCCCTGGCCGTGTAGACCACCAGTTCCAGCGGAAAATGCGTGAAGACGTGGGCGACCAAGCCGACCTTGCGCTGCCAGCGCGACAACCCCTTCAGCTCCGGCGCCTGCTGCTTCGCCTTGGCATCGTCCTGCCCGGCCAGCCAGTCCGAGCCCGGCACCTCGGTCATGCCGCCGAGCAGGCCCTTTTCGCGACGGCTGCGGACGAGAAGCTCGTCGCCGCGCGTGACGACGAAGGCCGCACCGCGCCGTAGCGCGCCGGTCTTCTTTGGCGCCTTGCGCGGAAACGTTTCCTGCGTTCCCAGCGCGCGCCCCGTGCAGTCCTCGTTCAGGGGGCATAACGAACAAGCCGGCTTTTTCGGCGTGCAGATCGAAGAGCCGAGGTCCATCAGCGCCTGTGCACTGTCGCCCGCGCGAGAGTCGGCAAGCAGCGTCGCCGCCAGTTGCTGGATCAGCGGTTTTGCCTGCGGGAGCTCTTCTTCAACTGCAAAGAGGCGCGACACCACCCGCTCGATATTGCCGTCGACGGGCATGGTGCGGCGGTCGAAGGCGATCGCCGCGATCGCGGCGGCCGTGTAAGGCCCGATGCCCGGCAGCGCGCGCAAGCCCTCTTCGGTGCCGGGAAAGGTGCCGCCATGCTCGCGCGTCACCGCAACCGCGCAGGCATAAAGGTTTCGCGCGCGCGAGTAATAGCCGAGCCCGGCCCACATCCGCAGCACGTCGTCCTGCGAGGCCCGCCCCAGCGCCGTGACATCAGGCCAGCGCGCGACGAACTTTTCGAAATAGGGCCCGACCGCCTTCACCGTGGTCTGCTGAAGCATGATCTCGGACATCCAGACACGGTAAGGGTCGGACGCCTCCCCGGGCGCGGCGCGCCAGGGCAATCGGCGCCGGTGGCGGTCGTACCAGGCAAGGAGCGCGAGCGGACGCGACGAGGTCTCCTCCGGCTGAACTGGTTCCGATTTCGCCTTGAGGGCAGATTTTGGGCTCATGCTCTCACTGTAACGGCGTCAGGCCGATCTCTCCACGTCATGCCCGCGCTTGTCGCGGGCATCCACGTCTTTCTTCGCAGCGAGGAGCCTATGGGCCACGCCCCGGAGTGCTATAAGGACGCATGTCCAAGCTTCGCCCCATCAAACCCGGTCCCATCAGCGCAAAGCCGCTCGCGGTCCTGCTCAACGACGTCTTTGCCGAGGCCTATGCCAAGCAAGGTTTTGCGGCACGCGAGTTGGTGACGCGCTGGGCGCAGATTGCCGGGCCGGAGATTGCGGCCCATGCCGAGCCTTTGAAGATGCAATGGCCGCGGCCGGTCGAGGGCCAGCCGCAGGAGCCGGCGACCCTGGTGCTGCGGGTTGAGGGGCCGATGGCGCTGGAAATCCAGCACTCGGCCGGCGTGATCCTGGAGCGGGTCAACCGCTTCTTCGGCTGGAGCGCGGTCGGCAAGCTCGCCTTCCGTCAGGCCCCCCTGTCGCGCGCCCGCCGGCCGGCCCGGCCGGGCCCGCCGGATCCCAAATCAGTGGCCAAGGTGGCGGAGAGCCTGGGCGACATCGAGGATGAACAGTTGAAGACGGCACTGGCGCGGCTCGGGGCTGCCATCAAGCGAAATTGAGCCTTATTCCGCCGCTAATCTGGACCTGTCCTTGCTGCACGCCATTGCCTCAAACGACGTTTCAAGCTAGCGACAGGCCGCCCGGGCGGGAACCCTGATAGGATCCTTGGGCGAGACCACACCAATTCGGGAGCCGATCTTGATCATCACCCGCCGCGCCTTCACCACGATGCTGTCGCTGACCGGGCTTGCCGCGCTCGCCGGGCTCTCGCCGCTGCGGTTCATCAGCGAAGCCATGATCCCTGAAGCCATGGCGCAGGCGGCTGGCGATGTGGCGAAGCCGGTGTCGCTGCCCGACATGGCGCTGGGCCCGAAGGACGCCGCCGTCACCATCACCGAATACGCCTCGATGACCTGCCCGCATTGCGCGGCCTTCAACGAGCAGGTGTTCCCCAAGATCAAGTCGGAATACATCGACACCGGCAAGGTGCGTTACATCTTCCGCGAGTTCCCGCTCGACATCAAAGCCGCCGCCGGCTCGATGCTGTCGCGCTGCATCGCCAATGGCGACGCGCCGAAATACTTCGCAGTCACCGACATGCTGTTCCGCCAGCAGAACGACTGGGTGGTGAAGAACACCACCGAGACCCTGACGCGGATCGGCAAGCAGGCCGGCCTCACCCAGCAACAGGTCGAGGCCTGCCTGAAGGACCAGGCACTGCTCGACAAGATCGCCGCCGACCAGAAATATGCCAGCGACGTTCTGAAGGTGGATTCCACGCCGACCTTCTTCATCAACGGCGAGAAGATCAAGGGCGAGTCCTCGTTCGAGGAATTCGCCAAGAAGATCAATCCGCTGCTGAAGAGCTGATTTTCGCGCTCAACGCCTGATTCGCATCTCAAAAGCCGTATCTTTCCCGTCTTAAATCCCTTGGGAAAAGCGGCTTTCGCCGGTTGCCCTCGCGGCGCACCGCGGCCATTGTCCAGCCGCATGAGGCGCCTCGCGCGACTCGCCCGGATAGCGACATTGCCTTTCATGGTATTGTCCCGGCAGGGGGATTCGCGCCTGCCAACAGAGATGCGTGCTTATGAAAATCACCCGCCTGCGCCTTCACGGCTTCAAGTCCTTCGTTGAGGCCACCGACTTCGTCATCGAGCCCGGCCTGACCGGCGTGGTCGGACCCAACGGCTGCGGCAAGTCGAATCTCGTCGAGGCGCTGCGCTGGGCGATGGGCGAGACCTCGTACAAGTCGCTGCGCGCCGCCGACATGGACGCGGTGATTTTTGCCGGCTCCGGCAACCGTCCCGCGCGCAACCACGCCGAAGTGACCATGACGATTGACAATGCCGATCGCACCGCGCCGGCGGCGATGAACGACAGCCAGCTGCTCGAAATCTCCCGCCGCATCGAGCGCGAGGCGGGCTCGGTCTATCGCATCAACGGCCGCGACGTGCGCGCCCGCGACGTGCAGATCCTGTTCGCGGACGCCGCCACCGGCGCGCGCTCGCCGGCCCTCGTCCACCAAGGCAAGATCGGCGAGATCATCCAGGCCAAGCCCGAGCAGCGCCGCCGCGTGCTGGAAGACGCTGCCGGCGTCGCCGGTCTGCATGCCCGCCGCCACGAGGCCGAGTTGCGGCTCAAGGCCGCCGAAACCAATCTCACCCGCGTCGAGGACGTGATTGGCCAGCTCGCCGGCCAAGTGGAGGGCCTGAAGAAGCAGGCCCGCCAAGCCGTGCGCTATCGCGAGGTCGCGGCCAAGGTCCGCAAGGCCGAAGCCACGCTATTCCACCTGCGCTGGATCGGCGCGCATGCCGACGTCAACGAATCCGGCCAGACCCATGACCTCGCGGTCCGCGAGATGGCCGAGCGCACCCAGCACCAGGCCGAAGCCGCCCGCATCCAGGCGATCCGCGCCGCCGAAATGCCGGCGCTGCGCGATGCGGAAGCGCGCGCAGCCGCGGGCCTGCAACGGCTGACCAATGCCCGCGAGCTGCTCGACCGCGAGGAAGAGCGCGCCAAGGAGCGCGTCGCCGAGCTCGAGCGGCGCCTTGCGCAATTCGAAGGCGACATCTCCCGCGCCCAGCAGCAGACCATGGACGCAGACGTCGCGCTCCAGCGGCTCGATACTGAAGACGCCGAGTTGAAGGAAGAAATCAAGTCGCGCGTCGAAAAGCGATCCGGCGTCGACGAGCGCGTCGCGGAAGCCGAGGCGGTGCTGACCGAAACCGAACAGCAGTTCGCCGAACTCACCACGGCGCTTGCCGACCTCACCGCCAAGCGCAACCAGCTCGAGGCCAATGTCCGCACCCACCGCGACAAGCTCGCCCGTCTCGACCAGGAGATTTCGAACGTCGCGGCCGAGGAGCAGAAGCTTGCCGACGAGACCGGCGGCTTCGGCGATCTCGACGAGCTGTCCGCAACGGTCGAGAACGCGGAGCAGACGCTTGCTGCTTCGGAAGCCGCGGCCCAGGCGAGCGAAGCTGCGCACGTTGCCGCGCGTCAGACGCTGGAATCCTCGCGCTCACCGCTCGTCGAGGCCGACAAACGCGTGCAGCGGCTCGAGACCGAAGCGCGCACGATCTCCAAGATCGTCAACGGCGAGACCAAGAATCTGTGGCCGCCGATCATCGACGGGATCAGCGTCGACAAGGGGTTTGAGAAGGCGATCGGCGCCGCGCTCGGCGACGATCTCGATGCGCCGGTCGATCCGTCCGCGCCGATGCGCTGGACCAATGCCGGCGTCACCGACGGCGATCCGGAGCTGCCCGAGGGCGTCGTGCCGCTCGCGAGCCACGTTCAGGCCCCCGCCGAGCTGGCGCGCCGCCTGGCGCAGATCGGCGTAGTACCGCGCGAACGCGGCGCCGAGCTCATCTCGCAGCTCAAGACCGGCCAGCGGCTGGTCTCGCCCGAGGGCGACGTCTGGCGCTGGGACGGCTTTGTCGCAGCCGCCCACGCCCCGACCGGCGCGGCACGGCGCCTTGCCGAGCGCGCCCGCCTCGTCGACATCGAGAACGAGCTGGAGCAGGCCCGCATTGACGCGCAGATCAAGCGTCAGGCGCTGGAGAACGCCGAGTCCGAGTTGCAGATGGCCGCCAGCACCGAAGGTGCGAGCCGCGAGGCCTGGCGCGCCGCCCAGCGCGAGCTCAACGTCGCGCGTGAGCGCCACGCCACAGCCGAGCGCGAGATCAACCGTCACGCCGCCCGCAAATCGGCGCTGATCGAAGCCCATAGCCGTCTCGCCGCCGACCGTGCCGAGGCCGAAGCGGCCTACGAATATGCCGAAGCCGGGATCACCGAGCTGCCGTCGAGCGAGGAGACCGAGACCCGTCTCGCCGCGGTCCGCAGCGACATCGAAGGCCATCGCCGGATGGCCGCCCAGGTCCGCGCCGAGGCGCAGGCGCTGGCGCGTGAAGCCGAGCTCGCCGATCGCCGCGTGCAGGCGATCCTCGCCGAACGCACCGAGTGGCAGAGCCGCAAGGAGAGCGCGGCCTCCCATATCGACACCATCCAGACCCGCATCACCGAGGTCTCGATCGAGCGCAGCGATCTCGAAAACGCGCCCGCCGTGTTCGCCGAGAAGCGCAGCGCGCTAATCACCGAGATCGAATACGCGGAGAACGACCGCCGCATGGCCGCCGACGCGCTCGCCTCGGCGGAGACCGCGATGGCCGAAACCGATCGCGTCGCGAAATTGACCCTCGAGGCGCTCTCCAGCTCCCGCGAGGCCACCGCCCGCGCCGAGGAACGCATGGAAGGCGCACGGCGCCGGCTCGAGGACATCGAGCGCGAGATCCGCGACATGCTGGAAGTCGAGCCGCAGGCCGTTGCCGGCCTCGCAGAGATCGGGCCCGGCGCCGAACTGCCGCCGCTGCACGACATCGAGGAAGACCTCGAAAAGATGCGCCGCGACCGCGAGCGCCTGGGCGCGGTGAATTTGCGCGCCGAGGAAGAGCTGCGCGAGGTCGAAACCCAGCACACCGGCCTCGTCACCGAGCGCGACGACCTCGTCGAAGCCATCAAGCGGCTGCGCCAGGGCATCCAGAGTCTCAACAAGGAGGCGCGCGAGCGGCTCTTGACCTCGTTCGAGGTCGTCAACAACCATTTCAAGCGCCTGTTCGTCGAGCTGTTCGGCGGCGGCGAGGCGGCGCTGCACCTGATCGAGAGCGACGACCCGCTGGAGGCCGGTCTCGAAATCATCGCCAAGCCGCCGGGCAAGAAGCCGCAGACGCTGTCGCTGCTCTCGGGCGGCGAGCAGGCACTGACCGCGATGGCACTGATCTTCGCGGTGTTCCTCACCAACCCGTCGCCGATCTGCGTGCTGGACGAAGTCGACGCACCGCTCGACGACCACAACGTCGAGCGCTACTGCAACCTCTTGCACGAGATGACCGGCTCGACCGACACGCGCTTCATCATCATCACGCACAATCCGATCACGATGGCGCGGATGAACCGTCTGTTCGGCGTCACCATGGCCGAGCGCGGCGTCTCGCAGCTGGTGTCGGTAAACCTGCAAGAGGCGGTGGACATTCTCGACCAGAACGTGGCGTGAGGCTGAAGTCGTTCCGCACCCATTGACGTCATCATCCGCGAAAGCGGATGATCCAGTACGCCGCGGCTCCTCGGTTGACGGCACTGTATCGGATTACTGGATGCCCCGCCTGCGCGGGGCATGACCGCGGATGATGATCTCTCCCACCCTCCCCGCCGAACTCAAAGCCGCGCTCGACGGCAAGCTCCAGGGCTTCTCCCGCACCGATGCGGCACGGCGATCGTCGCAGATCTCCACCACCTATCGCGCAGGCGGCGGCTCCGGCACGATCAAGTCGGAGGCCGATGCGCTGGCCTATGCGCTGGCGCGCATGCCGGCAACCTATGCCGCCGTGGCCGCGAGCCTGAATGCGCTGACCGGGATTGCACCGGACTTTGCTCCGGAAACATTGCTCGATGTCGGCGCCGGTCCGGGCACCGCGAGCTGGGCAGCCGCAGAAGCCTTTCCGTCGCTGCAATCCTTCACCCTGCTCGATGCCAACGCCCCCCTGAGCCGGCTGGCGCTCGAGCTCGCGCAAGACAGCACGCGGCTGGCGGATTGTCGCTATCTGCCGGGCGATGCCGATGCGAACCTCGCCGAGGTTTCGCAAGCCGATCTCGTCGTTGCGAGCTATGTCATCGGCGAACTCAGTGTGGGAAATCAACGCAATCTCGCGGAAACGATGTGGGCGAAAGCGCGCCACGCGCTGGTCGTGATCGAGCCCGGGACACCCGCCGGCTACGCACGCATTCTCGCGCTGCGCCAGCAACTGATCGCGGCGGGCGCCTATGTCGCCGCGCCCTGTCCGCACGAAAAGCCGTGTCCGCTGATTGCGCCCGACTGGTGCCATTTCAGTCAGCGCCTGCCGCGCTCGCAAGCGCACCGCCAGATCAAGGGCGCTGACGTACCGTTCGAGGACGAGAGGTTTATCTACGTCGCCCTGACCCGCACACCGCCCGTAGCGCGCGCCTCGCGCGTGCTGGCGCCGCCGGATCTCGGCAAGGCCGAGATCACGGCCAAGCTCTGCACCGAGGGCGGCCTCGCGCTGACAAAGGTCCCCCGACGCGACAAGGCCGCGTACGCGGATGCGCGGCGCTGGCGCTGGGGCGATGCCGTCATGTCCGAAAGTTAACCTCGTTACCCGCTTTGCCTTGAACTCGGATGGTTCCTCATTCGACCAAGGCTTACCTGCCCTCTGCGCCGGGCTCTCGCTCCGCGCCAATTTGGTTTAGGCTGCGCCCGCCTTCTTCCCCATCAGGAGTTCTCCATGTCGACCGGCTGGATCGTTCTCGGCGTCATCGCCGTCCTCGTGCTGTTCGCCTTCAGTGCCTACAACCGGCTGGTGGCGCTGAGCCAACGCGTCGGCCAGGCCTTTGCCGACATCGACGTGCAGCTCAAGCAGCGCCACGATCTGATCCCGAATCTGGTCGAGACGGTGAAAGGCTATGCCTCGCACGAGCGCGGCACGCTCGACGACGTCATCAAGGCGCGCAATTCGGCGATGTCGGCGCAGGGGCCGGCGCAGGTGTCCGCTGCCGAGAATCAGCTCTCGGGCGCGCTCGGCCGGCTGATCGCGCTGTCGGAGGCCTACCCGGACCTCAAGGCCAATACCAATTTCCAGCAGCTCGCCAGCGAGCTCTCGGACCTCGAGAACAAGATCGCGGCGAGCCGCCGCTTCTTCAACAACGCGGTCCAGGAGTACAACACCGGCATCCAGCAGATGCCCGCAGCTTTGTTCGCCGGCATGTTCGGCTTCACCAGGAAGGATTTCTTCGATCTCGGCGCCAGCCGCACTGAGGTCGAGGCCACGCCGCAGGTGAAGTTCTGAGTTGAGCCGATAGGCCGGCAGGGCAGCGCGTCATGGCCGCGTATGGTCTCTACACGCACATCGCCTCGAACAAGTTTCGTTCGATGCTGCTGCTCGCCGGTCTGTTCCTGCTGATCTACGTGCTGGTCTATGCCGGCGCGCTGATCGCCGAAGTTCTCATCGACAGCGACCAGACCGTCGCCTTCTATCTGAGCCGCGCCTTCTCCGACCTGCTCAAAGCCTCGCCGTTCGCGACGATTGCAGCGGCCGTCTGGATCGTGATCGCATATTTCTTCCACCAGTCGATGATCGATGCCGTGACCGGCGGCCACGATGTCACCCGGCAAGACGAGCCGCGGCTCTACAATCTGCTCGAAAACCTCTGCATCTCGCGCGGCATCACGATGCCGAAGCTGAAGATCATGGAGAGCCCGGCGCTAAACGCGTTTGCGACCGGCCTCAATCCGCGTCAATATGCGATCACCGTGACCACGGGTCTCCTCAATGCGCTGAACGACAAGGAGATCGAGGCGGTGCTGGGCCACGAGCTGACCCACATCAAGAACGGCGACGTGCAGCTCATGGTCGTCGCCGTCATCATCGCCGGCGCGGTCGGCTTCTTCGGCGAATTGTTCTTCCGCCTGTTCACGAATTTGAGCTGGAGTTCCGGCGGTTCGTGGTCATCGGGCTCCTCCTCCTCGCGATCGTCCTCGTCATCGAGCGACAGCAAGAGCTCCGGCGGCGGCGCGGTGATCGTGATCATCATCGCAGTCGTGCTGATCGTGGTGGCCTGGCTGGTGTCGCAAGTGGTGAAGCTCGCGCTGTCGCGTTCGCGCGAATACCTTGCCGACGCAGGCTCGGTCGAGCTGACGAAAAATCCGGACGCCATGATCTCGGCGCTGCGCAAGATCGAGAACCGCGGCGAGCTGCCGGGCGCGACCTCGGCGGTGATGGAGCTCTGCGTCGACAATCCGCGCGAAGGCTTTGCCGATTTGTTTGCAACCCATCCCTCGGTGCAGTCCCGGGTCGACGCGTTGGTCAAGTTCGCCGGCGGCCATGATCCCGGCCCGCTGCCGCCACCTGACGAGGCGGACGAGCCTGAGGCACAGGTTGAGCAGCAGGACGGCCCGCCGCCGTTACGCCAGGGGCCTTGGAACGATGCAGGCGGTTCGGCCAGTCCGCCGCCCGTGCCCAACCTCTCCAAAGCCGCGAGCAGCAATCCGATGGACAATCCCATGGGTCCTTGGGGTCGCCATTGAGCGCGTGATTGGACGCCACGCGCGGCAGCTTTCGCCGCGATTGGGAAAAACCTCGGGAATTGCCGTAACTGCATGCCGAGGAATTGAATTCTCCCTTGTTTCTGCCATGTTCGCGCCCAACAGCAGACTTGGGACATCCTTGGGGACATCCTTGGGACATCGATTTGGGGCCCGGCCGATTGCGACCTCGCGATCGGGGGCGCGCGTTAGGGGACAGCAATGGCAAAGCCGGCAGTGGTAGTGGTGGGCGCGGACAAGGGCGGGGTCGGCAAGACCACGGTATCGCGCACCTTGCTCGATTATTTTTCCGCCAACAACGTGCCGACCCGCGCGTTCGACACGGAGTCGCCGCGCGGAACCCTGAAGCGCTTCCATCCTGACATCACCGAGATCGTCGACATGACGACGACGTCGGATCAGATGAAGATCTTCGATACCCTCAATGCGACGAGCCCGTCGGTAACCGTGATCGACGTCCGCGCCGGCCTGCTTTCGCCGGCACTCGCCTCCTTGCGCGACATCGGCTTCCTCGACGCCGCCAAGGCCGGCCAGATCACCTTCGCGGTGTTCCACATCCTCGGCCCCTCGATCGCCTCGCTCGATGAGATTGCAGAGACGGCAGGCTTCATGACCGGCGCCAAGTACTTCCTGGTGAAGAACTTCATTAATGACACCCAGTTCTTCCAGTGGGACCAGGCGACCTATAATTCCTACTTCCATCGCATCAAGGATGCGACCGAGCTGACCATCCCCAAGCTCAACGAAATGGCCTATGAGCAGGTCGAGGTCTCGTCCGTTCCGTTCCTGAAATTCGTCGCCAACAAGGGCATCAACGATGATGCCGCCAATTACTCCTTCGTGCTGCGCGGCTATGTCCGGCACTGGCTGGCGAACGTCTGGAGCGAGTTCGACCGGATCCGGCTGACCGACATCGTCGGCTCGAAGCCCACCGCGCGCAACAGCGAAAAATAGTTGCGCAAGTCGGGCGGATGCGGCTGGATTGAGTGGTGAAATCCGCGCAGATATAGCTGTTGATGCCCGCGACGCCCCTCTACATCATCTGCTCGCCCCGCCCGCAGGTCGGCAAGACGCTGCTGGCGCGGCTATTGAGCGAATTTTTGCTGCTCAAGAACGGCGATGTCGCAGCCTTCGACGTCAACCTGAAGGAACCGTCGCTACTCGACTATTTGCCCAAGATCACCGAGACCGCCGACGTGATCGACACTTACGGCAAGATGCAGCTGATGGATCGCGTCATCGTCGACGACGGCATGGCCAAGGTGATCGACCTCGGCTTCCACGCCTTCGACGAGTTCTTCAAGATGACCGACGAGATCGGCTTGCTGAAGGAGGCCGCGCGCCGTCACGTCGCGCCGATGATCCTGTTCGTCGCCGACACCGACCGCGTCTCGGCCCGCGCCCACGAGATGCTGCGCGGACAGATCCCGCGGATCAACCTGATCACCGTCGACAATGAGTTCATCATCCGCGGCGAGTTGCCGGCTGCGATGGCCGGCGGCCGGCTATTGCGCCTGCCGGCGCTGCCCGGCTTCCTGAAGACCTATATCGACCGGCTGAACTTCTCCTTCACCGGCTACCTGCGCCAGGAGAAGGACGCCTCCACCGAACTGCACCAGTGGACCCGGCGGAACTATCTCGCCTTCCGTGAGCTCGAGCTCAGCCTGATCCTGCAGCGGTCTTAGGCGATGATTTTACCCGGATAATATTGACTGCGGCCCCGACCGTGTCTATTGAGGCGGGCATCGGTATCCCTCTCAGCAAGGTCCTACCCCGTGAGCATCGACCGGAAGGCGGCCATCGCCGCCTACAAGGAGCGCAAGACCATTGCGGGCATCTACGTCGTGTGCTGCGCGGCATCGGGCGAAGCCTGGGTCGGCCAGGCGGCGAACCTGGAGACAATCCAGAACCGCATCTGGTTCTCCCTGCGCCAAGGCGGCCATCCCTGTCGCAGTCTCCAGGCTGCGTGGAGCACGCATGGCGAGACGGGACTGACGTTCGGCGAATGCGAGCGTCTGGAAGATGAGGAGACGGACTATGTCAGGAACGCACTGCTCAAAGAGCGCATGCTGCATTGGCGGTCAGCATTGAAGGCCGAGGCGATCTGACGATCGCCGCGGCGCCGACGCGGCTCAGTGCCCCTCGAACGTCATCAGCGTGCGCACCGGCACGTCCATCGCGCGCAGCTTGGTGGCGCCGCCGAGATCGGGCAGATCGATGATGAAGCAGGCGGCGACCACATTGGCGCCGATCTGGCGCAGCAGCTTGACCGCGCCTTCCGCGGTGCCGCCGGTGGCGATGAGATCGTCGACCAGGATCACGCGCTCGCCGGGCTGGATCGCATCGACATGCATCTCCATCTCGTCGATGCCGTATTCGAGAGAGTAAGCGATGCGCACGGTGGTGTGCGGCAGCTTGCCTTTCTTCCGGATCGGCACGAAGCCGGCCGAGACCTGATGCGCCACCGCGCCGCCGATGATGAAGCCGCGCGCTTCCATGCCGGCGACCTTGTCGATCTTGTTGCCGGCCCAGGGATTGACGAGCTCGTCGACCGCGCGGCGGAAGGCGCGCGCATCCGCAAGCAGCGTGGTGATGTCGCGGAACATGATTCCCGGCTTGGGATAGTCGGGGATGGTGCGGACGCTCGCCTTCAGATCGTGGTCAAAGGTCATTGGTGCCTCTCAATCAACGCGCGCATCCAGCCGGAACGCATTCTCGACAATCCTCAAACCCACCTCGCCACTGAGCGACATCAGCGATTCCGGGTGGAATTGCACGCCGGCAACCGGCAGGGTCTTGTGCTCGAGCGCCATCGCGACGCCGTCCTCGGTGCTGGCGGTGACATCAAGCACCTCGGGCATGCTGTCGCGCTCGACAAACAATGAATGATAGCGGCCGATGACGATCTCGTTCGGCAGGTTGCGCATCAGGCGCCCGCCGCGCACCTGCACCCGCGAGGGCCGGCCGTGGGCGGGATGGGTGAGCTGCCCGAGCTCGCCGCCGAAATACTCGCCGATTGCCTGCACGCCGAGACAGACGCCGAACACCGGCAGCTTGTTCTCCAGCGCTGCGTCGATGGTCTTCTTGATCGCGAAATCCTCAGGCCTGCCGGGGCCGGGCGACAGCACCAGCAAGTCCCACCTCTTCAGCTTGAGCATGTCGAGCGCATGCACATGGCGGACCACGGTGACGTCGGCGCCGACCTGGCGGAAATAATCGGCGAGCATGTGCACGAAGCTGTCGTCGTGGTCGATCAGCAGCACTCGCTTGCCGCTTCCGGTCGCATCGGGCGCGACGGTCGACAGCGGCTTTGGCGGATCGCCGCGCAGCGCCTGGAATAGCGCCGCGGCCTTGACCTGGCACTCGCGGTCTTCGGCCGCGGGATCGGAATCGAACAGGCAGGTGGCACCGACGCGCACCTCGGCGAGACCATCCTTCATGCGGATGGTGCGGATGGTGAGGCCGGTGTTGATGCTGCCGTCGAAATTCACCGCGCCGATCGCGCCGGCGTACCAGCGTCGCGGCGAGCGCTCGTGATCCTCGACGAACTGCATCGCCCAGAGTTTTGGCGCGCCGGTGACCGTAACGGCCCAGGCATGGGTGAGAAAGGCATCGAGCGCATCGAAGCCGGGGCGCAGCATGCCTTCGACGTGATCGACGGTGTGGAACAGTTTTGAGTAGGTCTCGATCTGTCGCCGCGCCAGCACCTTGATCGTGCCGGGCACGCAGACGCGCGCCTTGTCGTTGCGGTCGACGTCGGTGCACATGTTGAGCTCGAACTCGTCCTTCTCCGAGTTCAGCAGCTGGCGGATCTGCTCGGCATCGCCGATCGCATCAAGGCCGCGCGCGATCGTGCCTGATATCGGGCAGGTCTCGACCCGGCGTCCGTCGGAGCGCACGAACATCTCCGGCGACGCCGACACCAGGAATTCGCCGTCGCCGAGATTCATCAGCGCGCCGTAGGGCGACGGATTGATGACGCAGAGCCGCTGGAACACTTCGGCCGGCGAACGATCGCAGGGCTCGGCGAAGAGCTGTCCCGGCACCGCCTCGAACAAATCGCCGCGCGCAAAAGCCGCGCGCGCGGTCTCGACGGTGGCCTGATATTCACCGGGCGCGTGATCGGCAAAACCCTGCCGCGGCGTCTTCAGGTACGGGCTCTCGGCGGTCTCGCGCGGCAGGCCTTCGGTGGACTTGCCCTTCCACGCAAAATCGTAACTCAGCACCACGCCGCGGCCGGTGGCGCGGTCATAGGCGAGCAGGCGATCGGGGACGTAGAGCACGATGTCGCGCTGGTCGCTCTCACGCGCGCGCTTCTGCACGAGGTCCTCGATCTGGAACACGAGGTCGTAGGCGAAGGCGCCGAACAGGCCGAGCAGCCCGTCGTCATTGGCGGAGAGGGCGGCGACGAGATCGCGCACCAGCGACATCACGCTGGCACGCCGCGTGCGCTGGTCCTCGTCGACAGGGGCATCGCCGCGGATGATGTGGCCGGCGAGAAGAGAAGCCGTCTTCTCAGCAATCACGACGCAGGGCTCGCGCAGAACGTCGGCGAGGAAGGCGATCAGCACCTGCCCGCGCTCGTTCAGTGCTTCCAGCCTGAAATTGAAGCCGACCGTTTCGAGCTTGAGCGGCGGATCGGAGAAGCCGAGGTCAAAGCTCTCGTAGCGGCCGGGTACGGTCGTGCCCGAGGACAGCACCACGCCGCGGCGGCGGTCGAGCAGGCTGACAAGGTCGTCGAGCCGGTTGGCGCCACCGGAAAACTGCTCCGCCACGCGCGTGATCGCGAGACCTGCGCGGGTCACATAATCGCTTCTGGCCGGGAGGGCAAAGACTGTCCTGTTCATGTGGTCCTCTTACGAAACTTGCCGAGGGAACGCCACACAGGACAAACGATCAGGCCGCCGCACTGCGTGGCGACCTCAGACGATTTGGGAATGGAAAATCGCACCGGCCACCTCTTTAGGAGGTGCGCCACCAAAGACGGGCTGGGCGGACGGCGGTGCTCATGGGGCGGATACTCACCATGGTGCGGGGGCGGCGTCAAGGGCGGGCCGGCTGCGGTGGCCTGGACGGAGCACAGCGCAATCCGAGTTCAGTGCGGCGATGCGACGGCCCCGGATTACGCGGAGCCTGTCATCGGGCGGCGCTTCGCGCCGACCCGTTGGCTCCATCCAGGCTACGGGCGACTACCCCAAATGCTTCCGGAAAAACTCCGTCGCCCTTCCCCAGGCGAGCTCGGCGGCTTCGCGGTCGTGCACGGCCTGGCGCTGCTCGTTGACGAAGGCGTGCTCGGCGTCATAGCGGAACAGCTCCAGCGACTTGCCGGCGGCATTCATGCCGTTTTCGAAGGCATCGACCAGCTGCGGAGTGCACCAATCGTCCTTGTTGGCGAAATGGGCCTGGAGCGGGATCTTGACGTCGGCGGGCTTGGCCGCCTGCTCCGGCGGGATGCCGTAGAACACGACGCCGGCCGCAAGCTCCGGGATTTTCGTCGCGCCGATGATGGTGACGGCACCGCCGAGGCAGAAGCCGGTGAGGCCGACCTTGGCGCCGTTGCGCGACAGATATTGCGTGGCGCCGCGCACCGTCTGTGTGGTGGCGTCCATGAAGTCGAGCGAGTTCATCTCTTTGTTGGCGGAATCCGTGTCGTGATACGGCACCACCTTGCCCTTGTAGAGATCGGGCGCCAGCGTGTCGAAACCGGCCAGCGCAAAGCGGTCGCAGAGGCCCTTGATCTGGTCCGACAGACCCCACCATTCCTGGATCACGACCACGCCCGGCGCGTTGCCGCGCGCGGCATTGGCGAGATAGCCCGAGGCGTCCTTGCCGTCCGGGCGCTTGAAGGTAATGACGGTTCCCATGGTGTCCTCCGATGAGTTTCTGGGGGAGCGGTTGGCGGCATTTTGGCGGGTGCGAGCGCGCGGCGCAATCCACACTCTCGTCATTCCGGGGCGCGCGATAGCACGAGCTATGATGCACAATTGCGCATCTGAGAATTCGTCGAGCCACAGAGCTGGTGGATGAGATGAATGGATTCCGGGCTCGATGCTGACGCATCGCCCCGGAATGACAAACTAACAAAAAAGCCCCCTCGCGGGGGCTTCTTCAATCTCGTCTCGCCTCAAGCCGCTCAGTGCGAGCTGGCCCAGACTTTCTTCTTGGTGAAATACATCAGGCCCGCGAAGATGAGCAGGAACACGAACACCTGCAAGCCGAGGCGCTTGCGCGCTTCCATGTGCGGCTCGGCGGTCCACATCAGGAACGTGGTGACGTCCTTGGAATATTGCGCAACCGTGGTTGGCGAGCCGTCGTCATAGGTCACCTGACCGTCGCTGAGCGGCTTCGGCATCTTGATGGCGTGGCCCGGAAAATACTTGTTGTAGTAGGAGCCCTCCGGGATGGTCACGCCTTCCGGCGCCTTGTCCTCAAAACCCTGCAGCACGGCCGAGACGTAGTCCGGGCCCTGCTCCTGGTACTGGGTGAAGAAGTCGACGACGAACATCGGAAAGCCGCGGCCGTAGGAGCGTGCCTTGGCGATCAGCGACAAATCGGGCGGCGCCGCGCCGCCGTTCGCCGCACGCGCCGCCTGCTCGTTCGCGAATGGCGACGGAAAATAGTCCGCGGGCCGGCCCGGACGCTCGAACATGTCGCCCGAATCGTTCGGACCGTCCTTGACCTTGTAGTCGGAGGCGAAGGCAGCGGCCTGAGCGACCGAATAGCCGGGGCCGCCGGCTTCCGCGAGGTTGCGGAAGGCGATGTAGGACAGACCGTGGCAGTTGGCGCAGACCTCCTTGTAGACCTTCAAGCCGCGCTGGAGTGCGCCGCGGTCGAACGTGCCGAACGGACCGGAAAAGGACCATTTGTTGCCCGGCGGCTTGTCGTTGGCTTCGGACGCTCTGGCGCTGTCGATCGAGCCCGCGAACAGGGCGCCGGCCAGTGCAAGCACGATCGCGGTCGACACCATCGGCGTCGACTTGCTGCCGGTCTTGGCGAGCACCGCATCGGCGATCGAGTTCGGCACCGGCCGTGGCGTCTCGATACGCGACAGCAGAGGCAGCACGATCAGGAAGTAGGCGAAGTAGCAGAACGTCAGGACCCGGCCCGCGATCACGTAGATGCCCTCGGGCGGCTGCGCCCCGAGATAGCCGAGCAGGATGCAGACCACGACGAAGATCCAGAAGAACTGCTTGGCGAGCGGACGGTACTTCGAGGACTTGGTCTTGGCAGCATCGAGCCAGGGCAGGAAGCACAGGATGATGATCGCCGAGAACATCCCGATCACGCCCGCGAGCTTGTTCGGAATCGAGCGCAGGATCGCGTAGAACGGCAGGTAATACCATTCCGGCACGATGTGCGGCGGCGTCACGCCCGGGTTCGCCGGGATGTAGTTGTCGGCGTCGCCGAGATAGTTCGGCATGTAGAAGATGAACCAGGCGTAGAGCAGCAGGAAGCAGGCGACGCCGAACCCATCCTTGATGGTGGCATGCGGCGTGAACGGAACCGTGTCCTTTTCCGTCTTCGGCTCGACGCCGTCAGGATTGTTCTGCCCGGCGACATGCAGCGCCCAGACGTGGAGCACGACGACGCCCGCGATCAGGAACGGCAGCAGATAGTGCAGCGAGAAAAAGCGGTTCAGCGTCGGATTGCCGACCGAATAGCCGCCCCACAACAGGGTCACGATGCTCTCGCCGACATAGGGAATGGCGGAGAACAGATTCGTGATGACGGTGGCGCCCCAGAAGCTCATCTGGCCCCACGGCAGCACGTAGCCCATGAAGCCGGTCGCCATCATCAGGAGGTAGATGATGACGCCGAGGATCCACAGCACCTCGCGCGGCTCCTTGTACGACCCGTAATAGAGGCCGCGGAACATGTGAACGTAGACGGCGACGAAGAACATCGAGGCACCGACGGCATGCATGTTGCGGAGCAGCCAGCCGTAGTTGACGTCGCGCACGATCAGCTCGACCGACTTGAAGGCGAGATCGGCATGCGGCGTGTAGTGCATCGCCAGGATCACGCCAGTCAGGATCTGGATCCCGAGCATGAAGGAGAGGATAGCGCCGAAGGTCCACCAGTAGTTCAGGTTGCGCGGGGTGGGATAGACGACGAAGGAGGAGTGCACGAGCCCGAGGATCGGCAGGCGCCGCTCGATCCATTGCAGGGCCGGATTGCTCGGCTGGTAGTCGGATGGTCCGCTCATGATGCGATCCTGAGGAAATAAGACGACGAGACGGCGCGAAGCTTCGGACGCGGATCCGAAGCTCAGCCGATCTGGATTTTGGTGTCGGAAACGAACTGGTACGGCGGCACCGGCAGGTTCGCGGGCGCGGGCCCCTGGCGGATGCGGCCGGACGAATCGTACTGCGAACCATGGCAGGGGCAGAAGAACCCGTCGTAATTGCCCTCATGAGCGATCGGGATGCAGCCAAGATGGGTGCAGATGCCGATCACGACGAGCCACTGCTCATGGCCGGACTTGACCCGGGCCTCATCGGACTGCGGATCGGGCAGGCTCGCCACATTGACGGCGCGCGCCTCGTCGATCTGCTTCTTGGTGCGGTGGCTGATGTAGATCGGCTTGCCGCGCCAGAACACCTTGATGTCCTGCCCTTCGGCAACCGGGCTGAGATCGACCTCGATCGGCGCACCGGCGGCGATGGTCGACGCATCAGGATTCATTTGGGAGATGAAGGGCCAGAGCGCAGCTGCGCCCCCTACCGCTGCAGCCGCCCCCGTTGCAACGAATAAGAAATCACGGCGTGTCGGATGGTCCGCCGAAGACGCTGTCGTCACGATTCCAACCCTTTCTTCTTATGCGACCGGCGGAACCGTTCCAGAGGCCCCCAAGGTCCCCAGAACAGTCTGCCGGCGCCCGCGGCCCCCCGCGGCGGCAGAACTTCACGTGTCCCCGCCAAAACAAGGCGAAAACAGCAGTCCAGAATCGTTCTATTGGCACCCTTGCCGGGCGAGCGCAAGCCCGCTAACCGCGTGGGGGCGTGCAATGCACGAATTCCGCAGCCAGCGATGTTTTATTGAGACATTTCCGGTCCGCATCGACCCTGATACAGCCCTTGCACAGCCCATGCAGATAGCGCTTTTCCAACCCGACATCGCCCAGAACACCGGCACGATTCTCAGGCTTTGCGCCTGCCTGGGCATGGCCGCCCATATCATCGAACCGGCGGGATTCCCGTTCTCCGACCGCTTGTTCCGCCGGGCGGGAATGGATTACCTCGACCATGTCAGCGTGACCCGCCACGACTCCTGGTCGAAATTCGAGCAGTGGCGCGCGGCACAGGGCTGCCGGCTGCTGCTGTTCACCACCAAGGGCGCCACCGACTATCGCGATTTCCGTTACCAGACGCCGGACATCCTGCTATTCGGACGCGAGAGCGCCGGCGTCACCGACGCGGTGGTCGAGGCCGCGGATGCGCGGCTGGTGATCCCGATCACGCCTGGGTTGCGGTCGCTCAATGTGGCGATGACCGCGGCGATGGCCGCAGGCGAGGCGCTGCGGCAGCTCCGGAACCCCGAAGGCCCATCAGATTGAGGAGAGACGATTGAGTTACGCGGTCAAGGAAATCTTCCTGACCCTGCAAGGCGAAGGCGCCCATGCCGGGCGCGCGTCCGTGTTCTGCCGTTTTGCCGGCTGCAATCTCTGGAGCGGCCGCGAGGCCGACCGCATGGATGCGACCTGCAAATTCTGCGACACGGATTTCGTCGGGACCGACGGCACGCTCGGCGGACGTTACGCCTCGGCCGCGGAACTCGCCGACGCCGTCGCGGCGCAATGGACGGCCTCCTCCGGCAACCGTTACGTGGTGCTCACCGGCGGCGAGCCGCTGCTCCAGGTCGATGCCGCGCTGGTCGATGCGCTCCACGCCCGCGGCTTCGAGATCGGCGTCGAGACCAACGGCACGATCGCTGCGCCTGCGGGGCTCGACTGGATCTGCGTCAGCCCCAAGGGCGGCAGCGAGTTGGTGCTGCGCCGCGGCCATGAACTCAAGCTGGTCTATCCGCAGCCGCTCGCCGCGCCCGAGGCCTACGAGGATCTCGCCTTCGAACGCTTCTCGCTGCAGCCGATGGACGGACCCGAGGCGGCGGAAAACACCGCGCGCGCGATCGACTATTGCCTGCGCCATCCGCAATGGCGGCTCAGCGTGCAGACGCACAAATCGCTCGGCATCAGATAGGATTGGTCTTCGAACAGATGTGGGAATTGACGAAATCGTTCCGCTTCGAGGCGGCGCATTCACTGACGGGAACGACGTTTGGCGCGGACAGCGAAGAGATCCACGGCCACTCCTTCCGTGCCGAAGTGAGCTTGCGCGGCACGCCGGACCCTGCGACCGGCATGGTGGTCGACCTCGGCCTCGTCCAGCGTGCCATCGAGGACGTGCGGCTGACGCTGGACCACAAGTTCCTCAACAAGATCGAGGCGCTGGGCACACCAACGCTGGAAAACCTCTCGCGGTTCGTCTGGGAGCGGCTACAGCATATCGGCAAGCTCACCCGCGTCAGCATCCACCGCGACAGTTGCAACGAAAGCTGCACCTATTACGGTCCGCAGGGCTAGACTTCGTAGGATGGGCAAAGTGCAGCGTGTCCACGATTCAAGACAAACGGCGATAGATGGTGGGCACGGCGCAAGCGCGCCTTTGCCCACCCTACGGGCCGGTCCGCTTTGGGAATTTGATATGGACGTTTCGACGATCGAACATCGCAAGATGCGCGCGCGCGCCTGGTTCGAAGCCTTGCGCGACGACATTTGCGCCAGCTTCGAGCGGCTGGAGGACGATGCCCCGCAAAGCCTTTATGCGAGCGAGCCCGGCCGCTTCAAACGCACGCCCTGGCAGCGCACCGATCATACCGGCGCGCCCGGCGGCGGCGGCGTGATGTCGATGATGCATGGCCGGCTGTTCGAGAAGGTCGGCGTGCATTGCTCCACCGTGCACGGCGAATTCGCGCCCGAGTTTCGCGCGCAGATTCCGGGCGCGGCGGACGACCCGAAGTTCTGGGCCTCCGGCATCTCGCTGATCGCGCATTTGCGCAATCCGCACGTCCCTGCCGTGCACATGAACACCCGCTTCGTCGTCACCACAAAGGCGTGGTTCGGCGGCGGCGCCGATCTCACGCCGGTGCTCGACCGCCGGTGCACGCAGGAGGACGCCGACGCCATCGCCTTCCATGCCGCGATGGAGCAGGCCTGCACGCAGCCGAACGGCATCGCCGACTACGACAAGTACAAGACATGGTGCGACGAGTATTTCTACCTGCCGCACCGGAAAGAAGCCCGCGGCATCGGCGGCATCTTCTACGACTGGCACGACAGCGGCGATTGGGACGCCGACCTCGCCTTCACCCAGGACGTCGGCCGCGCCTTCCTGAAAATCTATCCTGACATCGTGCGACGCAATTTCGCAACGAGCTGGACCGCTGATGATCGCGAGGAGCAATTGGTCCGGCGCGGCCGCTATGTCGAGTTCAACCTGCTCTACGACCGCGGCACCATCTTCGGGCTCAAGACCGGCGGCAATGTGGAGTCGATCCTGTCGTCGCTGCCGCCGGAGGTGAAATGGCCATGACGACGATGAAGCCCGCAATGAGGCCGCTGCCGCGCGCCATGCTGATCGACATGGACGACACCATCCTGTCGGCCTATGGCCGGCCCGAGATCGCCTGGAACACGATTACAGCGGAATTCGCCGAGGAGCTTGCGCCGCTGCCGCCGCAACTGGTCGCGGCCACCGTGCTGTCCTTCGCACGAAATTTCTGGGCCAACGCGGAAGCCGCGTGGCGCATGAAGCTCGCCGAGGCCCGGCACCTCACCGTCAAGGGCGGCTTTGCCGCGCTCGCGGCTGCCGGCCATCGTGCCCTGCCCGACGATCTCGCCATTCGCCTGGCCGATCGCTTCACCAGCTATCGCGAGGAAGAGATGTTCGTCTTCCCCGGAGCGCATGATGCGATCGACGGATTGAAGGCGCTCGGCATCAAACTCGCGCTGGTGACCAACGGTGCGGCGGATACCCAGCGCGCCAAGGTCGAACGCTTCGAGCTGGCGCATCGTTTTCACCACATCCAGATCGAGGGCGAGCACGGCTTCGGCAAGCCCGAGGAGCGCGCCTATCTGCACGCGATGGACGCGCTCGGCGTCACCGCGGAAGACACCTGGATGATTGGCGACAATCTGGAATGGGAAGTCGTGACGCCGCAGCGTCTCGGCATCTACGGGATCTGGATCGACGTGCATGGCGACGGCCTGCCCGAAGGGTCGACCGTCCAGCCCGACCGCATCATCCGCTCGCTCGGTGAATTGTTGCCGGACCAGGTCTAACCAGGGCGCGAAGACAAAATATCGAAAACAACCCCATGCACAGTAGCGGGCTGCTGCAAATTCAACGACTTACGGATTTTACGAAACCCTTTGACTCGTCGGGCAAAACAGGGGCATGATGCCATTGTCGCGGCGCACGGAATGGAGATGCCCTGCGCAATCCATTGAACAGGCGTCATTGCCTCTCGTCATGGGACCGCTCCAGCTCAAGACTCTGTCATCGGCGTTTCAGCAGCCTGCGGGCGGATGCGCGCTGCCGCAACACATCCGCGGATTCCGCAGCCCGTGATCGGCGTGTCATGCCGACTTGCTAGCTTCTCCCGTCAATCAACTCGAAAGGACCATCCATGGAACTAAAAGCCGGCGATATCGTCATGCTGAAATCCGGCGGGCAGCCGCTCACCGTCGCGGACGTGAAGGGCGACGACGTGCTCTGTCTCTGGATGGGCGTGGAAGGCGATTTATTTCGCGAGACACTGCCGCTCGCGACCCTCGAGCGACTGGATGAGCTCGACGACGAAGACGAGGATGATGACGACGAAGACGAGGAGTAGGCGCGCCTAAGGCCGCGTCTACTTAGATTAGACTAGATCGGAGTACTCGGCTCCGGCGTGCGTGATGTCCGCTTCTCCGCCGACAACGGCGCGATAGCGGACATCGCTGGATGTCGCAGAAGGGCCCATCAACAGACATCGACTGCGCGTTTGTAGATCGCGGCTACGTCATCGCAAGCGGAGTTAAACCACGCGAGGGCATGCCGCGCTGCTCGGGCCGCCCGCCTGGCGGGCGCTGCACCTCATCGGCGGCTATTACCTCTGGTTCCAGTTCGTGGTGTCGTTCGGCAAGCGCGTGCCGGCGACGCCGCTCTATGCCGCATTCCTCATTCCGCTGCTCGCCGTGATGGCACTGCGGCTGATCGCGATGGCCGCCCATCCGCGCGGAGGGACCATCGCGGCGCGCTAAAGCGAGTTTCACCCCTGCGGCAGCAGCCCGAGCCGCTTGGCAATGATGCGGTCGAGTGTCCGTTTCGGCAGCATGGCGCCGATCAGATGGCGCAGCGGGTCCGGCGTGATCTGGTAACGCACCTTGGGGCTTGCCGCCGTCAGCGCCTCGAACACGATTTCGGCGATGCGCTCGGCGGGCAGGCCCTTGGCGCCGAGCTCCATCATGAACGCCATGACCTTGTTCAGCGCCGGCAGGTAGGGCGAGTTCTGGTAGACCGAGAGATCGATCTGCTCGGCCTTGCTCCAGATCGGCGTCTTCACCGCGCCGGGCGCGACGATGATGACGTCGATGCCGAACAGCATCAGCTCGCGGCGCAGGCTCTCCGACAGGCCTTCGATGGCGTGCTTGGAGGTGCAGTAAGGCGCCGACAGCGGATTGCCGTTCTTGCCGGCGACGGAGCTGATCATCACGATCCGCCCCTTCGGCCCCTTCAGCGACGCGTCTTCACCAAGCAGCGGCCCGAAGGCCTGCGTCGCGATCACCGGGCCGATGACGTTGATGTCCATCTGGCGGCGGAAATCGTCGACCGACAATTCGAGCACGGGACCGGCAACCGCGATGCCGGCGTTGTTGACGAGACCAGCCAGCGTCTCGCCGCCCAGCGCATCGCGCAGCTGGTGGCCGGCGGCCAGCACGGCGGCCTCATCGGTGACATCGAACAGGAGCGGGATGAAATTGGCGCCGAACTCGCCCTTGAGCCGGTCGGCATCCGCCTGCTTCCGAACACTGCCGAAGACGCGATAGCCGCGCCCGATCAAGAATTTCGCAATGGCCCAGCCGATGCCGGTGGACGCGCCGGTGATGACGACAGATCGCATGCTCTTCCCCCTCGAGTTCCCGCGATCATGTAGGAGGAAGGTGCCGGCGCGCAATGCTGCCCGGTTCTCAGGGGGCGCACGAATGATGGTCTTCGTCGGATAGCGCCTGCAAGAGGGAGCACTGGGTGTCGGTTCTTAGGATAAAGCGGCGCGCGAACGCCGCACGTCGACAGCAATCGCGCGATGAGAGTGTAGATGAAGAGTCGAATCTTCAAGCCTGAAGTCGCTGAAGTTTTTGCGTTTTCAACGCTTGCGCAAATTCGGAGAAAGGACGCTAGACCAAGAATGTGGATTAAGCGTCAGTTCTTCACACTCAGGCTGCGCTTCAACTCGCAAAGAATTTGCATGAAACAACAATGCTTCGCGCAAAAGGAAAGAGCGAGACCGCGGTTTGCGATCTCGCTCGAATATAGTCGCGAAGGTTTAAGAACTGGTTTGGTGAGCGAAGCTTTTGCTTCATCCGTCATTCCGGGGCGCGCGTGAGCGCGAACGCGGAATGACAGGGCTTAGTTCTTGCTCTTGTCGACCAGCGCGCCCTTCTTGATCCAGGGCATCATGTCGCGCAGCTTGGCGCCGACTTCCTCGATCGGGTGCTCGGCGAGCTTGGCGCGGGTCGCCTTGAACGAGGTCTGGTTGACCTTGTTCTCGAGCATCCAGTCGCGGGCGAATTTGCCGCCCTGGATGTCGGCGAGAACGCGCTTCATCTCGGCCTTGGTCTCGGCGGTGACGATGCGCGGGCCGGTGACGTATTCACCGTATTCGGCGGTATTGGAGATCGAGTAGTTCATGTTGGCGATGCCGCCTTCATAGATCAGGTCGACGATCAGCTTCACTTCGTGCAGGCACTCGAAATAGGCCATCTCGGGCGCATAGCCAGCTTCGACCAGGGTCTCATAGCCGCCCTTGATCAGCTCGACCAAGCCGCCGCAGAGCACCACCTGCTCACCGAACAGATCGGTCTCGCACTCTTCCTTGAAGGTGGTCTCGATGATGCCGGCGCGGCCGCCGCCGATGGCGGAGGCGTAGGACAGGCCGAGGTCATGGGCGTTGCCGGACGAGTCCTTGGCGATCGCGATCAGGCAGGGCACGCCGCCGCCGCGCTGGTACTCCGAGCGCACGGTGTGGCCGGGGCCCTTCGGCGCGATCATGAGCACGTCGAGGTCGGCGCGCGGGTCGAGCAGGTTGAAGTGCACGTTGAGGCCGTGCGCGAACACCAGGGCGGCGCCCTTCTTCATGTTGTCGTGCAGGTGCTCGCGGTAGATGTCGCCCTGGAGCTCGTCCGGGGTCAGCATCATGACGAGGTCGGCCCATTTGGCAGCTTCGGCGACTTCCATCACCTTGAAGCCGGCGTTCTCCGCCTTCGCGGCTGAAGCCGAGCCCTTGCGCAGCGCAATCGCCACGTCCTTGACGCCGGAGTCCTTGAGATTGAGCGCATGGGCGTGGCCCTGGCTGCCATAGCCGACGATGACGACCTTCTTGCCCTTGATCAGGTTCAGGTCGGCATCGCGATCGTAATAAACACGCATGGTCGTTTCCTCGTTCAGGGCCAGAATCGGCCAATGGTCAGTGTCCGAAGGGTGAAATTTGCGGATTTCGGGGGCTGTCTAGAGCATTTTCAGCCCCTAGGGAAACCCGTTTCTGCATGGAAATCCGCGACATCATGCATCCATGAAAACGGGGTAGAGGGAAGCAAGCAGCAGGATCGCCATCAGGATGTTGAAGGCGCGGACCAGCCGCTCGGAGGTCAGGACCGGCCGCAGTGCGGTCCCGAACAGCGCCCAGACCACGGTCGAGACCGAGCCCACGAGCAGGCTGATCAGGGTCTGGATCGCGATGTTCAGGGGGAACTGGGCGATGGCCGCGTAGGCGGTGATGGTGCCGATCACGATCACCCAGCCCTTGGCGTTGATCCACTGGAACATGGCTGCGCCCCAGAAGGTCATCGGGCCGCGGGCGCTCTCCTGGCTCGGCTTGGCGGGGCCGGAGAAGGCGATCACGGCGGCAAGATAGATCAGGTAGGCGGCGCCGGCATATTTCAGGATGGTCTGGAGGATGGGATAGGCCAGGAACACGGTGCCGAGCCCGAGACCGACGGCGCCGATCATGAAGGCGAAGCCGATGGTGATGCCGGCGATATGCGGAATGGTGCGGCGGAAGCCGTAAGTCAGGCCCGAGGACAGCAGCATGATGTTGTTCGGCCCGGGCGTGAAGAACATCACGACGGCGAAGATGAGGAAAGCATAGAGCAACGATTGGGACATGCTCACCTCACGCTGCCTTCGGCAGGGGCTGCGGGCGCTTCGCCAGCACCATCACGGCGATACCGCCGACAACAGTCAGCATGCCGGCGAGCCGGAGCGGTCCGAACCGCTCGCCGAACACGACGCTGGAGGCGGCCGAGCCGACAAAGGGCACCAGCAGCGCGAACGGCACGACTTGCGCGGCGGGATAATCACGGAGCAGTCGGCCCCACAGCCAGTAAGCGATGCTGGTGGAGATGGCGCCGATCACCAGCAGACAGACGAGGCCGGTCAGGGACATGTGCGTCAACGCTGTCCAGGTTGGCACTGGACCATTGGCGATCAGTGCCAGCACGAACAGCGGAACGGCGGCGGTAAGGCACAGCCAGGCGAACAGATCGAACATCGGCACAGTTCGCGCGCCCCGCAGCAGAAGATTGCCGGCCGCAAAGCTGATCGGCGAGATCATCAGCACCCCGAACGCAGCCACGCTGAAATCATAGCCGACTGTGCCGCAGATCATCAAAAGACCGACTGCCGCGATGACGATGCCCAGCGTCTGCGCCAGCGTCGGCCGCTCGCCGAATGCCAGCGCGGCGAAGCCGATCGTGAACAGTGCCTGGCTCTGCACGACGACACTGGTCAGCCCCACTGGCACGCCGTGGGCGATGCCATAGGCCTGGCTCAGGAACTGGCCGAGAAAAAGCGTGAAGCTGATCGCGATCAGGAGCGACCAGGCGATCTTCGGCTTGGGAATGAACAGACACGGCACCGCGGCAATGGTGAAGCGCATTGCTGTCATCAGCTCCGGCGAAAACTCGTCGAGCGCGATCCGGCTCGCTACAAAGGCAAGCCCCCAGATGATCGCCACCATGAGGGCGATGAGAATATCGGCCGGCTTCATTGTTGTTCTCGGTTCTGCCCTGTCGTGCAGCCCTGTTGTTGTCGTCTAGCCTTGCTCGCCGGCTTTCGGTTTCCGCAGCAGATAAGTGCCGTGCATCGGGGAATGGTAATCGGCCGAGACCAGCGTGAAGCCAACATCGGTCAGCATCCGCTCCATCACCCAGCCGAAGGTGGAATATTCGTCGCGCATGTGCGTGACGACGCCTTCGCGCGAAAAATCATGGTTCTTGATCTCAAAGTCGGCCCATTGGTCGACGTCGCGCTCGATGGCATCAGGCATCGAGGCGTAGACAATGTCGCGCAGATAGAAGCTGGCGCCCGGCTTCAGTGCACGATAGATCCGCGACATCGCCACCGCCTTCCAGAAATCCGGCAGATGGTGCAGCGTGAACTCGCTGACGATCAGGTCATAGGACTCCGGTCGGTAGGCGAAGCTGAGCAGGCCGGCGGACTGCGTCGCGACCTTTGCCTTGCGGTCGCGCGCATAGATCTCGGCGAGCGCCAGCATCGCCGGCGAGATATCGATGGCGTCGACCTCCGCGCCCATCAGCGCTGCTTCCGTCGCCAGCACGCCGTTGCCGCAGCCGATGTCGGCGATCCGCCATCCCCGCTGCAAGCCAAGCATTTTCAGCGCGGCGCGCGCGCGCAGATCGGCATCCTCGTGGCTGTCGTAGATCGAGGCAACCGCGGGCCCGATGCCTATCCGGTTCCGCTCGTTATAATACCAGTCGCGCGCCAGCATGGTTCACATTCCTTCAGGCCCGCGGCCGATCGCGGCAACGCCGGTGCGCGACACCTCGACGAGGCCGAGCGGGCGCATCAGGTCGATAAACTGATTGATCTTGTCCGTATTGCCTGTGATCTCGAACACGAAGCTCTCGGTGGTTGCATCGATCACCCTGGCACGGAAAGCATCGGCGAGGCGCAGCGCCTCGACCCGGTGCTCGCCCTCCCCGCGCACCTTCACCATCGCAAGCTCGCGCTCGATCGAGCGCTTAGTCAGCGTCATGTCGACTACCCGATAGACCGGGATCATGCGATCGAGCTGATGCTTGATCTGCTCGATCACCATAGGCGTGCCCGTGGTGACGATGGTGATGCGCGACAGATGCTTCTGACTCTCGGTCTCCGAGACCGTGAGGCTCTCGATGTTGTAGCCGCGCCCGGAGAACAGCCCGATGACGCGCGCGAGCGCGCCCGGCTCGTTCTGCACAAGCACCGACAGCGTATGCGTCTCGTTGGGATCGTGGCGGTCCTCGATGAAATAGGCGGATGCGGGCTGGTTCATGATCGTCCCCTCTTGTCTCTCCGTCACGCCATCGCTGGCGCGTCCGTCCCGACCCAACGGTGGAACAGATCGAAATCGATATTGCCGCCCGACAGCACGAGACCGACGCGCTTGCCTGGCAGCCTGGTCTTTTCCTGAAGCGCCGCGGCGAGCGCGGCAGCACCCGCGCCTTCGGCGAGATTATGCGTGTCGGTCCAATAGGCGCGGATCGCGGCGGCGACCTCGTCGTCGGAAACCTGCACCATGCGCGCGGCACCTTTCCGGATCACCGCAAAGGCTTCCGCGTCGGGGATGCGCGTCGCCATGCCGTCGGCCAGCGTGTTGCTGGTCTCGGTGGTGACGATCATGCCGGCCGCAAACGACAACGCGTAGGACGGTGCTTCGGTCGACTGCACGCCGATGATCTCGGTCTTCAGGCCCAGGAGGTCGCGCGCCATGATGCAGCCGGAGATTCCAGAGCCCTGCCCGATCGGCACATAGAGAACATCGAGATCTGGCGCCGTCCGGAACAGTTCGAGCGCATAAGTCGCAACGCCCAACACGAGATCAGGATGGAACGACGGCACCATGTGGAACCTGGCAAATTGCGCGCGTCGCTCGGCTTCCTCGCGGGCGGCCTGAAAGTCCTCGCCATGCTCGACGAGCTCCGCGCCAAACGCCTTCATCGCCCGGTTCTTCTCGACCGAGTTGCCGTGCGGCACGTAAATCACTGCCGGTACGCCGTGGCGGCTCGCGGCAAAGGCCAGACTCTGGCCATGATTGCCCCGCGTCGCCGAGATGATGCCCGGAACGTTCGGTCGCTCGCGCTTCAGCCGATCGAGATAGACGAGACCGCCGCGCACCTTGAAGGCGCCGGTCGGCGTGTGGTTCTCGTGTTTGACCACGACCTGCGTGCCGAGCCGCTGGCTCAGCAGTGGCCAGGTGTACGCCGGCGTCGCCGGCATCGCCTGCCCCACGATCGCATGTGCACGCTCGAGCTCCGTCAGGTCGAACATTTTACCTTCCCATCAACCATCTCTCGCAACTATCATCCCCGCGAAGGCGGGGATCCAGTATTCCAGAGACCCCTGAGAGTGATCGAGAGGCCGCGGCGTACTGGATCGCCCGGTCAAGCCGGGCGATGACAGCGGAAATTGTGACCATCACGCTCACACCAGCGCCTTGCCGCCGGCAAACGCCTTGGCCGTGGCCTCGTCGTTCGCCTGCTCCGGCAGTAGCATTTCGTTGTGCGCCTTGCCGGAGGGGATCATCGGGAAGCAGTTTTCCAGCGCTGCGACGCGGCAGTCGAACAGCACCGGGCGCTTGACCGAGATCATCTCCTGGATGGCGCCATCGAGATCGGCAGGCTTGTGCACCTGGATGCCGACGCCGCCATAGGCTTCCGCGAGCTTGACGAAATCCGGCAGCGCTTCGGAGTAGGAATGCGACAGCCGGTTGCCGTGGAGCAGCTGCTGCCACTGCCGCACCATGCCCATGTACTGGTTGTTCAGGATGAATATCTTGATCGGCAGTTCGTACTGAACCGCCGTCGACATCTCCTGCATCGTCATCTGCACCGAGGCGTCGCCCGCGATGTCGATGACGAGGCTGTCCGGGTGGGCCACCTGCACGCCGACGGCGGCCGGCAGGCCGTAGCCCATGGTGCCGAGACCGCCCGACGTCATCCAGCGATGCGGCTCCTCGAAGCCGAAGAACTGCGCCGCCCACATCTGGTGCTGGCCGACTTCCGTCGTGATGTAAGTGTCCTTGCCGCGTGTCGCCTCGAACAGGCTCTGGATCGCGTGTTGCGGCAGGATGACGTCGTTGCTCTTCCTGTAATAGAGCGAGTTGCGGGCGCGCCACTGCGCGATCTGCTGCCACCACGCCTTGACGTCGGGCTTCTTCGCCTCCGCCTTGAACACCTGGAGGATGTCGCCGAGGATGTTGCCGCAATCACCGATGATCGGCACGTCGACGCGGATGTTCTTGTTGATCGAGGACGGATCGATATCGATGTGGATCTTCTTCGATCCAGGCGAGAACGCATCGACGCGGCCGGTGATGCGGTCGTCGAAGCGCGCGCCGACGCACAGCATGACGTCGCAATCATGCATCGTCATGTTGGCTTCATAGGTGCCGTGCATGCCGAGCATGCCCAGCCAGTTCTTGCCCGACGCCGGATATGCACCGAGACCCATCAGCGTGGAGGTGATCGGGAAACCGGTGACCTCCACCAGTTCGCGCAAGAGCTTGGTCGCCTCGGGGCCGGAATTGATCACGCCACCGCCGCTGTAGATCACCGGGCGCTTGGCGTTGGCGAGCAGCGCCACGGCCTTGCGGATCTGCGTCGCGTCGCCCTTCACGCGCGGCGCATAGGACCTGTGTACGTCAGACTTGCGCGGCGGATGATAGGTGCCGGTCGCGAACTGCACGTCCTTGGGCACGTCGACCAGCACCGGACCGGGGCGGCCGGAGGTCGCGACGTAGAAGGCCTCGTGCAGCACCTTGGCGAGATCGTTGACGTCGCGCACCAGCCAGTTGTGCTTGGTGCAGGGCCGCGTGATGCCGACCGTGTCGCACTCCTGGAACGCGTCGTTGCCGATCAGATGCGTCGGCACCTGGCCGGAGATGCAGACCAGCGGGATCGAGTCCATCAGCGCGTCGGTCAGCGGCGTCACCATGTTGGTGGCGCCGGGTCCGGAGGTCACCAGCGCAACCCCCGGCTTGCCGGTCGAGCGCGCATAGCCCTCGGCGGCGTGGCCCGCGCCCTGCTCGTGGCGGACCAGGATGTGCTGGACCTCGCTCTGCTGGAAGATCTCGTCATAGATCGGAAGCACGGCGCCGCCGGGATAGCCGAAAATGTCGGTCACACCATGATCGATGAGCGCGCGGACGATCATCGCTGCGCCGGTCATCTGGTTCGGATCGTGGCTCTTGTCGCTCATTGGCTTGCTCCGGATGCGCTGTTGTCAGCGGCTTCGTTCGTGTCGCGTTCGGGAAATAAAAAAGGCCCCGAAGAGGGCCCATGCACACCGCCTGTCATGTGGATGGCAGCTAGCCACCCCCGGCGGTGTGCCTGGGTACGACGGCGATAAGGAGTTTGGTAATAATGTTACGCATGGCGCTGCCCGGCTTCCCAAAGGTTGCGCGAAACATAACGGCCAAAGCCTGGATGTCAAGGCAATGCGGCCGTTCCCGCGCGATTTCGGCAGTGTAGCGGTGTTCCCGGACTTCGGCGAGAGGTAAAATCGGGAACCCGGCACAAAAGCACGTCAATCCGGGTCCCGGCCGCATTCACGATGCGGCGAGCCACCCTCTCGCCTCCTCCGGCTTCACCCATTCGAATTCGGGCAATTGGTGCCGGAACCAGGTGAACTGCCGCTTGGCGTAGTGGCGGGTGTCGGCCCGGCCGATCGTGGCCGCCTCCTGAAGGCCGAGTTCACCGCGCAGATGCCGGATCAAAGCCGGCACGCCATGGGCCTTCATGGCCGGCAGCAGCGGATCGAGGCGCCGGGCGGCAAGCCGCTCGACCTCCTTCAGCGCGCCGACACCGAGCATGGCATCGAAGCGGGCATCGATACGGGCATAGAGCTCGTCGCGCTCGGGGGCGAGAAACACCGCGCGAAAGCTGTCTTTGGGCAGCAGCGGAGGCTGGCCTTCGTGGTGCCAGTCAAGCAGCGAACGGCCCGTCGCTTCGACCACTTCGAGCGCGCGGGCGATCCGCGTCCGGTCGCGCAGGTTCAATCGTTCGGCGGCGCGCGGATCGCGGCGTGCAAGTTCCTCGTGCAGCGCCTCGACGCCGTTCCGCTCCAGCCGCGCGCGAACGTCCTCACGTAATTCGGCGGGAATCGGCGGCACCACGGAGAGGCCCGCCGTCAGCGCCTTGAAATAAAGCCCTGTGCCGCCGATGAAGATCGGCAGGCGGCCTTCGGCTCTCGCCTCTTGCAGCGCCTTCGCGGCGTCGGCCACCCAGGCGCCGGCCGAGAAATTCACGGCCGCATCGACGTGGCCGTAGAGACGGTGCGGCGTGCGCGCTTCCTCGCCATGTGTGGGGCGCGCGGTGATGATGCGGAGGTCACGATAGACCTGCATGGAATCGGCATTGATGACGACGCCGCCCGCGCTCATGGCAAGCTCCAGCGCCAGCGCCGACTTGCCGCTGGCGGTCGGGCCTGCGATAAGCACGGCCTTGCCAACATGCCTTCTGCTGACTTGCCCCTCGCTCACGAAAACCTCAAAATGTCCCTCGTCGCCACGCTGATCTGCAACCCCGAGAATCCCGCACTCGATAGCACCGTCGTCGACGGCGCCCGCGCCGTGCTGCCCCAGGCCCAACCGGCGCACTGGTTGTTCGACGGCGTTGCAGTCGACGTGGCCTTCGGCGCCGACAGTAACCTCGAAGGCGACCGCCACGCCATCGAACAACGGTTGCGCGAACTTCGCGGCGACCTGCCCATCGACATCGTGGTGCAGCCAGTCGGCTTCCGGCGCAAGAAGCTTTTTCTCGCCGACATGGATTCCACCATGATCGGCCAGGAATGCATCGATGAGCTCGCCGATCTCGTCGGGATGAAGGCCCACGTGTCCGCGATCACCGAACGCGCGATGCGCGGCGAGATCGAGTTCGAGCCGGCGCTGCGCGAGCGCGTCGCGCTTCTGAAGGACCTTCCTGCCAACGTGGTCGACGAGGTGCTGGCCAAGCGCATCACATTGACCCAGGGCGGCAGCACGCTGGTCGCGACCATGCGCGCGCACGGCGCCTATACCTGCCTGGTCTCCGGGGGCTTCACCCTGTTCACAAGCGCCGTCGCGGCCAAGATCGGGTTCCAGGAGAACCGCGCCAACGAGCTCGTCGTGCGCGACGGCAAATTCACCGGGGAGGTGAAGGAGCCGATTTTGGGGCGCGCAGCAAAGCTTGCGACGCTGGTGGATTTGATGGAATCGTTTGATCTCGACGACATCGACTCCGTCGTGGTCGGCGATGGCGCCAACGATCTCGCGATGATCCAGGCGGCGGGGCTGGGCGTGGCGTATCACGCGAAGCCCGCGGTCGCTGCTGCGGCGGCTGCACGGATCGATCATGGCGATCTCACCGCGCTGCTCTATGCGCAGGGGTATCGACGGGACGAGTTCGTGGAAAGCTGACACGCACGTCGTTCCGGGATGGTGCGAAGCACCAGACCCGGAACCTCAAGATTCCGGGTTCGATGCTTCGCATCGCCCGGAATGACGGATGAAGCTACTGCACGCTCAGCGCCACAAAGCGCAGCTCGCCGTCGCCGTTTGACACCAGCAGCAACACCGACTTCTTGCCGTCCTTCTTGAGCTGGTCGACCCGCTTTTGGATGTCGGCGCCGCTTGAGACGGACTCCTGTGCCACCTCGACGATGACGTCGCCGGCAGAGAGGCGCTTCTCGGCAGCGTCCGAATTGGCGTCGACATTGGTGACGACCACGCCCTTCACGCTGTCCTTGATCTTGTAGCGCGTGCGCAAATCCTTGCTGAGCGCCGCAAGATCGAGGCCGAGCGCCTTCTGCGTGACGGTCTTTTCCGGCGCGGGCTCGTCGGTCTTCACCGCGGCCTGCACCTTCTCGGGATCCTGGAGACGGCCGAGCGTGACCTTCTTGATCTCCTCCTGGCCCTTGCGGATGATGACGACATCGACCTCCTTGCCGACCGCTGTGTCAGCGACGACGCGGGAGAGATCCTTGGGATCCTTGACGTCCTTGCCGTCGAACTTGACGACGACGTCGCCGGGCTCGATGCCGGCGGGCTTGGCCGGCCCCTTGTCGTCGATGCCGGCGACCAGCGCGCCGCGCGCGGGCTTGATGTTGAGGCTCTCGGCGATCTCGTCGGTGACGCTCTGGATGCGCACGCCCAGCCAGCCGCGGCGCAGTTCGCCGAACTGGCGGAGCTGGTCGACTACGGCAACAACCGTCTTCGACGGCACGGCAAAGCCGATGCCGATCGAGCCGCCGGAGGGGGAGATGATCAGCGTGTTGACGCCGATGACATCGCCATCGAGGTTGAACAGCGGACCGCCGGAATTGCCGCGGTTGATGGAGGCGTCGGTCTGGATGTAGCTGTCATAGGGCCCCGAGGAGATGTCGCGGTTCTTGGCCGAGACAATGCCGGCCGTCACTGTGCCGCCGAGACTGAAGGGATTGCCGATCGCGACCACCCAGTCGCCGAGGCGCAGCTTGTCGGAGTCGCCGAACTTCACGGCTACCAACGGCTTCGTCGGCTTGAACTTCAGCACGGCAAGATCGGTCTTCTTGTCGACGCCGACCAGCTCGGCCTTGATCTTGGTGCCGTCGTTGAGGATCACGTTGATCTCGTCGGCGTCAGCGATGACGTGGTTGTTGGTGACGGCAACGCCTGATGTGTCGATGATGAAGCCGGAGCCGAGCGAGTTGGTCTTGCGGGGCGGGTTGTCACCGCGCTCGCCGCCCTTGCTGCCGCCGCCGGGACTGCGACGATTTTTGAAGAAGTCGTCGAAGAACTCCTCGAAGGGCGAGCCGGGCGGCAGTTGCGGCATGGTGTTGCTGCCGCCGCCCTTGGCTTCGACCGTTTGCGAGGTCGAGATGTTGACGACCGCGTCGATCACCTTCTCGGCGACGTCAGCGATGCCCTCCGGTCCGCGCGCAAGGGCCGGCGTGCCGAAGGCGCTGAATGCACTGACGGCGAGCGCGACCAGCCCTAGGCGCAAGCGGGTCGGGGCAATGGTGGCAGCAGTCATTGGTTTCTCCAGAGAACAGGATTCGGCGCCAAGGATATGCCTCCAAGACTGCGCTCGAACGGGGGGACGGCGCAAGCGCGGAGCTTAACGGCCCTCGAGACCCGGATAATACGGCGAAAACCGGTCTCTCGCCTTCACTTTGGCGTTGGCGTGCCTAAATCGGGCGGCGCATAACCCAGATCAAGACCAAGCCGGCCACGGCCGAACCGATCCCAACGGCCCGCAGGATATTGTCCGGCGTGGCGATGGCGCTCTTCATGGCCTTGCGCATCCAATTGGGACTTGCCGCGAACATCAAGCCTTCGAGCACGAACAGGATGCCTAGGCCGATGAGGAAGTCGGCGAACGCAATGGACCTCATCGGATTGGAACCTCCCGTTATGCTGTTCTTGTCTGGACGAAGGGCGGCAGAACTGCCGCCCTCTGTCGCGCTTACGGATTGGCCGGTGTCCCAGTCGCCGTCTTGCCGCTCGGGTTACTGAAATACCGGAAGAAATCCGAGTCGGGGCGCAGCAGGAAACGGGTGTCGCTCGAGCGCAGCCCGTTCTCATAGGCCGTCATCGAGCGGTAGAAGGCGAAGAAGTCCGCATCCTTGCCGTAGGCTTCGGCGAACAGACGGTTGCGCTCGGCGTCGCCCACGCCGCGTGTCTGCTCGGCGGTCGAATTGGCTTCGGCAATGATCACCGTTGCCTCGCGATCGGCCTTGGAGCGGATCTCCTGCGCCTTCTGACCGCCCTGCGCGCGGAACTCGGCGGCTTCACGCTGACGTTCGGTCTGCATGCGCTGGTAGACCGCCTGGCTGTTCTGCTCCGGCAGATCGGCGCGGCGGATGCGGACGTCGACGACCTCGATGCCGTAGCCGTCGGCCTCGTGGTCGAGCTGCTCGCGGATGCGGCCCATCAGCTTCTCACGCTCGTCACGTACCACGATGATGAAGTTGACCTCGCCGAGAACACGGCGCAGCGCCGCGTTCAGCAGCGACGTGAGCTGGAGGTTGGCGGCCTGGATCGAGCCGACACTCTGATAAAAACGCAACGCGTCCTTGATCCGGTAACGCGCGAAGGCATCGACCACGAGGCGCTTCTGGTCGGAGGCGATGACCTCCTGCGAGGGATTCTCCAGATCGAGGATCCGCTTGTCGATATTGATTACGGAGTTCCAGGGCGCCTTGAAGTGCAGCCCGGGGTCTCTGACGACGTCCACCGGCTTACCGAACTGCAGCACGATGGTCTGCTCGGTCTGTTGCACCGTGAACAGCGACATGTAGGCGACGATCAGGACCAGGAGAAGTCCGAGAAGCGCGACGATACCTGTGACCGGAGACCTCATCGGCTGCCTCCGCTCGACTGCTGGCCGGCCGTGGAGGACGGCCGCTTGGGCGTCAATTCGCTGAGCGGGAGATAGGGCACGACGCCCTGACCCGAGGAGCTTCCGTCATAGATCAGCTTCTCCGAGCCGCCGAGCACGCGTTCCATGGTCTCCAGATAAATCCGTTCACGCGTCACGTCGGGCGCCTTCTTGTATTCGTCGTACACCTTCAGGAAGCGCGAGCTCTGGCCCCTGGCCTCGGCAACCGCCTGTTCCTTGTAGCCTTCGGCCGCCTGCATGATCTGCGCCGCCCGGCCGCGCGCTTCCGGCACGATCTTGTTGGCGTAGGTCTGCGCTTCGTTCTGCAACTGCTCGAGGTTGGCGCGCGCCGCCTGCACGTCACGGAACGCATCGATCACCTGGGCGGGCGGGTCGACCTTCTGCATCTGCACCTGGGCGATCTGGATGCCGGCGCCGTAGCTGTCGAGCGTCTTCTGCATCAAGTCCTGCACAGTCGTTTCGGTCTGCGTCCGCGCCCCGGTCAGGATCGGCTGGATGTTGGAGCGGCCGATCACCTCGCGCATCGCGCTCTCGGCGACGGCCTTCACGGTGCCTTCGGGGTTCTGGATGTTGAACAGGAAGTTGCCGACGCCGTTCGGCTTGATGCGCCAGAGCACGGTGAAGTCGACGTCGACGATGTTCTCGTCGCCGGTCAGCATCAGGCTTTCTTCCGGCACGTCGCGGATCGAGCGGCCGCGCCGGGCCGGATCATCGATCAACGTCATGCCGATGGAGATTGTGGAGACACGCAGCGCCTTCGGCAGCAGCACGGTCTCGATCGGATAGGGCAGATGATAGTTCAGGCCCGGATCCACGGTCCGCACGTGCTTGCCGAAGCGCAGCACCACGCCCTGCTCTTCGGACTGCACGCGGAAGAAGCCCGAAAGCAGCCAGAGCGCGATGATGATGAGCAGGATCAGCGTGATGCCGATGCCGGAGAAATACCCGCCCGGCATGATCTGCTGGAGGCGGTCCTGACCGCGCCGCAGAAGATCTTCCAAATCCGGCGGTCTCGGCCCGACCGGTTGCGGGCCGTTGCCCCATGGTCCCTTCGGACCCGAGCCCCACGGGCCACCGCCCTGATTCTTCCACGGCATTCGATGCTCTCCTCGGCAGGGAGGAATTGCCCCCGCCCGCTTGGTCCGGTCCGGCTTTATAGGGGACAGGCAAGTCCCTTACAACGCGGCCCGGGCTGTCTTTCGAGCTATGCTCGGGCACGAAAAAGTCAATGTAAACATTGACAAATGCGGTTAATGGCCCGCCCGCCGACGATATGTCACATAGGAGTAGTCGGCGCTGTCGTCAGGTCCGGCGGGATGACGGATGCGCGCCGTCTCCTCCCATTCCGCCCGGTCGATGTCGAAATACGTGTCGCCTTCGGGGCGCGCATGCACTTCGGTGATTTCGAGGCGATCGGCGGCATCGAGCCATTGCCGATAGATCTCGGCGCCGCCGATCACGGCGATCTCGGCGACCGAACGCCGCAGGGCATCGCCGCGCGCGACTGCGCCTGCATCGGCAGCCGATGTCGTGACGATGGCACCATTGGCGCGATAATCCGCATCCCGCGTGATGACGATGTTGGTACGGCCCGGAAGCGGCCGGCGCAGGGATTCGAAGGTCTTGCGGCCCATGATCACGGGCTTGCCGATCGTGAGCGCCTTGAAGCGCGCCATGTCGGATTTCAGCCGCCACGGGATCGCGTTGCCGGCGCCGATGACGCCGTTCTCCGCGATCGCGACGACGAAGACGATCTCCATCAGGACGCGCTCCCGGCAAGTCGTGCCAGCGCGGGGCCGGTGACTCGGCACAGCGTCCAGTCATCCATCATCACCGCGCCGAGCGATTTGTAGAAAGCGATCGACGGCGCGTTCCAGTCGAGCACCGCCCATTGCAGGCGCGACCAGCCATTGTCGACGCATTCCTTTGCGAGATAAATCAGAAGCGCCTTGCCGAGGCCCCTGCCCCGATGCGACGGCCGCACATAAATATCTTCGAGATAAATGCCGTGGCGGCCGCTAAAGGTGGAGAAATTCACGAACCACACCGCAAAGCCGACGGGCTCGCCGTTCCATTCGGCGATCGCGCAATGGACTTGTGGGCTTTCACCGAACAGCGCGTCCGCGATCATCGCCTCGGTCGCCTCGACCTCGTGCGCAAGCTTTTCATATTCAGCAAGCTCGCGAATGAAAGCCAAAACAAGCCCGGTTTCGCCCGGGCGCACGCGACGAATGTTGAGCGACATCGCTTTAAACCGCCCGCATGATCATATCGGAAAACCGCTGCACACTTTTCCGGATCATGCGCTAGACCGCGACTTCCGCCTTGATGTGCGGATGCGGATCGTAGCCGACCAGCTCGAAATCCTCGTAGCGGAAGGAGAAGATGTCCTTCACGTCGGGATTGATCCGCATCGCCGGCAGCGCACGCGGCGCGCGCGTGAGCTGGAGCCGCGCCTGCTCCAGATGGTTGGAGTAGAGATGGGTGTCGCCAAACGAATGCACGAAGTCGCCGGGCTTCAAGCCGGTGACCTGCGCGACCATCATGGTGAGCAATGCATAGGAGGCGATGTTGAAGGGCACGCCGAGGAAGACGTCGGCCGAGCGCTGATAGAGCTGGCACGACAGCTTGCCGTTGGCGACGTAGAATTGGAACAGGCAGTGGCACGGCGGCAACGCCATCTTGTCCACCTCGGCCGGATTCCAGGCCGAGACGATCAGGCGGCGCGAGTCCGGATTGCGCTTGATCATGTCGACGACACCAGCGATCTGGTCGATGCTGCGCCCGTCAGGTGCGGGCCAGGAGCGCCATTGGTGGCCGTAGACCGGGCCGAGATCGCCATTGGCGTCCGCCCACTCGTCCCAGATGGTGACGCCGTTGTCGCGCAGATATTTGATGTTGGTGTCGCCCTTCAGGAACCACAGCAGCTCATGCACGATCGCCTTCAGCGGCAGCCGCTTGGTGGTCAGCATCGGAAAGCCGGCGGACAGGTTGAAGCGCATCTGATGGCCGAACACCGACAGCGTGCCGGTGCCGGTCCGATCGGTCTTCTCGGCGCCGTCTGAAAGAATCCGCTCGAGCAGGTCCTGATACTGATGCATGTGCCAAAAACCTTTAGGAAGACGGCAGCCTTTGGGGAGGCGGTGAACTTAGCGGCCGTCCCCGCGCTGCGACAGCGGCGATTCGCCATCCATACGCATTATACCCGGAAAAAATGAGCGTTCCCGGGGCAAACGACAAGGGGCGGGACTTCAGTGTCCCGCCCCTTGCCTATCAGCTTGTTCCAGCTGGCTAACTTGCCGGCTTGAGCACCGGCGCGCCGACGTAGGGCGGCGCGGCGCCCTCAGTTTTCGGATTCGGTGAACACCTCGTCGCGCTTGGCGCGCAACGCGGGCAGCACCGTGAGCACCAGGAGGAAGGCCGCAATCGCGAGCAGCACGGCCGACAGCGGACGCGTCAGGAACACGCTCCAGTCGCCGCGCGAGATCAGCAGCGCGCGGCGCAGGTTCTCTTCCATCAACGGTCCAAGCACCATGCCGAGTAGCAGCGGCGCCGGCTCGAAATCGTGCTTGATCAACCAATAGCCGACGAGACCAAACACGCCCGCGAGGATGACGTCGACCGGCGCGTTGTTCACCGAGTAGATGCCGATCGCGCAGAAGATCACGATCGAGGGGAACATCAGCCGGTAGGGGACGCGCAACAGCCGCACCCAGATTCCGACCAGCGGCAGGTTGATGATGATCAGCATCAGATTGCCGATCCACATCGAGGCGATCATGCCCCAGACGAGCTCCGGCTGCTTCTGCATCACCTGCGGGCCCGGCACGATGCCGTGAATGGTCATCGCGCCCACCATCAGCGCCATCACGGCGTTCGGCGGGATGCCGAGTGTCAGTAGCGGGATGAAGGAGGTCTGTGCCGCGGCGTTGTTGGCGCTTTCCGGCGCCGCCACGCCCTCGATCGCGCCGCGGCCGAACCGCGACGGATTTTTGGCGATCTTCTTCTCGAGCGTATAGGACGCAAAGGACGCGATGACCGCGCCGCCGCCCGGCAGGATGCCGAGGATCGAGCCGAGGACGGTGCCGCGCAGGATCGCAGGCGTCGAGTCGATCAGGTCCTTCCTGGTCGGCATCAGGCCGGTGATCTTCTGCTGCACGAGGTCGCGGTTCATCTCGGCGCCGGCATCGAGATTGCGGATGATCTCGGCGAAACCAAACACGCCCATCGCTACCGTCGCGAAGCCCAGCCCGTCGGCGAGCTCCGGAATGTTGAACGCCATGCGCGAGGCGCCGGTCTCGATGTCAGAGCCGACCATCGACAGCAACAGGCCGAACACGATCATCGCGATCGCTTTCAGCACCGAGCCCTTGGCCAGCACCACCGCGAAGATCAGGCCGAGCACCATCAGCGAGAAATATTCGGCCGGACCGAACGCCAGCGCGAGCTTGGTAAGCGGCGCACCGAGGATGGCGATGAGCACGGTCGCAACGCAGCCGGCGAAGAATGAGCCGATCGCCGCGATCGCCAGCGCCGGGCCGGCACGGCCCTGCTTCGCCATCTGGTGGCCGTCGATGGCCGTGACGACCGATGTCGCCTCACCGGGAATATTGACCAGGATCGAGGTGGTCGAGCCGCCGTACTGAGCACCGTAATAGATGCCGGCGAGCATGATCAGCGCGCCAACCGGCGGCAATCCGAACGTGATCGGCAGGAGCATCGCCACGGTTGCGACGGTGCCGATGCCCGGCAGCACGCCGACAAGCGTGCCGACCAATGCGCCAATCAGGCACATGAGAATATTGATCGAGATCGGGAGCGACAGGCCGTAGAGCCACCAGGGTGACCACCAGGAGATCTGAAACACCACGCCGAAACCGAGGCCCAGATTGTGGAAGAGATCGAACATCACACCCTCACTGAACCAGGAAGCGCGGGAACATCGGCATCGGCAGCCCGAGCACGTAGGGGAAGAGCAGCGCGCAGCCGAGCGTCAGGCAGGCGCCTACGATGATCGCTTCGACCCAGCGCGTCTCATGCGTGCCCGTCGCCGCGATCATAAAGCTCGCGAACGCCGTAACCACCACCCCAAGCGGACGAATCGCCAAAGCGAAGAAGACGATCGAGACCATCACGAACAGGGGCCCGCGCCAGGCATAGTGCGCCATCCCCGGCCCATCGGTCAGCAGTCCCGTCAGCGCGATGCCGGCGCCAAGTGCGACGAGCAGCCCGCCAAACATCCGCGGCGCCGTGCCTGCGCCAAAGGAGAAGCCGCGCATACCCTGCAAATCGCTGGAGGCCCACAGCGCGAACAAGGCGAGCGCCATCAGAACGATCCCGCCGACATAGTCCTGTGCCGACCTGATCGTCATGAAGATCGTGAGGATCGCCACCGCAAACAACGGATAGGAATAGATCAGCGCCAGCAGCACATCCGACGACGCCTTCTTGGTGTCACCGCCGACCGCTCCCAGCAAGGCGCCGGGGGCGCCCGCGAGCAGCGCCGTTGCATGGCTGATCACGACGGTGGATGGGCCGCGCCCGGCGCCCCAGCCAAGGATCGTTCCGATCGACCAGATGAATTCGAAAATCTGCGGCGCTATCGCCAGCAGGCAGAAGCCGAGCGCCACCGACGTGTTTCTTTTGGCAGTCGCTGAGTGGCCCATCGTATCGGCCATGCATGTCTCCTCCGCGACCCGTAAGTCACGAGCACTGTTGTTCTAATCGGCTGGAAATAGATCCCCCGCCCGGCTCACTGCCTAGCGATTTTCATTACACAATGCCAGCAAAACCCAACAGGCCCCCGGCGAGCAAAAGCCATAGTGGATTGATGCGCGAGATGGATGCCACCACTGCAACCACCGCGGTCAGTAGCAGCGCAGCAACGGTGCGATCGGTCGACTGGGCGAGGATCAGGGCGCTGGCTGCCATCAATCCGATCGACAGCGGAACCAGTGCAGCCTGAATCAGGCCGGGCCAGCGCGATTGGCCCGGCCGGTTCAGAAGCCGGCTGACATAATAGGCAAGCAGCGCCGTCGGCAAGCACATCGCCAGCGTCGCTGCCAGCGCTCCAGGGATGCCGGCGACGGCATAGCCGATTAACGTGACGATAAGCACGTTCGGACCCGGTGAGAGCTGCGCGATCGCATAGGCGTCGGCGAACTGCTTGTCGGTCATCCAGTGATGCACCTCGACCGCGATGCGGTGCATCTCGGGCACCGCCGCCGCCGCGCCGCCGACCGCGAACAGCGACATCAGGCCAAAGGTGGAGATCAGCGCCCAGATCGGGTTCTCGGCGTTCATGCCGCTACCTTCCGCCGATCAGGAAGGTCACGCCGATGCTGACGGGAATCGCGACCAGCAGCACCGCCTGAAGCGGCAGGCGGAGCACCCCGATCGCTACCAACACCCCGACCATGAGAATGAGCACGACAATGTCCATCCGCTTGAGCAATGGCATCATCATGCGGAAGACCACCGCGATCAGCAGCCCGACCGCCGCGCAGGAGATGCCGGCAAGGCTGCGGCGCAGCACATCCACATCGCCAAACCGGGCGTAGATGATCGCAAGCACGGTCATGATCAGCGTCGGCGGCAGCAACAGTCCGGCAAAGGCGGCAACGCCGCCCGCGATCCCGCGCAGCCGCGCGCCGAACACCATCGACAGGTTGACGATGTTGGGCCCCGGCAGGAAATGACAGAGCGCAAAGGTCTCGTTGAACTCGTCCGCGCTCATCCAGCGGTGCTGATCGACGATGGCGTGGCGGGCAAACACCAAAACCCCGCCGAAGCCGGCCAGCGACATCCGCGCGAACGCCAGGAACAGCGCGACGAGGCCGGGCGGAGGGGCCTGGGCGGCGGGGATGTCCGGCTCGTGGGCGGCCGGTGCTGAATCCGGGGACATGTCAGGAGCTTAGAGCGGACGCGATCGTGCGGCCAAGGCCATCGGGAACCTATCCAAAGGAACCTCATCGTGGTCCCGCCAAACCCCTGTCATTTGAAAGCTTTGCCCCCTATATTGGGGATGCCGGTTCGCCGGCTATGGAAATAAACGGTCGTCGTAATAAACCATTCGGACCCGGGGGCGGTACCCGGCGCCTCCACCAAAGCCCACCAGCGGGCTAGCCCAGAGCGGGCTTTGGCGGGGGCGAAATAGGATCGACGAGGGCGTAAAGGGCGTTCTTTTTCTCGGTATTGTTCCGCCGTTATCGGGCTATGCAATAGTTGCCAACGACAACTTTGCTCCGGTTGCTCAGGCTGCGTAACGCAGTTTGAAAGACCATTCTGAAGTCCTAACGGGTTAAGCTCCGTTAGGCGGGGTTCGGAGGCACCTGGCAACAGAAGCCTCCACTTACCTCTTTAATTTCCTTCCCGGCGGGGACTCCTGCTGACCCGTCAGGCGCGGTACTATTGTGGCTTGGCGAGTCGGGCCGGCAGGGCCCGGCTTCGGGAACGCGACAGGACGATCATGGCGACCGATCATATCCGATACGATGTGCTGGCCCGCGACGCACTGCGCGGCGTGCTGCGCAAGGTGCTGACCGATGCCGCGTCCCATGGATTGCCGGGCGAGCATCATTTCTTCATCACCTTCGTGTCGAAGGCCGAGGGGGTGAAGATTTCGTCGCGGTTGCTGGCGCAATATCCGGAAGAGATGACGATCATTCTCCAGCACCAGTTTTGGGATCTGACCGTGCTCGAGGATCGTTTCGAGGTCGGCCTGTCCTTCGGCGGCATTCCGGAGCGGCTGATCGTGCCGTTCAGCGCGATCAAGAGCTTCCTCGATCCGTCCGTGAAGTTCGGCCTCCAGTTCGACACCTCCGATGTCGCCGAGGTCTCGACCGAGACATTGCCGGCCGCTCCCGCACCGTCGGCCGTCGCGGTGCCCGCGCCTGCCACTGAACCGGCGGAAAGCGCCGAGGAGCCGACCGCCCCGAACCAGGGCGGCGCCGAGGTGGTGAGGCTCGATCGTTTCCGCAAGAAATGATCTAGCTTGGGCGCGAGCCCCGTCGCAGGCCGCCAAACTCTCTATATAGAGGCACATGAAGTGGCCGCGCGGCGTTTCGTGCGGCGGAATGGATGTGCTCATGGCCAAGATTGCCCGCTCGAAGACCGACCGCTCCTCGCACCCCGCGACCCGCACCGAGACCGACAGTTTCGGTCCCATCGAGGTCCCCTCCGATTGCTATTGGGGGGCGCAAACCGAACGCTCGCGCCAGAATTTCCGCATCGGCATCGACCGCATGCCGATCTCGCTCGTGCATGCGCTCGGCATCGTCAAGCTCGCCGCCGCACAATCCAACCTTGAGCTCGGCCTGCTCGACCGGCGCAGGGCCAACGCCATCATCCGCGCCGCGCGCGAGGTGATCGAGGGCAAGCTGGACGATCATTTCCCGCTTGTCGTGTGGCAGACCGGCTCGGGCACGCAGAGCAACATGAACCTCAACGAGGTCATCGCCAACCGCGCCAATGAGCTGCTCGGGGGCGAGCTCGGCGCCAAGAAGCCGGTGCATCCCAACGATCACGTCAATATGAGCCAATCGTCGAACGACTCATTCCCGACCGCGATGCACATCGCGGCCGCAAGCCGCATCAGCGCCGATCTCGTCCCTGCCCTCGGCGAATTGCTGCGCGCGCTGCGCAAGAAGGAGAAGGAGTTCGCCAGGATCGTGAAGATCGGGCGGACACACACCCAGGACGCCACGCCACTGACACTCGGCCAGGAGTTCTCCGGTTACGCCGCCCAGGTCGAAAGCGGCATCGCGCGCCTCAAGGTGGCGGTGAAGGACCTCTATCCGCTGGCACAGGGCGGCACCGCCGTCGGCACCGGCCTCAACGCCAAGCCGCGCTTTGCAAAACTGTTCGCAAAGCAGGTCGCCGGGATCACCAAACTGCCCTTCACCAGCGCCGCCAACAAATTCGAGGCGCTGGCCTCGAACGACGCCTATGTGCTGGTCCATGGCGCCATCAATTCCGCCGCAACAGGCCTGTTCAAGATCGCCAACGACATCCGCCTGCTCGGATCGGGCCCGCGCTCAGGGCTGGGCGAACTGATCCTGCCGGAGAATGAGCCGGGCTCCTCGATCATGCCCGGCAAGGTCAACCCGACGCAATGCGAGGCGATGACGATGGTGTGCTGCCAGGTGTTCGGCAATCAGACGGCGATCACCGTCGCCGGCAGCCAGGGCCATTTCGAGCTCAATGTCTACAAGCCCGTGCTCGCCTACAACATGCTGCACTCGATCCGGCTGATGGCGGACGCCGCGCGCTCCTTCACCGAGCATTGCGTCAGCGGCATCCGCGCCGATGAAAAGCGTATCCAGGAGCTGATGCAGCGCTCGCTGATGCTGGTGACCGCGCTCGCCCCGAAGATCGGCTACGACAACGCCGCCAAGGTGGCGAAGACCGCGCATGCCAACGGCACCACGCTGAAGGAGGAGGCGCTCCGACTCGGCTTCGTCTTGGCGGACGAGTTCGACCGCCTGGTGCAGCCGGAGAAAATGACCCGGCCCGGATAAATTCCGAATTCCGATAGTCATCCGTAATGATACGGAGCCCGAAGGCTCATAAATGTAAGGCTTAAGGGACAGGATTTGATTACCGTCAATGTTGCGGCGAGACGGCGTGCTACGCAGGTCTCGCTGCCCTTGACGGGGCGAAATTCATCGTTTGATGGCCCGAGCGGCCGATTGACGAGGACCAGCGAATGGCGATCAAGTCTGGTGGGGCGCAACGCGGCCCCCTGTTTCTGAATGTTTCATCCTGCCTGAAGAGGATCGGATGATGGAGACGCGGCATGGGCAACGTCATCAACCTGAATCGTTTCAGGAAGCGCGCCGAGCGGGAAGCCTCGGCGAAACAGGCGGACTCCAACCGGGCGAAGTTCGGCCGAACGAAAGCCGAGCGATCGGCGGAGGAGACGCGGGCGGACCAGGCGAAGGAGCATCTGGACCGGCACCGGATCGATCACGAGGAGCAGCCATGAAGTCGCCCGTCGTGAAACGATCGATCGTCGTCGCCGGCCACAAGACCAGCGTCAGCCTGGAAGAGGCGTTCTGGAACGGCATGAAGGAGATCTCGGGCCTGCGCAACATGACGCTGTCCGAGCTCGTCGGCGAGATCGACAACGGTCGCCAGCAGGGCAATCTGTCGTCGGCGATCCGGCTGTTCGTCCTGGACTACTTCAAGAGCCGCGCCATGGCCGCCCAGCCGGAAAAGATCCCGGCCCAGTAGCCGCCGGGGCGTCTTTCCGACGCGCCCCAGCGTCCGCACTTTAAAATCACTCTAAGGTGCAGTTTCGGTCGACCTGCACGCTTGACCTCAATGCCCTGCGTTGAAAATACAGGGCATGACCGACATCCATGATACGCGTCCGCAGATGCCGCTGGGCCTGGCCCAGCGCGGCTATACCGGCGTCATCCAGCATCTTTCCGCCGGGGACGCGGGCTCGGCGCTCTCGGACATCGAGCTCGAGAGCCGGCTGATCGAGCTCGGTTTTGTCGAGGGGGCCCGGGTCGAAGTCCTGCACGAGGGGCTGGTCGGGCGCGACCCGATCGCCGTGCGGGTCGACAACATCACCATCGCGGTGCGCCGTCGCGAAGCCATGGCCATCATCGTCGCCTGACGCGACCGGACCCCAATTCCAGGCCTTTGATCCCATGGAAGCACCCCTGCTGCATCTCGCCCTGGTGGGCACGCCAAACAGCGGCAAGACCTCGCTGTTCAATGCGCTGACCGGCAGCCGCCAGAAGGTCGCGAACTATCCGGGCGTCACCGTCGAGCGCAAGGAAGGCTTCTTCGTTACTCCGCAAGGTCGCCAGGTCTCGGTGGTCGACCTGCCCGGCACCTATTCGCTGCGCGGCCGCAGCCCGGACGAGGAGATCACCCGCGACTTCGTGCTCGGCAAGGCCTCCGGCGAGACCGTGCCCGACCTCGTGCTGTGCGTGGCCGACTCGACCAATCTGCGCCTGACCATCCGCCTGCTGCTGGAGCTCAAGCGCACCGGCCGGCCGATGGTGCTGGTGCTTAACATGTTCGACATCGCGGCCCGCCGCGGCATCAATGTCGACGTCGAGCGGCTCGCCAAGGAGCTCGGCGTGCCCGTGGTCACCTCGATTGCGGTGCGCAAGGGCGGCACCGCCGACCTCCTGACGCTGACCGACGAGATCTCGGCCAAGTTCGCCGCCGAGCCGCAGGAAAACAGCTGGCGCGCGCTCAGCGTCGCCGAACTGCGCGCCACCCAGCGCGAGGCCGACCGCATCATTGCCGACTGCGTCAGCCTGCCGAGCCGTCCCGACACCTGGACCGCGCGGATCGATGCCGTGGTGCTGCACCCTGTCGGCGGCCTGATCGTGCTCGCGCTGATCCTGTTCGTGATGTTCCAGGCGGTGTTTGCCTGGGCGCAGCCGCTGATGGAGCTGCTGAACTCCGGCTTCGATGCGCTCGGTGAGTTCGTGCACGCCGCCCTGCCCGCCGGCCTGCTCCAGAGCTTCCTTCAGAACGGCGTGATCTCAGGCGTCGGCAGCGTCATCGTGTTCCTGCCGCAGATCATCATCATCTTCCTGTTCATCCTGCTGCTGGAAGATTTCGGCTATATGGCGCGCGCCGCGTTCCTGATGGACCGCATCATGGGCGGCGCCGGGCTGCACGGCCGCGCCTTCATTCCGCTGCTGTCGAGCTTTGCCTGCGCCATCCCCGGCATCATGGCGACGCGCGTGATCGACAACAAGCGCGACCGGCTGACCACGATCCTGATCGCGCCGCTGATGACCTGCTCGGCGCGCATTCCCGTGTATACGCTGATCATCTCCGCCTTCATTCCAGCCAGGGACGTCTGGGGCTTCATCAACCTCCAGGGCCTCGTGATGTTCGGCCTCTATGCGGCCGGCATCATCAGCGCGCTCGGCGTCTCGTTCCTGATCAAATTCTTCATGCTGCGCGACTATGCGCCGGCGCCGTTCATGCTGGAGCTGCCCGACTACAAGATGCCGCGGCTGAAATCGATCGCGATCGGCGTCTACACGCGCGCGAAAATGTTTCTCCACCGCGCCGGCACCACGATCTTCTCGATGATGGTGCTGATCTGGTTCCTGGCCTCGTTCCCGCAGCCGCCCGCGGGCGCCACCGAGCCCGCGATCGACTTCAGCCTGGCCGCGATCATCGGCAAGGCGCTCGCTCCCCTGCTCGCCCCGGTCGGCTTCAACTGGCAGATCGCGGTTGCGCTGATCCCGGGCATGGCGGCGCGCGAGGTCGCGGTCGCGGCGCTCGGCACCGTCTATGCGATCGAAGGCGGCAAGGAAGCCGCCGAGCAGATCGGCCAGGTGCTGGCGACGAAATGGTCGCTCGCGACCGCATTGTCGATGCTGGCCTGGTACATCTTCGCCCCGCAATGCGCATCCACGCTCGCCGTGATCCGGCGCGAGACCGGAAGCTGGACCTGGATGGCGGTGACCTTCGCCTACATGCTGGTGCTGGCGTATGCCGCGAGCCTTCTGACGTACAATGTCGCGGTCGCGTTAGGGGCGGGCTAGCGCTCCGAAACCAAAACTGCGAAAACAACCCCATGCACAGTAGACGGGGCCAGCGAAAGCAATAGCTTACGTATTATCCGAAATCAATTTGACCCGTCGGGCAAAACAGGAGCATAATGGCATCCTCAACCCCAACGGCATCAAGATCGCGACAAGCGCCAAGCGGCTATCTGTCCTCGAGCGAAAGCACCGGCGTCCACTTCGCTGGAAAACGCCCTCGCACTCAGCCGGTGCGCAGCCGCACAACGGATTGTGGCAACGACGCGACAAACAACACCGCACAAACACACAGCAGGACGATGTCCTTGAACAGAAATTCGCCGGTCAAATTCCACGCCATCGGGTCGGGTGAAAGGCTCCATTTGACGACGCCCGGCGTCGTGAAGAAGAACGACCACGTGATCGCGAAGGTCACCATGCCCATGAATGACCCGAGGGCGGACAAAACCGGACTGAACGCGCCGGCCGCGAGTAACGCCGCAATCGTGAATTCAGAAACACCGAGAAAATATGCCTCTCCCCTCAAACCGAACACCGACAGCCAGGAGATGACTGGACTGTTGGTGATGAATTGAGCGATGCCCTGCGCGGATTGCAGTGTGAACTTCTGCATTCCAAACGACACGAATATGATCACCATGACCCAGCGGAGAATGGCGAGAGAACGATAAGAACCGCCGCCATTCTCAGCAATGTTGAACCCTATCATCCGACCATGTCTCCCCGGATTGCACATCCATCAGCGCTACGAAAATTCGTTCGCTGAAGGCTGTACGAAGAGAAGCTTCCGTCGTTACCCGCATCCGCAGGTTCCACAGATCACACGTCCGTGCAATGCGCGTGTCCGCGCCGCGGTCAAGCGGCTATGGTCCGGGTGGCCGCTCAAGCTACGAACGGCGCGGATGCCGGAATGCCGAAGGCGTAGACGGCTGGGCCGCGAACCGGCCCGGCCAATCAGTCGCAAGATCGACGTTCTGGAGCTTCAAAACTCCTGGAGCGCGGCGATCAGCCGTTCGGGTTGGAACGGCTTTTCGAGAAGCACGCTGTTGGGCACGCGTTGCGACTTCCATGATTCCAGATCGGCGCCGGCCATCATGTACACGACCGGAAGGTCCGGATGTTTCTCTCTCATCCTGCGGGCAAGTTCCCAGCCATTCAGCTTGCCGCCAAGATAGACGCCGGTCACAAGCGCCTTGTGATGCTTTCCTCGGGCGACGAAGATGGTGATCGCCTCCTCCCCCGACGAGAGGATATCGGATGCAAACCCGGCTTCGGCGAGCGCGCTCTCAAGTACGCCCTGGAGCGGATATTCGTCCTCCACGATCAAGATCGAAGGCAGTTCCAACATCATTTGCATTGAGCTTAGGCTGTGGCTTGGGTTTGGGCTCGGGGCCGGCCAGCATCCGTCGCGGCACGTAAGGTTCCGACCGGCGCGAAGTACACGACACGAATGTGCACCTTTCTTGGCGATGCTTCGCTTGGAGATGCTTCGCAGTTCCGCAGTTCCCGCCGCGAACCCCGAAATGGCGACAGATCAAGCAAAAAGGCCCCGCTTCGGCGGGGCCTTTTTGCTTCCGAGTTCCGTATAGGGCAATTCTGAACTTTTGACGGCGAAGTGCGCAGCTCGCGGCAGCTCGTCTTACCGGAAATACCCCAGCACCAGATCGATATCCGAACTGCCGGCGCTCGTGCCGTTCAGTTCGGCGTCGATGACGCGGCGGCAGGCTTCGATCGCGGCGTGGTCGCCGAGGTCGTTGGCGGCTTCCAGCACGAGCCAGGCGGCGTCGACCGAGGCCTTGTCCGGAGCCGATCCGCTCGTCTCGGCGGTGAGGCTTTTGGTCTTGCGAACGGCGGTGCCGAATTGAGGCAACATTGCAAATACTCCCTTTCGAATTCCGGGATGATGCTCAGTGCACCTGGTGAAGCTCGGGCTGACGGCCCGCGTCGGCACCCGCGGTCTTGCGCGACTGATAGAATTTCAAAACGCTGCGCGAGGTCTCGATCTTGAGCCAGCCAAACTCGCGCTCGCTGTCGTGGAGCTCACGCGCCGTGATCAAATGATCCTTGGCGCCGAGGAACAGCAGCGACATGGTCGTGTCCCACGAGAAATCGAGCGCCTTGCACAGCACCAGGATCATCTCGCGGTTGCGGTCCATCATCGCGCGTTCGATCACGTCGACCGGCAGCGACGACAACAGCGACAGACCGATCTGCACCTCGTCGAAGCGGTGCTGGCGCGCATAGTTCGAGATCGAGTCCTGGTTCAGATTGCCCTGCCGGTATTGCGTCGTCACCACGCGCTTGGCGACGAAATAGCTGCGCGAGGACGGGCCGAACTTGGATTGGAGATCGCCGGTGACCTCGGTCACCGAGCTCTGGATCTGCGACATCATCTCGGGCCGCTCGGTCTCAAGCCGGCGGCGGACGTCTTCCGACGCCTTGGAAATGAGCTGCTGGAAAATGTGCCGCGGCACGTCCTTGCGCAGGCCGAGCTGCTCGGCGAGGATCGAGTCGCCTTCCGCGCGGCGGACCATGTGCAGCAGGCCCGAGCCCGAGAAGCGCGCGCCCTCGTTCCTGGCGACGGAGGTCACGACCTCCTGGTTGCCGCGCTTGACCAGCACGTCGGTGACGGCTTCGCCGATCGACTCGCGCTGGGCGATCGCGAGCAGATGCGCCTGGCCCTTGGTCATGGCGCTCTCGACCAGCATCTTCTCGTCGATACGCGTGGAGTCGCGCAGCACGGGTCCGGCAACCGCGATCTCGTCGTCGAGCGCGAGCTTTTCGATGACGTTGAGCGGAGCGTGGTCGCAGGCCGACATCAGCTCGGAGAGCTGCGCACGCGCGGCCACCTCGATCTCGTCGGCGAGCCGGCCGATGACTTCGCCGAACATGCTGATCTCGTCGTCGCTGTAGCGGCCGGTGATCAGGATGTCGGTCACATGCCACAACGCCTTGGCCCGGCTCTCGTCGGTGCCGCGCGCGATCGCGTCGTCCAGATCCTGCAGAAGCGATGTCGCCCCGTTCATCTCGATACCCCAGTTCTTCCCAGTTCTTGGTGAGCCATCGCGCCTGTGCTGGCGCGATGCCGAATTCCTCTGGGACCGAAACTAGGGAACAAACGCGAGAATCTGGTAAAGTCGGCAGTTCAGTTTTGCTGACGAAAATTCGTTAAAATGCGGGGGAATGTGTTTACCGGTGGGGAAGGCTTGCGTTTAACGCAGGCGATTAGAGCGCCAAAGCCTCCCCGTCGTCATGGCCGGGCTTGTCCCGGCCATCCACGATCCTACTCGCAGCACCAAGAACGTGGATGCCCGGGACGAGCCCGGGCATGACGGGCTCTGCCCTCACGGATTCGACGGCGTCAGCACCAGCGGCGGCTTCGGCCTGGGCTTGGCGGGCGGCGGGCCGGGGGCCGGCCTCACCTCGATCGGCGGCGGCAGCGGCGCGATCTGCTGGCTCGCAAGCGGCGGGCTCGGCGCGGCGGGGGCCGCCTGCGGCGCTTTCGGCGTCGGCGCGGCCTTGGGCTCGGCCCTGCCCCTTGGCGGGGCGCGGCGTGGATCGCGGCCGGGCATCGGCACATCCAGCAGCGACGGCTCCGGCGCCGGATCGGGCGAGACCAGCGTCGGCAGCGCGGCGGTCGCCGGCGGCGGCTCGCCGCGCTCGATCGCATCCAGCCGGCGCGTCTCGCGATCGATCGTGCGCACCGCGAGCCATGACGAGAGCGGCGCGACATCGACGGTACGGTTGAGCTTGTCGGGAGGACCTGCCGCGAACAACTGGATCTCCGGCGGCGCGCCCGAGAGCCCGGTCATGATCGGCGTCAGGCTGGCGCGGATGTCGGCCTGGTCGGCGGGAATGTCGTAGCCGCCGGAGACGATGGCCCGCGCGTTCTTTGCTTCCAGCGGTGTTGCGCCGACGCGCAGGCGCCCGTCGCGGATCGTGAACGGGATCTGCGCCGAGGCGACCGCGATCGGCCCGGCCAACAGCGCGGGTTCGACGAGCTGCCGCAGCCTGACGTCGTCACTGACCTGGCCGCCATCGCTGGCGCGGATGGCGATCTCGAAGGCGCGAGGATTGAGGCCTGAGATTTCAGCGGAGTCCAGCGTCACCGTGCCGTTGCCCGCGAGCGCGCCGATCAATGCTGTGACACTGCGGCCCTGGCTGGTCAGCGCCATCTGCACCGAGGCGCGTCCCTTGGGCAATGCGAGAGCGCGGTAGCGCAGCGTCGCCGCATCGACATTGCTGAGCTCGATACGCGCGTTCAGCGCAACGCCATTGGCCCCATTGCGCGCATCGAAGCTCGCCGACATCTCGCCGCCGCCGACCTTACCCTTGACCGCGTCGAACGCGAGCGACTGGCCGTCGCTCCGGATCGTGCCGCCGACGGGGCGCAGCTCGATGCCGTCAGGCAAGCTGCCGCGCAATGCCTGGAAGGCGATGCGGCCGCGCCAGCCCCCGAGAAGCCCCGCGCTCAGCGGCTCGCCGGCATCATGTCCGGCGGCGCCGATCGCGATTGCAAGCGCGGGGGCGAGATCGAGCGAGTCGAGGCCGACTTCGCCATCGACGCTCTTCTCCTGATCGAGCGTCACCGACAGATGACCGCGCAAATGCGAGCCGGCTGCGCTGCCTTCGAGATCGTCGAAGGTCAGGCGGTTGCCGGACAGGCCGACGCGCGAGGACAGGTTGACGCTCTGCACCGACTTGTCGGCCGCGCTGGTCCCGAACAGCGGCGCCAGATTGGCATTGCGCACGCGCAGGTTCACGCTGGCTTTGGGCTCAGCCGCAGACAATTCGACGCTGCCTTGGGCGTCCGCGTCCAGCCCGCCGCTCAGCTTTGCGTTCAATTGCAACTGATGACGCCAGGCGCCGCTTAACCGGCCTTCGAACTGCGAAGCGCCCTCGCCTGCGGCCACGACGCGATCGAGGCCCAGCAGCGCCAGCAATGCGCCAGCCTGCGGTGTCGAGACTTTCGAATCCAGCGTGAAGTCGCTGTTGCGCAAGCGATCGATGTCGATGCCGTTGACTGCCGCCACCGGCGTCTGCCCGGCCAGCGTCGCGGTGGCCTTGAGCTGCGGCGCATCGAGATCGAGCACGGCGCGCGCGTCGCTGCGATCGGCGTGTTCGGCGTTCTTGTCGAGGCTGAGGTCGAGCTTCAGGCGCGTCGCGCCGGGTAATGACGCGATGGCGTCGAACCGTGCACGCACCGAAGGCGCAATCGGCTCAAGCAGCGCGGTGAGCTCACGCAGCGAATTGGCCGAGGATTTCAGGGCGAGCCTGCCGGTGGCCTTGGCGCGGTCGAAGCTGCCGCTCGCTTCCGTGGTCACGCCGCTCGCCTGACCGAAGCGCAACTGCTCCAGCGACAGCGCCGCCGGGCCGTAGCCGAGTTTTGCCGTGAATGGCCGTAGCTCCTGTCCGGCCGAAATCGCCCGGCCGACATCGAGCGCAAGCTTCGCTTCCTCCGGCCATTCCCCTTGCGGTCCCGCGAGCGCGCGCACGAAACTTGCGGCGGCATCGAGGTCGAGACGGTCGGCCTTGAGCTCGGCGTCGATCCGCGAGCCCTTGCTCGCGCCGGTCTGGGCGAAGGCGATGCGGCCCGCCACCGCGCCGCCCTCGATCTCGGCCTTCAGCCTGTCGATGGCGAGATGGTTGGCGGCGATGGTCACGTCGCCGGCAAGGCGCAGCGGCCGCGTGCTGCGGCGGTTGACCTCGCTGCGGCCCTGGAGCCAAGCCACCAGCGTATCGGGGTCGGAGGATTCGACGCTGAGACGGCCGCTGAAGCTGTCGGCGCCGGGCGTCGCGCCGTTGAGCGAGAGCTGCGTCATGCCGGGTGCGCGCAGCTCGAGCCGCTGGAAGGTCCAGGACTTTCCGTCGGTCTGGAGCTCCGCCGTGATGTTCTGGAGTGGACGGCCGCCCAGCATGATCTGGTCGGAGTTGAACTCGATCTGCGCCGGGATCGGTGCCTGCGGGATCGCCGCAAGGCCCGCGCGCAGCGCCGGCAGGACACGCTGCGGTTCGGCACCGTCCTTGCCCGTCAGCTTGTCGGCATCGAGCTGGCGCGCCGACAGCACCGCACGCAGCAGCGGCGAAGTGCCGAATCTGACATCGCCGACACCGCCAAACTTGAGCGCATTGTCCTCGGCGCCAAAACTCGCGTCGATCTGATCGAATTTGGCGCCGGCCGGATCGGCCTTGAGCTTTGTCGTGAGCTTCCAGGGTGTCGGCCCCGCCTCGCCCGGCTTCTTGGCGGCGGGCACGGCGAGCGTCAGCGCGCCGTCGAATTTCGGCAGGCGGTTGTCGAAGGCGAGCACGCCTTCGAGGTCGGCGAGGATGGCGCGCTCGCCGGGATCGACGTTGAGATGGAGCCGGGTGGCGCTGCCGTCGGCGCTCGGGCCGGAGGAGATGCGGAACGGATAGCGCGTCCCGGCGGCGGTGAAACTGCCGTCGCCGCGGACCGCGCCGGCCAGCGAGCGCACGTCGCCGGAAAAGGCGATGTCGTTCAATTCCAGCGTCGAGCGGCTGGCGGCATCATGCAGGGCGATGCGGCCGGTGAGGTTCAGCCGCTCGATCGCGAGCGAGGCCAGATTGAAGGTGCCGCTCGCGATGGACGGCAGATCGACCCGTCCTCTGGCATCCAGGCCGATATCCACCGCCATGCCGTTGACGGTCAGCTCGGTGGCGCGCCATTCGCCGCGCATCAGCGAACTCAGGCTGAACTCGACGTCGAGCTTGTCGGCGCGCAGCCGGCCGAGATCGTTGTTGCCGCCAAAGGTGAGCGAGCGCAGCCGCAGCGTCGGCGCCGGCAGCAGCCGCGCATCCAGCTCGCCCGCCACCCGCACCGGAACGCCGATGATCCGGCTCGCCTCCGCCTCGAACTGGGGCCTGAACTGGTTCCAGTCGATGAAGTAAGGCCCGATCAGCGCCGCCAGAAGCGCAATGATGAAGGCAATCGCCAATCCGAGCAGCGTCGTCTGCACGGGTCTCCCCTCGGCCAAACCGGCACCCGGGCCAAACCTTGACCCTGCAAACCTTGGCCTTGAGGCTTCAGGCGCGCCGGAACAGCCTCTTATATAGGGGCAAGTGTGGCGAAGTCACAGCGACTGTTGCGCGCGGAGGTTAACGCCCCCCTCGCCTCACCAACTCGCCGGCAGATGCTTGAGGCCGCGCAGCACGAAGGTCGGCCGCCATTCCGGGTTCTCGAGGTTGTCGATGCGCAGATCCGGCAGCCGCCGCAACAGCGTCGCGATGGCGATTTCGGCCTCAATGCGCGCCAATTGGGCCCCCAGGCAGAAATGGATGCCGCCGCCGAACGACAGCGGCTTGACGTTCGGCCGGGTGACGTCGAGCCGGTCAGAGCGATCAGGGTAGACCGCCGGATCGCGGTTGGCCGAGCCGAGCAGGCAGAGGACGGTCTCGCCCTTGGGGATGCTCTTGCCACCGAGATCCTCGATGTCCTCGAGCGCCACGCGTCCGGTCATCTGCACCGAGGAATCGTAGCGCAAAAATTCCTCGATCGCGCCCACCATCAACTCGGGCCGCGTCTTCAAGAGCGCGAGCTGATCCGGATTGCGATGCAGCGCCAACAGGCCGTTGCCGATCAGATTGACCGTGGTCTCGTGGCCGGCGCCGAACAGCAGGATGATGTTGGCGGTCAGCTCCTCATTGGTGAGCTTGTTGCCGTCTTCCTCGGCCTGCACCAGCTGGGTGATGAGATCGTCGGCTGGATTGCGGCGGCGCAATTCGAACAGCTGCTGGAAATACATCTGCGCCATCATGTTGCCGGCGTTGCCCTTGGCGATCTCCTCCGGCGAGAGCGGCACGGGGTCGAGCAGCCGCCCGCCGTCGCGTGAGCTGTTGTAGAAGACCTCGCGATGATCCTCGGGGATGCCGAGCATGTCGCAGATGACGGTGACAGGCAGGCGGAAGGCAAAATCCTCGATCAGGTCCATGTGGCCGCGGTCGATCACGGCATCGATGGTCTGATCGACGATCTCCTGGATGCGCGGCCGCATGTCCTCGACCCGGCGCGCGGTGAAGGCTTTTACGACGAGGCCGCGCAGGCGGGTGTGGTCCGGCGGATCGGACTGCAACATCCAGTGGCTCATGCTGCGGAACACCGGCTCGTCCATGATGGCAGGGCTATAGCGGCGCTTGGAGCGCTCGACAAAATCCTTGCCGAAGCGCCTGTCGCGCAGCACGAGACTGACGTCGGCATGGCGGCTGGCGACGAACTGGCCGAACGGCGTCACATGGATCGGATCGATCGTGCGCAGCCGGTCATAGTGCGGATAGGGATTTCGGATGAAGTCCGGCGACAGCGGATTGAACAGCGGATCGCCGCCCGCGCCTTGCACTTGCTCGTTCATGGTGACCTCAAATCGGTTGCCGCATGACACGCATACGCCGATCGCAGCCCCACTGCCCGGCGTAACCATCCCCAAGATCGTTCGAGTCAATTATCAACTCGATACATTATTGTATCGAGTTGCATTCTGCCCTAACCTGCGCCGATGTCAAGGGTGAGAACCAGGCCGACCAGGGACGATACGCGCGACAAGCTGTTCGAGGCCGCCGCGCGCGTGTTCGAGGCGGACGGCATCGGCGGCGCCAGCATCGAGGCGATCGCGGCTGCGGCGGGGTTTACCCGCGGCGCGTTCTATTCGAACTTCAAGAGCAAGGACGAATTGATCATCGCCATGCTCGAAGACCATGTCGAGCAGTCGATCCGGCGCAACCTCGACATCCTCGCCCAGCACGACAATCTCGACGATTTCATCGCCGCGTTGAAGTCGATGGACCGCACCAGGCAGGATCCGCTCGGCCGCTCGCCCCTCCTGCACATGGAGATGATCCTCTTCGTCGCCCGCGCCGAGAAGCGCCGCCCGGAGCTTGCAAAACGCCTGCGTGCGCGGCGCAAGCTGGTCGCCGACATCGTCGAGGCCACGCTGAAGAGCAACGGCAAGAACGACACCCTGAACCCGCCATGGATGGCCTCCGTCGTGCTGGCGCTGGAAGACGGCTTTCGCCTGCACCGCCTGATCGATCCGGAGACGACGCCGGCGGACAGTTTTTTGCGCGCGATCACGGATTTGAGACGCAGGACGGGACTGGCGTCCGAGTGACGGCTTAAGCAGGCAGCTCCGGCATTCGCCTTTCGACCCAATTGCGACAGTAGCTCGTATGGGCATCCCCGGTGATCTGTTGTACAAGATCGCGTCTAGGTTGGATCGCAGGCATGATGCAAGAGCGGCCAGACCGGATCGAGCGCAGGTTGTCGGCGATATTGGTCGCCGATGTGGCTGGCTATTCGCGGCTCATGCACCAAGACGAAGAGGCCACGCATGCCAAACTGACCGCTCTCCTGCTGGAGGCTGTCCACCCCGCGATTGCCGAACACGGCGGTCGCATCGTAAAGAATACCGGCGACGGGTTGTTGGCAGAGTTTCCAAGCGCAGTCGAAGCGGTTCGAGCTGCCATACGGTTCCAGACCCGCGTTGATGGACTGACAATCGGAGATGCTGAAGATAGGCGCATTGCTTTCCGTGTGGGTATCAATATTGGCGACGTCATCGTCGAGCCGCACGACATCTTCGGCGACGGCGTTAACATTGCGGCGCGGCTGGAAGGTATCGCAGAACCGGGCGGCATCTGCATCTCGGCTTCCGCCTACGATCAAGTCCAGGGCAAAGTCGGCGTTGAGTTCGCCAATCTGGGCGAGCAGAACCTCAAGAATATCGACAGCTCAGTGCGGGTCTATACCGTGGTCAGGGATGGACCTGGCCCGGCCACCCAGACTGAACGCGCAAGCCAAGGCGCGCATTCAACGCCTCGTCATTTCAAGGGTCGTATCCGGGCGCGATTGACGCCTGTCGGCAGCGCGCTTGCCTCAATTGCAGTCGTCGGTGCGGTGGCCGGCGGCCTCGTCGTCTTGAAGACGGTCCGGACTGACGTTTTGCGGGAAGGGCAAGAGACGCAAAAAGAAGCAGCGGTTCGGCCCGATATCGCTCCCCGCCTGTCTCTTGTCGTCCTGCCGTTCGCGAACCTCAACAACGATCCCGAGCAGGACTATTTCGCTGACGGTGTTACAACTGACCTGACGACCGACATTGCGCAAATTCCCGATGCATTTGTGATCGGGCGCGGAACGGCCTTTACCTACAAGAACAAGCAGGTCGATCTTAAGACGCTCGGCAAGGAGCTTGGCATTCGCTGGGCCGTACAGGGCGCGGTGCAGCGGGCCGGAGCTCAGGTCCGTATGAATGTGTCACTTTCCGATCTGTCGACTGGCCGCGATGTCTGGTCGGACCGTTTTGACGGTGATCGGACGAATCTTGCGGCCTTGCAGGAGCAGGTCACGGCGCGGCTCGCCCGTTCTCTCAACGTCCAACTCATAGAGGCCGAAAGCCGGCGCAGCCAAATGGACCGGTCAACGAATCCAGATGCCGTGGATTTCAGCATGCGCGGCCGGGCGAAGGTCTACGGGCCCCAGACCAAGGCAACGAACGCGCAGGCAAGGGACTTGTTTGACAGAGCACTGCATCTCGATCCGGACAACATCGACGCAATGCTCGGGAAAGCATGGTGCATAGCCAGCAGCGCGCAGAACGGATGGTCAACATCCGTGATGGAAGATAAAAAGATCGCCACCAACCTGGTTGATCAGGTTCTTGCAAAACGTCCGGCGAGTGCAGACGCGCACATAATCAAGGGAACCATTTTGCAATACGGAAATCCCGAGCGGGCGTTGCCTGAATTCGACGCCGCTCTGGACATCGACCCTAATTCACCGGTCGCGTACGCAACAAAGGGAATAACACTTGTCACTGCGGGACGCGCGCGCGAAGCGTTCTCCCCAGTTCAGATCGCTTTGCGTCTAAGCCCGAAAGATCCGGCGGCTAGCACTTGGCACTTCTTCCTCTGTCATGCTCACGTGCATGTGCACCAATATAACGAAGGCGTTGAGGAATGCAGGCGCTCGATCAATCTGAACAAATTAAACTGGTTGCCGTATGCGGATCTGGTTTCAGTTTATGGAGCCACTGGCCAATTGGAAATGGCCCACCAAACGTTAGCCGAATTGAATGCAATACAGCCGGACTTCACCGTCCAGTGGTTCCAGCAAATAGGCTACGCACGTTCGAGCAATCCGCAGTATCGTCGTGAGTTCGACGATATCGTCGAGGGACTGAGAAAAGCTGGCGTTCGCGAACAATGAGGCGACAAGTAGATAACTGAAACTTCATTGCGCGAATAAGAACCTTTGCGCCGCAACGATGCTGGCAGTGGGGAGCCTCGTGGCAGCGCGGTTGGCTGCGCAGGGGAGCCATTGGGATGACTCCTCGGCCGGTGCATGCGGAACCTATTTAGCGGTTCCAGCGTGGAGCCTGTGCAACCGGCCCGCGACCGCGCGTACCTTGCGTGGCGCAGCCTGCCAGATCGCGAACGCCGACAAGCCGCTCACGACCATGGCGATGCCGAAGGCGAGCGTATAGTCGCCGGCGCGATCATAGAGGAAGCCGGTTACCCATGGTCCGGCCGCGCCGCCCGCCAATGCCGCCAGCATGATCGTGCCAAAGATGCTGCCCTGCTGCCTGCCCTGAAAAATCTCGAACACCACCGCGCCCATAATCGAGGTGAGGCCGTAGCCGAGCGCACCTTGCGTGAACACCATCAGATAGACGAGCCAGAACGAAGGCTGATACTTCAGCGCGATCAGCGCCGCAAAGCAGATCGCAAAGCCTGCGCAGCTGATCGCCCAGACCCATTCCCGCCCGATCCGGTCGGAGACATGGCCGAGCAGGATCTGTCCGGGAATGCCGAGCAGGCTGACGATGCCGAGCGCCCATACCGCGGCGCTCGGGCTGAAGCCGATGTCGAGCAGGAATTTGGTCTGGTGCACCTGCACCGCGTACCAGATGTACAAGCCGCTGAAATATCCGAGTGCGATCCACCAGAAGCGCGCGGTCGCAACCGCTCGCCGCAAGGTCCAGTCGGTGCCGACCCAGACGGGATCGACGATGTTGGAGGCGGGCTTTGCGGCGCCCGCGGACGGCGCGGCGTCGCCATCCGGCTGAAGGCCGATGTCCTCGGGGCGCTTGCGCAGGAACAGATTGACCGGCGCCAGCACGAGCAGGACGAGCAGGCCCATCGCGGTGCAGGCGGTGCGCCAGCCGGTCTGTTCGATCATGTGCTGCACCCATGGCAGCAGCGTGACCGAGCCGATGCCGACGCCGGCGAAGGCGATGCCGATGGCGAAGCCGCGCTTGCGGATGAACCAGTTCGGCAGGAACAGCGATTGGCCGGAATAACCGAGACAGACGCTGCCGGCGCCGACCATGACGCCGATGGTCACGTAGAGATGCCAGGGCGTGCTGGTCAGCGGCGCCAGCAGCAGCCCGCCGCCCATCAGCACGACGCCGAGCTCCATCACCGCGCGCGGGCCGGCGCGGTCCATCAGGCGGCCGATCAGCGGGCTGACGATGCCCGACACGACGAAGCCGAAGGAGAACGCGCCGGCAGTGACACCGCGTTCCCAGCCGAATTCGGAGATAATGGGAGGAAAGAACAACGAAAACGCGGTGCGTGCGTTGACGCCAATGGCCATGGTCACGAAGGTCGCGGCGACCACGACCCAGCCGTAGAAGAACGGAAGCCGCATATTGTGTTTATTTCATCCCTGGACGGCCCTACCGACCATCCGGGGCCGCCCAGGTCAAGCGCTTTTCGTAACAGCCGCTTTGGGCGGCATGCTCAGGCCGCGTCGCGCTGCGAAGGCTGAACGGATGCGTCGAAAACGATCTGGTGGACCGGCTGCGGGCGTCCGAACAGATAGCCTTGCGCGAAATTGACGCCGAGTGCGGTCAGCCGCTCGAACTCCTCGCGGGTTTCGACGCCTTCGGCGGTGACCGACATGTCCAGTCCGCGCGCCAGCGTCACGATCGAGGCGATGATGGCGGAGCTGCGCGGCTGATGCGTGAGGTTGCGGATGAAGGATTTGTCGATCTTGATCTTGTCGAACGGGAACGCGGTCAGATAGCTCAGCGAGGAATAGCCGGTGCCGAAATCGTCGAGCGCAAGCTCGATGCCGACGTGCTTCAGCCGTTCCATGAAAGCGTGGTTCTCGACCCCGCGCTCCAGCAGCACGGATTCGGTGATTTCGATCTCCAGCCGCTGCGGCGGCAGGCCGGAATCCGCCAGCGCCGCGCAGATCGTCTCGAACAGATCGGCTTCCTTGAACTGGATCGGCGACAGGTTCACTGCAATCATGAGATCGCATGGCCAGGCCGCGGCGTCCGCACAGGCACGCCGCAGCACGAATTCGCCGAGCGGCACGATCAGCCCGGTCTCCTCGGCAAGCGGGATGAACTGATCCGGCGGGATCAGGCCGCGGCTCGGATGCCGCCAGCGCACCAGCGCCTCGAAGCCGCGACGGCCACCGCTGGCGACGTCCACAAAGGGCTGATAGTGCACTTCGAGCTGGCACTGTGCGATGGCATCGCGCAAATCGCCTTCCAGTGTATTGCCAGCCTCGAGCTCGGCCGACATTGCCTCGTCGTAGATGGTGAAGCAGTTGCGGCCGGCCGATTTCGAGCGGTAGAGCGCGAGATCCGCCTTCTTCAGCAACTGCTCCTGGTCGCTGCCATGGTCCGGTGCGATCGCGATGCCGATGCTGGTGCCGATCTCGACGCGATGGCCGAGCAGCAGGAACGGTTCGGCCACCAGCTTCGCGATCCGCGCGGCGAGTTCAGTCGCGAAGGCCCGCTGATCGTCGCAAGCCTCCTGAATGATGGCGAACTCGTCGCCGCCGAGCCGCGCAAGCACGTCGGTAGCCCGCAGCGCAGATCTCAGCCGCAGCGCCACCTGGCGCAGCAGCGCATCGCCCGCACCGTGGCCGAGCGAGTCGTTGACGTTCTTGAAGCGGTCGAGATCGAGCATCAGGATCGAGAACGGCAGGCCCCTCACGCTCAACTGGCTGTTCATCAGGTCGAGCCGGGTGAGGAAGAAGGCGCGGTTCGGCAGCCCGGTCAGGGTGTCGGTCTGGGCGAGCTCCAGCATCCGCCGGTTCGCCAGCGACAGCCGCCGCGAGTTGCGGCTCGCGAGCATGAGGTAGGTTGCAAGCGACAACGTCAGCAACATGCCGACAATGATGACTACGGCCGCGCGGTCGTAGGTCGTCTCCAGCGAGCCGCCGGCCGTCGGCACGGCGCGCACCTGCCAGTCGGTATCCCCGATCTTGAGGCTGCCCGACCAGTGCAGCGCCCGGGCGACGTCCCGCATCGACTGCGGCGACGTGGCGGCCGACGAATAATCCGGCAGCGTTTGTTCCAGGCTGACGATCCGCCCGGTAAAGGGCGGATAGACGTTCACACTGACCGCGCGGCTGGCTCCCGTGGTCACGCGAATGGACTGGATCAGCAGCGGCAGATCGAAGACTCCGACGACGAAGCCCGCCAGATTGCGGCGCCGGTCCGCCGCCGTGTCGCGCGAGGTCCCCTTGGCGTAGACGGGAATGGCGACGAGGACGTCCGGCAGCCGGCCGCCCTCCTTTGGCTCGTAAAGGCGGGTGCGGATGGCAGCGACGCCGTCGTTGTCGCGCGCGCGCTCGAGGACTGCGCGACGGTCCGGGACGGTCGCGTAATCCATGCCGTAGACCGACGACGTCTTCGGCTGGGTCGAGTAGAACACCGGGAAATATTCATCGCTCTGCGGCGCGACCCTGAAGCCCTCGCCCTGGAGCGACTTGATGCGATAGCCGGACACGCCGTCCGTGATCGCAGCCGCCTCGTATTCGGCGCGCTCCTTGCGGTTGACGCGCGGCAGCCAGGCGATGCGCATCATGCCGGGGTGACGCTCGAACAGCCGGGCGCTGAAAGTCTCGAACTCGCTGCGGCTGATTTCCTCCTTGGTCGATTCGAATAGCGTGCGCAGCGCGACGAGCCTGCTGATGTACTCGTTCATGCCGTTCTGCATGACCATCGCTTCGGTTTCGGCCGCGTTCTCGAACTCGATCCCGTTGACGCGGTGTTCCCATCGCGCCACAGCGGCGGCGCCCACGACCGAGAATAGAAGACCGACGCCGATTGCGACGAGCGCAGGGCGATAGAGTCCGAGCAGCGGCGCGACACGCCACCACCCGGCCACACGTTCCCGATCCTGATCGTTCTGATCGCGCCCGCCCATCTTGATCCGCAAGTCCCCTCGACGCGGCGGCCCACTTCTGGTTGAGCTACCGGAACTGCTACCGGACAAGGATGCAGTTAAGAACCGCACAATTTCGGAACCGGATCGTTTCACATTGCGCGGCTTAGTTAACGATTGACCCGCAAGCAGTCGGCCCGCGCATGATCGATGCGCCGCCGAAGGTGTTTTTGACGATCATCCAGTGGGACGGGACCTTTAAATCCGTCGAGCGGCCGTAGCGGCCGTTCGGGCTGGGCAACGGAATAAGCAAACGCAGGAGGCCGTCATGCCCGGGCTTGTCCCGGGCATCCACGTTCTTCGTCCCGCTGGGTAAGACGTGGATGGCCGGGACAAGCCCGGCCACGACGGCGTCGAAGCTTCAGCGCACAAAGCGTCCACGTCATCTGCGATAGCCTTGCCCTTTCAAGGCCGCCGCATCCAGCGGTCGGCGTTGACGGCGCCTGGCGGGATTTCGCCTTTGACGATCGCTTCGACCTGCCGCACCGTTTCCAGCGACTGGTATTCGATCGCCTGCGGCGTCAGCCCGCCGACATGAGGCGTGGCGACGACGTTGCGCAGCTTTGCCAGCTCCGGTGTCGGCATCTGGTCGGGCGCGCGGCCGACGTCCATCGCCGCGCCGGCGATGCGCTTCTCGCGCAGCGCCCGTGCCAAGGCGGCCTCGTCGACGAGATTGCCGCGCGAGAGATTGATGAAGACGGCGTCCCGCTGCATGCGCGCCAGCGCCGCCTCGCCGATCAGGTTCTCGGTCTGCTCGTTGGCAACTGCCAGGCAGACGACGTAGTCCGACGCGGCGAGGAGTTCGTCGAGCCCGACCTGCCGGATCGCGCCGTCCTCGACGGTCGCAAAGGGGTCGGCGACCAGCACCTCCATGCGCAGCGCTTTTGCGACCTCTGCGAGGTAACGCCCGATGCTGCCATAGCCGATGATGCCGATCTTGCTGCCGGCGAGCTGACGGCCCATCCGTGCCTCCGGCTTGCGGCCAGCCTGGTAATCCGCCGTCGCCCGCGACACACCGCGGGAGAGATCGACCATGAAGCCGAGCGCAAGCTCGGCCACCGCCTGCACGAAGCCCGGACCGGCGCGGGTCACGAGCACGCCGGCGTTCGAGGCTGCATCGAGGTCGATGTTGCGGATGTCGACGGCACAGCGGACGAAGGCACGCAGGCGCGGCAATTGCGCAAAGATCTCGCCGCGGCCCTCGGTCATGCGGTCGGCGACGATGATGTCGGCATCTTGCGCGGCGCGCACGAGGCCGGCTGCGTCCAGCGTATCATCGCTCTCGTGCAGGATCACCTCGGCGCTCGCGCGCAGGCCGTTCAGGCTGCGGTCGCCGTAGTAATTGCGGCGCATCTCCGGCGTGTGGGCCAGCAGGACTTTCACGGCAACACTCCCTCAATAGCCGAACGCGCGCGGCAGCGCCGTCGAGAGCCATGGCACGAACGCGATCACGAGCAGGCAGACCGTCAAAAGGCCGAGATAGCCCATGATCGGCTTCACCGTCTGTTCGATCGGCACATTGCCGATCAGGCATGCGCCGTAGAGCCCAAGCCCGAGCGGCGGCGCGAACAGGCCGATGCCCATCGCGATGACCAGCACGACGCCGAAATGCAGGGGATCGATGCCGAGCTGCACGGCGACCGGCAGCAGCAGCGGCCCGAAGATGATGAGCGCGGCGGCGCCCTCCAGCACCGAGCCCATCACGATCAGCACGGCGATTGCCAGCAGCATAAACATCCAGACGCCGCTGGTCTTGGATAGTCCCAGCATGATCTCGCCGACCGCATGCGGCACCTGCTGCAAGGTCAGCGTGAACGCGAGCGATTGCGCCGCGGCGACGATGAACAGCACGAGCCCTGCGCGCGTCGCTCCCTGCACGAAGCTGTGCGCGGCCGATTTGAAGCTGAGTTCGCGGAACACGAGACTGCCGACGACGAGCGCATAGGCCACGGCGAAGGCGGAGATCTCGGTGGCCGTGGCAAAGCCGCTTTTGAAGCCGAAGAAGATCATGAAGATCAGGCCGAACGAGGCGATTGCGCCGCTCCACAAGCCCGACACCGGGACCTGCGGCTCGACGTCCTCGGCCTCGGCCGGGCGCTTGCCGAAGATGATGGAGACGGCGATCAGGACCAGCGCCATCAGCGCCGCGGGCAACAGGCCCGCGACGAAGAGACCACCGATCGACAGGTTCGCCACGAACCCCAAGATGATCAAATTGATGCAGGGCGGAATGGTTTCCGCCATCACCGCGGACGCGGCAAGCAGCGCCACCGCGCCGCCCGGGTTCTGCTTCGAGCGTCGCGCCGCCGGGATCAGCACGGAGCCGACCGCGGCAACATCGGCCATCTTCGAACCCGAGATGCCCGAGAACAGCACCATCGAAGCCACCATCACGACGTTCAGGCCGCCGCGCATGCGCCCCACCCCGCGCTGCAACAGCTCGATCAGCCGCACCGACATGCCGTTGGCTTCCATGAGGTAGCCGACGAGGATGAAGAAGGGAATCGCGAGCAGCACGAAATTGTCGATGCCGCGCGCCATCTGCTGGGCGAAGATCACGCCAGGCAGCGCGCCCTCGACCCAGATGAAGACCAGGGCGGCCAGCGCCAGCGCAAAGCCGATCGGCAATCCGCCGAACAGGGTTGCGAAGAAGCCGATCAGCATCAGCGTGCCCGCCGACGGCACGGTGGACGGCGACAGATAATCCCAGGCGAGATAGAGGCCGGTCACGATGGCAATCGCGACGAGGCCCCTGACGATGTCGGGGAGCGGCCTTGCGCAGAGATGGTCGATCGCGAACACCGTCATGAACAGCGCGCCGATGCCCATCGGGTAAAAGGTGAGTTCCAGCGGCAGGCCGGATCCGGTGGTCTGGCCGGCCGTCAATGAACCCAGCTTGATCGCATTGTAGGCGACATAGCCGGAGATCAGCACGATCAGAAGCGCGCTCGCGGCATCGACCAGCGTGCGCAACCGCAGCGGCAGCAGATCGCGGAAGAAGGACACGCCGACATTCTCGCCGCGCGCGAGCGCGCTCGCGGCGCCGAAGAAGGCCGAGCCGACCATCAGGCCGCGCGCGACGTCGTCGGACCATTCGACCGGCGCATTGAAGCAGAAACGCAGCAGCACGGAAGCGCACACCACCACGAGATCGGCGGCCAGGAGGATGGCCGCGGTCGCGTCGCTCAAGCGAAGCAGTAGCGCGATGCTCCCGTGGCGGCCGCCCGAGACAGACACGGCGCCCGTCCACATCTCAGACTTGGCCATCTCAGACTTGGCCATCTCAAGCTTGCGTCGCGCGGATGATGTCGATCACGGCCTTGGACTCCGGCCGCGCCTTGATGAAGTTGTCGGTCTGCGGCGCCACGCGCTTCCTGAACGCCTCGCGGTCGCATTCGGCGACCGTCACGCCCTTCTCGGTCAAAGCCGACAGCGCTTCCTTCTCGACCGCAAGCCCATGGGCACGCGTGTCGGCTGCGGCCTTCTTCGCAGCATCGAGAAAGCCGTCGCGCAGCTTCGGATCCATGCGGTTGTAGGTCATGTCGCTGAAGTAGATCGCGAGCGGCGAGAAATTGTGCTGCGTCAGCGCATAGAATTTTGCAGTTTCGAAGAACTTGCTGGCCAGGATCGTCGGCGGATCGTGCTCCAGCCCATCCAACACGCCGGCCTGCAAGGCGGTGTAGATTTCGCCGAATGCCAGCGGCGTCGCGGCTGCGCCCATCAGACGCAGGCATTCCGTGATCACCGGATTTGGCAGCGTCCGGATCTTGAGGCCGGCAAGATCCTCCGGCGTCTTCACCGGCTTCCTCGCCAGCACACTGCGTGAGCCGAAATTATAGGCCCAGGCGATGATGCGAATGTTGCCGCCCTTGAGCAGCGCGTCCTCGATCGGCCTGGCGGCGCCGGCGTCGAACGCCTTGGTCTGCTGGGGGAAACTCGAGAACAGAAACCCGAGGTCGAAGGTACCGACCAACGGCACCAGGTTGGCCGAGATCGACGAGCCCGACACCATGAGGTCGATGACGCCGAGCTTCACCGAGTTGATGACGTCGATCTCCTGCCCGAGCTGATTGTCGGGAAAGAAGGCGACCTCGATCTGCTCACCGAGCCCGTTCGACTTCAGGTTCTTGACGAGATTGTCGTAGTAGACGCGGCCGTTGGCGTATTTGGGATCGTTCGGCAGCGAGGAGGAGCATTTCAGCTTCAACGTCGCGGCTTCAGCGCGGCCGATGATGGCGGGAGAGAGCACGAGGCCGGCGGTCACCGCCGTCGACGACTTGATGAACGTGCGACGGCTCACGGGCACGATGGTCATGGTGCGGTCTCTCCCCAATGTTTTTGTCTACGGCCGCGATCTTTGCCGCGGCCTGTTGCGCGGACTGTATGGCCAAAGCGACGAGGCAGGCAAGGGTTGCGGCCGGCCGTCGCAAAGCGGCGTGCTGCGAATATCGACCGCATCGGCGCGCGGCGAAACGACCACGTTTTTCCGGTATTCTCGATGAGAACGGCCCGGCGCCCGATGCGCGAGAGGATGCTTTCGCGCAGCACCGGGGATCAATCCAATTGGCGCATGGATCAATGCGCGATTCACATGGATGCCGCCAGAACCATGCTCCACCAGCTCTGGCGGACACCCTGCCCCAGCTTGCGTGATCCAGCGCACAGACGGCGTCATGGCGGCGACCTAGAAAAGGTGGCATCATCGTGCGCATTGCCGATGGAGGTGACACCGTGCGCCGTCCAGTCCTTCGTCATTTGTTTCTTGCATCCGGCCTTGTCGCGCTCACGCAATTGATGACGCCAACGGACGCCGCCGCCGAGGCGCGGCTCGCGCTGGTGATCGGTCAATCGGCCTATCGCACGGTACCGGAGCTGCCCAACGCCGCCAACGACGCCAGGGGCATGACGGAGCTGCTCGGCAATGCCGGCTTCACCGTCACCACGGCGGCCAACCTGGCGCAAAACGAGATGCGCGCTGCGATCTCGGATTTCGCCGGCAAGGTCAGCGCCAGCGGCGCCGACACCGTCGCACTGGTGTTCTATGCCGGCCACGGCCTCCAGATCGACGGCGAGAACTATCTGGTGCCGGTCGATCTCGATCCCAAGCGCGAGGCCGACATTCCGCTCCAGGGTGTGCGGCTGAACGACCTGCTCAACACGCTCGGCGTGCTGCCGACACGGGCGCGCATCTTCATGTTAGATGCCTGCCGCAACAATCCGTTTCCGGCGCTCAGCGGCGCCGGCCACGGGCTTGCGATCGTCGACACCAAGGCCGGCGCGCCCGGCTCCTTCATCTCCTATTCCACCTCGCCAGGCTCCGAAGCCGAAGACGGCTCCGGCGCCGACAGCCCCTACACCACCGCGGCGCTGACTGTCGCCAAGCAGCCCAATTTGCCGATCGAGGAAGTCTTCAAGCGCATCCGCATCGCCGTCGCGCAGTCCACCGACGGACGTCAGATCCCTTGGGAAAGCTCGTCGCTGACGACCGACTTCAAGTTCTTCGGCGAGAGCCGCGGTCAGCAACCGTCCCTTCCGGGCGCAGGCTCGATGGCGCTCGCCAGCGGCACGCGCAGCGTCGCGGACTGGCGCAAGGACTTGCAGGGCAAGGATGCCAAGGTCGCCTATGAGCTCGTAATCACTGAGGACACCGTCGAGGCGTATCAGGCCTATGTCGAACTGTACGCGCAGGCCTCGTTCACGCCGCGCCTGCGCACGATCCTGGAGCGCCGGCGCCAGATGCTGGCCTGGGAGCGCGCCACCGCGATCAACACCCGCGCCTCGTTCGAGGCTTATCTGGCGAACTGGGACAACAGCGATCTCGCGGCCACCGCGCGCAGGCTGCTGCTGCGCGTGCAGAACCGCAGCTACGTCGTGCCCGCCACGGTGGCGGCTGTCCCTGCTCCGATCGCCGTCGCGCTGGCCCCGACCTGCCCGTGCTCGGCGCCGTCAACCCCAGCGACGCCGATCAATCCGACGGTTGCGCCTGTTATCAAGAGGCGCGTCGACGACACGCCGCCCAAGCGCAAGGTTGTCGATACGCCGCCCAGGCGCCGGCCGCCGCCTGACGAAGTGGTCTACGAGCGCGCGCCGCCTCCCGGCCCGCCGCCCGGCGCCGTGATGCAAGGCATTGGTGTTGGTGTTGGCATTGGCTTGGGCATGGGAGGCAGTCGCGGCGGCGATTATCACAACGACCGCGGTCGGTACTGAGACGACCTCCCGCAATGACGACGGAGAGGCCGCAGAGAACCAACAGTCACCCGGACATTTCTGTTGATGGCCGCGGCGTTGCGCAGTCTGCCGCCTCCCGATCCGGAAATGCTGTAGTCTGATCGCCAACCGCCAGCCTTTCCGGGGACTCCAGCACGATGCCGAACGACGCTCACGCCGAGCAAGCATGGCCGCTATTCCGGTCGCTCGGATTCTATTCCCTGCCCGGCGATCTCATCGCGGGGCTGACGTTGGCGGCGATTGCGATACCCGAACAGATGGCCACCGCGCGGCTCGGCGGATTTGCGCCGCAGATCGGCTTCTTCGCCTTCATGGCGGGCCCGTTCGGCTTTGCGCTGCTCGGCGGCAATCGCTTCCTGTCCTGCGGCGCCGATTCCACGATCACGCCGATCTTCGCCGGCGGCCTTGCTGCGCTCGCCGCCGCCGGTTCGCCCGACTATCGGGGGCTTGCGATCGCGTTGGCGCTGATGGTCGGCGCGATGATGCTGGCCGGCGGCGCCTTTCGCCTCGGCGGCATCGCGAACCTCTTGTCGGTGCCCGTCATGGTCGGCTTTCTTGCCGGCATCTCCGTCCACATCGTCGTGTCGCAATTGCCGGGCGTGCTCGGCGTCGAAGCACCGGGCGGGCCGACGCTCGACCGCATCTGCGTGCTCGCAAGCGAACTCGGACGCACCAATCCCTTCACGCTGTGTATCGGCCTCGGTGTCCTGGCCGTGGTCTTCATCTCCGAGAAGATCAGCGCCAAGATTCCGGGCGCGCTGATCGGGCTCGTCGCCGCGACGTTGGCCGTGATCGGGCTCGGACTCGAGAGCAGGGGCGTCAGTGTTGTCGGTACCGTGCCGGGCACGCTGCCGCGGCCGACCTTCCCCGAGCTTGCGCCGGAGCAGTGGGTGCGCCTCGTCCCGCTCGCCTTCGTGATCACGGTCGTCGTGATGGTGCAAACCGCCGCGACGACGCGGTCGTTCCCGTCCGATCCCGACAAGCCGGCCGACGTCGACCGCGATTTCCTCGGTGCGGGCGCGGGCAGCGTCCTGGCCGGCCTGTTTGGCGCGTTTCCTGTCAATGCCAGCCCGCCGCGGACCGGGATCGTCGCCGAGACCGGCGGACAATCGCAGCTCGCAGGCCTTGCCGCTGCGGCACTCGTGCTCGCGCTGCTCGCGTTCGGCACCGGATTGTTGCAACACGTTCCCGACGCCGCGCTCGGCGGCATCCTGCTGTTCGTGGCGCTGCGCATCATCCGTGTGAAGCAGATCGTCACGATCTATCAGCAGTCCTTCGGCGAATTCCTGCTGATCGTCGCCACCGCCGCGCTGATCATCGTGCTGCCGATCCAGCAGGGCGCGTTCCTCGGCATCGTGCTGTCGCTGCTGCACGGCATCTGGAGCACCACGCGCGCCAAGCTGGTCGAGTTCGAGCGCGTGCCGGGCACCACGATCTGGTGGCCGGCACATCCGCACATCACCGGCGAGCGCATCGCCGGCGTCGCCGTGATCGGGCTCCAGGCGCCGCTGTCGTTCCTCAACGCGCCGGGTTTTCGCAGCGACGTCACCAAGGTGCTGAGCACGTCGGCGCCGCAATTGCTGGTGCTGGAGGCGAGCGGCATGATCGAGATCGACTTCACCGCCGCGCAGATCCTGCTCGACGTGTTCAAGGCGTGCAACGAACAGGGTGTCACGGTCGCGCTGGCGCGGCTGGAGTCGGTGCGAGCGCAGGACGCGTTCGAGCGGTTCAAGCTGTTCGATGCCCTGCCTCGGGAGCACGTCTTTTACAGCGTGGACGAGGCCGTGCGCACGCTGGCCAGATAGCAGCTTACTGCGACAGCGCGGGATAATCTCGCTGTACCGTTTCGCGGATCCAGCCGGCGTGGATTGCGCGAAACAGGATCTGGGCGGTCTTGAGATCATTCGCCTTCATGCAGAGATCGACGATGCGACGGACTGCATCGTCGCGCATCAGTCCGTCTGATATCTTCATCGCGACTTCCATCGCCACCTTTGCCGCGCGTTCGTAGCGCTCGCTGTCGCGTTTGTTGTTGCAACCGGCCCCCGCCGCGCTTGCGACTGCAGCCTCACAAATCGCGCGGATGCGCTCGGCGGCTTCGATGTCGCCGAGCGGCCACTGGATCGGCTCATCCCAAATGTGCCGCGGCTCTCGCCTTGCGAACCACTTCATCGCCCTGCCACCCGTGGTCTTCCCCTGCAACTTCCAGCTTCAGCGACGCCCAGCATATTGAACCTGGTCGAGGTGGGCGAGGCGGTTTTTCCGCCACAGCGGTGGATCGCGACGCGTTCAGGACGTGCGGCGCGGCCCGATCGCCTCGAACTGCGCCTTCTGCTCGTCATTCAACGTGGCGTAGAAATCCTCGAGCGCGGCGCGGACCGACTTGATCCCGTCCAGCATCACGTCGAGCCGCTTGCGGATCGCGGCCATGCGCGCCGGCGGCGTCATCACGTCGCTGGGCTGGCACGCCGCCTTGAGCGATGCGCTGGCCCTGGCGCTGCTGTCCTGGAGCACTTGCAGCGCGGCGCGCTGGGTGTCGTCGGGATGAAGCCTGTCCTCGATCTCGGCGCCGGGCCAATCGAGCGCGGCGGGCGCGCTGCAGTTCTGCACCTGCGATCCACTGGCATTGTTCGACGCCGTCGCACGACGCTGATCCGTGGACAACGCATTGAAGCGGGCCTTCTGTTCGTCCGTAAGCGAACCGTAAAATCTGTCGAGTGCGGGCTGAACGAGATCGACAGCCTTCTCCATCGCCTCGATGCGCTGCTGCATCGCCGCCAGACGACCGGGCGCCGTCGCCGCGACCTGCGCCGGGCAGGATGCGCGGATCAGCTCCGCCGCCTGGATCGAGGCATTGCCGAGTTCGTCGAGGCTTCCGCCTTGCGCATCCGTCGGCTGCACCGCAGCTGCGATCTGGTCGATCGGCAAACCGACGATTTCGCGGCGATCGCTGCCGCAGAGCTGATCGAGCGGAGCGCCTCGCGCGCGCCGTCGTCCTTGTGGACGTTGCGGCAGATAGGCCGAGAGGCCGTCATAGCCATAGGGACCGAAGATGCCGGCATAGATGTCCGGATAGCCGTAGCCCCAGAAGCCGAGGCCGTCGCCCCAGACTGTGTAATCGTAGAGATCGTTATAGGCGAACGGCCAGAACAGCGGCCCGACCCAGCCGTAGCCGCCCCCCGCATGCTGCCACCAACCGCGGCTTGCGCCATGCCAGCCGGCAAGCGCGACCGCAGCTGCGATCTGGGCCCGCGCCGCCGGATTGCTGATCAGCCGGCCGTTGCGGAATGCACCGGCGTTGACGTTCAGCGCATTGCGGAAGCTTCCGGGACGGACGGCCGCATTCCGGATCTGACCGAAATTCGGGCCGCCCCGTCGGGCGCCGGTCGCAAACCGCATCCCCCGATGATGTCCGCCGCCGTGCGCGTGCCCGAAGCCGCGACCGCCAAAATGGCCACCGCCGTGATGACCACCGCCGTGCCCGCCGCCATGCCCGCCACCATGCCCACCGCCGTGGCCGCCCTTCCCCAGAGCCGTGCCTGCCAGCAGGCAGGCCAGCGCCATCACGGCAATTCCAAGGATCGGTCGCAACATCGCATCCTCCCGCAGAGCCGCGCCATTGAGGCATCGCAACTTGGCGGGAATTGGAACCGGCTGGGCCTGCCGAAAGTTCCGTGCCCGGTCGCTAGACCTCCGGCACGATTTTGCCGGGGTTAAAAATGTTCTGCGGATCGAGCGCCTTCTTCAGCGCCCGCATCGCGTCCAGCGCCTCGGGGCCGAGTTCCGCCTTGAGGTATTTCTGCTTGCCCTGGCCGATGCCGTGCTCGCCGGTGCAGGTGCCGTCCATGGCCTGGGCGCGCTCGACCAGGCGATGCATGAACTCCTCGCCGCGCGCCATCTCGTCGGCGTCGTTGGTGTCGCAGACCAGCGAGCAATGGAAATTGCCGTCGCCGACATGGCCGACGATCGGCGACAACAGATTGAGCCGCTTCAGATCCTCCTCGGTCTCGCCGACGCAATCGGCCAGGCGCGAGATCGGCACGCAGACGTCGGTTGCGACCACGCCGATGCTGTCGCCGGGCCGCAGCGCCTTCACCGACCAATAGGCATCGTGCCGCGCCTGCCACAGTTTTGTGCGATCCTCGGGCTTGGTGGTCCAGGAGAAATCGCCGCCGCCGCACTCTTTCGCAATCTCGCCGAAGGCCCTGGACTGCTCGGCGACCTCGATCTCGCTGCCATGGAATTCCATCAGCAGCAGTGGCGTTTCCGGCAGCGTCAGCTTCGAATAGGCATTGCAGGCCCGCACCTGCGCGGCATTGAGCAGTTCGATGCGCGCCACGGGAATGCCGGTCTGGATCGCCAGGATCACCGCCTGACACGCCCCGTGCACGGTCTCGAACGACACCGCGCCGGCCGCGATCGTGTCGGGGATGCCGCGCAGGCGGATGGTCAATTCCGAGATGATGCCGAGCGTACCCTCCGCGCCGACGAACAGATGCGTCAGGTCATAGCCGGCGGAGGATTTCTTGGCGCGCGTGCCGGTGGTGATGATCTCGCCGTCGCCGCGCACGACCTTCAGCGCCACTACGCTGTCGCGCATGGTGCCGTAGCGCACCGCATTGGTGCCGGAGGCGCGGGTCGAGGCCATGCCGCCCAGCGACGCGTCCGCGCCGGGATCGATCGGGAAGAACAGGCCCTGGTCGCGCAGGTGCTCGTTCAGCGCCTTGCGGGTGACGCCGGGCTGGATCACGCAGTCGAGGTCCTCGGCATGCACCGCGAGCACCTTGTTCATGTCGCGCAGGTCGATCGAGATGCCGCCCGCGGGCGCATTGACCTGGCCCTCCAGCGAAGTGCCGGTGCCGAAAGCGATCACGGGCACGCGATTTTTTGCGCAGATCCGCACCACGTCCTGGATGTCGGCGGTCTCCTGCGCCATCACCACGCCGTCCGGCGGCTGGTTGGCGATCCACGTCGTGGTGTGGCCGTGCTGCTCGCGAACGGCCTGCGAGGTGATGAGGCGGTTGCCGAAGCGTGCGGCAAGCTGCTCCAGCGCGCTTGCGAGGGCTTTCGGCTCCGGCCGCGGCGGATTATTGGTGATGGTCGTACCCACGGACAATTCCTCCCGACAGAAGAACCGTGGCAAAGGACATCTAACCGGTCAAGTCAAGCGATCGGACGCATAGCCAGGGAAGGAAACATGCCAGAGATCGCCGCCGCTGAGCCGTTCCGCTCATCAATCATGCAGATCGAGCCGCAATGGATCGACTATAACGGCCATCTCAACATGGCCTATTACAACGTGATGTTCGACCGCGCGATCGACCAGATGTGGTTACAGCTTGGGATCGGGCCGGGCTACATGAAGGAGCGAGGCGGCTCGACCTTCACTGCCGAATGCCACGTGCGGTATTTGCGCGAGATCCACCTCGGCGATCCCGTGCAGGTGTCGGTTTGGCTTCTGGAGGCTGACGACAAGCGGCTGCACACGTTCCAGGAGTTGCGTCACGCGGCCGAAGGCTGGCTGTCGGCCACCTCCGAGAACATGTCCCTTCACATGGACATGAACTTGCGCAAGGTCGCACCGTTTCCACCGGATATCCGCGAGCGTATCGCCGCGGTCGCCAGGGCCCACGGCGCCGTGCCGCGGCCCGAGGGCATCGGCCGAAACATCGCGATGCCCTCGAAGCGATAGGCGCTAGACCCTGTTGCGGCCACGGACCAATCCGAACACGGCCGAGACCAGGAACAGCACGACGGCGATAAAGAAGATGATCTTGGCGATCTCGACCGAAGCGCCGGCGATGCCGCCGAAGCCCAAGATACCGGCGATCAGTGCGATAACCAGAAATGTCACAACCCAGCCTAGCATGGTCAAACCCTCGTCTTGATGTCTGTCTGCGCCGGCGCGGCTGGCCGCGCCACTCGCCCAGACAATCTCGATGCGGGAACGATGGTTCCGACCCGCCCGAGGCGGAAATTCGCCTGAGCCGGAGGAACAAATCGGCCCGCCGCGCACGTGGAAAACCCCGCACCGGCGCCCCATATGGGGAGTAATCCCTGTTATGAAGGCTCCCTTCCGCCACCCCGCGGTGCCATCGTGGGGCCCATGATTCGCATGACCGAGCCGAGCAAGATCACGTCCCAGAGCGTCCCCGACCACCAGCCCGCAGCCGGCGGCATCGCCGCGCGTGCGCGCGCCTCGGTGGGCCCGAAATATCTGTCCGGGCTCAATCCCGAGCAGCGCGAGGCTGTGGAGACGCTGGACGGCCCGGTTCTGGTGCTGGCCGGCGCCGGCACCGGCAAGACGCGCGTGCTGACCACGCGCATCGCCCACATCCTGAGCCAGGGCCGCGCCCGCCCCGCCGAGATCCTGTCGGTGACCTTCACCAACAAGGCCGCGCGCGAGATGAAGCATCGGCTCGGTCAGATGCTCGGCCATGCGGTCGAAGGCATGCCGTGGCTCGGCACCTTCCATTCCATCGGCGGCCGCATCCTGCGCACCCATGCCGAGCTGGCGCAGCTCAAGTCGAATTTCACCGTGCTCGACGTCGACGACCAGGTGCGGCTGCTGAAGCAGCTCCTGCAAGCCGAGAACATCGACGACAAGCGCTGGCCGGCGCGCATGCTGGCCGGGCTAATCGACGGCTGGAAGAACCGCGGCCTGACGCCGTCGCAGGTGCCCTCGGGCGAAGCCGCCGTCTTCGCCAACGGCAAGGGCGGTAAGCTCTATGCGAGCTACCAGGAGCGGCTGAAGATTTTGAACGCCGCCGATTTCGGCGATCTGCTGCTCGAAGACATCCGCATCTTCCGCGAGCATCCGGACATCCTGCGGCAATACCAGCAGCGCTTCAAATTCATCCTGGTCGACGAATATCAGGACACCAACGTCGCGCAGTATCTCTGGCTGCGGCTGCTGTCGCAGGCGCCGGCGTCTCAATCTTTCGCCTCTCCCCGCTTGCGGGGAGAGGCCGACACGCGCAGCGTGGCGGGTGAGGGGGACTCTCCAAGCACCGAGCTCGTGGAGAGTCCCCCTCACCCCAACCCTCTCCCCGCAAGCGGGGAGAGGGAGAAGACCAAAAACATCTGCTGCGTCGGCGACGACGACCAGTCGATCTATGGCTGGCGCGGCGCCGAGGTCGACAACATCCTGCGCTTCGACCACGATTTTCCCGGCGCCAAGGTGATCCGTCTCGAGCGCAATTACCGCTCGACCGGCCACATCCTCGCTGCCGCCTCGCACCTGATCGCGCACAATGAAGGCCGCCTCGGCAAGACGCTGCGCACCGAGGACCATGACGGCGAGAAGGTCACGGTGACCGGCTCGTGGGATTCGGAAGAGGAAGCCCGCGGCATCGGCGAGGAAATCGAGCAGCTCCAGCGCCAGGGCGAGAAGCTCAACGAGATCGCGATCCTGGTGCGCGCATCCTATCAGATGCGCGAGTTCGAAGACCGCTTCGTCACGCTCGGCCTGCCCTATCGCGTGATCGGGGGCCCGCGCTTCTACGAGCGCGCCGAGATCCGCGACGCGCTGGCTTATCTGCGCGTCATCAATTCACCCGCCGACGACCTCGCCTTCGAGCGCATCGTCAACGTACCCAAGCGGGGCCTTGGCGACGCCACCGTGCAGATGCTGCACGATCACGCCCGCAAGCGCCGCATCCCGCTGTTCGAGGCGGCACGTGCCGTGATCGACACCGACGAGCTGAAGCCGAAGGCGCGCGGATCGCTGCGCGACGTCGTCGCCCAGTTCGACCGCTGGCGCGCCCAGCGCGAGGTCACCGCGCATACTGATCTGGCCCAGATCGTGCTCGACGAGAGCGGCTATACCGAGATGTGGCAGAAGGACCGCTCGGCGGATGCCGCGGGCCGGCTGGAGAACCTGAAGGAGCTGGTGCGCTCGATGGAGGAGTTCGAGAACCTGCAAGGGTTCCTCGAGCACATCTCGCTGGTGATGGACCGCGACGGCGGCGCCGAGGAAGACGCGGTATCGCTGATGACGCTGCATTCGGCCAAGGGCCTGGAATTCGACAACGTGTTCCTGCCGGGCTGGGAGGAAGGCCTGTTCCCGAGCCAGCGCACGCTGGACGAACAGGGCCGCGCGGGCCTCGAGGAAGAGCGCCGGCTCGGCCATGTCGGCCTGACCCGCGCCCGCCGCCGCGCAAAGATCTTCTTTGCGACCAACCGACGCATCCATGGCACCTGGTCGACCAACATCCCGTCGCGCTTCCTGGACGAATTGCCGGCGGCCAATGTCGAGATCACGGAATCCAAGGGTGGCTCGGCCTGGGGCGGCACCGGCGGCTATGGCGCCTCGCGTTTCGACGACATGGAGGCGTTTGGGTCCACCTATTCAACTCCGGGCTGGCAGCGCGCCCAGGCCAACCGTAATCGGGGCGGCGGCAATGGCGGCGGCCGCGGCGGCTTCGAGGAACAGCCCTCGTCGTTTTCGTCCGCTTCGTCCTCGCCCGATTTCGGCAGCTTCTCCTCACGCCGCCGCGGGCCGATGACGATCGAGGGCGAGCTGGTCGCCAAATCCACCGGCACGACCTCGGAATTCTCGCTCTCCGACCGCGTCTTCCACCAGAAATTCGGCTACGGCCGCGTCACCAGGATCGACGGCAACAAGCTCACCATCGCCTTCGACAAGGCCGGCGAGAAGAAGGTGGTCGACAGTTTTGTGGTGCGGGCGTGAGGCTCCTGCCCTGTTGCGGCGGCGTTACGCCGCCGTTTCTTCCTTCCACGCCCCTTGACCACCGCGAACTTCCCCGTATCAGATGCGCCCATGGTCCGGGGCTCCATCACACTGATCGTGCTGGCATTAGGTATGCCGTCGCTTGCGGCGGCGGAGACCATGAGCTTTGGCGATTCGATCGGGCTGCTGGCGAAAAGTTGCGGTGCGGAAATCGTCGCCAATTGCCGCGGCGTCAATCCGGATTCGACCCGGCTGAAGGAGTGCCTGTCCCGCAACCGCGATGTGCTGTCCCAGCAGTGCCAGAGCGACTATCTCGGCGCCTTCGACGCCATCCAGAAGCGCGTTGCCGCCCGCGTCACGGTGGCGAACGCCTGCCAGCGCGAGATCGTCAAGGTCTGCAATGGCTCGACCAAGGAGACCAGCAAGGCGATTCCCTGCCTGATCTCGACGCCCAAGGGCATCAGCAACAACTGCCTGAAGGCCGTCGACGACGCGGGATATCGGTGATGCGCGCGAACAGGCTCTCGATCGCCAGCATTGCCGTCACGCTCGGCCTGGCCCTGCTCGCGGGCACAGCAAGCGCGCAGACGTCGGCGCCGACCCGTGACGACATCGTCGGCAAGCTGAACCATTTCGAAGAAGCCGCCGAGGTCGACCTTCCCGCGCTGAAGCTTCAGGTGATGGAGCGCGCCAAGGCCAGGATCAAGAACGATCCGGGTCCGGTGAACCGGCCGCTGATCGCGCCCGATCTGACCAAGCTGCCGACCTTCACAGCGGCGATCCAGTTCGATGCCGACACGCCGATCATCCAGCCGGCGTCCTACCAGACCGTCGGCCGCATCGCGGACGCGCTGGTCCACGCCTCGCTGCTGCCCTACACCTTCCTGATCGTCGGCCATGTCGAATCCAATGCGAAGACGCGCGAGGCCAATGCGATCCTGAGCCAACGCCGCGCAGATGCGATCCGCGACGTGCTGGTGAACACGTTCAAGATCTCGACCAAGCGGCTGCATCCGATCGGCCTCGGCGAGGAGCAGTTTCTCGACCGGGCCAAGCCGACCTCCGCCGTCAACGGCCAGTTGCAAATCCTGACCTACGCCAAAGTGCCGGAGGACACGCCTGCGCATCCGGCTGCGGCGCCTGCGGCGAAAAAGCCCACCAAAAAGCGCTGAGCAAACGCGCTTCGGCGCTCGACGGAACCCCTTGAAGTCTTGATCGTTTTGTGACCTGTCTCACAGCGCAACAGCAGGTTTGGCGCGACAATAGCACCGGTTTGTGCACTGCTCTATCCGGTGCTATAGCCTGTTCTCGCCCTTCCCGACCCCATGCTGCACGAGACCGAGATGGCCAGTTATTTTCAACGCCAACTGGCCGACTACGTCGAATATCATCGCGATCCCTGGAACTGCGCGATGCACGTGGTCGGTATCCTCCTGCTCTTCACCGGCGCCGTGCTACCGCTCACCTTCGTGCATTTCCCCATCTTAGGGATCCAGGTGAGCCTGGCCGTGATTCTGGCCCTGCCGGTGCTGGTCTACTGGCTGATGCTGGACGCCGGGATCGGGCTCGGCATCCTCGCCGCGATGATCGTGCTGCTTTCGGTCGCAACCGCAATCGGCAATCAGGTCTCGATGGTCATGATGTGGTCGATTTTTGTGGTGCTGATCGGATTCGGCATCGCAGCGCAAATCGTGGGCCACAAGTTTTTCGAGGAACGGCAGCCGTCGATGGTCGACCACCCTACGCATTTCCTGCTTGGACCGATGTTTGTCATGGCGAAATTATTCATTGCATTGGGCTTCCGTCGCGACCTTGCCGCGATTCTGGCGCCTCTTCCGACCAATTCCCTTTCAACCCGATAGCTTCCAGAGCGAAACAGCAAACTCTCCTCCATGGCTCTCGTACTGGTTACCGGTGGCAGCGGCTTCATTGGACATCATCTCGTAGAAGCGCTCCGCGCCCGTGGGCAGCGGGTACGCGTTCTCGATGTCCGTCCGCCGGCGGCGGCGAACGCGGACGTTGAACACGTCCACGGCTCGGTGCTGGATGGTGCCGCGGTCGATGCCGCGATCGCCGGTGTCGATCAGGTCTATCACCTCGCCGGCCTGCCCGGCATGTGGGTCGCCAACAAGCAGGACTTCCACGACGTCAATTGCCGCGGCACCGAGATCGTGCTGGCCGCGGCGATGAAGCGCGGCGTGTCGCGTTTCCTGCACTGCTCGACCGAATCGATCCTGTTCCCCTATTCGGACCTGGGCGGCGTTGCCGCCGAAGAGGCGCTGCAGCCGGCCGATGCGATGCCCGGCGCCTATACGCGGTCGAAGTCGCTCGCCGAGCACCACGCCGCAAAGGCGGCGGCCGCCGGCTTTCCGCTCGTGATCGGCACGCCCACCATGCCGATCGGTGCCGCCGACCACAATCTGACGCCGCCGACCGCGATGTTGTGGTACTTCCTCCAGAAGAAGGTGCAGCCGCATCTCAACTTCCTGGTCAATCTCGTCGACGTCCGCGACGTCGCGACGGGTCTCGTGCTGACCATGGAGCGCGGTCGCATCGGCCAGCGCTACATCCTCGGCGGCGATTGCGTCCCGCTCGGCAACATCCTGCGGATGATGTCCGCGATGAGCGGCCGCCGCCAGTTCCCGGTCGTCGTGCCCGGCAGGATCGCCGAACTCTCCGCGATCATGCTCGAATCCATCTCCGATCACATCACGCGCCGGCCGCCCAACGGCACCGCCGAGGGCGTGCGCATCGCGCTTGCCGCGAGCGACCTCTCGATCGGAAAGGCGTGCACCGAACTCGGCTACGCGCCGCGTCCGATCGAACCGGTCCTGCGCGAAACCATCACCCATCTTCTCGCCCGCAACGGCCAGCAGCCCTCCGGCGCCATCAAGCATCACGCGCTCTCCTCGCGCGCGGGCTGAGCCGCCGCCCAACGCAAAGAACCTTTATGTCCTTCGATTTCAGCAAGCTTCTCTCTGTCGCCTGGGGTGGGTGGACCACGACCTGGCCGACGCAATTGCTCGCCCTGATCTGGCTCGCCTGGCTTGCAAGCTGGGTCGGCGCCTCGTTCTGGCAGGGCCGCACCCAGAAGCAGGTGATGACGCTGGAGTCCGGCCGCTATCGCATCCCGATCCTGGTGGGCGGCATCCTGTTCACGCCGTGGACCGCGGAAGTGCTGGGTGAAAAGCCGCTCTGGGTGTTCGGCAATACCGCCGTCTACATCGTGGCGCTGATCGTGCTCGCCGGCATCTCCTTCACCTGGTGGGGACGGCTTCACCTCGGCCAGTTCTGGTCGAACACCATCACCCACAAGGAAGACCACCGCGTCATCGACACCGGCCCGTACGGCATCGTGCGTCATCCGATCTACACCGGCCTCATCGCCGGCATGCTCGCGACCGGCATCGCGGTCGGCACGGTGACCGCAATCCTCGGCGCGATCCTGATCTCGCTCGGGATGTGGCAGAAGGGCCGGATGGAAGAGGTGTTCCTGTCCAAGGAGCTCGGCGAAGACGCCTACGGCGCCTATTGCCGCCGCGTGCCGATGATCATCCCGTTCCTGTCGCCGCGCTGAGGCGGGCGCTGCTTTCGGACTGCCTGTTTGCCAGCGTTGCTGCTAATTCCGTCATCCTGAGCTGCGAGGTTTGCGATGCGCATGCATCGCGAGCCGAGTCTCGAAGGATGCACGGCCGCGATGCAGCCGGGCCGTTCATCCTTCGAGGCTCCCCTTGTGGCGCGTTCCGCCCCATGGTTCGCACCTCAGGATGACGGGATAGATCGGTGCATGCGGAACTTCCCGTCGGGAACCGCCCCTCCACTCGTCCGTTACCCCCTCGACACCTGCATTGACCGCAGAGCATCGAGCCATGTCGGACGCATACGATTATTTTCGCGCGCACGCGATCGCTGCCGTCCGCAAGGCGCGGGCGTTGCCGCCTGGGCGGCCGAAGCAGAAGCAGCGCACGGTGGCGCGGGTCTATCATCTCCTGTCCAGGGAGGCCGCACTGGCGCCGAACGTCCATCATCTCGATGATTTTCGCGCGGCACGGCGGCTGGAACGGCAGATCGGCCGCTGATCTTCCTCTCTCCATGCAAATTTGGCCGGCTGCCATTCCACGAGAATAGAGGTCGGTCGAGTTCCGCGACGGTTGACCTTTTTACCGTGACCCAGTTGGATGCGCGCGCAACGAGGCACGACGACATACATCGTGGATCTGGAGAGGTCGACGATCAGGCCCGAGCCCGCGCGGGGCTTCGAGCGATCCGGTGTCGGACTGTGCCTAGGGTTCGACAGGGGCTTTCCATGACTTTTTCCAGCATTTTCGCGCAGTTCGTTGCGCTCCTCGGTGGCATCGCGCTGCAATGGCGGAAGCTGTCGGGCACCAAGCCCGCGCCAGCCTGGGGCCAGACGCCCTCCATTCCCGAAGCAAAACCCCAAGGCGCGATCCCGACGTTGAAGATGCCGACGGCCAAGGGCTGGAGCGAGGGACAGAAGCCGACAGTCGCCCCCGGGCTCAAGGTCAATGCGTTCGCGACCGGACTCGACCATCCGCGCTGGATCGAGGTGCTGCCGAATGGCGACGTGCTGATCGCGGAGGCGACGCAGATTGCAGGCGCGCCGAGAAGCGTATTTCACTATGCGATGCAGGCGACGATGCGGCGCGCCGCGGCGCTCGGCGTTTCCGCCAACCGCATCACGCTGCTGCGCGACAAGGACGGCGACGGCGTCGCCGAGTATCGCGGCGCGTTCATGGAAAATCTGAGCCAGCCGTTCGGCATGGCGCTGGTCGGCGATACCTTCTATGTCGGCAACACCGACGGGGTGATGGCCTTCCCCTATGTCGCGAACGCCGACCGCATCACCGCGCCGGGCAAGCGGCTCACCAATTTCAAGCCGAACGGTCACTGGACGCGCAGTCTTCTGGCAAGCCCCGACGGCAAAAAACTCTATGCCGGCGTCGGCTCGCTCAGCAACATCGCCGAGATGGGCATGGAGGTCGAGCAAGGCCGCGCTGCGGTCTACGAGCTCGACCTCGCCGCCGGCACGAATCGCATCTTTGGCGCCGGATTGCGCAATCCCGTCGGCCTTGCCTGGGAGCCGAACACCAACGTGCTCTGGACCGTCGTCAACGAGCGCGACGGTCTCGGCGACGAGACGCCGCCGGACTATCTGACCTCGGTGCGCGACGGCGGCTTCTATGGCTGGCCCTATTGCTACTGGGGCAAGACGGTGGACGATCGCGTCCCGCAAGATCCGGCGATGGTGGCCAAGGCGCTGACGCCGGACTACGCGCTCGGCGGCCACACCGCTTCGCTTGGCCTGTGCTGGATGCCGGCAGGCACGCTGCCGGGATTCCCCGACGGCATGGTGATCGGCCAGCACGGCTCGTGGAATCGCAGCACGCTGTCCGGCTACAAGGTCGTGTTCATCCCGTTCGAGAACGGCAAGCCCTCCGGACCTGCGCGCGACATCCTGTCGGGCTTCCTGGCGCCGGACGAGAAGGAATCCTACGGACGCCCGGTCGGCGTCGCGATCGGTCCCGACAAGTCGCTGCTGATGGCCGACGACGTCGGAAACGTGATCTGGCGCGTCACCGCAGCGTAAGATTCACGTCCCGACGCAGAGCGTGGCGCGTTGCTTGCGGAGCAGCGCGATCACGGACAGCGCCGTGATCATCCCGGTCTTGGGATTTTCGGACGGGATGTTCTCGATCGACATCGAGAAGCGCGCCGAATCCGCCTCGACCTCGATGCGATGAACGTTGCGCGTCACGGTCGGATCGGCCCAGATCTGCACGGAAGTGCGATCGGGCCCGACGCCCGCGAGCGACAGCGCCACTGCGACGTTGAGGTTGGCCGGAAAGCCCTTTGCGGCTTCGCGTGCGGTGCCCTCGAACAGCTTGAGCGGCTCGCGCAGATTGCCGATGTCGATGTTGTTTTCGACAATGAAGGGCGCGCCCTTCAAGCCGTCAATCGGTTTGCGCGTCACCATCTTCACCGAATGAATGGTGCCCATTGCAGCGGCGTTGACGGCGTCCAGCCCGATCAACGCGCCGGTCGGCACGATGATGCGGCCGCCATTGGCGCGAGCGAGGTCGACGAGATCAAAATTGTCGAGCAGTCCGCCGACGCTGACGACGACCGCGGCCTTGCCGCGCTTCACCGCGGGCTCGACGATCGCGCGCAACTGGCTGCTCGGCGCGCATTCGACCACGATGTCGGCGGCTTCGCCGAGCAGGTCGATCGGCATGATTTGCGGCGGACGGCGCAGACCGCCGATAAAGGCCTGATGCTTTGCGGGATTGCGCACCGCGACGGCCGATAGTGTCAAGCCTTCGATACCCTGATCGAGCGCGGACGCGATCTTGGTACCGATCGAGCCGAAGCCTGCGATAGCAACCCGCAATTCGTTCGAAGCTTTCTGTGCAGTCATCGCATCCCACCTGCTCGCCGGGCCAATGTCATAGCCGCTCACACCTCCCGCGCATAGCTGCGCAGGCGCGCCTCGAGCACCGCCAGCATGGCATCGCGGGACGGATCGCGTGAGCCGCGCAACCATGCGGCGGCAAGCGGCAGCCGGCCGACGGGACCGCTCTGCTTGGGCCGGAGCGGCACGAAGCGCACGCCGGACACCCCCATCCGCGTGGTCCAGCGCGGCACGATCGCGGCCCCGAGCTTCGTTGCGACCAGGTTGATGATGGTCTGCTTTTCGTCGGCGACCTGCACGATGCGCGGCATCAGCCCGGCCTGCTCGAACAGCTTTATCGTGAGGTCGTGGCTGTGCGGCCGCGAGCGGCGGTCCGGCACCAGCATCGCTTCGTCGGCAATATCCGCCAGCGTGATCGACTTTCGCTTGGCCAACGCGTGCCGCTGCGGGAATGCCACGATGGCGGTCTCCTGGAGCAGGTCGCGGAATTCAAGCCGCTTGTCCGGCTGAACCGGCGGGCGGACGAAGGCGAGATCGAGCGCGCCGGTCAAAATCTTTGGCAGCAGCCGAACAGTCTTGTCCTCGAGAAGCTGAACCGCGATCTCCGGATGCTTGTCGCGGAAATCGCGCAGCAGCGGCGGCAGCAATCCCGCCGCCGCGCTGTCGATGGCGCCAACCCGTAGCCGCCGCGCGGCGCCTGCGCGCGAGCGGTTGCGCAGATTGCTCTCGACCGCCTCGACCCGGGCGAGGATGGCGCGCGCATCGCGCAATAACGTCGCGCCATCTTCCGTCAGCGACACCGCCCGCGTCGTCCGCGCGAACAGCCGCGTGCCGAGGTCCTCCTCCAGCAGCCTGATCTGGCGGCCGAGCGCGGAGGGCAGCATCTGGAGATGCTGCGCCGCCCGACCGAAATGCAACTGCTCGGCTGCCGCCACGAAGCATCGAAGCTGATGCAATTCCATTCCAGGTCCTCTCGGCTCGCCTCGCGATGATTATATCATTTTTTTGTATAAACCAGCGCCAATTGAGTGGACCTCCCGCCTCCGCCTAGGCTGGTTGCCGGTGTGGACCTACCCGTCCGCAGGCACAACGATAACAAGAGATCGAGGAGGCCAAGGTGGCGAGCGAGATTCAGACGCGCGTGCTGCGCAAGATCACCTGGCGCATCGTTCCCTTCATCATGCTGCTGTACTTCGTGGCCTTCATCGACCGCGTCAATATCGGCTTTGCCTCGTTGACGATGAACAAGGACATCGGCCTGTCGCCCACCGTCTACGGCTTCGGCGCCGGCATCTTCTTCTGGGGCTATTTCCTGTTCGAGGTGCCCTCCAACATCATCCTGCACAAGGTCGGCGCGCGGATCTGGATCGCGCGGGTGATGATCACCTGGGGCATGGTCTCGGCCGCGATGGCCTTCGTGCAGGGCCCGACCAGCTTCTACGTGCTGCGCTTCCTGCTCGGCGTCGCCGAAGCCGGCTTCTTTCCCGGCATCATCCTCTATCTCTCCTACTGGTTCCCCGCGCGCCAGCGCGCCGCGGTGACCGCGCTGTTCATGGCGGCGGCGCCGCTCTCGACCGTGCTGGGCTCGCCGGTCTCCGGCGCGCTGCTGGAGATGGACGGCCTGCTCGGCTTCAAGGGCTGGCAATGGCTGTTCGTGCTGGAGGCGCTGCCCGCCGTGCTGCTCGGCTTCGTCGTGCTCGCATTCCTGACCGACCGCCCCGAGAAGGCGAAATGGCTCGCCGACGACGAGCGCCGCTGGCTGGTCGAGGCCATGAACGTGGAAACCACAAGCAAGGCCGCGACAGCAAGCCACAGCATCTGGCGCGGGCTCGCCGATCCGCGCGTGCTGGCGCTGGCGCTGATCTATTTCGGCACCTCGGCTGGTCTCTACACGCTCGGGGTCTGGGCGCCGCAGATCATCAAGCAGTTCGGCCTGTCCTCGCTCCAGGTCGGCTTCCTCAACGCACTGCCGGCAACCGCCGCCGTCATCGCCATGATCCTGTGGGCGCGGCACTCGGACCGCACCGGCGAGCGCGCCTGGCACGTCGTGTGGGCGTGCCTGATCGCCGCAACTGGGCTCGCCTTTGCCGGTCTTGCGACCGGCGTCGTCGCCGTGCTGGTCGCGCTGGCGCTCGTGAACATCGGCATCTCCTCGGCAAAGCCGCCGCTGTGGAGCATGCCGACGCTATTCCTGTCCGGTCCCGCGGCCGCAGCCGGCATCGCCACCATCAACTCGATCGGCAATCTCGGCGGCTTCGTCGGCCCCGCCATGATCGGCTGGGTCAAGGACCAGACCGGCAGCTTCATCGGCGGGCTCTACTTCGTCGCCGGCCTGCTTGTTCTCTCCGCGGTCCTGACCCTGCTATTGTCGCGCGCGAAGACTGCGCCCGTCGAACCCGTCACACAATTCCACTGATATCTGAAACGGAGCCTTCCATGCGTACCCATTCGATTGCAGCAATCCCCGCCGACGGGATCGGGCCCGAGGTGATCTCGGCCGGTATCCGCGTGCTGGAGGCGCTGGCCAAGCGCAGCGGCGATCTCGCCTTCACCATCAAAACCTTCGACTGGGGCTCGGACTATTACAAGAAGCACGGCGTCATGATGCCGGCTGACGGCCTCAACGAATTGAGGAAGTTCGACGCGATCTATTTCGGCGCGGTCGGCGCGCCCGACGTGCCCGATCACATCACCCTGTGGGGCCTGCGCCTGCCGATCTGCCAGGGTTTTGACCAATACGCCAATGTGCGGCCGACCAAGATCCTGCCCGGCGTCGCCTCGCCGCTGCGCAATGTCGGCATCGGCGATCTCGACTGGGTGATCGTGCGCGAGAACTCGGAAGGCGAATATGCCGGCATGGGCGGCCGCGCCCACAAGGGCCTTCCCGAGGAGGTCGGCACGGAAGTCGCGGTGTTCACCCGCGTCGGCGTGACGCGGATCATGCGCTATGCGTTCAAGCTCGCGCAGTCGCGTCCGCGCAAATTCCTGACCGTGGTGACGAAGTCGAACGCGCAGCGCCATGGCATGGTGATGTGGGACGAGATCGCAGCCGAGGTCGCGACCGAATTCGCCGATGTGAGCTGGGACAAGATGCTGGTCGACGCCATGACTGTGCGCATGACGCTGCATCCGAAGAGCCTCGACACGATCGTTGCGACCAACCTCCACGCCGACATCCTCTCCGATCTTGCCGGCGCGCTCGCCGGCAGCCTCGGGGTGGCGCCGACCGGCAACATCGATCCGCAGCGCCGCTTTCCCTCGATGTTCGAGCCGATCCACGGCTCGGCCTTCGACATCACCGGCAAGGGCATCGCCAATCCGGTCGCGACGTTCTGGACCGGCGCCCAGATGCTCGAGCATCTCGGCGAGAAGGATGCCGCGATGCGGCTGATGGCGGCGGTCGAGCGCGTCTGCGCGGCCGGCGTGCTGACGCCGGACGTCGGCGGCACGGCGACGACGAAGGAAGTCACCGAGGCCGTGATCGACGCGATCCACGGGGCGAACGTCTAGAAAAGAGCGCGGACGGCCTGGCGTTGCCATGGCAGCGCCGGACTCCGGCCGCCTCGGGTGGCGCGCGACGATGATGGACTGGAGCGAGCGGGCGGCGGGCTGAACCGCCAACGACTTCAAAATTTTTGCATCCCCCTCTTGAAACCAAAACGGGCTTTTTTTATTTTTCCGCTGCTGCCGAGAGGTGGTGCTCCCGACGCCTGATGGGTCGGGAAAATTGAGACGGGCACCGGTCGTGTCCGGTGTCGCTCGTATCCATTTTGCTCTTTGGAGGATCTGGCTATGCGCACTTACGACTTCTCTCCCCTTTGGCGTTCGACCATTGGCTTCGATCGCCTTTTCGACCTCGTTGAAACCGCACAGCGTGCCGGCGAAGACAATTATCCCCCCTACAACATCGAACGCGTCAGCGAGGATCGCTACCAGATTTCGCTTGCGATTGCGGGCTTCTCGCCCGACGAGATCTCGGTGATCGCCGAGCAGAACGCGGTGATCGTCGAGGGCAACAAGACGGACAAGACCGAACGCGAATATCTCTATCGGGGCATTTCCGCACAGCCCTTCAAGCGGCAATTCAACCTTGCCGATTACGTGCAAGTGAAGAGCGCCGCTTTCGAGAACGGTCTGCTGAAGATCGAACTGTTCCGCGAAATTCCTGAAGCCATGAAGCCGCGGCGAATTGCCATCAATGGCGCGCCGACCGGCAACGTGCACCAGCTCGAGGGCAAAGCCGCCTGAACGGTCGGTCGAAGGCTTGGTGCTTCCCGCCCGGTCGCCGGGCGGGAGCGACCCGTGCCTTTCGTACCCGAATGCAGACCAGAGGTTTCTAGCGAAAGGAGAAGGAGGACCTCTCATGATTGACCGTGCCGACAACATCATCGACCTGAACGCGATATTGCACCCCGGTTCTGTCTACGATCATCCCCGCGACGTCGTCCAGGATCCAACTCTGTCGACCAAAGAGAAGCGGGCGATCCTCGCATCGTGGGCTTCGGACGCAGCCAGTGTTGCCTCAAATCCGGTGTTGAGAGAACTGCCCGGTTCGGACCGAACCGTCACTATCGACGAGATCCTGGAAGCGCTCGCGACACTGGACAACCATCCGAAGGGACCTCCGGGCGGCAAGCCGGCTCGTACGAGGTCCATCTCTCGAACCGGCCTCGCAGCCTAGGCAGCCGACCATACGATGGGATGAGGACGATGATTGACGAAGAACTGGCCCAGTTGCGCGCGCACCGCAACAACATCAGCCGTTACCACAGGCTGCTCAAGACCCAACTGACGGAATTCGAGCGGCTGTTCATCGAGAGGCGCTTGTCAGAAGAACGGTCCGCGATCGAGAAGCTCGCCGCCTCTACATTTCCCCTGACCTTTCAATCTCCAGTCGGGCGGATCGAGAGGACAGCCACGCTAGAGACAGCAAGCGGATAATCGAAATGCCCGAGACATTCTCGACCTTCGAAGTGTTCTTGAAGAGGTCCGGCCGGAGGACGTGGCGGTGGCGCCTCTGCACGACGGAAGGGCGCCTTGTCATGCGCGGGTCGGAAAATCACCGGCCCGCAGCCAAATATGCGGCTGAGAGGGCGCTCTTTCTGATGCTTCTCGCCGCGCCCTCTCAAGCGGCGAGCCAGGCTTCGGCCATGGTGCAGTCATCCTTGGCGCCGCCAGCGTCAATATGGGCGCGGCGGCACCGGATGCGTGAATGACAACACGGGGCACCGGATGGCGCTTGGGGTCCGGCAGATGTCGGCGCCCGAGCGCCTACCGCCGGCTCGGCGTTGCCGGCGTCACCATCGCTGCCGCCGGCTCGGGCGGCGTCAGGTGACGCGGGACGATGACGGTTTGGCCGGGGGTGAGCGTTGCGTTCTCCGGCAGTGAGTTGCTCTGAGCGAGCGACCACAGCGGCACGCGATTGGCGGCGGCGATGCTTTCCATGGTGTCGCCCCGGCGCACCGGCACCCGCACGCCACTATCCCACAATTCCACCAGCGTATTCGCCGGCACGAGGTAGCGCAGCGGTACTGCATCAGCTTGGCTCTGCGCGGGGATGCGCGGCAGCTGCGTCACCATCTCGACGATCTGGCGATGGATGTCGTCCGACTTCTCGATATTGATGTGGCTGACCCGCGAGTTCTCCTTGAGGTCGTAGCTCGCATAATGGCCGCGATAGCCGGGCACGGCCACGACGTTGCCGCCGCCGAGCACGCTGTCCGAGAGGAAGATGTTGATGAACCGCTCGACATTGAGCGGCACGTCGCCGGTCGCATGCGCGGGGTCGATGGCGATGACAAGGCTGATCGGAATATTCTCCTTGGCCGCCATCTCGGAGATGACGATCGAGCACAGCCCGCCCATGGAATGGCCGATCAGAACGATCGGCGCCGGGGTTTCCTTGTAGCTGGAGATGGCGCGATCGCCGATCCATCGGCAGATGGTGAATTCATAGACGTCGGCCGAGAAGCCGGCCTGCGTCAGCTTCTCGCCGAGCCGGTCCATGCCGGTCGAGAAGATCGGCCCCATGGCGCCACGGAACAGGTAGATTTTCGGCGGCGGCAGCGGCTCGACGGGCGGAGCGGGAGGCGGCGGCGCGGCGGTCGCGACCGCGGGACGTTTCGGCTTGGCAGGTGAGGCAACGGCCACGCCGGTGCTTGAGGCGAGCAGCGCAATCGCTGCCAGCACCACAATTCGCCTTGGATCAAGCATCAGTCCAGCAGTCCCGCCACGGGAGGCAAAGCCCTCCCCGCGGGCTTAGTGACCACCGATTGGGTGGTTTTTGGGGCACGGAGGCGGCCCCTGCGCAGGACCAGCATCCGGCCGGAGGCACCGAGGGCGCGGCAGCAGCCTCTGAACAGCCTTGCCCTCCTCGCCCGACGGCCGCCTTGTTATCCTCCTGCCTGATCATCGCGCCGCGGTGCATCAGCTTCGCGCCGTGTTTTCGCGGCGCCGCGGCCCGGTCCCGGCAGTACGCGTGTTCATCGAGTTTGTCGCTGCAGAGCTGTCCGCACTGGCCGCAAAGACGAGAAGCTTTTGTCGAGAGATCAGTGCAGCTGCTGCCCCAAGCTAAAGCGGCAGAATCCGGTTCAGCAAATCAAGCAAGGTGCGCTGCTCGGCCTCGCTGAGCGGAACGAGCATCTTCTTGTTGTACGGCTCCGTCAGCCTTGCTGCCTCGTGGATGAGCTTTGCGCCCTTTGGCGTGAGCATGAGCTCGACGGCGCGGCGATCCGACTTCGAGCGGTTGCGTTTGATGAAGCCCGACGACTCGAGCTCGTTCAGGATCTTGATCAGGTTGGGCAGGCGCAACCGGAGCAGGCTTGCAAGGCTGCTCGGCGGAACGCCGGGATTGTCGCGGATGACGGCGAAGATCGCATAGGTCGCGGGCGTCACGCCCAATGCGGCGAACTCTTCGTAAAAGCCCTCGAAGAATTTCAGCTGCGCAAGCCGCAACATGAAACCCGGCGTGCGCTGGAGCGCCCGTAAATTCAACGATTTATCCGGCTGCTGACCGGACTTCCCTGCGGGTCTCACGGGTTCATGATCCTCAAACCGCGGCGGCCAAACGTCCGCCGAATTGACTCTCCCGAAAATAGATATAAAATATAACTATTATTCAGCGGCAGCAAGACCGCTTATGGGAGGGAGACTATGAACAGCAAATTCCTGCATAAATTGTGCATTTTGTCCGCAATGCTGTCCGCGGCGCCGGCATTCGCCCAGGACGTGGTAAAGATCGGCATCTTGAACGACCAGTCGGGTCCGTTCGCGAGCTATCAGGGCATCGGCTCCGTCGTTGCTGCCAAGATGGCCGTTGAGGATTTCGGCGGAAAGGTCGCCGGCAAGCCCGTCGAGGTCGTTGCGGCGGATCACCAGAACAAGACGGATATCGGGATCGGCATCGCGCGGCGCTGGTACGAGAACGACGGCGTCGATGCGATCTTCGACATTCCGAACTCGTCGATCGCGCTTGCGGTGGCCGGCATGAGCGCCGAGAAGAACAAGGTCTTCGTCGGATCGGGCGCTGGCACGGTGCTGCTGACCGGCGAAAAATGCACGCCGAACACCGTGCACTGGACCTACGACACTTATGCCTACGGGCGCGGCCTCGGCAAGGCGATCGTCCAGCAGGGCGGCAAGAAGTGGTTCTTCATCACCGCCGATTACGCCTTCGGTCACGATCTGGAGAAACAGGCGGCGGAGGCCGTCAAGGCATCCGGCGGCGAGGTGCTCGGCAGTGTCCGGCATCCGCTGGGAACGGCCGATTACGCCTCGTTCCTGCTCCAGGCGCAGGCGTCGGGTGCGAACGTCGTCGGCTTCGCCAATGCCGGTGACGATACCATCACGTCGATGAAGCAGGCCGCCGAGTTCGGTCTGACCAAGGACCACAAGCTGGTCGGATTGATCCTGGGCATGAACGGCCTTCCCGCGCTCGGGCTGAAGTTTGCGCAGGGCGCGCAGATCATGAACCCGTTTTACTGGGACCTGAACGACGGCACGCGCGCTTTCGCCAAGCGGTTCGCCGAGCGCATTCCGTCGAAGGCTTATCCAAACGACATGCAGGCCGGAGTCTATGCCTCGGTCATTCACTATCTCAAGGCGGTCGACAAGCTCGGCGGCGCCAAGGACGGCAAGGCCGTGGTCGCCGCGATGAAGGAAATGTCCACCGACGATGCGCTGTTCGGCAAAGGCTATATCCGCAAGGACGGACGCAAGATCCACCCGCTCTACCTCTTACAGGTGAAGGCCCCCGAGGAGTCGAATTCGACCTGGGATCTGCTGAAGGTCGTCGCCACGATCAAGGGCGAGGATGCGTTCCGCTCCGAGAGCGAAGGCCAGTGCCCGCTGACCAAGCAATAGCCGACGGGAGCTGACCATGAGCGGCATTGCATCCAGTCCGGCCGACCCGTTTGCGCCTGACTTCCTGATGGACCCCTACCCTGCTTATGAGGCGCTGCGCGCGCTCGGGCCTGCGTTCGCATTGGAGCGCTACGGCGTGTGGGCGATGGCGGGCCATGCCGAAGTCGAGCCGGCCCTGAAGGACTGGAAGACGTTCATCAGCGGCGAGGGTGTCGGGCTCCACGGCATGAACCCGGCCTTGCCAAAGCCGCTGACGCTCCAGATCGATCCTCCCGACCACGACAAGGGCCGCCGCGTCCTCGGCCGCACGCTGTCCCCGGGCGTCGCACGGCGACTGCGCGAAACGTTTCAGCAGGAGGCGGAGAAGAAGGTCTCGGAGCTGATCGACAGAGGCACGTTCGATGCCGTGACCGATCTTGCCGAAGCCTACCCGATGAAGGTCTTTCCGGATGCGATCGGCATCCGGCCCGATGGCCGCGAGAAGCTGCTGGCCTGGAGCACGTTCGTGTTCGACAGCTTTGGCCCGGAGAACGAGATGCTGGCGGCTTCACGGAAGGAAGGTCTCGCCGCTCAAAGCTGGATCATGGAATGTTGTGCGCGAGATGCGTTGCGACCTGACGGGCTCGGCATGATGATTTACCAGGCTGCCGACGACGGCGAGATCAGCGAGCACGAAGCAACCCATCTGGTGCGGCCGTTCCTCACTGCCGGGATCGACACCACCGTCAACGGCATCGGCAACACCCTGCTCGCGCTCGCCACGCATCCGGACGAATACCGCAAGCTGCACCACAAGCCGGAGCTGGCGCGCAACACTTTCGAGGAAGGCCTGCGCTACGATTCCCCGGTGCAGACGTTCTTTCGCACCACCTCGCGCGACGTCGAGATCGGCGGCGGCGTGATCCCGGCGCACCGCAAGGTGCTGCTGTTCATGGCCTCCGCCAATCGCGATCCGGCGCGGTGGGACAGACCCGATCGCTTCGACGTCGAGCGGCTCGCGACCGGCCATGTCGGCTTCGGCGCCGGCATTCACGCCTGTGTCGGCCAGATGATCGCACGTCTCGAAGGCGAATTGATCTTCAGCGAGCTCGCAAGGCGCGTGAAGACCATCGAGCTCACAGCGGAGCCCCGGCGCAAGCTCAACAATTCCCTGCGCGGGCTGGAGAGCATGCCGGTGCGGGTGGCGGCTGCCTAGTTCCTTGCCGGCGCCGTGGCGGCCGCCGAGCGCGCCTGACGCGGCGCGCCGGGTTCGGCGACCGGAGCAGCCGGTGCGCGCGAGCGCATGATGGCGGCGTCGATCTCGGCGATGACGCGGCGCTGGATCGCCTCGTTCTTGTCGATCGAGATGTGGCCGACGCCCGTGCCGCGGACGTCGACATTGTCGAGCTTGCCGCGCAGGCCAGTCGCGGCCCGCACCGGCTCACCGGGACCGTCGCCGATATAGATGTTGATGTAGCGTTCGGCGCCGGTCGACAGCTTGGTCTTGAAGACGGAATCGAGGCCGATCGCGAGCTTCACGGGAACGCCGAGCTGGTTGAGCTTGGCGATCATATCCGGCAGCGCGGTCGCGCCCGAGGAGTGGCCGACCAGAACAATGGTCTTGATGCGGCCGGCCCTGTAGGCGGTCGCCGCTTCATCCGCGAGCGAGGACCAGGACACGAAGTTGGCGACGGTCACCGGGATGCCCTGGGCCTGGAGCCGGGCGCCGATCGTATCAAGCCCGAGCGAGAAGATGTTGAGCACGCCGCGGAGCAGGTAGACATGCGTGGTCGCGGCCGCGGCCTGGCTTGGCGCCGCTCTGGCGATGGTCGGGTTGATGGCAACAGCTGACAGCAGGAGCAGGCAGATCGCCCACACGCGGATGGCGGACAACCGGCTGGCGCCGGCGGTGTGACGACCGTTCGGTCTCATCGATCTTTTCCCTGAGGATAATACGCTTTGCGATTGAGCGGAATCGTAGCCACGGCGTGCTCACAGACGCAACCAAGAGGCGCGTGAGCGGCAATCTTAGCCGCGGCCCGTGACCATCGCGCAACACTTGCCCGAAACCTGCCACCAAAGGGCCCGTTTTGAGACCATTTTTCTCCAGCCAATTGCGGCCGGGCAAGAGCATTCCTATTTCAGGGCTCCGCTGACCGCCCTGCCGGGCCGGTTCCAGCCTTCCCTCCCCAGTATTTGCCCCTCAGATTTGCGGCCATCATGTCCTCCATCATTTCCGTCGCCAATTTGTCGAAGACCTATGGGTCCGGCTTCAAGGCGCTCAAGAACGTCAGTCTCGACATCAAGCGCGGCGAGATATTTGCGCTGCTCGGGCCGAACGGCGCGGGCAAGACCACGTTGATCTCGATCATCTGCGGCATCGCCAATCCCAGCGAAGGCAAGGTCCTGGTCGGCGGCGAGAACATTCAGGCCTCCTACCGCAAGGCGCGCTCGCTGATCGGCCTCGTGCCGCAGGAATTGCACACCGATGCCTTCGAGAGCGTGTGGGCGACGGTGAGCTTCTCCCGCGGCCTGTTCGGCAAGCCGAAGAACCCGGCCCATATCGAGAAGGTGCTGAAGGACCTCTCGCTGTGGGACAAGAAGGACAACAAGATCATCACCCTTTCCGGCGGCATGAAACGCCGTGTGATGATCGCCAAGGCGCTGTCGCACGAGCCGCAGATCCTGTTCCTGGACGAGCCGACCGCCGGCGTCGACGTCGAGCTGCGCAAGGGCATGTGGGAGGTGGTTCGCACCCTCCAGCAATCCGGCGTCACCATCATCCTGACCACGCACTACATCGAGGAAGCCGAGGAGATGGCCGACCGCATCGGCGTCATCAACAAGGGCGAGATCGTGCTGGTCGAGGACAAGGCGACGTTGATGGAGAAGCTCGGCAAGAAGCGGCTGACGCTGCATCTGCAGGGCAAGATCACGACGCTGCCGGACAGCCTTAGTCATTACGAGCTCGACCTCTGCGATGGCGGCGCAACGCTGGTCTACGACTACGATACCAAGGGCGATCGCACCGGCATCACCAGCCTGCTCAGCGATTTGCGCAGCGCCGGCATCCGCTTCAACGATCTCGATACGACGCAATCGTCGCTCGAGGACATCTTCGTCGACCTCGTGAGGACGTCATGAACTACCGCGCTGTCCGTGCCATCTATCTGTTCGAAATGGCGCGCACCTGGCGCACGCTGCTGCAAAGCATCGTCTCGCCTGTGGTCTCGACCTCGCTCTATTTCGTGGTGTTCGGCGCTGCAATCGGCTCGCGCATCAGCCAGGTCGAGGGTGTCAGCTACGGCACCTTCATCGTGCCGGGCCTGATCATGCTGTCGGTGCTGACGCAGAGCATCGCCAACGCCTCGTTCGGCATCTACTTCCCGAAATTCACCGGCACGATCTACGAAATCCTGTCGGCGCCGATCTCCTCTTTCGAGATCGTGCTCGGCTATGTCGGCGCCGCCGCGACCAAGTCGATCATTCTGGGCCTTATCATTCTGGCAACGGCCGGTCTCTTTGTGCCACTGCACATCCACCATCCTATCTGGATGCTGACCTTCCTGATGTTGACGGCGGTAACATTCAGCCTGTTCGGCTTCGTCATCGGGATCTGGGCCGACGGGTTCGAAAAGCTTCAGATGATCCCGATGCTGGTGGTGACGCCGCTGACCTTCCTCGGCGGCAGCTTCTATTCCATCGACATGCTGCCACCCACCTGGCGCACGGTGGCGCTGCTCAACCCGGTCGTCTATCTGATCTCGGGCTTCCGCTGGAGCTTCTACGAAATCGCGGATGTCAGCGTCGCCGTCAGCATCGGCATGACGCTGGCGTTCCTGGTGATCTGCCTGATCGTGATCTGGTGGATTTTCCGCACGGGCTATCGGCTGAAGAACTGACCCTCGCCGTCATTCCGGGGCGCGCGTAGCGCGAGCCCGGAATCCATCGGACGGCAGAGCTGGTGGATGAATGGATTCCGGGTTCGCGACTTCGTCGCGCCCCGGAATGACATCACCGATAGCAGTGGAAGCGGTTGTAGCCGTCATAGTAACCGCGGCAGCGGCGGTGACCACGGTGGGGAATGCCGAGCACACCTTCGACTGCACCGACGGCGCCGCCGACGCCAGCACCAACGACACCTCCAACCGCGCCGCCCACGGGGCCGGCGATCCGGTTGCCTTCATAGGAGCCTTCCTGGGCGCCGCGCACGATGCCCTGAGCGTGGCCGGCTTGCGGCAGCGACAACAGCGCGAGCAGGATGGCGGCGGCTGCGAACAGCAGGCGGACGGGCAAACCGGCCGGCAATTGCGCGGCGGCGATACGGGCTTTGTTCATCTTCGATCCCAAGGGAAGTAAAGGGGTAAAGGGCGGCCAAAGCCGCCTGTCGAGGGTGGCCACGATCAACGCCTGAAGCGGCCGAATGGTTGCGCCTTTGTGACGAATTGTCGGCGTTGTGAACGCGTGTCCACTCGCGAAAATGTCAGCGCCACCACGCGTGGCGCGGCACAAGGCGGCCTTGCTTACGCCGGGCATCACGTTAACGATGGGCGGGCAGGCCGCTGGAACGAAAGCCGGATGCAGGCATATTGCACGCCGGGGGACGGAGAGCCGCAGCGCCTAGCGTGGACAGGCCGGAGCCAGGATTCAAATGCGTTTCCAGATGCGTTCTTTTTTAATCGCTTTTTCCTCGTTGATGCTTTTGAGCGCGGGCACCGCGCAGGCCAAGGTCGAGATCACCATCGACAAGGACAATCAGCAGATGACCGTCGCGGTCGACGGCGTGGCGCGCTATCATTGGCCGGTATCGACCGGCATTCCCTCGCGCGAAACACCGAACGGCGCATTCCGCACCTTCCGCATGGAAGAGGATCACTACTCCAAGGAATTCGACGACGCGCCGATGCCGCACGCGATCTTCTTCACCAAGGTCGGGCACGCCATCCACGGCACCGATTCGGTCGGCCGGCTCGGCTCGCCCGCCTCGCATGGCTGCGTGCGGCTGTCGCGCCAGAATGCCACGACGCTCTACGCGCTGGTGCAACAGCAGGGCGTGCTCAACACCACGGTGACGCTGACCGGCTCGGCCCAGGTGGCGCTGGCCCGCAATCCGCGTGGCCGCAACCCCACAGCAGTGGCCCGCGCGCCGCAGCCTGCCGAAGAGCAGTACGCTACGTCAGGCGATCCCGTGAACCTGACACCGCCGACGCAGCCCGCCCGCCGCTACATGCCGCAGGACGACAACTACATCTATCCGGCTGACGGCAGCGACACCGGCGCGCGCTATCCCGCGCCGCGCACCAACCGCATCTACGGTACGCAGGTTTATCCGCCGCAGCCGCAGCCGCAGCCGTCCTACGACCAGGGCTATGGCCAGCAGGGCTATTACTATCAGCAGCAACAGCCCCGCCAGTATTATCAGCCGCGCGGCTATTACCAGAACTGACGCGACCTGAACGCGGCGTTATCGCCCGCCCCTTCCGCTCTTACCACGCCAGGCCCTGAGGCCTGGCGGCTTCGGTCCCCTTTGCGCGATGCGCGAATCGAACGGATGCTGTGTTGGCAGTGGCCGACGCTGTCGACCGCGGGGAATTGCGTCAGTCTGTGCATCATTTGAGCAGCAAAACGACGCAGGAAAGCAACAGTCTCCAACCTTCAACGCTGCGGCGCTTCAGCCAAATTGACAACCTGGGGGTCGTCCGTATTGTCATTCCAATTGTTTCTGGGAAATGACATGACACGCGAGCAGATTTCGGATTTCTGCATTACCGCTCTGGCCAACATCCTGCGAATCTCGAGGGATCGGGTCGACCCCGATACGAAATTCAACCGCCTCGGCCTCGATTCGGCGATGCTCGTCTACCTCATGATGGAACTTGAGGAGAAGCTCGACCTCGAACTGTCGACGGACGACTTTTACGATCATCCGACCGTCGAGGCGCTGTCGCGATTTCTCGCCGACAAGCGCGCCATTCCCTCCGCTGCCTGAGGGCGGCTGAAGCCGGCGCAACCCAAATGGACACCTTCCGCTCGCTCGTCGCGCTCCTGGCCCGGCGCGCCGCGGACCAGGGCGACGATCGCGCCTATATCTTCGTCTCCGATCGCGGGGCGGAGGAAGCTGTCCTCAGCTTCCGCCAATTGCATGACGCGGCAACCGCGCTCGCCGCCCGCCTGGCAGCGACCGCGCGGCGTGGGGACCGCGCCATCCTGGTGTTTCCGCCCGGGCTCGAATTCGTGGTGGCGTTCTTCGGCTGCCTGATGGCCGGCATCATCGCCGTGCCGATGATGATGCCGCGGCGAAACAGCGCCCGCGATGCCAGCGCGGCAATCCAGGCCAATTGTACGCCGGCAGTGGCGCTGACCACTTCCGCCTTCGCTCTGCGCGGTGATTTGCAGGCGCGCTTTGCGCAGGAGGACATCCGCTGGATCGAGGTCGATCTGACCGCCGGTAGCGGCGCGATAGTCGATCTGCCCGAGCCGGCCCCGGACGACATCGCCTTCCTGCAATACACCTCCGGCTCGACGTCCGAACCCAAGGGCGTGATGGTGAGCCACGCCAACCTGCTCGCCAATCTCGAGATGATCCGCCTCGCGCTCGGCAACACCAGGCAATCGACCTACGTGAACTGGGTGCCGCTCTATCACGACATGGGGCTGATCCTGAACGCGCTGCAGACGCTCTATGTCGGGGCGACCTGCGTGCTGATGGCGCCGAACGCGTTCATGCAGCGGCCGCTCGGATGGCTGCGCGCGATCTCGCATTATCGCGCAGAAGTCGCGTGCGGTCCGAATTTCGGCTTCGATCTCTGCGTCAGCCGCTGCCGTTCCGACCAGTTGGACGGCATCGACCTGTCCTCGGTCAAAATCGCGCTCAACGGCGCCGAGCCGGTCCGAGCGGAAACCATCGAACGGTTCATCGCGACATTCGCAGCCCACGGCTTCGATCCGCGCGCGATGTATCCGGCGTACGGCATGGCCGAGGCGACACTCCTGATTTCCGGCGGCAAGCGCGGTGACGGTCACGTCACGCGCAATGTCAGCCGCAAGGCACTCCAGGGGCATGTGGCGGAGGGGCCTTCCAATGCGGACGATACGCAGACAGTGGTCGGCTGCGGCCGCGCACTCGCCGGCGAGCAGATCGCGATCGTAGACCCGGAAAGCCGCAGGCGCCTGCCGGCCGACAGCGTCGGCGAGATCTGGGTCAGCGGCGCCCACATCGCTCGCGCCTATTGGCGCAATGAAGAGGCCACACGCGATGGGCTCAACGCGGGGATCGCGGGCGAAGACGATCCATGGCTGCGCACCGGCGATCTCGGCTTCCTTGATGCCGACGGCGAATTGTTCGTCACCGGGCGGATCAAGGACCTCATCATCATCCGCGGCATCAACCATTATCCGCAGGACATCGAGCGCACGGTGCAATCGCTCGACGGAGCCTTGCGCGAAAACTGCGGCGCGGTGTTCTCGGTACCGGACGAAAGCGGCGAGGAGACGCTGGTCATCGTTCAGGAGGTCGAGCGCACCGCGCGTCACACGATCGACGTTGCCGAGATCCAGGGCCGGATCCGAGAGGCCGTCGCAGACAGCCACGAGCTCTCGGCTCGCCACATCGCGCTGATCCGTCCCGGCGCGCTGCCGAAGACCACCAGCGGCAAGACTCAGCGCAAGCTGGCGCGCAGGCTCTGGCTCGACGGCAGTTTCCAAGAGATAGCTTGAACCGGATAGCTTGAGCCGGATAGCTTGAGCCGGATAGCTTGAGCCGGATAGCTTGAGCCGGATAGCTTGAGCCGGACGCTGCTCAGAAATCGATCCGCGCGTTCTCTCCGTCGCGCAGGCTCGCAATAATGCCCTGCTCGATCAGGCCCGCGAGTCTCGATCGGTAGTGGATGAAGTCGGCGAAGTTGGCGCGCTCGCGGGTCAGATCGTTGTCGACGCGGTAGTTGACAAAGTTGCTGCGCGGCCGTCCGGCCACAACCGCCTTCAGCGCGGCATCGCAGGCGCTGCGCTCCAGCGCCGTGTCCGTTCCGGGTTTTAGCACCGTGGCTGCAAAGGTCGGCGGCACGATGATGACGACCGGCACATCGGCCGGCAACTTCCTGACAATATCCGTCAGCGCGACGATCTCGGGAAATGCCGCCCGCATCTCGGTGGACGCTGTCGGCACGGGATCCCTGGGCCAGCCGACCTCCTTGAATTGGCCGGGCGGCCAGATGTCCTCGTAGCTGACGAAGCCGTCCGGATTCATCCGCTGCCGCCGGCCAAGCCCGATGCTCAGCCGCTGAAATGCCTGCTCGATCGCCTGCCAGGAGATCAGCCGCACCGCATAGCTGACGACGCTCTTGTCATAGAGCCAATAGGGGAACGGAACGCCCTCCTCCTTCGGCCGCGCATGCACGCACCAGCCGGGGTCGGCCGCGATCACCAGCGCGCCGACCTCCCCGTGATTCCGCAGGAAGAAGTCGAGCACCGCGAGCTGTTCGCGTGGGCTCGAGCCGGTCATGTAAAGCTGCACGAAGCGCAAATCCGTTGCGCGCGACAATTCCGCCGGCTCGATCATCTGCGCGGTCGAGTTGCCGAGGATGGCGGCGTTGAAGTTTGCATCGCGCGCGCGGCTCGCCGCCGTGATCTGCGTCAGACGATTGTCGACGCCGTCGATGCCGAGCAGGCCGAGCTTGCCGCTGTCATAGGGATCGACCACCACCATCAGCGCAAGCACGAGCAATGCGCCGCCGATCAGCGTGCCCAGGCACACCGCCAGGCTGCGGCCCCAGCCGGGGTCGGTCTCAGAACTTGAAGTAGGCGAACTCATGCAGATCCCGACCACCCATATGGAGCAGCAATGCGAACAGCCCGATGCCGAGCAGGCCGGCAAGCAACGGATTCGGCCGCCGCGTGAACATGGCGACGATGTCCTGGCTGGCTGGCAGCAGGAAGGCAAACAGCGGCGCTGCGATCAGCGGCCACAGATGCTTTCCGCGCTCCAGCGGCAGCGGCGAAACCAGTCCGGAGAAGATATGCCAGGCCGCCTCGACGGACCCCGCGCGAAAGATCACGCCGGTTGCAAGCACGAACAGCACGGTGAGCGCCCAGCCGAGCCATGACGGAAAATTCGGACCATAGCGGCGCCACAACGCGCAGGCGACCAGCGCAAGCCCGTGCAGCACGCCCCACAGCACGAAAGTCCAGTTCGCGCCGTGCCACAGCCCGCACAGTGTCATGGTGGTCATCATCGCGGCGAAGAACTGGATCGGCAGCCAGCGCCGCGGCAACAGACGCATGTTGACCAGCGGGTAAAATACGTAATCGCGCAGGAACAGCATCAGGGTGATGTGCCAGCGCTGCCAGAAATCCTGGATGTTGGTCGAGCGCAGCGGCGCATTGAAATTGTAGGGGAGCTGCACGCCCAGCAGCAGACCGAGGCCGATCGCGATATCGGAGTAGCCGGAGAAGTCGAACAGGATCTGAAAGGAGAAGCAGAAGGCGAGCCAGGCATCGCCGCTCGGCAGCGGCCCGCTCACGGCCTGCGCATAGATCGGGTCGAGCAGACGCGCGACGCCGTCGGCGATCACGACCTTCTCGAACAGGCCGAGCGCGATGAAGCAGGTCGCAATGCAGAACTGGCGCTGCCAGCCCGGCACGTAAACCCGCCGGCCGAACTGATGCATCACCTCCGACCAGCGCGCCAGCGGCCCGGCGATCGCCTGCGGGAAGAAGGCGATGTAGAGCGCGTAGCGATCGAGCGGATAGAGCGGCGCCTTGCCGCGCTTCAGATCGACCAGATACATGATGTGGTGGAAGGTGAAGAAGGAGATGCCGAGCGGCAGCCCGATGTCGAGCGCCGGGAAGGTCGTGCCCAGCACGAGGCCTAGATTGGCAAGTACGAAGTTCGCGTATTTGAACAGCGCCAGCACGCCAATATCGACCACGATCACGAGCGTGAGAAGCATCGCCCATTTCATGCGGCCATAGGCGACCGAGGCGAGCCAGTTGATCACGATCGAGGCGATCAGAAGCAGGATGAAGGACGGACTGCCCCAGGCATAGAACGCGAGCGACAGCGCAACCTGCACGCCGATCCGCCAATGCGGATAGGGATCGGCCAGCCGGCAGATCAGCAGCGCCGCCGGCAGGAAGACCAGGAGAAAGGGGTAATCGTTGAAGAGCATCGGATCAAAGCCGCGCCATCACCGGCGTTGCGCCGGTCGATGATGCTCAGCCCGTTTCCAGGTCGGACGCAGCATCGCCCGGCTGCCGCAGCATGCGCCGCGCGATCTTCTCCTCGCTCGGCACCTTGACGTCCCAGGCAAGCCCGAGCGTCTCCAGCGCGCGGATGAAGATGAAGCCGGGATCGAACTCGAACCAGCGCAGGCCGAAGGCCGCGGAATACGGGAAGGCATGGTGATTGTTGTGCCAGCCTTCGCCCCAGGCGAGCCAGGCCATCACGCCGAGATTCCTGCTGTTGTCGTCACGGGTGACGAAGGGCTGCGCGCCAAATGTATGCATGATCGAGTTGATCGCGGACATGGTCTGCTCGACCGCGAACATGCGGACCACGCCGCCCCACAGAAAGCCGCTCAGCGCGCCCCACAGGCTCATGGTGGCCAGGCCGCCGATCACCGCCGGCAGCAACAGGCCGAGCGCGACCCAAGTGTAATAGTAGCTGTTGACGGCAACCAGCCTGCGGTCCGCCATCAGGTCCGGCACGTAATGCGCGACGTTGGGATAATCGTGCTCGATCATCCAGGTCAGATGCGCATGCAGGAAACCGCGCAGGCGGCCAAGCAGGCCATCGCCATGCAGAAGCGGCGAATGCAGATCGCCGTCGTGATCGGACAGCTCGTGGTGGCGCCGGTGCATGGCCGCCCAGGACAGCATCGGGCCGCGCCCGGCCATCGATCCCATGACGATGAGGATTGCGCTCATCGGGGTGGACGTCGCAAAGGCGCGGTGGGTGAACAGGCGGTGATAGCCGACCGTGAGGCCGAGCCCGGTGACGAGCCAGAAGCCGAAGAACAGGCCGAGCTCGATCGAACCGATCGTCCGGTAGAACAACAGGCCCAGTGCGACCAGCGTGCCCACGAAGGGAAGCACGTCGAAGATGATGAAATGCCGCCGCTGCATCCGGTGAAAATGCCGGCTGCGGATGATGCGGTGATCGCGTTTTGATTGCACGGCCGGGATTCCAAGGACGCAGCTATGAGTACATAGCCGCTGCGCGAACGCAACCCAAGCCGCCGCCCAAGGTTTCAACAGGCACGAAAGTCTGTAGAATAGGCTCGCCGCGCCAAAACGCGCTCAAATTCGGCCTTTTCCGCTTGCCCTGCGAGTCACCATGCCATCACGTGCTGCGACAATTCTGACTGTGATCTCGGTTGTGATGGCGGGAGAGGCCATGGGATTCGATCTCGAGGCGCATCGCGGCGGGAGGGCGCTGTTGCCGGAAAACACCCTGCCGGCCTTCGCCAATGCGCTGTCGATGTGACCGACGCGCTGGTTTCAGAGGCCCAGACGCTCGGACTGCGCGTCGTGGTGTGGACCGTCAACAAGCGTGACGACATGGCGCGCATGATCGAGGTCGGCGTCGACGGCATCATCTCGGACAGGCCCGACCTGTTGCGGCAGGTCGCCGGCGAAAAGGGAATTGCACTGCCGGCGGGGACGCCGGTGGTGCCGTAACTCGGAGCCATTCCTTGTAGCCCGGATGGAGCGAAGCGAAATCCGGGAGCTGTGTCCGCCGCGCGAAAGCACCCCGGATTGCGCTGCGCTCCATCCGGGCTACGAAGCCTACTCCCCATCCCTCAGGCGCCGATAGAGCGCCCCTAGGATGTTGGAATAGTCGTCGGTCCAGACCCGCACCCGGTCGTCGGCTTCGGTCTGCTCCCACACCTTGGCGGAGGCGATCTTACCGACGTCAGCCTCCTCGCGCGCGGAGATGACGACGTCGGTCGAAAAGATGTAGTCGCCGTCGCGCCCGGAATCCTCGTTGAAAACCCAGCTCTTCAAATCGTTGGCATCGGCGATTCCGACCACGACGGTCTCGAGATCGAGGTGCCGGTTGGAGACGTGCATCACCACGGCGCCGTGCGGAGCCAGCTTGTCCTTGTAGATCTTCATCGCCTCTTCGGTGGCGAGATGAATCGGAATCGCATCCGACGAATAGGCGTCGACGACGATCAGATCATAAGCGCCGTCGGGCTCTTTCGCGAAGGTGAGGCGAGCATCGCCGATCACCGGCTTCAGGCCCGGCATGCAGCCCGATATGTAGCGAAAGTTCTTCGGATCGCTTGCCGCGTCGACCATGGACTGGTCGATCTCGAAGAAGGTCCAGCTTTCGCCCGGCTCGGCGGCGCAGGCGAGCGTGCCCGATCCGACGCCGATCGCAGCGACCTTCAGCGGCGCGCCCTTGCGCTCGCGGATCGCGGTGACGGCCTGACCGATGCCGCCGTCCTTGTGGTAGTAGGTGATCGGCTCGGGCCGGCCGACGACCGGCGTTCCGTCATTGTTGCGGAAGCGCTCGGCGCCGTGGATCGTGGTGCCGTGCATCAGCACGTGGAAATAGCCGCCGGGCGTCACCACGATCTTGTGCACGCCGAAGAAACTGCGCACCGTCGTGACGCGGCCTTCGTCCGCGGGATAAACGCGGATCAACGCCAGCGCGAGCGCGGCGGTGGCGAATATCTTCCAGCGGCCGGCATTGAGCGCGAGCGCCAGAAGTGCTGCGAGCACGCCGACGGCACCCGCGACCCAGACGCGGTGATCCTCGAACCAGGTCGAGAGATTGCCGGTCGCGTAGGACGGCGCAACGAGTGCTACCGCGAGCGCCGCAAGTGCCAGCCAGTACCATTTGACAATGCCCGCCAGCCGCTCGTTCGCAGGCGGTCGGCACAGCGCGGCGAGCGCGATCAGAATCGGATATTCGGCGATCCAGGAGAAGGTGAAAGGCGCAACAAGCCCTGCGAACAGGCCGCCGACCATGCCGCCGAACGACAGCGCGACATAGAAGCCCGTGAGATATTTGGCGGCCGGCCGTGTCCGCGCCAGTTCGCCATGGCAGGCCATGGCGATGACGAAGAAGCACAATTGGTGGCCGCCGAGGGTCAGCAGCAGATTCTGTTCGCCGCCGAAAGCCAGCAGGAAGATGACGCCCGCGATCGCGACCGGCTGGAGCATCAGCATCCATTTATGCGGCAACAGCGGCCGCGACTGGAACACCACCACCCAGGTGAGCAGATACAGCGACAGCGGCAGCACCCAGAGCAACGGCGCCGCCGCGACATCGGTCGAGATGTGCGCGGTGACGGCGATGAGCAGGCCGGACGGCACCGCGGCGAGGAATATCCAGCGCAGCCGCATCACGAGGCCCGGCGCGGGCGCATTGACATCCTCGGATTGCGCGTCTGCCACGGCAAGCTTCGGCGAGCGCAGCAGCAGCACGCCGCAGGCGGCAAGCAGGAGGATCAGAAGGCCATAGCCGAGGGTCCAGAACCGGTTCTGCGTGTGCAGCGTGAACATCGGCTCCAGCAGGAACGGATAGGACAACAGCGCCAGGAAGCTGCCGATGTTGGAGGATGCATAGAGAAAATAGGGATCGTGTCCGGCAGGATGGCCGGTGCGGACGAACCAGGCCTGGAGCAGCGGATTGTTGGCGGCGAGCGCGAAGAACGGCAAGCCGATCGAGACCACGAACAGGCCGAGCAGCCAAAACGCATAGCCGGAGGCCGGTGGCTCGCCATAGGCGGTGGCGATGCCGAGCGGCAGCGTGGCGAAGGCCGCGATCAGCAAAATCAGATGCACCGCGACCGGAACGATGCGGCTCCTGATCTGCATCAACAGATGCGCATAGGCATAGCCGGCCAGCAGCAGCGACTGGAAGAACACCATCGCCACCGACCATACCGCCGGCGAGCCGCCGAGCCGCGGCAGCACCATCTTCGTGAACAGCGGCTGCACCGAGAACAGCAGCAGCGCGCTGACGAAGATCGCGGCGGTGTAGACCGTCAGCAGCAGCCGGTTGCGCGACGAGGACGGCTGCTCCGTAGCGGCGGGTTGTACGATCGAATCCATGGAAGCTCCGGCTCAAGCCCCGGCAGGCGCCGGAGGTGCGCAATGGAGCACAAGGCACCTGAACGGGCAATAAAGGCTCTCGTGATGTTGCAGCGAGGAATGCCTGATATACAGATGTCATTCCGGGTCGGGTCCTTCAGACCATCCCGGAATGACAGCGGAACAAATTGAACTGGTCATGATCGAAACCGACGTCGTCATCATCGGCGCTGGCCATAACGGCCTCACCTGCGCGGCCTATCTCGCGACGGCGGGCTTGCGCGTGCGCGTGGTCGAGCGCCGCAAGGTGGTCGGCGGGGCGGCGGTCACGGAGGAGTTTCATCCGGGCTTCCGCAATTCGGTCGCGGCCTACACCGTGAGCCTGCTCAATCCGCAGGTGATCCGCGACCTCGGGCTGGCCGAGCAGGGTCTGCGAATCGTGGAGCGGCGCGCGCAGAATTTTCTGCCCGCGCCCGATGGCAGCTATCTGCTCACCGGCGAGGGACGGACGAAGGACTCCGTGGCGCGGCTGAGCACGCATGACGCAAACGCGCTCGACGGGTTCTCTCGCGAGCTGGCAGATATCGCCGACGTGCTCAGACAATTCGTGCTGCGCGCGCCGCCCAATATGGTCGACGGCTTCGGCACGGCTGCTGTCCGCGAAGCGGTGAACGCGTTCCAGAGCGCCAACATCCTGCGTGGGCTGACGCTGGAGCAAAGCCGCAGCCTGCTCGATCTCTTCACCCGCTCGGCCGGCGAGATGCTGGACGAGCGCTTCGAGCACGATCTGGTCAAGGCGCTGTTCGGCTTCGATGCCATCGTCGGCAATTATGCCAGTCCGTACGCGGCGGGCTCGGCCTATGTGATGCTGCATCACGCCTTCGGCGAGGTGAATGGCAAGAAGGGCGTCTGGGGCCACGCCGTCGGGGGCATGGGCGCGATCACACAAGCGATGGCGCGCACCGCGCAGGGCCGCGGCGTCGCGATCGACACCGATGCGGGCGTGCGCGAGGTGATCGTCGAGCGTGACCGCGCGGTCGGCGTGGTGCTGGAGAACGGCCAGACCATTCGCGCGAAGTACGTCGCGGCCAACGTCAATCCAAAGCTGCTCTATACGCGGCTGATCGCGGCCGACGCCCTGCCCCGAGACTTTCTCGCCCGCATCCGGCACTGGAAGAACGGCTCCGGCACCTTCCGCATGAACGTGGCGCTGGACCGCCTGCCCTCCTTCACCGCGCTTCCGGGCGATGGCGATCATCTCAGCTCCGGCATCATCCTGGCGCCGAGCCTTGGTTATATGGACCGCGCCTGGCTCGATGCCCGCGCGCACGGCTGGAGCCGTGACCCTGTGATCGAAATGCTGATCCCCTCCACGCTCGACGACACGCTCGCACCCGCGGGCAAACACGTCGCGAGCCTGTTCTGCCAACACGTCGCGCCCGAACTGCCCGACGGAAAGTCCTGGGACGACCATCGCGAAGAGGTCGCCGACCTCATGATCGCGACGGTGGACAAATATGCCCTGGGCTTTGCGGCAAGCGTGCTCGGCCGCCAGATCCTGTCCCCGCTTGATCTCGAGCGGCAGTTCGGCCTCCTCGGCGGCGACATCTTCCATGGCGCGCTGACGCTGAACCAGCTGTTCTCGGCGCGGCCGATGCTGGGCCATGCCGATTATCGGGGTCCCCTGAAGGGCCTCTACCATTGCGGCTCCGGCGCCCACCCCGGCGGCGGCGTCACCGGCGCTCCCGGCCACAACGCCGCGCAGGTGATCTTGAGGGATCACCGGTCGCTGTTCGGAAGCCGTGTATAGGTCTGTGGATGAGCTGTGGACAGGCTGTTGGCAGGGCCGTGAGAAAGTAGTGGGTAACCGGTGCGTGGCTCGCCCGGCGAACTGCGTACAAGGCGGTGAAAATGCTGGCGATAAGTGGCGCGATAAGGCCGTGGACAATGTCCGGAAAACGAGCGGACGGCCGGGGGTCGGTCATTCCCTGAGCCCCCAAAACGACATCGCCCGCCAGGGGCAATTCCCCGTGCGGGCGATCGTCAGGAAACAGCCTCTGAAGAAAGTAGCCCCCACTGGGAAATGGGAGGCGGAAATTACTTCAAGGAGGTGCTAATCGAACCGAACTTCTCGTTCAAGCTGGTGCCCAAGCTGTTCACCACAGTGATGATCGCCAGCGCGATGCCGGCTGCAATCAGGCCGTATTCGATTGCGGTTGCACCGGATTCGTCCGACCAGAACTTCGAAATCATGCGCTTCAAGACTCGCCTCCATTCAATTGCAAAGTGTGTTGGTCGATCCAACATCCGGATATCTACGCGGCACAGCCTGCGGCCGGGTTAACTCAAGAACTACAAGTTGTACGGAAATTAGGAACAAAAGTTCCAAAAAATTGGCTCAACGGACCCTCGGATGCAGCTTTCCTCCACACATCGCGCCAGCTTTTCGATCGGCACTGAGGCCGCGGCCAAGCGCGTCGTCGACGTGCTCACAGAGGTCTTTTTCGAGGGCGATGCAGCAGTCGCCGCTTTCGAGCGGCCGGACGGACAATGGGACGTCACGCTCCATTTCGCCGAGATGCCCGACCAGGCATTGCTGCGCGAACTCGTTGCAACTTCAGCAGGAAATGACGTCGCCGAAACGCTCATCTTCGACATCGTCGAGGCCAAGGACTGGGTCAAGGCGAGCCTTGAAGATCTCGTTCCGGTGCCGGCCGGGCGCTTCGTCGTGCACGGCAGCCATGACCGCGACCGCGTCGCGCCGAACAAGCTTGGCATCGAGATCGAGGCAGCGCTCGCCTTCGGCACCGGCCATCACGGCACCACCCGCGGCTGTTTACTGTTGCTTGACCACGTTTTGAAGAGTTCCCTGCCGAGGAACCCGCTCGACCTCGGCACCGGAACCGGCGTGTTGGCAATCGCGGCGGCGAAAGCGCTGCATCGCGCGGTGCTCGCCTCCGACATCGACCCGCCTTCGGTGCGGGTTGCGGCCGAGAACGCGACGCTGAACGAAGTCGGCAACCAGGTGCGGGCGATCCGCGCCACCGGCTTCGCTGCGCCGGACTTTGCCAGATGCGGCCGGTTCGACCTGGTCCTGGCCAACATCCTTGCCAACCCGTTAAGGCAATTGGCCGGCCCGATGGCGCGGCACCTCGCACCCGGCGCCCGCGTCATCCTCTCGGGCCTCTTGACCCATCAGGCCCCCGCCGTGATCGCCGCCTACCGCGCACGCGGCCTCGTGCCGCTGCGGCACCTGCGGATCGAGGGGTGGAGCAGTTTGTTGCTGCGGAAGGTGGGATGAGCCAGCGTAGATGCCGTAGCAACCATTAAGTATGGCCCCCGATTTCCGCAAGCATGACGCCGCGCTTGCGGCCGTCAAGGCGTGGCCTGTCGGCAGCGGATGTGAGGAGAGG
>NZ_JADPKS010000002.1 GCF_023074175.1 Bradyrhizobium sp. 139
GCCATCCGCGCCTTCCGGCGCCACCATCCTTCATGCCCATCACTGATCCACCAAACCGGCGTTGCCAAATCAGTCAGCGCCGTGAGAAATGCGGGCTAGGCCGAGGTAACCCATGAGTTGACTGGGCTCTACGGCTCACGTTGCTAACCTCGGTCGCGAACGTCGCTGCGACGATCAAATCAACGCCTCGCAACGTTTGAAGCGCCCGCACGAGCGGCTCCAGAGACCAGCCCGAGACAAATTCTTTGATCGTGCGCTCGAGCCGGTCGACCCTCTCCCTGCCGACGCGAACTGATTCAACCATTTCCTGGAGCGCGATCTGATGTGCGGGGTGATCGAACTGTTGTTCCTGAAGCCAGCGCAGATGGCGCATCGTCCCAACTCTTCTTGCGAGGACGGGTGCGGTCGTGCTTGAGCAAAGGCGCCACCTGTTGCCGGTGAACCCGCAGCGCCTCAACCGCTGCCGCTCGCGCGCGAACGAGATGCCGCATCGCCTCGTGGCCTTCATAGGGAACCCATACCGCCGTCAGCTCGCCAGCGCGTAGCAGCCGCGCGAGAGAAACGGCGTCCCGGCGGTTCGTCTTCCCCGATCCCCCGGCTTCCTTGGGAGCAGCGATGGTGCCACCACCGTGCATTCATGGCCCAGCAATCGGATCAGATGATAGAGGCCGTAGCCGGTCGGGCGGGCCTCGTAGCAGAAATGCACGCGGTCGAACCGGTTGGCCATCCGCGCTATGATGCGCCCCATGTTGGTTGCCGAAGCGTCGACCTCGCCGAAGAAGCGAGCTTCTTCCTCCCGGCCTGCCTCAGCAATCGGATGGCGTCTCTCAGCTTGGCATCGATTCCGACGAATGCTTCCCTATAATCTGCCACGGCTCGTCCTCCTGAGATGAGGATCGGCTGACGCGCAGTGTAAGGCGAGCTATCTCATCGGAAGAGACGGACATACGGTCTTACCGTTCATCGGGGATGACCTCTTGAGTATCCACGACCGGCTCTGTTCCAATTTCTGGAAAACAATCGTCGCCGGATTTTAAGTCGCACTAACGCCTATTCACTAGAACTCACTCGTCAGTATCGCGACATAAAGAGTTTTGGTTCCATCAGCATGCATGACTTGTTAGGAGTCGAGACGGCAAGCTCGACTGCGACCAATACGTTGCATACTATTTGGGAAGCCGTGCGACGCTGGTGGTATTCCAAAGGGCCAGCCGACGGAAACTCGCAGGATCGCTGGGAAGGATAATTCCGCCGCATTTTGAAGCGATATTGGCAGGTGCGCGAGGTCGCCGGTGTAAGGCGGCCTATTCAAAAAGTGGCAAAAACAGCATTGACTGCGTCCACTGTACTCTCGACGATGATATCAGCTTCGTGCTTTGTTAAGCACAGCGGCGGCGCGAACCCGAGAATGTCGCCCTGCGGCAAGGCGCGGCCGATAACGCCACGCTCAAGCAGCGCGGCGGCCACCTGCTCACCCACTTTTTTTGATGTATCGAAGAGGATGCGATTATCCCTATCCTCGACAAATTCCACCGCCGCCATCAGCCCGTCGCCGCGCACCTCGCCGACGTTTCCATGATCGCCCAGAGCCTCAGTCAGTGCGGACTGGAGATAGGCTCCAATATTGCGAGCATTCGTGATCAGGTCCATCTCATCGATTAGCTCAAGATTTGCAATAGCAGCCGCCGCGCAGATAGGATGGGCGGAACAAGTCCAACCATGACCGATACTACCGAGTTGATCGGAGCCTTTCACGAGAACCTGCCAAACCTTGTCCGAAATAATGACGCCGGACAAAGGAGCGTACGCGGAGGTCAGACCTTTTGAGATTGTGATCAGGTCCGGTCTGATGTCGTAGTGGTCGGAACCAAACATCCTGCCCAGGCGGCCGAATCCGGAGACGACTTCATCCGCGATGAGTAGAATGTCGTATTTCTTCAGAACGGACTGTACCTTCGCCCAGTATCCGGTGGGCGGCGGAATAATGCCGCCAGCACCTTGGATCGGCTCTCCGATGAACGCCGCGACTGTATCGGGAGCCTCGGCTACAATCATTGCCTCAAGCTTGTCGACGCAGGCCTGGACGAACTGCTCCTCGCTCATGGTCGCATCAGCGCGGCGGAAATAGTACGGAGCTTCAGTGTGGAGAATTGGCGTACGCGGTAGATCAAAGGCGTTGTGGTACAGTTCAAGGCCTGTCAGCGAGCCTGTCATGACGGTTGAGCCGTGATAGGCTCGCCAGCGAGAGATAATCTTCTTCTTCTCCGGTCGGCCAAGCACATTATTATAGTACCAAATTAGTTTGATGTTTGTCTCGTTCGCGTCCGAGCCTGATAGACCGAAAAAGACGCGACTCATGCCTTTCGGCGCCCGGTCGATGATCATCCTGGATAGCGTGATCGGGGCTTCTGTGCCGTGGCCATCGTATGCGTGGTAATAGGGGAGTTCGTTCGCCTGCTTTGCAATCGCCTCGGCGATCTTCTGGCGGCCATATCCGACATTCACACAAAAAAGACCCGCAAAGGCGTCAAGGCTGGTTCGCCCAGACTTATCAGTGATGTAGACTCCTTTGCCCCCGCTGATCACGCGCGTTTGAAGTTCACCTCGCGCATGCGCGCCGATGTGCGTCCCCGGGTGCAAGAGGTGATCGCGGTCCCAAGCACAGAGTTCGTTGAATCTGTGGGACATTTTCTGCTTCCTGTCCTACTCTGCATCAGAGGGTCTCGAGCCATATTCTATGGGATAAGCGCCCCCACCTTATGGCTCGAGGGGGGGCCCACTTGCTGCCACCGAAAGGTTGGAGTCGAATCCTTGTCCGTTCGACGTTGCCGTTCAACAATAGCGAAATCGGATGTAGCGAAAAGAGGCCCGGCGCAACCAAGATTGGTAGTTGCGCTAAAACGATGGTGCGACGCCAAGGCTAAGAGCACGCCGACCTCAAGTAGCCCGGGAGAACGCGTGAACGGAATCGCGGGCAGCTTAGTCGGCGCCAAGGCAAAATACAAAGCTCGCGGGCAAACTGCGATAGAGTGGCGACGGCGATACCATTCTGGACGATTGCAGCCGAATGAGTAGGACGATCAGAGTGCGATCGTGAAACATAAATGGGCGGGCCTCCTCGATGACGACACGACTGCAAATGCCGATCGAAGCTCTAGAGGCAAGGTCCCCATTTTCCGGCTTGCGTGAGCGCGACATAGACCTGTTACTCTGCGCGGAGCTGCATGCCCACGGCGGCCTCGCAAATCTCCTTGCGCGCCGCGCGAGGTGTCCCGCCTCTGCATTCTCGGGCGCTTGGGTGTCGCACGACGAGAACGATGGCGAGACTGATCTTATTGTGCCGTTCGAGACGAAAGACGGGTTGGTGCTGGCGCTTGTAGAAAACAAGATCGCAGTGCCGTTTCAGCCGGAGCAGGGACTGCGCTACGCCGCGCGTGCACAACGGTGGTCAACCAAGGAAGGCATATCTCGCGTCGTCACGGTGCTGATCGCCCCGAATGGGTACATGTCGAGGCCAGGCGCAGAGCCCTTTGAGGTTAGGATTCTTTATGAAGAGTTGTCGGCAGCGCTTCGGGAGGAGAATGATCCAACGTCGCGATTCTTGGCGGACGCCCTGGAGGTCGGCGTTGAAGCGCTACGTCGTGGCTACGTCGCGACGCCGGATGCCACAGTCTCGGGGATGTGGCAGGCGTGCTGGAAAATATCCTGCGAAGTCACGCCGAAACTCAATTTCAACAAACCGCGCCTGAAGCCCCGCCTATCCACCTGGTTCCATCTTAAAGATGCGGAAGGGCTCTCCGACCTGGGTTGGTCGCGCGTCGTCGTGGTCTACAAGGCCGAACGCGGCTATGCAGATTTACAGTTTGGGACACTTCGGTCACCCAGCTCTCGCAGCGGTCTCTGGGCATCTTGCAGCCTTCGATGAAGGTCCAGCCGGCCAAGAAGCATTCGGATCGAGGTGTCGATCGTCGATTTTGCTCGGGCACCCGAGGAGCAGCATCAGGCGATCGTCGAGGGGTTCGCTGCATGCGAGTTGCTTCGGTCATTTTTTGTAATGCATCGAGAGAAATTGCTCTCTGCCGCTCAATGAAGCACGAACTGCTCCAGTGAAATTAATTCCTGAAAGACCAGTGAAATGATCTTCTGAAGACGGCATGTCAGAAGCGTATCACTAGGGTGCACCCAATTGCCACACTGCTCAACCTCGAAGAACATGTGTCACTAGGGTTCGTTTCGGAGTTTCTTGACAGGTGAGTCACCGCGTCTCAGACTTCACGCCACAGAATGAAATCGTAGGAGTTGATGGGACAGGTTGTCGGTTATGCACGGGTCAGCACATTCGACCAGAAGACCGATCGCCAGCTCGTCGGTATATTTGATGAGAGCAGAAGGAGCTACCCATATGGTCGCGGTGTTGCCGGTATCGACCGAGCTGAATGAGGACGCGCTCGACAAGCCCCGCGAGGTGTTCCAGTCCGAGCGCACCGGCAGTAAGTCGTATCTCGTGAACCTCGGCGATCTGCTCGCTTTCAATTCGCCGGCGCTGCTCGGCGAGGTGGCACGGCAGGCCAGCGTCAGCTGCGGCACCTGTCATGTCAACGGAGCCAACAATTCGAAATTCTTCATGCCGAAGATGTCGAGCCGACCCGGGACGTTCGACACCACCGGCCCGCTGTTCGATCCGAAGGCGAACAATCTGTCGTTCGACCCCGTAAGGATTCCGAGCCTGCGCGGCGCGCGCTATCTTGCGCCCTATGGCGCTGATGGACGGTTTGCCTCGTTGCGCGACTTCGTCCACAACGTCATTACCAACGAATTCGCCGGTCCGGAGCCGTCCCCGACGACGCTCGATGCGATCGTGGCCTATATTCAGGATGTCGACTTCCTGCCCAACCCGAGCCTCGGCCCTGCGGGACGGCTGGCCGGCAAGATCAGCGAATCGGAGCGCCGCGGCGAAGTCCTGTTCTCCAGGCCGTTTCCGCACGATCCAGCGCTGAGCTGCGCGGGCTGCCATGTTCCATCATCGGGTTTCGTCGATCACCAGCAGCACGACATCGGCTCCGGCGGCCTGTTCAAGACCCCGACGCTGCGTAACGCCGACTTCAACGCGCCGTTTTTTCACGATGGCCGCTTCGACGATTTCAATCAGATCGTCGATTATTTCGACAGCACCTTCCAGCTCGGCCTTTCGGCCCGGGACACGGGCGACCTCGTCGCTTATCTCACGGCCGTCGGCGATGGCGTGCAGCCTTATGATCGCGACGGAGCCGGTGCAACGCTGAAGGAGATCAGCGACTTCTCTTCCGTGTTTGCGACTGCAGTTCCTGCCGGCGACAAGGACACCGTTGCACTCGCGGTCGATACTATTGGCCACGAGCTGCGCGAGTTGACCGAGCAGTATCCCGATCGGAAGAACACCAGCGTATCGGGCGGCGAGCAGCAGCGGGCGCTCGCGCGCAACGGTCTCAAGGAGCTCGTTCTCACGCTGCGGCGAATCGAGATGGCCGTTGCAGCAGGGCACAGCACTGTTGCGGCCACCGAGCTCAGGAATTATCGCAGTCTGATGGCAGCCGCAGTTCCGGCTTTGTTGGCCAGCGCTGAGCCTTGGTCGCTATTCAATCAAGACGTCCATGATCAGCATTACGCTGCGCTCCATCAAATTATGCGTTCGAAGCACGTTTCGCATTAATTGGGTTGCACGGAAGTGCATTGCGCATTTCTTGCCGTGTAATTTGCTTCAGAGAAATGCCGTCATCAGCTGAAAAGTTGAATCGAGGAGGCGCATCTGATTGCCGCAGATGCCCCCACAGAAATCTTTGAACGTTTCGAAATTTCTTCGGTGCTTCACGGAAGCGAAAAGTATGCGTCATATTGTCTCACTAAGCAGTGTGTGTTGCTAAACCGCAAACACCCTGAGGTCGAAGATGAGTTTGAATTACAAAAAGCACTGGCGAACTAGCTCCGCGCTCTGCGTCGCATCCACGGTGCTCATCGCAACTGCCGCATACGCCGCTCACTATCCGGGCGGTCAAAGCGCATGGGACAAGCGTTCACACCACAACAACAAGGCGCACGACCAAGGCCGGAACGAGCATCAAGGCGATCACGGCGATAAGGATCACGGCGACGAGGTGAAGACCGCCTCGCCGATCAAGCACGTCATCATCCTGATCGGTGAAAATCGCGGCCTGGATCACACCTTCGGTATCTACAAGCCAAAGGGGAAGGGGCAGACGATCTCCAACCTGCTGTCGAAGGGCATCGTCAACGAGGACGGAACGCCGGGACCGAACTTTGCGCAGGCGCAGCAGTACTCAGTCGCAGGCCAGCCCTCCTTCTACACCGGCGCGCCGACGATCTCGAAGTCGCCCTACAACGCCACCAACAAGATGCCGCAGCCGAACACCAACGGCACGCCGACGGCGCAGAGCGACACCGGGGCCCCGTTCAAGACGATCGCCGAAGCCAGCGTCGACAAGGACATGGATCCGAGCGATCTCGATATCCTCACGACCGGCTTCAGCGGCCTGCCGACCGGTGTGCTGGATAGCCGCGTTCCCGGCGCCGGGGGCCTGAACGGACCGTTCCCCCTGCAGGGTGAGCAGATCAGTGACGATGACTACACCGGGGACTCGACTCATCGCTTCTATCAGGACTGGCAGCAAGAAGACTGTAGCGCCGCCGGAGCCACAAAGAAAAACAATTCGGGTTGCCTCAACGACTTGTTCCCGTTCGTGATGGCGACCTATTCGGCGTCCAACAAGAGCATGGCCAACTCGATGGGCTTCTACAATGCCCAGCAGGGTCAGGCCCCGATTCTGAAGATGCTCGCCGACCGCTTCACCCTGAGCGACAACTTCCACCAGTCGTTCCACGGCGGCACCGGTGCGAACCACTTCATGCTCGGTACCGGCGACGCGGCGTTCTGGAGCGACGACAAGGGCAACCCGGTGACGCCGCCGGCCAACCTGATCGCCAACCCGAACCCGGCCGCGGGTTCGGTCAACCGCTACACCGTCGATGGCAATTGGAGCAACTGCTCGGACGTGTTCCAGCCCGGCGTGAAGCCGATCGTCACCTACCTCAACAATCTGCCGTACGCGGCGGAGCCGAACTGCAAGCCCAACCACTACTACATGCTCAACAACGTCAATCCGGGCTATCTGCCGAACGGCGCGCTGTCGGGTGGCAACAACGTCCCGCCGTCGTCGGTTCGCACGATCGGCGATGCGCTCATGGAAAAGAACATCTCACGGGCGTTCTATGGTGGTGCGTTTAACGACGCCGTGGCGCTTTCCAACGCCGCTGTTGCTGCCAATCCGTCGAACCCGAACCTCGGCGCCGCCGCGGTTGCCGATCCGGCCCACGCGCTCGGTGTTGCCTACTGCCAGATCTGCAATCCGTTTCAGTACGCGACCTCGATCATGGCCAACCCGAGCGTGCGTCAGGCTCACATGAAGGACACTGCCGATCTGATCACGGCGATCCAGAACAACGCGCGGCCCGCGGTGTCGTTCGGCAAGCCGGACGGCCTGCTCGACGGTCACCCGCAGAGCTCGAAGGTCGATCTGTTTGAGGCCTATACCCTGAACGTGCTCAACGCGCTGGACAACAATCCGGAGCTGAAGGCTGAAACCGCTGTCTTCATCATCTGGGACGAGGCCGGCGGCTACTGGGACTCCGGCTACCAGCAGTCCATCGACTTCTTCGGCGACGGACCGCGCATTCCGACCCTGATCCTTTCGCCGTATTCGACGGGCGGCAAGATCAACCACAACTACGCCGATCACGTTTCGCTGCTGAAGTTCATCGAACGCAACTGGGCCCTCCAGCCGCTCACGAACCGCAGCCGCGATAACCTGCCGAACCCAAGCTACTCGAAGAACAACGAGTACGTCCCGACCAACAGCCCGGCGCTTTCTGACATGTTCGACGCGTTCGACTTCAGCAGGCCGGTCACGTTGTCCTACACCGAGTGATCGAGCTCTCGTCCAAGACGAGGTCTCGATTCCATACGAGGCCGGCGCCGATCGAACCAATGGGTCGGTCGGCGCTGTCATGTTTTGCCTGCCCACCACCTGGATCGACTGGGATATGCGATGAAGCGTAACGAGAACAAGCGTTCGGGAAGCAGGAGCGCCGCAGCCTACCTGCTTGTCATTGCCATTCTGGCAAATGCTTCGATGCCGTCCATCGCGCAGCAGTTTTTCGCCGAACTCGTTGCAAGCAAGGACGATTCGGCAACCCCCATGGGAACCTTGCGGGTCTCGGAAGGGAAGGCACGGATCGAGACCGCCGCGTTGCCCGACGGCTTTTTCCTAGTCGATTCGGCCAAGCCGGCCGCCTACTTCGTCCGCCCGGACGCGCACGTCTATATGAATGCGATGCAATCGAGCCCGCTGACCCACATGTTCGTTCCGGTCGATCCTGACGACCCCTGCCGGCAATGGCTGGCGATAGCGCAGCTATCCGCGCCGGTCGATCTCACGACGTGGCGCTGCCAGCGCGATGGAGCTGAAACAGTTGGGGGGCGTAACACCGACGTTTATCGAGTCGCCGCGCCGTCCGGTTTGAGCTTTATCGGCTGGGTCGACCGTGCCCGCAGATTTCCGGTGCAGATCAAGACTGCGGATGGAACGTTGATTGCTGCGGATCACATCCACGACGGGCCCCAGCCGGCGCAAGCCTTCGAAATCCCGGCGGGGTTACGCAAATTCGATCCGCAAACGCTGATCCGCCAGATTCAGCAGAGCGACGTATGGGTTGCACCACCGGCTTCGGAGTGAGCCGGTGTTAACGCGGCTGGTGAGCATGTGATCGAGGCGGTCGCCTTGATTGCCGAACAGCTCTACCATGAGACGCACCAGGTCTATCTTCTGACCACAAGTCGCGAATTGCTGAAAGTCGAGGGCGAACATTGTTGCCGGGTGCTTCCCCTTGATTTTCCAATAGACGCCTCAGAGCAAACGGCAAATGCCGTGCTTCGATATCCGGCAGTGCAATTGTTGTACGGCGGGTGGCGGCAAGGGCAGGAGGCATCGTTCTCACCGACGAAGAGGCGCCGCTTGTTGCAGAAATGTGCCGAAAGCTGGATGGCATGCCGTTGGCAATTGAGTTGGCAGCGGTGCAGGTGGCCGCAATTGGCCTTAAGAACACCGTTTCCCGCCTGGTGTCTCAGCCGGAATTGCTGAAACTAAGCCATCGGACGGCAGTTCTCAGGCATCGGACTCTTAGGGCGACACTGGACTGGAGCTACGATCTGCTGTCAGACGCAGAGAGAATTGTCTTTCGACGCATTGCTCCTTTTGTCAACCATTTCACCCTGGAGGGCGCGCGGCACGTCGCAGGCGATCCCGACGAAGACACCGGAGAGATTTTTGCCGCAATCGCCAGCTTGGTCGAGAAGTCCTTGATAGCAACTCGGGTCGACGAAACGCAGGCGCATTTTCGGTTGTTGGACACGACCCGGGCGTATGTACTCAAAAAAACTAGAGGAGCACACCGAGGTCGACGTGGTCCTTCGCCGGCATGCGGAATACATTGCCCGATATCTGGCGACGCCTGATCGCATTCGGGCTAAGCGAATACTCGATCAGGCAAGCGCTCCGGCGCAACAAGCTGGATGAGAGGCGCAATCGCCAAGCAGAGAGGAAGCTCCGCGAATCACATCTTGAGCCACAGTTCAAGGGTGCCGAGGACGTTGCTTTGGTTTCGTTGGGCGCCTAGTGGTGGGCCCAGGAGTAGAAGGCATCGACCTCCTCGTGCACCACCACCGCGTGGGTGTAGATGCGGTCGCTTGCGGATGCCGACGACTTGCCGTTCAAGTTCAGCTGATAGCTGGTCTTGGCCATGTGGTTTCCCCAATGCTTGTCGAAGAACGGAAGCAGGCACGACCGCTGGGTTGTGGATCGAAATCTGTGCTGGCGCGGAATTGCTGCGGACGTGACGGCATTCACAAAAAAGAAAGGCCGCCTGCGTTGCCGCAAGCGGCCCAAGTCTAGGGAGGAAACGCCCAAGGAGGGCAGCGATAGCGGGAGCGCTACCGCATACCGTAGCTAAGACGATCGCGATCAGCGGCGCAATTAGACGTAGGTAAACGTCGGGCATCTAAGGGACTACGGAACTATACGAAGGTTTATGGCGCTCGTCCTTACAGCCGACCACTTCCGCATCAAGTAGTCGTCCGTGAAGAATAGCCAAGCCGTTGATTTGGAATCATAAACCGACGATCTGTGGAAATCCAATTTGCCGGAAACCGGCCGCTCGAAAGGGGATTCCTTGCAAATTTGATTCGTGATTCTGTGTCGTATCACTGCTTCGGCGGAGAGCGAGATGCGGCCACGGGAACGGCGGGAGACGGGCGA
>NZ_JADPKS010000146.1 GCF_023074175.1 Bradyrhizobium sp. 139
TCGCGCGCCGGGCCTGTCTGGTTCGTTGGCAGATGCGGCCCTATCTGAGCCCACTGCTTGTCGTTCAGCCAGAACAGTCCTTTGCGCATCGAAGTCCCCCGGGCCCGAATCAACTCGGCGCCATGGAATCAGAGATCGCTAATTAGGTACAGACCCTAATCCGATGGCGCAGTTGTTGTCCTCGATTCCCGGCATTGGTCCCATAACGGCCACGGCTCTCGCTGCGACCGTGCCGGACCCGACAATGTTTCGCTCCGGGCGAGAGTTCGCGGCCTGGCTTGGCCTGACACCTAAGCAGAATTCAACTGGCGGGAAGGATCGGCTGGGCAGGATAACAAAACAGGGCGATTCCTATCTCAGGCACTTGCTTGTGATCGGAGCACGTAACGTCGTTCGGTACCCAAAGGCACGCGCCAGGGTCGGAGGCGGCTGGATCGAAGCCCTGCTTGAACGGCTTCGGCCCATGGTGGTCGCCATCGCCGTTGCCAACAAATTTGCCCGGATCATCTGGGCAATGATGACCACCGGGGAATTCTATCGGCCTAAGCTCGCGGCTTAACTTTCCGCGTATCCTGGCCACCTTATGATGTGAGGGCAAATGACAGCATGATGGAAACCGGCGGAGCTGGGGATCGAGCAAGCCCGAAGAGCTTTAAGCGCACAAGCGCGACCCGTTGATGAGGCCTCGATCCGCGATCTCCATCAGGGCCAGCGGCCATGGCATCGGTCGCACTAACAGGCCGTATACATGAACGCACCCGACCGGTATCCAAAGTATGCTGCCAAAAATCCCTTGCATCCGCGGGGCCGTCTATACATGAAGCTCTCGATGAAGGCGTTCTGCATGGGTTTGCCTGGCGCGATGTAGTGCCATGCGACATGGCTCTGGTCGGCCCACGCGAGAATGGCGTTGCTGGTGAGTTCGCTGCCGTTGTCGCTGACCACCATCTTCGGCTTGCCACGTTTGATCATCAGCCGGTCCAGCTCCCGCGCCACGCGGGTGCCGGAGAGCGAGGTGTCGGCCACCAGCGCCAGGCACTCGCGGGTGCAATCATCGACGACGGTGAGGATGCGGAAGCGGCGGCCATCGGTGAGCTGATCCGACACGAAGTCGAGCGACCAGCGGTCATTCGGCGCCATCGCCACCGTCATCGGCGCCCGGGTCCCGATCGCCCGCTTGCGGCCGCCACGGCGACGCACCGCAAGCCTCTCTTCCCGGTAGAGCCGGAACAGCTTCTTGTCGTCTAATCGCTGTCAATTGCCCTGGGTGCCGGACCTTGTCGTCTTCGAGGTTGGAAGAATGTGCCGCCTCATCATGGCCCTCGCCAGTGGATCTCCCCATGTGATTCCCGCGGTCTGAAGCCGCCCAAGAAGTTACGGGATGATCCGGCCAGCGTCCTTCCAGGACGATCTACAGAGATACTGGCTTGGCTAGCTAGGCTCAGCTAGCCGGCGCAGCTGCGAACTCCGTGCCATCCAGCCAGATACGGTGCAGGATGATGGCGAGTTTGCGCGCCACGGCGACCTTGGCCTTTCGCGACCCGATCCGAGCCATCAATTGCTGCCCCCAACGGCGGAGTGCACTATCTTTGCGCACGCGCGTCATGAGCGCGTTGGCCGCCTCGAACAGAAGGCTTCGCGCCATGCGGTCGCCTGACTTGGATATCCGGCCAGAGATATCGACCTCGCCGGATTGATAGCGCCGAGGTGTCAGGCCGAGAAACGCTCCGACATCAGTGGATCGGGAGAAGCGGTTAGGATCGTCTACGGCCGTCGTGAACGTCAATGCAGTAATCGCGCCTACACCGGGGATCGTTATCATGCGCTGGCAGGCCTCATCGGTGCGCGCGAGACGTAGAAGCTGCGAATCGAGCCTCTGCCTGCGCTCTCCTGCAACACGCCAAGGCTCAAGCAGCGCGTCAATGGCGCTTCGGATCAAGGGGTCCTTCGGACATCGCGTGAGCACTGCGCGCTCGAACGTTCCACCCTTACCGGCTGCGAGCACCACGCCGAAGGTCTTCAGTAGACCACGAATTTGATTGTAAAGCGTCGTACGAATCGCGACGAGTTCGCTTCTGGCTGAGAGCAGGGCTCGGATACGACAGCTCTGCAGGCTCTTGATGGCGACGGGCCGGTACCAACCGGAGCGCACCACTTGCGCGATCCCAAATGCATCGTTCACATCCGTCTTGTTAACTTGTAGCGAGAGCGCCGCCGCGACATGGCGCGCGTGGATGCAGTCGATTGGAACGTCGAGAGCGCGCAGCCCATGCCAAAGCCAGATCGCCAGCGGCCCGGTTTCCATACCAACCCGAACCGCGTCTGGAGCGTGCTCGCGCAGCGCCATTGCGATGCACTCCGGCTCCGAGGAGCATTGCCCCGCCAAGTGCGCCGACCGTCGCCGTCGATCACACAAATTTCCGTCTCCTTTTGCGATACGTCCAAACCAACATAAAGGGTCATCACATGCTCCTCGTTTGCACTGAGGAGAACATTCTGCCTCAGCTTCGCGCGTGCGATTAGGCCATGTGGTTGATCGCAAATCCCTCACGCTTGAGCAGAACGTGCAGGCGCCGATAGCCGAAGCGACGGCGCTCCTGGGCGATCGCCCTCATGCGTTGGCGAAGGCCGGCTTCGTCCGCCCGGGTCGTCTGGTATCTCATGGTCATGCGGCAGCAGCCGATGGCTTTACACGCCCGCCGTTCGCTCATCCCGTGGGCATCCACGAGATGCGCGACAGCTTTCCGCTTGGCCGCGGGCGTCACCATTTCTTTCCCAAGAGGTCCTTCAACGCCGCATTGTCCAGCATGGAGTCGGCCAGCAACCGTTTCAGCCGCGTGTTCTCGTCCTCCAGCGTCTTCAGCAGCTTGGCCTCCGACACCTCCAGCCCACCGAACTTGGCCTTCCATTTGTAGATGCTGGCGTCGCTGACGCCATGCTTGCGGCAAAGATCGGCGACCGACACGCCGGCCTCATGTTCCTTCAAACTCCCGATGATCTGTTCTTCCGTAAAGCGGCTGCGCTTCATGCTCTGGTCCTTGTCGTGGGCCAGAACGAACTTCAAACTGGATTAAGCCCGAGGGGCAAGGTCAAGCCCTCTAACCGATCTGTGACCTAAGCTCCTGGTCTAGGTCAATTGCACACGGATCCTTCAGAAGGCATTGTGCAATCTTGGAGCAGTCGGCGTGACCGAGGTGACGATCGTCGTCAGCTATCGCAAAGATGCTCCAATACCTCTGCGGTTTCGGAGGGGTTTAAGATCAACTATGTCGAGCCAGATGCTTTCGACCGGACCGGCAGCGCATATTCACTATGGCTGGGCGTGATGCCCTTCTTTTCCGGCGACTGCTTCCTTCTCAAGGGCGACGTCTTTTTCGAGGAAGACGCCTTGCGCTACCTAATAGCTGGCCAGGCGCCCGATGTCGCTGCAGTCGCTTCGGCTGGCGATTTGATGGAAGGATCAGCAGTCCAGCTGACAGATAGCGGCTTCATCACAGGCTTTCGCATGAAGCAACCTTTGTCGCGGGTGGAGGCTCTTCACCTTCTTCTCCTCCCTACAGAACTTGGTAGGAAGCATCCCTTCAGTTGTGCTGTACTCTTCGCATTCGAAACCGAATGCTTCTCCGCGATAACAAGCAAAGATCGTATGGTTAACAAAAGGCGCTATAGGGGATGAAGTCGCATGCTCATCCAGGCTAAGGCATGTATCCTTTGGTAGAACATCCGTTTGCTGCGAACGAACTCAGCCAAAAAGGCAACAGGGGGTCGCGTCATGCTCGTCTAGTTGGATCCACACGGCCGTTCTTCCAAGGGACGAAGTCGCGGCAGGTCTATCGGTCGTGCTGCGGCTACAAAACGTCAGTCTAGACTTGGACTCGGACTCTGATCGGCTAGTCAGCATACGTCTAATCGGGCATATAAGCCATGGTCAAAGAGTCTTACGAAATTGCGTGCTGCAGCCCTCTCGGATCAAGTGTGTTTATTGGGAGAGATTACCACGGCAACTGGGTGGCATGGGAACAGAACGGGGCTTTTGGAGGCATATTCGTAAACCGTCTCCAAGCCATCAAGTACGCGCTGTCCAAGAACGGCGATCAACCGGAATGCATTGTCGAGGTGTCGGGCGAGATCAAGCTCGAACTCTTCTGAGTACTAACACCACCTTACGCCAGAGTTCTAGATGCGCGCATGTTCGACACAGCGAGTCGCCGAGGCCGGTAATGTGATGTGTCTGGGCGATCAGTGGAATGAGTGGCCTGGACGCGTCGATCAGCGGCACCCGTCCTTTCCGAGCGCATTAACGGAGGCCTCGTGGCGATGCGCCTATTCGCGCTCACTAATCGGACTAGCCAGGCCGCCGGTGCAGCGCATTCATATATAGGGTGAACCTTCGGGTCGTATCCAGAGCAAGAGTGGGTCCAGAGTACGATCTAATGAGGATCCGACCACGACTGCTCAACCTCGAAGCTGAACAACGGTATTAAATGTTCGCTCCGCCGGCACTCTCTTCTTCAGCCGCGCTTCCGTCTCCGGAAGGGAATCCTTTTGCCGACGCGATAAATTCGCCCGTTCCTTGCCCTGACGGCTCCCCGCCGTCGCTCTCGGCCGGTTATGACGCATCTCAACGTAACCCTCGCACCCCGGTCCTTGGGACATCGGTCGTACGCCCGTTGGCGCGGCGAGCTTGAGACGTCTCCCACGCCGATATGCGGGAGTCTGCCATGTGCGGTCGCACCTGCGGCGCATTCTCGCGATGATATCGCTCTTCGGGTATTCGGGCTCCCTCGCCACGGATATGATCCCCTCTTGTGAGGTTGCTGTCCATCAGGCCGGCAGCTTGCTCAAAATCCGTAGATGACGCTCACCCCAAAGGGATCGACAGATCCCAATCCCGGCCAAGTCGAGCCAGTCAATGCGGTCAGTGCCATCCCTGCACCACGACCAGATCCGGTTGCGTCTTCGGTCTAATCTAGCTGATCGTCTAGTCGCTTACAAATGTCACCGTTTCAGCCAGGTTTGCGCGCGATGTCCGGTAGCTGTTTGCCTTGTGGGCATGGTCAGCATACCCGAAGGAGATGCCGCAAACGATACGGCGATCGTCTGATAGCCCGAAGTGGCGACGGATCAGGCCAGAGTGGCGCGCAAGGGCTGCCTGAGGAATGGTACCGAGCCCGAGCGCCTGTGCCGCCAGCATGAAATTGGAGACGTACGCGCCGCAATCGATTGCGCCATAGATGCCGAGTGGCCCGTTGGAGTGAACAATGGCGACATGCGGCGCGCCAAAGAAGTTATAGTTCTCGAGCGCCTGTTTCGCATAAGCCGCCTTGTCGCCTCTCGGAATGCCGAGCGCGTTGTAGAGCTGCAAGCCGCACTTGCGGCGGCGCTCCAGGTACACCCCCACGTATTCGCGCGGCGGGGCGAAATCGTAGTCGCTGCCCAAGCCGCGCGAGGCTTCCGCGTAGATCTCTTTTCGAAATCGTTCTCTTGCCTCCGCGCTCGCAATGATAACCTGCCACGGCTGGCTGTTGCACCAGGATGCGGTGCGCTGGGCTGTTCGCAGCACGTGCTCGACGACTTCGCGTGGCACCTCTCGCTGTAGGAATGCACGGACGGAGTACCGCTCGTTCAAGAGATCTCCTAGCACGCCGATGCGGGCTTCGTCGGAGCAACGAGAGTTCGGCACCTTCGCGCACATCCTGGCATCTTTCCATTGTTCTGGGGCGACGGCCCGGCGAATTGAAATCCGACGTACGGGATCTGAAGATTTCAGTTCGCGACTCCGAGCACGCGCAACCCGCGCCTTGAAACAAGCACGAGGCCCCTCATCGGATCTTCTTTTGCGGCATGCTCTTGTCGAAATGGCCATCACCGATCGGAACGAAGGCCTTCGGCGATGCGCATACTCGCCGCCGGTCCCACCGACAATGGCCGAAGCCGCGATCGGCATCCATATACGGCTCGCTCATTTTGAATTACACCGGTCCTTTGGAACCCCTGACCACTATGAGATCGCTGGTGCATTGAATTCTCCATTCACGTTGCGCGAGATGCGATGACCAGCAATATGGGATCAGAGGGTCCCGGCTGCAACTACCGGAACAAAGAGGCTCGCGAGACATTGCTCTTTGAACATGTGGTGCGGGAGCTTACCCGTTGCAGATCAACCTAACGACATAGCTTGCCGAGTTGATCACGGTGCTTACTAACCGCAATCGGCTGCGCCTCGTTCAGTTTCTTTGACGTAGGGCCACCGGCCAGTCGCGAGATAGCGGCGGATCTGCAAACCATTCCGCTGCGCGTCAAGCACCAAGGTGCGTAGTTTATTTGGGTGGCGCAGTGTGGGACACTTTGATGGTCGTCGCCTTGATGCAAAGGAGCTCACTATGACGCGTCTTGCCAGCCGCTCACTCCGACCCGTCACCCGAAATATCGGTCCCAGATCTTCCGCACACTCTTATTCCCAGGGCGGAGTGTAATACGCGCCCCTCAATTGGGAAACCCACCCGCCATGATGAGTAGCCAAAAGCGCACGCTCAATTCGATGCTTGCTCGCAAACGCCGCTCTGAACTGATGATCTCCCGTCCCCACTTCACAGAAAGAACAAACGATGAGCGGAGCATCCCAACTCTTTCTTGGCATCATTTCCGGTAAACGACGGCGCAGCCATCCTGATGTCGCTGATCGCGCCAAGCGTATTGCTGGCGGTCTCAATCGGCTCGGCGTGCGACGGGGGGACCGCGTTTGCATGTTAATGCGAAATGACATTGCGTTCATCGAGGTGGCACATGCCGCTATCCAGCTCGGCGCCTATGCCGTACCCATAAATTGGCATTTCAAGCCGGAGGAGATCAAATATATTCTGAAGGATTGCGCCGCATCGGTCTTGATCGGCCATGGTGACCTTTTGCATCAATTGGATGATGCCATCCCGAACAGCGTCTACGTCTTGAGCGTAGCGCCTCCACACGAAGTTATCGTCGCCTACCAGGTAGATCCTGAGCAACTGGAAAAACCGGATTTCGCAACGGACTTCGAAGAGTGGCTGGCGGAGCAACCGCGCTATCGGGAGGTCGCCATACAGGGGCCAATGAGCATGATCTACACGTCTGGTACAACAGGTCACCCCAAAGGGGTGCGTCGTGCGGCACCTAACCTCGAGCAGAATGCGGCCTTGGAGCGTCGGCGCGCAATGATCTATGGGCATGGGGTACGGGCCCTGCTGCCAGGGCCACTGTACCACTCGGCGTCCAACTTTTTCGGGATTCATTCGAGCCGCCTCGGTGGCGTGCTGGTGCTAATGCCCCGCTTTGAGTCCGAGGAGCTGTTGCGCCTGATCGAGACAGAGAAGGTCGACACTATCTTGATGGTGCCGACGATGTTCATACGCCTGATGAGACTGCCCGAAACTGTGCGCAATAGATACGACACATCCTCGTTGCGTCACGTGGTCAGTGCGGCCGCGCCCTGTCCAGCCTATGTGAAGCGCGCCATGATCGAATGGTGGGGACCTGTCATTTACGAGTTTTACGGCTCTACCGAATCGGGGGCCGTAACCTTTGCAACCTCGCAGGACGCTCTAGCGAGGCCAGGAACGGTCGGCAAAGTCTTGCCAGACGTCGAGTTACGTGTCGTAGGCGCAGAAGGACGCGTGTTGCCGACAGGAGAAATCGGGGAGATCTATTCCCGCGCCGCATCATACCCGGATTTTACATACCACAACAAGCTGGAGAAGCGCGGCGAGATCGAGCTGGACGGTTTCATCACCTCCGGTGATGTCGGTTACATTGACGTCGACGGGTATGTCTTTCTGTGTGACCGGAAGCAAGATGTAGTTATTTCGGGTGGCGTCAACATATATCCCGCCGAGATTGAGGCGGCACTGCACAGGGTACCCGGGGTCCTCGACTGCGCTGTGTTCGGCATTCCCGACCCGGAATTTGGCGAAACGCTGATGGCATTGGTCGAGCCGCAGCCTGGGGCTAAGCTGGACGTCATCGACATACGCGCAAGACTGAAGATATCACTGGCTGACTACAAGGTCCCAAGGCATATCGAGATTCACACCTCTCTGCCGCGCGAAGACTCTGGCAAGATCTTCAAGAGGCGGCTGCGTGATCCTTATTGGGAGCAGACGGGGCGAAACATCTGAGGAGGATTGAAAGTGAAGCCCAACTCTTTGTATGTCATTGACCTAATACTCAATAGAAATATGCGGCTCTTCTGGCCGCGCTTAGACAGTCGCGCTGACGTTGAGTCGAATATGAAACGGAAGAGTTCTGGCCCGAGATGTGGCCAGGAGTGGCCCACGGCGCATTCAACGAGAGCGGCCACCATGCGCGGGACGGTATGTTCTCTGCTCGCCCTGCGACTGAGTCAGCAATGGCAACAGAGGAGTATTCAATGAACATGACGAACTGTTCAATGCTCGTACGTACTTCGACTGACGGGAGATTGTCGAGTGAGCCCAGAATCTGACCTAGCTTCTGGAACGGATAGCGCCGTAAAACTTTAAGGCAGCGCCCGTCTCATTGATCTATTGCTCTAGCTAGCTAGACAAGCGTTTTGGAACCCTGACAGATTCTAGCATGTAGCTCTTTATTGATGCCCAGCATACAGCTGCGCACAATAATGGCCCTTCACTAGTCGTCCGTTCTTTAATCGCGGGCACGGTGCCAACCCCGATCGACAAAAATGATCCGCTGCCGGGTTCATGGTTCTTTCCGCGGTCGTCTCTATGCAGGAGCGCCGCATGATGGCGTTCAAGAAGTGCGGCATCTCGATGTTAAGAGCGCGGTGCGTTACCGCCCGCAGGGGCGACTTCGAGATTGCCAACACCTTCGTCCCGGCAGGGACGCATGTTCCGCCGAGGCGGATCTGGATTCGTCTAAGACTGGATCATGCGGCGCGCATCTCTGCCTGGAACTCGGTGCCATCGGTCCAGATGGCATGGAGGATGACAGCCATTTTGCGCGCGAGAGCAACCTTGGCCTTTTTGGCGCCGATGCGTTTGGCCAGTTTGTTGCCCCAGCGCTTGAGCGCAGAACCGCGCCGGACAACGGTCAGCAGGACGTTCGCGGCCTCGAACAAATAAGTTCGAACCGGTGGCTGCCGCGTTTGGAGATGCGGCCAGTGCGATCGATTTCACCGGATTGATAACGTCTTGGTGTCAAGCCGAGATAGGCGCCAACGTCGGCCGAATGTCTGAAGCGAGTGGGGTCGTCGATAGTAACAACAAAGGACAGGGCAGTCAGGGGACCAATGCCTGGAACGGTCAGCATTCGCTGGACAGTTTGGTCGCCTTTTGCCATGGCCAGGAGTTGCCGATCAAACTTCTCGATTTGCTCGGTCAGGCAGGACTGGGCAAGGAGTAGCGGCGCGAAGATATCTTGCAAATCCGGCGCGTTAGCAAGCACGGCGTTGACTTTGCGAGCCAGGTTGGTCGAACCAGCCCTGCCGAGTACTATTCCCAGCCCCTTGCAGAGACCACGCATCTGGTTGTCGAGGTCGCGCCGCAAATTCACCAGCTTGGTTCGAGCCGCCAGCATCGAACGGGTTTTCCAGTTCTCCGCCCCCTTCACGGCAGCTTCCCGGTACCATCCCATGCGGGCCATTTCGGCCAACCCCTTGGCATCGTTCTGGTCCGACTTGTTAATGCGCATCGATAGCGCTGCGTGGGCATGACGCGCGTCAAGGCAAATAACTGGAAAGCCCAGCGACCTGAGCTGGTGCCAAAGCCAATTGGAGAGCGCGCCGGTTTCAAAAACGATTCGCTCAGCATTGCCGGCATGCCGCCGCAAGAGTTTAGCGATGGCCTCTGGATTGGTGGGCACGTTACCCTCGAATGTCACGCCGCCGTCGTGGTCTAAAACGCAAATGCTGGTCTCTTCCATAGAGATGTCCAAACCGACATACTGCTTCATGAGTTTGCTTCCTTTCGATAATCCACCGAGGCAGATCATCCTACTGGATCTCGAGCCTTCGAGAAGCGGTCAGCCGCGATTACGCCATGTTAAGAAGCCGGGTTCAATGCTGGGTGCAGGCTGATGACTGCTATGAGTGCGGTCACGATGAGGCAGCCAAAGGGCTCTCAGCCAGGCGAGGATGCGCCGCAAGTTGTAGGTAAGCGCTAAGCGGGAACCCTTGCTTCGGGACTGGGATGGCTGTGCGAAGCCTCCGCTTAGGACGGAGGCTTCGGATGGGATTGGACAGCAAAAAGG
>NZ_JADPKS010000090.1 GCF_023074175.1 Bradyrhizobium sp. 139
CGGTCGTCTGCTCATGGTCTCTCCTGTTCGCGGCGATTATCGCCGCCGTCAGGCAGAAATTCCACTTATCCTCCTGTTCAAATTTGCGGAGCCAGCTCACCGCTCAGACGTCCAGCGAAGGCAACATATCTGAGATAGTCGACTATCATGGTGTCTCGACCGCTAAGACTTGAGGTTGAGCATGCTCGTGAGCACGAACGAGCAGCGAAATCGGAAGAGGCTCAACGCTTCGCGTTCCGCGAAATCACCTTGGACATGGACCCTCGATTGTCGTTCCGTAGCGCTCATAGAACGCGATCCTGTGCTTTCGCATATGATACACCGCCCTGCATCGTGCGGTACGTCTCTGATTTAGCGGGTCTGTGAAAGGCCGCGGTAATCCACCTGCTTATCCACACCGGCGCTGGCTCTCGATATCGACAAGTCGATGTGATGCGGCACTGAAATACGTCGGTTGTGTACCGCCCAAAATGCGTCGGTTGGTCTTCGATCCAGTTGGAGAACTCGCGGTCATTGCCGCACCGTAGGGAATTTTCATAGAGCAAAGAGAGTAGCTGGTCGTGTCAGATAGATCTCTGCGAAAACGGTCAGGACGCGCTCGATGGAAGATACATCGACATGACGGTGCACAACAAACCGCAACCTGTCTGTCGAGACGGGCGCTGTCAGCACACCATAATCGGACAGCACTTTCGTCCATTGTTCGGCGTCCGCGGCACTCCTTCCAACATTAACCAAAACCATATTGGTCGCAACGTCAGCAGGACTGACCAAGTGCGGATCAATTCGGTGCAGTCCATCGGCCAATCTCCGCGCATTGATGTGATCTTCAGCGAGACGCTCGATACACTCTTCCAGCGCGACGAGACCGCAGGCGGCCAGCAAGCCAGCCTGGCGCAAGTTGCCGCCAAACATCTTACGAAACCCGCGGGCACGCTCGATGAATAAGCGTGATCCTGCCAATACCGACCCAACTGGAGCGCTCAGTCCTTTCGAGAGACAGAATGTCGCCGAATCCGCGAATGCAGCGATAGCTGAAGCGGGGACACCTAGCGCAATGGCTGCATTGAAGAGGCGCGCGCCGTCGAGGTGCACGGGAGCACCGGCCTGCCAGCTCTTTGTGCAGACATCACGCATATGGTCCAGCGAAAGAACGGCTCCTCCCACACTGTTCGTCGTCTCCATGCATACGACCGCCGTGCCAAGGGCATGCGATGTCAGGCTAGGCGGCCGGAGCCAAGCCTCGAGCTCATCGACATCCATTGCTCCTGCACGGCCGGGTAAAGGCCGCGGATACAGACCGGCCAGCAAGGACAGCCCGCCCATTTCGGAACGAAAAATGTGGGACGAAGCCTCACCGATCACCTCGCCCCTGAAACAGGAATGCGACAGAATCGCCACGTGATTGCTCATCGTGCCCGAGGGCAAAAACACAGCGGCCTCCTTGCCGAGCAAGGTTGCCGAGACCCGTTCGAGCTCTTTCACAGTAGGGTCGTCGCCACGACCGTCATCCCCAAGTCCCGCACCGGCCATGCGGTCGTACATAGCCGCCGTCGGTTTGGTCACTGTATCGCTGCGCAAGTCGATTAACCGTGCGCTGGTCGATCTCGCTCGCCATTATGGCTTCCAGCCGCGCGCTTGCCGGCCTTATCGGCCCAAGACAAAAGGCAGGGTCGAGCGGCCATTCCGCTACATCCGCGAGGACTTCTTCCTCGGCGGGGTCTTCCGCAATCTGGACGACCTCAACGGCCAGCTCCGCCATTGGCTGGATACCGTCGCCAATCCGCGGGTGCATGCCATGACCCATCGGGTCGTCAATGAGGCCTTCGCCGAGGAAAAGGCGGCACTGCAAGCCTTGCCGAGCGCGCCCTACCGGGCGGTGTTGCATCTGGAGCGACGGGCCTCGCACGAAGGCATGGTGAGCGTCGGCGGCAATCTGTACAGCGTGCCTGATACGACGCGGCGGCGGGTCTTCGACGTCCACGTCCTCGCCGACGAAATCCGCATCTTCGAGGGCAGCGTGCTGGTGGCAAGTCATGCCCCGCTCGAAGGTCGGGGCCAGAAGCGGCTCGATCCGGCACATCGCAAGCTCGCCAGCTTCGGCCGACGCCGTCCAGGCAGTGCAGAACCCGTCACCCTCACGCGCGCCGGTGACCACGCCGTTCGTCGCTCGCTTGACTTCTACGCGGCCGTCGGCCGCCGCCTGGCAGCCCAGGAGATCGTATGATGAGTGCTTCCTCCGTCATCGAGCGCGTCAAGACCAACCTGGTCAGTCTGAAGATGCCGCGCGCCCTGGAAATCCTCGATGTCACCCTGCGCGGCCTCGAACGCGGCGAAATTAGGGCCCTCGACGCCATCGATGCCTTGCTCACCGAAGAACTCACGATGCGCGAGAACCGTCGCATCAAAATGGCGGTTCAAATGGCCAAGTTGTCGGCCATAAAGACGCTCGCCGGCTTCGACTTCGCCTTCCAACCGTCGCTCGACAAAAACCGCGTCCTGGCGCTCGCCGGATTGCAGTTCATTAATCGGGCCGAGGCGGTCCATCTCATTGGGCCACCAGGAACCGGCAAGACCCATTTGAGCCTCGCTCTCGGCGTGGAGGCCGTTAAGGCAGGGCGCAGCGTCTACTTCAGCTCCCTCGCCGATATCGTCGCCTCGCTCGCCAAGGCCGAACGTGACGGCGCTCTGCGCGAGCGGATCCGCTACTACTGCCGGTTCGCGCTGCTCATCGTCGATGAAATCGGCTACCTCCCGGTCACTCCCGGTGGCGGCAACTTGTTCTTCCAGCTCGTCAACGCCCGATATGAAAAAGGCGCTATGATCCTAACCTCGAACCGCGGCTTCGCCGAGTGGGGAGAGATCTTCGGCGAGCCGATGACTTCATGATGCCTCCTTCTTGGAACGCTTGGTGCGTCGTACCCGGTTGCGAAGCTGAGTAATTTGTTTGTCTGAGAGCTCGATCTGCCATGGCTGGCCCCTGGCCAATTGATGACCTGCCAGCAACCCGCGCGCGAGATAATCGAACACCGTCTGCGGGGTTACTCCAAGCTCAGTCGCCGCGCCCTGAATCGAGAAGCTCCCGTCGGGCCAGCGCATTGGGTTCTTCTCCATGCCGTTGATTTTGACGGTGGGAATGCCCCAGCGGGTACGTAATACCCAGACGTTCTCGCCTTTGAAGGCGCAGCCTCGGGCCGCGACGAAGCCTTCCTGATTGAGTATCGCCGCGATCTCGCCATCCATTTTGTGTTCAGCATTCAACTCGACGATTCGTCGCCGCAACCGATCAATGTCGATGTAATCGCGGTAGGTGTGAACGCGCCGTTGCACGTGATGCTCGCTGGTTGCGCCGGTCTGCCAGACGATCTTGAGCCACACCTGACCTCGGGTCCGCTTCTGATCAAGAACGACTTTCCGGATGACAAATCGCAGAATGCGCTTGCGATCGGCTGCCGACGTGGTGGCCGCGTTCCAAATCCGCGGCAGGTTCTCGCCGAGCGCTTGTAGCCCTGCGCGTTCCGCCGGGCCAATCAGAAGCGGCTCTTGCGCTCGCCAACGCGCATGCTGCTCGACCGCCTCGACGACACGCAGCTTCTCTTCCCAAGCCCGCTCAAGTGAGCGCGCCACAAGACGGTTCTCGGGTTCTACGGCGTCATACTGACGCCGAGCGCGCTCGGCCTCGTAGCGGGCGCGCTCCACGCGAAGCGCCCACTGGCGCTCGAGCTGACGGCTCTCCTGCTCCAGTTGACCCGCCGCCGCGAGCGCGATCTCAATCTGATCCGGCACTAGGGCATCGAGGACCACCCGCTCGACCAGCGCGTCAACCGCCAAGGCCCGGACTTCCTGACACAGTGCATTGCCTTGCTGGTCCCGATCCGAGCGGCAGCAATAGACCGGATAGTCGGCATTCGGGCCCGTGTAGCGCATGCTCATGTGCCGTCCGCAACGGCCGCAGATCGCAATCCCTTGTAACAGGGCTGCCCCCTTGCGCGGTACGCCAGAGTGTCCTGCCTCATAGCGGAAGACGTTATCTGCCAGTCGCCCCTGGTTGGCCATGAACTCCTCCCAGCTGATATAGCCTGGATGAGCGGCGTGGAGGCAAACCGCCCAATCCGCGATCGCCACCTTGACCGTTCCCGTCAGCGATCCCGGCCGGCATCGGCTCGGATCCTTTTGCCGGCGGCCATAAACATACGCACCAGCATAGGCCGGATTTTGAAGGATACTAAGGACGCGTGCACTATCTGGCGCACGCCAGGCGATCTCATGTGGAGATGGTCCAAGCAGCGGTCGAACCGGCAAGGACAATCCGTTTCTGTCCAAGTACCGCATCACACGGCGAGCGCTTTGCAGTTCCTGGAATTTGGCAAACACGAGATGAAGACGGGCCTGCACCTCCTCATCGGGATTGAGAATAATTGTGCCCGCTCGATCATAGGCGAGCCCGGCTGGCAGGGGCAGCCGCAGTTCGCCCCGCGTTGCCTTCTGGCGTTCCCCTTGGTGAAGGCGCATCCGAAGTTGATGCAACTCCGCCTCGCTCATGATGCCGGACAAGCCCAACAACAGGCGGTCGTGGTAGGCGCGCGGATCGTAAAGCCGCTCGCCATCCGCAATGAGCACGCCGAACACCGAGCACAGTTCGAGCAGCTGATGCCAGTCCCGGTTATTGCGGGCCAAGCGCGAAGCGTCGAGGCTCACCACAAGACCGGCGTTGCCAAGGCCGATCTCGGCAATGAGCTTCTGGAAACCATGACGATCCACACCGCCAGCACCGGATTTGCCCAGATCCTCATCAATGACCTGGACACGTTCAGGCGGCCAGCCCAGACCGATGGCACGATCGACGAGGCGGTACTGCAGCTGCGTGCTCTCCTGGTGCTGGCGCACCTGGTTCACGGATGACTGCCGCACGTAGACATAGGCCAACTTAGCTCGGTGCGCAGTCGTGAGCCGCTCGTCAGCGACGTTCAAGCTGATCAGCACGGCTCAGTCCCCTTCCGGGCGTGCCGGGAACCGCTTGCATTCGCCGCAGCAGCGTGGCGAGGATTTGAGCGATCTGGGTTTGCGTCGCGGTCGACAGATTCGGCCACAGGCGCGGAATGTCGGCCGTCGGGCGGCCGGGTGGATTTGCCGACGTCGGCAGTGGTCGATACGCAACGCGACCTGGAAGCGGTCGGTGGGTCATCGCGAATCACCTTCTCGTCGAGAAGACTCAGACTCGCGCTCAAATGTTGCATCAATGGGATCAGCGTACGTGCACTGATGCGCGGCAGATCGGCGGCGTTCGGGCGGGAAGTGATAGGCGTCTCGCCAAGATCCGTCGACGCGATCCGAACCGCCCGCGGCCGTCCGTCCGGCAGCGCGACAACGACGTAGGCGGGACCGCGCCCCGACCGCTCCTTCAGCACCTCAAGCCGGTGCCCAAACAGGAAATGATGCGGGTCGGTGATCGTGACGTGAGACACGACCCGCTCAAGAATAGGGTACTCTGTCGTGTTCGGCGATCCCGTCGTCTCTACCGCGCTGCTCGATCGCCTGCTTCACCACGCCGTCGTCATCCAAATCGAGGGCTCGAGCTATCGCCTACGCGAACATGCTGATCTCGTCCCCGAGACGATCCGACACAAAACGCAGGCAACCGCGAACCCCATTCCCCCGACCCTGAAACGCCGGGGCCGGCCACCAAAAGACGGAGGTGCTGATCACGTCGACGGCTGATCGCCATCCCGCCAACTGGGGAATTTTGCGGCGCCACTTCTGAGGAGATTCCGTGCGCCGTTGACATGTAGATCTTGCTAGCGGTTTCCTCGAACCTGGGTGAGGAGAAACAAGCTCCGCCGGGGCGGGTCATGCAGCAAACGATGCCGTTCGCGGCCTGAGGCGCATGTGCAGTGCATCGCCGCACTCATCGACCAGACGACGCTCCGGTGCGAGCACAGTCGATCAGCGCCTCAACATAGACCCCCGAGGCCGCCGAGAGATAGGTGAGTCGGCGTCCCACTTCTGGCTTCAACGCTTCGCGGTGAACTCCCTGTCCAGGAGGTTCGCCGGCGACGGCCTGGAGCTGCTGATCGCCGCTTCGGCAAGCGCGTTCGTCGCGGCCGGGCCGAGGCCTTGCAGGACGTATCAGCCGCTCGGAGACAGCAGTTCGCTGCTCACCCGTCGGCAAGAAGATCGCGTCAGACGCGGCGTCTAGTATACGGAGGGCATTTGCGACGAAGGTTGACCTTATCGCCGAGTACCTCGTCGTTCGACGATCTGACGCCGAGAGCGATTGAGCCAACCATGGAAGGCCGACCTCGGTACCCACACCGCATCGCGCAGCCATGCCGACGCCAGATCGTCACACGTTCGCGATGAAGCAGAACCCTGTGTCACTTCTTTCGCGAAGTAAGCTGCGACTTTTCTAAAGATGTTCCTCAGCCCTCAACTTGGCGCTTGCTGACGCAAGCCATGTTCGATGTCTCGCTGTTCGGGCTCTGTGTCTCCAGGGCGTGGCTGGACCGGATCGGCTCCAAACTCCTTCAGCCACCTCCGACGCTCGTTCTCATGAACGTCCAAGCCGCGTGCCGCTTGAGCAACGGGTACCAATCACCGCTGGTCACTCGCCTCGCCGCCTCAACGTTGAATTCTCGGCTGACCCTTCCGGCAACCCATCGCCCACCTCCCGCTGATAAATACGTAATTCCGGTGTGCATCGAACCGGCAGTAGCTCAATCGCTGTAAGCCGACCATCTAAGTCTCCGGCATTGAGCTTCCTAATGCGCGAATCGCCGACGCTCCCTTCTGCAGGATCACACTCTCAGAACCGATGACCGCCGCCCTGGGCGGCGGCGATCAAGGTGAGAACTCGTCATCCTGTTTGTCGCTCCATACAGCCACCTGGGTGTCGATAGAAGGGCGGTCCGGTCCTACACGCCAACGCCTTCTAGCAGATGCCCACAGAAAGCGAGCACCAAGCCGCGCATCATTGATGATCTCGAAGCCTACTCGCACACACGACTGGCGCATATCCGGCCTCACCGGGCGACTTTGCGTGAGCTGAAGGAACGGAGCTTGACGGTGCGTCTCCGGCATCGTCCGTGATCGCATAAAAGAAATGCGGACTGCGGGTGAGCAGGCGCAAGTTGACTGACCACACTAGAGGTCGAGAGTTGCAGCACCAGCATCCAGATCACCTCTTTGTTCGCTCGCAATCCAAATCCGCAAGCGCGATCTGGCTAGCTTCATATCAGAAGGATGCTTCGTGGAGCAAAGCTGGAGATCACCTCGCTGGGTGCGCGTCATCCCAATCGCTTAGCGTTGCGGAGCTGTAAGGCGTGAGAATTGAGCTCACCGCAGATGCCGAATCCGCAGTTTTGCGTCGCGGCGTTTGAGGGGCCATTGAACTCAGACGCGGGCGGCTGTTGAAATTGCTCCATCAATCAGCATACTGCTGAAGACATCTTTGCGTCGCATTGGCATTGAGATGATTTCCTGCGTACCGCAGGCATTTTTCGATGAAATTCGTCGGAAGGGACGCGCCATATGCAATACGATCAAATAGACGCCCGCATTCTCGAGGTCGTGCAAAAGAACAACCGACTAACTTCTGAGGTGATCGGCGAGAGGGTGGGCCTTTCTGCGACCGCATGTCAGCGGCGACTGAAAAGGCTACGTTCGGAAGGCATCATTGAGAGCGATGTCTCCATCGTTTCGCCGAAAGCAGTAGGAAGGCCCATTCAAATGCTTGTGCTAGTGACTTTGGAACGGGAGCGTGCGGATATAATCGATAAGTTTAAGAAGGCCATCAAATCTTCCGCTGAGGTCGTCAATGGATTCTACGTTACCGGTGACGCTGATTTTGTCGTGTATATTTCCGCGCGCAGCATGGATGACTATGAGCAGTTTACTCGCCAATTCTTTTATCAGAACTCAGACATCAAGGGTTTCAAAACGATGGTGATACTGGACCGCGTAAAAGCAGGCTTTGCCGTTCCAATCGAGATTCCGAGCGAAGATTGATACAGATCACTCGGCCCGGAGCGGTACGTTTTCGGCAATGAGCATCAAACACCGACCAAAGTACAGGCGGACAAGCCTCAAGAGCCGCGTAGGATCGGCAACATCGGCGATGTTCTCCGTGACCATGGTGACCGCCTCGCACCAAATGGCATGTTTGCGCACGTCTACTCATCACTTGTGCATGATGGCCCCGGCTTGAACGGGTGCTCGGTCGCGAAGCTAAGGAGCGGTCTGTTATCGCGATGTGGCCTCAGGTTGGCTCCCGCGGATCGATAGGCGTGCTGTCGCACAGGCCCAAAATTTCCTCGAGTATTTTTGCACCTGCCAATAGTTGACCCTCAGCACGTGGTGCGGCCACTATTTGTAGGCCGACCGGCAAGCCGGAGCTGGTGAAGCCGCAGGGAAGAGATAGCGCCGGACAACAAGCGAGCGTGATCGCAGAGGCGATGGCGACCCAATCTACATAGTGGTCAAGTTTCTTGCCGGCGCATTCGGTGACATACCGATTTTGTACCGGGAACGGTTCGACTATGGTTCAGGCGACAGGAGCAGATCGTACTTCTTAAAGAACTCCACTGCACGCGCCGCCATCGTCAAGCGCTGTGTCTCGGCGCGCTCGATCTGCTCTACCGTCAGTTTCAAACCTTCCTCAATGTTCCAGATGACCTCTGGCTTCAGAAGATCGCGGTGATTGCGCAATAACGCGGCTTTGCTGACCGCGAAATCAAAGGCGCGGAGTATGTGAAAGCACTCCTGCGTTTCGCGGAAATCGGGATGAGTTTCCTCAACGATTGCGCCCGCTTCCACAAAGCGCGCGGCGGCTTGGCGCGTGATCGCGGCAATTTGCGGATCCACGGGGGTGATAAATCCGGCGAATAAGCAACCCGCTTTGGTCTTTTGCGGGAGCGCGCGGCCGAAAGGAAAGAGTTCGGCAGTTTTGGCAGCGAGAGTGGGTCTGCCGGGTGCTCACCGCTCATCGCATCTAACATCAGCGCGATATCCTCGACGTTGCGGGCCATTGGTCCCGGCACACCAAGGTTACGATCAATCTTGAATTTCGGTGTATGGGCAACTCGGCCGATGCTGGGCCGCAGGCCAACCACGCTGCAGAAGCTTGCCGGATTGCGGAGTGAGCCCCCCATATCCGAGCCGTGCGCAAGCCATGCCATCCCGGTGGCTAGGGCGACTGCAGCTCCGCCGGAGGAGCCCGACGCCGAGCGCGTTGGATTCCATGGGTTGAGAGTCGATCCAAACACCTCGTTGAAAGTGTTGGCGCCAGCGCCGAACTCGGGAACGTTCGATCTAGTATAGATGAGCGCGCCGTTCTGTTCGAGGGTCTCGACTAGGATATCCGACCGAGTTGGCACGTTGTTCCTAAAGATCGGAGAGCCCTGAGTATTACGCACACCAGCGACGTCAGTGAGATCTTTGATCGGCACCGGCAAACCGGCAAGAAGACCGCGCTCGCTAACGGGTTTTTTGATCAGGACATCAGCATGTTTTCGCGCGCGATCAAAGCACAAGATCGGCAAGGCGTTGAGCTTGCCATCGACTTCGGCAATCCGTTCTTCCAATACATCCAGTAGATCGAGTGGCGTCACTTCACCTCTCGTTAGCTTATCGATCACCCCGCACGCAGTATCTCGGATCAACTCATGCACTTCAGCACCCCGTATGCTCCACCGTCCATCCTCTGATGACACAGGCGAGTTGCGACAACGACTATGCCCCGAAATGCCCGTGAGGCGCCAAACAGAACGGCAGCCTCAGCTAGACACAGAGACGGACGAGGCCCCCGCCCCCAGCTCCGCATTTCAAATGCGAGGAGTGCTTAGCCTCGCATAGCCCTGTCAAGCGCCGCTTTCAGTATCATCTGCTTGTCTAGAAGCGGTTGTTGAGTGCGCGTATGGGATCAGCACTTGGGTCTGGGCCCATTTGTTGAGCGCCGCCTGAGACGAAATTACCGTCTTCGCGAAGAACCCTTGCGGAACTCACTCCTGCAAGTTTGTGAGGAAAAGGGGGCCCCCCCTGTAGGAGTGGCCCGAAGTCAAGGAGGAAACGCCCCCTTGGGAGGCCTCTGGGATCAGGCCGCAGCCTGTTCGACCGGCGAGTATGGCAGGCCAAGGCTCTCGGCCACGGCCTTGTACGTT
>NZ_JADPKS010000148.1 GCF_023074175.1 Bradyrhizobium sp. 139
TCGAACCCGTGATCGGCCATCTCAAAGCCGAGCATCGAATGGGCCGAAACTATCTCTGGTACCGCCAAGGCGACGCTGCCAACGCCATCCTCGCAGCTGTCGGCTACAACTTCCGCCGCCTGATCCGCTGGCTCAGGCTTTTGTTGTGCCAGATACTCCTCGCCCTTATGGCAACGATTCAACCCGCTCCGGCTTAAAACCGGCGTTCTTCACGGACGACTCGCCAAAGTGTTCCGCGGACGACGAAGTACCGCCCATCCGGCGTTACGGGATGCTTCATGCCCGCCATCAGATGAACGGTTTTCCCCCGGTTACCGCGACCGTCGTTCCGGAAGTGAAGCTCGACAGCGGATCGGCGAGCATGACATAGGCCGTAGCCAGCTCCGCCGGCTGCCCGGCGCGCTTCATCGGGACCTGCTTGCCGAAGTTCTTCACGGTTTCTTCCGGCATGGTCGAGGGAATAAGCGGCGTCCAGATCGGCCCAGGCGCTACCGCATTCACGCGAATGCCCTTCTCCGCGAGCATCTGTGCCAAGCCGCCGGTGAAGTTCTGGATGGCACCCTTGGTCGTCGCGTAGGCCAATAGCGTGGGGTTCGGCATGTCCGAGTTCACCGATGCAGTGTTGATAATGGCCCCGCCAGGCCGCATGTGGGGCACGGCAGCTTTCGCCAGGAAGAACATGGCGTGGATGTTCACGTCGAACGTCATCCGCCATTCCTCGTCGCTGATGTCCGCAAGGTCCTTGAAGGTCGCCTGATGCGCGGCGTTGTTGACGAGGATGTCGACGCCGCCGAGATCGCTGACCGCTTGGTCTACGATTTTCCTGCAATGGTCCGCCGACCTCAGGTCGCCCGCGACGAGCCCGACCTTGCGTCCCTCCTTCTCGACGAGGGCTGCCACTTCCTTGGCGTCGTCGTGCTCTTCGAGGTAGGCGATCAGGACGTCCGCGCCCTCGCGGGCGAAGGCGATCGCCACCGCCCTTCCTATTCCGCTGTCGCCGCCGGTGATAATGGCCCGCTTGCCCTGCAAGCGACCCGAGCCCTTGTAGCTGGTCTCGCCGTGATCCGGACGTGGATTCATCTTCGCGGTCGATCCGGGCATCGGCTGCTGCTGGCCGGGAAACGGCGGCTTCGGATAGTCGGGCATTCAGATCGGTCTCCGCGGGTCGAAAAGCTGACAACTGGCCGCCAACGTTCAAGGTTCCTAGACCAGCACCAAAAGCGCCCCGCGCGGTCTGGCACTGGATCACTTGGGGTAGCTCGGCCGCCACGCTTCTCTGGCTCGCGGCGTCCGGCCTGTTCTCATGGTATGCGGCCAACTTTGGGACGTTCAACCAGACCTACGGACCCCTCGGGGCCGTGATCGGCTTCATGACTTGGCTCTGGATTTCCGCGATCGTCATCCTGCTCGGCGCGGAGTTGAACGCCGACATGGAGCACCAGACGGCGCGGGATACCACGACAGGTGCACCGAAGCCCCTTGGCGCCAGAGGAGCCCGAATGGCCGACACACCGTCGGTGCCGAGAAAGCCGACTAGGATGCGAAACTGGCCGAAAGCCAGATCCCTGCCGTCCAACGCGCGCAGCAACAAACCTCTTCCTGCCGCTGACCGCGACTTCATCGTCGACCGCAAGAACCAAAGGCCAGAGACGGCGTTTTATCGATATGTCAGACGCTTTCGACTACTTCCGGGCGTACGCTGTCCGAGCTCTTTGCAGGGCCAGATCGATGCCGCAGGGCAGGATGAAACATCTGCGGCTGGTGGCCGGTCGAATTTATAATCTCCTCAAGAAAGAGGCGGCTTATGGCCCGAACACGCAGCATCTAGAGGACTTTCGGGCAGCGCAGAAACTCGAGAGATCCCTGGATAGTCAGCCCGATGACGATCCGCCCGCTCAAAGTCGCTTTGCTGCGTCGAGGCCGCATGGCGCGGGACAGGAGGCTTGTTGAGTGACCTCCGTCGACGTTCGCACCGTAGCAAGTCTCCTGCGAGAATACGCGCAGCGGACGGCGTTGCGTGGCGGCAACCCCTACCGTGCAAAGGCCTATTCCAAGGCGGCGGACAGCCTGACGGCTCTCGCCGTCCCTCTCGACGTGCTCGTTGCGGAGGACCAACTCACGGAAATTCCCGGCGTCGGCGAGGCGATCGCCGACATCATCACCAAGCTCCACAAGACGGGCACTCATCCGAGCCTCGAAAAGCTGCGGAAGGAGATTCCCGAGGGCGTGCTCGAGATGCTTTCCGTGCCCGGTCTCCGCCCTGAGAAGGTGCTGCGTCTCTACAAGGATCTCGGCGTTGGCTCTCTCGCCGACCTGGAGGCCGCCGCCAAGGACGATCGCATCAAGAAGGCCAAGGGACTGGGCGCCGCGCTGCAGACAAAGATCCTGCAGAACCTGGCCATCGCGAAAAGCGGAGAAGGTCGGCTCCACCTGCACCGTGCCGCCGTCCTGCTGGCACATGCCAAGGATTCGATCAGAAAGTCCCAGCCCGAGCTCAAGCGCGTCACGATCGCCGGCGATTTCCGTCGGGGCTGTGAACTCGTCGGCGATCTCACCATCGTTGCGGAAGCACCGGAGGCCGCCAAGGCACCGAAGCCGTCGACGGCGGACGGACTGCAGATGCGGCTGTCGGACCGCAAGCATTTCGGCGCGATCCTTCTGTTCGCGACCGGCTCCGCCGCTCACATCGAGCAGCTCCGGGCGTTGGCCGCCCAGAAAGAGATGAGGTTGGAAGCCGACGGCTTGCACAACGGCCGCACCCTGATCGCGGGCGACGAGGCCGAGATCTATCGCGCCCTCGGTTTACCTTTCATCGATCCCGAACTCCGGGAGGGGCGCAATGAGCTCGAGCTGGCTCTGAAGGGCAAGTTGCCGAAGCTCGTCACTGACGAGGACCTGCGCGGAATCCTTCACTGCCACACCGATGCCTCCGACGGCACCGAGACCCTTGGGACGATGGCCAAGGCGACGCGCCAGCGCGGCTTCGAATATTTCGGGGTCGCCGACCATTCGAAGTCCGCGCACTATGCCGGCGGTCTCTCAGTCGACGAGATCGCGCAGCAGCACCGAGAAGCAGACCGGTTGAACAAGCGCTTCGGCAAGGATTTCCGGATCCTGAAAGGCATCGAGTCCGACATCCTGGCGGACGGGTCGCTCGACTATGACGACGACGTGCTGGAGCGCTTCGATTTCGTGGTCGCGAGCATCCATGGCCGTTTCAAGCTGGACCGCAAGGCGCAGACGCAGCGCCTGCTTCGGGCCATCTCCGATTCTCACACAACCATCATCGGCCACATGACCGGGCGGCAGCTCCAACGGCGGCCAGGCTACGAAATCGACGTTGAGAAAGTGCTGCGGGCCTGCGCCAAGCATGATGTCGTCGTCGAGATCAACGCCCACCCGTGGCGCCTCGACCTGGACTGGCGCTGGCACCAGGCGGCCCTCGACTTCGGCTGCATGCTGAGCATCAATCCGGATGCGCACTCGATCCCCGAGCTCGATCACATGCACTGGGGTGTCGAGATGGCCCGGAAGGGCGGTGTCCCCGCCGACAGGGTCCTGAACGCGATGACGCTTCCGGAGATCACGCGCTACCTCCGCCAGAAGCGGCGCTCGCTCGTGCGAGCGGCCTGATCGGCGGTATGCTGAGCGTCGGGAAGCAATCGCAAGTTTCGCTGACCGACCGAATATACGATTGCTGAATGAGAGATACCCATGACAGACGTTTCGAAGATCAAGGAACACATGGACGTGATTTCGTCCGATAGGAAGATGGTCGGAAAAGTCGATCATCTGGACGGAACCGACAAGATCAAGCTGACGAAGCAGAGTTCACCGGACGGTCAGCATCATCACTTTATTCCGCTCTCATGGGTCGATCACGTCGATCAGCACGTGCATCTCAACAAGACCGGCGCCGACATCACCTCACACTGGCAGCACGCTCAAACCTGATGAAACCGACCGGTCAACATCACTGCGGCAAAGGCGTCCAAAACCGGTCCCGCCGCCGGCCCGTTGCCAGCGTGAAGCCAAGGAGCAACATGGCGGATCAGGCACGGCCTCGAGCGATGAAGGGCGTAGCCGCGCCATGCGCATTTGCCGCGGTACCGGCTTGAGAGTGCCAACCCTCGGCGGGTGCAGGCAAGCTCGCCCTTGTGAGGGAAAGCGCTAATCGAGATCATCGATGTCGGCTTTTCGCCGATCGCGTCGGCTGGGGCGGCTCTCGAGATGTCCGGAGTCGGTGGTAGAGCAGAAGTCATCGCCTCCGGTGCAGCTGCCGCCTTTTGAACAAAGCGGACGTTCTGTCTACGCCCAGCCACGACTGATAAGCTTTCGTATGATATCTTATCAGTTGGAAGATTGCCCCTCTGATGATTTGGGCACAGTTCGCCGGCGATCAATAAGTTCCGTAACAGCTCTTCTCGGAAGTTAATCGAGCTTAATTCGTTCGTCATCGACGATGACGTCGGCGGCGTCATTTCGATCCTGTAAGTGTTATGGTGACGCTTCGGTCTTCGACGTGGCCAGATGGGCGGTCGCGTCTTAACTCCCCTCAATGGGCTTTGGGTATTTTCGCTTGTAAGCAGAGATCGTCCACGTTCCCCGGCGATTGGTATAGCGCGCGATGATGCTGTATCACATCGAGCCGGCGCGACCGTGCCGTGGCCGAAGTCATGACGGCCTGCGAAGTCAGGCTTGCGCTGCACTGCGCCTTCATGTGGTGGTCCCTGCGCGGCAGGCAACCCGGGGCGATCTCGGCCCGCTTTTCTCACTGGGCTATCTGACGCCTGCGGCCTATGCCGCCAGTCTCACCGCAACGATGCGGTCGGCTGCGCAACCCCGACAGGCCCCGCCGAGCGCACGTTGCTCCCGCGCCGAACGGCGGACAGCACTTGCGGAGGGTCAGGGTTCCTTCCATAGTTCTCCAGCCGTCAACATAGTTTCGCCTCCTCGGCTGCGTTAAAAGCTCCAGTACAGCGGGGTGAAGCTGGTAAAAAAAGACGACGTGACGTGCAGCTCCAAGCTCATCCCTTGGGGAAAGTTTTGCAGGCGCAAAAACCATCTGCGTCCCGTTGAATGTTAGCTCGCCGTAGCGCAGATCGGCACATCGCTCTCAGGCGGGTGCCATTGCATTTGATATGGAGCGCCAAATGGATTCCACGCTGGACAAGCTCGCGGAAGAGCAGATCACGAAAAGCTTGGATGAGCAGTTTTCCAAACTTGTCAACCTGGCGCGCGAAGAGGAAGTCGGTCCTTTGGCCCCGCCGACTAAGAGGAAGACGTCTCGCGCCCCGCCGACAACAATTCATCGCTCGGGTTGGCGCTACGTGGCTTTGCTCGGTTCTCTGTTGGCAGCATCCATTGGTGCCGCTGCCTGGCGGTGGTCATCCTCGGTTGATACGGCGATGATGGCCCCCTCACAGCTGGCACCTCTGACACGGGCCGCGCCGGACGCCACCGCGCGGAAAGACGTTGCGCCGCCTCCTGCTGCCTTGTCTTCCGAGTTTGCGCAGCAGCTCCAACCGATGGCGCGCGATGTCGCTGCATTGAGGCAAACGGTCGAACAGCTCGAGGTGAGGCAAGAACAATTGGTCCGCGACAGTGAAAATCTGGTGAGCCAAATCAAGGCGAGCCGGGAAGAAATCGCACGCAACACCAGTACCATCGACCAGATCAAGGTGACCCAGATCCAGATGGCGCGCGAAAGCCAGACGCTCACCGAGCGACTAAACGCAAGCCAGGAACAACTCGCCCACGTCATCGCCAACGCCTTAGAGCCAAATGTGACGCCTGAAGCGCCAAGGGTGAGCCCCGAAGAGCCAAGGGTGATGACCGAAATACCGCTGCCGCGTCCGCGGCAGTCGGCCAATGTTGCCCAGACGCAAAAGCCCGCGCCGAGCCCGGCGCGGCCGCAAGCCAAAAAGCCGCAACCGCCATTGGCATGGCCATGGTCAGTGCACTCGAAGGCCACAGAATGATTCTAGGCACCCGGGCGAGGCGTAATCGTCAATCAACGCCTTTCCCGGTTTCAGTTGGCTTGGCTCTTCGAAGGCAGCTATTGGGACCTCGGCGAGAGGTCAATCTTAAGCACGAAGCCGATACCCTTGCTTCAGAATTCGAATGAACGTGCGAAGAAGCCTCCGGCTCTGGACCGAGGTTTGGGATGGGATTGGACAGCAAAAAGGACGTCCATTTGGACGGCTCATCGGGAGGCCGGTGAGCCGGCTGGAGGTGCTTGAAGGACTGTCGGGACGCCACGTTTGTTCGGAGGCTGAGAGAGCTCGGATCGTCGCCGAGAGTCTGCTAGCCGGTGCCCAGGTTTCCGAGGTGGCGCGCAAGCACGGAGCGACGCGCTGGCGGATTTACGATTGGCCACGACGCTTTCGACAGCGAGGCATGTTGGCGCCGTGCGAGGCGTCGCAGTCGACATTCGCGCCGCTGGTCGTGGAAAGCGCGTTGGAGGAGGGTCACGTTCCGGCCATCAAGCTTGAGATCGCGATCGGCGATGTCGTGCTGCGGACGGACACAGCCATAGATGGCGAGCAGCTGTCCCGGGTGATCCGCGCAGTGCGAGCGTCACGATGATCGCGGCCGGTGCCGATCTGAGGATTTACATCGCGACGCGGCCGATCGACTTCCGCTGTGGCCACGATGGACTTGCGGCAAAGGTGCAGGAAATGCTTCGCCTCGACCCGTTCAGCGGCGCAGCCTTCGTGTTCCGATCGAAACGAGCGGACCGGATCAAGATTTTGGTCTGGGATCGAACGGGCCTGGTGTTAGTTCATAAGCGCCTCGAAGGCTGCAAGTTCGTTTGGCCAACGATCGCAGACGGCGTGATGCGCATATCGCCAGCGATGTTCGCAGCCCTGTTCGAAGGGCTGGATTGGAGGTTAGTCCGCCCGGAAGAAGCGCGGCGTCCCCAGGCGGCTGGATAACTGCGGCAGATTTACTCGAGAGCTATTTTGAACGTGGCACGCGCAGTGGTGATGTGCTCGAAATAGCGCATGAGCATTGCGGCGCTGCGCGACGAAAACGAACGCCTGAAGGCGCTTTTGGCGCAAACGCAGTCCGCCTTGAGCGAGCATCAGGGGGCACTGGCGGCATCGGAGGAAGCGCGACGTCGGCTGGAGGTCATTCTCGGGGAATTGCGACGCGAGAAGTTCGGCGCGAAGTCCGAGAAGTTGGGGTCAGATCAGTATCACTTGCCGCTGGAAGACGTGGAGATCGCGCAAGGCATCCTGGACGCGGCGCAGGAGAGAGCCGAGGCTGTGATCCAGGGCCGATCGCGGAGCGCGCCGGATCAAGGTTCTCATCGCAATCGCGGCTGCTTGCCTGCCCATTTGCCGCAGGTGGAACGGATAATCGAGCCCGCGAGCACGCTCTGTCCGTGCGGTTGCGGCGCCATGACGAAGATAGGTGAGGACGTCAGCAAACGCCTCGACGTGATCCCGGCGCAATGGCGCGTGCTGGTCACGCGCCGCCCGAAATACATCTGTCGCCGGTGCTCGGGCCCTCTCGTGCAGGCGCACGCACCGGAGCACGTCGTGCCTGGTGGACTGCCGACCGAAGCGGCGATTGCGCACGTGATCGTCTCCAAGTTCGGCGACCATACGCCGTTTTACCGTCAGGCCGAGATCCCCGCTGTGCGGCGACGTTGAAGTCGTCAAGTGCTTTCCCGATGGCTTTTGCAAATTGTGTGAGGTTCAGCGAAGCGAATGCTTGGTTCAGCTCAGCGGCGACTGCGACGGGATGACTGGCCTGTAGGTTTTTGTCAATTCGAGCTCCCAAAGAGAAAGGCCGGCTCTTTGAGCCGGCCCCTTGTTCTTTTGACTGAAGCGACTCAGTACCTCGCGATCGCCGGGCCACCCCAGCGGTAGTTCAAGCGGACGAGCCCCATGTCGACGTTCTGATCGATACGCTCGGTGCGCGTAAAGACACCAAGTCCCGCGCCGGCGAAGTTGCCGGAGCCGGTGAAATCGACGTTACGACGTTCGAGGAAGATGTGATTGTACTCGATGCCAACCGACCAATTCGGCGCAAAGCCATATTCGAAGCCGGCGCCGACCGTCCCGCCCCAGCGGGTTTGGTCGTTCGCCCGATCGAATTCAAGGCCGGTTGCAACGTCAAAGGTCCTGTAGCGATCGCCGACGACGGCGGCGCCACCTTTGACGTAGAACAGGGCGTTGTTCCAGGCGTAACCGATTTGGCCCGTGATCAGACCGAAGGCGTCAATTTTCGACTGATTGCGAAGGCCGAATCCCGGGATCGCGCTGATATTGTCGCCCTTGAAATCCGCCCAGTTGCCCTGGCCTTCGACACCGAACACCCAGCTTGCTGACTGCCAGCGATAACCGATCTGACCACCGACCGTGCCCCCGGTCGCATTGTGACAGCCTTCACCGACAAGACTACCCGGAACGCCAGTCACACCGCCAAAAGTGTCGACGAAGTCCCAGCACTTGTGGCTTGAGCCGCCACCGCCGTTGACGCCGATGTAGAAGCCGCTCCAGTCGTAGATGGCGGCGACCATCGGCGGCGGAGCCTTGGTGTACGGCCGGGCCGCGAGATGGGCCGCGCTGGCTGGAGCCGCCAGACCTAAAACTAGTGTTCCGGCCGCAGCCGCAATCAGTTCCTTCATTCGAGTCTCTCCAGAGATAACGAGTTCAAGGAATTGGCGTGCTCGCTCACCTGCCCGAAGAATAGTACGTCGCGCTCCTGTACGTTGCTGTAGCTGGCTCGCAACACTCGATATCAAAGGTGGCCGGAATTCTCCATATGTGTTAAGTAGTTGGGAACTAAATGCCACATCGTTTGCAGCCCGCCAGCGTACCGCCCGCCAGAAGCGATTTCGCCGGCTAGTAGAGATCGGGTTGAAGGTGAAGCTGATGTCTGACGTAGAAGAACGCGCGGAGATCACGCAAAAGCGCGAAGCAACTGTCAAACAGCTATTGCGTCGCGCAGCCAAGCGCACCCGACCAAGCCAAGCCTTTTCTGTAGTTCCTGATAGCCGCCAGACAGATGCGAACCGTGAGTTCGCGCCAGATCGCGACGCGGACGCCATTGTATGGTTCTTGATCGCCCTCCCGGTATTCATGGTCGCCCATGCACTCTGCGTGAAGATTGGCGCCATCTAGCGCACGAAGAGAGCCTTTGTTCATCCCGATGGTGCGCTCGGATCTCGCGACGTCACTTCCAGCAGGGCCGCCTCCAGTTGGCGTCTGTCCAGCCGATGGCAGCGGCTGAATCCAGCGCACCTCAGCGCGTTGGAGCTTGCTGCAGCGTTCTTAGCCGAGGGCCGCAGAGGTCTACACGCTCCGAACCGAGACCGCGGCCTGAGATATCTCCAAAAGACACACGCCAGAGCGTGTTGGGATAGCTGCCGGCACACACCAAATGTGTCGTATCGGATGCATAGTTGACGCAGCGCTTTAGACACTGCCTCGCCAGCGCAGCTTGGCGATCGGGGCAGTTCAGACCGGTTCTTTTGTCTTCGGCCCTACCGGCGTCGTCCTCAAAAAAACAATCCCGCAACTGCGCATTTCCGGTTAACACGTTCACGCATTGAGCGGTTGCGTCGCCGACCTGCGCTTTGGTCGGATCCACCAATGGGCACTCTGGGGGAATCTGAACTGGGGCCACGTAGGTACGCGCTGGCCGGCGGGCGAGCACGGCGGCTCGGTGCTTGCGCACCGCGGACCCACGTGACGGCCCTCGAGAATCTTCGGCGCAGGCGATAGGAAGGCAGCGGACCGCTGCTCACGCACCGATTGGCGTCTGGCGCGCAGCCGGTGGCGGCAACAGGTTTGCGCAGACGCGGGCGATATCACCGCATATGCCAAAGCATATGCCAAAACCAGGATTGGCACCTTGAGATGGCGCATGTTCCCCGCACCAGACAGCTAAGCGGCGCTCGACTTGTCCTTTTCAATCACGCTCATTCTTTTTCTTCTTGTCATCTCCATCCTGGCCGCCAACCCCCGAGGAGGCCTTGTTACCGCCGCCACCTCCAGATCGGGAGCCTTCCTCTCCGGAATGCGCGACCTTGGACCCCTTTGCGCCACCCGCGTTCTCGCCGCCACCCCCGCTATAGACGT
>NZ_JADPKS010000157.1 GCF_023074175.1 Bradyrhizobium sp. 139
CCTTTTTGCTGTCCAATCCCATCCGAAGCCTCCGTCCTAAGCGGAGGCTTCGCACAGCCATCCCAGTCCCGAAGCAAGGGTTCCCGCTTAGCGCTTACCATCGTCACCGATACACAAGGAAATTTGCTGAGCGCCATCGTGCACCCGGCCAATGTTCAGGATCGGGACGGTGCGCCGGCCGTCGTCATCTTGGCCTGTGCGAGCTACCCGACTATTGCACACTTGTTTGCTGACGGCGGCTACGCCGGCGAAAAGCTTGAAAACGCGCTCCGGAAAATCGACGGGCCCACGATTGAAGTTGTCAAACGCCCGGATGACGCAAAAGGCTTCGTTATTGTTGCCCGACGCTGGGTCGTCGAACGCACGTTGGCCTGGCTCAACCGCTGCCGACGTCTCGCCAAGGATTGGGAGGCCTCCGTCACCTCGGCTGAAGCATGGCTCCTTATTGCCTCAACCCGACAACTGCTGCGCCGCATCGCCAGATCGGCCAACGTCAAGTCATGAATTTTGAGTCAGACTCTTAGATTTTTTGTACTCCAGTAACCGGGAACGGCGTGAACTTGACGAATTCAGAGAGCTAAAACACATTCTCAGGATGATCGACGAAGACGGGTTTGACAACGTAACCGCGGCGATGCGTCAGTCCTTCCTGCGGCGCATCAGGGCCGGTCTGAGCAATCGGTGCCCGGCCATAAATGATGTGAGGATTCGGTTTCCCGGATCGGACTCCAGTTTCGCTCGTAATGCTTGAGATCGCCGACTTTGTAGTTCTCAACGAACAACCTGCCTGCGGCTCGGCGATATTGACAATAACGACCAGCTATTGCGGTTGACGGTAAGCGTCGTTCTCAGGCCACGGCTTTGAGGGCTTGAGCGCGGTAGGCCCAGGGCAGTAGCTGGTCGATGTCGCGGTTTGGATGCCCGTTGATGATCCTGGTCAGGACGTCGGTGAGATAGGCGAGCGGATCGACGTCGTTGAGCTTGCAAGTCTCGACCAGGGTTGCGACGACTGCCCAATGTTCGGCGCCCCCGTCGGATCCGGCAAACAGCGCGTTCTTGCGACTGAGCTTAATGCCACGGATTGATCGTTCGACCGTATTGTTGTCGAGTTCGATGCGGCCGTCATCGATGAAGCGCGTTAAGCCTTGCCAGCGCGAGAGGGCATAGCGGATGGCCTCGGCGAGCTTGATCTTCTGGCTGATGAGAGCCAGCTTAGCGCGCAGCCATACCTCAAAGGCATCGGCCAGTGGTCGGCTCTTCTGCTGCCGCACGAGGCGACGCTCCTCCGCGCTGCGGCCGCGGATCTCCTTCTCTATCGCATAGAACGCGGCGATGTGCTTCAGCGCCTCGCTCGCGATTGGAGCGGGGCCGGCTGTCGCGAGTTCGTAGAAGTTGCGCCGCATGTGCACCCAGCTTGCGTCAGGACAAGTCCTGGAAAGGAGGAAAGAATGTGATCTGAAACCTTTCAACGTGACCCAGAGGGTTCGACGCCCTCCCGGCAAAGGCGGAGCCCGCCAGTCGGAAGCGAGTCTTGCATGGGCGATGGCAACGTCGCTCGTGAAGCGTAGACAGCGGGTACCGAAGCCCTGTGGCAAGCCTCGAAATCATGGTCGTGCTGAAGCCTTCGCCGTGTTGGGTGCGGGGGCAGCACCGGGAAAACCGCTATGGCCAGGCTGACCGGTTCGGCCGGGGTCTCCGAGCAGGGCAAAGGTACGGGATGGGTCGCCAGGAAACCTGAGAGATCCCGTTTGTGCCCATATGGAAAGCTGGCGCGGAGCACCGGCCTCAACAACGCTCCAGGCCCGATGTCTCGACTTGGCGAGCATCCGGAGCGCGCATGCGAACACGAAACACCAAGGCATGTGGAATCCCGAAGCGAAGACATAAGCCGACGGATATGCACGGCGGGAGGTCGTAGCGGCTTCATAGTACTGACGAAGGCGGGGAACTGGGCTCACCGGGATCCGCTGGAGGGAAGGGAGCCGCCACGCGTTAAGACCCATTGACGAGAAACACGGGAGGGAACGCTGAGTCCCGCAAACCTGTCCACGAAACGACAATGGATAGCCGATCTGGCGAGGAAACATCCCAAGCGGGTGCTCACCTCGTTGCATCACCTGATCGGACCGTGAATGGATGCTCGAAGCCTATCGCTTGACGCGCAAGGATGGCGCGCCGGGAATCGATGGCATGATGGCGATGGACTATGAGGCGAACTTGGAGGCCAATCTTGATGGCCTTCTGGCGCGCATCAAATCCGGTCGCTACATCGCGCCGCCGGTGCGACGGCACTACATTCCCAAAGCAGATGGCACAAAACGGCCACTGGGTATCCCGACACTGGAAGATAAGGTGGCGCAGCGGGCGATTCTCCTGCTGCTGGAGCCGATCTACGAGACGGACTTCTTGCCGTGCTCGTACGGCTTCAGACCGGGACGATCGGCCCATGATGCCCTGCACGCACTGCGTAATGGATTCATGGAGCAAGGGCTGCGCTGGGTCGTGGACGTCGATATCTCGAAATACTTCGACACCATCGACCACACGCACCTGCGCCGATTCCTCGATCAGCGAGTCACGGACGGCGTCGTCCGGAGGATGATTGATAAATGGCTGAAGGCGGGGGTGCTCGAAAAGGGCGTCCTTCGCCGCACGACTGGTGGAACGCCCCAAGGCGGCGTGATCTCGCCACTGCTTGCAAACATCTACCTGCACTATGTGCTGGATGAATGGTTCGAGCAGGTGGCGCGACCGCGTCTCAAGGGGCGATGCCAACTGGTCCGATACGCTGATGACGCGGTGATCGCCTTCGAGGACCATCTGTCCGGCAAGCGATTGCTGAACGTGCTGGGTAAGCGGCTCGGTCGGTACGGGCTTCAACTCCATCCGACCAAGACCCGCTTCGTAGACTTCCGGTTCAAACGCCCGGGTGGGCGTCATCCCGCGACGGCGGGGACCACATTCAACTTCCTTGGCTTCACCCATGTGTGGGGTCAATCGAGGAAGGGTAAGAATGTCGTCCGACAGATAACGGCAAAAGACCGTTATGCCCGCGCGCTGGCTTCCGTGACGGAATGGTGTCGGCTCAACCTGCATCGTCCGTTCCGGGAACAGCACGCGCACTTGTCGCGGGTGATCCGGGGGCACTGCGCCTACTACGGCATCTCCGGCAACGGCCGACGGATCAGATGGTATCACCACCAGATCACGCGGATATGAAAGAAATGGCTTGCACGGCGTGGCCGCCACAGCAATCTGCCGTGGTCGCGCTTCCGGGCCATGCTCGCGCGACATCCGTTGCCGACAGCCAAGATCGTCCACCAATATGCCGTCCCGTGAGCGAAGCTTACGCGTGAAGAACCGGATGCGGGTAATCCGCTCGTCCGGGTCTGTGAGGGGCGGGGATGGCAATATCCCCGCCTACTCGGCAGAAGGCGAGCTCGACCTCGCCACGCTGGGCAAGCTTTGGATAGGCGTTGTAGCCATCGACCTGCAGAACGCCCTTGAATCCGGCAAGATGGCTGAACAGCCGCTCGGCTTTGCGGTCGGGTGCATAAACATAGGCGATGCCGGGCGGATCGAGGCCGCCCCAAGGCCTGTCGTCAGCGGCATAGGCCCAGAGCTGACCGGTCTTGGTGCGCCCTCGACCGGGATCGAGCACCGGCACCGTCGTCTCGTCGGCGAACAGCTTGGACCTGTCGCGAAGCACCGTGAGAAGGCGCTCATGCAGCGGGCGCAGATGGAAGGCAGCATGCCCAACCCAGTCCGCCAATGTCGATCGATCGAGAGCGATGCCCTGGCGGGCATAGATCTGGGCCTGCCGGTAGAGCGGCAGATGATCGGCGTATTTGGACACCAGAACCTGGGCGACGGTTGCCTCCGTCGGCAGTCCGCCCTCGATCAACCGGGCCGGAGCCTCGGCCTGCAGGACGCCATCTTCGCAGGCTCGGCAGGCATATTTGGGACGTCGGGTGACGACAACGCGGAACTGCGCCGGCACCATGTCCAGCCGCTCGCTCCTGTCTTCACCGATCCGATGCAGTTCGCCCTGGCAGCAGGGGCAGGTCTTGTCGTCGAGGTCGACGACGACCTCGATCCGCGGCAGGTGGGCCGGCAGTGCTCCGCGATTGACGCGGCGCTTGCGTGCGCGCTCCGCTCGGCCTTCCGGGGCTGTCTCGTCCGACCGGCCTCGGCAAAGGCTGCGACCTGTTGGACGTCCTCGAGGCCCAGCAGCATCTGCTCCTCGGGAAGCGACTCTGCCTTCCGGCCAAAGCGATGACGCTGCAGCTCCTTGATGATCTGGCGCAGCCGCTCGCTCTCGTGCCGCTCGGCAAGCAGCATCGCCTTCAGCGTCTCGGGATCATCAGGAAGGTTATCGCTCACAGGCAAATCAGAGCATATTCGCGCCCGCTTGACGACGTGCTCGATGCCCCTGATTCACTTCGCCGCAGCGCAGCCCACAATTATCCGGCTTGCGTCGGGACGACCGTCTCCCGTGCCGCGTGGACACGCCGCCAATCAAGCCCTTCGAGCAGCGCCGACAATTCCGCCGCCGACAAACGCATGACGCCATCCTCGATCTTCGGCCACCGGAAGACGCCTTCCTCGAGCCGCTTGGCGAACAGGCACAAACCCGTACCATCCCAGAAGATCAGCTTAATCCGGTCCGCCCGCTTGGCACGGAACACATAAACAGCACCCGAGAACGGATCGGCCTTCATGTGCTCGCGTACCAACATGGCAAGCCCCTCCATTCCCTTGCGGAAGTCGACCGGTTTGGTGGCCACCATCACCCGGACAGTTCCGGACGGGCCGATCACCGGCTTGCCTTCAGCGCATGGACGATGGCCGCAATCATCGCCACGTCCGCGCCTCGGCCGACCCGGATAGTGACGCCCTCGGCTTCGATCTCGATGCCCCCGGCATCGCAATAGCGAGCCTGGGCATCGCAACGGCGAGCCCGGACATCCGGCTTGGCCTTGCGTCGCGCTGTCTCGCGCTCATAGCCAACAGCCACGGCCGGTACCACGGCGTCTACCACCGCCGGTACAAACGGCGGATCGCCAGCCATCGGCGTCGGCAACCGGCGTGCTTGCCGGCGCCAAGTGAACACTTGTTGTGGGGTCAGCCCGTGTCGCCGGGCAATCTCGGAAACGACGGCGCCTGGTACCAGCGTCTCCTCGACGATCCGGGCCTTGTCGTCCTTGGAGAACCAACGACGGCGTCCCGTCTCCGTGATCACTTCCAGCCGGCGCGCCGTCACGTCCGACTTAAGCGTATGGTCAAGCATAGACACAAGCCGATCCCTTCAAAGAGATCTTCAAACTCGCCTATCCCATGTGCCGCGAGAAGGTGGGAGTGGAACGACGCTTACGGTTGACGCACAGACAGGTCGTTTGGCTATTCTCCTTGCGCGTGGGTGGTCGGGGAACGAAGCTGAACCTCTTGTCGCCGACGCAGGGCTGCGTCCCGAGAGAGAGTTCGTGTTTTCGATTGCGCCTTCCGCAACCGGCGAACCACCGCGCTTCTCGTATCGTTCGGCACTCATTCCCAGATGGTGAGATATCCGGGCTAGATCAATAAAGATCTTATACTTATGGTGGGATCTGCAAGCGCCTCAGTGTCGGGAGCAAGCCGCCGGCCGATCATTATCTCTGCAAAACGTATTTCCTTGGCGATCGCGCTCAGGCTACCGAAGCCGCATGCGGAGATCAGCCGCCCGTCGGCGGCCAAATAGAAGAACAGCCGCCCTTTTGTCCCAAGGCTTCTCGCTACCGGGACGTCTTGTTCGCGACAGAGACCGGCGATTTGAAGCGTCTCATCGTATTGATCGGACCAGAACCACGGTACGTCTTCGTAAGGCTGGGTCGCGCCGAGCATGTTGCCTGCGACGGCGGGGCCCTGTCGCTGCGCGTTGCGCCAGACCTCCAGCCTAACCCGCTCGCCATACAGGCGGTGCGGGAACGAACAGCAATCGCCGGCCGCGAAGATGTCTGGATCCGAGGTGGCCAGCGTCTCGTCCACGACGATGCCGTTGTCGATTGCTAAGCCCGCTGCTCCCGCCAGCTCGGTATTTGGGACGGCGCCAATCCCAACCACAACTAGATCGGCGATAAGAACGCGGCCGTCCGCCAGCACGATCTCGGATCGTCCTGCCTTGGCGTCGATACGTTCCACGATGGTGCTGGTTTCAATGCGCACGCCTGAACGCTCGTTCTTGCCCCTTATGAGCTCAGAAATGCATGCCGGGACTGCCCGCGTCAGCAGCCGAGTGCCAGCCTCCAATACGCTCACCGAAGCGCCTCTCGATACCGCACTCGCGGCAACTTCGAGTCCGATGAACCCGCCCCAATGACAACGACCTCGCAACCTGGACCAATTACGCGGCGAAGAGCCAAGGCCTCCGCATAAGTGCGCAGCGTCGCGATTCTGCTTCCTGGTGCGACCGGGACACTCAGTTGTCGAGGACGAGCACCCGTCGTCAGCAGCAGTCGTGTGTAGGCCAGCTGCGCCCCGTCCGAGAGGGTGACGGTATGCGCAGCGCGATCTATCCACTCTACACTGCCCCCTCCGAGATAATCAATTTCCAACTCTGCCAGGCGCTGGGGAGCGATGAGAAGCTTGGGTTCAGGCTTCGTTTCGTCGACTACGATTGTCTTGGAAAGCGGCCGTCGCTCATATGGCAACATGGATTCGTTGCCTATCAAAATGATCGGCGCCCCACACCCGCCCTCGCGGAGGGCGATCGCTGCGGCCGTTCCGGCCGCGCCCGCCCCGACAATGACCATCGCGGGTTTGCTATTCATGCGGTCCAACCATGTTTGAGGGCCAGCGCCTCAACTCTCGGACGGCTAAACCAGCATACCTCTGTTTTGTGCGACGCTGATCCCACCTTCGAGAAGCGATTCGTTCCTCGACGCCGCGCAGGCGGAACACGGCCTGCGCGTTAAGATCTAGGACTCGAAGTTGCCGCGCGAGATCGATCACAGTTTTAAGGTTATCGATTGACCATGGGCTACATGCACCCGCGACCTCGAGCCTTCTGTCGGCCAGAGCGCGCGCTAGCTTAACGATACGAACCGAATCGTCGGGCCAAGCAGTGGATCCAGTCGACTCCCCCTTTCTCGGCCGTCGTTAGTGCATCCACGATGGATCGCTCGATTGGCTCCGGATGTCGCGGCCGATCATCCAACGCAACGGCAGGACAAGCAGTCCGCTTTGACACAACGCTATCTCCCGCACTTGGCTTTCCCGCCTCTTGATCAAGACAGAGCCAGCATCGAGCTTAGCTTCATATCTGTGCAAAATCGATGCGCACCGGCCAGCGCGCCCCTCGTCGATCCACGATTGAAACCTTCCGAAGTGCTCCGGGCATTCGATGAAACGGCTGCTGACGAGATGGACCTTCTCTTGTGAGCAAGGGTCAGTGTCCGCGAGTATACGCGTCTAGCGACGCGAACAATTACAAATGAGCGACCGTCGTCCTCTAAGCGCAACGCCTGGTGTTTTTGGTGGCGAGCTACGCGCAACTCGTTGGGACCCGCCGACACGCAGCGGGTACCCAGTAAGAAACAACGCTATCTGAACCTCCTCCGACTTGATGGACACCCGTAGTAGGCTCGAAGAGCCAGGATGTGTCGGATGGAAGGACGTCAACGTCGCTCGTTTACCGATGACTACAAGCGGCAAGCGGTTGATCTCGTAGCGTCTAGCGGTCGCTCGATCGGCTCGGTTGCCAAGGA
>NZ_JADPKS010000017.1 GCF_023074175.1 Bradyrhizobium sp. 139
ACTGGAAGCGCCATTTCAGAATGGACTTAGGCAACTCGCCGAATTGCCATTCGTGGGAGATGTGCGCGGGGTAGGCCTACTTGCTGCGCTGGAACTAGTTGCTGATAAGAAGTCGAAGCGCCCATTCTCGGAGCCCGGACGAGTGGGCGCAATGGCAATGCAGATCGCCCACGATCAGGGTCTCATCCTGCGCGCCATTGGTGATACTCTCGCCCTGTGTCCACCTTTGATCGTGACAGAAGATCAGGTGCGCGAGATCATCGAACGAATGCGGCGCATCATCACCCTGACGATCGAACGCATTCCCGATTTGGGCGTTGCATGAAGCACAACAAACTCGGGGGCTGATAATCGTTCGACTCGAAGCTGTATGGCGCTCTCCGGACCGGCCCGCCTGCAGCTTCCTTCGCCTGCTGGTTTACTTAACGGATTCGAGCCTCTTTCCGAAGCGGCATCCCTCGCCTCTTGATGGCAATCTCTCCTACTTGGACGGGAGGCCCGCTAATGATTGTCGAGCTGCACTGGCCGCCGCGGCCCTTTTGCGAAAGCAATTGCAGTCTGCGCTTGAGAGCGACCCCAATGAAGATCAATGGGGCGAGCCGGCAGAGGTTCCGTGGAATCAGGGAAGCCGGACAGACTCATATTGCTTGATCGACTCCAATCTGTTGCGATTGCAGGCAAAGGCTACAGGAAGGTTCAGGCTCCTGTATGTCGCTCGGTTAGATGACAAGCCTAGCGATTGCGGAGCCTCTGTTTTTTCCGTATTGAATGGAGTGCTCGACGCTGATGGAAATAGGTGGCGGTGTAGACTCGCCCCACGCCGAGCACTTTGCGGGAGATGGCCGCCAGTCTTTCCAGTCCTGCATGCCTTAGAACTTGAAAGCCCAGATGCCTTCAGCAGCTTCCTGTCACGATAGGATTCTTCACCTATGCCGATAGTTGATATGCCTTTGTCACACCTACAAGAGTATCAGGGCCGCAACCCGCGGCCGGAGGACTTCGATGACTTCTGGGATAGGTCACTCGCGGAAATGCGCTCGCTGAATGCTGACGTGGAAATTGTGCCGGCGTCTTTCAAGGCCAATTTCGCGGATTGCTTTGACCTGTTCTTCACTGGAGTGCGCGGCGCGCGGATTCATGCCAAGCTCGTACGCCCTAAGCTACTTTCGAAGCAGGCTCGAGCCGTGGTCAGACTTCATGGCTATAGCTCAAATAGCGGCGACTGGGTCGGACACTTGTCCCTTGCGGCGGCCGGCTTTGTGGTCGCGGCGCTCGATTGCCGAGGCCAGGGGGGACTGTCGGTGGAGTGAAAGGCAACACCTTATCATGGGCACATAATCCGCGGTTTGTATGACGGCCCGGATAAGCTGCTGTTTCGCGACATCTTCTTGGATGCGGCGCAACTGGCGGGAATCGTGATGGCCATGCCCGAGGTGGATGCCGAGCGGGTAGCCGTCGAAGGCTGCTCGCAGGGGGAGGTTTAGCTCTAGCCTGTGCAGCGCTCGAGCCGCGAATCCACCGCGCGGCAGCGACATACCCGTTTCTCTGCGATTATCAACGTGTCTGGGAAATGGATCTGGCGAAGGACGCTTATCAGGAACTTCGGACGTTCTTTCGGTTGTTTGATCCGACCCATGAACACATTGCGGGCGCTTAGGATATATTGATTGCCAGCACCTGGCGGCCCGCATCAAGGGAGAGGTGTTTATGGTCACCGGCCTGATGGACACCGTCTGCCCGCCGAGCACGCAGTTTGCGGCCTATAACAAGATCACCAGCAAGAAGAACATGCTGATTTACCCTGATCATGGCCATGAAAGACTGCCGCGGGAGCCCGATCATGTTTTTGAATTCCTCTGTCAGATATGACAACCTAGTCACCTGAAACTAGCATTACAGTCGTAATTTTTGTTTTTGATGCAACGTCCTTGAGCATGGCATTGTCGAGTATCGCGTCTGCTAGTTTCGCTTGCGCAAGACCGTCAACACTCGCGTCCCATCAAGTGTTCGATGTTCTCCGCAAATGTCGATAACACTGTTCTTCGGATAATTCGTCCGACTTCTCGCCACATACGCATGGAGGCGGCTTCCAAGATCAGTTTGCGGGGCCGGTCCAGTAAGGGCGTAGGCGTTCGATCCGGCCGAAAACGGCGCCTGAGCGCGGAATTTGAGCGTCAATGCTCCCTTCATTGCATTAATCGGTATTGGGAGACAGTTAGCTTTATCGGGCAACAGTAACGCTGCACCGTCTTTCGTCCCGTTGTCCCAAGGAGACAACAAATGCCCAGTTCTCAACCACGGCGTCGTCGTTGGTCTGACCACACGCCGGAACCCGGTCAAGAACCTGACGTTCTCTGTCGACCTCGCCTACACAATGCTCGACCAAAAGTATGCGAGCGGAAGCATCGTGACGGTGCCGCTTCAGTCAGCTGTCGCCAAGCCGGTGCTGTCTAAGAGAAGGATCAGAACAGCTAACCTTGTTGCTGCGCGCCCAGCGCAATGGTGAGTCTCTTTCGAACTAGCGGAAGCAGAAAAGGGAGCAGCTCTGTACGGCTAAGTCTAACCTCCACAGAGGCGTCCGGGTATGCCCGCCGTTCACCGAAGCCAAATGGGTCGCGCTATGCCCACGGTTCGAATCCGACCGGTCGCAGCCGCTTTCTGCCTGTCCTGCAATGAAGTGTTGGCTCATCGGGGGCGTCGGGACGCGCGAGCCGCATGAATGCGATACGTTCATGTCTATTACGGGCAACATGCCCATCGGAGTAAAGCCAAAATGAAAACGCCCGCCTCGCCGCATTTCACTCCCTTGGACCTTAAAGGCAATTTCAACGCTAGACGGCACGAACTGGGCGTTGGGCTCGGTAGGAAAGAGGGCGACAGCGATTGGACCGACGAGCTCCGAGGACACCAGACGTGTCGAGGCATACCGTTCATCTTCGGTGACGAAGATGGTCCGGATGTGCTCGCCTTATATCCCGGAAAAGCTCCTGCCAACCTCGTCCTGCCGCCGACAGTGGCAACTTACGTGATTTTTGTTCAGGTAGTCGCGGATCGCCCTCCCACGACGCCTCATGGCTTTGGGCATACCGGGTCGGCCATACCTTCCACTACTAATGAGGGCAACGAACTTGGCGACTTGGTGTCGACCTACTCGCTCCAGTATACCGATGGTACTGAGAGTCACGTTCCCGTATTGCGGCGGTTCGGAATCCAACAGACGCATATATGTTTCGGTGCCAGTCCATTTGCAGCGGTACCGGCACGAGGGCCAACCGTACACGTCACCCATCGCGAAGACTTTGAACTTGGCCGGGCGCCAACTCTAGCCTTCGGTCTTGCCGAGACGCGCATGCGTTCGGGACGCCTTAATTTTACTCAAGGAGAAAACCTTTGGCTATATGCGCTGCCTAATCCGCATCCCCATAAGGAGGTTACAGGCCTTCGGATGCGCGCGGAAAATGACGCCTCGCTGATCTATGCGGTGAGTACGACTGCGCTCGCGGAGCATCCCCTGCGTCTTCGAGATCGCCGCAAGTTGAGAATGCGCTTACCCCCCGGGGTTCGTCTTAACAAGCTAGGAGAACTCGACACCGACGATCGATGTGATCAGGTCAGTATTGACCTCGGTACAGTTATCTCGGCTCGCGCCGTGCTCGAGTACTCGCAATCCGATTGGCTGAGCGATCTGCATGACGTCCAGCCCGTGCGGTCTGATCGAGAAGTTATCGTCGAGTACTCGGCTCACCCCGATGCAAGACTTTATCTGCGGTCTGAAGAAAACGGCTTGCTCGTGCAGGAGCTTCGTTCGCTGGAAGCTACGCACTCGCCCACCAACTCCCCCCTCAAAGCCCTAGCCATCGAGCCAGCCGCGAGGCCCGTCGCATTTCGGATAATTGATAACGACACAGGCCGGCGCGTTGCCGCACGCTTGCATGTTCATGGCCCGCACGGTGAGTACATCCCGCCAAAAGGGCACCACCGGAAGGTCAATCGCGGCTGGTTTGAGGACTTCGCCGCCGAATTTGCAAATGGCTTAAATCAATATGCCTATGTGGATGGAAATTGTATCATCGATCTTCCGATCGGCGCTGTCTCCGTCGAAATAACAAGGGGCTTTGAGATGCGCCCGCTCCGGCGCATTGTCGACATTGATCAGAACACGGAGACCCTTACCTTCGAGCTTGAGAAAGTGCTGCGCTGGCGCGAGCATGGTTGGGTTAGTGCCGACACGCATGTTCATTTTCTGAGCCCGCAGACTGCCCTTCTCGAGGGGCAGGCGGAAGGGGTGAACGTTGTCAACTTGCTCGCGGCCCAGTGGGGCGAAATGTTCAGTAACGTTGGCGACTTCGACGGCCGAACGACTCTGGGAGCGAAGGACTTCGGCGGCGATGGCGAGTTCTTGGTTCGCGTCGGAACAGAGAACCGCATGCAGGTTCTAGGGCACATCTCTCTTCTCGGGTATGAAGGCGAGATCATCAATCCGCTCTCTGCCGGCGGCCCAGATGAAGCAGCGATCGGTGATCCATTAGATACCATCATGGCCGGCTGGGCAGAGCGTTGCCGTCAGCAAGGAGGCCTCGTCGTGATGCCACATGCGCCGAACCCACAGGCCGAGCGTGCAGCGGACATCATTCTTGGAGTGGTGGACGCGATCGAGATGATGTCCTTCAATCCGCGAGAGGGGCAGATCAGTGCTTTCGGCCTTGCCGATTGGTATCGGTATCTGAACATTGGCTATCAGCTGCCGTTGGTTGCGGGTTCCGACAAGATGGGCGCTGCATACCTCCTTGGAGGGGTCCGAACATATGCGCACCTCGGACACCGCGATTTTACGTATCGGAACTGGATGGACGCTGTGCGGAGTGGGGACACGTTCATCACAGTCGGACCCCTCGTTAGTATGGCCGTGGAAGGGCGACCTCCTGGAAGCAAGATCCAGCTCCCTCCTGGAGGCGGGACGGTTGCGGTCAACTGGCGAGTTGAATCCGTTAGCGTCCTTACGAACCGCGTAGAACTCATTCGTAACGGCGCGGTTGTCGATGAATTCCGTTACGATAAGTTGTCGTGCCAAGGGCAGAGCGCACTGCATGTCACAGAGTCGTGTTGGTTGGCGATACGCATTCGAGGCAGTGTCTGTGAACGTGCTGCTGACATAGCTGCACATACCAGCGCCGTCTACGTCGAGGTCGGAGGTGATCCAATCTTTGCAACGGCCGACGCAGTCGCGGTCCTTGCGCAGATCGAGGGGTCAATAGCTTACTTGGATACACTGGCTCCGAGGGCCGATGAAGTTCGGCATTCACGCTTAAGAGCCGCTCTAGAACTTGCTCATCATCGTCTGCATCATCGTCTTCACCAACTTGGCGCTAACCACGCGCATACCCCGGTTCACTCGATTCACATGAAACGCGAGCATTGATAGGTAGCAGGCCCTCGCGGTACGCATATCTATCCGGTTCCGCGTCGTCCAATCGGACTATGCTGGATGTCGGCGCAACCGCGTACTTTCTCTGCTGCCGGATCGAAATGGCGAGACGGTCGGGAAGGCCATTCGGGCATCGAGATCGCGGCGCGCAAACGCGTCGGCACCTATGCCGATGGTGCCCGTCGAGAAGCTCCCGATGCAACCAAGGTCGCCGACCGCTGGCATCTTCCTCAGAACCTCCGCGAGGCGCTGCGTCTGGCAGTTTCGCCGGTTTCACCGTTAGAAGACGTTTGTTGGGTTGCACAAACAAATATCGGACAGTCGTTATGACTTTAGCCGTCCCTGTGGGAAAAGGAGCTGCCCCGCCTGGCCGGCAAATCCAAACTCGCTGCGGCGATCCGCTATGCTGTTATCCACGCACATCGACTCGAGCGTTTCTTAAGCGGCGGAACGAGATCTACTCCAACGCTGTCGATCAGAAGGAAAGGATAAGCTTTTAACTAACGGGCAGTCACGGCGGTGGTCGGACCTAGACGATTATCGCCATGCTGCGGCAGCACGCGAAGATGAATGAGGTCGATCCACATGCGCAGCTCATGCAAACTCTCGATGCATCGCGCTGCGGTTCGCGCTCTCTCAGAATCGCGTCTCGCATGCCCAGGAACTTCAAACCTTGGATGCCTTCAACACCTACCTTATCATGAAAGGAGCTTCACCTATGCCGCTCCTGATGCTTTACCGCTCGGACAAGCACGCTCGCCATCTCTGACGCATTGGTGGAGACGCGAGTTCGTTCGAGCTTGGTGGCCACATCGATGCCTGGAACGCAAGGTGCGCAGTGCCGCAAGCGGCTGCAGGTCGATTGACGCGCGGATTACTAGATCCGGAATAATGAAAGGCGAATCTGCTTATATAGGAGCCTGTCGGGAATTTTCGACAGTAGGAAGGCCTGTGCTGCGCTGACTGCTCCCATATTCAGGTGAGGGTTAACCGACTGGCGACTCATTTAATAAACGCAAACTCCAGATCGTGGTTATTCGTTACTTCAGCTGCCCAGGCCCACAGCGATTCGGCGTGGGTGGCATATGCCGAAGTTTCGTCACCACCAACGATCATGCCGTACCACTGTTTTTCCTTAGTGACGGACCCTGCAAAGGAAAAGCCTTGCCGGAGTGCTGCGCCTGAATCTTCTGGACGACTTACCGGCAGCAGTATGTACATCGGCTGCCTATGTCCAATCATCAAGGCGTCCGTAAGGGATGAAAGCTCCCCGCTATCAAACAGATCAATCGACTTCCTTACCGTGACCGCCGAGATCCGCGCCAAAGTATCCCCAGGCCTCCCTGCACCACGAAATGCAACAGGCTCCTCCTGCAGAAGGGACGAGATCGGCTTGACTACAGCACCGCGCACAGACGCCCCACACCAATTGAATGCCGCAGGTGCCTTCAATTTGACCAGCGCTGCATCAATGCGCGTCTCGACGATTTCCTGTACTTCGCTGTCCTCGTCCATTGAGTGATGACTAGTTTTTCCGACGCACGCGGAATGCGATCCAAGCAGCAGTTTCCAGACCTGACGGGGTCGCCCCACCAAAGCTTCTGATCCGAGCCGGAGGACGTGTCCACATGTCAGGGCAAAAGCAGGCCGATCGTTGACGAAGAATATTCCACAAATTGTTCCGTGGACGTTCGCGCTCGCGAGGCCTCTTGAATTCTCACCCCAGCCTTGACGGTTGCTGGTCCTGACTTGCGATAGATGACGGGACTTTTGTGATATGATCTGCGTTTTAGGTATCTCTCTGACCAGTGGCGGGGATGGATATCAATGATGATTTCAAGTTGCGGCGCTCGTAGCTCCACATAGAGGTGCGTGGGTGGTCGATCACTCACTCGAAAGTGGCCCCCTGACAGGCCATCGGCGACGATAGCGACTCCAATTTTTTCTTTTAGTTCCTCGAAGATCAAATCACGGGCGTGTGGATCCCAGTGCAAATCCCTAACAACTGACTGCCCGCGCCAACCTAACCGCGCTTCGATATACTGAGGGGCAAACCGTAGATGTTGCCCGGTGGTCGCCTCTGGCTCGACATAGTCAAAAAGATCTTGTTCGAAGAAGTCGTGAGCTGGTCCCGGTTGTCTGAACAGATTTTCCGCGTTGATAAGTGGAGCCTCTGCCGGGGTTAGGCTGCCAAGCGGATTGGCAGCGGGGTGAAGTAG
>NZ_JADPKS010000062.1 GCF_023074175.1 Bradyrhizobium sp. 139
GCTTGCCTTCCAACCAAGCCGCGCGACGCGCGCCACAAATAGCGCCGTAGCTAGCGCGGCTTGGCTGGAAGGCTGCCCGGGGCCCGTTACCCCATCTACGACGTCAAGCTAACTCACCCGTGGCAGCACGCTTCCTTCGCCGCTTGCGGCTCGTACTGGTCGCGCAGGCGGACCCAGTCCATCGGATAGGGCAGGCCGTCCTCGTGACGACCGAGCGGGGTGAGATCGAGGTACTGATAGGCCGCGTTCATCATGTCGAGACCGCGGGCGAAGCACGAATAGGTATGGAAGATCTCGCCGGCCTCGTTGCGGTAGAACACGCTGATACCGGGCAGCTCCGGACCATAGAAGGGCGTAGTGCCGAAATTGTACTTCGGCACGCCCTTGTCGATCTGCTCGCGCGTGAACGAGACTTCGTAGTCGTAGTTGAACTCATTGCCGCCCGACGAGACCCAATCAAAAGTCCAGCCCATCCGCGTCTTGAAGGCCTCGAGCTTGGCCGCCGGCGCCAGCGAGATCGCAACCGTGGTGGTGTCGCGCGCTTCGAGGTGCGGCGCCATGCGATCAAGACCGTCGGCCCAGAACGAGCAGCTCTTGCAGGCAGCGTTCCAGTCGGGCGCAAACATCACGTGCTGCACCACGAGCTGCCGGCGGCCTCTGAAGAGATCGCCGAGCGTCACCTTGCCGTTGGGTCCGTCGAACACGTAATTCTTGTCGACTTTTACCCAGGGCAACGCGCGGCGCTGCTCGGCAAGGCGCTCGCGCGCCTGGCTGAGCTCCTTCTCATGCGCCAGATGGGCCTTGCGGGCCGCGATCCATTGCTCACGCGAGACGATCTGATGTTGCTGCATGGTATCCTCCATAGTGTCAGGCGACGAAGGCATCGAGTCTGTCGAAGAACGAGCTCCAGCCGCGCTGGTGGTTGTCGCGCGCGGTTTCGTCGAAGAACTGGGCGTGATGGAAGATCATCAACGTGCCGGCGCTGTCCGGCTTCAGCGTGATCGTCACCAGCGATTCGCGTTCCGGCGTCGAATGCCATGCCCAGGTGAAGACCAGCCGCTCGTTCGGCACGGCTTCGAGATAGCTGCCGCCCGCTTCGAAATATTCGCCGTCGTCGCGGGTGAAGCTGATGCGATAACGGCCGCCGGTGCGGACATCGAGCTCGGCGTTCAGCGTCGCCGGCTTCATGTTCGGCGGCCCGAACCATTTCATGAGCTGCTCGGCTTGCGTCCAGGCGGCGTAGACTTTTTCCGGCCGCGCGCGGAGCCGGCGCGTGAGGGTGAGGCTTGGACGCTCTGCTGGGCGTTCGGCTGTGACGGCGGCGTTGGCCATTTCTCTTCCTCCACGAAGGCCGCAAGGCGGTCGAACTTCTCGGACCAGAACTGCGCATAACGATTGAGCCAGTTCATCGCCCGCTCCATCGGCTGCGCGGTGAGCCGGCAGGAGACGGTGCGTCCGGTCTTCTCCCGCACGATCAGTCCCGCATCCGTGAGCACGTCGAGATGCTTCATGATTGCCGGTAGCGAGACGGGAAACGGCGCGGCCAATTCGCTCACCGACAGACTGTCCTGCTCGCCGAGACGCGCGAGCAGTGCGCGCCTCGTCGGATCGGACAACGCCGCAAATGTCCGGTCCAGCGCTTCGTCCTGATACTTAACCACAAGGTTTAGTATAAGCGCGAGCGGGAAGGCGTCAAGCGGGAACCTGGCGGCTAGTACGGCAAAACGCGCCGCCCGCGTGGCGCGGTCTGTTGCGGTGAGCTTCTCAGGATGAAGCGAGGATTCTCCAGGCAATAGCCCTTGCGGCCTGACACGCTGAAGAGGCACTGCTCATGGGTTTGATAAGAGCAGTCGCCGGGATAACCGAATTCGGAATCAGCGATGCACCAGGGAGAATCCGCCCGCGCCGGGCGGGTAGCGGCAATCCCGGCAAGGGTGATGACGCCGAGCACCAATAGCATTTTGCGCATGACCTGACCTCCCACGCTTACCGCGCGAAATGCGCCGCCTGCATAGAGTCAGGTTTGCGGAGGCCGGTTTATTCCAGGGCTACACCATAGAAATCGACGCGATCGCCCGCCCGATGCCTCGCCACTACGCTGGCCTGACCGGCATCAATTCGGCACGGGATGCCGGATCTTCCGACGCGGCTGCGGTTGCGGCCGAGGCGCCTGCCCATAGGCGACAAGCGGATTGGGGCCGCAGTACAGCAGCCGGCCGGAGACACTGGCCTGGCATTGCTCATAGGTGCTGTAGGCACATTCGCCGGGATAATCATACTCGCCGCCCTGGGCGCACCAGGGATAGTCGCGCGCCGCCGCAGGCGTGATGGTGACGACGCCGGCAAGGACCGTCGCGCCCAGCGTCAGCAGCGCCAATCGCATCTTGCGCATGATCCCAACTCCTCTCTTCACAGCGCGAGATACGCGCCATGTATCATCAGGTTTCGCCGTGCCGTTTTATTCCAGATCAAGGGAACGAAATACACCAAGAAAAAAGCCCTGCCGAACGGCAGGGCTCCAATCGCAGGGATCACAAGATCGCTACTCGACCTTCAGGCCGGCGAACTCGACGACCTTCTTCCACTTATCGGTCTCGGCCTTGATCTCCTCGCCGAACGCCTCGGGCGTCTGCACCCGCGGCTCGCCGCCGAGCTCGACCAGGCGCTTGGTCATGTCGGGCTCCTTCATCAGCGTGTTGATCTCATTGTTGAGCTTGGTGATGATCTCCTTCGGCGTGTTCTTCGGCGCGCCCATGCCGAACAGCGCGCTGGCCTCGTAGTCCTTCACGGTCTCGGCGATCGCCTGCACGTCGGGAAGCTGCGTCGAGCGCTCTGTGGTGGTGACGCCGATCGCGCGAAGCGAGCCGGAGCGGATGTGCTGGATGATCGAGGGCATGTTGTCGAAGATCACCTGCACCTGGCCGCCGAGCATGTCGGTGATCGCGGGCGCAGCGCCGCGATAGGGCACGTGCTGCATCTTGCAACCGGTCATCGCCATGAACATCTCGCCGGACAGATGCACCGAGGTGCCGTTGCCGGAGGATGCCATGTTCACCTTGCCGGGATTGGCCTTCACATATTCGATGAACTCGGCGACGTTCTTGGCCGGAACGTCCTTGTTGACGGTCATCACGTTCGGCACGCGCTGGAACGAGGCGACCGGCGCGATGTCGCGCACGAAGTTGAACTTCAGATTGGTGTAGAGCGAGGCGTTGATGAAATTGGCCGGATTGACCAGCTGCAGCGTGTAGCCGTCGGGCTCGGCATTGACGACCGATTCGGTACCGATATTGTTGCCGGCGCCCGGCTTGTTCTCGATCACGAATTGCTGGCCGAGCCGTTCCGACAGCCGCTGGCCGATCAACCGCGCCAGGATGTCGGTGGCCCCGCCCGGCGGATAGCCGACCACCCATTTCACGGGCCGGGCCGGATAGTCGGCGGCAAGGGCCTTCGACAGCGGGGTGGCTGCAAGCGGACTGGCGGCGAGCAGGCCCAGCGCGGTACGGCGAGTGATCATCTCAAGGGTTCTCCCACGTGTTGTTCTTGAAAGCCAGATGGCTTCAAAGTGACGTCGATGCGGTTGTAACAAAGCTTGCCGCGGGCGGAAAGTGCGCGGGGCGCATCACGACGAAAGGATAACGCATGCCGGTCAAGGTCGAGGCCCTCGATCATCTCGTCATCAACGTCGCCGACGTGGCAGCTACCGCCGAGTGGTACCGCAAGATTCTCGGCATGGAAGTCAAGGTGTTCGACCCCGGCGGCGGCAAAGCGCCGCGGACTTCGCTCGTCTTTGGTAACCAGAAGATCAACGTCCGGCCACGCGATGCCGACAAGGTGGAGTGGTTCACCGCGGACCATCAGACCGCCGGCAGCGAGGATCTGTGTTTCCTCACCTCCGCCGCGCCCGACGAGGTGGTGGCGCATTTGCAGGCACATGGCGTTGCGATCGAGGAAGGCCCGGTTTCCAGGCAGGGCGCCCGCGGTACACTGCGCTCAGTCTACTGCCGGGATCCGGATGGCAGTTTGATCGAGATATCATCGTACGAGGATCGAGGCCGCTAGGGTCCGGCGCGAACCAAACACTCAGCCGTCGTGCCCGGGCTTGTCCCGGGCATCCACGCCTTTGACACCAGACACGCGGACATACGTGGATGGCCGGGTCAAGCCCGGCCATGACGAAGGAGGGAGCGAGCACATTTGCTCCCCGCGCCATCCGATGGCAGGAAGACGCAATAATCCAAAGGCAGCCGCCATCAAGATGCAGGCTGCACGGGAGGATTCATGCCACTTCAACAGACCGCCGCCGGAATCGTGGGGCCGTTCGACGGGGTCGACGTGCCCTGGCTGCTGAACATGCGCGCCGAGATGCGCCGCGATCATGCGTTCCTGATTTGGGCGCCGTTCGATGCGCCGGCGCGGCGCTGGAGCTACGGCGAGTTTCACGAGCGCGTCGGCGCGCTCGCCGCGGGGCTCGTCAAGCGCGGCGTGAAGCCAGGCGAATATGTTCTCATTCATCTCGACAATTGCATCGAGGCGTTGCTCGCCTGGTTTGCGTGCGTCGAGTTAGGGGCCATCGCGGTGACCACCAACACCCGCTCGGCGCCGGCGGAGATCGAATATTTCGCCGATCATTGCGGCGCGGTCGCCGCGATCACGCAGCCGGCCTATGCCGAGATCGTCGCGCAAAACTGCCGCAACATCCGCTGGCTGGCGGTGACCTCGCACGATGCGGGCGCAGCGCCTGCGCAAGCGGTCTCACGCGGCGACAGTTTCGATTCACTGTTCGCCGACAGCGCCGACCGTCCCAGGCGCGCGGCCGATCCGCTCGCACCGTGCAGCGTGCAGTACACGTCGGGCACGACATCGCGCCCGAAGGCGGTGCTCTGGACCCATGCCAATGCTCTATGGGGCGCCAAGATCAACGCCGCGCATGAGGACCTGCACGCGAGCGACGTGCACCAGGCCTATCTGCCGCTATTTCACACCAATGCGCTGGCCTATTCGATGCTGGCAACGCTGTGGGTCGGCGCCACCTGCGTGATCCAGCCGCGCTTCTCGGCAAGCCGGTTCTGGCGCGTCGCGCGCGAGCACGGCTCGACCTGGACGTCGACCATTCCGTTCTGCATGAAGGCGCTGCTCGAGCAGGAGGTCCCCCGGGATCACAAATTCCGCCTGTGGGGCACTGCCATCAACGAGCCGCCGGCCTTTGCTGCCTTCGGCGTCAAGATCATCGGCTGGTGGGGGATGACCGAGACCATCACCCACGGCATCGTCGGCGAGGTCGACCAGCCCAACATCCCGATGTCGATCGGGCGCGCCGCGAGCGAATATCAGATCCGCATCGCCGACGATGACGGACGGCCGACGGAGGTCGGAGACACCGGCAATCTCTCGATCAAGGGCGTTGTCGGCCTGTCACTGTTCGCCGAATATCTGCACAATGAAAAGGCGACGCGCGAAAGTTTTGACGCGCACGGCTTCTTTCTCACCGGCGACCGCGTCGAGCGGCTGGAGAACGGCTTCATCAGGTTCGGCGACCGCGCCAAGGACATGCTGAAGGTCGGCGGCGAGAATGTCGCGGCCTCCGAGATCGAGCAGGTGATCGCGATCGTATCAGGCGTGCGCGAGGCCGCGGTGGTGGCGAAGACGCATCCGATGCTGGACGAGGTGCCGGTCGTGTTCATCATCCCGCATGGCGGCGTCGCCGGCGCTGCGCCCGATCTGCATGATCGCGTGATGGCAGCCTGCCGCAAGGGTCTTGCCGACTTCAAGGTGCCGCGCGAGATCAGGCTCGTCGACGACATGCCGCGCTCGACGCTGGAGAAGGTGGCGAAGGCGGAGTTGCGGAAGATGGTGGGGTGAGAGCGCGACGAAACGGCACACTGCCGTAGGGTGGGCAAAGCGAAGCGTGCCCACATTCATGCCGCGGATGTGGAAGCATCGTGGGCACGGCGCGCGAAGGGCGCGCCTTTGCCCACCCTACGGCAGCGGAGAATGCCTCGTCAAAACGATCCGAGCGCCACGGGCCGGAATGCCTGCAGCAGCTGCTGATCCAGCTTGCCGCCCATGCCTTCCATCATCGCGAATGCGCGCGAGTGCGTGAAGGGCATGCGGTAGGCGCGCTTCTCAACGAGCGCGGCGTAGATGTCGACGATCGTCGTGACCCGCACGATATCGCTGATCTGGTTCGACGACAGGCCATTCGGATAGCCGCTGCCGTCGAGGAATTCGTGGTGATGCAGCACGACGTCGAGCATCTCCGGCGGGAAGCCGCCTTGCTCGGCGAGCGCGTCATAGCCGCGGCGCGGATGCTGGCGCACCTCGGCCATCTCTTCGTCGGTGAGCTTGCCGGGCTTGTCGAGCAGCACGGAGGGAACGAAGGCCTTGCCGACGTCGTGCAGCAACGCGGCGCGGGTCAGGCGACGCTGGTCGTCCTCGCGCATGCCGAGATGCTGCGCGAAGGCGACGGCAAAGCCGGTGACGAATAGGCAGTGCCGATAGCTGCCGACATGATGGCAGCCGACGGTGGTGAGCCATTCGCGCAGCGAGGAGTGCTTGATCGCCTTCAGGATCTTGCTCTCGGCGGCGATGACGTCGTCGAAGGTCAGGGGCACGCCGAGCGGCAGCTTCTCGAACATCTTTCTCAGCACCGCGTGCGCCGCCTCGACGCCGCGGTTGAGCGTCTTGCCGCGGTCGGTCGCATCATAGGTGGCGGTATCGGGAAACGCGGCGCGGATGCGTTGCAGGATATCCTCGGGCAGGAGCGGCCGCGAGATCGTGTCGGTGGCGCCCAGCGCCCAGGCCTGCATGGTGCCGTGATGCAGGGCATCGGCGAGCACGAACAGCCGCGGCATCGTGCGATAGGCAGCGCCGCGCAGCTTGTTGCGCACCCGCTGCACGCTCTCGGGCGAGCGCAGATTGATGTCGACCACGAGACCGGACAGATCGCGCGACGGCTGCTCGGGAATGTCCTGCGTCGTCACCGTCGAGACGTCGCCCACGGCCTTCAGGATGCTGGCAAGCTCGGTGCTCTCGTCGCTCCGGTCGGAGGCGAGCAAGAGCCGGCGTTTGGCGGCGGATTTGGCTGGCGCGTTCATGGCTTCCCCAAAAGCACGGGACTGTATTTGGCGTCAGCCTAAGCCGGATCAGGTTCTCCGCCCCTTAAGAGGTGTGCTCAATGGACCCCTGCGGAATTAGGGACAATTTTAGGGGAATTCAGTTCCGCAAGGGTGCCTATCAAAAACGGCGAAAACAACCCCATGCACAGTAGAATGGTCATTGATAACAAAGAGGAATTTTGGGCGCCGTCCCGCCACCGTCGTCATCGCCCCGCCCTTCTGTTTAGACCGGGCGATCCAAGACTCCGAGACGGCGCGGCTACAACCGAGAAGCCGCGGCGTGCTGGATGCCCCGCCTGCGCGTGGCATGACAGCGAGATCGTGGAGACGCCTGATCGGCATAGGGGGCGACCTTGTGGGTCGCTCCCCTGCCACACCACCCGGCATGCGGGTCCGCACCGGGCGGTTCGAGAAGTTGAGGTCATGAGAGACG
>NZ_JADPKS010000113.1 GCF_023074175.1 Bradyrhizobium sp. 139
AGGAACCTTCAACGACGTCAGCGAACTCAAAACCGCGATTGACGAGTGGATCGAGCATCGAAACCAAAACCCAAAGCCCTTCAAGTGGACCGCCAGCGCAAAGTCCATCCTCGCAAAGCACCGCCGAGCCAAAAAAGCGCTCGCAATCACAAAAGCGGGATGCGAATGAATGAGTCAGAACACTAGCCGATGCGTACGGTAGTTGCGCCCCGTAGGAGCCTCTCCTGATACAAATGTATTTGGCCACGCGCCGTGTATAACGGATCGACGAATCTGCTCACCTGGCCGATTCCTCGAGGGTGTGGTTATGCGCGTCACATTCCGCACAATAAACGTGGCCCGGTCGAGCCGACTCTGCGAGCATTGCCTCCCCCCGCCTCCAGAAGCGCAGCGGGTTGGCGCGCAGAGTGGTGGCCCGCGCGCCCTTGGCGGGCCTGTGGCCACCTAGGCTCGCTCGCCGCTGCGCTCGTCGCGCCTGACTGTGGTGAGCAACTCCGCTGGACTCTCGATCACGTCGTCGCCGCCCGACTTGGCATATACGCGGCGAGATCCGCTAAGACGTCGCACTCATCTGTGCAAACAGAATTGCCGCTTCAGATGGCCCGAGCCCGACGATGCCCACGAAGGCTGCCGGAGGCGTCGGAATGACCTGACGAGTCGGCCTCCAGAGATGCAGGCAATAGCGACTATTGTTCACATACTGCGAATGAGGAGGATGAAGCTGCATCACGCATTCCTCTTCATCCCAAAACATATCTTTGGCGAGGCACATCTCCTCCCAGTTTGGAGATCGCCGTGGCGTCGACACAGAGACATGTTCCCATCCCGGACGGATGAGGCCGATGATCTTGAGTTGGCAGCCACAAGGCCCCTGCACGAAGAAGAGACCGGAAGGACCAGAGCCCGGTGCGGTGGCGAATCGGCCCTCGCGGACGCGCCCCGCTTCGAGTCTTTCTACGGTTTGCTTCCTCATGCGTCCTCCTTCTTTTGGCCGATAGAGTTGCATCCGGAACCACTCGTGTTGTCCGACTCGTACGTCGAACGGCTGGTTTCCCGGCATGGGCAGCCCCAACTACTGCTGATCATCTGCACCGAACCTACTTGGATGAAGAACATCGGTTCTGTCCGACATCGTTCACCGGGGAGTTCTCTTGGGTTTGTCTTTCGACATCTGATCTCTCTTCAATTTTTTCGTCATTCGCGCCTTCGTTGCGAACTTGGCCTTATGCGGACAATCTGCGCAGACATCTACGATGGCTTGTCTCGGCAAGCCGTGCCAGCAGGAGCTTCTGCTCGCCTCTTCGCCTAAACAGGTCCGCAACGTATGGCGTTGAGCTAACCGTGCTTGGTGCAAGATGCCAGAATTCGACTGAAACGCCTCACAGCCAAAATGGCGGCGGAAGCCAATTCGCGTGGCATGATCCGGCGAACCGGCTACTTTGTCATCCAAACAAACGTCGCTGGCTTCAGCACATGATGCAAAGCGACGCCAATGCCTCGCCAGTTCATCGAGCGAGAGGCTTTTAATTCTCGATCTGACGGTGGGCCTTCATCTCATTCCTTCTCATCTCTAGCAGTTAGCCGGCTTGCCGCCTGAGACACCGTCAATGCGTCATCTATGTGGCCGGCCACTGTGACTCAAAATGGATTCATGGTCAGAGGCTCGCACGCGCGGACCGCACTCGTTCAGCAGCCTCGCTCATTGGCCTTACCGCATGACACAGTTTCGCAGTTCAGCCCTAGCGGGCTGTGAGCTCCAACGCAGAGACATCCGCGCCGCGGTCACAACGCGTTGACGATCGGTCCAACCGTCCGCTCCGGTGGCGATCAGAACTGCCCGTCAATCTCATTTCTTTGCCGCCCCTCCGCGAGGCGAGCCAGTTTATCATATTCCTCAGCGACCTTGAGGAGCCTGCATCTGGATGTATCGTCCTCGAGCGACTCCGCTTTTCTTCGCGTCGCTTCAGCACGGCCTCGCCAATGTTTGGCGTCTGAGAACAGCTTATTTTGCTTCATGCGGAAGACGATGCAATTTTTATATCAAGAAAATGCGACACATGCCCTACGTAAGATCCCGTAGGCTGGCTTTCGCAAAAGCACCTCTTTGCCCCGTTATCTGCCGACCGCTCTGTTAATGTCTGAGATGCGACAAACCGCTCGCAGCAAGCGCGGCGAGGCGCGCGAAATGCGCGACTCTCGACATTAGGGCTTGAATCGTACGTAGCGTCAGATTGTAGGGTCTTCTTACAGCTGGCGAGCGCGCTTGGCCGTACGACAGCTTCCGGGCGACACAATTTCGAGTGTGTCATTTGGCGCCCAGATTGCAGAACGCCCGCGTTGTCCCGGACGCCGCAGTGAGGCCGCCTCCGCGAATCATTGCAACGTGTCGCGATGAAGCCAGGCTGCAGGAGAACCGGATTCTAAGATCGCAGCAGCATCGTCGCGTGGCGACTGCCCGATTTGACAGATTGCTCACGCAGAGGTCGTCGTCCGCGGATCTGGGCCTCGCAGCTCAGAGTGGAATGGAAGTTGGAGGCCATACTCATCTTACGTAGCCGTGATGCGGCCGCGGCGAACCTGCAATAGCTTGCTCACGCCGAAACAGGTAGCTGTAGGCATACACGGTTGCCAGCATTCTCGCCAGAGATGCGTCGACTGGTCGCTCATGCCGGAGCCCCCTTCGGGTGCCTGGATTGCCTCCGCCGCCGCCTCCATCATGTTTTTCGTATCCAAAGACGGGCAACACGGCCTCCGGAGTAGCAATGACTTCTGCAGCTTTGGCTACCAAGCAGTCGTTCAACTGATGGCTATGGAGCGCGCGAGGTCAGACCACAAGGAATCTCGATTTATGCTCTGTCCGAAATGTCACACAGATAACTGGTGCGAGATCGCAATGCACGATCCCTGGAGCGGCCGACCAGTGATCAACTGCAATACTTGCGGTGAGTATGCCGAGTACGATTGCCTCCAGCGCAAAACAGCGCACGCGATCATCGCAGCTACCTTGGCCTGTAACGTTAGCAAAGAGGACCAGCGAGATCCGCGGGCGGTTGCTGACAGAATTTTGGATGTGCTGGAGAATGCCGGCCTTACAATCGCTCGCGCCTCAAGATGAATGGGCGGAACGCCGATCGGCGCCGCTACAAGGCCCCGCCCGTCCATCAGAGAGCATGGCCAACTGCGCCGCTCGTTCCAACAGCCACTTGATTGCCTGCAAAACCGCCGTCTTTCCCCTGGCCGACCTGGAGTAGTCGGCATAGCAACTCTTTGATACCAACAACGATTGTAGCAAACGCGCCAATCTGGACCCGAGCCGCGATGCTCTCAACGGGACCAGGGCTGAGTACCGCTTAGGTGCGGGCTTCCAACGGACGACGCCCGGCAGATCTCCCCACAAGTATCGAACCCGCGATGATCGTTGACCCGGCGTGGCCTGCACCTGACGGTGCCTTTCGAGGTCCATAGTTCAAAGTTACCTAGAACGGCGAAGTCACTGTTGGGTGCCCTGACGGGAGTTTGGCTCATTGACCAGATTAACGCGCTCTCGATTGATCTCGTTTCCTATTCTGCTCAGCCGCCGCGGCACCGACAACTGCCGGGAAGCAGCCCCATTATGATGGTGACAGCGGGAGAGCTCGGCTGGATAGACAAAGCCAATTCGCACAGACTCGAGAGAGCATTCAGCCATGGACGATTGATTCCGGCGCCGAGGCAGCTCCTATCCACACATTCAAGTAAGCTTGACTGATTCGCTTGATCACTCGTGGCCAGCGACGAGCAGCCTCACAGCTGGGCGTAGTTATGCGCGCACACTCTAGCGGACCCGAGCTGCGCGTTCCGCAGACGACGAATACCGAAAGCCAACTGCCTTGGTGAAGCGCCTCCCGCCCTGCTCGTCTTGCGGCTGGCTCCTGGCGAACGAATACGAGTTCGACATATTCACGCGATAAGCCCGCAGGGGGATTGAATCGTACGTAGCGTCAGATTGTAGAGTGCCCAGCTAGGGAGCACCAATGTTCGGTCGCTTCAGAATTCCTAGCGGAGCAAGGCCGATCGCTTGCGATGAGAGGTCTTCTGCCAAAGCGGCTGAGGATCGCGCTCAGTCCGAAGAACGCTGTTTCTGTCCTGTCCAAGCAGATCGCCGGCCCGTATGAAGACAAGATCGCCCACAAGTAAGAAGGACCAATCCAGCCTTGGAGGCTTCGAAATACGTTTGCAGGCACTGAGTGCCCAACCAGCCGCCGCGAGATTGATGCGGTATCCGGGAGCGGTCATGTGAGAGGACCCGATGGATCCAACAGGGTCTTGCTCGTCGATCACTGTGAGGGCCAATGCCGGGCCATTGTTGGCTTCAAGAATGGCGATCCTGGAACCGCATATATGTGCGGCGAACCCGTTGTGACGGGGCCTCGCCAAAAGCTGTCGTCATGGTGCGCTTATCACCATTCCCGAATGCACGTCATGCCATGGTCGGACGGACGCAGCGTCGTAAGGAAAGCAAACTAGATGACCAACAGTAATCCGAGACGAGCGCGCGCAATTGCTAGGCATGGGCCGCGGTCATCGCGGGAGCAAGAGAGCTGCCGATAGATCCGCGAGCTGGATCTGCTCGACGTGCAGGCCTGACGATTGCCCCAGGGCCGAACGCCGATCCAGGCAATGAGACCCATCAAGACCTGACGAACGAGTATTGAGAAGCTCATGTGAGCGCCTTGGAACAGAAATGATGTGGAAGTTTAGACCCGCGAGGGACTGAAGATTGATCTCGGCACCTTGATTGAGGGCAACACCGCGTTCGAACCCGATAAGCCGGCGATCCATTTCGAGGGCGCGCCTCTAAAGCTTACGCTGCTTTCGGCGCTTGCGAGCGGGGGGCACGTGGTTTAAAGGCCCGGGCCGACCTCTCCACGAGCAGCTCATCCGACTTCTTTCTGCCGAGGGGCTGCAAATCAAATGTGATAGTCGAGGTAGAACGCAGTTGATCGGTCAGCTCAGGTTGCTGTCCGCAGAATGCTTGCTCAAGAACCGGGACTTTGCCGCGGGCATCGATAAGAGAAGGGGCGCTCGGGACCAGCAAACCGCCAGTTTCAATGGCAGCGGCACGTGCTCAAGGCGGCTTGTTCACGCACATGCGGGCTTTGCCTAGTCATACTACGGCCGGCCCAAAGACATGCTTGCGAGCGCGGAAAACACCCCCGGCGGAATGGTCGCCGAACCGAGCACTGACCTTCTGAGCCATATCGTCCGCGCGCTAAACGCACCATTGTTGTTGATTCCGTGGCCGCTCGCGAGCAATGAACCGCCAGATGCTTTTCGCTACTGAATTCGTCATTCGGGGGCGCAGGGCACACTGATCGTCGCGATAAACCCCTTGAGGTCCCATATAGCACTGGGCTCATTCATGCAGCGTTTTTCTGTGAACTCAAACAGCACAGAGTCAATATGCGCGCCTTCACTTTTGCTTGCCAGATCACCAACTTGATTGTCCAGGAATGGATCGATGATGATAAGTACTGCGCGACAGAGAACGAATTTCAATGCTTTGTTTGCCTGGCTTGCTCGCGGTTGCACTGGATGAACAGCAGACTGGAAAACTCTTAGGCAAGGACACGAAATGAGGGAAACTCGCTGGCTCAACGCGCGAGTTGACCACGCAGGGACTGTGGAACGCTTCTCGGCCAAACGGGCCTGCTTACCTCCCATCCGCACCGCAATTTCATTAGTCGCACCCACGCAATAGAGAAACGCCTGACGAAGGCCGAACGAAATCTTCCGGACTACAAACTTTCGTATAGTCCTTCAAAACCCTTTCGATGTGGAAGGTTACCTCCGTACAGTTGAGCGATTGATGCAATGACTATACAGAGTCCAGAACTCGGCAGTTCGAGAGCGTGACGCTTCCGCATTCGAAGAGGCCAGACGCGATTGACGTCGTCGATCGGGGACCGACATTAGGCTGCGCAGAGCAACGATTTGTCAAACCAAGAGAGCAAACGGCGGGTCGCTCTAATCACCGGCGTGACCGGGCAGGACGGCGCCTATCTCGCCGAACATCTGCTGTCGCTCGGCTATGTCGTGCACGGCATCAAGCGGCGCTCGTCCTCGTTCAACACCGCACGCGTCGACCATCTCTACCAGGACCCGCATCTCGGGGACGTGCCGTTCCTGATGCACTACGGCGACATGACGGACTCGACCAATCTGATCCGCCTGGTGCAGCAGATCCGGCCGACCGAGATCTACAATCTCGCTGCCCAGAGCCACGTCGCCGTCAGTTTCGAGAGCCCCGAATACACCGCCAATGCCGATGGGATCGGCGTACTGCGGCTGCTCGAGGCGATCCGCATCCTCGGCATGGAGAAGGAGACCCGGTTCTACCAGGCCTCGACCTCCGAGCTCTACGGCCTCGTGCAGGAGATCCCGCAGAAGGAGACGACGCCGTTCTATCCGCGCTCGCCTTATGGCGTGGCGAAGCTCTACGGCTACTGGATCACGGTGAATTACCGCGAAGCCTACGGCATGTTCGCCAGTAACGGCATCCTGTTCAACCATGAGAGCCCGATCCGCGGCGAGACCTTCGTCACCCGCAAGATCACGCGCGGCGTCGCGCGAATCGAGGTCGGGCTCGAAGATACGCTCTATCTCGGCAATCTCTCGGCCAAGCGCGACTGGGGCCATGCCAGGGATTATGTCGAAGGCATGCACATGATCCTCCAAGCCGACAAGCCCGACGACTTCGTGCTGGCGACCGGCGAGACGCGCTCGGTGCGCGAAATGGTCGAGCTGTCTTTTGCGCAAGTCGGCCGCCGCATCGAATGGCGCGGCGCCGGTATCGACGAGACCGGCATCGATGCCAAGAGCGGCAAGACGGTGGTGAAGATCGATTCGACCTATTTCCGTCCGACTGAAGTCGATCTCCTCGTCGGCGACGCCAGCAAGGCGCAACAGCTGCTCGGCTGGAAGCCGAAGCGCACGTTTGCCCAGCTCGTCGAGGAGATGATGGCAAGCGATCTGGCGGAAGCAAAACGGGAGGCGGCCCATGGCAAGCGCACCGTTTGAGCTGAAGGGCAAAAGCGTCTACGTCGCCGGTCATCGCGGCATGGTCGGCAGCGCGCTGGCGCGCCGGCTCGCGCGGGAGGACGTGCAGCTCGTCACGGTCGACCGGCGCGAGGTCGATCTCTGCAACCAGGCCGCCGTGTTCGATTGGTTCGCGAAAACGCGGCCACAGGTGATCTTCCTCGCCGCCGCAAAAGTCGGCGGCATCGTCGCCAATGACACGCTGCGGGCCGAGTTCATCTACGACAACATCGCGATCGCCGCGAACGTGATCCAGGCCGCGCATCAGAACGGCGCCGAGAAGCTGATGTTTTTGGGCTCGTCCTGCATCTATCCGAAGCTGGCCCCACAGCCGCTGCGCGAGGATTCGGTGCTATCAGGCCCGCTCGAGCCGACCAACGAGCCCTATGCGATCGCCAAG
>NZ_JADPKS010000044.1 GCF_023074175.1 Bradyrhizobium sp. 139
GGGACTGGCGGGCAAGAGAGTAGGTTTCGAGCTCGGCTGCTGGAATCTCGCGCCGGCCGATGTAAGTGCGCTCCAGGAGCGCCTTCCGGAAATGAAGGTGGTCGATGCCTCACGTCTTGTCTCATCGGTGATGGCGGTGAAGAATGAGCTCGAAATCAAGGCCATTCGTGATGCGATGGCCATGACGGACGTAGCGGTGCGCGCGTTTCAGCAGTCACTGCGGGACGGTATCACTGAAATGGAAATGGCTGCGGCCGTCCAGGGTGAGGTGAGAAAAGCAGGCGGCGACGAAGTCAGGCTGGTCTCAATCGGGTTCGGTGAAAGAGCGAAGCTCCCCCACACGAAACTAACGCGCCACCCAATCAGGAACAACGAGCCTGCGATGGTGGAAGTCGGCGGAATAAAGCAAGGATACGCCGGGGCGCTGGTCCGCGGCGCGGTGCTTGGCCGGCATCCTGAGGCCGAAACTTTGCACGCCTTGGCAGAGGAGGCCCTTGAAGCCGCCATCGCCGCGATCAAGCCAGGTGTGACGGCCGGAGAAGTGGACGCCGCTGCACGCAAGGTGATTGAGCGATCTGTGCGACCACAGGCCCTTAATCATCGGGTTGGATACCAAACCGGCGCGCCCTGGGGCGAACGTGGCAACATCAGCCTGGAGCCTGGCGCAACCGACATCCTTGAGACGAGCATGACCGTTCACATGCCCGTCATTCTCCTCGGGAAAGACGATTACCTGTTTGGCTGCAGTGAGACCGTCCTGGTGACAGAACGTGGTGCAGAGATCCTCAGCCGTACACCGCATACGCTCTATCGCGCGTAGCGACCAAGCGAATCTTGACAGTACCAATTGGCGGGCGCCTACGCGCCCGCCTTTTTCGGAGCGGCTCGTCCAACACGGAATGATATACGTGGATGGGCGAGGTCCGGCTCAGATGGCGGAAGTGGTCTCGGAGCATGGGTCGAAGTGGCCATCCAAGACGCGGATCACTCCGACAGGTTCGACCACGCTCCCCGGCTTTTGTCGCGAGTTCGAGGAGGCGCGCCGTGAGGCTCAATAGGAACGTCGTGCCGTCAGCCCGCGGTCGCCAGAGGGAACCTGGAAGAACGAACATCACGCGGAGGGTGAAAGCGCATGAATTCGAATAAGTGTATTGCATTCGACGACGCTAGCATCTCGGACCTGAATTCCGCTTTCGACGGCGGCACGCTAACGTCGGAGAGGCTCGTGCGGCTGAGCCTCGCACGAGTCGGAGCATTCGACCGGCAGGGCCCGAAGCTGCGCGCAGTGATCACGCTCAACCCAGCAGCCGTCGAGACCGCGCGCGCCCTCGATGTAGAACGCAAGGCGAGCGGGCCGAGGTCGCGCCTGCACGGCATCCCGGTGGTGCTGAAGGACAACCACGATACCGCGGACCTGCCGACGACGGCAGGCAGCGTCTTCCTTGAAGGCTCGATCCCGAAGGAAGATGCCTTCGTGGTCGGCAAGCTGCGTACTGCGGGTGCCATCGTGCTGGCGAAGGTCACGCTCGGCGAGTTCAACACCGGCACCTTCAATTCGATATCGGGGCAACTGCTCAACCCGCACGACCTCGCGCGCTACCCCGGCGACTCGTCCGGCGGCACGGGCGTGGCCATCGCCGCGGGCTATGCGCCATTCGGCATGGGCACCGATACGGGCGGCTCCGTGCGGCTGCCCGCGGCCATGACCGGCGTCGTGGGGTTGAAGACGACGTACGGTCTGCTGGGCCGGACGGGCATCCTACCTTCGGCGCTGTCGCTCGACACCACCGGCGCGCTCGCGCGCAACGTGCAGGACGTGGCGATCTCGCTCGGGCTCATGACGGGGGTCGACCCACGCGACGACGCGACGAAGCAGAGCGTGGGCCGGGCCACCACCGACTATAGCGCGACGCTGAACGCCGATGCGCTCGGCGGCGCGCGCGTCGGCATCGTGCGCAATTCAATGGGCGCGGACCCGCAGTTCGACTGGGTGGTCGAGGCGGCGCTCGACACGATGGGCAAGGCCGGCGCGACGGTGATCGAGGTGCGGTATCCGCAGTGGCTGCTCGACGTCAAGGACGAGTTCTACGAGGTGATCAAGCTGCAAGAACAGCCGAACCACGTCGCTGCTTATCTTGCGACGCTCGCTCCCGCTTATCCGAAGAATTACCGCGAACTGGTGGATCGTGCCTTCGCCTTCAACGCGCCGCGCGAGGACGGCGCGGCACCCAATCCGCTACGCTGGGCAGCGTGGCGCCGCTACCTGCAGGAGGGCGGCAAGCTCGATGACCCGAACTACGTCGCCATCCGCGACCATGGGTTGCCCCTGATCCGCTCCAGCGTGCAAGGAATGTTCGACGCGAACCGGCTCGATACGCTGGTCTACCCGACGTATCCCAAGCGGCCGCACCTCGTGAAGGACCCGTGGCCAGACGAGGGCTTCGCGGCGTCGCTCACCTACGTTGCGAACTTCACGGGCTTCCCGGAGCTATGCGTGCCCGCTGGCTTTACTAGTTGGGGTTTTCCCGTGGGCCTGTCGTTCCTGGGCACAGCGTTCAGCGAAGCGAAGCTCCTCTCGATAGGCTATGCCTTCGAGCAAGTGAGTCGCGCCCGCAGACGCCCCGTGCATACGCCTGCGCTGAAGGACTCGTTCATCGAAATACCGGCAACGAAGTGAAGCGCATGAGCGCCGGCCGGACATCCGAAGGCAGCGCTCCCGAGCGGCGCCCCGCTTCAGATAGCAAGGGCATTGGATGTCGTCGCGCATGTTCGCGGTTCGTGGCTCGCGAATGCCTGCTGGCGCCTTGATCGCAACCAGATCACGAGCATCGAGCCTGCGATGGTGCAAGTCGGCGGAATAAAGCAGGATACGCCGGGGCGCTGGTCCGCGGCGCGGTGCTTGGCCGGCATCCTGAGGCCGAAACTTTGCACGCCTTGGCAGAGGAGGCCCTTGAAGCCGGCCATCGCCGCGATCAAGCCCGGTGTGACGGCGGGAGAAATGGACGCCGCGGCACCACAGGCCCTTAATCATCGGGTTGGATACCAAACCGGCGCCCCTTGGGCGAACATGGCAACATCAGCCTGGAGCTTGGCGCAACCGACCAACCGACATCCTTGAGACCAGCATGACCGTTCACATGCCAGTCACTCTGTTCGGGAAAAACAATTACCTGTTTGGCGCAGCGAGCGCTGTCCTGGAGACCTGGTGGCACGACGTGGTGCAGAGATCCTCAGCCGTACACCGCATACGCTCTATCGCGCGTAGTGACTAAGCACGATGTTTGGATGAAGCAATCAGCGAAAGGGCACACCGCCCGCTTTGTTCCTTATGGACTGCACGTCATAGCCAGCAGATGCGTCAATACCAGTGAGGTCTTCAGTTTGCGCTTTAAGATGCTGCCGATCGCATCTGCTCGTCGGCACACCTCATCCAAAGCCCCTCATCAATCTCGTCAGGAAATGGCTCGCAATTGCCGACTCACAACGGAAAAGCACCGAGAGTCAAATTCTCACAGTGACAACGTTCAAGTCAGATTATCAAGCTAAACCGTTCTCAAATTAGGTGCTCGAGCAACTTGCTGAAATCGTTGAGGTGCGACTCGCGGAATTAGATGGCAAGCGACAGCTGGCTTGGCGGTTAAGCTGACGAGGGCTTCAATAATCGAGACGCCGGCAACGCAGTTCCCGACGTCTCGCGCGTCGCACTCGTCAAACGTCAGGTATTTAGTAGCCCAGGTCTAGGTTAATCTCGCGCGTGAGCGACTTTCCCGCGGCAAACTCCTCCAGGTTCTGAGTGCCCCACCGAATATACCGCTCCAGAACACCATCCGAATTTGCAGCCTGGTCAACGGAGCCGATTACATTCGGAAGCTTCTGAACCTGCAGGCGCGGTACGTAGCCAGCTGGAAAAGCTCTCCCAAATTCGTATTTCGGCCAGACATCTGCGGCGTAGCCGCGCAAACGACCGGACGTAAGTGCCTCATGGAGGTGATTCTCTTGAACCAATTTCCCGCGGGCGATGTTGATCAGGAAGGCAGACGGCTTCATGGCAGCGATTTCAGCCTTCCCAAAAAATTGGGAAGTCTCGCCTGTATTGGGCGTAGCCAAAACGACGTAGTCACACTTCGCGAGCACTGAATGCAGCTCGTCCATTCCGTGCATTGAGTCCACGTACTCCACCGAGCGCTCCTTATTGCGGCGCACTCCGAGAACGTGCATATCGAAGCCCTTCGCAAACTTGGCAATGTGGGCCCCGATGCTTCCAACGCCGATGACACCGATTGTCCGGCCGCTCAGCATGGCCGATCGATGCTCATCTGCAAACAGAGGGAAGAGCTTGTGGTTCTCCGTCGCTGCTTGATGTTTGAAGATGGTCTTCTTCGCGAGGGCAAGCACGAACATCGTCGCCTGCTCGGCAACGGCAATCGCATTTGCGCCGCGAATATTTGCAACCTTGAATCCACGTTTTTTCGCCATCGAAAGTAATCCGATTTCGCTAAGGTCATCAACGCCACTGTGCAGCCAGCTCAACATCTTGAGCTTCTCTGCAATTTCCGGAATGCCCCTTGGTATAGTCCAGCCGATGAACGCATCGGCATCGGCGGCGTGGCGCTCTAAATCTGAGTAGGTGCTCTCAAACCGAGAATAATACTCGCCGTTTGGCGCCACAACTTCGGTGCCATGCGGCAACGCCTTTTGTATGGAATTGATCTCGCCTTCTGTCGCATGCCACAAGCAAAGGACCTTCATCGTACCGATTCTCCTGGGGTTCGGTTTAGAGTCATTCCTGTAGTCATGACCGGAAGGCACAATCCACGATCTGCCTCGCTTCAGTCCGGCTACTGTGATTGAATGTAGAGGCGGGACTACGTATGATAAATTCAAACTTAGCTACGCAAAGTTGGGGATTTGCTGAACTATGTCCATGCAGAAGCGCGCGCGGCCACCGTTGAACGAGGCAGATCTGCGGCTCCTGCATGTGTTCCGCACCATCGTTGAATGCGGCGGCTTTACCCGGCCGAGGTCGAGTTGAATATCTCGCGCGCGGCTATTAGCCAGCATATGGCCGACCTCGAAACGACTGGGCCTGCGCTTGTGCCGACGCGGCCGAGCGGGGTTCCTCCTCACCGACGAGGGAAGCGCAGTTTACGACGCAGTCCGTCGTTTTCTGTCCGCCGCAGAAAAGTTTCGCACCGAGATCACCGTCCACGTCCACTTGCGCGGCGAATTGAATATCGGCATTACCGACAACTTCATGGCTTCAAGACGCGGGGGTGTCACTAGAGCGCTGCGCCGTCTCAAGGAACAGGGGCCGGACGTGCGCGTGAATGTTCGTATGATACCATCCAATGAGATCGAACGAGGGGTACTGGATGGTCAGTTGCATATTGGTATAACGCCGGCTCGGCGTGTATTCCCGGTCTTGTCGAGAAGTTCCTAGATAACGTCGACTATTGCCTCTACTGTGCGGAGAATCATCCTTTTTATTCGGTTCCAGAGGCCAGCCTAACCAAAGAAGTGGTTGCTGCGGCCGATGCGGTTGTTCCCTCCAACTTTCCGGTGCCGGTATCGGAGCCGCTTCGGTTCACCGCTACTGCGGCTAACCGCGAGGCTACAGTTTTCCTGATCCTCACCGGTTGTTATCTCGGCTACCTGCCGGCCCGATATGCTCGTCATTGGATAGACGCCGGCACGGTCATGAAGGCTATACTACCCGAGTATTATACCGAAACCGTGGAATATAGGTCCATCACCTTGCGCACCGGTCCACCCAACCTGGTGCTTGAGACGTTTTGGAAACTGCTGCACCACAGCGATAGTCCCAGCTAATAGCTTCCAGGAAAAACCGCTAAGGCCGATCTAGGGGATGACCGGAGCGGATCCGGCGATGCGCGATAGCCGGGAGTTGGAAGTAGCCGGTACGAGCTCCCACGTCCGCGATGATCAGCGGGCGCGTGCGTAGGGGATCGGTATCCAATATTGGCGTAAGGCCTCGGCAGCCGCTGGGATATCGAGGCAGGCGTTACGCAGAAAGGCCTCCGTTTCGCGACCACTTCGCGGCGGCCCGTGCAGTGGACGGCCCGGATCATCGCGATGGGGCAGCAGCAGGCTGTGATTGACGTTGTTGTCCTCTAGCAGGCTGTTGAAGAGGTCAGTAGCGCAGCGTTTAGTATCGTGGTTCTCTAAGATCAGGATTTAAGTTGGGGGCAGGAGCAACAGGCCGTCCTTCTCGCTTTTAAGTTATGTGGACCTGGAGGCTTTGGTTCGCGTCGGCCACAATGCGGCGCTCGGCGACCTATCTAGGGAGTTAGGCAAGCACTAGTACGAGGTTCGCTCGTCCGTCGATCGCACCGGAGAAGTTGCTTCGGGCGACGTTCCTCCAAGCGCTTTACGACTTCGCTCGGACGCCATCTGATCGAACGGATGGAGTCGATCTTCTATTCCGTTGGTTCGTTGGGCTTCGGGTGGTTGATGCGGCTTGGGGCCATTCGACCTTCTCGAAGAACCACGACCGGCTGCTTGACGGCGGAGATTGTGGCCAAGTTCTTGAACGCGCTTTCGGCGCAAGCAAACGTCAAGCGTCTGTTATCGAGCGATCACCTCTCGGTAGATGGTATCCTGATTGAAGCCCGGGCTTCGATCAAGAGCTTCCGAAAGATTGGCAGCGAAAAAAACGAGGACGTTCCAGGATGCAATCCCGCGCGTAACTTCCACAAGAGAAGCGACCCAACGAGACCCATGCGAGCACGACGATCCCGAGGCGCGGCTCTACAACAAAGGTGACGGCCGGGCTAAGCTGAGCTGAGCTGTATGGACCATGCGCTGATGGAGAACCGCAATGGTTTAGTGGTTTTGGAAAGGGTGAGCCAAGCGACGGGCATCGCCGAACAGGAGAATGCGCTTGCCATGATCGACAGGAGCGGACGGAGCGGATCACTTAAGGGCGGATAAAGCCTATGATATCACGCCGTTCGTACACGCCCTGAGGGATAGATCGGTTACTCCGCATATCGCGATTGATTGACATATGAAGTGAGACTGGCACGCGGCGCAAGACGGCGATCGACGCGCGTACCACGTCACAGCGGCTAGTACGTCGGCCGACGTTGCCGCAAGCGCATCGAACGAGTCTTCGGCTAGATCAAGAGTCTCGCTGGCTTTGGCCAAGGTCAAGCTGCGAGGGAGCTATGCAGGAAAGTGGGTGATGACGGAATGAGATAGGCGGCGTATCGAGGCGGGTGTCGAGCCTGCCAGAACCTCTCAAGGAGAGCGATACGCCAT
>NZ_JADPKS010000120.1 GCF_023074175.1 Bradyrhizobium sp. 139
TCGCAGGTGTCAGATTCAACGACGGCATCGAGGTCATCCACATGCCGGCAAACCACGCCGCCTGATCACCTCGTCACCCAAAATCCCGCATAGCTCCCGATGGTGCCGGGCAAGGTCGAGCGGCATGAGTTCGAATACCGCCGTCACGGGACCCAGGCCCTGATCGCCGCCTTCGACGTCACCACCGGCGAGGTCGAAGGTGTCATCGGCGATACCCGCAGCGAGAAGGACTTCGCGCGCTTCTTCAAAGCCCTGCTGAACAGTGCCGACCCCGACACGCGGTGGGATATCGTCTGCGACAATCTCGATATCCACCTCTCCGCGTCCGTGGTTCGTCTGGTCGCGCGCCATTGCGGCCTCAAGCGCAGACTGGGTGTCAAAGGCAAGTCCGGCGTGCTCGCTTCCAAGAAGACCCGCGAAGTATTCCTGCGCGACCCGACCCATCGCGTCATCTTCCACTTCACCCCCAAGCACGCCTCATGGCTCAACCAGATCGAAATCTGGTTCTCCATCCTCGCGCGCAAACTGCTTCGCCGCAGCAGTTTTGCCTCAAAGAGCGAGTTGCGAACTAAGATCGAGCAGTTCATCGCCTGCTTCAACAGAACGATGGCCAAGCCCTTCCGATGGACTTACGCTGGCAAACCGCTAACCGCATGAGCTGAAAATGAGTCCTTCTATTCCGCTCAGCAGAACTAGTCGTCGAAATTGAGTATCGTGTAGCACAGGAAAGTGCGCGCGCCTTTCACAATGTAATGCAGGATGTGCAGTTGTACCGACAGCGCAGTGGCGCTTATGGCTGGTCCGTTGCCCGCGATATCTCCGACCCTGAACTTTGGATTGAACGCTATCGCTGTCCGACGTGGCTGGATTATCTGCGGCAGCGCAACCGCTCGACACAGTCCGAGCGGGCCCTGGATCAACAGGCGGCGGCTTTTCACGCTGGTCCAGAACCCGTGCGCGTCCGCCGTATGCTAGAGCGCCCGTTCGGTTCGGTGCGGTGGAAGGAAGATGAACCTGATCGCGCTGCGAGCGAGGTGGTGTACGGCCAATCGCTGATCGGAGCTGAGGAGCTAGCCAAAGTGAAGTGCGTGATGGGCGGGCCTGAGCAAGGATCAAGGCAGCTTTAGCGGACGGGGTGAGTCTAACCGGCCATCGGAGGTTCATCCAGTACGCGCGCAGCAAGTCGGCAAGCCATGCCTATAGGGTAAGCATCCGGCGTGGGCCGCCAGGTTGGTCATTCTTGCCGATACCAACGCTTGAGCAGGGTGGGATCGTCTTTGTGCATTTTGATCAGCTCGACGAGGTTCTCGATGCCGAAGTCGGTGAACGCCATGACGCCGCCTTCTCCGACCCCGTAGACCCAGATTACACCATCCTCGATTTCCATTTCATTGGCGACTTCCGCCAGCCAGTCTTCGCTTTCGCCGAGGTCCTGGGCGACGCGACGGATGGTGGTGACGTGATGGACCTTGTTGACGTGCACGATCAGGCCGCCTGAGCGGAGACGGATGATACTTCGCGCGTCCAATTCCAGGGCAGCAGTTCGTCCAGCCGGTGGGCTGGATGGGCGGCGATGCGGGAGAGGACATCGCTCAGCCAGGCCTGCGGATCGACGCCGTTCATCTTGGCGGTGACGATCAGGCTGTACATGGAAGCGGCGCGCTGTCCGCCGCGATCAGACCCGCAAAACAGCCACGACTTTCTGCCCAGGGCGATTCCCCGCAGCCCTCGCTCGGCTGCATTGTTGGACAGGCATACGCGCCCATCCTGAAGGAACAGAGTGAAGCTCGCCCAGCGCTTCAGAATGTAATTGAACGCTTTGACCAGGTCATGCCCACGGGAGAGCCTGGCGGCTTGCTCCCAAATATAGACATGAAGATCGTCGACCAGTGGCCGGCTTAGCGTCTGCCGCACGGCCAGGCGTTCTTCCGCGCTCTTGCCGTTGATGGGCCGCTCGATCTCGAACAGCGCGTCGATCCGGCGCACGACTTCGATCGCGATGGGCGAGAGCGGGATCTCCTTCTTGCCCTGGGCCTTGCGTCGAGCGTTCTCCTCGATATCAGCCATGGCAAAGAACGGACGCCTTGCGTGCACCCAGCACGCCGCCTCCCGGATCGGGCCGGGATTTCGCCCGGCAAGGTAGAGCTGGTGATAGCCGTCATAGGCGTCCGCCTGCAGGATGCCGGCATATCCGGCCAGATGCATCTTCGGATGTTCGCCCTTGCGGTCGCGCGAGTAATAGAACATCGCCGCCGGCGGTCCCGTTCCGCCAAAAGGCCGGTCGTCCCGAACATAGATCCAGCAACGCCCCGTGTCGGTCTTGCCCTTGGCCAGGACCGGCACAGTCAATCATCCCCATGAAGGCGCTCGGCCGCCATGACATGGGCCTCCACAAGGCGGCGGATGGGATCAAGCGTCGCGCAAACTGAACCCACTGCGTCGGCCATGGTCGACAGGGCGATCGGCACACCTTCCAGGGCGTAGCGATCCGCCTGACGGTTCAGAGGCTGATGCTGACCGAACTTCTCGAACATGATCATGGCTAGCAGGCTGGGACCAGCCCATCCCCGCGCAATGACATGGAATGGCGCCGGCGCCTGGCTGATCTTCTCGCAGTCCCGGCAGGTAAACTTCTCCCGCACAGTCTCGATCACCTTCCACTGACGGGGTATCGATTCCAGCGTACACGTCACGTCCTCGCCAAGTTTGCGCAGACGATTGCCGCCACAGCACGCACACGCCGTCGGCGGATCTATCACCACGCGCTCGCGGGGAAGATGGTCAGGGAATGTATTGCGCTCGGGTCGCTGGCGCGTAAATCCGCGTACAGAGGTTACCTTGGCGACCGCCTTCTCTGCCGCAAGTTCATCTTCCGTGGCACTGGCCTGGAGCTCTTCGAATGTGAGCGCCAATTGATCGATCAGACGAGAAGAACGTTCCGATCGCTGCCCATAGATCTGACGCTCCAGCCTGGCGATCCGCAGTTTCTGCTCGGCAATCAGGGCTGCATCTTCGGATGCTTTCGCGCGAGCGACCGCCAACGCCTCTTGCAGGGCAGCGACGTCATCGGGAGCGGCCTCGGGCGAAGCATCCATAACAACGATAGAATCATAAATGCAGCGATTTGAGGCGTCATAAAATGCACGACGTCCCATATTTTTGCTGGCTCAGCCCGCGCTGTTCGGACGCCACGTCGTTTGTGGATTTCGCCAGTCGATCCCTTCCAGCATATAGGCCATCTGGGCCGCCGAGATCGACACCGCACCGTCCGACGCCGAGGGCCAGATGAACTTGCCGCGGTCCAGACGCTTGGCGTAAAGCGACAACCCGATGCCGTCATGCCACAAAATCTTGGCCAGGTCGCCGCGACGGCCCCGGAAGATATAGAGATCGCCGGCATGGGGATCGCGCTTCAACTGCTCCTGAACCGTCAGAGCCAGGCCTTGCATGCCCCGGCGCATGTCCGTGTGCCCGGTCGCGATCCAGACCCTGACGCCATTCGGAATCGGAATCATCGTCGCGCTAGAATCGCGAGCACCCGCGCCAGCGCGGCCACATCGACGCCGGCGTCGACGATGACGCGACGATCCTTCCCGATTTCTATCTCCATGCGGCCGCTCGCCGGTGCGGCGGGAACCGACGGCGCCGGATCCGCCACGACCATCGCCCGCGCGAAGCCGGATTTCTGCCCCTCAGTGCCATCCGGCTCTGTGCAGAACGATCGTCGCCAATTCAGCAACAGCGAGCGCGAGATGCCGTACCGCCGCGCGGTCGACGAGATCGCTTGTGGCGTCTCCATGCTCTCCGCAACGATCTTGAGCTTCTCGTCATCCGCCCAGCGCCGCCGCCGACCGGTTTCTACAACGCCGAGACGTTCAACCTGAGTACTGAACTTATTGCTGTCCATAAGGACTGTTACACAGCACTCTCCCTAACCCGACAAGGCGGCCCACGCCGGAGGGAGACCCTATAGGTCGACGTCATCAAGATTGGCCACACACGCCTACCGCCTTAACCGGCCCGGCGAGGGGGCGATTTGTTCGCCCCACTGCGACAGCCGGTAGCTGACACTCGGCAGCGTTGTTCGAGATGCAAAGCCGTCCGTCATCAAGGAGGCGGCTAGATGCATGCCAGCGGCGAAGGCAGTAACTGATTGCCTTGTCCATATCGTTGCTCCTGGAGACTTGGCGCTCTGTCCGCACAGCAACGCTCCAGTTGGACGATCAGAGGGCTATCCTCCTGACGCCCGCGCGTGGCGCTCCTACGGAGCAAGACTTAACAAAGTTAAGATTGTCTTCGGCGACGAATGGGCTCTCGCCGCTCCTGAAGTGCCTCTACCTTAAAGTGCGACGTCAGCGGACAGGGTTTTCGGAACCGGCTAGTCCCCAGATCTAAACCTCTCTAGTGCTTGTCGATGCACTAAGTGCGCTCTCCATAGAACCATCTCGTTCCAATCTGGTTTTTGTGGGTAGAAATGGCGTTTGGTGGCGTTCCGAATTTTTCGTCCCAGTTCGGAATCAACCGCGTCCGGCCTATACTTAAAAAGCCAGTGCTCATCCCGCAGTACTGCTATCGACCAGAGGTAAGTCCCATATTCGAGCGCGATGTAAGTGTGCCGATCTCCCAAGATGCGCTGCCAGTATTCGTCTTGCGTACCGGGCAAGTTGATCGACGAGGAGGTGCCAAGATCCGGGAACGTCACGGAGGGCCCAAAGATTTTTGCAGCTCGCTCGTACCCCTTTAGCCCGGACGGCTGCTCGCATTGGATTTCGCCATAGCCGTAAGGACCGAGCCCAGTGTGGTAATCGATGATGATGACGTTGTCGCGGGCCGCCACGTCAAAGTCGGCCACTATTTGCTCGAGGGTTCGCCTGGCTTCCGTCGGCTCGGCGCCGCCGTAAAACAGGCCACCCGGCCGAGTGTACTGACCACGATATGACGCTGATCGGTAAGCCTCCTCGCCGTGTAGCTTGCGATATTCCGCAATCGCAGCTTCTGCGCGATGTATCCCCTCCTCTGTCACGTCTGCAGGAACTAGATGCTCATCCAACTCCTCATAACCGGGATTTGGGGGAGCCGGGTTGGAAAAATCGATAAAATTCCGATTGAGGTCGCACCCCTCTGCAGTCGACCGCCGATCCCAGGCAAACCCGTAGCAGTTGAGTGCGTGGATGAAGAGCACGGCTGTCGAGGGCGGAAGCTCCTCGTGACGTCTTGTTCGCAAAAACAGTAGTTGCGAGGCGGAACCGTGGTACCCCTCTGGACCATGCGTAGCAGAAACCAGGACCAGGAGCTTCTTGGCATGTGGACTGCCAAAGTACGCCACGTCTGTGAACAGAGCCTCACCGGATGGCCCCTTTGAGCTGCACGGGTACGATCTCGACGTGGGCACCGCGGCCACGAATTTTTCCCTAGCTTCCAGATAAGAATCGGAAAACACGACAGAAGCGGTTTGCTGTGCGATCTCAAAGTTCACGCCACTTTACCTCCGACTATGATCCAACACTTAGCATAGCGTGATTCAAAGCCGCATCCCTCGAATGTCGGCATCGCACAGCCGAAACTCTGCGCATACTGGGGACAAATGCGATGTTTTTGTGCGTCAAACATCACGCTCGGGATCGTTGCCGCCAACTTCTCGGTGCACACGAAGTCCCACACTGAGAGGTCATCGCCCCCTCAGGGCCGCAGCCGGCAATTTCGGCAGCGCACCCCGCAATGTGAAATTATCGTTCCTGATCCGCTGCATCCAGCAGATGACAACTCCCGACTGCTATTCCTAAACCGCTTGGCCGCTTGGTTGCGAGATATTCCTCCCTCAATTTTCGCCACAACATAATTGCGAAGATCCAGAGCGTAGGCTTGCCACTCCATACTGCCCTCCCGCCAGCCAACATGGTGAATCAAAAGCCGCTGAAGCCTTAGTTGACCGTAAGCGTGGCGTTGAGGCCCTTGAGAATTGTTGTACTCAATCCTGAGAGCACGCTAGAAGAGTCATCTTCTGCAAGGGTGCTCATAATGGACGACCATTCGGACGACATAAGACGACCGTTGTCACCGCGTATCGAAGTGTACGCAGGCGCAGGTCGGAAGCGCTGGCCGGACGATTTGAAGGCACAGATTGCCGCGGAAAGCCTTGAGCCGGGGGCGATTGTCACAGATGTCGCGCGTCGCCATGGGTGCCGGCCCCAGCAGGTGCACGACTGGCGGCGCCGGGCGCGTTTGGGCCAGTTGGTGCTGCGCCGGCTTCGGCGGACACGCTGTCGTTCGTGCCGGTGGTATCGGAATCGGCGCTACCGGCGGCCGCAGAGCCCACCGGGTCGCCGGAAGCAGCCGTTGTAACGGTTGAACTCCAGGGGGCACGCGTTGAGGTGCGAGGGACGCCTGGCCTTGCTGTGTTGAGTGATGTGTTCTTGGCGCTTCGACGGACACGTTCATGCTGACGCCGCCCGCGAACCTCATGATTTACGTGGCGACGCAACCTGTGGACTTCAGAAAAGGTGCGGAGGGCTTGGCGCTGTTGGCGAAGGAGACGCTGGGCCATGACCCGATGAAGGGCGTGGCGGTGGTGTTCCGTGCGAAGCGCGCCGATCGGGTGAAGATTGTCGTCTGGGATGGCAGCGGCCTTGTGATGTATTGGAAGCGGCTTGAGGGCAGCGGCTTCAAATGGCCTCCCATCGTGGCCGGCGTGATGCGGATGAACGCCGCGCAGCTGTCCGCGCTTCTGGCCGGCATGGATTGGACGCGGATGCACGCGCCTCGAATCCCGCAGCCGAAAGCACTTGCGTAGGACATAAAGTCTTCGCTGCATCGGGGCGCGAAGCATGGCAGACTCGGGCCAATGAGTGATTTGCCT